>NZ_JACHCR010000001.1 GCF_014205845.1 Mucilaginibacter cryoferens
AATACACCTTTAAAATACAAAAAAAGGAGCAGAAAAACTTAATTCTCCTACTCCTTTTTTAACAGCCTTTTCTAAAAGACTTTTTCAGTGCCCTCAGCTTGCTCCATCGCTTTTTTAATTTGTCTTTTATCTTTTGTCCTTCTATCCTTACTCCTCTTATCCCCTAAAAGAACCCTATCTGTCTTTAATATCTTTATATTCTCTATCGGTATCACCAGTGTAAATCTGACGCGGACGGCCGATAGGCTCCTTGTTTGCCTTCATTTCTTTCCACTGGGCTATCCAGCCTGGCAAGCGGCCAAGGGCAAACAGCACTGTGAACATTTCGGTTGGAAAACCCAATGCGCGGTAAATAATACCCGAGTAAAAATCTACGTTAGGGTAAAGCTTACGCTCCACAAAATAAGGATCTTTAAGGGCTACTTCTTCCAGCTTTTTGGCTATCTCCAGTACCTCGTCATTGATGCCTAATTTCTCTAATATATCGTCGCAGGCTTTTTTAATGATCTTAGCCCTTGGGTCGAAGTTTTTGTATACACGGTGACCAAAGCCCATTAAACGGAACGGATCATTCTTGTCTTTCGCTTTAGCTATCCATTTATCAGTATCACCGCCATCATCTTTTATTTTTTCAAGCATTTCAATTACCGCCTGGTTGGCACCACCATGCAGCGGGCCCCAAAGTGCAGAGATACCTGCCGAAATAGACGCATATAAATTAGCGTCAGACGAGCCAACAATGCGTACTGTTGAGGTTGAGCAGTTTTGCTCATGATCGGCGTGCAGTATCAGTAATTTGTTCATTACGTCAACCACTACCCTATCTACCTTGTAGTCTTCTGTACGTTCGGCAAACGTCATGTACAGGAAGTTGGTTACATAGTCGTATTTATTTTGAGGATATACAACCGGATGCCCTAATGATTTTTTGTAGATCCACGATACTACCGTGCTCATTTTGGCCAGCAGCTTTATAATCTCTATGTTTATTTCATCGGCAGATAAACCTGGTTTTAACGACTCGGGGTTAAAAGCGGCTAAAGCACCAATTAATGACGATAGCTGACCCATTGGATGAGATTTTGATGGAAACCCATCAAAAAATTTCTTCATATCCTCATGAACCAAAGTATGACGGCTCAACTGATACTGAAAATCACTTAATTGTTTCCCGGTTGGTAGTTCACCGTATATCAATAAATAAGCTACTTCAATAAAGCTGGCATTTTCTGCCAGTTGCTCAATTGAATAGCCACGATATTTCAGGATTCCTTTTTCACCATCCAAAAATGTAATGGCGCTTTTTGTAGCACCCGTATTTTTGTAGCCGATATCCAGCGTTACGTAACCGCTTTGATCCCTAAGTTTTGAAATATCAATCGCCTTTTCACCTTCTGTACCCTCAATTACCGGGAGTTCAAATGTTTTATCACCAATTTTTAACTGTACTGTTTCCGACATAGAAATTTTTGTATCTGCAACAAATGTAATTAAATCTGCGTATTAATAACCGCTAAGATAATTTACTATTTGTAAATTTTTAAGTGCAAATTTATTAATTTAACCATTTTTTCCAGGTAATCCTTTCCCAAATCACTAATAAAAAGCATACTGTAATGTCGTTGAAAGTTAAAACATTGTTAATGATCCAAAACGACGAGTCAATTTACAGGTTATTGCTTATTGGTTTATTCATCGCAAGTCCCTCATTACATTACCTTTGCTATTATAACTCTTATGACCCCATTTGGTTGAGGGTCATTAACAGTTTCTTTTGTTTGCTATCGCTTGGGCTCTCCTTTAACACCAACAAAACCGCTTATACGGTAAGTACCTCCCTCACCATTTTAGCGTTCCTGGTTGTCAATAACTATATATTACTAGGTACCAATGGTTTTGAGCATGCGTATCTATTTAGTTCTATCACCATATTTATTGCCATAACTTTATTTTGTAAAAAAGCCTGGGAGTTTGTCGCCATCTGTGCGCTTAATCTTTGCGCCATTATTGCGGCTTATTTTACCGCACCACATTTAAATATTTCATTACCTGTACTGGCGATACTCATTTTAATATTTACCATTATTGCCTACGTGTCTTTCCTGGTAGTTAAGGCTTACCAGTTTCAGCTAAGAAACGCGGTTAATAAGGTAATGACGCTTAATGATAACCTGCATTCGCTCATCAGCTCGTTTAACGATATGGTATTTGAGTTTGATGAAAGCAAAATCTGCCTTAACGTTTGGTATAATGAACTTATCCCCAGAGCCGCCGACCCCAAATCACTCATTGGTAAACGCATTGAAGACACATTACCCCCTGATAAAGCAAAAAAATATATCGATTGCCTTGATTTTGTAATTACTAACCGTTTACCAATATCCATTGAATATATATCTGATTATGGTACCGGCCAATGGTTTAAGTGCGATATGATGCCGGTATACGATCGTACAGGCGCATATTCGGGCCGTATTTCGGCGGCGTTGATTGATATATCTGCACAAAAGAAAAATGCCGACGCCTTAAAGGCCAACGAAGCCCTGCTGTTGGAAGCCCAGGCTATCTCAAAAACCGGTAATTGGTGGTACGATCACAGCACAAGCGAGACCTATTGGTCTGATAATTTATACGCTTTATTGGAAATTGACAGCGTCCCCGATAACATTAGCAAATTTCACTACTACATAAGTCTTATCCATCCCGATGATCGCGAGAATGCCCTGGCTTACCTTTCCAGCATTCACAAGATCCCTCAACCACAGTTTGAGCACAAATTTATTACGCCCAAAGGCAACCTAAAATACATCAAAATTATACGCGGCGAACTATTGCAGGACGATGCCGGTGATCACAAACGCATTTTTGGGGTATTACAGGATATCACCGAAGCCCGGCTCTCAGAAAAAGCAGTAAAAATAAGCCAGGTAGAATTAACTGAAGCCCAGACTATTGCAAAAATTGGTAATTGGAAATGGAATTTAACTACTGGTGTATTAGACTGGTCTGACGAGTTGAATACCGTTTACGAAATTACCGCGGCACAATCAAAAGGTGTAAACGGAGCCAAATTGCTACTAAAATATGTACATCCTAATGACAGGTACATATTAAAGCATCTGTTAAAAAAACCGGAGCATTTAAAAGATGTATCGCACGAGTACCGCATTATTACGCCTAACGGTAATTTAAAATATTTGAGCATTATTATAGGCAAGTTAATGAGGCGCGATGATGGCAGCATACGCAAGATTATTGGCACCTTACAGGATATTACCGTACGTAAACAGGCCGAACTGGATTATCGCCAGTCGGAAAGTAAGTACAAACTCGTTTTAGAAACCATTAACCTGGCCGCCGTCACTTTAGATAAAAACGCCAATGTGGTTTTTTGTAACAAATACCTGGCAAACCTGGTAGGTTACTCACAGGCAGAAATTATTGGCATGAACTGGATGGAAAACTTTATTCCAGACGACCTGAAAGATTATATGATTGGCTGGTTTAAAAACAACACCATTGGGGCCCATTTTGTAAATCCCATTGTGTGCCGTAATGGCGAGCAGCGCATCATAAGCTGGCAAAACACCGTGAGCTACGATGAAAATGGCAACATTAAAGAAACTGCCAGTATTGGCGAAGATATAACCGACCAGCAAAAGGCAAGGCAGGAATTGATATGGGCTAAGGAAGTGGCAGAAAAAGCATCTAAGTTTAAATCGGAGTTCCTGTCTATCATGAGCCACGAGATCCGCACACCGATGAATGCAGTTATAGGCACCACCAATCTCCTGCTCTCAGAAGATCCAAGACCCGAACAGTTGGAGTACCTTAACACACTTAAATTTTCGGGCGAGAACCTGCTCGCTATCATCAACGATATTTTAGATTATAATAAAATTGAGGCTGGCAAGCTCGAATTAAGCAACACGCACTTTAACCTGCACCAGCTTATCCAAAAAATAAAACAATCATTTCATACCCGGGTTGCCGAAAAAAAATTGGAACTGAATGTAATCATAGATGAAACCATCCCCGAAATGCTAACTGGCGACTCCATGCGCCTGCTGCAGGTGATGAATAACCTGGTGAGCAACGCGGTTAAGTTTACCCATACCGGCGGTGTTACCATAAAATTAGAGAAAGAACTAATACACGGTACAAGCGTAACCGTTAAGTTTACCGTTACCGATACGGGCATTGGCATCAGTGCCGAGAGTTTTAACATTGTGTTTGATCCCTTTATGCAGGATAAGCAGGTAATTAATAATGATTATGGTGGCACCGGACTTGGCCTGGCCATTACCAAGCGCCTGGTTGAATTGCACAACAGCACCATATCTGTCATCAGCGAACTGGGCAAAGGCACCACTTTCACTTTTTCTATCGCCTTTGCTATAGCACCAAAAACTATAGGCCATCAGCCTGTTAACCCATCGGTTGCCGGGCTTGCCTTCAACTTAAGCGGCATGCATATTTTAATTGTAGACGATAATAAGATGAACCTGATGATAGCCGGTCGTTTTTTAAAGAAATGGAATGCCATTGTTCACGAAGCACTTAATGGCGAAATTGCGGTAGACATGGTGAATAACAATAACTACAACCTCATCATTATGGATTTGCAGATGCCCGTGATGGATGGCTTTGAGGCAACAGCTATTATAAAGGCATCACACCCCAATATCCCTATTATAGCGCTTACGGCCGATGCAATGCCAGAAACTCATAACAAGGCGTTTGAAGCAGGCATGAGCGATTACCTAACCAAGCCTTTTGTGCCCGAAACCTTGTTTGAAAAGGTAGCTAAATACTGCCTGCCAATTATAAATGTTAACAGGGAAGAAATGAGTTAGTGTAATGTTATAGATAAATTGACGCTTAATGTTTAGTTGAAAGTCTAAAATCCGGCTTGCGACTATTGACTTTACACTAGTTCATTTGCTCCTTAACAGATCCACATTCTTTCATATGCTCTGGAAAGTATGGATTCTCTATTTTTTTATCTACCGATAGCCAATAACCACCTTTGCCGCTATCTGCCATTGGGCAATAATCAACATAAATAGTGGCAGCTTTTAATTTACTGCCTTTTACCAGCGCTATCACATCTGTACTTAAAGTTAAAAACAAAGCGCGCTGTTCTTTAACATCAGTTGCGGCAGCTATTTTGCGAGCTATAGAAGCTGTTTCCGAGCAACCTTTAATACCCGCCAGTTTACCTTCTAATACCAACGCCGCTACTTTAATACCGGCCACATCGGATTTTAGGAACTCATTTTTAAGGCCAATATAAGCTTCAAATACTTTAGCGGTGTTAGCAGTATCAACAACCTGTGCGCCAACAACCTTAACAGCCGCCGTATCATTTTTTGCAATATTCTGTTGTTTAGCGGCCTGTTTACATGCCGATGCAGCCAAAACAGCCGCAAACAGCGAAATACGATTTACAAATTTCATCTATTACTTTAATTAGTCCTAATAGCCTCCACAGGGTCGAGCCTTGATGCAAAATAAGCGGGTATTATTCCCGATGCGATTCCTGTTATCAGGGAGAAACTTAAACCTGTAATAATATTTTCTGCACCAAGTATAACCTGCACATCAAACACGGCCTTTATACCAAAAGTTAAAAAGTATACAAACAAAAGTCCAATTAGCCCGCCCATCAAGCAAAGCACTACAGATTCTATTAAAAACTGTAATAATATGAAATAGTTTTTAGCACCCAGTGATTTTTGAATACCGATAATATTGGTACGCTCCTTTACCGAAACAAACATAATGTTTGCTATACCAAACCCGCCAACCAGCATCGAAAACAAACCTATAATGGCGCCGCCCGTATTTAAAACCTTAAAAACGCTATCCAGCTGCTGCGTTAGCATAGTAGTACGGTTAAGGGCGAAGTTATCCTCTACCCCTGGCCTAAGGCTGCGGATAGAGCGCATCAATCCCCTTATCTCGCTTTCCACATCATCGGTAGGTATCCCCTCTTTACCACGCACAATAATAGATGGGTGGTAACTTTCATTTTGAATATCTATGAGGTTATGGGCAAAGTTTAGCGGCAGCAAAACCTCTTTATCTGTAGATATCCCCAACATATCCTTACCCTGCTTAGAGAACACCCCAACCACGGTTACGTATCGCCCCATCACCTTAATTTGCTTGCCAACAGCATCTCCGCCGGGGAACAAATTTTGGGCTATATCAAAACCAATATCGGTTATAGGCGCACCGGTTTTTGATTCCATATCGGTAAAATACCGGCCACCGGCAAAATCAAAATTCCAGGTTTTGTTATGATCCTGAGAAGCGGCATCTATCTGCGCACCGTCAACAGTATTACTTTTATATTTAATAGTGCGGTTATCAATACTGATCTCGTAAGATAATGCCTCGGCAGTTTGGCTGCGGCGCGATAGCTCGTTAAAATCCTTCAGTTTAGATACAGGCCTTTGCAGGTATTTCCACCACGGAAAGTCGCTACCGCCAACCCATGGCCACTTTTCAACATAGATACTGTTGTTGCCTAATTTATTAACGCTGCTTTGCAAATTATTACGCAAGGTATCAACCGCCGAAAACACGGCGATGATTGTAAATATGCCTATGGTTACCCCTAATAATGAAAGCGTTGTACGGATTTTGTTTTGCCTTAGCGCATCATAAGCAAACAAAAAGCTTTCGCCGAAAAGTTTTAAAAACAGCATATAAACTTATTTTGATTTCAATGGTTAATGAGTTGCCAATTGCACCAATTGCAAACAGCATGTTAGATCAAATTATACCGACTTGAATGTATTTATTTTTTAGACTATTCTGCTACCTTTAAGTTACAGTATTTTGATATTAAACTTAACAGTTGACTAATATAGATTCACCTTAAAAAAATCCGTGAATTTAACAAAAAAATTCATACATTTGCGCCCTGAAAATTCATATACACAAACATGAAATTATCTCAATTTAAATTCAATTTACCAGAGTCGTTAATTGCACACAACCCATCAACCACCCGCGACGAAGCGCGTTTAATGGTTTTACACAAAGATTCTGGCAAAATTGAGCATAAAATATTTAAAGACGTACTTGATTATTTTGACGATAAGGATATAATGATCCTTAACAACACCAAAGTATTCCCTGCGCGTTTGTATGGAAATAAAGAAAAAACAGGCGCCACAATTGAAGTTTTTTTATTGCGCGAACTGAATAAAGAACTACGCTTATGGGATGTACTGGTTGACCCGGCCCGTAAAATACGTGTAGGTAATAAATTATATTTTGGCGACGACGATTTGTTAATTGCCGAAGTTGTTGACAATACCACTTCACGTGGCCGTACCATCCGCTTTTTGTTTGATGGTACCGATGAAGAGTTTCGTCGTAATGTGGAGATCCTTGGCGAAACGCCACTGCCCAAATATATTAAGCGTAAAGCTACTGCCGAAGATAAAGAGCGTTACCAAACTATTTTTGCTAAACACGAAGGCGCTGTTGCAGCCCCTACCGCGGGTTTGCACTTTAGCCGCGAATTGATGAAACGCCTTGAACTAAAAGGTATTGAATTTGCAGAAGTTACGCTACATGTTGGCTTAGGTACTTTCCGCCCGGTTGAGGTGGAGGATTTAACCAAACACAAAATGGATTCGGAGCAATTTATCATCGAGCAAAAACAAGCTGATATTGTAAACCGCGGTATCGATCGTAAAACACGCATCTGTGCAGTTGGTACAACATCAATGAGAGCTATCGAATCGGCAGTATCGGCAGGCAAAACACTTAAAGCCGCCAACGATTGGACCAGCAAGTTCATTTTCCCTCCGTATGATTTCAGCATCGCCAATTCTATGATCACCAACTTCCACACGCCAGAATCAACCTTATTGATGATGGTATCGGCATTTGGCGGTTACGAGCATGTGATGAACGCTTACGAGGTTGCCGTTAAAGAAAAATATCGTTTCTACAGCTATGGTGATGCCATGCTGATCATCTAATAATTAGATATAAGATGTTAGATTTGAGATATGAGGCTTAGGTTCATATCTCATTTTTTTTGTCTTAAATTTACTAAAGTTTGTATTGTAAACTAAGAACACCATTTGATCTAAGTCCACATGGTTATGCTGAGTGGTAAAGGCCGGGTATTCTGAAGGTGGAATGACGTATATAAAACTATGTCATTGCGAGTGACAACCAGCTCGACTGGAAAAAACATTGATGACATCCAAAAAAAGATCGTTATTTCGAGGAGGTACGACGAAGCAAACCACAACTTACAGGGCGGATTTGCATAGCAACTCTGTAAGTCGGGGATTGCTTCGTACCTCGCAATGACGGCGGCGATCGTGTTGTGTTTGAAAATAAACACTGATAATCAATGCCTTAAAAGAATATCATTGCAAGGCACGAAGCAATCTCGTAGTCATGCTTATTCGCCCTGTAGAGTTACGAGATTGACTCCGTTGGCTAACGGATCGCAATGACATAATACTTGCCATGAATAGTTACAAAGAATGATAAGCATTTTTTAAACTTGTTATGGGTAGTAACGAAGAATGACATGTTAAGTACTTACACAGAAGACTAAAAAATGACTGAAGCTAATCTCAAATCTCAAATCTCAAATCTCAAATCTAAGAAATACGCTATTATAGTCGCCGGCGGCTCTGGCACAAGAATGCAGTCGGCAGTTCCCAAACAGTTTCTGCTGGTTAACGGGTTACCGGTGTTAATGCATACGATGCTGGCTTTTTATAATTCGGCAGTTAAGCCCGATATTATTCTTGTACTGCATGCCAATTTTCATAATTACTGGAGTGAATTATGTACCCAACATAGCTTTACTATCCCTCATACCCTTGTTGCAGGAGGCGAAACCCGCTTTCACTCGGTAAAAAACGGCCTGGATGTTATAAACGGCAATGATGACGCGCTAATCGCTGTACACGATGCCGTTCGCCCGCTTACCAGTGCATTTGTTATCCAAACCTCATACTTGTATGCCCATGAGCACGGCAACGCTGTAGCAGCCGTTAAAAGCCGTGATTCGGTAAGACAAGGCACAGATAAACAATCGGTGAGTTTGCTGCGCGATGAAATTTACCTGGTGCAAACGCCGCAAACTTTTAAAGCCGGCTTGTTAAGGAAAGCTTACCAGCAAACATTTACCCCCCAATTTACCGACGACGCCAGCGTGGTTGAACAATTAGGCGTGGCCATACACCTTACCGAAGGCAGCCACCAGAATATCAAAATCACCTTTCCCGAAGATATAGCCATCGCCGAATTGCTTTTAAGCAAAAAAGCCACCGAGTAACTCGGTGACTTTTTATTACAGACCAGGATGTTTATGCCCGTCTAATAACTCCCAATAGTACGGCTATAATTGCTATTACCAAAAGTATGTGAATTAAACCACCGCCAAATGGGTGAATGAATGCTCCGAATAGCCATCCTATTACCAGGATAACCGCGATGATGTACAATAGGCCTCTCATGTTGTTATGTTTTAAGTGATAAATGTGTTAGATCTATTACCAAAATCATTCCAAAAAGTATTGCCAATAAAAAAGCCCTTAAAAAAGGGCTTTTTTATGCTGATTAATATTCGTCTTCGTTGAAAAAGAAATCATCTTTGGTAGGGTAATCCGGCCAAATTTCTTCAATGTTCTCATACGGCTCACCATCATCTTCCAGTGCCTGCAGGTTTTCAATCACCTCCACAGGAGCTCCTGAGCGGATAGCATAATCAATTAATTCATCTTTTGTTGCGGGCCATGGCGCATCTTCAAGGTGAGATGCTAATTCAAGTGTCCAATACATGTTTCTCTATATTTTAATTTTATAAGTAAATTTACTTTTTCGCAAAAGTATAATATTTTCAATTGGAATATCAATATTTTTTTTCACATTATCAAATACGTGGTACCCATTGATTTTCAGGCACATTGTGTTCATTCCCAATTTTTCTACCTAAAGTGAACAGGTAATCGCTCAACCTGTTCAGATAAATATTCACTTTTTCATCCACTATACTTTCTCCGGCCAACTGAACGGTGATCCGTTCGGCCCGCCTGCAAATGCATCGTGCAATATGGCAAAACGAAATGGTATTACTACCTCCCGGTAAAATAAAATGACGTAACTCCGGCAATTGTTCGTTCATTAAATCCATTTCCTGCTCCAGCAATTCCACATCTGTCATATACAAATCTGGTATCACCATTTTCGAGCGTTCGGGATCGGCCGCCAATGAGGAGCCTATTGTAAACAATCTGTCCTGTATCTGCTTCAATATCTCCTTATCGTGTTCCGCAATGTTCTGATCGCGGATAAGACCAATGTAGGAGTTTAATTCATCAACCGTACCGTAACTTTCAATACGCAGGTGATATTTAGGCACACGTGTACCGCCTATCAATGATGTTAACCCCTTATCTCCTGTTTTAGTATATATCTTCATAAATTCTTTTCGTAGCCCCCATCATTGCTATCCACATACCGCACAGTTGCAACACGTAGCATGTTACAAAGCCCCAGATTTACGGAGTTTTTAAAACTTCGTAAATCTTTCGCCCGCTTGCCATTCACCGCTCAGCGTCTTCGCATTTACAACTCACAATGGTTTGTAAATCAAATTTCACTCAGGTGAATATATTACTTTTACCAGAAACAAGCAGGCTAAACTAAATATTATATCACCCGTACTTTAGTATAATTATTGCAGATAAAATACTTTTATTAAATGTTAGCATTAAACTTGCATTAATAATATAGTCAAAACTATTTATCTATAAAATTATGAGATCGATCATATTATCATCTAAACTAACGTTCATAGCAGCCACTGCATTTACCATATCGTCATTTAGCTGTGGCGGCAACACCAATACTAAAAAAACTACCGATTCAACCGCAGCTGCATCAATGCCTAAAGCATCTATCAGCAGTATTTTAACCGAAAAACAATTTAACGATCTTTTTCCGCAGCGTGATAAATTTTATACTTACGCCGCCTTCATTAAAGCGGCCAATGAATTAGGGCAGGTAAGCGTAAAAATAACCCGCAGAGCAGTTTCGGTTTACCAGTTTATCCGCACAGATAAAACCACAGGCAAGGCAACCGTTGTACGCCAGGATGCCGATTGGAACGAGGATTGGGCCAAAAAGAAACCCGATAGTACTTTTACTGTCGACTACGGCGAATTTTGCACAGCTTTTAGTACCGATATCAATAAAAAAGAACTGGCCGCCTTTTTTGCCCAGATAGCCCACGAAACCCGCCACGGCATGAACGGCAGCTACACAGATGGATTAATGCTTATCCATGAAGACAATACATCCAACGTATATATATCAGATAGCGACGAGTACCCGGCCGTTAAAGGCAAAAAATATTATGGTCGTGGCCCTATGCAACTAAGCTATAACGGTAACTACGGTTATGCCTCCAATTGTATTTTTGGCGATCCGAAGATACTGCTCAATAACCCCGAATTGGTTGAAACCGACCCGGTGGTTGCCTTTAAAGCGGCCATTTATTTTTGGATGACCCCCGAAACCCATAAACCATCGGCCCATGATGTAATGACCGGTAAATGGCAACCCAACGCTGTCGACAAGGCAAACGGCCGTACCACACCAGGCTTCGGGATGACCATCAACATCGTAAACGGTGATATAGAATGCGGCAAAGGCGATAATTATGGCATGACAGATCGCATTGGCTTTTACCAGTTCTTTTTAAAGAAAATGGGCATCAGCGATCCAAACTGTGCCTGCTCATGTGCTACAATAAAGCCTTATAAATATTAATTAGGCATTCAACGTTTTTTAGTTAAACCAACTTACAAAGTAAAACTTCTTAAGTTGGTTTAGTAACAACTACCTTTTCAGCGTAAAAGTAAACGTAGTAAATTCATCAATAACCGAGTTTACCTTTATGGTACCACCTAAGGCCTCAACAAGCCCTTTTACCGTGCTTAACCCTACGCCAGAGCCAACTGCATCAAACCTGTCTTTGGTGCCCAGTGTGGTCATGGGTTCAAATATTTTAGCATAGTTTTCGGTCGAGATACCTACGCCGTTATCGGTTACATTAAAAGTATAAAACCAGTTGTCGGCATCAAATTCAATCTGTATAATACCTTCTGTTTTATTATTATACCTGATAGCGTTGTTAAGCAGGTTGCTCATAATCTGCTCAAACGCTATTACAGAAGTGGTTATTTTAATTGGCCGTGATGCTATTTCGATGGTAAAAGATGGCGGAACACTAACCAGTTTAAGTACCTCATCAAGCAGGTGCAGCACTTCTGCTTCTTCCCTGTCTTGCATCAGTACCTTGGCCGATTTGGAGTAATCCAACATTTTCTCCAGCAACGAGATTAGCTTGTGCGATGAGTTATTGATAATATCCAAAAACTTATTGCCTTTATCATCCAGCTTATCTTTAAACCTATCTTTTAACACCTTACTGGTAAGTAAAATATTGGTAAGCGGATTACGGATATCGTGCGCCGCCATCACGGCAAATTTTTCGAGATATTGATTAGATTGCTCCAGCGCCTTTTTCGCAGCGTCAAGTTCGGCCACTTTTTTTCTTAACTCGAGCTGGGCCACTACCTGGTTGGCCAGGGCTTTTAACGTTTTTAATTGCCTGGCATCCAGTTGTTCGCGTGGGGTATGGTCTATAACGCATAAAGTACCTAAAGCATGCCCATCCGGATTAACCAACGGTACTCCGGTATAAAATATCACCTTCGAATCACCTGTTACCAGCGGATTATCTGTAAAACGTACATCACTATTGGCATCTTGTACTACCATCACCTCATTTGGCTGTAAAATAGCATGGGCGCAAAAAGCAAAATCTTTATGTGTTTCGGTGGATGCAACACCATGAGCCGATTTAAACCATTGCCTGTCGTTATCAATTAAGCTCACCAATGATATGGGTGTCTGGCAAATTTCTGACGCGATAAGGGTTATTTCATCAAATCCCTGTTCGGGTATGGTATCCAAAATTTGGTAGGAATTTAACGCCGCAAGGCGTTCGCTTTCATTTTCTGGTATAGGAGGTTTTAACATTAAAGTTTATTGATAACAAAACAACATCCAAGTTAAAAAAATGTTATCGTAATTAACGTGGTTCTGCATTATTTATATTACAACCTCAGATCAGTTTTAGTTTTTAATCTGCAGTTAGAGTTGTAAGTTTAAATAAATAGATTTCTTGATGAATTTACTGTAGATAATTACCTTTCATGCCATTAATATTTCTAATCATAACAGCCTTTGGTTTTACCGCTTTTACATCAGGCAAACCGGATACCATCAAAACCGTCAAACACATTCCTGATCGCCCTGCTTCTATTGGTATTATAGGCGATACTGCTAATGTAACCACACCGGTTGAAGGAGGGATAGCCATGATAGGCGGCGGCAAAGATGTTGATGCGGCATTTAAATGGATGATAAACCGCAGTGGAGGCGGCGATGTGGTAGTGATCCGCGCATCGGGTACAGATGCTTATGATCCATACATTTATGGGCTGGGCAAAGTAAACTCGGTAGAAACCCTACTCATCAACTCCCGTGAGCTGGCCAATAACGATACGGTAGCCTACATTATTCGCAATGCCGAAATGCTGTTTATTGCAGGTGGAGATCAATCCAACTACATCAAATTTTGGAAAGATACCAAAACCCTTGATGCCATTAACTACCTGCTAAACATAAAACATGCCCCGGTTGGCGGCACCAGTGCAGGCTGCGCCATATTAAGCGGCTTTTATTATAGCGGCGAAGACGGCAGCATTACAGCCGATGAAGCATTGGCCGATCCGTACAACAACCTGGTTAAAGTTTATAACAATGATTTTTTGCATGCCCCCTACCTGCAATCGGTAATTACAGATCAGCACTACTTAACCCGTAAACGCCAGGGCCGGCATGTGGCCTTTTTAAGCCGGATAATTAACAGTTGGAATATTTTTGCCAAAGGCATAGCCGCCGATGAGCGCACTGCCGTTTGTATGGACCAACATGGCCAGGCAACTGTAATTGGCACCAGCAAGGCCTATTTTTTAATTACCAACCGCAGTAAAGCTCCCGAAGTTTGCCAACCCGGCAAACCCTTAAACTGGAACCGACAGCACCAGGCCATAAAAGTTTACGAAATACAAGGCACTCCCCAAGGCAACGGTAGCTTTGACATAGCGGGTTTTGATTTAAAAAAAGCAACCGGGGGTAAATGGCTTTGGTGGTGGGTTGAGGATGGGGTATTGAAGCAGGGGGAATAAATTTCAGATATGCGAGTTATAGATGTGCAAATATGCAAATTTCAAATGTGCAGATTATGAGCGCGATGACATAATTAATGGCACAACTCCCGCGAGCTTGTAGCTCGTGGGTAAATATGGTTGCAGCTTTCAGCTGCCCCTATATTGTTATTGTACTTAAGCTGAAAGCTTACTCCTGATTTACCCACGAGTTACGCTACGCTAACCTCGCGGGAGTTTGGTTATAGATGTGCAGATATGCAAATTTCAGATGCTCAGATTATGAGCGCGATGACATAATTAATGACTCAGAACGCAAAATATCCCGGGAGGCTAACCTCCCGGGATATTTTGCGTTCTTAAAGTCTTTTGTCCGAAAGTCCTTCATCCAAAGGCCCTTCATCCAAAGGCCCTTCATCCAAAAAATTATTTCTTAGTTTGTTGCTGAGCTTTCATCATTTCTTCCATACGAGCCTGGAAGCCTGATTTTTTCTTTTTAGTGTCTTCTGGTTTCTTTTTATTCTCCTGTATCTGGGCATGGATCTTTTTATCATCAACCATAAACTTAATCAGGTATTGTTGTAAAAAGGTTAGCATGTTGGCCAAAAAGTAGTAGTAATTTAAACCTGATGGGTAGCTGTTAAGGGTGAAAAGGAAAATAAGCGGTGTAATGTAACCGATATATTTCATTTGGCCCGTTGCACCCGAGATCTGGTTATTAAAGTAAGTGTAGATCAATGTTGAAATGGTCATCAACAAACACATTAAACTAATGTGATCTACCCCATTTAAAAATGCTATAGGTGCAAATTTAATTACCGAATCGTAGGTTGATAGGTCATGCATCCACAGAAAGCTTTGTCCGCGCAGTTCAAATAAACTTGGGAAAAACTTAAAGAATGCAATTACAATTGGCATCTGTATAACCAATGGTAAACAACCGCCTAATGGATTTACACCGGCCTTTTTATAAAGCTTCAGGTATTCCTGTTGTAAAAGCGTAGGGTTATCGTCACCAACTTTAGCTTTTATCTCATCCATTTCGGGCTTCAGCACACGCATTTTGGCCATTGAAAGGTATGATTTATAGGTAAGCGGCGATAATACCAGCTTAAGCGCAATGGTAAGGATCAAAATTATTAACCCATAGTTCCAGTTAAACTGGTTTAAAAAGTTAAATAAAGGCAATACCGCAAACTGGTTGATGTATTTTAACGGACTAAAGCCCAAATAAACCAGTTTTTGAAGGTCGTGTCCCTGACCTTTTAAGGTAGAGTAACGGTTAGGGCTAAAATAAAACTCCATTGGCACACTGCCATCTGTACCCCGTACCAATGCCAGATCGGCTTTCATTAACTTAACATCGGCCGTATCTATTACATCTGTTGTTACAGACAGGTTTGATTTGGCGATACCATTTTGAGCAACCAGTGTATTAGAAAAAAAGTGTTGTTTGAAAGATACCCACGACATTTTTTTATCGCTGATCTCTTTTGAATCGTCTTTATTTTCATTCAACCAATCAACCGTACCCTCGTTATTGTAATAATACACGGTAGAGTACTGGCGCTCCTGTTTCATATCCTTTTCCTGTTTGTGCAGGCTGGCTACCCAGTTAAGGTTAAGGTTGCTGCTGTTGGCCATAACACCATCAAGCCCTGTTGGCTTAATGGTTAGACCCAGTTTAAAGCCAGTACCTTTTAAGCTGTATATATAATCGATATACTGGGTTGGGCTATAGCTTAAACGCAGGGTGATTGAAGCCGAATCTTTTTCGGCAACTTTAAGGTCGGTTCCGCTTGGTGTAAAATAATACTCATCGGTATTGATATTTTTTGCGCCAACGTTAAAGTTTAAACCAAAATGATCTTTCTCGCCGCTAAAAAGTATAAGCGGTTTTTTATCAAAAGTTTTATAATTCTTTAACTCAACCAAAGCTACTTTACCACCTTTTGTACTTAGCTTAACAACCAGTTCCTGGTTCTCAATGGTGATCAGTTTTTCGCTGCCTACAGAGGCTGCACCAAACGGACTTTTTAACGTGGCCGAATCGGCTACCGTTTTAACTATCGCTTTGGTTGTATCAAACTTAGCTGCTACCGGGGTATTTGTTTTATTAAACAGTCCTTTTTTTAAAGAATCCTGATGTTGTACAAGGCGTTCTTTTTTTAATTCGGCATCGCTCGGCTTTAAAAAATAAATAGAGCCGGCTATGATAGCCATAATCAGGAATAATCCTGTGAAAGTATTTTTATCCATTATATTGTATCGTACAATTACTTATTTCTTACGGGCATAAGCCAGTGAAGCGGCGACAAAGTTAATAAAAAGTGGGTGTGGATTTGCAACTGTTGATTTTAATTCGGGATGAAATTGCGAGCCAACAAAAAACGGGTGATTTTTTAACTCTACAATCTCAACAAGGCCATTCTCCGGATTAATACCAGATGGCAGCATGCCGGCAGTTTCATACTGCTTAAGATACTCGTTATTAAACTCATAACGATGGCGGTGCCTTTCGGAGATGCTTGTTTTACCGTATATAGTTGCTGCTTTACTACCCTTTTTCAATTCACAGGCATAAGCACCAAGGCGCATGGTGCCACCTTTGTTGGTGATGGTTTTCTGATCTTCCATCATACCAATAACCGGATGAGCAGTTTCAGGATTCATTTCGGTACTGTTGGCATTTTCTAACCCTAAAACATTACGGCCAAACTCAACAACAGCACATTGCATACCTAAACAAATACCAAAAAACGGGATGTTATTTTCGCGTACATAACGAATTGCCTGGATCTTTCCTTCAAAACCCCGTTCGCCAAAGCCCGGTGCTACAAGCACACCGTGCATGCCCTTCAGCTTGTCAATAGCGTTTTCGGGGGTTAAGCTTTCTGATGGAATATATTCTACTCTTACTTTACACTCTTTGGCGGCACCGGCATGTATAAATGCCTCGGTAATTGATTTATAAGCATCAGGCAACTCCACGTATTTACCAACCAGGGCAATGCGAACATCGGCAGTTGGGTTTTTTAAACGGCCCAAAAAGTCTTTCCAATTATCTAAAACCGGCTCGGTTTTGTGTGGTAATTTAAGTTTGGTTAATACGGTTTTATCTAATTGCTCTTTCAGCATCAGCAAAGGCACATCATAAATGGTTGATGCATCTATCGACTCGATAACCGCGTTAATATTTACGTTACAGAAAAGGGCAATTTTTTTACGGATATCGGCATTTAAATGATGTTCGGTACGGCAAACCAAAATATCGGGCTGAATACCATACTCCAATAACATTTTTACCGAGTGCTGGGTTGGTTTTGTTTTTAACTCACCTGCTGCTGCTAGAAAAGGAACCAGGGTAAGGTGAATAACTAAAGAGTTACCAGAACCTATCTCCCACCTAAACTGACGTACGGCCTCAATATATGGCAGCGATTCGATATCGCCAACAGTACCACCTAACTCGGTGATCACAATATCGTAATCTCCACTTTCGCCCAGGATGCGGAAGTTGCGTTTAATCTCATCAGTAATGTGTGGTACTACCTGTACAGTTTTACCTAAAAAAGCACCTTCGCGCTCTTTATTGATCACATTTTGATAAATACGACCGGTTGTAATGTTATTGGCCTTTGATGTGGGGGTATTTAAAAAGCGTTCGTAGTGACCAAGATCCAGGTCTGTTTCGGCACCATCCTCGGTTACATAGCATTCGCCATGCTCGTATGGGTTTAATGTTCCCGGATCGATATTTATATAGGGATCAAACTTTTGGATTGTGACACGGTAACCGCGCGATTGAAGTAGTTTGGCTAATGAAGCGGAGATAATACCTTTCCCTAACGACGAGGTAACGCCACCCGTAACAAAAATATATTTAGTCATGATTTTTTTGAAAAATGGCTGCGGTTTTAGGCCGAAACCAAATGTTTGTGTACGGGATACAAAAGTAAGAAAATTTTCAGGCTTTGCCTTACTTGTTTATAAAAAACGGCCAGATAAAAACATTTTATCAACCGTTAATTTTACAACAAAAATAAAATGAAACAATTACAATTTAAAAACGAAAAGAAATACCAAAGGCATTACACGCTCTTTTTGTGCTTTAACAAAACTTTGCAGAGCTACGTTTAACCACTAAAAATCAATAAGTTAAAATCTGTTAAAAGATGTTAAGGGTTTGTTAAAGCACATGGTAGTTTGGCAACTAACATCGAAATTGTACCCCATTAACGTATGATAAAACTTTTACAACCTTATTTATGATGCAGTATAACAAAACAAACAACCTGTTGGGCTGGCTTTGCCTGGTAATTGCGCTGGCCACCTATGTTTTAACCCTGGAGCCCTCTGTAAGCTTCTGGGACTGTGGCGAATTTATAGCCTGCGCCTACCGCCTGCAGGTATCGCACCAGCCGGGCTACCCTCTGTTTGCCATGCTGGGTAAAGTATTTTCGCTGTTATCAATGGGCGATAAAACCAAAGTACCATATTTTACCAATCTCGCGTCGGCCCTGGCAAGCGCTGCCACGGTAATGTTTTTGTTCTGGACAATTACCGCACTGGCAAAAAAGCTGCTTATCGCAAAAGGCGAAACAATCACATCATCACAGCTGATTGCGATAATGGGGGCCGGCCTGGTTGGTTCTTTGGCCTTTGCATATACCGATACCTTTTGGTTTTCGGCCGTAGAAACCATTGTGTTTGCCCTCTCTTCGCTATGCACCGCAGTAGTGTTCTGGGCTATTTTAAAATGGGATGCACATGCTGATGAGCGCGGCGCCGATAAGTGGATTGTATTGATAGCCTACATTATGGGCTTATCCATCGGCATCCACTTACTTAACCTGCTAACTATCCCGGCCATTACTATGGTTTATTATTTACGCAGGTATAAAAAACCTTCGGTAAAAAGCGGCCTGGTGGTGTTTGCGCTTAGTATTGTTTTACTGGGCCTGGTACAGTATGGCATCAGGGAGTACACCATCAAATTCGCGGCTTACTTCGATCTGTTTTTTGTAAATACACTGGGGCTGGGCTTTGGCAGCGGAGCCATGTGCTTTGTGTTGCTCATCATCGTTTCATTAGCCTGGGGTATCTGGTACAGCATCCGCAATAAAAAACCGGCTTTAAACCTGGCTTTGGTTTGCTTGGCGTTTATTTATTTTGGTTATGGGTCGTTTATTTATATCCCCATCCGTGCTGCTGCAAATACCGATCTGAATAACTCGCATCCGGATAATGCCTTTACTCTTAACGATTACCTTAATCGCATCCAGTACGGCGAAACGCCCCTGCTTTATGGCCCCTACTTTGATGCCAAACTTACCGACCAGCAGGAAGGCAAAAACCTGTACCGCAAGGGTAAGGATCATTACGAAGTAAGCGGCAAAAAGCTAATAAACACCTACAATCATAATACCCTGATGCCCCGCATGCACAGCACCGAGGGCGACCCGCAATATGCCCAAAACGTGCAGTTTTACAAACAATGGCTACAACTGGCCGATGGACAAAGCCCCACCTTTGCCGATAACATGAGGTGGATGCTAAGCTGGCAAATGTACCAGATGTACTGGCGCTACTTTTTGTGGAATTTTGTTGGCCGCTATAACGATGCCGATGGCCAAACCAGCGCCGCCGCCATTGACGGTAACTGGACATCGGGTTTGTTTGATAGCAGCAAACATCTGCCCAAATCTGTAACCGAATCCAACACTTACACCCCATTATATGCATTGCCATTGGTTATTGGTTTATTAGGGATGGCCTACCACATTAAACGTAAAAAGGCCGATGCCATGGTTATTGGACTGCTTTGGTTTTTCACCGGCCTGGCTATAGTGCTTTACGTTAACCAGGCCAACGTACAGCCCCGCGAGCGCGATTACTCTTACGTGGGCTCTTTTTATGCCTTTGCCATTTGGATAGGTTTGGGCGTACTGGCCATTAACGATTTTATTAAACAAAAAGTAAATGCCCGCGGCGCGGCACTGGCATCGGTAGTGATTTGTTTATTAGTGGCGCCCGTTTTAATGGTCAGGCAGGAATGGGGCGATCATGACCGGTCTACCAAAACTACGGCGCATGATATGGCTTATAACTTTCTGATCTCCTGCCCTAAAAATGCCGTACTGTTTACCAATGGCGATAATGATACTTATTCCCTATGGTACGATCAGGAGGTTGAAGGTGTACGGCCCGATGTGCGCATAGTATGTACCAGCCTGTTTAGCGGCGATTGGTATATCCGCCAGATGCAGCACCCTATGAACCAATCGGCACCGCTGCCCATCACCATGCCCTTTGAAAAATATAAACAAGGTGTACGCGATTTTATAGGTTACAATGATGCCAAAATCCCCGGCTCGGTTGATGTAAAGGATGTGTTTGATTTTATAACTTCTGACGACGACCGAACCAAGGTGCAGTACCAAAGCGGCGAAAGCATGAACTACCTGCCCACCAAAAATTTTAAACTGAAGGTAGATGCTGATCAACTGGTAAAAAATGGCGTAATAACCCCGCAGCAAAAAACTAAGCTGACAAACGAGATGGAATGGAAATATACCGGCGATTATCTATATAAAGATAAACTGGCTATGATTGACCTGCTTGCACACAACAACTGGCAGCGGCCAATTTGTTTTACCATTGGAGTAAGCCCCGAGTATATGATAGGGATGCAGCCCTATTTGTATAAAGAAGGATTTGCTTATCACCTTATTCCCTTTAAGGCCGACACCTCGGTGCACGATCAGTTGAGCAAGGTAAACAGTCTGGTGATGTACAATAACGTAATGCATAAATTTAAGTACGGCAATTTTAAAAATGCCCGCTACCTGGATGACGTAAGCAAAACGGAGTTTTACCCTTTTATGGAAACCACTTTTCATGACCTTGCCCAGGGCCTGATCAAAGACGGCCACAGCGACCTTGCCCTAAACGCCCTGCATAAGTTTGACCAGGAAATGCCCGATATTAACCCCAACATTGATACCGCCCACCGCAAGCTGTTACTGGCCCAGTTAGCCTATAAACTTAACGACAAGGAACTGGCCAATCGCTATGCCAAAGGGGTTGATAATTACCTTACAGATCAGCTGGCATATAACTATACTCTGCTGCAAAACAAGCCCGAAGCTCTCAATGTTGGCGAGGTGCAGTTTCAGCTTTATGTGTTGAATGGGTTGGTAGATACAACAAAAGCTTATAACGAAACCGGGCTGCATAAGCAGTTTCAGGATCAGCTTGATGATTACGGGCGTAAATTTGCGGTTTTGGAGGGCAGGTAAACCATCTACAACTATTTCCTTAGCGAGTGACAACCAGAGTTAACCTAAAAAAAGGTAATGACGTAATTGAAAACGGGGGTGCTTGTAGAGGCGCATCACATGCGTCTCCCGTCAGACAATCGAATTTGCAAGGTTGGATTTGCATGCGTGAGACGTATGTGATGCGCCTCTACATTTAAAAACCATTTGCTAATCAATTATTTAAAATCACGTGATTATAAGCGTAGCGTGGCAATCTCGTAGCCAATACAGATCAGATTTACATATTCGACCTGCATTGGCTACGAGATTGCTTCGTTCCTTATAATGACATGCTTTTAAAGTGTTGATTATCAGTGTGTATTTTTTCAAGCACAACACCATCGCCGCCGTCATTGCGAGGTACGAAGCAATCCCCTACTTACAGAGTCGCTATGCAAATCCGCCCTGTAATTTGGGGATTGCTTCGTCGTACCTCCTCGCAAGGACGGTCTCTTTTAAGATGTCATTACTGTTTTTTCTGGGTTACCCTGGTTGTCACTCGCAAGGACATAAAGGTTATATGGCAATTATGCTGTTATTTAAAACAGCTTCAACTTCTCCAAATCAGCCGGTACATCTATCGCATGAGTTTCCAATTCCGTTTCGGCAACTTTTATGCGGTAGCCATTCTCTATCCAGCGCAGTTGCTCCAGGCTTTCGGCTTTTTCGAGGCCAGAGATAGGGAGTTTGGTAATCTGTTGAAGTACATCGGCCCGGTAACCGTAGATGCCTATATGCTTAAAATAATTGTAAAACTCAAGCCAGTTATCCGGTTCCTGCGTACGGATGTGCGGCAATGTAGCCCGGGAGAAATAAATAGCCTCTGATAATTTATTGATCACCACCTTGGGCGAGTTGTAGTTAAACAGTTCCTCTTTACTGGTTATTTTTTTTATTAATGTAGCTATTTGTGTATCTGCATCAATAAAACAGGCAGCCAGCTTGGTAATCTGCTCCGGGTCGATATAAGGTTCATCGCCCTGTATGTTAATGATTACATCATATTCGGGGTGCAGGGAAGCTACCTCGGCACAGCGATCTGTTCCGCTTTGATGGTGTTCGGCGGTCATAACGGCTAGGCCGCCAAAGGCCACTACATGTTCAAAAATACGATCATCGTCGGTGGCCACAATAACTTCGGCCAAATCAACGCATTTTTTAGCCTGCTCATAAACGCGCCGGATCATGCTTTTACCGGCAATATCAACCAATGGCTTGCCGGGGAAGCGGGAAGACGCGTAGCGAGCGGGGATTATACCTAAAATGTTCATTATGGTTATACGTTTTACGTACTAAGTTATACGATTAGGATAGTTTACTTAATCAGAATATATTGGGTTCGGCGTAAAACGTATAACGTCCAACACATAACATCTCCTAAAACAACCCATTAATCTCCCGTTCAATCAGCTGCACTATGGTAGCCATATCTTCGGTTTTATTGGCAAAATCGAGGTTGTCTTTATCGAGGATAAGCAGTTTGCCCAGCTTATAGTTTTTGATCCATTTATCGTACTTCTCGTTCAGTTTTGACAGGTAATCCAGGCGGATGCCTATCTCATACTCACGGCCACGGCGTTGAATATTGCTTACCAGTGTGGGTACCGATGCTTTAAGGTAAACCAGCAGATCGGGTGGTTTGATATACTCTGTAATATTGGCAAAAATAGACTCGTAATTTTCGTAATCGCGGGTGGTCATCAGGCCCATATCGTGCAAATTTTCTGCAAAAATGTAGGCATCCTCATAAATGGTCCTGTCCTGCAAAATATTACGCCCGCTTTTTTGAATATCTATAATCTGGCGATAACGGCTGTTCAAGAAATAGATCTGCAGGTTAAAACTCCAGCGTTTCATGTCGCTGTAAAAATCTTCCAGGTAGGGATTATTGTCTACAGCTTCAAAAAGTGGCTCCCAGCCATAATTATGGGCCAGCATTTCCGTAAGCGTGGTTTTACCGGCGCCTATATTTCCTACAATAGCTATGTGCATTTTTAGTTGATAATGAGTTTGTCTGAATCAGAATTGTCCTAATTTACAGATTTGTGAGAATTATAAAAATCTTTTACAACTCAATTCTTTAAATTCATTAATTCTGTAAATATTGATTCCGCCAGCTTAAAAATTCTTAAATCCTATAATTTCCCGTACTTCTCTGATGGTTTTTGAAGCGCTTGCACGGGCTTTATCGGCACCCATGGCGGCAACTTTGCGCAGGTAATCGGCATCGCCGGCAATAGCGTTTATCCTATCGCGGATGGGGGCTGTAGCGATGATCATATCTTCGGTAAGCTGCTTTTTCAAGTCGCCGTAGCGGATAGCCATGGTATTGTACAGGTTATCGAAATGCGCCAAGGTATCTGCCGACGAAACAACTTTCATCAAATCAAACAAATTCTGGATCTCTTGTGGCTTGGTTTGATTTTCGGCCGTTGGACCACCATCTGTTACCGCGCGCATTACCTTCTTTTTGATGGCCTCGGGGGTATCCCCCAGAAAAATGGCATTGCCTTCTCCTTCTGATTTTCCCATTTTACCCTTGCCGTCCAATCCTGGAATTTTCACCAGGTTGCTACTATAGTTAAAGGCATAAGGCTCCGGGAAATAATCGTTATTGTACAACCTATTAAAGCGGTTACCAAAGGTGCGGGCCATTTCCAGGTGTTGCTCCTGATCTTTACCTACGGGTACTTTAGTGGCTTTGTGAATAATAATATCTGCCGCCATTAATACCGGGTAGGTAAGCAGGCCGGCGTTCACGTTATCGGGGCTGGCGCGCACTTTATCTTTAAATGAAGTAGCGCGTTCCAGTTCGCCAAGGTAGGCGTTCATGTTTAAATATAAATATAGCTCACTTATCTCCGGCACATCTGATTGTACGTAGATGGTGGCCTGCTCCGGATCTATACCGGCGGCAAGGTACTCTATCAAAACCTGCTTTACATTGCTATGCAGGTTGGCAGGTGTAGGGTGTGTAGTTAACGAGTGTAGATCGGCAATAAAAAAATAGCAGTTAAACTCGTTCTGCATTTTAATAAAGTTTTGCAACGCCCCGTAATAATTCCCTAAATGCAAATTTCCGGTTGAACGGATGCCACTAACAACAGTTTCCATAATGTGGCGAAAGTAAGGAATTTTTCTATTTTTGGTGACGATGAAAATGATATTGAAAAAAGTGCATATCTATTTGTATGTGATCAGCGTAGCCCTCTCCTACTTTATTTTATGGCCTTTTTTTAAATATCTTTCTAAAGCTCCCTCCCGTTACCACAGCATGAATAAGCTGCGCGGGGCCTGGGGATTCATTAGTTCGGCGCTGGTTGGTATATTCTACAATTTTAAATACGAGGAACCTATAGACTGGAGTAAAACCTATATTATATGCCCTAACCATGCATCCAACCTGGATATTTCGGCTATGTGTGTATTGGTAAACAACAATTGCAGCTTTATGGGCAAACAAGAACTGGAAGATGGTCTGGTAACCGGCCTTTTCTTCCGGTCGGTTGATGTACCGGTTAACCGCGACAGCAAGATCTCGTCATTCCGGGCTTTTAAAAAAGCATCAGAGAAGTTACAGAACGGTATATCGATGGTAATTTTTCCGGAGGGAGGGATTTCTGATAATTATCCACCCAAATTGTGCGAGTTTAAAAACGGACCATTCCGCCTGGCTATTGAGCATAAAATACCTGTCATTCCGGTAACCTCGGCCAACACCTGGGAAATATTATGGGATACGGGCACCAAATATGGCAGCAGGCCAGGCATTTGCGATTTTTATGTACATAAACCCATAGATACCAGCAACCTTACCATTACCGACGCCGACACGCTGCGCGATGAGGTTTTCGCTATTATAGCTGATAAGTTGAAGGCTACCGAAAAGTTATACACCATTGCCTAAAAAAATCTTACAAAACAAAAAACACCCTGTAGGAATATAACTTTAGCTTTGAGGCTACAGCTTTAAGCTTACAAAAACGAGTATTTTTTTTACATTTGGCGAACATGAAATTAACACTGAAAAGGATACATACCATTTTTTACAGGTATAGCATAGCCGTCTTTTTCACCTTGTGTTACCCAGCTTTATTTGTGCTTAAACAAAAGCAAAGCCGGTACAAATACATTAACCAAATAAGGCGGCTTATCATATTTTTAAGCTCCAGTATCTCTGGCATATTTTACAGCGCCACCTTTGAAGAACCTATAAATAGGCACAAAGTATATGTGGTTTGCGGTAATCATACCTCCAACCTCGATGTATCGGCCGTTAGCACCATATTAAAAAACAACCTTTGTTTTATGGGTAAAGAGGAATTATTGAGCAATTATGTGCTTGGGTACTTCTTTCGCACTATTGATATTACGGTTAACCGGGAAAGCAAAATGTCGTCTTTCCGGGCGTTTAAAGCGGCTGCCGAGCATTTAAGGAATGGGGCAAGCGTAGTTATTTTTCCTGAGGCAACCATCCCCAAAGATTACCCACCCGAGTTACACCCCTTTAAAAACGGGCCATTCCGTTTGGCAATTGAGATGAAGGTACCTATTTTGCCCATATCATCATTAGATACCTGGAAAGTGCTTTGGGATACCGGCAAAGAACGGGGCAGCAGACCGGGAATTTGTGATATATTTGTACACAAACCCATCGAAACGGCTCATTTGACATTAGATGATGCCGACGCGTTGCGCGATGAGGTACACGCTATTATTAATAAAAAACTGCAATCGGCATGACTATAGATAAAGAAACAGTTGAAAAAGTTGCCCACCTGGCCCGCTTAGAACTAAGCGAAACAGAAAAGCAGAACATGATACAAGACATGAGCAAGATTCTGGACTTTATGGCCAAACTTAACGAACTGGATACCACCGGCGTTGAACCACTGGTTTACATGACCGATGGCGCCAACGTACTGCGCGACGATGTGGTAAAACAACAAGTTACCCACCAGGAAGCCCTTGAAAACGCACCTAAGCACGATAAGGATTACTTTTTGGTAGCTAAGGTGATTGAGAAATAGGTTTTTGGAGTAAGGATTTTGGGAGCAAGGATAAAGGATATATTGTATATTGACTTTTAAAGTAATACCAATCATCCATCTAATTCTGACGTTATTTGCGGCTAGGAGTTTAGCTATAAAAGCTTCTCACTTTTTAATTTTGTTTTTTGGCTTATCCACCTGTAACAAAACGTACCCAATTGCAGTCCAAATAAAAAAATATTCATGGAGCCATTAAAAGATAAACCTTTAATTACCATAAACGAGATTGGACGCAAGTACGTGATAGGCAGCGAGGTGATTCACGCGCTTAAATCTGTTTCGTTAACCATTAATAAAGGTGAGTTTGTGGCTTTGATGGGACCATCAGGTTCGGGCAAGTCAACACTGATGAATATATTGGGCTGTTTAGATACACCGAGCAAAGGCGAATACATTTTGAACGGCATTAATGTAAGCCATATGACGGATAATGAACTGGCCGAAGTGCGTAACTCCGAGATAGGCTTTGTTTTTCAAACATTTAACTTATTGCCCCGTAATACCGCACTTGATAATGTTGCCCTGCCTTTAATTTATGCTGGCATCAGTAAAGAAAAACGTACCGAACGTGCCAATGCCGCGCTTAAAAACGTTGGACTTGGCAACCGTATTGATCATAAGCCGAATGAACTTTCGGGCGGTCAGCGCCAGCGTGTGGCCGTGGCGCGGGCACTTATCAACAACCCTTCAATTATATTGGCCGATGAGCCTACAGGTAACCTGGATACCAAAACATCCATAGAAATTATGGGCCTGTTAGAAGACATCCACGCCAAAGGCAATACCATTATATTGGTAACCCACGAAGAAGATATTGCCATGCACGCCCACCGTATTGTGCGCATGCGCGACGGCCTGATTGAGAAAGACTACCAAAACGAACATATCCAGAAAGTTGACAGGAGAATTGCCATAGAGACAGCTGAGGAAAAGGCTTAAACTTTTTAAACATCTGTTGGCCAACAACATCTTCCAAACTTTTTTGTGCTTGTTTCCTATTAAAAAAATCAAATAACACTAAAATAATTAGCAAACTTGTATTACATTTGAAATATGTATGCAATTGTTGATATTGAGACTACCGGGGGGCATGCCAGCGCTAATGGCATAACAGAAATTGCTATTTGCATACACGATGGCAAAAAGGTAATTAAACGCTTTGAAACCCTGGTAAACCCACAAAGAGAAATCCCTATCTATATCAGCGCCTTAACGGGTATCACCAACGAGATGGTACAAAGCGCCCCTCCTTTTGAGGATGTGGCGGCAGATATCTACCACCTCATTCACGGTAAAATTTTTGTTGCGCACAATGTTAATTTCGATTACTCTTTTGTGCGCTACCACCTGGCAGCAGCAGGTTACGATCTGCAGTTAAATAAGCTGTGTACCGTACGCCTAAGCCGTAAAATACTACCCGGCCTTCCCTCGTACAGCCTTGGCCGTTTATGCCGTGGTTTGGGGATAGATAACGAAAGCCGTCACCGTGCAGGCGGCGATGCCGAAGCCACCTCCGAATTGTTTACGTTATTGCTAAATAGCGATAAAGAAGGTCATATTAAACAGGCACTCAAGCAAAACTCTAAAGAACAGGTACTGCCGGCTAACCTGCCTAAAAAATATGTAGAGCAGTTGCCCCCATCACCGGGCGTATATTATTTTCATGATGATAAAGGGAAAGTGATTTACGTGGGTAAGGCAAAAAACCTTAAAAAGCGGGTAAGCAGCCATTTTACAGGTAATAACCCGGGCTTTCAAAGGCAGGAGTTTTTGAAAAACATTCACCAGGTAAGTCACCAGGTTTGCGGTACCGAGCTGATTGCCTTTGTACTGGAAGCCATTGAAATTAAACGTCTTTGGCCAAAATATAACCGATCATTAAAACGTTTCGATAACGCCTACTGCCTGTACGCTTTTGAAGACCAGCGCGGATATGTACGTTTAGCTGTAGATAAACGCCGCAAATTTAGCGATGTAATTTATACCTGCAACTCGCTGTTAGATGGCTATAACCTGCTTAACAAGCTGATAGAAACATTTGGCCTGTGCCCTAAACTTTGCTTTATCCAAACCAATACAGCCCCCTGCACCGGGGCCGCGGGCAGCCAATGTGCCTGCGAAGGTGTTGAATCTGTAGAAGACTATAATAAAAAAGTAAACGATGCCATCGATCAGCTAAAACTTGCCCTACCCACCTACGCCATCCGTGATGAAGGCCGCACCGGCGATGAGCATAGCTGCATTTTAGTAGAGAAAGGGCAATTTTACGGCATGGGTTATATCTCCCATTATTTTGATGCCGACAATGTGCAGCAGCTAAAAAGCTACCTTACGCCCTATCCGGGAAATGATTACATCAAAAATATTGTATCCAGCTATGCTACACGGTATCCGGATAGGATGGTGGTGTTTGCATCGGCGTAGATGTTAATTTGGTACTGTGAAACTTAAACTCGGAGCCTGCCTGATTTTGGCTTTCAGCTAAGTTAAGCCAAAGGCTTAAACCATATGTACCCACGAGTTACGCTACACGCTAACCTCGCGGGAGGCAAGGTATTCACGTCATTTTTATTGAAGAAAAATGTCATTTCGAATCCTTGAAGGGTTGGAAATTGCGGGGTAAGGATGAGAAATCTTATACGATTTACTAAGTTGACTATGCACGTTGCAGGCACAGCGTATAAGATTTCTCCTCACGCCAACACTCAATCCTCCCACAGGTTCGTTCGAAATGACAACGTTTTTTTGGGGATACGATTCTAAAAGATGTGTACACACGGTAACATGGTTGGGGATCGGCTCTCTACTTCAAAAATTTATCATACCACTCAATATACCGCTGCAACCTATCAACCTGGTAGCTTGGCACCGTTATACCATGAAACTGCCCCGGATACAGCACTAGTTGCGTAGGTACACCCTGCGATTTTAATGCCTGGTACATTTGTTCGCCGCCAACCGTTGGCACATTAAAATCCTTCAGGCCAGACATGAACTGGGTAGGCGTTTTAATTTTATCGGCATGAAAGAACGGGTACGACAGCTTGATATATTTTTCCGGGTTTTTCCAGGGATAACCCAGTTCATTATCGTATTGAACAACCCACTGGTCGCTGCCATAAACACCCAATTGAAACGCGCTGCCGGCGCCGCTTGAAGCCGCCTTAAAACGTGGATCGGTAGCTATGGTATAATCTGTTAGTATTCCGCCATAACTCCAGCCGCCAATACCCAAATGATCACGGTCGGCTACACCTAATTTTACCAATTCGTCAACAGCACCTAAAAGATCCTGTACTTCTTTATTGCCCCAATCGGCATAAATGGCTTTGGTATAATCCAGCCCTCTGCCTGTACTGCCACGGTAGTTAACCGCAGCAACGGCATAACCTGCCGACGCCAATGTTTGGCGAATCATATCGAACTCAAACTCATCCTGATCTGTTGGCCCGCCATGAATGTAAAGTATAAATGGCAATTTTTTATTAGTTGTATCCGGCGTATACAATATGCCAGATACCAATGTACCATCACTACTAAACGACTGGAATCCTTTTACATGCGCCAATTTAACCGTATTGAGCCATTTATCCTGATGAAAGGTTAAGCGCCTGATTTTGCCGTTTTCGATAGCTACCAACTCATGGGGCATATAGGGCGTGGTCATTTTGGCTACCCATACACCCAGGGAGTGACCGATCAAGCTTTCAAAACTGCATTCGGCCCCTTTGTAAACAGTGGTTGATTTACGCAGCAACAGGTTATATTGTGCCACATACCGAATGCGATCACTACTTACCAGGTAAACAATACTTTTGCTGTCGCGGCTCCATGCGTGGTTACTCGCCGGGCGGTCGAGCGCTTCGGTAAGCACACGGCTATTTTTGCCATCGGCATCCATTATACACAGCACATCGTGCTGGTAAATGTAATAGTTGGCATCACTGGTAGAACGCAGGTAAGCAATATGCTTACCATCGGGGCTCCACAATGGCGCAATATCGTGCCCGGTATAAGTAGTAAGTTGTTTTATCTCCCCATCATGCTTCGCCTCAACAGTAAAAATATCCAGGTTCTCGTTCCTGTCGGGGTCATTGGTATGATTACTTACATAAGCAATGGTTTTACCATCCGGGCTCCAAACAGGCGAATCATCGTCTCTATCTCCAGCTGTAAGGGTATCCAGTTTTTTTGTGTCGATATCATAAAGGTATAAGTGCGAATGCCGGTGTTGCAGATAGCCCTCAATATCTTGCTTAAAATGGTAACGGTCTATTTTTATCGGCGGTACGGTTTTAGGTTCCTTACCATCATTTTCGGGGTCTTTAATTAGTAACACCAGTTTTTTATTATCCGGCGACCATACATAATCTTCCAAATCGCCTTTTTTAAGATCCGTTAACTGATGCCCCTCGCCTCCCCTCCGATCCATCAGCCAAACCTGGCCACCATTTTTGGAGTCGCGCTCAGATATATAGGATAAAAATTTACCATCCGGTGTCCATTTAGGCGACGAAGCCGGCTCGGCACCATAGGTAAGCTGAATAGACTGCTTGCCATCAAAACTTTGCATCCAAAGATGCGACACCCGGCTATCCTTAACCGTATCTACCTCCGATAAACTATAAGCCAACCACTTACCATCTGGCGATAATTGAGGATCTGATAGCGTGGGAATGATATTTACGTCGGTTGGTTTTAAAGGGCGTTTGGCAGTTTGTGCCGAAGCACCGGCAAAAGCAAAAGCGATAATGAGGAGCAATATATTTTTATTCATAGGATGATAGTCTTAATTTAAACCCTCGCGCAGAGGTATACATTATTACTTTTTCAAATACTTATTATACCATTCTATATAGCGCTGCAACCTATCTAGCTGATAGCTTGGTTTAGTGATACCATGAAATGAGTTAGGATAAAGTATTAATTCGGTAGGTATGCCCTGCGAGCGTAAAGCCTGGTACATTTGTTCGCTCCCTATGGTTGGCACGTTAAAATCCTTCAATCCAGACATGTATAATACCGGTGTTTTTATTTTATCGGCATGGAAGAACGGGTAAGATAAGGCGATCCATTTATCGGCGCTTTTCCATGGAGTACCTATTTCGTTTTCATATTGCAGTACATACCCATCGCTGCCATACATCGATAATTGTAAGGCGCTACCCGCGCCACTCGCCGCGGCTTTAAAGCGGGTATCGGTTGCTATAGTATAATCGGTAAGAATACCGCCGTAACTCCATCCACCGATGCCCAAATGGTCGGGATCGGCAATGCCCAGTTTTTCCAGTTTATCAACAGCGCCCAGCAGGTCTTTAACTTCCTTATTACCCCAATCGGCATAAATGGCTTTACAATAATCGAGCCCGCGGCCACTACTGCCCCGGTAGTTTACGGCTGCTACTGCGTAACCGGCACTGGCCAACGTTTGCCTTACGGCATCAAAAGTAAATTCGTCCTGCCCAACCGGGCCGCCGTGGATAAACAATATCAATGGTAGCTTTTTGGCATTACTATCAGGCGTTAATATAATGCCAGATACCTCGGTACCATCAATGCTGGTTGATTGAAAACCCTCTACATGGGCCAGCTTAACCGTATTTAACCAGGCTTGCTGATGGAATGTAAGGCGGCGCAGTTTGGTTCCCTCCAACGCAAAAAGTTCGGCAGGTGTATAGGGATCGCTTTTTTGTACTACCCAGTTGCCGCTTGTGTTGGTTGCTATATCAGTTATCCCGTATTCGCCTTTACTTATTGTACTTATTTTGCCGTTGTTTATATTTACACTGGCTACGTAACGTTCGCGGTCGTCGGCCACTAAAAACGAAATATTTTTGCTATCCTTTGCCCAAACCTGGTCGCCAACCGGCCTATCTAGCTGTTGGGTCAACAACTTTTTATTGGAGCCAACCACATCCATGATACACAATATCCGCTGATCGTACATCATATAATCGGCATCGCTTGTAGAGCGCAGGTAGGCAATATACTTACCATCGGGGCTCCATTGCGGGTTGCTGTCGGCACCTTTCCAGCTGGTTATCTGTAGCATGCTGGCATTGGGCCGCGCATCAATGGTAAAAATATCGGTATTGCTGTTTTTATCGGGATCGTAGCTGCGGTTACTTACAAATGCAATGGTTTTACTATCTGGCGACCATACCGGCGAACTTTCGTCTTTATCGCCTACGGTAAGCGTATCCAGCTTTTTTGCTTCCAGGTCAAACAGGTACAAGTGTTGGTGTAAATGCTGTAAATAACCTTCCACATCTTGTTTAAAACGATACCGGTCTATTACTATCGGTTTGGGCGTTTTAGGCTCTTCTTTACCCTTGTTCTCCGGGTCGCCGATAACCATCACCAGCTTTTTGCCATCCGGCGACCACGCGTAGTCGCCCAGGTCGCCTTTAAAATTGGTTAATTTAACACCCTCGCCGCCGCGGCGGTCTATGAGCCAGATCTGTGCGCCGTTCTTCGAATCGCGCGATGAGATAAAAGACAGGTATTTGCCATCCGGCGACCATCGTGGCGATGAAGCCGCTTCGTCGCCATGCGTAAGTTCGATAGATTCCTTACCATCCCAGCTCTGCATCCACAGGTGCGATACCCGTTTATCTTTTGCGGTATCAACTTCGGCCACGCTATAAGCCACCCACTTACCATCGGGCGAAAGCTGCGGATCGCTTAAGGTTGGTATGCGGTTTATATCACTGGGTTTTAGCAGCTTTTTTTCTTGCTGGGCAAGGGCGCAAACAGAAACAGTTATTGCAAAAAGGGAAAGAAGAGTTCTTTTCATAGCGTCAACTTACGAGGTTGTAAGTTATGAAAATTTGGAGGATGTTTTTTGCTATAAACACCAAGTTGACCTAAACCGGGATCGAGCAGATCAAAGATTATCAGATTTTACTTTGTGTAAACAAACTAATAGCCTGTAAAGAAAATCCCAAAATCCGCGAAATCTACCTAATCCCGGTTCAAACAACTTAGTAGCTATATTATCCCCGCCTTTTCCAGCTCTGCCTGCATTTGCTGCTGCATACTTAGGGCTTCGGCACGGGCGGCTTCGGCAAAGTTTTCGTCGTTGCCGGCGTATATAATAGAGCGGGACGCGTTTACTATCAGTCCGCAATCTTTGGTGATGCCATATTTACAAACTTCTTCCAAACTACCGCCTTGCGCCCCTACTCCCGGAACAAGCAAAAAGTTATCGGGCGCGTATTTGCGAATGTTGGTAAACTCGGTACTTTTGGTAGCCCCTACCACATACATTATTCTATCGGCACCAGCCCAGGTATTGGCTTTTTGGATAACGGTTTCGTACAGGTAACCATCACCGGTTTGCAGGTACTGAAAATCTTTACTGCCTACCGATGAGGTAAGCGCCAAAATAATTATCCATTTGCCATCGTATTTAAGATATGGGGTAACGCTATCATTACCCATATAAGGTGTAATGGTAATAGCATCAAAGCTCATGCCCGATGAATCCTCATCAAAAAATGCTTTGGCGTACTTATCAGATGTGTTGCCAATGTCGCCCCTTTTTGCATCTATTATATTTAAGGTATCGGTTGGTAAATATTTCCAGGTATCGATAAGGCTTTGCAGGCCTTTTATGCCACGTGCCTCATAAAAAGCGGCGTTGGGCTTGTAAGATATGCACAGGTCTTTTGTGGCATCTATAATACGTTTGTTAAACTCCAGTATTGGATCTGGATATTCTTTTAAAAACGCTGGAATTTTGTCAATATCAGTATCAAGGCCTACACATAAAAAGGATTTTTTTTGCTTGATCTGATCTATTAGCTGCTCGCGGGATATCATGGGCGGGTGTTAAAAAATATTCTGATTGTCAAAAAAACTAAAAATTTAGCTTAAACATTGTAATACGCCAGATATTTATTTAATTAATTTGAAATTTAGAAATATTTGTTTACAATTGCATCGTTTTCCATTGAATTTTTCTTGCACTAAAGAAACAATTTAAAACCCCACGATATTTATTAATCAATGCTTTGAGTGGGTTTGGATGTTTATTTAATCAATGTTTCAAGATCAATTTCTTACCATAATGCCCCGTGTGTAAAAACATAAAAGCCAAAAAAGGCATGCGGAAGCTTATGACCGTTTGAAAACTATTTTACGATATTAAAAATCCCTTTGAACTATAATTCATATCATGTCTGATAAAATCGAATTGAACGACAAACTCGTTTCTGAGTTGCGCGATATTGCAAAAAATTTAGGTATTGCTGAGGCCGACGAACTACGTAAAGCTCAGCTAATTGCCCGTATTGTTGAACAACAGCAATTGATTGAGGCCGCAAGGGCACAACAAAACATTGTTGAACAAAATTATGCACCAATTACAGCCGAGCCTGTAGCCGAAGATGCGGGTGAAAAAACACGCAAACGTACACGTGTTTTAAAACCCAAAAATCAACCGCGCGTTGAAGTTCCTTTAGATGATACCAACCTGTTTGATCAGGAAGAAGAAGATCAGCAAAACAACGAGAACGCCCAAAACGATATAACCGCAGAAGTACCTGCAGCAGTTGAAGCTACCGATAACCAACCCGGTGAAACTGCACCAAAAACAGAAGCACCGTCAACTGAGGTTCGCCCGCAGAAATTTGACAGACGCCAGAACGGAGCAAATCCTAATCAGCAAAAAGCACAGGAGCCGGCTATCAACCTTGATTTTGATAATGTTATTGTAAACGAAGGTGTATTAGAAATTATGCCCGATGGTTACGGTTTCCTGAGATCATCAGACTATAATTACCTTACATCTCCGGATGATATTTACGTATCACAATCGCAAATAAAACTTTTTGGTTTAAAAACAGGTGATACTGTTCGCGGTAGCATCCGTCCGCCAAAAGAGGGCGAAAAATATTTTCCTTTGGTACGTGTAGAGGCTATCAACGGCCGTATCCCTGCCGAAGTACGTGACCGTGTTCCTTTCGATCACTTAACACCACTTTTCCCTTCAGAAAAACTGAACTTGTTCACAGATGCAGGTAACTATTCTACCCGTATCATGGATCTGTTCTCTCCTATTGGTAAAGGTCAGCGTGGTTTAATTGTGGCACAGCCTAAAACAGGTAAAACCATGTTATTAAAGGATGTGGCCAACGCCATTGCCCGTAACCACCCCGAAGTATACCTCATTATATTATTGATTGATGAACGCCCCGAAGAGGTTACCGATATGGCCCGCAGCGTACGCGCCGAAGTGGTGTCATCAACATTTGATGAACCTGCAGAGCGTCACGTAAAAATTGCCAACATTGTTTTAGAAAAAGCAAAACGTATGGTAGAGTGCGGTCATGATGTGGTTATCCTTTTAGATTCTATTACCCGTTTGGCCCGTGCCTACAATACGGTTGCACCTGCATCAGGTAAAATATTATCGGGTGGTGTTGATGCCAACGCGTTACACAAACCAAAACGCTTTTTTGGAGCAGCCCGTAACATTGAAGATGGTGGTTCATTAACCATTATTGCTACAGCCTTAACTGAAACCGGTTCTAAAATGGACGAGGTTATTTTTGAAGAGTTTAAAGGTACTGGTAACATGGAGTTACAGCTGGATCGTAAATTATCTAACAAACGTATCTTCCCGGCTATTGATATCACTGCTTCAAGTACCCGCCGCGACGATCTGTTGCTCGACCGTGAAACCTTGCAGCGCATCTGGATACTACGTAACCACCTGGCCGACATGAACTCACAGGAATCGATGGAATTTTTACAGACTCAGATAAGAGGTACAAAAACCAACGAGGAATTTCTGATTTCAATGAATTCGTAATATTTTAGCGATAATGAAGTTATATTTAATGTAAATATTATTTGTAACTTCATTATTACTTAATAAAATCCTGATAACTTCGTAACCCAATGAAGAGACGAGTTAGAAAACATCTTCCCAATACTATAACCTGCGCCAACCTGTTTAGCGGCTGTATAGGGATAGTGTTTGCCTTTCAGGGTAATTTACTAATTGCATCCTATGCAATTTTCTTAGCAGCAATTTTCGACTTTTTTGATGGCTTTGCCTCCCGTGTACTTAACTCCTATTCGTTTATAGGGAAAGACCTTGATTCGCTGGCAGATATGGTGAGCTTTGGCTTTTTGCCATCGGCCATATTGTATGAATTGTTTTTAAAAGCCCCACAAATAATCCACATTGGCGAATATTTGAGTTACCTGGCTTTTTCAATAACCGTGTTTTCGGCATTGCGTTTAGCCAAGTTTAACAATGATACCCGTCAGTCGGATAGCTTTATAGGTTTGCCAACACCGGCCAATGCTATATTTATAGCGTCGTTGCCTTTAATTATTGAGCAGTACGAAGTTTTGGCCCGGTACATTTTAAATCCTTACACACTAACAGTGTTAATTATTATTATGTGTACCCTGCTGGTATCCGAATTACCATTAATGTCGCTCAAATTTAAGAACCGCGACTTTAATAAAAACATTTTCCGTTATTTACTGCTCATGTTTTCGGCAATACTGATTCTATTTTTTAAATTTGTGGCAGTTCCGGTGGTTATATTTATGTACATCACCTTATCTTTAATTCAAACAAAAATCACAAATGACAAAGTTCCAGGCTGAAATTGATGTAATGCCAAAAAAAGAAATACTTGACCCACAAGGAAAAGCGGTAACCGGAAGTATGAAAAACCTTGGTTTAGCCGAAATACAAAACGTTCGCATTGGCAAACACATCACTTTGGAGCTTGAAGCCGATAGCGCCGAAACAGCACACACTAAAGTAGATGAAGCCTGCAAAAATCTGTTGGCCAACCTAATTATGGAAAGCTACACTTTTAAGGTAGTAGAAGTTTAATTTTAAGGTGAAAGGGAAATTTTGAGGTGAAAGGTTAAAGGCGAAAAGTCTTAGCGCCCTCAAAAAATATAAAAGAGGCCATCTCGCTTTGAGATGGCCTCTTTCTTTTACGTAACATAGGTTAATTTTACTTGCCGGCCTGCGTCATACAAAGAGGATAGCCTCTTTTATGTTTCGGACGAAAACCTTTTACCTTTCGCCTTTTACCTTTCCACCTCCTTAAAGGCTTGCTTCTTTCTCGATTTTAATCTGTTGCAGGGTAATAAGATTGGCCTCTACCGTTGCTTTTACCTGGTTAAATTTGGCAAATATCGCATCCGGGTTTTCACCACCGGCTTTGCAGCCCAGTTCAACCTCTTGTATAGTTGCCTGACTTATAGGCATACCAAAAAAGCCCAGATTGGGTTTTAACTTATGCGATGCCTTGCCGGCTTCGGCCCATTCACCGGCATCAAGCGCAGCACCAATAGTAGTAAGTAACTGGGGTGTTTGTTCCAGAAACATGCCTATCGACTCAACAATAAACTCATCGCTGCCATCGGCAATCTCATACAGGAATGAAAGATCAAAGTCTTGCTCGGGTGAAATATCTGACATATAAAGATTTGTGAATATTCAAAATTATACTTTTTTTACGACCAACTCATCAATAAGTTCGTTTTTTAAGTCCAAAATGTTTTTTTTTATTAATGGGTGTACAAAATCAGGAGCTAACTCAGCCAGCGGCACTAAGGTAAACCTCCGTTTATGCATTTCCGGGTGCGGAACTTTCAGATCGGGCTCGTTAATAATGGCATCGCCATAAAACAAAATATCAATATCAATAGTACGCGATCCCCATTTCACTTCCCGCCTGCGGCCCAATAACAATTCAATAGCCAATATTTTTTGTAATACTAACTGTGCAGGCATTTCGGTTTGCAGCAGCAGTACCTGGTTCAAATAGTCGGGAGCATCCGTTTTACCCCACGATTGCGTTTCGTATATGCCCGAGGCCTGTACAACCGGTGCAACATCTGCCGTAATGTATTCAATAGCCTGTTGCAGAAACAGTTTCCTATTGCCAAGGTTACTCCCCAGGAGTAAAAAAACATCAATCATGTTGTAACAAATATTATAGAAGTGGCTCTTAACATTATACGGTATTGAATTACTAAGTTTGCATAGATAAAAAGATTTATAACATTAATGAAACAATTCTTCAAATTCGTTCTGGCCACTATAGTTGGGGTAATTTTAATAACGGTAATAATGGTTTTTGTGGTTATAGGTATTGTGGTAGCCGCCAGTAGCGATAAGGAGGTAGATGTTGAATCTAACTCGGTGTTACACATGGCTTTTACTACGCCAATAACCGAACGTACACCCAACAACCCACTCGCGGGCCTCAGTTTTTTAGGATTAAACAGCGATAAATCAACCGGATTAAATGACATTTTGGCCAACATAAAAAAAGCCAAAACAGATGTAAACATCAAAGGCATTTTTTTAGATGAAAGCTACATGTCATCTGGCCAGGCCACTACCGAAGAGATCCGCAACGCACTGCTCGACTTTAAAAAATCGGGCAAATTCATCATCGCTTACTCTGAAGTTTATACACAAGGCTTTTATTACCTGGCATCCGTTGCCGATAAAGTATACATGAACCCTAAAGGTATTTTTGAGTTTAACGGTTTTAACCAGCAGGTAACTTTCCTTAAAGGCGCCCTTGATAAGCTGGGTGTAGAAGTACAGATCATCAAAGTTGGAACTTATAAAAGCGCTGTAGAGCCCTTTTTCCTCACCAAAATGAGCGATCCTAACCGCCTGCAGGTTACCTCCTACTTAGGCTCATTATATGATCATTTTTTAATCGGCATTAGCAAAAGCCGTGGCATTAATAAGGATTCGTTATTTAACTATGCAAACAATGGCCGCGTTCAGTTTCCGGAGGATGCCGTAAGATTTAAATTGTTAGACGGACTTAAATACAAAGACGAGATATTAGACGAGATCAGAAAACGCACCGGAAAAACCAGCAAAGAAAATATTGCCAGCGTTGACCTTGACGAATACACCAAAAGCAAATCTGATACTCAGCCTCAGCAAAATGACGACTCATCGTCAAAAAACAGCATAGCCATTGTTTACGCCAGCGGCGATATTACCGGCGGCGAAGGCGATGACAATACCATAGGATCTGAAAGAATTTCGAAAGCAATCCGTAAAGTACGCCTGGATAGTAAGATAAAAGCAGTAGTACTGCGTGTAAACTCACCGGGTGGCAGCTCGCTTGCATCGGATGTAATCTGGCGCGAAGTTGCTTTAACTAAAAAAGTAAAACCCATTATTGTTTCTATGGGCGATTACGCGGCATCTGGCGGTTATTATATCAGCTGCGCAGCCGATTCTATTTTTGCCGAGCCAAACACTATAACCGGCTCCATAGGTATTTTTGCCATATTGCCTAACATGCAAAAGCTGCTTAACGATAAATTAGGTGTTACTTTCGATGGTGTAAAAACCGGTAAATATGCCGATTTAGGCGATATAAGTCGCCCATTAACCCCGGAAGAAAGAGCGATATTGCAAAACAATGTGAACCATGGTTATGATGATTTTACAAAGGCGGTAGCCGCCGGTCGTGGTAAAACACAGGCTTACATCAACAGCATTGGCCAGGGCCGGGTATGGACAGGCAGCCAGGCAGTAACAATTGGATTGGTTGACCGTTTGGGCAATATTAATGATGCCATTGCATCGGCAGCAAAAAAGGCCAAGCTTAAAGGTTATAATGTGGTGAGTTATCCCGAACAAAAAAGCTTTCTTAAACAGCTCGACGGCAGCGTAACCGACCAGATGCGTACCAAAATGATGAAATCTGAACTGGGCGAAAACTACCGTGTTTACGAACAGGTAAAAGGCATTACCCAAATGATGCGCACTCCACAAGCCAGGTTGCCTTATGAAATTGTGATCAAGTAAGTTTTATTTATATTTTGAAAGAAGAGCTGCCCTTTGGGTGGCTTTTTTTTTCGTAATAAACTTACAACAAGGCATTGGGGTGTAAAAAGAAATGCACTTTCCCTTTGCAACAGCCATAAAATACATCACTGTTATTTCATGTAAACACTATACATTTACTATATGAATTTAAAGAAACTTTCATACCTGCCTGTGTTAGCCATGCTGGCGGTAACTGCATCATGTAATAATGATAAAACTACCAGCCAAACAAATTCGGCGGCAACAGAAAATCCGTTTGCCGAACCAAGCAAACTGCCCATGCAAGCGCCAGACTTTACTAAAATAAAGGATAGCGATTTTAAGCCGGCCATTGAAGAGGGCATTAAGCAACAACAAACAGAAATAGACAAAATTGCCAATAACCCCGAAGCTCCTACTTTTGAGAACACGCTGGTAGCTATTGAAAAGAGCGGACAAATGCTTGCCCGCGCAAACAACGTTTTTAGCCTGCTGAGCAGCGCCAATACCAACCCTACCTTGCAAAGTGTATCGGAAGAAGAGGCGCCAAAACTGGCCGCTAATCAAGATGCTATTTTTCTGAACACCAAACTGTTTAAAAGAGTAAACACGGTTTTTATGAAATTTAAGGATCTAAAACTCGATCCAGAATCTAAATACCTGTTACAATATTACCAACAAGAATTTGAGCTTGCCGGAGCAAACCTGCCCGATAGCGCTAAAACCATCCTCAAAAAATACAACCAGGAAGAAGCTAGCCTAAGCGCCAAATTTACCAACCAGGTATTGGCAGCCAACAAAGCGGGTGCCTTATTGATAAATGATAAAACCGAACTTGCAGGCTTATCTGATGCCGAACTACAGTTAGCCGCCGCAAACGCCAAAGCAGCCGGGCACGATGGTAAATGGTTGTTATCCCTACAAAATACAACCCAACAACCTGCCTTACAATTGTTAAGTAACCGGGCTACAAGGCAAAAATTATTTGAAGCATCTTATACCCGCGCCGAGAAAGGCGACACCAATGATACCCGTGCCGGTATTACCCGCATTGCCGAGTTACGTGCCCTAAAGGCCGCCTTGTTAGGCTTTAAAAACTATGCCGATTGGAAACTACGCGATCAAATGGCACAAAATCCAGCTGCCGTTGAGGCGTTTTTAGGCAAACTGGTACCCGCTGCTACAGCCAAAGCACGCGTAGAAGCAGCCGATGTACAGGCCATGATTGACAAACAAAAAGGTGGCTTTAATTTAGCCCCATGGGATTGGAACTTTTATGCCGAGCAGGTGCGTAAAGAAAAATATAACCTGGATGAAAACGAGGTTAAGCCCTACTTTGAATTGAATAAAGTTTTGACTGATGGTGTGTTTTATGCCGCCAACCAGCTGTATGGATTAACTTTTAAAGAACGTAAAGATTTGCCCGTTTACCAGGCCGATGTACGGGTATTTGATGTATTTGATAAAGATGGCGGCCAGTTAGGCCTATTTTACTGCGACTACTTTAAACGCGACAATAAAAACGGCGGTGCCTGGATGAATAACCTGGTAGGCCAATCGAAGCTATTGGGGAACAAACCGGTTATCTATAACATATGCAATTTTGCAAAACCCGCTGCCGGGCAGCCTGCACTTATTAGTTATGATGATGCCAAAACAATGTTTCATGAGTTTGGGCACGGCTTGCATGGCTTATTTGCCAATCAGCAATACCCAATACTGGCCAGCCCAAATACGTCTCGTGATTTTGTAGAATTTCCGTCGCAGTTTAATGAGCATTGGTCGCTTGATCCTAAGATACTGGCTCATTACGCGGTACATTATAAAACCGGTGCCCCAATGCCACAGGCTTTGGTTGATAAAATTAAAAAAGCTGGCACCTTTAACCAGGGTTATGCCTTAACCGAGGCCCTGGCTGCAGATCAGCTGGATATGGCATGGCATACTCTTGCAGCCAACGCAGGCAAACAGGATGTTGACAAATTTGAAGCCACTGCCCTTCAAAAGGCAGGCATCAATTTGCCGCAAGTACCGCCACGTTATCGTTCCAGCTATTTTTTACATATCTGGGCCAACGGCTACGCAGCGGGTTACTATGCCTATGCGTGGACAGAGATGCTTGACGATGATGCTTTTGCGTGGTTTCAGGAACATGGCGGCTTAACCCGCGATAACGGTCAGCGTTTCCGCGACATGATCCTCTCAAAAGGTAATACGGAAAACTATGGCGATATGTTTAAAGCTTTCAGAGGCCATGCGCCGGATATCCACCCTATGTTGGTGAGCAGAGGGTTAGTAAAATAGATCAAACATACAATCGAAATAAAAAGAGCCGGAGAGTTTTATTCATCGGCTCTTTTTATTTCGATTAAAATTGCGCCATCGACAATTAGTTTTGCATATGCAACTCGCTCATCAACTGGTTATAGCTTTTTAAGTGGAGCGAAGATATCTTTACCCCGCCCGGTATAATTACATACCTGAAACTGTGTGCGTTTGAGATACTGCCATATATATTATTATTGTTTTTCATGCTGATCTGCACATTACCAAGTGAATAAACGCCCGACCATGTGTCAATCTCCGAAGTAGTACCACTCAGGTAGTTAATAATAATTGGTAAAGGGCTTACCTGGTCGGTAGGCCATATCGTGCTTACGTAGCCATTCAACTTCCCATAAACCACTACTACACCATGGTCAAGAATATCCTGGGTTATTTTAGGTTCGGCGATGTTATAAGTAAATGTATTGGTGCTAAATACAACCGTTTTGGTATAAGTTAAAGGCTGAATCCAGTCAGAGTAAATAACATTTGCAGTACCAGGATCGCCTTTTGGGCCTTTGAGGTTGATGGGCGCCGGCCATGTGCCGCCAATTTTGGGGCCATAAAATAAATAAGTAACCGTGTTAAGATAATAATCGCCATTGGCACCAACTGTTGCATCCGGCGCAACAATGCCACTATTGATTGTTGAACCTGCGGCCCCTGTAGCACCTGTGGCACCCTTCAGGCTGAATGGCGAACCCCATCCGGTACTGGTTTTGGGGCCATAAAAACCGCTGGTAGCAGTATTAATGTAAAAATCGCCGGTGGCGCCCAGTGTAGCATCAGGGGCAGTTATGCCCGAATAAATTTTGGTACCATCGGCACCGGTGGCTCCTACTGCCCCGGCGGCTCCGGTTGAACCTTGTGAACCTGCCGGACCAACAGGGCCAACGGCTCCATTTTTACCGCATGAAGTTATCAGCAATACAACAACTGCGAATAACTGTAATAAGTGGTTAAATTTTTTCATGTGAGTGAGTTAATAAATTAATAAAAAATTAAATGAGATAATTTAGGCCGACAGAATAGTGGTTGTACACTTATTTTGTCGGAGCTAAATTCGAAAGATGGAGAGAAAGAGCTATCAGTGTACTCACGTGATAATCAAAGTGATAATACTATTTCTTTGGTGCGTATAAACCGCAGGTTTTAAAGTATATCTACTGATGCTGCTTATAGATATGGTATATTTTGGGGGCATTATCCCCAACCGGACTGAATAGTTAAGAGCCTGTTTAAAAATAAATAAACAGATCGTCATTGCGAGTGACAACCAGGGTTAACCTGGAAAAAGCAGTAATGACATCTTAAAAAGGCCGTCCTTGCGAGGAGGTACGACGAAGCAATCCTCAAATTACAGGGCGGATTTGCATAGCGAGTAGGTCGGGGATTGCTTCGTGCCTTATAATGACATGGCTTTAATATATTGATTATCAAATGTTTTTTTTTAAAGTTTCTAATGCACGAGATACAATTAGGCGTCTTCACCATTTTGTTCCCCTCTCGAGAGGGGGCGGGATGGGAAGCGCGGTGGCAGGGGTGTGTTTTTCCGCGTTTCATTGCGCGTGCATAAACACACCCCTCCGCCCCTCTCGAGAGGGGAATCGCACATTCCCTCCACTTTTAAAAGAGGACCCCATTATTATTTCGTCCACAACCGCCCATGTGCAGCCATGTCATTACTGTTTTTTCCAGGTATCACTGGTGGGTACTCGCAATGACGGCGGTGAGGGGTTTGTGTTTAAAAATACATACTGAAAATCAATATTTTACAACCATGTCATTATGAGGTACAATCAGGGTTACCCTGGAAAAAACAGTTATGACATCTAAAACAGGCTCTTAAATGTAGAGCTGTGGCTTAAACCTTTTGGCCAGCAAGCCGGTAGCCAATTCTGGGTCAATATCTGCTACAATAACCCCGGCTTTGCCGTAAGTTTCATAGGCTATACAGGTACCATTGGGAGCAATGATAGAACTGGCAGAGTCGGGATATTTAAACATGTAGTTTGAGCTTGCAAAGTATATGGTATTTTCCATAGCGCGCAGCATAATGGCCTTTTCGTAATAGGGGTTACTTTTACTCCCCCACTCTGTTAACTGTACGCCATCTATATTACTGCCTATACAATGCGGATGAAATACAATCTTAGCATCCTGGCGGGCTGCCCAGCGTACAGATTCGGGATATCGGAAACCTTCATGGCATATGGTAATGCCGAATTTCACACCGTTTGCCTCAAAAATATGGCGCTCGGTACCGGGTATCCAAATATCATCCTCGGATGGATCTAACTGGTTTTTAGTTTGATAACCCAACACTTCGCCGCGGTTTGATATTACATGGGCCACATTTAAAACGCCGCCAACAGTATACCAATCCATCGGCATAATAACTGTAATCGAATTTTTGGCAGCCATAGTGCATATTGCATTTAATGCCATCCGCATTTTTTCGGGCGAACTTCTTTCAACCTCAAACTCTTCTGCCGGGTAACCGGGGATATACGACTCCGGGAAACAAATGATCTCTGCCTGCTGGTCTGCTGCTGCGTTTATCAAAAAATCGGCTTGCTGCAAACCATCTTTTATAGACTTGGGCATTGGAGGCGATGCTATGGCTATCTTCATCTATTTAAATTATAGTCTAAAATAAATAATTAAAGGATAACATTTTTCGCGTTTTTTACACAAAACAAGAATTTGAGACAGCTACTTTGGCTCTTTTAATTTAGGAAAGCAACTGTTTTGATTAGCCACGCTATTGCTTGGCATTCGTCTTTCTTTAATACGCCCTCTATTTTTGTAGTTTTGCGACCGAACCATAATTTTGAAAACAATGCTTATTAATCAATCCGTTATAGCCGACATTCAAGCCATAATTCATGACGCTAAAGACAAGGCAATTAAGCTGGTTGACCATGAGCGCACGCTAATGTATTGGCAAATAGGACAACGCGTTTTCGAAGAAGAACAACAAGGAAAAGACCGGGCAGATTATGGTAATTATCTCACTAAATTTATTGCTGATCAGTTAGAGCCAGAATATGGCAGCGGATTCTCAAAAAGACAAATAGAGTTATTTCGTCAATTTTACCGCACTTTCCCAATTGCGAACGCAGTGCGTTCGCAATTGGGCTGGACACATTACAAGATATTGTTACGTATTGATAGCCAAGACAAAATAGACTTTTACATAGCGGAAGCGATAAAAAATAACTGGACGACCCGCCAATTAGAGCGTCAAATCCATAGTAGTTTATGGGAACGGCTATTAATGAGTAACGAGAGGGAAAACGTATTAGCTGTAGCGCGAAATGAAAAGCAGCCATCAGATGCTAAAGAGATTATTAAAGACCCAATGTACCTTGAATTTTTAGGATTACACCGCGAAGCATCATATTATGAAAAAGACCTGGAACAAGCTATAATTACTCATCTGCACGATTTTTTATTAGAGATGGGTAATGGTTTTGCATTTGTGGCAAGGCAAAAAAGGTTACATATTGAAGGTGATGAATTTTTCATTGATCTTGTTTTTTATAATCGTCTCCTACAATGTTTTGTGATTATAGAAATAAAAACTACAAAGTTTACCCATCAGGATATTGGTCAGTTACAGATGTATGTAAACTATTATGACCGGTTAGAAAAGAAAGACTTTGAAAATCCAACCATTGGTATTTTACTATGTGCAGAAAAAAACAATGCGGTTGTAAAGATCTCCCTACCAGAAAATAACAAAACCATCTTTGCCAGTGAGTATAAACTGTATTTACCTACCGAACAACAACTAATAGCGGAGGTTAAAAAAGAAATTGAAAAAAGGGATAAAATATAATATTAAAAAAATCATAAAACCAGAAAGCCATTTGAATTTATCTTAGATAGGTCCGTAGAGGATTAATGGACGAAGGAGCAAAGACTTTTTTGCTGAGTGGATAATATCTATATCAATCATCTGCACATCTAAAATCTGAAATCTGCACATCTATATATCTGCATATTTAATACCTCCCAAAACAAACCCACGCACAACACGATCTTTACAATGGCTTTTTGTATTTTTACAACTCAATTTAATTATGGAAAATAAACCCATAGCCCGCACGCTTCGTTTACTCTCGCAACTCATGGAACTGCATGAGGTTAATCCGTTTAAAATTAAGTCGATAGCTAATGCCGCTTTTAAGGTTGATAAACTGCCCTTCCCTATTGCCGGTAAAACCCTGGCCGAACTGGAAAAAGTTGATGGCATTGGCAAAAGCATTGCCGGTAAAATAATTGAACTTTTTGAAACCAGCACCATTGCCGAAATGGACGAACTGCTGACCAACACGCCCGAAGGCGTGGTAGAAATGATGCACATTAAGGGTATTGGCCCTAAAAAGGTAGCCATTATTTGGAAGGAGCTGGGAATTGAAAACACGGGCGAGCTTTATTATGCCTGTAACGAGAACCGCCTGATTGAGGCCAAAGGTTTCGGACTGAAAACACAGGAAGAAATTCGTAAGGCTATCGAGTTCAGGATGGCCAACAATGGCAAATTTTTGTTTGCACAGGTAGAGAAAGAGGCCAACGAACTGATGGATGAGGTGAAAGCTGTATTCCCCGGCGCACTAAAACATTTTGCGGGCGAGTTTAGAAGATTGAACGATATTATCACCGAAATTGTAATTGTAATTGGCAGTATTGACCAGGAAGTTGCCTACAATACCTTCTTACAATCGGAAATATTGCAGAACGTGGCGCAGAATGAAAACCATATTTCGGGTGAATTGAAAAATGGCCTGTTGGTTGATATTATTTGTGTAGACAAAGCTGATTATTACTTAGAGCTATTTAAAAACACCGGCACCGACGATCATGTACAGGCCGTATTAGACCGGATTAACACTCCACTGGAGCAACCCGAAACCGAAGAACTGATTTATACCAAAGCCGGCCTGGCCTGGATGCAGCCAGAACTGCGCGAGGGTACCATGTTTATTGAAAAGGCCGAAAAGAACGAATTGCCAACCCTTATTAATTGGCACGATCTTAAAGGCAGTCTGCATAACCACAGCACCTGGAGCGACGGCGTTAACACGCTGGAAGAAATGGCCTTATATTGCCGTGATACCCTGAAACTGGAATACCTGGGCATGTGCGACCACAGTAAAAGCGCCTTTTATGCCAAAGGTTTAACTATTGAACGGGTACTGCAACAACAGGAAGAGATTGACCACCTAAACAAAAAGCTGGATGGTTTTCATATATTTAAAGGTATAGAATCTGACATACTATATGATGGATCACTGGATTACCCGGATGAGATCTTAAAAAAGTTTGATTTTATAGTGGCATCGGTACACTCCATACTTAAAATGGATGAGGCAAAGGCAACATCACGGTTGATAACCGCTATTGAAAATCCTTACACTACCATGTTAGGCCACCCTACCGGTAGATTACTATTAAGCCGTAAAGGCTATCCTATTGATTATAAAAAAGTTATAGATGCCTGCGCTGCCAATAACGTGGTGATTGAGATAAATGCCAACCCACTGAGGCTTGACCTTGACTGGCGCTGGCACCAATATGCATTAGATAAAGGTGTGATGCTATCCATTAACCCGGATGCCCACCGTTTGGAAGGTCATTTGGATATGCATTACGGCGTTTTGGTTGCCCGCAAAGGAGGTTTGAATAAGGAAATGTGCTTAAATGCGTTATCGTTACCGGATATTACCAAGGTTTTTGAAAAGAAAAAAGCAGGGAAATAGTTTGAGCAGCGATTTTTTGGACAAAGGACTTTTTGACAAAAAAATAAACATACAGTTCATTGGGCGCCATGACTAATGAACCAGTGAACTAATGAACCAATGAACCAACTAAGAGATAAAATACGTTCTATACAATTATCAAACGTAAAACCTAAACTACTGGTTATAGGCGATTTGATGATTGATCATTATATTATAGGTGGAGCAACAAGGCTTTCGCCAGAGGCGCCGGTACCTATCGTGAACGTAAAAAAGGAAACTTATACCCTCGGCGGCGCGGGTAATGTGGTGCAAAACCTGGTAGCACTAGGTGCAAATGTTACCGTTGCCGGTGTTATTGGCGATGATGATGCAGCGGCCCGGGTTATTAACATACTAAGCAGCGAAGGGGTTGAAACACATACTATTATTAAAGATAGCAGCAGGCCAACTACGGTTAAAACCAGGATTTTGGCGGGCAGCCACCAGTTGGCAAGGGTAGATAGAGAGGTTACAGATGCCGTTTCAATGGCTATAGAAGATGAGCTGATTGGCAAATTAGGCCAATATATTGAGCAGGCGGATATGGTGCTGTTATCCGATTATAATAAAGGCCTGTTTTCGCCATCGTTAACACAACGCGTTATTATTGAGGCTACTAAACATGGTAAAAAGGTAGTGATTGACCCTAAAGGACTAAACTACGAAAAATATAAAGGCGCTTTCATCATCAAACCAAACCGAAAGGAACTGGCCGAAGCGGCAAAAGCCGAAAAAATAAATTCGGTAGAAACATTGCAAGAGGCATCAAAGGTAATATTTGAGCAAACCGGCACCGAATATATTGTGGTTACCCTATCCGAAGAAGGTATGGTAATACTCACCGAACTAACTCACAAGCTGTTACCGGTAAAAGCCACCGAAGTATTTGATGTAACCGGCGCCGGCGATACTGTACTGGCAACCATGGCCTATTTTATAGCTGCCGGCCTTACTGTTGAGGAAGCCTGCGAACTGGCCAACCATGCCGCCGCTATTGTAATACGCCACGTGGGTAGTGCTACTACTACTATTGATGAGATAGTTAGGGATATGGAAAGAAACTAATTTTTAGATCTTCTGACTTTTGGATGAGGGATTTTTGGAATAAAGAGCAAGGACTTTGGAAGAAAGATAAGGACAAATTTACCCGGGGCACCAAATAAATTTACAATAAAACGTGCGCTTAATACGTAGTACGATAACTTAAAACAATGGTTTTAAAAGAACTTAGAGATCATCAGCATACCATACAATTGGTAATTGATACGCTGGCCGGCGATATTGAAACGGCTTGCAAAATGATGACCGATACCTTAACCGCCGGTAATAAAGTACTGTTTGCCGGCAACGGCGGCAGCGCCGCTGATGCACAGCACCTTGCGGCCGAATTAACCGGCCGTTTTGTAAAAGAACGCAAGGCTTTACCCGGCATTGCATTAACGGTTGATACTTCGGCAATTACGGCTATTGCTAATGATTACCATTACGATAGGGTATTTGCCCGCCAGGTGGAGGCTTTCGCCAAACCGGGCGACTTGTTTATAGGCATATCTACCAGTGGTAACAGCCAGGGAATTTTAAATGCTTTTGAAACTGCTACCCAATATGGCTGCAAAACACTGGGCTTATCGGGCAGGGATGGTGGCAAAATGACCGGAATTTGCGATCTTAACATCGTAATACCATCAAACGCCACGGCCCGGATACAGGAAATGCATATCCTGATAGGTCATATTATGTGCCAGGCCGTTGATGATATGTTTCAATAAAAACTGATGAGAATCGACCTCGAAAAAATACTTACCGGCAAAATCTGTGATTTGCCTACGCTAAAAAACCACATTCGCAACTGGCAAAGTGATGGTAAAAAAGTGGTTTTTACCAATGGCGTGTTCGATCTTTTACATATAGGTCATATCACCTACCTGGCTAAAGCTGCCGAACTGGGCGATAAACTTATCATTGGCTTAAATGCCGATAGCTCGGTTAAGCGTATCAAAGGCGAAAGCCGGCCGGTTAATGATGAGAGCAGCCGCGCAGCAATATTGGCGGCCCTGTTTTTTGTGGATGCAGTAGTTGTTTTTGAGGAAGATACCCCATTGAACCTGATCAGTACTTTGCTCCCCGATTACCTGGTAAAGGGGGCCGACTATTCGGTAGAAAACATAGTTGGCGCCAAAGAAGTGATAGCCAACGGCGGCGAGGTAAAAACCATTAATTTTGTGGAGGGCTATTCCTCCACCTCAATAATTAACAAAATCAGGAACCAAATTTCCTGATAAAGCAGCAACATGAAGATATTGGTGATCCGCTTTAGCTCGATGGGAGATATTATATATACTACTCCTGTTGTGCGCTGCCTCAAAAAGCAGATCCCCGGTGCCGAAGTGCATTTTTTAACCAAGCCCGCTTTTAAATATATCTACGATAACAACCCTTATGTAGATAAACTACTGTTGTTAAAACCATCGCTTTCAGAAACGGTCAACGATATTAAAGCCGAGAAATACGATCATATTGTTGACTTACATAATAACCTGCGTACCAGTATCATTAAGTTGCGTACAGGCATAAAAGCAAGCACCTATAAAAAACAACCCATCAGAAAATGGCTTAGCCTCAAGTTTAAACTAAAACTGATAGCCCCTACCCATTTAGTTGACAGATACCTTAAGGCAGTGCAACCCTTAGGTGTTATAAACGACGGCCAACCTATTGATTATTACGTTAAAGCCGAGCATCAGTTAAGTAAATTACTGCCTCCATCGCATCAAAACGGGTATATTGCCTTTGTTATTGGAGCAACGCATTTTACTAAAAGGATGCCTAACCAAAAGATCATCAGCATCTGCAATCAGCTTAAATTACCGGTTGTATTGTTGGGTGGAAATGATGTAAAAGCCAATGGCGAAGTTATCGCGACGGTTATCGGCAATAATATTTACAATGCCTGCGGAGTAACGTCGCTGGATGAATCTGTTTACCTGGTATCAAAGGCCGAAAGTATTATAGGTTTTGATACCGGTTTAACCCATATTGCCGAAGCTTTTAACAAGCCCATAGTATCTGTTTGGGGCGGCACCGTACCCGAACTACTGGGCGTACAACCCTATATGGTTAAGGATGTGCTGGTTGCAGGTATCGATCTGAATTGCCGCCCATGCTCTAAATTCGGGTTAGAAAAATGCCCGCTCGGGCATTTTAAGTGCATGAATGAGATGCCCGAAGATGAGATTGTAGCTTTTGTGAACAAGGCATAGCATTGGAGATAAAAATTTCTACATTTGTTTTACCGGTTAACCTAACCAAAATCCAATGAAAAAACTGCTACTATCCTTATTTTTTGCAGCTTCGTCAATGGCTGCTTTTGCCCAATTACCCAGCATTGGTATTAAAGGGGGCGCCAATTTTGCAACAATAACCTCATCAGGCACCCCGGCTAATATGATTGCCGGTTCAAATGTGTATGCCAATTCCAGCACGGTTACTTCTTTTAATTTGGGTGTTTTTGTTGATGTTAAACTGGGGCATTTTTCATTGCAGCCTGCCGTTAATTTCACAGGCAAAGGTGGCAAATTTAATGGCCCAACCGGGCAGTTTCCTAACGGCTCGGTAAGTGAAATCGGTACCAAATACAACTTATATTATGTGCAGGTACCGCTTAACGTTGTTTACCACGTACCTTTTATAGTGGGCGAATTTTATTTTGGTGCAGGTCCGTTTGTTGGGATGGGCGTTTATGGGCGAAAAAATCTATCGGCAGATAATAACAACAATGGTGTGCATACCCTACTTTCCTCAAGCGGCAAAGTTGAGTTTGGCGACAATGGCGATATCCGCTCAGATGAGTATGGCGCCGGTGCCATTGCAGGTATCAAATTAAAAGGCGGCCTGCTCTTTAACCTCAATTATGATCTCGGTCTCTCCAACATCGCCCCCGATCAGGCCGGCAACAAATTCAAAAACCGTGTATTTGGCGCGTCGATAGGCTTTATTTTTTTATAGTTTAAAAGGATAACAGAAACAAAACATCCTTTATTTACTTACGTTTAAAGGGGAGTTAAAACACTCTTTTATTAATACCATGAAAAAACTATTGCTCATCCGCCACGCCAAAGCCACCCACGAAAACGGGTACATTGATTTCGACCGCCCACTAAAACAATCGGGAAAAGAAGACGCGGTGTTGATGGCATCAATAATAAAAGGGCAATCCATTATCCCGCAATTTTTTGTTACCAGCCCCGCCCTGCGTACCCAAACAACGGCCGATATATTTACCGCGCAGCTCCAATTACCAACAGCCGGTACCGATAAAAGCATCTACGAAGCCAGCGAACAAACCTGGATAACAGTAATAAACAGCCTGCCAAACCAATATGATTTTATAGCCGTTGTGGGCCATAACCCCGGTATCAGCCAGGCGTTATACTACCTTACCGGCCAAATTCGCGATCTGCCAACCTGCGCAGTGGCCCTTATCACCCTCGAAAACGACGACTGGCAATCTATCACTGAAGAAGACGGCCATCTGAGCTTTTTTGATTCGCCGAAAGGGTGATTTAAGTCATAAGTCTGAGCTTCTTGTTTTTTTAACTTCAGATTTACACCTACCCCACCTTGTAAGTCTTCCCAGGTAAACTGCGGATATACCCGTGCATTTCCATGTTGAGGAGGTTCATGGCGAGGGAACTCATGGGCATATTGGCTTTTATGGTAAGCTCATCAATAGCCAGGGGAGTTTTGTTTTGTTGTAAAATATCAAATATCAGCCGTTCATCATTGGTAAGATCAAGCGGGAGCGAAAACTGCTCCACAGGTTTGGCATTATCGGCCTTTTCCCAACCAAGACTAAAGGCCAGATCGGCCACGCAGGTAAGCAAACTTGCTTTATTATTGCGAATGAGGAAGTTACATCCCTCAGAATACACATCATCCAACCGGCCCGGAAAAGCAAAAACATCACGATTGTAGGAGTTGGCTATTTCGGCGGTTATTAACGCGCCGCCTTTCAAACTGGCTTCAATAACAACAGTGGCATCGGCCATACCGGCTACTATGCGGTTTCGCTGCGGAAAGTTCTCCCTATCTGGCGTGGTTCCGGATGGGTATTCGGTAAGCAGGCCACCGTTTTCCAGCATTTTATCGGCTGTTGCCCGGTTAAGGCTGGGGTAAAGTCTATCCAATCCATGGCCCAGCACCCCTACTGTGGGTACGTTCATCTTTAAACATGCTTTATGCGCGGCAACATCAATACCCAAAGCCAGGCCACTCGCTATTAATACATTGTATTGTTGCAGTTCTTCAACAAGTTGATGACATAGCTGCTTCCCATAATCGGTAGCATTACGGGTACCCACTATGCTAATCACTTTGGGCATATTAAGTTCCATTTTGCCTTTTGCGTAAAGCAAAATGGGCGAATCGCCACAGTTTTTTAAGCGCTTAGGGTATCGGGCATCAGTATAATATATAATGTCGATGCCGTTTTTTTCTGCAAACAAAATCTCCTTTTCGGCCAGTTTCAATGCCTGTTCAAAATCCCATTGCCCCGCCCGCTTCTGACCAATGCCGGGTATGGTTGCCATTTTAGCCGGCGAAGCTTTGAAAATTTCCTCGGCGCCACCCAAATAAGCCATCAATGATTTAGCCGCCACAGGGCCCAGATTTTTTACGAATGATAAAGCGACGTTATAGATCATTAATGTGCAGGTTTTAGATTTCAGATGTGCAAATTAAGTTCAGATGTGCAAATTTCAGATGTGCAGACAAGCAAATTAACAGCTACTATCAATGATACGAACATACGGAATCCTAAAAAAATTAGCAAATTATTAATATACAAATTATACATCTATCTGAAATGTGCACGTTTATTTAAAAAACTACAAAAATAGTTTGCAAACTATAAAAATAGTTATACCTTTATCTAACTATAAAAATAGTTTGCTATGAATGTTAAAGAACTCACCAAAGCCGAAGAGCAGATAATGCAGATACTGTGGCAGTTAAAGGAAGCCATTGTAAAAGATATCATTGAGCAAATGCCCGATCCTAAACCCGCTTACAACACCGTATCAACCGTGGTACGCGTACTGGAGGGTAAAGGATTTATAGATCATAAAGCTTACGGCAACTCGCATGTTTACTACCCGCTTATCAGCGACGATCAGTACAAAAAATTCACCTTTGATAAAATGATGAAAAACTATTTCAGCAACTCGTACCAAAGCCTGGTATCGTTTATTGTTGACGAAAAGAAGATCAGCGTAAAGGAACTGGACGAGCTTACCTCGCTTATTGATAACCTTAAAAGCAAAAAACAATCATGAACTGGCTGCATTACCTGCTCGAAGCAAACATCTACCTTGCAGTATTTTACGCCGGGTATTGCCTGTTTTTAAATAAAGAAACTCATTATACACTTAACCGGGTTTACCTGTTACTAAGCTGTATCATCTCTTTTATATTGCCTGTTATACAAGTAGGTGCGCTAAAACCTGCCGATGCAGTTGTACAACAAACTTATGTAACCATAGCACCTGCCGCATCAAATGCAGCAGCTTCGCCAATAGTAAATTACAAGCTGGAAACAGCGCATATCACCTTACAGGATGCTGTTTGGTACGCCTACCTAACAGGTATTGCAGTGCTTTCATTGCTGTTGTTTATCAAAATAATTCGCCTGCTAATGATGACATCCAAGGCCAAAACATTGGCCGGTAATCAATATAAGCTGGTCGGCCTTAGCAATTCAAACACAGCCTTTTCATTTTTCAACTACCTTTTTATTGGCACAAAAACCTCGGGTAGTGAACTCATTATCCGGCACGAACTGGTGCATATCCGTCAAAAGCATTCTATTGATATCCTTTTTATCGAACTTTTACGAATCATTAACTGGTTTAATCCCATCATTTATTTGATACAAATGAGCGTTAAAACCGTGCATGAATATATAGCCGACGAGCAAACTGCGACTCAGGCAACCGACGCCCTCTCCTATTCATCTTTTTTGGTGGATAACGCTTACGGCATTAGCGGCTCATCTATCACACATTCATTTTTCAACCATAACCTATTAAAAAAGAGAATCATTATGTTAAACCAAAAACGTTCGGGCAATTTAGCAAGGCTAAAATACCTGGTGGCCGTACCTATTTGCGCAGGGATGCTTTGTGCATCAACACTGGCTTTCAGTAAAAATTACGCGTTGGTTGACCTGATACCTAACGGTAGCCCGTCTACACCCCAAATTAATACCAAAGGCAGCGTGTTAGCCCAACCCCGCTTAACTAAAACAAGGAATATTGCTGTGCCATCAACAGAACCCGTTTTTAACGATTTAGCTAAATTTATAGCTAAAACAACCCTGTACCCTAAGGTAGCCCGGGAAAACAATATACAAGGAGATGTTTTTGCCGTATTTAATGTAAATGAAAATCATAAGATAAACGGTGCTAAAATAGTTGGCGGCATTGAGTATGGCTGTGGCCAGGACGTGATTGAAAAGCTGCCCTCATTTTCGCAGCCTATAAATGTACAACCCGGTATCTATAAGCTTAAAATAAGTTTTTCTTTAGCTAACGATGCCGAGTATAACGAGAACAACCCTGCCCCCGCAACATCTGCTAAAGCTGCTCCTTTTACTGCCGATTTAGAGATTGTAATTGTTGGTTATGGCCTTGAAAAGGCCGGTGCGCCCGGTAGCATCTTGCAATCCCAATTACGTATCCCAGTGCCACCTCCTGCTATTAACATAAAGCAAACCGACGCAACGCCTGCACAGCCAGACTTAGCCATTTTTTATAAATACCTGGCTCAACACATCAGGTATCCTGCGGTTGATTTCGAAAACCGCATAGGCGGCCGGTTAATAGCATCTTTTGATGTAGTTGGTGGCAAAATTACCGATCCTCAAATTGTACGCGGTCTTGAACCTGCTATGGAGGGAGAAATTTTACGGGTGATTAAGAATTATGACGATAAACTTGATTTAAAGGACAGCCATTATGTTATACCGGTTTCATTTCAGTTAGTTGATTCTAAAAACAACCAGGTTGCCCATTTACCTCAAGCAAATACAACTGATAAGCAAAAAGCAACGGTTGATAAACCAGTTAAACAAGCTAACAGCTTTTCAACCGCAGTTAGTTTAGACGAAGTGGTGATAGTGGGTTACGCAAAAGATTAAACCATTTTCTGATTTTTAAATACTCATACATAAAACAATAACCAATTATGAACTGGCTGCATTATCTCATCGAAGCAAACATCTATCTTGCTGTATTTTATGCTTGTTACTGCCTGTTTTTGGCTAAGGAAACCCATTATACACTTAACCGGGCATACCTGCTGCTGAGTTGTATAGCATCGTTTATCCTCCCTGTTATTCAGATAGGTGTGTTAAAGCCAATAGAAAAGGTGCCCGAAATTGCTATTGTAGCCTATAATACTGTTACACAGGCCAATTCGGCTACCGAGGTTGATTATACAACACTTGATGATGCCTTATGGGCTGCGTATATTGTTGGCATAGCAGTACTGGCTTTATTGCTGTTTATTAAGCTATTCAAACTTATCAACCTCACCACATCGGGTAAAACGCTGATAGATAATAAGTACAAACTGATAGATGTTGAAGATATGGATACGGCCTTTTCGTTTTTCAATTACCTGTTTATTGGTACAAAAACTACCGGCAGCGATATCATTATCAGACACGAGCTGGTACACATCAGGCAAAAACACTCGGCCGATATTATTTTTATCGAAGTGTTAAAAGTCATCAGCTGGTTTAATCCCATCATTTATTTGATGCAGATAAGCCTTAAAACCTTGCACGAATATATTGCCGATGAGCAAACAGCAACCCACGAAACCGATGCCGTAACCTACTCAACCTTCCTGGTTGATAATGCTTATGGCCTTAACGGCTCATCCATTACGCATTCATTTTTCAATTATAACCTGTTAAAAAAGAGGATCATTATGTTAAACCAAAAACGTTCGGGTAGGTTAGCAAGGCTAAAATACCTGGTGGCCGTACCCATTTGCGCGGGGATGCTTTGCGCATCAACATTGGCGTTTAGTAAAAATTATGGCTGGGTAGATATTGCGCCAAAGCATAACACGCTACCGGCAAATGTAAAAACCACACCCGCCATCAAAAGCCCAAATGCGGCGGCAGATACCACTGCGCGAAGCCGTATTAAAACAAAAGCCACTACTGCAAAAGGCTACAATTACGAGGAAACGGGCTATCTTATTAATAAGAAAACAGATTTCCGGGTGATAATTACCGATAAAAATGGTGCGCAAAAAGAGTTTTACAAGAGTAAAGCGAGTGCTGCCGAACTGGCCATGCTGAGGGAAAAATATGGCTATTCGTTCCCTAAAATGCTCATCTATCCAAAGCTTCCGCCACCACCGCCAATGCCGCCGACTGCTAACATAACTATAGATAAAATGCCGCCACCGCCGCCACCTGCTCCGCCAAAACACAATGTAAAAGGCTTACACAGGTTGCCACCGCCGCAGCAAATTAGTTTAGATGATGTGAACAAAACACCTCCGCCACCACCTCCCGCACCACCGGTTGGAGCAGCTCAGGATATCAGCAAAATGCCGCCACCTGCCCCACCGGTTGATGCAAAAGATGTGGTAGTACAGGCCTACCCGGCACACTCCTTACGTATGAAAAGGTCTAAAACTTCAAAGGTAAAAGCAGTATCTCCATTACCAGAGATCACAATTGATGAGCCAAAAAGTAAAGAAACACCGGCTCCGGCTGCTGCACCGGCCGATGTGAAGCCGGCGGCTCAGGGCCAAAATTGAGTTACAGTAACAACAAAATACCTATCAATTAACTAATCTCAAACCCAATTGAGATAAAATTGCTGAACGGCTTAAACCCGCTTCGGCATTTTTACGTGTAATGCCTACCCCGTTTTTTTTAACCCGCACTTTGTTGGAGTTGTCTCTATGGGTGTTCGGAAGATTTTTTTTCCCTCCCAAGGGAGGGGTGTGCTGGAAATGTGCGTAAATGCAGGGAGGGGTTTCTGCGAGCAACTGACCACAATAGGTGCTCAAGCGCCTGAATTAACCCCTTCCTCCCCTTCCCCAAGGAAGGAATCGCACATGCCCCCGCTTTTTTTATTTCTTCCGAATACCCATGGAGACAACTCCAACAACGGCTTAGAGGAAATGATATTATTTAAGTTTGTCTAATGGAGGCACGAAGGATCTATTCGCAGACTTTACAGGGCAGATAAGCATAGCGTAGAATAGATTCTTCACTACGTTCAGAATGACAAAAGGAGTAATTTTAAGTATGTCATCCTTGGTACAAGGATGACATTTTTTTCTGCCTCGTGATTAGATAAAATGCAAAAACGGTAAACTCCTGGTATTTAGTCTACCTTCCCTTTTACATAGATCACCTGCTTGGTTTCAAAAAATTCTTCGGTAAAATGATCTTTGAGGTGATATTGCTGTACTTTAAGACCAGATTCTTTGATCTCGAGGTCAAGATCGCCGCCTTTTAAATATAGAATGCCATTAGGCAGTGCATTGCCAGATTGTTTTTTGAATTTGGTGCGCACCCAGGGGTAAAAATCTTTAAGTTGAGTTACCGCCCGCGATACCACAAAATCAAATTTCTCATCTATTTGCTCTGCACGGGCGTGGGTTGCCTCTACATTGGTAAGCCCCAAAGCAAGGGCAACTTCTTGTACTACTTTTATCTTTTTACCAATAGAATCAACCAGGTGAAAAGACGTTTTTGGAAACAAAATAGCCAGCGGGATACCCGGAAAACCACCACCGGTGCCCACATCAAGCACGCTTTCACCGGGTAAAAAAGACATTATTTTGGCTATTCCGAGCGAGTGCAACACGTGGCGCTCATACAAAAGATCGATATCCTTGCGGGATATTACGTTGATCTGGCTGTTCCAGGTGCTATATAATTGGGGCAGTTGCTCAATTTGAGCACGCTGTTTTTCCGTTAGATCCGGAAAATATTTAAATACGATATCAGATGTCATCCCTGTTAAAACGGTTAATGATGTTGCCAAGCAGGTACCTGGCTCTAAACAATTGTGCCTTTACTGTACCCAATGGTAAATCGAGCTGCTGGGCAATTTCTTCGTACGATAGCTCATCAAAATAACGTAATGTGATGAGGTTACGGTAGCGCGCGGGTAAGCTTTCTATCAACAATTTAAGCTCCTGGGTTTGCTGTTTTTTTATCGAAGTCTCTTCCGGATTCAATACATCAGCCTTAATTTGCAACGGTTTTTCGTCGCCATCCTCGTCTGTCATCCCGTGGATAGACTGCGTATTTAGCTTCTTTTTACGAATAAAATCGATACAATTATTGGTTGCAACCCTAAAAAGCCAGGTGCTAAAGGCATAATCGGGTTGGTATTTGTCAAGCTTTTCAAACGCCTTGGCAAAGGTTTCTACGGTTAAATCCATAGCATCCTCTTTATTGTTTACCATTTTAAGCACCATAAAATAGATGGAATCCTTATAACGGTGCATCAGATCGGCATACGCTTTTTGATCGCCCTTGCGGGCCCTCACCACAAGGTGAAAATCGTTTTTAGCGTTTTCGGTAAAATTTGCGTTTATTTCCATTGGGTGGTTTTAAAAAAGGCCCCAACTAAGCCAAATACATTTAAATACATATAGTATATTATATCAAAAAACGGTAAAAACCAAATAAGATCCTTACCATCGAGCTTTTTAAATACCTTACTGTAAATGATGAGCTGTGCTATTAATCTAAAAAGGAACAAACCTGATGCCAGTAAAGGTTCAAACTTAAATACCAGGCAAAGTATCAGCAATATATAAAATAAAAAACCACTTACGGCATCAAAACTTAGCGCGCGGCGGTGTTTCATTTTATATAATTTACCTACACCGGCATGCCTCTTTTTTTGCTTATACCACGATGCCAAAGTTGTTTTTGCATCGGTATAGGTAAAGGTTTCGGGGTGCATTTCAACAACGGTGTTGTTTGGCGTGGCATGCTGATTTACAAACAGATCATCATCGCCGGATATTACATGCATGTGCGATGCAAAGCCTTTGGCGCTAAAAAACAACGTTTTTGTATAAGCCAGGTTACGGCCAACCCCCATATAAGCATCACCATTTAAGGCACTGGACAGGTAGTTCATGGCGGCCTTTACGGTCTCGAACCGGGTAAACCTGTTTAAAAAATTACGGGTTTTATAGTAGGGCGAGTAGCCTAAAACTATTTGCGCGCCAGTGCTAAAATTGGCAACCATACGGGCTATCCAATTAAATGAAGCAGGCTTACAATCGGCATCGGTAAACAGCAAATATTCGTTTTTTGATGCTTTAATACCCAGGGTAAGTGCAAACTTTTTGCCGGTTTTAAAGCGGTCGTGCTCGGTTATGGTTACCACTTTAAGGTGCGGATATTGCAACTGCATGGCCTCCAAAACCTCGTCAGATCTATCGTATGAGCAATCGTTTATTACCACAACTTCAAAATCCGGGTAGTTTTGCTCCAGTATAAAAGGCAGGTTTTCCTGCAAATTTTTAGCCTCGTTACGGGCGCTAATGATTACCGAAACGGGTATCAGCACCTCTGGTAAATCGTGATGAGGTTTGTAGCCGGCAAGGCGGCTATGATTACTCACCAGGTAGTACAGCTGAACAATAAAACAAAGCTGCAAAAGAAGAAAGAGTACTATTTGTATATAAGTTTCCAATGAGCAAAAATAATCAGGCAAAGTTGTTAAAAATACACCAGTTTAAAGGCGTAAAACAGGGTGATTTTACTGTTTGAACCCTTTAAAATCGGGGTAGTTTTCCACACTTTTAATATAGTGGGGTTTTGTGTGGATAACGCCACGCCCAAACCTGCCCCAATGAAGGCGCTTATATTTGCATAATTTTAATGCTCAGTAAGTTAATATTTGAAAAAAGTAACGAATAGCTTCTTTTTTACCTCCCTCTCCTTTGGAGAAGGTCGGGGTGAGGCTTTTTTTTGTTAATTTTACCCCTCAAAATGAAATTTAAATTAGCAGCACAAGACCCGCTTTCGAAGGCCCGCGCAGGTGAAATTACAACCGACCACGGCACTATTGAAACTCCTATATTTATGCCCGTTGGTACAGCCGGCACCGTAAAAGCAGTACACCAGCGCGAGCTTAAAACTGATATTGAAGCACAAATTATACTGGGTAATACCTATCATTTGTATCTCCGGCCAGGCCTTGATACCATTGAAAAGGCCGGCGGACTACACAAATTTAACGGCTGGGATGGCCCTATTTTAACCGATAGCGGCGGTTACCAGGTATACTCTTTAACCGAAGTACGCAAGATAAAGGAAGAAGGCGTTACTTTTCGTTCGCATATTGATGGCTCAAAACACCTGTTTACGCCCGAAAATGTGATGGATATTCAGCGCGTTATTGGTGCCGATATCATTATGGCTTTTGACGAATGTACCCCCTACCCCTGCGATTATGGTTATGCCCGCCGATCTATAGAAATGACCCACCGCTGGCTTAAACGCTGCTGCGACAGGTTTGATAGCACGGAGCCAAAATACGGCTATAGCCAAACATTTTTCCCTATTGTACAGGGCTCGGTTTATAAAGATCTGCGCCAAAGATCGGCCGAAGTGATAGCCTCTTTTGAGCGCGAAGGCAATGCTATTGGCGGTCTTTCAGTAGGCGAACCAGCCGAAGAAATGTACGCCATGACCGAAATTGTATGTAATATATTGCCAGAACAAAAGCCGCGTTACCTGATGGGCGTAGGTACACCTATTAATTTATTGGAGAATATTGCCCTCGGAATTGACATGTTTGATTGCGTTATGCCAACCAGAAATGCCCGTAACGGCATGCTTTTTACCAAAAATGGCATCATCAATATTAAGAATGAGAAGTGGAAAAACGACTTTTCGGCCATTGAAAGTGACAGCGAATTGTTTGCCGACAGGGAGTATAGCAAAGCATATTTACGCCATTTGATACATTCTGGCGAGATGCTTGGGGCCCAAATTGCCACCCTTCACAACCTGCATTTTTACCTTTGGCTGGTGAAAGAAGCGCGTAAAAAGATCATCACCGGCGAGTTTTATGCCTGGAAAAACATAATGGTAAAGCGCCTTGGCGAGCGACTATAATTGCAACACAACCCAATAATGAACAACAAAAAGCGTTGCTTACATAATACAAACCGCAACTTTAAAAAACAATTGATCTGCCGATGAGGACTTTTATACACCGGTACCTGATGGTTATCGACAGGTTTATTATCAAAAAGTACCTGGGCACTTTTGTGTTTACGATGGCCATTTTCGCGGCAATTTCGGTGGTGTTTGATATCTCCGAAAAGCTGGATAACTTTACCAGCAGGCATGCTTCGCTGCACGATATTGTGTTTAAATACTATGCCGGTTTTGTGCCTTTTTACCTCAATTTACTCTCTCCGCTCATCAACTTTTTGGCCGTAATTTTCTTTACAGCCAAGATGGCCAACCAAACAGAGATAGTACCAATACTAAGTGGTAAGGCCAGCTTTAACCGCTTTTTAAGGCCCTATTTTATTGCCGCTACGCTGATATTTATTGTATCGTTTTTTGCCAATGTATACCTTATACCGTATACCAATCACCTCAAAAACGACTTCGAAAACGCCAACGGCATTACCGATAACGACCCTACAAAAAGCCAGGTGCACATGCAAATAGATAAGCATACCTATGTTTACCTGGAAAGTTACGACCCTACCAACCATACCGGTTACACCTTTATAATGGAGAAATTTAATGGTGATACCCTGCGCGAAAAGCTTATTGCCCAAACAATACTTTACGATTCTGTTAAAAGAATATGGACTTTAAAGGACTATTCTGTAAAATCTGTGAACGGTTTAAGGGAGAAATATGTAGACCACCAGCCCCAAAAAGATACCGTTTTAGACATGCGCCCAACCGACTTTATTGTATACGATAACGTGTATGCGGCCATGTCTCTGAAAGAATTAAACAAGAATATTGACAAGGAAAGACTGCGCCGGCCAGAGGTTTTAAACAACCTTTACTACGAGAAATTTCACCGTTTTGTGTACCCGTTATCGGCCTACGTTTTAACAGTTTTGGGGGTTGCACTGTCATCCCGCAAGGTACGTGGAGGTGTTGGTTTACCACTCGGAATTGGTATTTTGTTGTGTTTTACTTACATTATTATTGAAAAATTTTCCATAGTTTTCTCCATAAAAGGAGGCGTTCCTCCCGTTTTAACGGTACTAATTCCTAACACATTATTTGGTATCTTAGGGTATTATGTATTGTTAAAAGCTCCAAAATAGTGCAAGAAAATAGCCCAAATATTCTCAATAAGAACCTGATTATTCTCCATTTTACAGTTTTTGTATGGGGATTTACGGGTATTTTGGGCCAATTAATTACCATTTCGGCAGTACAATTGGTGTGGTACCGGGTATTAATTGCTTTCGTTTCGCTCTTTTTGTACTTCAAATTTAGCAAAACCGACTTCAAAGTAGACCGAAAAACCATGTTAAAAATGGTATTTACAGGTGCCTTGGTGGGTGGTCATTGGGTACTTTTCTTTGCATCCATCAAGCTTTCTACCGTTCCGGTAACGCTGGTTTGCCTCTCCAGTATCACTTTATTTACCGCCATTTTTGAGCCGCTGATCAACAAAACCAAGATCTCAAAACTCGAAATTTTGGCCGGCTTACTGATCATCGCCGGCATTGTTTTAATTTTCAAATTCGAATCACAATACACTAAGGGCATTATAACAGGCCTTATCAGCGCTGTTTGTGCCAGCCTTTTTTCCATCATCAATTCCCGGTTTGTAAAGAAAAGCGAAGCGCCCATCATAGCGTTTTATGAGTTGAGCGGAGCGTTTTTCTGGATCTCACTATACCTTTTAGCCACCAATGGATACAACCAAAAACTGTTATTAAAGCCGGCCGACATTGGCTACCTGGTGTTGCTTGGAACAGTGTGCACCTCGCTTGCCTACGTTGCCGGCGTATCTGTAATGCGCGAACTTTCTGCCTTCCGGGTGGCACTCATCACCAACCTCGAGCCGGTATATGGTATCATCATGGCATTTATTTTCTTTGGCGATATGAACAAAATGTCGGTTGGTTTTTGGGCCGGCTCGGTGCTCATCCTGTCAACCATCTTCCTGTATCCCGTTGCCCAAACACAAATTTCCCGACGCAAAAAACGCGCGTAGTAACGCTTATTTTTTTTAAGAACGAATGTACTACCGGTAAATTCATTTGAGAATTTGCCATCTGCCACTGCCTTTCAGCAGGCATTCGTTTATCAAAAATCCCTGCTTCCTCATCCCATCATTAATCAAAAAAAGTACAGATAGGGGAGAAATACACCGAACAAAACAAAGCCTTTTTTAAGCCCTCAGAGCGATTATAATTTTCAGACGCATTCCCATGCGTTCAAATGCATTTGCATTGATCAGAGGCAAAATCTACTTTTTAGTTAGTGTATCAAATTTGAATTATAGAAATATGATCAAAAAGCCATATCCATGATATATTTATAATAAATTTAAATTTAAAAAATGAAAAAATTGATTTATGTAAATTACATATAAAGATTAAAATCAATAACTTATATAATTTATATAAAATAACAATTAAACAAAATAGATCTAACTAAAATTACAAAAAACTAAAAATATTAGTAAGTGTAAAAATTAAGCTTAAATAACACATTTAAACTATAGTATATGAGATAATTAAAGACAATTATTTAACTAAAAAATACACATTTGAATTTACAGGCAACGACACCTACAAAGTGTATTGAGTTAAAATATGAGAATTTAAATAAAATGACACCAGCTTCCCGATTTGTATACGGCGCCAAAAAATTTGGAGATTTTTTTGACTCTCATCGGTAAAAAACCCCACTGGTTTTTGAGTTTAAATTTGATGCTATGCCGGAAACAAAAATCAGATTTGACGAAAACGGAAGAGACAGATTCAAGTCGGGGAAAATCCCTGGAGGAAATTTAGCGGAGCGTGTCCCTCAAAATTCCGGGACATCAAAAAGTACTTTTTTCCTGGATATGATTTCGCTGAGATTACACCCCGAAAAATCACTGAAAAAATCCTGATCAAAATAAGGCGGCGAAAAAAACAGGGTCAGAAATTCCGAAATCCAAATTCGGGATAAATCCCAAATCAAAATTCAGAGATCCGAAATTCATCCAAATATCTTTTAATAAACATTTAAAAACTGCATCTTGTATTAACTGTTAATTTGAAAACATCATGAGCATAAAAACCACCACCATAATTGCCATCACCATTTTACTGACGGCAGCCCTCGCCCAAAATACCGACAACGTTACATTCGCCTTTTTATTCATGAATTTCCGGATCTCCAAACTAACCATCATGATTGTGATGACGGTGATCGGTTTCATTTTAGGCTACCTGGTCGGTCGCCCCAAAAAGGCCAAATACGATATCGAAGCCTACCACGACAACATCCACCAAAAAGAAGATAAAAATACACTAAGTGACGAAGACAGAGACTACATCAATTAACACTATGGAAAATAAAATAGGATTTATAGGCCTTGGCAACATGGGCATCCACATGGCAAAAAACCTTATCGCCGAGGGCTACCACTTACAGGTACACAACCGCACCCCCAGCAAAGCCGACGAGCTAAACGCGGCGCACATCACCAAATGCAAAACCCCGGCCGAGGCTGCTAGTGATGTCCCCATTGTGATCACCATGCTATCAGAAGATGAAGTGCTCCGAGAATCCGTTGTAGGTCCCGACGGAATTTTAAAAACCCTACAGCCCAATGCTGTGCATATATCCATGAGCACAATCTCGCCAGAAACTGCCTTAGAACTAGCTACAGCGCATAATAAAGCCGGTAACCATTACCTAGCCGCCCCTGTATTTGGAAGGCCGGAAGCGGCAGCTGCCAAGAAGCTTTTCATCTGCGTTTCTGGTCCGCAACAGGTAAAGGACATTGCCAAAACAGTGCTAGATTGCCTGCGCCAGAGCATTCATGATTTTGGTGAAGAAGTGGGTGGTGCCAACGTAGTGAAAATTACAGGTAACTTTATGATCATGGCATCTATGGAAATGATGGCCGAGGCCTATACCCTTGCCGAGAAGAATGGACTTGACCGTGCCCAGGTTGCCAACTTTTTTGGTTCAACGTTATTCAACGCGCCCATCTACCAAAACTACGGCCGACTGATTGCCAACAAACAATACGAGCCAGTAGGATTCAAGACCAAATTAGGCTATAAGGACGCGCGCCTTGCATTCAGACTATCGCAGACAAGTCAAACACCCATGCCACTTGTAAACGCCGTACACAGCCGCTTATTAACAGCCCTAGCCAAGGGCTTTGGCGACAGGGATTGGGTTGAAGGTTTTGGAAGAGGCGTAAGTGAAGATGCAGGCATTTAGGATTTAGGAATTGGGATGTTCGATTTCGGATTTTTTATTTTTTACTGCAGTGAATTTTCAATTCACCATCTGTTATATTTTCAAGTCAAAAAAAATCCGAAATCGAAATTCCAAAATCCGAATTACAAATAGAACACTTCGTTCTCGCTTTCTAAAAGCCCCAGGTCGGGAGTCTCGGCAAATATCCCAAACACTGATGCGCCGCTGCCGCTCATGCTGGCATAGATTGCACCCGCCTCGTAAAGGGCAGCCTTCACCCCGCGAATCTCGATATGACTTTTGAAGATGGAGGTTTCAAAATCATTTTTGATATGCTTCTTCCATTCGGAGATCGGCTCGGTGATCAACTCCAGCAGGGAGTCTTTTACCGGTGTAGGTTTTATACCTCCGAAAGCCTCGGATGTGGAGATATGAATATCGGGCATCACAAGCACAATTTTGTAAGCCGATAGATCAAGCTTTACGGTTTCAAACTCATCGCCTTTCTCAAACGCGAAGACGGGTTTGTTTTCGATAAAGAAAGCACAGTCGGCCCCAAGGCGGCGGGCGTAACCGGTCATCTCATCATTGGTTAAGCACAGGTTAAATTGCTCGTTCATCAGCCTGATAAAAAAAGCAGCGTCGGCAGATCCTCCACCAAGGCCCGCGCCTATCGGAATATTTTTATGCAGGTGAATATTTACCGGCGGCAGATCGAAATCTTCTTTGAGCATATGATATCCTTTGATGCAAAGGTTGTCTTCTATCCTACCCGGAATCTCCAGCCCCGATGAGGTGAAACTCAATTTGTCGCTCGCCACTACTTCCAACGCGTCTTTAATGTTGATGGGATAAAAAATGGTTTCCAGGTTATGATAACCATCGGGGCGGCGCCCGGTAACGTTGAGGCCAATGTTTATTTTTGCGTTCGGAAAAAGGATCATGCTTTTTTTGGGTGAATTGTTAACTTTTGGTGAGTGGTTGATTGGGACGACTAGGAGAATAGTTGATTTGCCTACAATTCTCTATCTGCCCTTTTCTTAAATTTAAAAACGACATTATTGCCGACTTGCAAAGTTATCATGTTCCTGCTGATTAGGAATGATTAACAAACTGGTATTTTTGCACATGTTTAGGATACTTAGTCTTTATTATTTTTCTTTGCCTTTTAAAAGTGGGCATCGGTTCACTGGTTCATTAGTTTATTGGTAGCATGGCGAAGAATTTCATATTTGATATTTCGGCACACCTGCAACCCAACAGACAAGACCAATGAACAAATGAACCGTTGAACTAATGAACAAAAAAAAATGAAACAGTATCTCGATTTGATGAGCCATGTGATGGAGACCGGCGCGCAAAAGCACGACAGGACAGGAACCGGCACCGTAAGTGTATTTGGCTACCAGATGCGTTTCGACCTGAAAAAAGGTTTCCCTATGGTGACCACCAAAAAGCTTCACCTCAAATCTATCATCCACGAGTTGATATGGTTTTTGAGCGGCGATACCAACATCAGCTACCTCAAAGAAAACGGTGTACGCATTTGGGACGAGTGGGCCGATGCTGATGGCAACCTTGGCCCGGTTTACGGTTACCAATGGCGCAGCTGGCCAAAACCCGATGGCGGCCACATAGACCAAATAACCCAGGTGGTTAACCAAATTAAAAACAATCCCGACTCCCGCCGCATGATCGTATCGGCCTGGAACGTTGCCGATGTGAACCAGATGGCGCTGCCACCATGTCATAGCTTGTTTCAGTTTTACGTAGAGCCGGCTGATCCAGCTAAAGGAGAAACCAAAGGCAAACTATCGTGCCAGTTATACCAGCGCAGCGCCGATATATTTTTGGGCGTGCCTTTCAACATAGCCTCCTATGCCCTGCTCACCATGATGATGGCACAGGTATGCGACCTGGATTATGGCGACTTTATCCACACCTTTGGCGATGCACATCTTTACAACAACCACATGGAGCAAACCCGCCTGCAACTAAGCCGCGAGCCAAGGCCATTACCAACTATGAAAATTAATCCGGAAGTGAAAGATATCTTCGCCTTTAAGTTTGAAGATTTCACTTTAGAAAATTATGATCCGCATCCGCATATCAAGGGGGCAGTAGCGGTTTAGTCATTGACGGCTATACAATTTAAAAATGTAAATTTGATTATGACTGTTGTACAAATAAAAAGCGAAATACAAAAAGCACTTGAACAAGTGCCGGAAACTGCATTGCAAAATATTTTGGATTACGTAAAGCAACGGCAAACACAATCACCTGATCAAATAAATCTTGCCAGGAATTTGGAGAGGATCATTTCTGAAGACGATGGTTTGTTACAAAGACTGGCTCAATGATCGACCTTAAAACTACTCTGCAAATTCACAATATTTTAATTGAAAAATTTGGAGGCATTAAGGGAGTAAGAGAGCAGGGAGGATTAGAAGCCGCCATAGCACGCCCCCAGGCAACTTTTGATGGCGTGGACTTATACCCGGATGCGATTGATAAAGCCGCCGCCATTTTTGAAAGCATTATCATCAACCATCCTTTTCTTGATGGTAATAAACGAACCGCTTACACGCTGCTCAGATTAACGCTGCTTGAAACTGGGATAGACATCGATGCATCCGAAGATGAAAAATACGAAATGACTATTGCAGCAAGTAAAGGCGAATTAAGTTTTGACGGCATCAAACTTTGGCTGGCGACAAAAACTAAAAAAATCACATAAGCCGATTTCCGAAGCGAACTTTCAGAATTGACGATTTAATAGTTTTTTGCTATCCTTACAAAAACAATAACAAACCGCGATTGGGTATTACCCACGCAATCATGGCTTGCAAAAATTATCCGGTTAAAAACAACGGCAATAAACCGGTTAAAAAAATGAACAAACATCAATGACAATTTCCATAATAGTAGCTACTGCCAAAAATCACGCCATTGGCAAAAACAATCAATTACTCTGGTACCTGCCAAATGATCTGAAACATTTTAAAGATGTAACCAGCGGCCATACGGTGATCATGGGTCGCAAAACTTTCGATTCTGTTGGTAAACCATTGCCAAGGCGCAGAAACATTGTGGTAACCCGTCAGGACATTGCCATTGAAGGTTGCGAGGTAGTTAAGTCTATCGAAGCCGCGGTAGCGCTTTGTGCCAGTGAAGAAGAAGTATTTATTATTGGGGGTGCCGAAATTTACCGGCAAGCCCTGCATTTAACCAACCGCATCTATCTTACTTTGATAGATCAGGATTTTGACGGAGATACTTTTTTTCCTACGCTCGACCCAACTGAGTGGAAAGAAAAAGAGCGGGAGAATTTTACACCTGATGAAAAAAACAAGTACCACTATGCCTTCATTACATTGGAGCGTGGCTAACATTTTTTGTCATCAATTTGTTTTAATTTAAAATTTTCTCCTTGCGAAATTTTATTAGATTTGCCGTCTTATTAAAAAAAGCTTATAAACTAATTAATTACATATTACAAATTCGATGCAAGGTAAAGGGGTTATTAAATTTTTCGCCATTCTGCTGGCAGTTGTGTGTATCTACCAGCTGTCGTTTACGTGGGTGGCCTCAAAAGTTCAGAGTGATGCCAAGGCATACGCAAAGGGAAATCCTGAAAAAGAGACGGCCTACCTGGACTCAATGTCTACACAACCGGTATATCCGTTATTCAAACACACTTACGCTTTTGTACAGCAAAGAGAGCTTGCATTAGGTCTCGACCTTAAAGGTGGTATGAACGTTACTATGCAAATTCAGCTCGATGAGCTGGTACGCAAAATAGCGAACAATAACCCCGATGTGGTTTTCAACCAGGCTTTGGCTAATGCTGATAAATTACAGGCTGATGCAAAAACCAGCCAGAAAAATTTTATCGCGTTATTTGTAAGTGAGTACGAAAAGTTAAATCCGGATGGTAAACTGGCTGCTATCTTTTCAACAAAAGATAACCAGGATCACTTAAAGTTTAACGCTTCAAACAGCGAAGTTGAAGCTTATCTGAAAGATTTGGCTAATACTGCAGTAAAACAATCATTCACGGTATTAAACACCCGTATCAACCAGTTTGGTGTAACCCAGCCTAACATCCAGTTAGAGGCAAGCTCAAACCGTATTCTTATCGAACTACCTGGCGTTAAAGAACCAGATCGTGTTCGTAAATTATTGTCGGGTTCTGCAAAGCTTGAGTTTTATCAAACATTTGATAACAGCGAAGCTTACCAAACCATTATTGCTGTTGATAACCTGTTTGCTGCAAAAAACAAAACTGCTGTAAAAACCGATTCGTCAAAAACAACTGCTGCAACTGCCGCTGTTAAAAAAGATACTGCTGCAAAAGCGGGCTCATTGTTAAGCAAGGTTCAAAAAAATGCAGAGAAAGACACTTCGGCTGCTGCATTAAGTGGCAAATCGCAATTGGCGGCACAACACCCGCTGTTATCGGTAATGTCGTTAAACCTTTATCCAGGTGCAAATGGTCAGCAGTCATTGGGTCAGGGCCCGGTTGTTGGTTACGCTTTGTTAAAAGATACTGCCAAAGTAAACTCATACCTGCATAGCACGATTGCAAAATCTGCCATACCACGCAACATGAAATTTCTTTGGGATGTAAAACCAATGAAAGATGCTAAACAAAAAGCATTTGCTTTATATGCCATTAAATTAAGTGGTGCCGAAAACGGTCCGGTACTTTCTGGTGATGTAATTACCGATGCCAGAAACGATGTAAATCAAAAAGGCAGCCCAGAGGTTGTGATGATCATGAACTCTGAAGGTGCTCAAAAATGGCGTACAGTTACTGCCGAGGCAGCTGCTGCAACCAACAAAAGAGCTATCGCCATTGTTCTCGACGACAATGTATACTCTGCTCCTAACGTTCAAAACGAAATTTCTGGTGGTGTATCCTCTATTGAAGGAAACTTTACCCAGGAAGATACAAGAGATTTGGCCAACGTATTAAAAGCAGGTCGTTTACCGGCCCCGGCACACATTGTGTCTGAAGAAATTGTAGGTCCGTCATTAGGTAAAGAAGCTATCAGCGCCAGTTTGCTTTCATGCGCATTAGGTTTGGTAGTAGTACTTATCTTTATGATAGCTTACTATAACCGTGCAGGTACCGTTGCGGTAGTTGCGGTGGTTATCAACATATTCTTCCTGATGGGTGTACTAACCAGCTTAGGTGCCGTACTTACAGTACCAGGTGTTGCAGGTATAGTGCTTACCTTAGGTATAGCGGTTGATGCCAACGTATTGGTGTATGAGCGTGTACGTGAAGAACTTGCTTTAGGTAAATCATTAAAAATAGCCGTAGCCGATGGTTTTAAACACGCGCTGCCATCTATCCTCGATTCACAGATCAGTACCTTCTTAACCGGCTTAATCCTGTTTATCTTTGGCTCGGGCCCGATACAAGGTTTCGCTACTACATTGATGATCGGTATTATCACTTCATTATTCTGTTCACTGTTAATCTCAAGGGTTATATTTGAATGGATGATTGATAAAGGCTGGGATATTAAATTTAGCAACCCATGGAGCTCACATACCTTTAAAAATGCCAACTACGCGTTTGTTAAAAACCGTTTCAAGTTTTACATTTTCTCTGGTATTTTCATTATTGCGGGTATTATATCAATTGCAGTTCGTGGGTTTAGCTACGGTGTTGATTTTGAAGGGGGTCGTAACTTTATTGTAAAATTCCCTAACAAAACAATTACAACAGAGCAAATTCACAATGCTGTTGATCCCTCTTTATTAGGTCGTGGTACCGAGGTTAAAACCTTAGGTGCAGACAAGATGAGTATCACTACCAACTATCTTATGCAGGGTAATACCCCGGCAATAGATGCAAAAGTAAGAGCTACACTGGTAACAGCATTAAACACCAACGCCGAAACCAAGATAAGCGATAGCGATATTGTTGGTCAATCGAAAGTAAGTGCAACAATTGCTGAGGAATTGAAAACATCAGCTGTATACACAGTATTGATTGCCATATTTGTTATCTCCGCTTACATCTTTATCCGTTTCCGTAAATGGCAGTTTAGCATAGGTGCGATGTTTGCAACAGCACACGATGCATTGCTGGTATTATCGTTCTTCTCTTTATTCAACGGAATATTACCTTTCTCGTTAGATATCGACCAGGCATTCATCGCCGCGATTCTTACTGTTATCGGTTACTCTATTAATGATACGGTGGTAGTATTTGACAGGATTCGTGAGTTCCTTGAACATCAGACAAAAGACGAAAAAACAGAAGATGTTATCAACCGCGCTATCAACAGCACATTAAGCCGTACCATTATTACTGCATTAACAGTAGTGTTTGTATTGATCGTGTTGTTCATATTTGGTGGTGATGTTATCAAAGGCTTCTCGTTTGCATTATTAATAGGTGTTATTTTTGGTACATACTCTTCTATCTGCGTGGCAACACCGGTTATAGTCGACCTTGGGAAAAAACAACTCAAATAAATAAACTAATTTATTTAAAAGGCTCCAAAGAACATTTGGGGCCTTTTTTGTTTTACAGGAAGAAACCTCATGCAGTCCTTATAAAGAAAAGGACATGAAACTACAACCACCAAAGGCCGAAGCCGGCCGACGGATGGGGTTGCAAATGAATAACAATGAGGTATAATTGCATAGTAAAAACAATAAATAAACATTGCCATCGGCATGGGTATTGTGCTGTTGGCGATGAAAAGGAGAAGCATCTATTTTGTATCTCCGGAAGTAAATAAGAGACGCAAAACATGTGCCTCTACAAAACGAACACTAATAACCCTCTTCACATGAACATATCAGATAGTTCAAAATTCCCTTTAGTAGTTATAGTTGGCGGCGGCTTTGGCGGCCTGCAGGTAGCCAAAAAGTTAGAAGATAAGCCCGTTGACGTTTTAATGCTGGATAAGCATAATTACCACACCTTTCAGCCGCTATTGTACCAGGTAGCTATGGGCGGATTGGAATCAGAATCGATAGCCTTTTCGCTGCGCAAAAACTTCTCGGGGCAAAAAAACTTCCGTTTCCGGATAGCAGAAGTACTAAAAGTGAATGCCGAAAGCAATACTATTGATACCACCATTGGCCAGATAGCCTACGATTACCTGGTGATAGCCACCGGATCTACCACCAACTTTTTTGGCAATCATGAGATAGAAAAATTTTCGATGCCGATGAAATCTATCCCCGAGGCATTAAATCTGCGCTACTCCATCCTTCAAAATATTGAGGAAGCCTTGCTAAAAACCTCTAAAGACGAACGTGAAGCCTTGCTCACCTTTGTATTGGTGGGTGCCGGCCCCACAGGTGTCGAGCTTTCTGGTTCGCTGGCAGAGTTACGAAACCACGTGCTGACCAAAGATTATCCCGAGCTTAAAAAAGAAGATATGAAGGTATACCTGGTAGATTTTTTACCAAAGGTATTGGGACCATTTTCTGACCAGGCATCTAATGCGGCAAAGGATTTTCTCACCAAAATGGGTGTAGAAGTTTTATTAGGTGTAAAGGTAGAAAGCTACGATGGCAACGAAATAAAATTTGAAGGCGGTAAAACCATCCGTACCAAAAATGTGATCTGGAGCGCAGGTGTTATGGGCGTTGTGCCTGAGGGTATTGACAAAAGTAATATTGAGCGTGGTAACCGGATAAAGGTAGACAGCGTTTGCCGGATGATAGGTACAGAAAACATTTTCGCTATTGGTGATGTGGCGGCTATGATCACCGATGAAACGCCAAAAGGGCACCCCGGTGTAGCGCAGGTAGCCATACAAATGGGCGCGCATGTGGGTAAAACCATTATACAGCTCATCAATCATGAAGCTACCGCACCATTTAAATATTTTGATAAAGGCTCGTTGGCCACCATCGGCCGTAATAAAGCGGTTGCCGACTTAGGTAAGATCAAATTTCAGGGATTTTTTGCGTGGCTGGTATGGATGTTTGTGCATTTGATATCACTGTTGGGCGGCCGTAACAAGGTAATTGTATTTATCAACTGGGTATCGAGCTATATTAATTACAACGGTGGCACCAGGCTTATCCTTCATAAATTTGAACGGGAAGGCCTAACAGAGCAACAACATTTACCGAATACCGTGAATTGAGGTGCGGGGAGCCTGTTGCGGGTTGCGTGTAAAAGCTTTAATCTTGTATTAAATTAGCTGTTATTTTTGCTACCCGCAACACAAACCACGTAACACGAACCTGAAATGATCAAAATAACCGAATGCCCGCGCGATGCCATGCAGGGTATAGTGCACTTTATTCCAACGGATGTAAAAGCGGCATATATTAACCTGCTTTTGCAGGTAGGTTTTGATACTATTGATTTTGGAAGTTTTGTATCAGCCAAAGCGATACCCCAGCTTCAGGATACTGCCGGGGTATTGAGTAAATTAGATCTGAGCAATACCCGATCAAAGCTACTGGCCATTGTTGCCAATTACCGCGGTGCCGAAGACGCTGTAAAGCACCCGGAGATCACTTATCTGGGCTATCCGTTTTCTATCTCAGAAACCTTCCAGCTTCGTAATACCAATACTACCCTACCCCAAGCGTTTGATAATGTAAAGCGCATGCAGGAATTATCGGTCGCAAACAATAAAAAACTGCTGGTCTACTTGTCTATGGGTTTTGGAAACCCCTACGGAGATGAATGGAATACAGATATTATTTATAAGTGGACAGAGAAATTAGTGGCTGAGGGCATCGGCAATATCGCTTTAGCCGATACCATCGGCATTGCCACTGCCGAACAGATAGGCAATGTTTACCCAGAACTTTGCCAGGCCTTCCCTGCAATCGAATTTGGTATCCATTTGCATAGTACACCCGATACCTGGCAACCTAAAATAGCAGCGGCCTACCAAAGCGGCTGCAAACGGTTCGACACCGCACTAAAGGGCTATGGTGGCTGCCCCATGGCCGCAGATGACCTTACAGGCAATATTGCAACCGAAAACCTAACAACATACCTCCAAACTCAAAACGAGCCACTGGGGCTTAATATGGATAAATTACTGGAAGCGATAGAATATTCCGGGAGGGTATTCTTATAAATGTGCAGATTTCAGATTTTAAATGTGCAAATGAAATAACAAGCCGATATTATTGCCATTATCTGACGACAAAAAACAATTCATCATCTGCACATTTGAAATCTGCACATCATTAGGCTCCTGCTTTCGCTACTTTAGCTTTTACAGTTTTATCAAAGTTTTCCATTACCAAAACGGCTGCGCCAACCAACTCGGCATCAAAGCCAAGTTCTGATACCAGTAACTCTGTACCGGCAGATAAACGTGGTATACAATACTTATGTAACGCCTGCTGAATGGGCGCCATTAATATTTTAGCAACTTTTGCTCCCCTGCCGCTTAATACAATAGTACCCGGATTCATGATATGGATAAGAATAGCCAGGGCTTTCCCTATTTTGTACCCGGCATCAGACAAAAGTTCTATAGCAAACTGATCGCCGTTATTGGCGGCATCCAGCAGGGCATCTCCCATCAGTTTAGAATGATCATTGGTATTGTGCTTTAAACTGGTTATACGCCCCTGCTTAATACCTTCAATAGCTTTGCGGGCAACAACCAGCATAGATGCTTCAGCCTCTAAACAGCCTCGTTTACCGCACTCACAAAGTGAACCATCTTCAGATAGTGGGATATGGCTTAACTCGCCCGCAAAACCGGTATGGCCGCGAAACAGCTTGCCGTTCACTATCATCCCTAAACCTATGCCCCAGCCTAAATTTATCACCATTACTTCGGTTTGTGCTTTGGCTATGCCAAATTTTTGCTCGGCAAGCGCTATCAGGCTCGAATCGTTATCAATATAAGTTGTTATGCCCGTATGCTCTGTAAGGTATGCGGTAAGGCTTCCGTTGGCATCAAGGTAAGTATAGTTTATTCCCTCTGTTACATTAATAAAACCAGGCATGCCTATACCAATACCGGCAACTTTGCCTTTGGCAATACCCGATGTTTTAATATAGCTGTTAATCTGGTTGGTAAGTATGCCTAATGCATCGGGATTGTTAAGCAGTTTAAGCTCAAAAGTAAGCATATCGGCAACCGCGCTGTTTTGCAAATCGAACAGCTGGATACGCGCCGTAAGCTGATCGAGCGCTACAGCCAATATATACATGGCGTTTGCCTTTACAGAGTACATAAGCGGACGACGGCCACCGCTCGACGGAGCATAGCCATGCTCAACCACGAAGCCTTCGTGCATCAGTTCATTTACGGCTTTGGCTATTGACGGAATGCTTTTATCAAATAAGTCGCTCAGTCCGGCACATGACATCGCTTTATTAAAATAAAGCCTTTTGATGATCATATTTTTTAGCTGACTGCCCTTCACACCTTTATTTTCGGGTTCCATTCAATAATTGAGAGTTAAAGTTTTTAAAAGATCAGGCCTAAGTAATTATAGTTTATAAAAATATAAATAAAGTACAATATTACAACTGTATTTATAACGGCTTTTAACGGTCTGATTAATTGGGTAAAAGTAAACAAAACGGTGTTATGTGCCTCAAATAATTTAGCGGAAGGCAACTTAAGTCTGCAAGCTTAATCTTATTGAAAAAGTGTTTTAACATTTCTTCAATCTAAAAAACATATTATTAGGCAAAATCTTCCAATACCCCAACATACTCCTCCCAATCCGGGTCGCTTTCGGCGTTAATGGTAACCGGAAGCTGATCGAATTGAGAAAGTGCCGCGTTTAGCCGTTCGCCCGCTATGTCAATATCTGTAGTATACCAGGCCCACCATCTTTCGTTTTCGCCGGTAAAACTAAAAGCAAGTATGGTTTGGTTATCCAGTTCCAGCATATCTGCCAGTGCCTCTTCCACCTGCTCCATCAGGTCGAGATCAATTTCGCGGGGCAACAGGCTTTCATTTGGCGAATTATATGCCCAGATAACATCCATCCGCCAATTAAAAACACCGGTATCCTTAAAATTTTGCAGGTGCGGCCTAAACTTTACAAAAACCGGAATCTCCTCGTCGGTAGAAAACTCGAGGGAAACCCAGGAGTCGCTTAAATTCATATCGTCAATTATCATATGTCAATAATACAAAAAAGACCCGCGAAGTTTTAACAATCGCAGGTCTTTTAAATTACCTCATTATTGGAGAGTTGCCGCTTTACTGCACCTCAAACTCCTTTTTTAATTTAATATCTTCTGATGAGCTGCCTATCATCACCATAAACTTACCGGGTTCAACGGTCCAGTTCATGTTTTTATCCAATAGGGCCAAATCATCGGGATGCAGGGTAAATTGCACAGTCTTTCTTTCGCCGGGTTTAAGGTTAACCCGCTCGAAACCACGCAGATCATACTCATAGGTAGTTACGCTGCTTACTTCATCTTTAAGGTACAATTGCACTACATCATCGCCGGCACGGGCACCGGTATTGGTTACATCAACACTTACCTGTACATCGCCCTGCGCGTTTTCCTTTTCGGGAGACACCACCAGGTTACTGTATTCAAATTTGGTGTAGCTTAAGCCATACCCAAAAGGGTATAACGAACCATTCACACTGGTTTTGCCCCAGCTATTTTGACCACCTTGACTAGCCTGTGAATTGGGTTTAAACGGAAAGTTAAACTCAATTTGCCCGGTAGTTTTTGGGAAAGTGATGGGCAGCTTGCCACCCGGATTATTATCGCCAAATAAGGTTTCGGCAATTACCTGGCCGCTTTGCACGCTTGGGAACCAGGCTTCTAAAATGGCAGGTACATATTTATTTTCCCAGTTGATGGTAAGCGGCTGCCCGTTTATCATTACCATAACCACAGGTTTACCTGTTGCTTGTAGGGCCTGTATCAGCTTTAACTGGCGGCCAGGAAGGTTTAACCCGGTGCGCGACAGGCTTTCACCTACCCTATCCACATCCTCGCCTACAACGGCTATAATTACGTCGGCCTTTTTGGCCTGGGTTACGGCATTATCAATTTCTATTTGCTCTTGTTGGGTAAGCGGCGTTTCAATAATTTCGCTTTCGGGCCAGGTGGCATCTATCATGTCGCAGCCCTTAGCGTAGGTAACTATACCATCTTTTCCCATATAATTTACCAAACCATCATACACGTTGGTAACCGGGTTATGCGACGGGCCATAACGGCTTATAGCGTAGTTGGTTTCCTTAGCCAGCGGACCAGTTACCAATATATTAGGATACTTCTTTTTATCCAATGGCAGCAAATCACCCTCATTTTTCAACAACACCATCGATTCGCGGTTCATTTTAAGCGACATAGCCGCGTCATTGGCGGTATGTACTAATTTATCGGCCGCCTTGGGATCTTTCACGTACGGGCTATCAAACAGGCCCAGGCGAAATTTTACCCGTAATACATCGCCTACCCTCGAATCAATCACTTTCATCGAGATCTTGTTTTCGTTAATTAACTCGCGTAAAGGCAAAATAAAGGTTTGCGGCATGGTAAAGTTGGTACGTACATTTAGGCCGGCCTCAACCGCCTGCCTTACAGCTTCTTTATAATCGGCTGCTACGTGATGTTTGGAGTACAAAAATTCAACGGCCTCACTATCGCTCACCACGTAACCGTTAAAACCAAATTGCTGGCGAAGTAACTGGGTTAAAAAATAATAGCTACCGGTTATAGGTACGCCATCCCAATCATTATAACTGCTCATTACCCCCATAGGATGGGCTTCCTGAATAACCCTGCGAAACGGATACAGGTAAATCTGATGCATTTCTCTTGGTGCCACATGCGGATCGGTACGGTCGCTTCCATCACGACCACCTTTGGGCACGCTGTATACCGCGAAATGTTTTAAAGTTGCGGCTATGCCTTCCTCCTGCATCCCTAAAACCATTTGCTTGCCCATTTCGGCAATATGAAAAGGGTCTTCTCCGTAACATTCTACTACCCGGCCCCAACGCTGGTCGCGGGCTGGATCAAGTATCGGGGCATAAACGTTGGTGTAACCTAAAGCTTTTGCTTCGCGCCCTACGGTTTGGCCGGCCTGGCGTACCAATTGTTTATCAAAAGTACTACCGATACCAATTGGGGCAGGTAGCGGTGTAGCACGATCGTGGTTTAAACCATGAATACCCTCGTTTGTAAAATCAACCGGGATGCCCATGCGGGTTTCTTCCACAAACCATTTTTGGATGGTATTAATAGCCGAAGCATGCTTGCTAAACGGATACGAATATTGTGTAGGCGCGTCGTCGGTATGCGAGGTGAGATTATTCAGTTCTTCATCTATATTGGCTATCCCGTCTTTCCAGATCTCGTTTTTCCAGTTGGGGATAGGCATCTCGTCTTTAAGTACCCGTTTATATCCATAGAGCGTGGCCATTTGACAGGTTTTCTCGTCAACGGTCATTTGACTCAGTAAATCGGCAACACGTTTGTCAATGGTTTGGGATGGATCTTCAAATACATCCATTTTCCCATTTTTATTGAAATCTATCCAGCCTTTATGGTAAATATTTTTTTGCTGTGCCGATGCAGATAGCGCCAGCCCGGCAACCAGGGCCGATACCACGCAAATACGCGGCAGGTAATACTTTGTTCTCATGTAGATGAATTGTGGTTAGTATTTCAAATATAGGAGAATAAAATAATGGCTTGTACAATTGACACTAAGGTTTTACAATGTAGGGTGGATGTAGGGACAGAATGTGCAGGTGAGTCTGTCTTTTATTCAAATCGCTACTCATACATAGTTGCTCCCGTAAGTAAATCAGCAAACACCTTCCACGAAGGCACATCTGCATTTACTGGTTGCTTTGTATTATCATAATATCCCTGAATATCTTCTGCATAAGCACCCAATGCTACCAGAAAATCACCCAACGTTTTATTTTCCCAATCGTTACTATTTTCGTTTAAGTCATCCCTTAACCGTTCAATAAATTCAATAAACGATATTCTACTGTTTACTTCGCCAGCTAATATTTTATTATTCATTTCTCCTTTTTATTTTCTAACATTTTGCCAGCATTCTATTGCAGTGCCGATCATTGGCTAACTTATACATAGAGGGTTAATCCTCAGCGGCCTCCTCGCCTTTGCTACCCAATTCCACAATGTCGCCTTTTTGGAATAGAATAGCCTTTAACGTGGTACGCCATATAGGCTTTTTACGGAGCAGAAACTCCAGGTCCATACCAAAGTGCTTAAACTCTTCCTGTTGGGCATTTTGCATAATGGCTTTAGCAGCCTTGTCGGTTTCTACAGATATACGTTGCTCATACCAGTTAATGGCTTCAGCTTCTTCTGTAAGCGAAACAATCATACGGGCAAAGGTGCGGGTCTCTGCCGATAGTTCGTTCGCAGGTTCGTGATATTGATCAAATGCCATAATGTTCTTTTATTTATAAAAACATTATGGTGGGATTTTGTTTGACCGGATGGAAATTTAGAAGGATTATGGACTGTAGCGGAGATATAAAAACCCGCCGAAAAACTTTCCTTTCAGAACCCTCTAAGTCTGGAATGTAAAGTGTAGCGTAACAAAACTTATTTAACCCTCTTTAAAAACTCCACCGCGCCATCTCCCAATTTATAATTAAACCTGGCCAGTTTGGCTACGTACAGCTTACGTACATCGGCCCAGTTATAGTAAGGAAATCCTTTTGCTAAGCCTGTGATGTGCGCCTCTTTTTCGTTCAACAAAATTTTAACAAGGTAGTTGGTACTGCCCTTTTTTTTATAAAACACCCATTGAATATTGGAACTTAAGGGCGCCACGTTAGCAGCATGCCAGTTGGCATCAAATTTATTAACATCAGCAGATACCTTATCGGCACCCGTTATACCCAGCAGCGCAGTAAATGGCGAAATAGTTTCGGCATGAGCAAAACGGAGGTTAGCGTTGTATGTACCAGATTTAATAAAATCATCGCTGGTGGCAATAAAATTAGCCAGTAGCGGGGCCGCAATTATCACCTGTATACCATCGGCTTTTACGCCCGGTCCCTTTACCAGAAAATCTTCAACAGCATCTGTACGGCCTAAGGCTTTTAACTCATCGCAGGTATAAAACCAGGTAAAATCAACATCTTTGGCACCTATACCAACCTTTTCTATCTCCTCCTTTAGCGAATAAACAATGGTGGCAAATCCCCACATGTCGGCCACCACTTTATCAGCCCATTTACTATCCTTTGTTTTCAGGTATTCGGATTTAAAAAGCCTTGCGGTTATATTTTTGTTGATCTCGTCCACATGTTCAACCTGAGCAATAATTGCTTTATATTTATCCCAATCGCTGCCTTCTTTATAAGCTGTGTAAACCGGCGATTCGTCATAAAAACGCAGGTTTACATCGTCATTGGCTTCTGTAATCCGTACCGAATCTTTTAAACCTGCTTTTAATCCTAATAAAAAGGCATCCGCACTTTGTTTGGTACGCACCTCTTTGGTAATATTTACGCTTAGTTTAGGGATGCCTGCAAACACTTCGCTGTAATTACGATACATCCTATTCCCTATCTGCTGTAACTCGGTACGGCCCTCCGCAGAGATAGACTTAGTGTTGCCTTTCTCAACCTTTTGCAGGTTAAGTACCATTTGTTTAAGTAGCTTACCTTTTTCGGTTAACATATCTGCGCTATCGGCTTTTAATAAAATGCCATATATAGCAGTAGTGCTCACATCTTTGGTTAAATGCCTTGCACCATGCCTCCCAACGTGATTAATAAAAACCGGCTGATATCCCGTTGGTACCGGCGTATATGTTGCAGTTGGTGCCTGGTACAAGGTTTTGGTGCCTAAAAAAGGAGTGCCACAATCCTGGGCACGGGCTTCAGCGGTAAACGCGACTAAAAAAATGTATAAAATGACTTTTCTCATGATTATAAAATAAAAATCCCCGTAAAGGGTAGACTTTCAAAAAACTTTGTTTACTAAAGTTGCCCCTTTAGGGGCAGATTTAGAGGGGGGCTTAACAACACAAGGATCAGTTTTTAGGCTGATCCCTGCAAGTTTTAGTTTAGTTTACGAAGTAGATTTCATTATAAATTAGTGCTGGTTACCAGTACCATCATTTTGGTAGGCCCCTATATCTTTACCGGGCAGTGTTATCGTTGTTCCATAATCGCCGGTTACCGTTACGGCGTTTAAGGGAGCAAAATCAACCTTACCTGCACCTAATGCCTTTGAACCTGCTTTTACCCTAAAATTTGATGTACCAATGATTACCGCATTGGCAGTTTGTACAGATACTGTCATAGGGCCCGGGTTTGCGGTATAATCGTAGGCGGTTAAATCGTAACCGTAAAAAGTTGGGTCGTTTTCTTTTGGTGTTGTTGAATGAATATCGGCCGACTGGAACGTGCCCACGCCATCGGCTGCCAAAAACACATCTACAATTTTTTGAGTGGAGCCATAATAGTACTGATTATTATATTTAATGTTAACTAAATCGGCATCACTGGTTAAACGTAAACCAAAACGGCAATTGGCAATCAGGTTATTGTAACACAAGCCACGAGCCCCCTTTTCAAAATCGATAGAGCCGCCACGACCCGATTTTGTTTGCCTGAAACCGCAATTAACCATGGTGTTATTGTACATATTAACATTAGTTTGCGTGCCGGAGCTACCTGCATCTGAAGCTTTTAACGCATTGGTTGCAGCGCCTATCATAAAATTGTAGGCCAGATCGCCAACGGTACCACTTTTCATGTTAAAGAACTCGCCGCCCGATTGACCGCATAATTCAAACGTATTACGCATAATACTAATACGGCCGCCTGATACCCTGATGGCATCATCTTTAGCGCCAAACAACCACGAATCTTCTAAAATAAAATTCTTTTTAATATTACCGAAGTAGACGACATAGCGAGGATCACCCTGTGCATAAATTGCCGGATCATTGTTGGGGCCCGATGGACCGCCTGCAAATTCCAGATGCGTCCATTTCAATATCAAATCGCCCCCAAGTGGCGATGGCTTGGCCACGGTTGCCGCCTCGGGCGAACAAACTATGCCTCCCCAGTAGCCTTTGAAAATATCTGTATAGTTTTGTGAAGCCGCTTCACTATGGTAAGTATCGGCGTTTTGTACAGTAATGTAGTTAGGGTTTGCTTTTGTACCCAGGCTAATAAATGTACCGTGCATAATAATCTCCGGGGCGGTTTGGTAAGTTTTACCATCACCTATGGCTATCAACCTTACACCGGCTTGCATTTGCAGGGTATCACCGTCGTTTACGGTGATATCGCTTTTAAAATAGTAGGTTTTGCCGGCAAGCATGGTACCTTTTACCGCGCCCGACAAGGTATCGGATGTAATGCCATTACTTACCTGTATTACCGGCTGCGAAATAATAGCCAGTTCGCCCTTATGGCATGCGCTTAGCACCAATGCTCCAAAACACGCCGCGTATATTGCTTTTAAACTCTTCATTGTTGTGTGATAATTATAATTTATACCTTAAACCAACTATGTAATACTGCCTGTATAAATCCTGGCGTACAAACGTATTTTTACCGGCTTCCTGGTGCTCAACCACTTGCCCATCTGCCGGGTATGGCCTACGGATCTCTAACTGGTAAGCTGTGTTTAACAGGTTGGTTGCCTTAACGTAAACAGACAGGTTGCCAAACAGGCGTTTATCTGCCGAAAAATCAAGCGAGGTATAACCCTTTTGCCAGATATCATTATCAAGGAATGGCGATACGGTGTTGATACGCGCACCGGTGTAAACTGCCGAGATCTGTGCGTTAAATCCATTTTTGGAATCGCGGTAAAGGAACGACAGATTGGCTATGTTTTTTGACTGACCTTGTAGCGAGCGGGTTTGTGAAACCGTACGGTGTGTTAAAAATCCGTTATCGTCACGGTAGTCCTGTTGTTTATCGGTAGTGATCTTAGAATCGGTATAGGTATAGTTGGCACGGATACCAAAGTTTCTGAAATACTTGGTGATATCAAGCTCAAAACCTAAGTTATGGGCATTACCAAAGTTCTCTGGCTTGTAAGCAAAGTCGGTACCAGATGGCTCAATGGCGTATTCTATAGGGTTTTTGATCGATTTATAAAACACGCCCACTAACAACTGGTCTAACGCTTTAGGGAACAACTCATAACGCAAATCGAAATTCTCTGCTGTAATGCGTTTCAGATTAGGGTTACCCTGTTCTTTGTAATCGGCATCCGGATCACCGCTGGTATGTGGTATCAATTCATAAAAATTGGGCCTGCTAACGGCCGAGTAGTACGACAGACGAATATCCTGTTTATCGCTCAGGTTATATTTTAAGTTTACGCTTGGTAACAGATCATAATATTTAATAGATCCATCTGTACCGGCAACACTTAAAGGTGCACCTGTATGCCATGCCTGGCTGGTATGCTCGTATCTTAAACCACCAATAGCCAATAATTTACCGGCAGTAAATTTAAACTGACCATAACCGGCACCTACCCTCTCTGTAAAATCGTAGTTAAGGGCATCGCTGGATGTACCCTGGGTGTTAAACAAATCGAAGGTGTTGTTATCAATATTGCCATCAAACGTTTGGGCCGTATTGGCCGCACCCGGTCTCAGATCGTACTCGTCATAAATGCTATGTCTTGTTTTATCGCGGTACATACCACCAGCGCTCAGCTCTACATCGGCACCAAATATAATTGGACTGTATATGAGGTTAAGGAAACCTGTTTTATCCCTATCGGCGTTATTACTGAAGATACGGGTTTGGGCCTTTAAGGCATCAAACGTAAAAGGAGCTTGTACAATGGTACCGTCTGACTGTACGTTACGACCCGTGTTCAGACTCAGATCGGCACGATCGGGCTCATTGGCAGTTGCTTTTGAGTAAAGGGCCGTCCAATTGATGCTTAATTTATCGTTAAGCCTGTGGTCGCCGTGCAGGTTAAAGTTGTATATCTTTTGCACGGTACGGTCGCTGCGATAATCCTGGTTTACGCGGCCGGTACCAATACCTGCCCTGCCCAATTGCAAACTGGTATCTGAACTAAAACGATATTCGTTTTGGGTTAGGTTAATGTAATCGGCGTCAAAGCTAATCTTGTTGCTCCGGTTAAATTTATAATCAAACTTACTGATCAGACCCAAACGCTGCTGCTGAATATTGTACACCCGGTTTGATACATCGGTAACCACCGGCTCATTATTAGCCAGGTTAACATCGGTATTAAAAAACGTGCTGTTGGTTTGCCTATAAGTATTTTGGTAGCTGCCGGATACTATGGCGCCAAACTTTTTATTTTTACTACGGCCACCAATACTTAAACCAAAGATAGATGCCAAAGGCACTTTATTCTGGCTGTAATGGAATGGATTGTTAGGAAAATCGGCAACAGAGGCCTGATAATTATTACCATTGGTTGCCCTTGGCGAGCTTTTTAAGCTGGCACTATGATCAAACTGGGTAAAACCGTTACCAAAAAAGTTGGCAGCTAAGCCTGTACCGGCATTGGCGCGTATGGTAAAATCATCTGGGGCATCTTTTAGCACCAGGTTAATGGCACCACCAATGGCATCACCTTCCATATTAGCGGTTAATGACTTTGATACCTCCAAACGGTCAACAATATCGGCAGGGAAAATATCAAGTGGAATGTACCTGTTTTTGTTGTCCGGACTTGGAATTTTTACACCATTTACTAAAGTATAAATGTAGCGCGAATCCATACCACGGATAATTGGGTATTGGGCCTCGCCATTGGTGCTACGCTCAACCGATACACCAGATATACGCTGAGTTACGTTGGCAATAGTAATATCTGGTGAAGCCTCAATAGTACGGGCCGATACCGCGTTGAGGATCTGCGGTGAATTGCGTTCGGCAGTTTGGGCGGCCTTATCTGAGGTTTTATCGGCGTGGCCGGATATATTAACCTCAGTTAGCGTGCGTTCCTTTGTGCTTAATGATAATTTAACGCTGGCAATAGCGCCATCCTGTACTTCAACGTTAGCTTCCTGATCTTCAAATGAGATGTATTTAGCCTCAATTTCGTATTTACCGGCAGGTACATTTTTGAATATGAAGCTGCCATCCAGGCCTACACCTGTTGACATTTTAAAGTCTTTATCTTTGCTTTTTAACTTAACTGTAGCGCCAACCAACGGCTCGCCGGTTTTATTATCTGTAATGTTTCCTTTAATTGTACCAGTTGCAAAAGCAAAACTACATATTGCCAACTGGAAGAGAATTAATAGGGGTAAGAGTTTCTTCATTATGATGGGGATTAAAATCCGTGCAAAGAAACCCGGGCCGTTTAATGGTTAGATAAGCTTAATGTTAACAAATTATTAAGCAGGGTTAAAAAATCAACAATAAATGGCTTTTAACGTAACAAAGTTGTTTCAAAACAAAAAACTACAAAAATAACTCAGAATTAACATCCATAAATATTTGTTTCTGATATCAGCAAATAGCAAGTTATAGTTGTACAAAAATACAGGTATCTAAAAACAACTAGCGGCCTGTTTCGATAGTTAAATAACCAAAGTGCTAACAGAATTTCCAAGGTATTTTTCTTTAAATTGATACATTTGTTAACTATGTATCGAAAGCTTTTACCGCTAACCCTATTGGCTATTTTACCTTTTTTGGCGTTTAAATCGGAAGCCTTTAATAATGGAAGTTATACCGGAAGGCTAAACGGCAGGATTATCAGACTTAAACTGGTTAATAGTTTTGCAGGCGGAAGCGAGATACAAATGGGCAATGTAACCTACTATGCTAACAGTGGCCATGCCAGTGCAGATAACCACATGATGTTTCAATCAAAGTATATCCAAAATATCGAATATTTTGTACTCAACAATATTCAAGACACTTACACTACATTCCCCGATGTTATAACCGGGAAGTATTACCGCGGACGCCGGGGCGTAATAGTAAAGTTTAAACTGGACAAACAATAGCACTCCTTTTTTACTTTTTTATCCACGCCATCATAAATATAAAAGTGTTGAGTTCAAATACATGCCTTTGCGCCCCCCCCCTTGGCGAATATCAACGTTAAGTTAAAAAAACTTTAACAGAAGCACTTTACTTCAACATTCAATCAGAATTTGTATATATGTTTGTTACATAACTATTAACAACACATATTTTTATTAATTTTACTGAAAGCTAAAAACCCGGCAAAACCTATCAAATGACGATTCAATCCTTTATTTCAAACAATCAGGATCTAGTACAATTGATTTATTTCGCGCTTATTATTACCACATTGTGGTGTAGTGAGGTAATTTTTACCAATAGCTTGGCCGGCGAAAAATTTAAACACACCCGTGTAAACCTGCTTTTTATTTTAACAGCCCTCCCCGTTCAATTATTTATGATAAGCCTGGTACTGCTTGTTTCGGCTTGGGTAAACCAACATCACTGGGGCTTAATTAACTATTTACCTTTTCACGAAAATCCCTGGGTATATTACATTAGTTTATTTATACTGATGGACCTGTGCGAGTACATCTATCACGTTATTATGCATAAGTTTGATTTCCTTTGGAAATTCCATCTTGTTCATCACAGCGATTTAAAGGTTGATGTATCCACTACCGTAAGGGAGCATCCGGGCGAAACGTTTGTACGTACCAGTTTCCAGATGCTTTGGGTATTTTTATTGGGGCCGGTGGCAATGGTACTTGTTTTAAGGCAAACGGTACAAACGTTTTCTAATATTGCAGCACATACCACACTCAGGTTGCCCAACCGCATCAACAAAATAGTAGGATTAATTTTTGTTACGCCCAATATACACCAGGTGCACCACCACTATCAGTTACCTTATACCGATCGTAATTATGGCGATGTACTAAGCATCTGGGATCGCCTTTTTGGCACCTACGCCGAGCTTGAAAAAGAGGATACCGTATTTGGAGTAGATACCCATATGCAACCATCGGTAAATACTAAATTTATAAATATTATTAAAGTACCGTTTCAAAAGCTGGAGCGTAAATAACCCTGTACGTTTTACGCTATTGCCAGGTATGAAGCCATCGTCACCATTAATTACCAGTATTTTATTGTTGTTGATAGCCCTGGGATGCTGTAACAATAGTTACGGGCAAAGTAACAGCATCATGTCTAAATTCTATTTCCCGGGAGCAATAGGTTTAAGTCAGCCAATTGGCAATACCAAGTTAGATTTGGATATGCAAGCTGGCTTAATGATTAACACCGCCCTTGAATTTAGGCCGATTGAAGGTAATGCTCTATTTTACAGGTTTAATTACGATGCCATCACCAACCATTATAAGGAGGTTTATTTAAACTCGCCAACCAATGTTAATAGTGGCAAATTATCTTCCTCTATTTTTTCATTGGGTGTAGGTTACCGGCATAAAGCGGGTGCAATAAAGTTGTTTGGGCTTTTGCAACCCGGCATCGGTATTAATAGTTACGACAGGGTAAACTTTAATACCGGAGCCATTACTGTTGACCAGGTAAGCCGCCGGCATTTATCCCTTAAACTTAGCGCCGGGGCCGAATATTACCTGGCCGAACATTTTGCGCTAACAATTGAGCCATCGTACTTTTACCTGGCGCCGCGTGGTAATTACCGGTTATTAAATCCGCAGAGTATAAATTTAAGTATTGGATTTACAACAACGTTGTTTTAGTGCAGACTACAGCGCTATCAAAAAAGGCGCAAAAATGCGCCTCTATAGTGTCTGTTTTTTGTGGTATCTCTTATTAAAAATTACAGTCTTTTGAGGCTACAATACCCTCTTTATCCCGGGTTAAAACAGCTTCGCCGTTTTTAAAGGTTATTATCCATATACTGTCGTAATCATCATCGGGCCATTTTAAACCACTTTCTTTTACACCTAAGGCCCTTACAATTGGTGCAATGCCACCATGTTCCCAGGCTACAAGCACCACGCCGTTGCGGCTTTTAAGATCAGCCGCCATGCCTAACGAATCTTTTTCGGTACGGCTGCTGTTTACGGTAAGGTTGTATTTAACAGCCAAAGGCACAATTGTTTGAAACATGCGGGCATGTTTGGTATTCTCGCCAAGGCCAAGGCCCGGTACAAACGTAAACGCAGGAATACCAAATTTGGCGGTTATTACAGCAGGGAGTTTTAACGACCGGTTTAAACCCTCGCAGGTAAGGTTATCGCCTTTAACCGGTTTTTCGGCATGGCGGATAAAAACAATTTTAAGGTTGGCTGCCTGCGCAAATACACCAGATGCTGTTAAGCTTATAACTATTAATATTAAAGAAAGTACGCTAATGATTTTTTTCATTTTGATTAGAAAGCTATTTAAAAAAGAAAAGTGATAACTGAGACTTTAACTCAGTTATCACGAAGTAAGTATGCAATATTGGATTAATGTTGGTTACCTTTTCCGTTTAGTTGGAATGCTCCTAAATCGGCACCTGGCAGAGTGGCTTCAGATAAACCGTAAATTGGGTTAACCGGAACAGTGATTAATGGCGCTATAGTGGTATTACCTTTACCAATTAAGGGCGAGTTTGCCAACAGGTGGAAATTATATTTACCAACAGCACTGTAATCTGCCAAAGCATGACCGCTGGTTGGCAACGGAAAATTAAGGAACATCGGACTGTTTTTTTGAACCGCATCCGTACCATCATAAATTGACCCTAAAGTATAACTTGCCGGTAAGTAATTTGCCGATGTAGTAATAGAAGGAATATCGGTAGTTTGTGGCTTCGTAATATACCCAGTAGGATAAAACTGGTTGGCCTGTTTTACAGAATCAGCCCATTGGTAATTATTACCATATGATAAATGGGCAATGTCGGCCGTTGGACTACCAACTACGCGGTAACCAAACTTACAGTTAATAGCAACGTTATTATAATACATGCCGGCTGCGCCTTCCTCATAATTGATACATCCGCCACGACCACTTTGTAACTGCCTGTAACCACCACTCACAAAAGTATTATTATACATTACAATGTTGGTTTGTGGTGATCCGGTGGCCTGCCCTTTATTGGATGCTTTTTGACCGTTGGTTGCTGTACCTATAAAAAGATTATAAGCCATAGTACCCGTAGTACCTCCTTTTGCATTTAAACAATCGCCGCCGCTAACACCATTTTTTTCAAACGTGTTACGAAATATGGCAATTTTACCCGCCGAAATACGGATAGGATCATCCACACCACCATACAGCCACGAATCTTCCATAATAAAATTGCCATTATAGTTGGCAAACAAAATACTATACTGGTTACCCGTGCCGGCGCTGGCGATGGTTGATGTTGCCTTGCCTTCGGTTAAACCGCCGTATTCAACATGCGTCCAACGTAAAACCAGCAAATTACAGGTTGGGCCACCAATAATGCCTTTCCATAAACCTGCATACGCGGGGTCATTGGCCGGGGTAAATCCACCCGGGGCATCATTTTTGGTTACACCTGCTACGGTGATCCAGTTTGGAGCATCTTTTGAACCGTTACTTACAAAAGTACCCAGTGCAATAATACTGCTGCCTGCACCCATATTCAGGGTAACACCTGCTTGCATTAATAAAGTATCTGTTGGGTTAATAACCAGGTCGCAGCCTGCTTCTACGGTATATGTTTTGCCTGTAAGCATGGTACCTTTTACAGATACAACAGATGTACCGCTGGCACTGCACGAAAGTGGCGCTTTATCACTTACCGGGTTAGCGGCAGGTGGCGTGTAACTATAAATATCGGTATGCTCGCCTTTCCATTTCTGACAGCCGGAAACAGATGCTGCCACAACAAGGCAAATGATAGGAACTATATATTTTTTCATCGTTATGTTTTATTTAGAATTTGTACCTGAAACCGCCCAGGAATGAGGTTTTATAATAATCGCTTTGTACCAGGGTTTGGGCTGCAATATCCTGCTTACCTAAAAATTCCTGTTGTTTGGCATCAAGGCTGCCATGCGGGAATTTTAAATATATTTTACTGGCGGCATTAGTAATGTTATTGATCTTACCGTAAAATGACAGTTTTTTGAAGATGACTTTCTCGAACGAAAAATCTAACTGATCGTAAGCATGCTGATAAAAATCAAGATTGTAGTATGGAGATACCTGTGCAAGGCGCTCGCCGGTGTAAACAAATGCCAATTGTATATCTAAACCCAATTTTGCACTCTTAAACAATGCCGAAGCATTACCTACGTGATCGGCCTGGCCTTGCAACGGGCGGGTTTCGTTCACATTGGTTTGTTGCAAGCCAAGCGTTGCATCATTTGAGTAAAGCAGTTTACTGGTAGTTACCCTTGAGTGCGTATAGGTATAGTTAACCGAGAAACCTATCACTCCAAAAAACTTGGTAGCCAATGCTTCAAAACCATAGTTGGTAGCATTGCCATCATCATTCTGAGGCTTAATTACCTGCGAGCTTGGCCCGCCGTCGCGTACTACAAAATATTCGATAGGGTTATATATCTTTTTATAAAAAGTACCCAATAATAACTGATCAGATCCTCCTGCAAAAAACTCATACCTTAAATCGTAGTTATCGGCAGTAATATGCTTTAACAGTGGGTTACCAACCTGGTCATAATACTCGCCCGAAACCTTGTATGGAACAAGCTCACCAAAACCCGGACGGCTGATGGAAGCGAAATAAGATGCGCGAATATTCTGATTATCGGTTAATTCGTATTTTAAGTGAACGCTTGGCAATACATCGGTATAGCTAATAGTCCCGCTTCTTTGCGTAACCGTTGCAGGTGATTGTGTAGCATACGTCATGTAGGTGTTTTCAATCCTGGCACCGCCCAAAACCTGTAATTTGGGGAGCAGATCAAATTTCACCTGCAGGTATTCGGCATTATCGTTTTCAAGTACATGGTAGTTGTTTTGCAGCAATGGGTTATTACTGCCAATACCATCGGCTGCCGAATTAAAGGCAAATGGAAGACTATTAAAGTTATTGTTGTATAAAGTTAAACCACCGTTTAATGTGTATTCAATGTAATCGGCGTCCCTTACTTTATGGCGAAATAGTCCACCTGTAGAAAATTCTACATCCTTACCTGCAATTTTAGGTGTATATATCAGGTTTGCATATCCAGTTAGGTCACGGTCTTTATTATTTTCCCAATGATGCACCAGATGCGTATTGTTGTCAACCTCGGCTGTTACCGCACCAGAATTGTTAAGGGTTTTATTGGCATCGTATGAAAACTCTGTTCTATCGGGCATGTGCCTGGTTGCAACAGAGTAAACTCCATCCCAGTTAAAACGCCATTGGTTACCCAGTATATGTTCGCCGTGTAATGTGGAGTTATAAATGTTTTGTTGGGTTAAAGTACTCCTGTTTGAGATAGTGATCTGTTTGCTTAAACCAGTTGAGTTTAAACCTAAGCCAAGCGTATCTGAAGTTAAACGAGACTCGTACTCACTTTGGTGAATGTATAAGTTATATAACGAGATCTTGTTTTTATCATTGATCACATAATCAATTTTGTTATGGATACCCAAACGCTCGGTTTGTGTAGAATAAGTACGATCATAAGCATCAGAAAACTGCGGAGAGTTTGGCAATGGAATGGCCGAAGGCTGCGCATTAGGTGTAAGTTGTTTTGAGTTAGACCCTCTGTAGAGATTTTGGTAAGCTGCAGATACAATTACACCCAACTTGTTGTTTAAAAACCTATCGCCGATGGTTAATCCTGCGGTTGAGCTAAACGGGTTCGAGATATTTTTGTCGCTGGTAAGCGCTTTGTTGTTAAAATCTGAATAGGTTGCCGCATAGCTGTTACCATTTAAAGCAGCAGGCGATTTGGTGTTAGGTGAAGCATTAAAACCAACAAATGGCCTATTTGATGAAAACAAGGTAGAAAAACCACCAGAAACGTTTGCGCTTAAAACAAAATATTTTGGCGCGCTTTTCATTACCAGGTTCATAACGCCACCTATTGCATCGCCTTCCATATTTGGCGTTAAGGCTTTGATAACCTCCAGGCGCTCCAGCATTTCTGATGGGAATATATCCATGGGCACAAAGCGATAAGCCGGATCTGGACTTGGAATTTTGATACCGTTAACCAATGTAGAATTATAACGCTGATCCATACCACGAACAATGGCATACCTGCCCTCACCATTTGCCGACCGTTGCACTGTAACGCCACTTACACGCTGCAAAGCGTTGGCTACGGTAACATCTGGCAACAGTTGAATAGTTTTTGCCGAAAGTATATTTAAAACCATAGGGGCGTTTTTTTCAATCCCGCGTACAGCCCTGTCACTTTCTTTGCCGCCTTCGCCGGTTACTTTAACCTCGGTAACTTCGGTGCTGGCATCCTGCAGGTTAACATTGATGATCTTTACTTCGTCTGCCGAGCCTATAGTGCCTTCGTAATTTTGAGAGACTTTGTAGCCAACATAATGTACAGCAATTGCATAAGTTCCGGTTTTAGTATTTTTAAATGTGTACGAACCATTTAAATTTACCGCGACAGCTCTTTTTACGCCACTTTGCGTTAAGCTAACGGTGGCGCCCACCAACGGTTCGCCGGTTTTATAATCGGTTACCTTTCCCTTTATGGTTTGGGCAAAGGATGAAAAAGAAAGCATCAGACATAATGCCGAAAACAGCAGAAGCCTATGAACAAAGTAAGAGTATTTCATGAACAACGGTTTTAATTTTTTTGCAAAGAAAACCGCTCAAATCTGTAGGAAAACTGAATTATCTCAGTAAAACATATTCAATAACCCAAACTTAACACAGGCTTAATATTAGGCAGAAAAAGTGGCGTATTTGCGGTCGTCGGGAATAAACCTGGGTACTAATATTAACTTGATCTGATATTACTTTTATTACACCACATCAAATTTTATATAATTTTAATATGAATCCGGGTACACATCAAAAGTACCTCCGTAAAAGGTTTACATTTGTATATGAACGATTTTGACCGCAACAACCATGAGTACTGGAAATGGGGGATCTTTTATAATAACCCCAACGATTCATCTATATGGGTACCCAAAAGAACAGGGCTTGGGTGGACTTTAAATTTCGCGCACCCTATATCGTACCTCCTATTGGCGTTGCTGGTTATTGTTCCACTATTTATAGGGTTGGTTAGCGGCGGTCTGCTGAAGTTTTAGTCAAGAAAACATTCGCAGCCCGGAAGAATTTATTGAAGTTACGCTATGCATTAATTGTAGTAGTACCTTTGTAAAATATAATATGACGCATATTTACATCTGGATCATCTCGTGTTTAGCTATAGCCGGTGTAATTATCCGCCCATTTAAGGTATCCGAAGCCGTTTGGGCGGTATCTGGAGCGGCACTACTGACCCTTTTGGGGCTGATCACTGTATCTGATGGCTTGTCGGGTATTGCTAAAGGAACCGATGTATACCTGTTTTTAACCGGCATGATGCTGCTTGCTGAAACGGCCCGCGAAGAGAAACTGTTCGACTGGCTGGCTGCCCATGCCACCCGCATGGCTAAAGGATCGGCAAAACGGCTTTACCTGTTAATTTACCTGGTAGGCGTTGTGGTTACTGTTTTTTTATCAAACGATGCTACAGCAGTTGTGCTTACTCCCGCGGTAGCCGCGGCAGTAAAGGCTGCCAAGGTTGATAAACCCCTGCCCTACCTGCTTATTTGCGCGTTTATAGCCAACGCAGCATCTTTTGTACTCCCCATATCCAACCCTGCTAACTTAGTGATATATGGCAGCCACATGCCACCGTTACTACATTGGCTGCACCAGTATATTTTACCTTCTTTTTTTGCCATTGCCGTTACCTACCTTTTATTAAGGTTTACGCAGCGTAACGCCTTAAGTGAAAAAATTGAGCGAGATATCCAAATACCAACGCTGTCTCCGGGTGGTAAAACCGCTATTATCGGCATTGCTGCAACAGCCGTTATTTTATTGCTTGCTTCGGCCTTTGATATGCAATTGGGTTTACCAACTGCAATTACCGGCATTATTACCTCTGCCATTGTAATCATCAGCGCCAACAAAAATCCATGGGTAGTGGTAAAGGGCGTTTCGTGGGCGGTGTTACCATTGGTTGCCGGGCTGTTTGTTATTGTAGAAGCTTTGGGCAAAACCGGGCTGATAGAAAATTTAACTACACTACTGCATCAAAGCGTGGCCAGGTCGGTAGCAGGTACGGCCTGGGGCAGTGGTATAACTACCGCCTTTGCCTGTAACCTTATGAACAACCTGCCGGCCGGATTAATAGCCGGTAATGTTGTACAAGGCCATGTACCCGAAATCATCAAAAGTTCGGTACTCATCGGCATCGACCTGGGGCCAAACCTGTCGGTAACCGGCTCATTGGCAACTATCCTTTGGCTAGTGGCCCTGCGCCGGGAAGGTATGGAGGTGAGTTTTTGGACATTTTTAAAATTGGGCGCATTGGTTATGACCGTTGCTTTGGTTTGCGCACTTGGGGCATTGTGGATATAGTGGTATTGTTGTAAATTTAAGATATGGTTATTGATCTAATAATCGTAAATTTGATTGTACAGGGTCAAAACACTAAAATGAAAGCAATATCCATAAATGTACCGCCCAAAATAGCAGATGCCTTTGAAAAAGCAGATGAAGGTAGTAAAAGAAAAGCCGAAATTTATATCAATGCATGGTTAACAGATTTCTTTGGAGGCCAATCTGCCAATGAACGGCTATTTAGTATTATGAGCCAAGCGACGGCAGAAGCAAAAGCCAACGGTTTTAATGAAGCTGAATTTTATAAGTTATTGAAAACAGATGAATGAATTTTTCATATTTGATACCAATACACTCCTTAGCGCAGTTTTCAATCAAAATTCTAAGCCTGGCCTGGCATTAAAAGCAGCAAGAATATCTGGCACACTATTAGTTTCAGACGAAATAATTGCCGAATACATACTTGTGTTTTCAAGAGAAAAATTCAGTAAATGGTTATCATTAGAAACACGCATTAATTTCATCGAGAATATTATAAACTATGCGCTACCTGTTCAAGTAACAGAGAATGTTGCCATGTGCCGCGACCCCAAAGACGATAAATATCTATCCCTGGCCTTGGCATCTCAGGCAAATTGTATTGTAACAGGCGACGTTGATTTACTTATCCTTCACCCTTTCAAAAATATACCTATATTAAATGCGGCTGATTTTTTATTATCAATAAAAGCAAAACACTAAAGAGAGCAATAAGATATATCTGCAAAAAATCATACATATTGATATATCAATTAGCTTCATGCTTTTTCATACTGATAAAAACCAGTTTTGATGTAGGTGTATTACTCCCTACCGCAACACTATCAATCGGGATCAGCACATTGGCTTCGGGGTAATAGGTTGCCGTATTCCCTTCGGGGATATTGTAGGGCACTACCACAAACAGGCGGGCTACCCGCTCTTTACCGCCATGATTATTGTACAGGTCAACCTGTTCCCCTTGTTTAAAGCCAGCAGTCGCCATATCTTTCTCATTCATGAATATTACCCGGCGTTCGTTGTGTATGCCGCGGTAGCGGTCATCAAGGCCATAGATGGTGGTATTAAACTGATCATGACTACGGATTGTAGTCATCCGGTACTCTCCTGCTTTTAGCTCATGTTTAGGCAAATCCGCGATGTTAAAATCAACCTTATCCCCGAATTTTATATTCTCAAACTTGCCATCCCTTGGACCATTGGGCAGGTAAAAACCTCCGGGCACACGCACTTTCTGATTATAATCTTCGAAACCGGGAATCACCTTAGCAATGGCATCCCGTACCGCATCATAGCTTTTGGCATAGGTATCCCAGTCAATAACCGAGCGGCTGCCCAAAGTAGCTTTAGCCAGCCTGCAAACAATCTGGTTTTCGTTCAGCAGGTGTTTAGAAATAGGTTCCAGCATGCCTTTAGACATCTGTACCACTCCCATTGAGTTTTCACAGCTAATGAACTGCGCCTCGCCGTTAACCATATCCTTATCACTGCGAGACAGGGTTGGCAATATCAAAGCCTCATCGCCATGCACCAAATGGCTTCGGTTAAGTTTGGTTGATACATGGACAGACATTTCGAGCTTGCGCATAGCCTCTGCCGTATAGGTAGTATCCGGCGTAGCCGAAAGAAAATTTCCGCCCATAGCAAAAAACACTTTCAGCTTACCCTCATGCATAGCTTGTATAGATTCTACCACATCATAACCATGTTCGCGAGGTGGCTCAAAGCCAAAAACTTCTTTCAGCTTATCCAGCTGCTTGGGTTTGGGCTTGTCAAATATCATCATAGTACGGTTGCCCTGCACATTGCTATGCCCACGTACCGGGCATAGGCCTGCACCAGGTTTACCTATAGCGCCTTTCAGCATAGCCAGGTTAACAATTTCTTTTACTGTAGCTACGCCATTAACATGCTGCGTAACCCCCATAGCCCAGCAAATAATAATGCGGGTTTTATCTTTCAGCATATCGGCAGCGTGCTCAACTTGAGCTAATGGAACACCCGCTTCATCAGCCAAGTGATTTACATCATATTGGTCGAGGTGGTTCAAAAAGGCTGCATAACCCTCGGTATTGTTCTTTATAAATTCATGATCGAACACCTTGCCGGGATTCGCCTGCTCGGCTTTGTAAAGCAATTTTTCAATGGCTTTAAGCAGGGCCATGTCGCCGTTAATCTTCACCTGTAGGTACAGATCGGCTAACTGGGTGGTAATTCCTAACAAACCCTTAACAGACTGCGGGTTTTTGAACCCCATTAATCCAGCCTCGTGCAATGGGTTTACGGCAATGATCTTAGAACCATGTTGCTTGGCTTTTTCGAGCGCGCTAAGCATTCTGGGATGGTTTGTACCGGGGTTTTGACCTATGATGATAATTACATCTGTATCATAAAAATCGTTCAGTGTAACGGTCCCCTTACCTATTCCAATAGCTTCGGCCAACCCCAGGCTGGTAGATTCGTGGCACATATTGGAGCAATCGGGCATATTATTGGTGCCGTATTCGCGTATAAACAACTGATAGGTAAATGACGCCTCGTTACTTGTTCGGCCAGATGTATAAAACGCGGCTTCGTTTGGCGACTGAAGGCTACTGAGCTTATCACCTATCTTTTTAAAAGCATCATCCCAACTAATGGGCTGATAATGCGTACCGCCTTTTGGCAGGTACATGGGCTGTGCTATCCGGCCTTTTTTCCCTATTTCGTAATCGTTTAGTTTAGCCAGTTCCAAAACCGAATTTTGTTCAAAAAATTCCGCTGTCAGTTTTTTAGTGGTGGCTTCTTCGGCCAGAGCTTTGGCTCCGTTTTCGCAATACTCGGCAACCGGCGACCTGTCGTCGTCAGGATCGGGCCACGCACAGCCAGAGCAATCAAAGCCGTCTTTCTTGTTCATTTTAAACAAGCCTTCCATTCCCCGCACAAAACCGGTTTCCTGTAAAATATCAACCATTGCAACGGTTACAGCAGGAATACCCGCTGCCCACGTTTTGGCTTTGGTTAATTTCAGATCGAGCAGTTTCTCCGGATTCTCTGCGGCCGGCTGCTCTTTAAATACCTTGCTCATATCTTTTTAGCTAACAACGGGTTGGGATAATTATCGCTCTGATCTTCGACCACATTATCCAAACAAGTAAAATCCTTTTCAACCAGCAGGCTCAAATTGCCGTGTTTACCCTCAAAACCTATTTTATCAGTATCGGCAAATTCCTGTATCACAAACTTAGGAACGAATAAAATAATGGTGCTCTCCCTGAAAGTGGCCGATATTTTATCCTCATCAACCAGCTGCAAGGCATAATAAAGTTGCTGGCTGCCAAAATCCACCTCTTCCTGTAAATGGCCTTCTTTGGTCAGCTGTGCAACATCACTTTTGGTAAGCCTGTACCTTAACGAATTACCCCTAATACGTATTTTCATTAGTTCTGTTTATTTTCAATGGCCATGAATCTTTCATCAATAACAGCTTCGTTACCCGGTATCAGTACGCGGTGCGCCGCTGTATAAATATTAAAACGTTCATCGCGCAAAAAGCCAATCAGCGTAATGTTAAATTCTTCGGCCAGTTGTACGGCCAGGCTTGATGGCGCACCAACAGCCGCTATAATATTAATGCCGGCCATAGCTGCCTTTTGTATCAACTCAAAGCTTGCCCTGCCGCTTAAAAGCAGTATGGTTTGCTGCAAAGGCAACCAGCCATAGCCAAGTGCAGCACCTATCAGCTTATCCAGAGCGTTGTGCCTGCCCACATCCTCACGCAGCAATAAAAGCTCGCCCTGCGTAGTAAACAAAGCCGAGGCGTGTAAGCCACCTGTATCGGCAAAAACACGCTGGTGTCTTTGTAAAATAACAGGTAATTGGTATAATACAGGTGCCGACACGGTATCATTGTCTGCCACCTGACCGGCAAAACTGCTTACCGTACGAATAGCATTAATAGAGCCCTTACCGCAAACCCCACAGCTGGATGTAGTATAAAAATTACGCGCTGTATTTTGAAGATGAGGAACCACATCCGGGTTTAATGTAACCTGTATCACGTTCTCCTTATTCTCGGCACAAGCAATAAAACAGTGCGTTGTAGTTGCTATATCATCAGCATTTTTTATGATACTCTCGGTAAACAGGAAACCTTTAGCCAACTCGACATCGTGACCCGGTGTACGCATGGTAACCGATATATTTTGTGTGATACGTTGTGTTTCAGCGCCATGTTCCAGCCTTATCTCCAATGGTTCTTCAATAGCAAGCGCATCAACAGTAATAACGCTCACCGACGCGTTTACTTTAACAATAGGAATATACTTTTGAGAATTGGCTGCCATATGTAAATATACAAATTGAGGGGTAATATTGTTTAAGCAGCCCCCTCTAAATCTCCCCCAGTCGGGGAGACTTTAGGAAAGCCCTCGTTTCCGGGAAGGGTTGGGCTACAATTTAATTTCCCTTACCCACCCTTTATATCCTATTTTGCCCTAATTTTGAGATATGAAGATCAATGTACTGGCATTTGGTGTTACAAAAGAGATATTCGGGAGTGGGCTAGTGAGTTTGGAGTTAACCAACGATGCCACCATTTACAATTTAAAATATGCGCTGGAGCAACAATACCCACGGTTAAAACAGCTGGCATCGTACATGGTTGCCGTAAATAACGAATATGCTTTACCCGGAGATACCATACACGAGCGCGATGAAATAGCTATTATTCCGCCGGTTAGCGGAGGATAACTTTAGGAGGAAGGATTTTGGGAGTAAGGAACAAAGACTTTTGGAATAAAGATTAAAAGATTTACTTTTTCTGCCTTTACAAAACTCTAATTCCATTTCCCTCTTTATCTTTATTCTACCAGTCCTTAATCCAAAAATCCTTGCTCTTTGATCCCAAAAAAAATCCCTATTCCCAAAAAATGAATATCAGAAACGCCACTTTAACCGATCACACAGCGATATCGAACCTTCTTACCCAATTGAGTTATCCTGAGACCGAACTGTTTTTACCCGGTAATTTGGAGCGGATGCTTAATCAACCAAACTCACATGTTTTAGTTTATGATTTGGATGAACGCGTTGCGGGTTTTATAGCGTTTGACTTTTTAACCCAATTGGTGGTTAAGGGCGATTTTGCACGCATCAGTTGTTTTGCCGTAGATGAAAACGTGCGGGGTAAGGGCGTGGGCAAAGCGCTGGAGGAGCATTTTGCCAATTTGGCCATCGAACGAGAATGTGACCGAATTGAAGTGCATTGCCATTCGCGCCGGGTTGATGCGCACCGCTTTTATTACCGGCAGGGATATCACGAATCGCCAAAATATTTAATGAAATCATTAGTCGACCAGTTGAAACCATGAGCAGCACCCAAATAATACTATCCGCAGAAACCCTGAACATTCAATCCTGTATCAGCTGGATTATGTCGCCCGAATCTGGTGGGATAGATGTGTTTATTGGTACCGTACGCAACGCTACTAAGGGTAAAACTGTTTTGAAGCTCGATTTTGAAGCTTATGAGCCTATGGCGATAAGCGAAATGCAGAAGATAGCTAAACAGGCATTTGCTCAATGGCCGGTACAAAAAGTGCTGATCCATCACCGTACCGGCGAGTTGCAGATTGGCGAAGTACCGGTGATCATCGCTGTATCTGCCGCCCACCGGGATGCCGCATTTGATGCCTGCCGCTATATTATCGACACCTTAAAGCAAACTGTACCCATTTGGAAAAAAGAGGCTTTTGAGGATGGCGACGTTTGGGTGGCGGCACATCCGTAGGGAAGTCAAAATTCAAAAGGAAAAATTCAAAAGGAAAATTCTAAAACCTAAACTATAAATTCTAACCTCTAAAACCCAAATTCTAAATAAAGGAGAATATCTTAGGTCGCTTTCGTAAAGTTTGCTTAACCACTGAAATTTGGATTATTTTTGAGTCCGCCTTCTAATGTCCATACATCAGCTTCAGGCATTTTCTTCAGTATCAGCTTCACTGCTTCTGCGCTTCGGTTACCGGTGGAGCAATAGAGCACTTTGGTATTGGTACCTGCAAAATAAGGCAGATAGCTTTCCAGCTCATCTAAGGGAATATGTGTACCGCCAATGTCGTAAGCATCCCGCTCCTGTTCGGTGCGCACATCAATGAGTTCGATGGTATCATCTTCTGCCATCCGCGCTTTAAGTTCGCCAGCAGATAGGGTTGGGATAGTTACCGTAGTTGTTAAACGCCTGATGTTTGTTTTGGTAACAGCGCCTATTTTAATAATGCGGCTTTGCATGCTTTGAGCATCAAATATGAGCACTTTACCAGCCAGCAATTCGCCGGTTTGGGTAATGTACTTAATTACCTCATTAGCCTGCATACAGCCAATGATACCGGCCAGTGTGGGTATAACACCACCTTCGGTACAATTAGGGATCTGGGTGGCGTCTACCTGTGGAAAAAGATCACGATAATTGGGGGAGCGCTGCTGCTCTTTACAAGGCACATTCCATACGGCAACCTGGCCTTCAAACTGGTAAATGGCTCCGTATACCAACGGCTTGCCGCTTATAACACAGGCATCGTTCAATAAATAACGGGTCTCGAAGTTATCGGTACCATCTACCACAATATCAAACTGGCCAACAATATCCAACACATTATCAGAGGTGATTTTGTCTACATAGGGCAACAGTTTTACACCTGGATTTTGCACTTGCAACCGCTCACAGGCAAGTATTGCTTTTTGTCTACCAACATCGTTGGGCGTGTACAGAATTTGCCGGTGCAAATTACTGATGGATACTACATCAAAATCGGCTATGCCAATAGTACCTACCCCGGTTGAGGTGAGGTATTGTGCCGATGGGCAGCCCAATCCCCCTGCCCCTACTATGAGCACCTTAGCCTGCTGTAACAACTGCTGGCCGGCTTCGCTGAAACCGGGCAATGCTATCTGGCAGCTATATCTTAAATCATTGTCACTCATTAGTTGGTAGCTATTTTTTGATGGATAACCCGTTTTACACTTTCCATTTCTTCGGGTGTATTTACATTGGTTAACGCGGCTGTATCCGGTGCGTTCAAAAGTGTAATATCGGTATTGATCAATACTTTACGTGGACATGAATACCCCTGCGCTAAAAACGACAACAGGATGGGATAGCTCTTAGGCTCCCAAATGGCTATCAAAGGCTCTGGGAAGCCGGATGCCGGGCTATAATAGGCTGTAGCCACCGATGAACTGTTGCGCCAGGCTACCAGGTTACGCAGCGTACCTTCATCCATCAAAGGCAGGTCACAAGCAATTACCAGCCAGGCGCTGTCGGGATGCTCACGCAAGGCAGATAATATAGCCCCGTACGGCCCAAGTCCGGTAAAGGTATCCTGCAAAGCCGGGTATTGCCCATCAACCTCATCCTGCTGACCAGCACGATATGATATAAAAACTTCATTGCAAAAAGGTTTCAGCATATCGGCCATATGGTATCGTTGCGGCTTACCATGCCAATTGATATTGCCCTTATCAACCCCCATACGCAGGCTTTGCCCACCCGCCAAAACAAGGCCGTTTAATACCGGTTTGGCATGTTTTAAATTAGTCTCAAAAAACGCGGTCACTTTAGCCCTATCCGCCAATTTATAAACCGGAATCTGATCCCAGCAAGGAATAGCTTCTTTTATAAAATCAAAAACGTCGTCGCTGTTATCGGCCAATAAAAACAACTGTACATTACTGAGTTGCTCTACGCGTTTTAGCAACGACGCTTTTTTATTGATATCGATGATAACTACCTGTGCTTTGGCCTGCTGATGGTTGCCGTTTACCAGCACCAAATCGGCATTGGCAAATTGCTGCTTAAGCTGATATGGCATCAGCGGATTTTGAAAATTAAATTGTTGGTGGTTTACCTGGTGGGTATAATCTACTATGGCCCCGCTTGCCAGCCTCCCGGGTACCGAGGTAATATCATCATTGTGCGATGTATCTACATAAGCACATTTATAGGTTGCAGCCAGCGCCCTTATAACATCATCGGCCAGTAACTTAATAACTGTACATGGCCCGCCAACAATTGCCCATTCATTACGGCCAAAGTTGCCGGTTGATGGCCTCGCAAGCTTAGCATGTTTTCTATGCTTTTTTTCGGGCTGATTATGCTCGTTTAAAATCACGTTTACCTCCTGTTTTTGCTATCAGTTTGGTTTCTTTTATCACAATATCGTGGCTCATGGCCTTGCACATATCATAAACAGTAAGTGCCGCTACCGATGCGCCAACCAGCGCCTCCATTTCAATACCTGTTTTGGCGTTAATGCTGGCCGTACACTCAATCACTATTTCGTGCTGCCCGTTCACCTGCACCGTAACACTGCAATTATCCATCCCCAGCGGGTGACAAAGCGGAATCAGCTCGCCTGTTTTTTTGGCGGCCATAATGCCCGCAATAATGGCCGTTTGAAATACCGGTCCTTTTTTGCTCACCAAATCGCCATCAACCAAATACTGCAGCACTTCATCGGGCAATACCACAATACTACGCGCGGTAGCTGTACGGTGCGTAACCTGCTTTGCAGATACATCAACCATAGTTGGATTGCCTTGTTTATCTATGTGGGTTAACATTAGTTTGGAGATTTAAAGTGTTTTTTTTGATTTCACCGATTGGGTGAATCTCGACTACAGCTTAAGGATTGCCATTATAAAAATCAATGTAATCATTCGTAATCAGTGAAATCTAAATAACTTAAATACCTCTCCTTTTTTAAATTCATTCCTTTCCAGGGGTAATTCTAAAAAAGCTTCGGTATCTGCTAAGTTAGCAAAATCGCCCGAACCATTTCCTTCAATAGGTGATGCCATTAACTGCCCCTGGGTATTACTTTGCAGCTTTACCTGCAAATAATATTGCAAAGCCGGCTGAAACTGAAAATCTTTATTCAAAACCGCGTAAACAGGTAATGCAAGCGGCAAACCTAAGGTAGCGTTTAGCCAGGTTAAAAAGTACCGGTGCAGGCACATGAAGGTAGCCACAGGATTACCTGGAAACGCGAAAACCAGTGCCTTATCCTGGTATTGCCCAAACCAAAACGGTTTACCGGGGCGCTGGGCCACTTTATGGAAAACTTTGGTTACCTGCAAATCCTCCAATGCCTGTGGAATGTAATCAAACTTACCCATGCTGATGCCGCCGCTTAGCAGCAGCACATCATAGTTTTGCAGGCAGTGTTGTATTTGGGTTTTGGTAATTTCAGGATCATCGGGAATATGCAGTATATCGGGCTGTATACCGTGCTGCTGTAAAACTGCCTTAACCGTGTAACTGTTTGATTTACGGATTTGGTAGGGTGATGGTGTTTGGTGCACATCCACCAATTCATCTCCCGAAGATATGATCACCACACGTGGCATTTTCTTAACCACCAAATGGGTTTTGCCTACCGATGCCGCAATACTGATGATTGCCGGCGTTACCGGCTGACCGGCAGGGGCTAATACCCCTCCCTCCTTCTTATCTATCCCCCAGATATGAATATTTTGCCCGCTTTTAATGTCCCGAGCATGAATACTTGCCAAACCTGCCCGTATTTCCACATCCTCATACCGAACAACCGTATCTACCGATACCGGCAATGCTGCCCCCGTCATTATCTCAATACATTCATCCAGTTCATTAATAGCTACAGGCTCATCGCCTGCGGCCTGGGTTGCTTTGATGTGGAAAGTGTTGATACCATTTTTTATCGCCTGGTAATTAATGGCTATGCCATCCATAGTTACCCGGTTAAAAGGCGGCAGGTCGCGGTCGGCCGTTATATCTTCGGCCAATACTTTGCCCAAAGCCTGTTCAAAGGGGATGGTTTCGTTGCCATACTCCCTTGTTTGGCCTAATATCAGCTTTTCGGCTTGTTCAACAGTGATCATATTTTTAGCTTAAGGCTAAAGACAGAAAGCTTAGCGCCTTTGATCTGCTTAGCATTTCGTTTAAACTTATTTTGACTTTCAGCCTTAGGCTTCCCTACCCCCCAATAGTTGCCATTGATTCGTGGATGCCAGGATGTATAACACGCAATTTTTCGGCTTCCCAACCATCGGCAGCACGATTGCCGAAAGCATTTAATAAAGCAGATTGGAGTTCGGCCTCGCTTGTTCCGGCACGCATCAGATCTTTAATATTCAGGCCGCCATCATCATACAAACAGGTTTTCAATTCGCCTTGCGGAGTTATCCTGATACGGTTACAGGTGCCGCAAAAGGTGCGCGAATAAGCTGCTATAATACCTACCGTACCTTTATACCCTGGTATCTGATAGTTATAGGAAGTGGAATAAGCCGGATCATCTATCTTCTTTATCTGCGGATATTTTGTTTTGATCTCATCCAATATCCGCACATAATCCCATTGTAAACCAGTGTACAAATGGCCGTCGCCGTTAAAAGGCATTTCTTCAATAAACCTAACGCTTACTGGTAAATCTTTGGTCATCTGTACTAGCGGGATAATATCCTGCGTGTTTTTGCCATCCATCACCACGGCGTTTATTTTCACTTCTATATCGTGCTTTAGCAAAGCATCTAAGGTAGCCATTACGTTGGTAAACTCATCCCTGCGGGTAATGGTAAAAAAGCGGTTGGCATCCAGCGTATCCAGGCTTAGGTTTACAGATCGTACACCTATCTTTTTCAACTCCGGCACATGGGGGGCCGTTAACACGCCATTGGTGGTGAGGCTTAACTCCTGCAATCCATCCAGTTGCGATATAGCGGTAAGCAACTGCATAATATCTTTACGTACAAAAGGCTCGCCGCCGGTTATCCTTATCTTTTGGATACCCATTTTTACCAGTAAGGCACAGCTTTGCAGCATTTCTTGGTAGTCCATCAACTCTTTACGCGATAGCCAGTTGAGGCCATCTTCGGGCATACAGTAAAAACAGCGCAGGTTGCAACGGTCTGTAACTGCCAGGCGCAGGTAATTGATGTTTCGGCCGTGGTTATCTATTAACAAGTGGAATAATTTACTGCGTATATAATTTAGTTAACAAATTTGCGGTTTTTGAGTTTCATGATCGTTACCGTAAAAGTAAAAATTACAAATTTGTTCATTGTGGTTTAAATGTACTTTTTTGTTGGTAAAATTGATGATATTGGCTATTATAAACTGTAACACGGCTTTCCCTATAGCGATGGGTTTGAAACCCATCGCTATAGGGAAAGGGCGATTATCTCATCGAAATATCTTAATGAAACGTAACATTATCTATCTATTGTTTTTAATTTGTTTCTTTTCGGCATGTAACCAACAGCCGAAAAAGCAAACGGCTCCTGTCACTTTGCCCAATAGTGATGGTGTAGTTCTCCATAAAAGCAAAGAAGTTTCCATTATTTCGTTAATAGCAAATCCGGATAAATACGAGGGCGAGGAGATAAGAGTGATTGGTTATCTGCATATAGAATTTGAAGGTAACGTTTTATGCCTGCATAAAGACGACTATGATAACGCAATAAGTAAAAATGCCATTTGGGTTGATGTAACACGTTTAGCAATTGATAGTTTAAAAAAGTATAGTGATCATTATGTGATTATAGCAGGAACATTTGACAGCCGCATGCGTGGACACATGGATATGAATAGCGGCAGTATTAAAAATATAACGCGATTGGATTTATGGGAACCTGCCAAATGGAGAACTGTAACAGAGAAGAAATAACCTAACTACCCAGTGAAAGAACTAAAAGATATCATAACCGCCTTCAACATAGCGCACAAAGCCGGTAAACAAACCGCCCTGGCAACTGTGGTGCATGTAGAGGGATCATCCTATCGCCGCGCAGGTGCCCGTATGTTGATTACCGAAGACGGACAGCTTACCGGTGCCATAAGCGGTGGCTGCCTGGAGGGCGATGCCCTGCGCAAAGCGCGATTGGTGATGGCCCAAAACAAGCCCATGCTGGTTACCTACGATACTACTGATGATGACGACGCCAAATTTGGTGTAGGCCTGGGTTGCAATGGCATTATCCATATACTTATTGAGCCTATTGATCCCGTCCGTCAGTATAACCCTATCCAACTATTCGGCCAATTTTTGGGCAAACGCGAGCCCGTGGTCCTCATCACCCTGTTTAGCATGAACAATAAGCAGGCCCCGCAGCCAGGCACTTGTTTACTGCTTGATATGGACGAACAGATCACCGGTCAATTTCCGGATGATGCCATTAAGGATGCGTTGCTCTCTGATGCCAAACACGTGCTGGCACATGGCAACTCGGTAACCAAAACCTATTTATATGGCGATAAGTTTACCTGCTTTATTGAGTTGATGGAGCCCACCGTTTCGCTGGTTATTTTTGGTGCGGGTAATGATGCTATCCCGTTGGTACAAATTGCCGCTACCCTGAGCTGGATAGTAACCATTGTTGATGGCCGGTCTAACTACGCCATCCCTGAAAGATTCCCCCTGGCTAAACAGGTTATCACCTCCAAACCCGAAAATAGCTTACAACATATAAGGATAGATAACCGTACTGCAATAATCCTGATGACACACAACTATAATTACGATGCCTGCGTATTAAAGCAATTGCTGCCGCTCGGCGCCTCTTACATCGGGGTGCTGGGACCCAAAAAACGACTACAACGAATGCTGGATGACTTTACCGATGAAGGTATAAAAAACACCCCACAACAGTTGGAAAGCGTATTTGGACCGGCCGGTTTGGATATAGGATCTGAAAATGCCGATGAAATTGCCCTCTCCATCATTGCCGAAATGCAGGCCGTGTTAAAGAGCCGTACAGGTACATCATTACGTTACAAAACCACTATCCATAACCGCCAACCGCAGCAAATTGTACAGCAAACTTTGCCATAACAAAAACTGAACAACACGAATGACGGGGATAATTATACTTGCAGCGGGTGCATCCAGCCGCTTTGGATCGCCAAAACAAAACCTGGTTTACCAGGGTAAAACATTATTACAACGCGCCATACAAACAGCCATCACATCGGCCTCCTGCGATTGTGTGGTGGTAGTTTTAGGAGCTAATGAGGGTGAAATACGGCCCAGCATATCAGATCAGCAAGTACACATTGTTTACAACCCCGGCTGGCAGCAAGGTATGGCCTCATCCATCAGCTTAGGCATATCAGAATTGCAGCGCCTGGAGCCCCTGGTAACATCGGCACTGCTTATGCTTTGCGATCAGCCTTTTGTTGATCCGCTGTTGCTTTATCAGCTAACCGAGCGCAAAGCCGAAAACGACAGCGGCATCATCGCCTGCGAATACAAAAACATACTTGGTGTACCCGCCCTGTTTGACGAAAAATACTTTGGCGAACTAAAAGCCCTGAAAGGCGGTGAAGGAGCCAAAACACTCATCAGCACACACGCAGATGATGTAATGTCGGTACCGTTTGGCCTGGGAGCCATTGATATTGATACCATTGAAGATTTTGAGAAACTGAACAGGGGGTAACCTGTGTGGGGTTACGGGTTGCCAGGATCGAGTGTCGGGGTTCGGAGTATTTTTCTTAAACCCGAACCTCGAAACACCAACCCCGCGCCTGAAAATTACGCTGTAGCAACCAGCCTGTTCACACTCCGGTAAACAAATTCGGTATAAATATGCCTGCGGGCAAATCTTCCCGGCGAATCGGCATTAATCAGTTTTACATAAACCGCTTTCGGCACATCAAAGTACTCATATTCGTTACCATCCAAAAACGTTATCTTCAACACCTGCGATTTGTATTCAAAATCGGCAATGTTAGATAATGTGGTAGTAGCATTATATTCGGCTACCGATTGCGCGCGGGTTTCTGGCGCAATACTTACCAAAAAATGGTAGGCCTCAATAATGGTTTTGCTTTTTTCTTCAGCCTCAACCCTGCTCTCATCCTGAAACTTATCCGGATGCCAGGTTTTCATCATGTTGCGGTAGTTGGATTTTAATTCCTGCAGTTCTGCAGCTTCGGTAACGTTTAAAAGCTTCCTGTAGTCGACAATTTTTTTCATTGTATTAATTTTATTTTATCGTCGTTGAAGCTAAAAGCATGATAATTAAGCGCTTTGTTTTCAAGAAAATAATGGCGCAAAGGTACACTTTTTACATCATATTTTATAGAGTAGCTCGCGAAATGATATTAAGTTTGATAGAGGCTTAACAATAACATTATATAAGCCATAAAATAATACCGCCCAGGTAACCTATTTTAAACACGCGTACCATGACTGGGTAGTAAAAATCGATTCTCTGCAATGCCTATTCCGGTATAGCCTGCCAACAGATGCTTCATACCGCACCTTTATGCCAGTACATTTCTACCTCCCACAAACTTGCAGCTCGCGGGTAATATGGTTGCAGCTTTTGGCTACCCTTTATTGGTATTGTACGTAAGCTGGAAGCTTACTCCACCCTTAAAACAAACAGGCCCGGCCTAATGGCCGGGCCTGTTTGTTAATTATCTAAAGCTACTGGATTATTTTACTACCGAAAACTTGTATAGCGATTGTGTTTTATAAGTTTCGCCCGGTTTTAGTTGGGTTGATGGAAACTGTGGTTGGTTTGGCGAATCTGGGTAATGCTGGGTTTCCATAGCAAATGAGGTACGGAACTCGTCTTTAATACCACGTTTCATGGCGTTTTTTGCTTGCATAAAGTTGCCGCTGTAAAACTGTAGGCCGGGCTCTTCGGTAAATACTTCCATTTTGATGCCGCTTTTATCGCCTACCACAGTTGCAATTGGTGTGCTGATGCTGTGCTTGTTGAGTACAAAGTTATGATCGTACCCTTTACCGTCTTTTAACTGCTGGTTATCATCGTTAATACGTTTACCAATGGTTTCGGGCGTAGTAAAATCAAACGGAGTGCCTTTTACAGGTTCAATTTTACCTGTGGGTATCAAACCTCCGTCAACAGGCACATAGTTATCGGCATCAATTTGCACCAGGTGATTAAGGATGGTTCCGCTGCCTTCGCCGTTGAGGTTAAAAAAGGCGTGGTTGGTAAGGTTTACAACGGTAGTTTTATCGGTATGGGCCTCGTAAACGCATTTAAACTCGTTGTTATCGGTAAGACTGTAAATAACTTTTACAGTAAGATTGCCGGGGAAGCCTTCTTCCATATCTTTTGACAGGTAAGTAAGTTCCAGTGTTGATGAATCTATTTGTTTGGCATCCCAAACTACGCTTTGGTAGCCGCTTTTACCGCCATGCAGTGTGTTTGGCGGGTTGTTGATGGATGATTGATAATCTTTACCATCTATTTTAAAATGACCTTTAGCAATGCGGTTACCATAACGACCAATAGTAGCACCATAATAAGGCTCGGTTGATTTTTCGAAGCCTTCTACGCTTTCGTAACCTAAAACTACATCGGTAAGCTTACCATCTTTATTGGGCACCAGCAGGCTTACTATACGGCCACCATAGTTGGTGAAAGTTGCGGTAATACCGTTTTTGTTTTTAAGGGTATACAGGTGGGTTTGTTTGCCGCCTATGGTCGACTCGAACGCCGAAGCGAATGATTTGGAGGTATCCGTTTTTGTGCTATCCGTCATATCGGTTGTTTTCTTTTGGGTTGATGATTGATTACAGGCCGCTAAAGATAGGCAGGCCGGTAATATTATCAACGATAGATTTTTAAATAAATGATTCATAAAGTAGGCGTTTTATTGGTTGGTTTAAAAGTAGTGGTTTTTTAAATTATCCTTTTGCTTTATAATGCACTTCGCTTAAGCCACGCAGCTTTTCGGCAGCATACTCGGCAGTTATATCGCGCTGCGGATTGGCCAGCATTTCGTATCCTACCATAAACTTTTTTACCGTTGCAGAGCGTAACAGCGGCGGGTAAAAATGCATGTGCCAATGCCAGTATGGGTGCTCACCCATGTTTACCGGTGCCTGGTGCATACCGGCCGAGTATGGGAACGAGGTTTCGAACATATTATCGTACCTTACCGTTAGTCGTTTAATGGCATCGGCAAGGGCATCTTTCTCCTCGTCGGTAAAGTAAAGAATGCTGGTGATATGTCTCTTACTTACTATCATAGTTTCGTAAGGCCAAACAGCCCAAAACGGAACCAGTACCACAAAGTGTTCATTCTCAAAAATAATGCGTTCCTGGCGTTTAAGCTCCAGGGCAACGTAATCACTCAGCAGGCTGCGGCCTTTTTGCTCAAAGTGAACTTTTTGCTGCTGGGTTTCTTTAGCAACCTCAACCGGAATGCTGTTTTGAGCCCATATTTGCCCATGCGGATGCGGATTGCTACAACCCATAATATCGCCTTTGTTCTCAAATATCTGAATGTGTTTTATCCAGGGGTACGATGCCAGATCCTCAAACTCGGTTTGCCATACATCTACCACTTTGCGAATCTCGGCAGTTTGCATCTGTGGCAACGTAAGATCGTGGCGTGGGGAGAAACTAATAACCCGGCAAATGCCTTTCTGGCTGCTGGCTACCAATAATTCATCGTCGTTAAGGCCGCCATCGGGTGTGTTTAACAGTAACGACGAATAATCGTTAGTGAAAACAAAGCTGCCTTTATAGTCGGGATTTTCGCTGCCATCGGCACGTTTGTTTGTTGGGCAAAGGTAGCACTGCGGCTCGTAAGCGGCACGGTCGTTAGCCTGTGTAGCTTCTACCTTTCCCTGCCACGGGCGTTTTGTGCGGTGCGGCGATACCAGTATCCAATCGCCGGTTAAAATATTTAAACGACTGTGCGGATGCTCCTTAAGATCAAAATTATTAGTCTCCATTGTGTAATTTATCCTGGTTTTGTTGGCTTGCGGTAATTGGTTATTACCGTTGATGTTTCAAAAGTAGAAAAATAAATGTAAACCATACATTTAAAATAAAAAAGATTAGCCAACTCTAAATCCCCCTCTAAAGTGGAGACGTTAAAACACCTTATTAAAAGTACGCCATAAAAAAAAAGCGACGGACGATTGCCCACCGCTTTCAAGTAAATTAGTTAGTTCAGGTTATTTAGAAGCTTCGGCTTTTTTCTTTACAGTGGCAGCTACTTTTTCTGTTTTAGAAGCTATTGTTTTTTTGGCGCTTGTAGCTGCATCCTTAGCATTGGCCGTAATGGTTTTTGCTTTGGCATTGGCCTTAGCTTTAACATCGGCAACTTCTTTTTTTACGGAGGCTGTTTCGGCTTTTGCTTTAGTGGCGATGGCTTTTGTTTTTTCGGCAGCCTTTGCTTTTACATCGGCAGCGGCGGTTTTAGCTTTATCAGTAGCTGCTTCAATCTTTTTGGCTACGGCAGCTTTGGTTGCTTCGGCTTTATGGGCAACCGCAGTTTTAGCGGTAGCTACCTCTTTAGCAGCCGTGGCTTTTTTTGCGGTTACTTTACCTTTAAGATCTTCGTATTTATCTTCGGCAGCTTCTTTTACGTCCTCGGCCGTATCTTTAGTGCCTTCCCAAAGGTTACCGATAGTTTCTTTAACCTTCTCAAAAAATCCTTTTTCTTCAGGTTCGGTTACGTTAGTACTCATGATGTTTTTGTAGCTAGATTTGTTTAGTAAATTATGTTTACAGGGACGAGACAAATACTATTCCACCTTTAATTGGAGTTATTAAATGATTTAAAACATGGTTACATTGTACACTTTACTGGGCATATTGCAATAGCAATTGTGTACTATGTTATAAATATGCTTTAGAGGTATTTGTCTTTACCATCTAAAATTTCGATAGCAGGCTTAGTTTGATTATTATAAACCGTATTTTTGCCGGCTATGAAGTTTCCAAAATTTGCCGATCTAATATTGTTTGAGAATGATGATGTGATTGTAGTGAACAAGCCTCCCTTTTTAAGCTCGCTTGATGAGCGCGAAGGAGGCGATGTGAATTTGCTGCGCCTGGCTAAAGGTTATTGGGATGATGCGCAGATATGCCACCGCCTGGATAAGGAAACTTCGGGCGCCCTTATTATCGCCAAAAACCCGGAGGCCTATCGCCTGGTATCTATGCAATTTGAGAAACGCCAGGTAAAAAAGGTATACCATGCCGTTATTGATGGCACACACACTTTTGATAACCTGCTTATAGATCTGCCTATATTAAACGTAGGCAAAGGCAACGTAACCATCAGCCGCCAGGAAGGTAAACGTGCCGAAACATGGTTTCAATCGTTAAAATACTTTAAACATTATACCCTGGTAGAATGCCGCCCGGTTACAGGCCGTATGCACCAGATCAGGATTCACCTGGCAACGCAAAGGGCTTCTATTGCCGGCGATGATATGTACAAAGGCGAACCCGTTTTTTTATCTAAAATAAAAAGGAAATATCATTTAGGGAAAGATCAGGAAGAACTACCTATCATGAAACGCTTTGCGCTGCATGCTTACGAGGTTACGTTTAAAATAAATCCCGAAACAGAGATAACCATACATGCACCATATCCCAAAGATTTTGAAACACTTTTAAAGTTACTCGAGAAATTTGACAGCTAATTTTAAATATAGCAGCAAAACAAAAAAGGCACTTATAAAACTGAGGGCCTTTTTTGTTTTACCTATGCGGGAGTATAATTTTATCTTTTATACAGGGTATCTTTTAAAAGCGTTGCTTTATATAATGTATCTTTTTTAGCAGTTGCTTTGTATAAGGTATCTTTTTTAAATGTTGCTTTATACAGGGTATCTTTTTTAGCTAAGTCAACGGCATTAATTGTCTTTTTTGCAGGAGAGACCGAACTATCTTTTTTACAGGAGAAATAGCTTATGGCAACAATTGCCATTGCTAAAATTGCGACTTTTTTCATTACGATTGGGGTTTAAATAGGATACAAAAGTAATACTATAAATACTAAAAGCAAATAATATGTAAAAATTTAAAACTTATAGCTATAATCGTTCGCGAATTGGACCCTCTATGCGTTATTATTATTATTTTTCAATTATCTTAGAGCGGCTTATTATGTGCCAAAACGAATAACCCACTGATTTTTTATTTATATATTTGGTTTTATCGGCAGCAAGTGTAATTTTATGCTAAATTGCCTGCACGTTGAAAATACTGCGCCCCACTCTATTTCTCCTATTTATCTGCCTCTTTAAAACGGCTTTAGCACAATCCCATGCTAAAAAAGACAGCCTTGTTGATTATATTTTATTGAAAGATCAGGAAAAACGGGAAACAAAAGTAACAAGATACATCAAATCCTTTTTTCAAAATGCCCCTTTAAACCAACTTGATAAAAAAAGGGAAGCCATTACCGATACTTTCGCCAGGTATAGCTTTGAGAATAAAGAGTCGATGCTATATTTTATGGAGAGCATTTATCAAAAACGCCTGGCAAACCTAACCGAATCACAAAACGCCCTATTAAAAGCTATTGAAGAAGCCCATAAAAGCAACGATCATCTACTACTCTTTCAATACTTTACACACCTGGCCTTTTTGCAAACCGATGAAGGTAATTCTATTGAGGCCGTTAGCAGCTATGGTTTAGCTAAAGAAGAAATTAAGAAAGTAAATGACCCTTATCTGGAAGCGGTTCTAAACGTAAACATTTCTGACATATATTATAAGAGTGGCCTTTACAGCCAATCGCTTTCTTATTTAAACAAAGCCCAAAACATTATAGACGAACATAAACTTAACCGTTTTAATATTTTAACCTTAATTACCTATAACAAAGCCGAGAACTACTTCAGAACGGGCAATTACGACTCGTTAAAGCTTAGTCACCAAAAACTCCTTGGTCCCCGCAATCAAAGTTATAAGCTTCATACCTACCAAAAACGTACCAGATACTACTTGAGCCTGTTAAACCGCGACTATAAAGCTGCCATAAAATTGATTAATACCTTATTAAACGATAGTGCTTACATTAAAAGCGACCTGGAAGAACAATTACTTGCCGATGCTTATTTTAGTAACGGACAAATCGATTCGGCTAAATACATGGTTGATAAACAACTGGCCCAACCATCGCAGATAAATCACCCCGAAATAAAATATCATTTATACGAGTTACTTGGTAAAATAGCCCAGGCTAAAAACAACGATAAACTTGCGGCCTATAATTTCGATCTCGCCCTTGGCCAGTTAAAGCAAAGCGTAAATAACCTATCGCAGGTGGGTGATAAATCATCCCAGCTAAAAATAAATGAGGTACAAAGCCTTTATTATGTAAATTTATTACGGTATAAGCGCGAACGTTTGTGGATGATATTTGCCATACTGCTGGCCGTACTCGCTGCTACGATAGTAGCTATTTTTTATCGCAGCAGCCGGCAAAAACGGCACTATGAACAGCTGTTGTTTGCTGCCAAAAAACGTGAACTCGCGTCGATAAACTCGCACGAGGTACGTAACCATCTCTCAAACATATTGGGATTGCTTGACCTGGCAAAGGATATGGAAACCAAAGAAGAGCTTCTAAAAATACGCGAACACCTCTTATACTCTGCCGAAGAGCTAGATAAAAATCTCAAAAGCGTATCCGATAAACTAAGCGAAAAAGACTAATTTATCCGTCTGTTGATACCTTGCATTTTTCAACAAAACCAGCCGCCAGCCGTCCTGTTTTTACACTTTTAGCAATAAGCTACCTTTACCTTGTATTAAAAATACGAAATTGCTAAAAATGCCATTTATAGGATTAATTATTATATATTTATAGTTAAAACATAGTGTTTGTTGAAAAAAATTATAAAAAAAACACAAAATCATGGTGATTTTTATAAAAAAGATTTAAATTCGCCTTATTAATTGGCGAGATTAATACAAAAACTATCAATAGAACCCCAACTTTACAAATTAATTAAAAAATGGCAACTAAACTCGAGTACATTTGGCTTGATGGGTACAAACCAACACAAAGCCTGCGTAGCAAAACAAAAATTGAAAAAGATTTCAGCGGTAAATTAGAAGATTGCCCGCTATGGAGTTTTGATGGTTCATCAACTGAGCAGGCACCAGGTGGTTCGTCTGACTGCGTATTAAAACCGGTTTTCATTTGCCCAGATCCTCAAAGAAAAGATGCATTCCTTGTAATGTGCGAAGTATTAGATTCAAAAGGCCAGCCTCATGAGTCAAATGGTCGTGCTCACATCATGGATGATGATAACGATTTTTGGTTTGGTTTTGAGCAGGAGTACTTTTTATGGGACTCTAAAACAAGCAAACCTCTTGGTTTCCCGGCTGCTGGTTACCCAGCTCCACAAGGTCCTTACTATTGCTCAGTAGGCGCAAACAATGCGTTCGGTCGCGAAATTGTTGAAGAGCACTTAGACGTATGTTTAGATGCAGGCTTAAATGTTGAAGGTATCAATGCCGAGGTAGCAGCAGGCCAGTGGGAATTTCAAATTTTCGCTAAAGGCGCTAAAGAAGCTGGTGACCAAATCTGGGTTGCACGTTATTTATTAGAAAGAATTGGCGAAAGCTATGGCGTTGCTATCAACTGGCATTGCAAACCGTTAGGTGAATTAGATTGGAATGGTTCTGGTATGCACGCCAACTTCTCAAACACTACCTTACGTACTGCAAACAGCAAAGAAACTTTCACAGCTATCTGCGAAGCTTTCCGTCCGGCTGTTGCCGAGTGTGTTGCCGTATATGGTGCTCACAACGAATTACGTTTAACAGGTAAACACGAAACTGCATCTATCAACGATTTCAGCTATGGTGTATCTGATCGTGGTGCTTCTATCCGTATCCCATTGTATACCGTAGATCACGCATGGAGTGGTTATTTAGAAGATCGTCGCCCTAACTCGGCTGCAGATCCATATAAAGTAGCTGCTGTTATTATCAAAACAGTAAAATCAGCTAAACTATAATTTAAACGAAAGTTTAATCCCCCATATAGTCCATCAATTCCCCTGGTTGTAATAGATCAGGGGATTTTTTTTGCCTGATTTCTTTTGTTGATGTATTCGAGATAGCTACCGCCAGCTATTTTACTTTCTTTGCGAACAGGCCAGTTATAAAGGTAAACCCAGCAGGTAAAAACACCACTATCGGTTTCAATACCAACCAAACGCCTCAAATATTCATGTGGTTGCGGTTCGTTTACGCCAATACCTTCGTACCCATCAATAAGTGTCAAAACCCGTTCTGCATCGTCCATTAAATAGATGCAACCATAAACATATTGTTTACCGGTTATATCACCTATAGCTCCCGGATACTCGCCTATATTATACAAGCTGCCTTTAAATTTCCCGGCGCCAACCAACTTACAATGCTTTTGCAGGTAATTGGCATAAGGGTTGCCTGCGGTAAGCAATGTGCCGTACACAAATAAATATGGGTTAGTGGTAATCATTTATAAAACTGCTTCAAACAAAGGTAAGGTCAAAATCGTATGAATGCTTGTAAACTCCAAAGGCATTTTTTTATGTTTACATCATAATGGCTATCTTGTTAAGTTGAAACCGGCCTTATATTTTATACCATGAACAACGAACAGATCAAAACATATATAGAAGAAAATAACATCCAGAAAATAAAATTCGCGTTTGCCGATATTGATGGTGTTTTACGCGGCAAAGTCATCCATCCCAAAAAATTCATAGAAGGCCTGCAAAGCGGCTATGGCTTTTGCGATGTGGTTTTTGGATGGGATAGTAACGATGTTTGCTACGATAATGTAAAGCTAACCAGTTGGCACACCGGCTATCCGGATAAGCTTTGCCGTATTGATCTCAACACCATGCGCAACATACCATGGCAGGATAATATCCCCTTCTTTTTGGCAGATTACAGTCACCCTAATGGCACCGCCCTACCCGCCTGCCCACGCAGCCTGTTAAAAAAAATAGTTAAAGAATGCGAGGACATGGGCTACCATGCCGAGTTTGCCCAGGAATTTGAATGGTTTAATTTTAGGGAAACGCCGCAATCTATAAACGATAAAGGTTTCACCAACATTAATACCCTAACACCGGGGATGTTTGGCTATTCTATACTACGCACATCACAAAACAGCGATTTTTATTACGATCTGTTTAACCTGCTTACCCAATTCAACATCCCCATAGAAGGCCTTCATACAGAAACCGGCCCCGGAGTATATGAAGCCGCTATTGCCCATGATGAAGTTTTGGCAGCAGCCGATAAAGCGGTACTATTTAAAACCGCTGTTAAAGAAATTGCTTACAAACACGGCATTATGGCATCATTTATGGCCAAATGGAACGAAGAATTGCCAGGCTGCAGCGGCCATATTCACCAGAGTTTGTGGAGCAAGGATAAAACTACCAATCTGTTTTATAATGGCGATGACGTTAATAAAATGAGCGATGTGCATAAGCATTACCTTGCAGGCCAGCTGCATTGCATGCCGCACTTATTACCCATGTACGCACCAACCATCAACAGCTATAAGCGCCTTGTTGAAGGCGCATGGGCACCAACAACTATTACCTGGGGAGTAGATAACCGCACTACCGCATTACGTGTTATAAATACCACGCCAGGTTATACAAGACTGGAAACCCGTATTCCAGGCTCAGATACCAATCCTTATTTGGCCATAGCAGCAGCACTTGCTTCCGGCTTATACGGCATAAAAAACAAACTTCCGCTAAACATTGAGCCCACTGTTGGCAACGGCTACCAGGATAAGCGCAACGGCGTACTGGCCAAAAACTTGTTTGATGCCGCCACAGATATGCAAAACTCCCCCCTTGCAAAAGAGCTTTTTGGCGAAGACTTTGTTGAACACTTTACCCAAACCCGCCTGTGGGAGCATCGCCAATATGCCAAACATGTTACCGACTGGGAATTGAAAAGGTATTTTGAAGTGATATAGTTACTCTTTTTCTGAACCGGGATTAAACAGATTCATCAGCCTTTTTGGATTTGATGAATTTTCACAAATCCTATAATCCAATAAATCTGCTTAATCCCGGTTCCAACAAAAACAATCTGCAAATCTTATTCTTATTCCATTTTATTATCTAATCTTTGTAGCCTAAATTATGTAAATGGACTTTTCTTTAATTGTTAAAAAAGCATGGGAAGGTTATGACGCGTCCAAAACAATCAAACTTATTGAGGACATCAGCGCCATGGTATCAACCAACCATGTGTATCGTATTACGTTTGATGACGACGATATCATCATTGCCAAGTTATCTTACTTTGGCAAATTTGAGCACTTTAAGGAGGATCACCGCATCATCCAAACCTTAGCCAATAACCTGCTTTATCCCTTCGAAAATCTGCTGGCCCGATCATTGCTTAAAAACAATCGCGTATATATCTATCACTATAAGCATGGTAAAACAGATGCCTGGGTTGTTTTTTACAATCCGACTCGCATCCTTAACCGATTGCCGCGCAGGTTAGATGATAACCAGATTAAAAAACTTGGCCAACAGGTAGGCAAATTCCACAAAGCTTGTTCAAGAATAAAAAATGTGTTGCCAAAATCGTCTAAAACTTTGCGCACAGATATTTCTTCGTTGATGAACCAACTGGAAACCGACGAAAAACAATTTGGGACCGCCATGCAAGCCGACTTTTTGAAATATCACTGTGAAATTTTCATGAAAAATCGGTCCAAATACAACATGAGCTCTTTCGAGATCATTCCGGTATTTATAGACTGGAATATCGGCAACTTTTCGGTAACACCAGGTCTTGAATTATATTCCCGTTGGGATTACGACTGGTTTAGAATGAGTTACAGAGTTTTAGATTTTTACTTCTTTAGTCGTGTGGTATCAGATATAGGTGACCGTACCGTATTTAGCTATGTGATAAACACCATGATGGAAGACAGGTTTATCCTTTTCCTGAAAGAATATCATAAAGTAAACCCACTTACTGCCGATGAAATCAGATTTATGAAAGAGGCCTACCGCTTTTTTATCCTCAATTATGTAATTAAAGACGGGAAACACTTTTTTAGCGAACAATATGCTCAAAAACTGCAATCAGAAGCATTTAATATCTATTTACCATCGGTAGACAGGGACTTTGATGCCGAAAAAATTATCGAAGCACTGAAATTAAAATAGGCATTAGCCTAATATTTGAGCATATTGCGACTTAATTACAGCAGATACAGGTATGAAAAGAATCGACAACTTTAAATCTATTATTGACAAGTATAAAGTTGTTTTTTTTGATGCTTTTGGAGTGCTAAAAAACTATAAAGGGCTGCTGCCCGGCATCGAGAACACTTTTGCCTACCTTGATGAGCAAAAGAAAGATTACTACATTGTAACCAACGATGCATCGCGCAGCCCTGCACAATTAGCCGAATCGTACAACGCAAGAGGACTTCTTGCCATAACGCCCGAAAAGATAATTTCATCGGGGATGCTCACCAAGGAGTACCTGGAGCTAAAGGTAAACGACGGCATTGTAGCCTACCTCGGCACGCCAGATTCTGCCCATTATATAGATAGTTCCGGCTTACATACATTACCTGTAAGCCAAATAGATGCAAGCAATATAGATAAAGTTAACGCCCTTATATTTTTAGATGATGAGGGTTTCGACTGGTTTGAAGACCTCAACAAAGCGGTAAATATATTACGTAAGCGTACTATCCCGGCCATTGTTGCCAATACCGACCACGCCTACCCGCTGAGCAAGCACGATGTATCCATAGCTATTGGAGGGATAGCCCACATGATAGAAAAGATTGTAGACAAAGAGTTTATCCGCTTTGGCAAACCCGATTCGCAGATGTTTATGTTTGCCTATGATTTGCTGCGCGATATAGGCCCCATTAGCAAAAAAGATATTGTAATGGTTGGCGATACCCTCCAAACCGATATTTTAGGCGGTAATAAATTTGGATTGGATACGGTATTGGTACTATCGGGCAATACCCAGGCTATTGATGCCGAAAACCGCATAAATGCCACGGGTATTGTACCTACCTACATCTGCGACTCGGCAGTTGTAGAACATGGGGAACTGGGCTTTTAAGGCCCAAACCGATGAGGAGCAACTACCCCAATTCAGAACTCTCTTCTTTGCAGAAGGCAGGTTGAGATTCATGTGTGCAATTTCCCGCACATCTATAATTCACAAAATGTGCCAGGGCAATCATCAGTCCGCCAATCGGTACAATAAAACCCTCCAGATGGCCGCCAAAAAAAGCATGGCCCAGCATAATTATTGCAAAACCTGTTATCAACAAAACTAGCGGCAGCAATTGCTGATGGGTACGCAGATAAGATCTGCCTATCGAATAAACACCTATCATTAATGCAAAAACAATCATCCCCCACTCTACCCATGGCGTTGCCAAAAAACCAAAGCCAACTAATGGCAAACTGGTAAATACCAAGGGTACAACAGCGCAATGCACAGCGCATAAAACAGAAGCAGTTATGCCCACACTATCCAATTTGGCCGAAGTTTTATGGTGATTCATGCGGCAAATATAAACCAAATGCAACAAAATTGCTTTTATTTTATTTATTATATTTGCTAATTATATTAACATTGGTGTAACATATTTTTAATATCGGCGTCAATAATTACTTTTGCAACCTATTACCCTGTTTTAATTTTGACTCAAATAACCCTATATAGAATAAAACTTAACTGGCAAGCCGCGTTCAATACCAGCTTAAAACGTGTAAGGCTTATTATCGGCACCATGCTTATTGTGTCGATAATTAACATCATGCCTTCGTTTTTTAAAGCTATTGAACAACGGAACGGGATTGTGTTACATGATTGGGTACTGGCCAGCTTGCCCGCTGTAGATGTATCTGTGCCAATTTTCGCCATCATTTGGGGCATGAGCCTCCTGATGATGATCAGAACGCTTTATAAACCAGATTTGGGCATAACCTACCTTTGGACTATGATTTTTGTATGTATAGCCCGCTTTATTACATTAACACTTGTAAATTTAGATCCACCTGCAGGCCTCATACCATTGGTTGATCCACTTACAGCTTACTTTTATGGGCATGCAGCGGTAACTAAAGACCTTTTCTTTTCGGGCCATACAGCAACCCTTGCTTTGATCTATCTAAACCTGGAGCGTAAGAGCGATAAGCGCATAGCATTGGCGGCTACCATAGTGTTAATGTTCCTGCTCCTCATTCAGCACATTCATTATACCATGGATATTGTGGCGGCCCCTCTTATTGTTTACTGCTGCCATAACTTTACCAAAGCATTGGGTTTTAAGTAATACTGCCAATATTAAACGTTTATTTTACAGGCCAAACAAGAATGCAACTTTAATGCATTTTCATCTATTGTTCTCAAATACCTAGTTGGTTCATCAGATGCATAGCATCTTTCAGATCCTTATAAAGCTTTTTAAATATGAGGAATGATTTGCCATACAACTCATGATTTTTTTGATCGGGCCGAATAACTGTTTGGCTGCCGATATGGGTTAATACTTCATAGCTTTGGGGATGCAACACCTGCATAGCCAGGTAAACCGCGCCTACAGCCGATGCATCTTCGGGCTGCAGTACTACCAGTTTTTTGCCGGTGATATCGGCAAGTATCTGCGTCCAAACATCAGAGCTTACAAAACCGCCGCTGATATTTACCTGGGTAATATTAACAGAGGCATCCTCCAGTGTTTCGAGCACATTGTATAAGGCAAAACAAACCCCTTCCAACGCTGCCCTTAAAAAATGCGCCTGCGTATGGGCTGGTTTTATATTTAAATAAGCACCACTACTTTTGGTATCCCAAAGCGGCGCACGCTCGCCATATAAATATGGCAAAAACAACAGGCCATCGCTCCCGGCGGGTATGGTTTTAATGGTACTGAACAAGTCGTCATAGTCGGCCCCGGTGAGGGTTTCCTTTTCCAAAAAGTTTTTCAGCAGCCAGTTAATAGCTATACCTCCGTTGTTTACCGCGCCACCGCATACATAAGTATTTTGATTAAGCAGGTAATTGAAGGTCATGCCGCCATAGTTATAAACCGGTACGGGACTGGTGATACGTACCGCGCCGCTGGTACCGATGGTAAGTGCCGCTATACCTGGCCCGGTGGTGTGGCTACCCAAATTTGCACAGCAGCCATCACTGGCTCCGCTCACAAACATTGTATTTGGATTGATGCCAAGCAATGTTGCTATCTCCATCTTTACATCATCGCGATAATAGATGGTATTTACGGGCTCCGATAACTTTGCCGCAGTAATACCTGCCAATTCGCAAGCCTCTATACTCCATTCCAGTTTTAAAATATCGAAAAGCCCGGTGGCCGATGCAATGGAATAATCAACCTGGAAACTGTTAAAAAGCTTAAACCATATAAATTCTTTTATCGATATAAATTTATGTGTTTGAGCAAATAAGACCGACTTATTTGTACGCAGCCAAATAAGTTTGCACAATGGCGACATGGCATGTATAGGAGTACCCGTAATACGATAAACCGCCTCGCCTTTCACCGAATTTCTTAAATCCTGTGCAATATCTTCGGCCCGCGCATCTGCCCAGGTGATCATAGGAGCCAAAGCCCCTCCAACTTCATCAACCGCAATAATACTGTGCATAGCACTACTAAAGCTGATAGCTTGTAGCGCATAACCTATTTTAAGTACCATCTCCTGCACACATTTTACAAACGCGTTCCAAATTGTTAAGGGATCTTGCTCGCTGTAGCCAGGTTCTGGCGCATTAATAGTGTAATACTGCTGGGTTACACCCAACGCCTCGCCGGTTAAAGCAACGGCAACAGCCTTGGTGCTGCCCGTGCCAATATCTATACCTAATATATATGCCTGCATAATGTTATCAGCACAAAATAGGATTTATCTTTGGGATGACGGAAATAAAATACAGCGTTACCAATTTATCATAAATTTGCCCTGATTTTCTACAATAAAATGAACTACACTCCACCCCAGCTTCGCACCATTAAGGTGATCCGTTACGTAACGCCGCTGCGCGAGGGCGGCTCGATGCCGGCCATTGCCGAAGGCGACGACGAGTTTCTGTATGTACTTAAGTTTCGTGGTGCAGGCCAGGGCGTAAAAGCACTGATAGCCGAGCTTATTGGCGGCGAAATAGCCCGCCTGCTGGGCTTAAAAATACCCGAACTGGTATTTGCTAATCTTGATGAGGCCTTTGGCCGCTCGGAGGCTGATGAAGAGATTCAGGATCTGCTGAAATTTAGCGTTGGGCTTAACCTTGCCTTGCATTACCTGTCGGGTGCCATAACTTATGATCCTGTAGTTAATACCCTTGATGCTAAACTGGCATCGCAAATAGTTTGGCTCGATTGCCTGCTTACCAATGTTGACCGCACACCACGCAATACCAATATGCTGATGTGGCATAAAGAACTATGGCTTATTGACCACGGGGCAGCACTCTATTTCCATCACTCCTGGCATAACTGGGAGGAATCGGCAAAACGACCGTTTGTACAGGTAAAAGATCATGTTTTACTGCCGCAAGCATCCGAATTGGATGAGGTAGATACCGAATTTACTTCAATTTTAACACCCGAACGCATCCACAACATTGTTAATTTGATCCCTGATGATTGGTTAACAGACGAATCTGAAAACGGCACACCTGCCGAACGCAGAAACGTATATGCACAATTTTTATTAACCCGTATTGCATCATCGGCAATATTTGTAACCGAAGCAAAAAATGCCCGATCAATTATTTGAGTACGCCGTAATACGCGTTGTACCCAGGGTAGAGCGCGAGGAATTTATAAATATTGGCGTGATACTTTACTGCCCCAAACAAAAGTTTTTAAAAGCAATCCTTTTGGTGGATGAAGCACGAATAAGTGCTTTCGCGCCCGGTTTGGATATAGATTGTCTGAAGGATAACATCAACTCGTTTGAAAAGATAACCAATGGAGAACCCCATGCGGGCCCAATTGCCAAATTAGATATAGCTTCCCGCTTTCGCTGGCTTACCGCTACGCGCAGTACTGTTGTACAATCATCAAAGGTACATCCGGGATTATGTAAGGATGCAGGGGTAACTTTACTACGGCTATTTAACCAATTAGTGGGTTAACCACATAACTCAATAAACAAAAAACTCATCCATTTGCGGATGAGTTTTTTGTTCTGATAATTAATAGTTGTTTGATTCAGTTGGCTTATTTGGCCGGTAGCTTTTCATTGACCACTACCCAAGGATAATTAAACGTATAATCGCCGGAGCCAAGTTGTAAAGTGGTTCCATCCACATCATTAACGGCACCCGTTATTGGTTTACCATCCTGCTTTACGTCTTCGGGATGGGCCTGGGGCAATGTTAAGCCGGCACTGGTGTTGACCGGAATTTTAACATGCACGCGCATGGTACCATCTTTAAGTTCCCACTCAGAAAGTACCTGGCCGTACATGGTTTCGAAAGTGGCTTTGGCAAACGTAAATTTAGGACTTGGCTCTGGCTTTAGTACAATGTACTTATAACCAGGCTTACCAATTTGCAAACCCGTTACATGCTGATACATCCAATCGCCAACTGCCCCGTACGAGTAGTGGTTAAACGAGTTCATACCTTTATCTTCAAAAGTGCTATCGGTTTTTATGCCGTCCCAGCGTTCCCAAATAGTGGTGGCTCCCATTTTTACAGGGTACAGCCATGAAGGATAGGTTTTCTGTAACAACAGATCATAGGCTACATTGGTATAGCCGTTTTGCGATAAAACCTGGCATAAATACGGCGTGCCCAAAAAGCCGGTAGAAAGGTGATTATTGCGGCTGCGCACATCTTCAACCAAATAAGCCGCCGCCCTGCTCTTTAAACTATCGGGCACCAGGTTAAACTTTAGGGCCAATACATACCCCGTTTGCGAATCGGCAAAAATGCGGCCCGTAGGCGTTATATAATTATGAATAAACACTTTTTTCACTTCTTCAAAAACGTCATTATACTTCTTCTCATCGGCGGTATTACCTAGGGCACCTGCCGCCTGGCTAAGTAATTTTGATGAATAGGCATAAAACGCGGTAGCTATCATATCGGGGTTGGTATAACCGTTTGGCTCCGAAAAATCATAGATACCCGGGCGATAAAACAGCCAGTCGCCAAAAACACTACCTCCGTGCCATATGCGGCTATCTCCGGCCCGTTTAATGATCTTATCTACATAGGCTTTCATACTTGGGTATTGCGTTTGCAGGATGCGTTTATCGGCATATACCTGGTACATTGTCCATGGTACAATAACGGCTACATCGCCCCAGCCTGCAGATGTGGTTTTATTGGTTTGCAAAACATCGGGCACTACAAAGGGAATGCCTCCGTCCGGAAATTGATCGGCAGCAACATCCTTCATCCACTTGGCAAAAAATGGTGCTACATTCATGTTAAACGCCGCCGTGCGTGAAAATACCTGAGCATCCCCTGTCCAGCCCAAGCGTTCATCGCGTTGAGGGCAATCTGTAGGAATATCTAAAAAGTTACCTTTTTGTCCCCATTGAATGTTATGTTGTAATTTGTTGATCATGGTATCGGAGCAGGTAAACTCACCTGTAACCGGCATATCTGAGTGAATAACCACAGCGGTGAAATTCTCGGGTTTTATCTCGCCAGGGAAGCCCTCAATGGCAATATACCTGAAACCCATAAAGGTAAAATGAGGTTCAAACACTTCTACTCCCCCACCTTTTAACGTATAATTTATAGATGCCGAAGCTGTACGAAGGTTGGCGGTATAAAACTCACCAAATTTATCCAGTACCTCGGCGTGTTTGATGTTAATGGTAGTACCGGCCGGGCCGCTAACTTTTAACCTGATCCAGCCCGTCATATCCTGGCCAAAATCTATGATCTGGGTACCTTTGGGGCTTTTAAAAATAGCTATGGGTTTTAACTCGGCAATTTTATGCACAGGCACACTCTGCACCCCTACCAAGGTACTTTTAGTAATATTGGCTACAGCAACCGGCAACCATCCCGCATCATTAAAACCTTTACTGGCCCAGCCGCCCATTTCTTTGCGGGCATCATAGTTTTCACCATCGTAGATCCCGTCGAGGGTTATAGGTCCGTTTTGGGTACTTTTCCATGAGCCATCAGAATTTATGTTTTCTGTAGTTCCATCGGCATAGGTTATTTGCAGCTGGCATAACAGCGCCAGATTTTTGCCCCAGAAACCCCAGTTGTTAAGGTAAGCCAAAGTACCTTTAAACCAGCCATCGCCTAACATGGCGCCAATTACGTTATCGCCTGGTTGCAGCATGGCGGTAACATCATAAACCTGGTATTGCAACCGTTTTTTATACTCGGTCCACCCGGGAGTGAGTACCTGGTTGCCTACTTTACGGCCGTTTAAAAACAACTCATATAAACCATGCGATGTTGCATAAACTCTTGCGGATGTTATTTTCTTAGCAGCTGTAAACTGCTTGCGTAACATTAAAGCCGGCATTTTTCGTGCACTATCCTGCTGGGGTTGTACCCAGCTGGCCGTCCAATCGGTAGTGTTTAACAAACCGGTTTCAAAATAGGCGGGCTTGCTCCAGGCCGATGTATTGCCATGGTTATCCCAAACTTTTACCCGCCAGTAATAACGCGTTGCCGATTTTAGCGTCGCGCCATTATAGGTAACAAGCACCGATGAATCTGACATTACTTTGCCAGTATTCCAAACCGTTTTTGAGGATGAAAAGGAAGCATCGGTAGCAATTGTAATGCTGTAGGCTTGTTGCAGCGTATTTTTTTGCACCGTATTTATCTTCCAGCTCAGGCGGGGATGCGTTGCATCTATCCCTATGGGGTTGGTAAGGTAATCGGTGCTCAGGCTTTCGGCCACCGGCTTTTGTGCCATGCATATTGCCGGCAAAATACATAGTAGAAATAGAAAGATAGGTTTCATGGCTTGTAATTGGAAACCCAAGTTTATCAATTGTGACCAGCAGCGGCAACCCTGTCCATCCCCGTCTTAAAAGTGCACACTTCAATTTCGTCCTGGTGCTGTTTAAGGTATAATAGCAACTGCCTGTGTGCCGCCGCCGGAGTGGTAATATAGTCGCCGCCCACGCCATGAAACATAAACACGCCCATGCCCCCGCTTTGCTGCACCTTTTTGGCAAAGGCTATAAGTTCATCGCCGGTAACGCCGGCATGCACGCCCCATGCGGGTATCTGTAAAACATCGAGTTTTTTAAAATCGGTTATTACGGCATCCGGGCCGCCACCTATGCGGGCATATTTAATGGTACCGGCAAGCCGTAACGAATCTACATAATTAACACTACCAACAGCTACTTCGGTACACGGATAGGCATAAGTACGTGGGGCGGTTTGCCCATCAACAGCAAATAGCAGATTATTCATTTCGGCAATTTCGCGCAGCATCATGTAAACGGTGTAGCTGCCCGAGTTATTTGCCTGGTTAGCTTTAACCGTAGTTAATAAACATGGATGATATAGACTGTGGTTGGCCAGTTCATGCCCCTTTAAGGCCACCTGCCGCCAGCGGGGTATTGTTGCCTGTCCGATATTCCCCATCAGAAAAAACGTTGCTTTAAAGCCTAACGAGTCTAACTGGGGTAAAGCTACATCCAGTTGCGACTCCAGGGCATCATCATAGGTAAGCACAATGATGGCTTTTTTATGTTGCTGGGCATAAGCCGTAAAATTGAGCAATAAAAGAAATACGATTATCCTTTTCATAAAGGCTGATTTAAAACCTTTACTAATATAGGCTAACGCATTAATTTAAACGATGTAGATGAAATAAACGTCAACAGATAAAATAAATTTTCTTTTATAAAACACTGTTGACATAGGGCTGTCACAAGCGGGTTGTTACTTTGAATTATAATCAAAAACAAAAACGCTATGAATATTATCCCCATCTTTTTAAAGGAATTGGAGCAGGAAGCCCAAACCACCCGTAAAATGCTAGAGATTGTGCCAACCGACAAATTTCAATGGCAGCCGCACCCAAAAAGCATGACTATTGAAGACCTCACCGTACACATTGTAGATTTACCAAACTGGCTTGCCCTTGCCGCATACACCGACGGGTTAAATTTTGCCACCGAACCTTACACCCCCGCTAAAGCCGAAAATGCCCAGGGCTTATTGAATTTGCTGGAACAATCGGTAGCCAAAGGCAAGGAAGCCCTGCAAAGCATAACCGAAGAAGAACTAGTAAAACCCTGGGTGCTGAGCAATGGAGATGTGATATTGCAGAACTATAATAAAGCCGAAGTAATCAGGGTAGCCTTTAACCAGCTTGCACATCATCGTGCCCAGTTAGGTGTGTACCTGCGCCTGCTAAACGTCCCGATACCGGGCAGCTACGGCCCAAGCGCCGACGAACTAAGCGGCGAATACCAACGCCAGACAGCGGAAGCCGCTGTTTAGGATCTTTTGGGGTATCAAGTAGTTAGTATCAAGTATCAAGACCGCTGCGGACATTAACTAGACTGAAAGTCTTTTGTCCAAATGTCCGAACCTCAAAAAAATCTTGATACTTGATACTAACTACTTGATACAAAAAAGACGATTGTCCTTTAATTAGAACAATCGTCTTTGCATTTTGTGCTGTTTAGATACTAATGCTTGTACTTAGATAATTTCCCTTCGTTAATCTCTTCCAGGAAACCACTCTCGTTAATGGCGTAACGGGCATACGTGGTATCGGTATCAATTTTATACTTTACTACGGATTTTGGTTTTCTGCGGGTTTTGGCGCGTAAAATGCGTACAACAAATACTGGTAAAATGACTACAGCAAGCAGGGCGGCTAATTGAAATAAAATAATATGCATAACATTTAAAATAATTGTTTGGGCAGCACATCTAAAACGGTGATAAAACTAATCGGTTTAAAATTTTAGCTGCAATCGTAATGTTTACATAGCTAAATATGTGCCAATAATTTATGAACGCTAAGGATTGGCAGAATGTTACAATTAGAGGACAATTAAATCAGCTATAATAGTAATATTATTAAAAAACTCACAAACACTCTTAAACTCAGCAAGTTTAACGTTACTACAATGAGAATAAAATTATCATTGTGATACTCTTCTTATAAACCATAAAACGAAATAGCGTTACCACCCCAAAACAGTTCTTGCTCTGCCGCCGATAATTTATCTGTGTAGTTTTTTACTACCTGCATGGTACCGTGGTAACCACCGGCCAGCAGGCAAACAGGCCAGTCGGAGCCAAACATTACCCGGCTGGGGCCAAAGGCATTAAATACTACGTCAAGGTAAGGGGTAAAATCTCCCGTTTTCCAGTTAGTCCAGTTGGCTTCGGTTAGCATGCCCGAGACTTTGCACCAAACGTTTTCGTGTTTGGCTAAAGCTTCAATATCCTTTTGCCATTTACCTGTTTCCTGTTTTTTAATAGCCGGCTTGGCCAGGTGATCGACCACAAATTTTTGATCGGAAAATTCGCCGGCTAATTCTGCGGCGCAACCCAAATGCTGGGGGAAGATCAATACATCATAGGTATAGCTATGCTTTTGGAGCGCAGCTATACCTTTTTTAAACGCCGGCTGCAGCATATATCGCTCATCCGGTTCTGATTGTAAAATATGACGAAAGCCTTTAAGCTTTCGGTATTGTTTATAGTTCTCCAGTTTTTCGTCCAGATCGTTTGCCTTCAGATCAACCCAGCCTACCACGCCTTTTACAAACGGGTTTGCGGCAGCATGGTCAAGCAAAAACATGGTTTCCTCATCCGACTGGCTGGCCTGAACGGCAACGCAGCCATCTATCCCGTATTGTTGTAAAACGGGGAGCAGATCGGCAGGTAAAAAATCGCGCTTTATAACCAGCATCTGGTCATCTATCCAACTATCCTTTACCGCATCAAATACCCAAAAATGCTGGTGCGCATCAATTTTAAGCATACGCTACAACATGTTGTTTTTGTTCGCCAAGGCCATCTATGCCCAATTCAATTACGTCGCCGGCTTTAAGGTATACGGGCGGTTTCATACCTAGACCTACGCCAGCAGGTGTACCTGTAGATATAATGTCGCCGGGTAGCAAAGTCATGAACTGGCTGGTGTACGAAATTACATGCGGCAGGTTAAATATAAAATTTGATGTAGTGCCAGATTGCATAATTTGGCCATTTACCTTTAGCCAAAGGTTCAGGTTATGCGGATCGGCAATTTCATCTGGAGTAGCCAAAAATGGACCAAGCGGCGCAAAGGTATCACAACCTTTACCCTTATCCCAGGTGCCGTTACGCTCTAACTGAAATTCGCGCTCAGATACATCGTTATGCAATACATACCCGGCCACGTAGCTCATCGCATCTGCTTCATCAACATAAGATGCCTTTTTGCCTATAACTACGGCCAGTTCTACTTCCCAATCGGTTTTTACCGAGTTTTTAGGGATCACTACATTGTCATTGGGGCCAACAATGGCTGTGGTAGCTTTCATAAAAATTACGGGCTCGGGTGGCAGGGGTGCATTAGTTTCTTTAGCGTGATCGGCGTAATTTAAACCGATGCAGATAATCTTTGACGGACGGGCAAACGGGCTGCCTAAACGTACATCATCGGCTACCTGGGGCAGCTCTGCATCTTTTATAAAAGCCGCTAAACGGGCAAGGCCATCAGTCTCAAAAAACTGCTCGGTATAATCCTCGCCAAAAGCCGATGTATCATATTTTTTATTATTGAGGATTACTCCTGTTTTTTCTTTGCCTTGTTCGCCAAATCTAATAAGCTTCATGGTATCTTGTTAATTTGTTGTTAGTTGAATAATAGTATCGTATGCATCGGCCTTAATACCGTTGGTATATACAAAAACACCTTCGGGCTGCTGTTTAAATTTCAAGTTTTCGCTACCTGTAAACAGGGTTACTTTCAAAACCTTTGCCTTTACCTTCGGTATAAAAATATAAGGTAGCTGCGGCATAGCCGTAATGTGCGCATACATGGTTTTGTTTTTATAAGTTACCACTCCCCAGGACTGCGGTGCAATGGCATTACCACGTGTACCATAAATACTGGCACCGTTCTTTTGCATCCATGTACCTACAACAGCCATGGTATCTGTAAATTCGGGCTGAATTTTGCCATTGGGCATTGGGCCTATGTTTAACAAAAAATTGGCATTACGGCCGGCAGCGTTAACCAGGTAATGAATTATCTGGCTTACCGATTTAAAGCTTCTATCAGTAATATTGAAGCCCCAGCTATTGTTAATGGTTTCGCAGGTTTCTAAAGGTAGCTTACCTATTTCTGATTTGCCGCTAAAACCGGTAGTATTATTACCGGGCAAGTCTTTTTCAAACATCTGAAAATCCTCTCCTTCTTTGGGAGCCAGGTGATGGTTGTTACCCACCAAAATAGCAGGGTTAAGCTTATGGATCAGCCCATATATTTCATCATAATGCCAGTTTACATCACGTTCCCAGCCGCCATCAAACCAAATGCCCTTTACACCGGGATATTTGGTGATCAGTTCGGTAAGCTGGGCTTTCATAAAACCAATGTAGCTATCCCAATCGCCTTTTGCGGGCAAGCCATTTACAATTGGGCTGCCATAGGCATAATCGGCACGGCCCCAATCAAGCAGCGAATAATAAAAATGAAGTTCGATGCCTTCTTTTTCACACTCCTGTGCCAGCTCCATCATTGGGTCTTTATGATAAGGCGTGGCATCAACAATATTATATGGCGAAACCTTGGTACCAAACATGCTGAAACCATCGTGATGGCGCGCAGTAACAGTAATATATTTCATGCCCGCTTTTTTGGCAAACTGCACCCAATCATGCGCGCTAAAACCTTGCGGATTAAAAAAATCGGCAAGTCTTTTATAACTATTATAAGGGATATTTTTCTCGTTCATTACCCATTCGCCGGCACCAAGTTCGCTGTAAATACCCCAGTGGATAAAGAGGCCAAACTTCAGGTCTTCAAAATTTTGCCGTGCAGCAAGATTATCTGCGGTGGGCGTGTACGCGGCGGTTTGGGCGTTTGCTTTTATGGTGCACAAAAGCATCCCTATTACCAATAGTTTTTTTATCATCATTTATTAATTGTTAAGGGTGATAAAACCACCATCGATAGGATAATCGGTGCCGGTAATAAACCCGGCCTCGTCTGAACATAAATACAGAGCTAATGCGGCAACTTCTTCAGACTTACCCATGCGCCCAATAGGCTGACTTTTTGAAAGCTTTTCGAAGATCTCGGCCTCTTGCCCTGCGTAGTTTTTAGCTATAAAGCCGTCAACAAAAGGTGTATGGATGCGTGCCGGAGAAATGCAGTTACAGCGAATATTATCGTGCAGGTAATCGCGCGCTACAGATAAGGTCATGGCATGAATAGCGCCTTTGCTCATAGAGTAGGCAAATCTATCGGTAATACCAACACTGGCCGCTATAGAGGCCGTATTAAGGATAACCCCGCCACCGTTGGCCTTAAGTACCGGTATAACCGCGTAAAGGCAGTTGTACGCGCCTTTTACATTTACATTAAATACCTTTTCAAAATCGGCAGTGCTGGTTGTATCTGCACGCCCAATGTGGGCTATGCCGGCATTATTTATCAAAATATCTATTTTGCCTATGCCGGTAAAAGTATCAACCACCTGTTGTTGATCGCTTACATCGCAGGCATAGCCGGTTGCCTTACCATTGGCGGCTTCAATTTCGGCTACGGTATCTGTGGCGGCTTTATTGTTTAGTTCGATGATATGCACAATGGCGCCCTGCTGCGCAAACAATATGGACATTGCCCGGCCTATGCCGCTGCCGCCACCGGTTATTACTACTGATTTATTGGTTAGTTTGAACATAAGTTAGCCCCCTCTAAATCTCCCCGGAAGGGGAGAATTTTTGTTTATACTATTTTTTAATAATATCTATTAAATCCAGAACCTCTTTTGCTCCCCTTTGGCATTTCATAAGCAATGCTTTTTCAAGTCTCCCCCTTCAGGGGGAGATTTATAGGGGGCTTTTACAGCGATACTCCCCTTTTCCAGGGTATAAAATCATCCTGACCCAGTTTTACCGATTTAGGTTCAACCTCGCCATTGGCCACCTGAATAACGTAATTTAGGATTCGCTCACCTGCCTGTTGTATGGTTTCATCCCCTTCGATAATGGTACCGCAGTTGATATCAATAATATCGGGCATCCGCTCAAACATTACGGTATTAGTAGATAGCTTAATAACCGGGGCAATAGGATTACCCGTAGGCGTACCTAAACCCGTGGTAAACAATACTATGTTTGCGCCAGAGCCAACTTCGGCTGTGGTGCTTTCCACGTCACTGCCGGGTGTACACAACAGGTTTAAACCCGGCTTGGTTACCTTTTCGGGATAATCCAACACGGCTGTCACGGGAGATGTGCCTCCCTTTTTAGCGGCTCCTGCCGATTTAATGGCATCGGTAATTAAGCCATCTCTGATATTACCCGGCGATGGGTTGGCATAAAAGCCAGAGCCATCAGCCTCGGCGCGGGCGTTGTAAGTGGTCATTAATTGCATAAAGCGATTAGCGGTCTCCTCGTCGTTACAACGATCACTCAATTCTTGCTCTACGCCACAAAGCTCAGGAAATTCGGCTAAAATTACCGAGCCGCCCATAGTTACCAGCATATCTGACACATAACCCAAAGCCGGGTTTGCCGAAATGCCCGAAAAGCCATCAGAGCCACCACACTCCATACCTATACAAAGCTTTGAAAGCGGTGCGGGCTGGCGTTGGGTTTCATTGGCCTGTACCAAACCTGCAAAGGTTTGTTTAAGTGCCTGCTGTAAAAGCTCACTTTCGGTGCCCACCTTTTGCTGTTCTAAAACAACCATTGGTTTATTAAAAGCCGGGTCGCGTTTTGCTATCTCGGCCTGTAAAATACTTACCTGCGCATGCTGGCAGCCCAGGCTTAAAACGGTAGCCCCGGCCACATTTGGATGGGTAATATACCCGGCGATAAGTCCGCAAAGCGCATCCGAATCGTCCTTGGTACCACCGCAACCCATACTATGGTTTAGGAATTTTATTCCATCAATATTTTTAAATAATCTTTTGGAATGAGGTTTATCGGCACCTGCCTGAATATCGGCATTAAGGATCTCTTCAACCGATTTACCGGCCTGGTAAAGTTCCATCAACTGCTCTACGTCTCCCTCGTAATTTTTAGCTTTCTTGTAGCCCAACTTATCAACCAAAGCCTCTTTTAATACCTGTATATTGCGATTTTCGCAAAACACCAACGGTACTACTATCCAGTAATTGGCGGTACCAACCGAGCCATCTGCCCGGTGGTAGCCGTTAAAGGTTTTACCTTCAAAATTGCTGGTATCGGGTTGATGCCAGTTAAGTTTGCGTTCGCCCAAACGGTAGCCATCGGATGCGTGATGTACGTTGGCAGTAGTAAGTACACCGCCTTTTGGTATGGTAACAGTTGCCTTCCCCACCAAAACGCCGTACATGTGAATATCAGCTCCCTGCGGTAATTCGTTTATTGCAAATTTATGTTTGGCGGCCACACGGTCGACCAATGGAAAAGTTTCACCCTCAAAATTTATTACGGCACCAACTTCCAGGTTTTGCAGTGCAACCAGCACATTATCATGCGGGTGAATCCTTAAAAATGTTTCTTTTTGCGACATTGTATCTTTATTCCTTTTGTCTTTATTCTTTGCTCCTAATTGAGCGATAATTCTATAACCGGGATCTCATACGGCGGCTTAGCCGGCATGGTTATCTCCAGATCATCGGCACCCGATGGTTTGTACAACAGCTCAGAGTGATCATTTAAAAACTGAGCGTATTTAATTTTACCTGCGTAGCCCGGCAATATTAACTTACCTTTTGGATAATCAAATAACTGTACATATAGTTTTTTGGTTGCCTTATTGTAGGTGAGCTTGCTTCCCTCAGGTATTTTATAAGTATCGGGCGCATAAGTACAATTGTAAATAGATTTATCATTGGCATGCATCCAGTGCGCCAAACTATCCAGGGCGTTTGTTGCACGATAGTCGAACTCGCCACGGGCTGTAGGCCCAACATTGAGGATAAGGTTACCGCCGTTACTTACCGAAGTGATTAACAAGTCTAAAAGCTGACGGTGAGTTTTCCAGGTATTTTCATCGCGGTAATACCCCCATGAACCAGAGAAGGTTTGGCAGGTTTCCCAGGTTTTGCCACGATATTTAGCCAGTTCTGCGGTGCTTACCTGCTCCGGAGTTTCAAAATCGGCACCGTCTTTATATTCTTCCAGGTTAAGGCGGTTATCTACTATAATGCCGGGTTGTAATTTCCTGATGAGTTTTAACAGTTCGACAGAACCCCAATCATCTTTGCCTTTTCCATGACCATCGGCACGTGGAAAAGAGAAATCGAGCCACAGAATATCAATTTTACCATAGTTGGTTAACAACTCGGTTATCTGGTTGCGCATGTATTGCCTGTATTTGGCCATATCGCGGTTCTTGTTCAGCTTGGCGTAACTGGCATCGCTTTTATCTTTAGGCGATTGCGGATGAATTTCATCAATGGTATAATCGGGGTGATGCCAGTCTAAAAGCGAATAATAGAAACCCACTTTTAAGCCCTGCGCACGGAAAGCGTTGACATACTCGCGTACCAGATCCCGTTTGGCCTGCGTGTTGGGTGCCTTATAATCGGTATATTTTGAATCGAACAGGCAAAAACCTTCGTGGTGCTTGGTAGTAAGCACCGCATATTTCATACCAGCAGCTTTGGCTTGCTTAGCCCATTTCTGCGGATCAAAGTAGTCGGGGTTAAACTGGTCGAAATATTTTTGGTAACCGGCATTATCAATCTTTTCGTTATGCTTTACCCACTCATGCCGCGCCGCGCCAGAGTACAATCCCCAGTGAATGAACATCCCAAAGCGGCTGTCCTGCCACCAAGCCATGCGCTGAGTCTTTTGGGCATCGGTTTCGGTACCTATCATTTTTTGTTGTGCCATTACCGACGATGCCGTTACCAGCACCAATACGGCAAACAATTGAAGTTTTTTTAGCATGAGGTTTTATAATTTAGTTGATTGGTTATTTACAGTTGAAATATTTTGTCCATCAAAACCCACTTCTCTCCTTTTTGGGCACCTTTAACGGCTTGCTGGTATTTCCACATCAGCGTTTCCCATTCCTGTACTTTAGGATTAACAGCATCAGCAGCACCTTTCTTTTCAAAACTGAAGGTATCATCGGTTTCCATGATCATGAACAGGCGCACATCAAAACGGTAAATTTCCATATGGGTGATACCGTAATCGGTTATGCTTTTATGAATCTCGGGCCAAATCACTTCGTGGTATTTTTCATATTCGGCAATAAGAGCCGGGTCATCAACCAAATCGAGCGTTAAGCAATATCTGTTAGCCATAAATAGATTTTAGAAATGGTACATTGGTAATACAAAGAAATAAGGTTTGGGTGTAAATAGTTAGCATAAAACGGTTAAAACATTCAGCTTTTTTGGCATAGCGAGTCAGCCCCATCCATACCCTCCCCGGTTGGGAGGGCTTAAAGTCAATTTAAAGAAGGCTCCCCTACCGGGGGGAGATTTAGAGGGGGCAGCTTACTCGTTACGCAACGAACTTGTAGGATTTGCCAATGCAGCCCTAAACGTTAAGTAAAAGGTGGTTGCCACCGCAATAGTAACCAATGCTACTACCGGTAATACAAACTGCCACCACGTAAACTGTACCCTAAAGGCGTACCTGTTTAACCATTGGCTAATAAAAATATAAGCCAGCGGAATAGCTACCAAACTGGATAGCAGGATAAGCTTTACCACATCCCAGGTAAGCAGCGAAATAATACTTTGCACCGATGCCCCCAGAACCTTGCGCACTCCAATCTCTTTTGTACGGCGGGCGGCCGAATAAGCGGTTAAACCAAATAGCCCTATACAGGCAATAAATATGGCTAACGAAGAAAACAATGTAAACAGGTGGCCAAACTGAGCATCCTGTTGGTACTGGCGGTTATAAAAATCATCCAGAAAAAAGAAATCGAACGATGATTCGGGGAAGGTATTGTTCCAGGTAGCCTGGATGTTAGCTACCATTTGAGGCATATTGCTCTGGCTCACTTTTATGGAGAAGTAACTGGACGGTATCCATGACAAAGCCGGGTCCATGAACAGTATAAGTGGCGTATATTTTTGCTGTAACGATTGCTGGTGATAGTCCTTTACAACGCCAATAATTTCTTCGGGATGCTTGTCAATGGTTTCAACCCATACCTTTTGGCCAACAGCATCCTGTGCCGAGGCAAAGCCAAATTGCTTAACAGCCGATTCGTTCATCACCACACCAACAGAATCTGCCGGACGGCTTTTATCAAATGCCCTGCCGGCAATTAGCTGCATACCGTAGGCCTGCATAAAATCGTGATCAACCTTAAGCATCTCATAGGTACGCTCTTCTGATTTTGGCGCCCCAAAGCGCCTGTTAGCTAAAAACATGCCTACCTCTTTGCCTGGCACTGCTCCGGAAATGGTTACCGCTTTAACCCCGGCAAAGCCTTGCAAGGTGTTTTTAAAGGAAGCTATCTTTTGCCCGTAATCGGGCGTGTTAACAGGAGTTTTTATAACGATGGTCTGGTTAATATTCACACCGGTATTTTGGCCGCCCATATAAACTATTTGCCGGTAAACAGCAAAGGTGGCGGCTATTAAAAGCACCGATGCCATAAACTGAAACGCAACCATACCGCGGCGTAGCAGCACCCCACTTTTCGAAAACGCAAAGCGACCTTTAAGCACCGCAATAGGCTTCATTCTGGCCAACACAGTAGCCGGATAAATACCTGATAGTAAAATACTACCAAAAAAAACGGCCGTGAGCTTTAAATACAAATCGCCATTAAACAGTAAGCCATAACTGCCGTTACCATATAAATATTGCAGTATGCCATAACGCGCTGCAATTACCAAAATTACCGCTACCAATAAAGCACTGAGATTGATGATGAGCGACTCGGCAAGAAATTGCATAATGAGCTGCGGGGCCTGTGCACCGCTCACTTTGCGAATCCCCACTTCGCGGGCACGATCTACCGATTTGGTGGTTGCTAAATTAATATAGTTAATACAGGCTATGAGCAAAATAACGTAAGAGATGATGCTTAAAAAGCCCACGGCAAAACGATTACCTTTTAATTCTATTTCATAAGGCTTGGCAGGATTTAAGTGAATTTGGGTAAGCGGTACCAATTTAATGGCCCACTTTAGCTCTTTTAACGATGGCCCCGTTTTATAACGCTCTGCCAGTGCCGGAAATTTAGCCTCAACAGCGGCAGTAGAGGCGCCGGGCTTAAGCTTTACGAACGTATAGCTCTCATGCTGATACCAAAAGTTTTTGGCAAAATCTGAAGTATTTGCCCATGACACCAACATGCTAAAACGCATGGTTGAGTTTGCAGGCAGATCTTTAAAAACACCCGTAACCACACAATGCAGCGTGTTGTAAAGCGTACTTACATCCACAACTTTACCCATGGCATCGGCATTACCAAAATATTTTTTTGCCGCCGATTCTGAAATCACAACGCTGTTTATTTCTTTCAACGAGGTTTGGCGGTCGCCTCTCAACAGTGGATAGTTGAAAAAGCTAAAGAAGTTGCTATCGGCAAAACAAACGTGCTCTTCCCTAAACTTAATATTATTATACTTCACCACCCGCTCCGAGCTATTCCAGTTAATACGGGTGTAAGAAGCAATTTCGGGAAAATTAGCTTTCATGGCGGGCGCATAACCATTGGTACTGGTTGGCCAGCTATCTGTTAAATTATCACCTTTATAAAACTGGCTCTCCACCCGGTAAATATTGGCAGCATCCGGATGTTGTGTATCAAAACTCTTTTCGAAATTAACATACGCGCAAATTAAAATAAAGGCAGCCATACCCAACGCAAGGCCGGTTACATTAATAAAGGTGTAAACCTTATTTTTAAACAGATTGCGGTAGGTAACCAGAAGTATGTTGCGGATCATATTTAGCAGTTTGATGGCTAAATATATGAAAATGATACCTGAATTATAACTTGCCGTTTTTTAAATTAACAGAATAAACATTTTTTGATTCGCATTCTGAGCATTCTAAAATTCTGTAAATTATCATTCAGATAAATGCCTATGAATTTTTAATAAACTCCTTCTGATACATCAAGGGGCTTTTACCAGTTACCAGTTTAAAATGCTTATGAAAGGTTGAAAAATTATTAAACCCACTATCGTAACAGAGTTGCTTAATGTTCAGTTTATCTTCTATCAGTAGTTTACAGGCATGGCCAACTTTTATTTCGATGATAAATTGTGAAAATGTTTTGCGGGTTTTCGATTTAAAGTACCGGCAAAAAGAATTGGAGCTTACCCCGGCTATATCAGAGATCTCATCCAGGTAGATTTTTTTTCTGAAATTTTGCATCGAGTACTCGTAGATATTGTTGAGCCGGTCGTTTTCAGAATCGTTATGATCATATTTGAAGCCTATTGATGCCAGGTAATTTGATGGCGTACCAGTGGCAATGGTATTTAATGCTCTAAGCAGCATAATAATGCGCTCGGCCCCATCCATATTTAGCATGGCTGCCATATAGGTGGCTACCTTCTCTTTAGTCCCTCCGGTTATTTGCAGCCCACGTTTTGATTTTTCGAGCAATATTTTTATCAGTTTATTTTCTGGCAGTTGCAAAAACTGATCGCCCCAAAAATTTTCGCAAAAGTGCACTACAAAAACCTCAACGTCACCGTTATCGGCGTCATTAAAGTACACATCGTCAAAGCGCCAGTAATGAGGCAGGTTTGAACCCACCAGGGCCATATCGCCGGCTTTAAACTGTTTAATGCTATCGCCAATAAATTGTGTACCACTACCTTTCTTTAAATAAATAAGCTCCAGTTCGGGATGGCAATGCCAGCGATTATTAATATCGGGTAATACATCGTGCCTTACATTAAAAGAATGCGCGGGGCCCGAAGAAACTTTTAGCAATAGCGGCTTCATTCAGTTTATTTTACAATTGAGAGTTTAAATGTAATCAATAATTGCAAAAAGAGTTGTTTTTATTGAAATTCCACATCGATAATTAAATTGAACAAGCATATTTTATCTTTAGATGTGATATATTTCTGATATATTGTGCCCCAATTAAAACCATTATCACACCTAAATGAAATTTCTCCACATTTTATTAATACCCGCCCTGCTATTACCCTTATTTTCTATCGCCCAAAGTAACTATAAACCTGGCTATGTAGTTACCATTAAAGGAGATACGTTAAAAGGCTTTATCAATATTAAAGAATGGGCTGTAAATCCCAAAAAAATAAGTTTCAAAACATCTGCAGATAAAAAAGAGAGCCAGGAGTTTGGCGTTAGCGAAATCACATTTTTTAAAGCTATTAATTTAGAAAGCTATCAGCGATACATCGGGTTATTAAATAGCGACCCTACCGATATAGGTAACATACCAACAGGCCGAAACACCAGCACCATTACCGATTCGGTATTTTTAAAGATCATACAAAAAGGTGATAAAATAACCTTGTTTGAATATACAGACGATAAAAAAGACCATTATTTTGTGGCTGATAACCGCGACAATAAGCCAGAGGAACTGGTTTATCGTATTTATACCGAAGAAGACGGTAAAACCATCAACGAAAATGGTTATATGCGACAATTTTTTGCCCTTGCGTTAAAATACAAAACCGACAGCGAATTGCTCAAAGCAGCGATCGAAAAATCGACTTATAACTTTAGAGATCTTGTAGCAATCAGCCGTAAAATAAACAACAACAAAGAAAAAGATGACGAGGCTTTTATTGCCCATAAAAAAGGAACCTTCTTTTTTGTCTCGGCAGCGTTAAACATTAGTAACATATCGTCAGATAATGGCACTATAGAAACTCTAACCAATTCAACACCTACATCCTATTTCCCACGGATTGCAGCCGGTATAAATGTATTGGCAAACCCCAATGTTGGCAGGTTAGTTTTTAGAGCAGAAGCTGCTTTTACGGTTAATAAATACAAAGCCAGTTTATCATACAACAATGGCGACGGGATTGAAACCTATTCGTTTAGCCAAAATACGCTTTCGATAATACCACAAGTACTATATAACTTTTATAATGCCGATGAGCTTAAAATTTACGGGGCCGCCGGGGCATCCTTTAACATAACCAAATATGGTGGCAATACCTTCTATAATAAGCAGGCTGGCAGAAGTGCAAACATCATTCACGACTACCTCACATTAGAATCTGGCTGGACTTCCTTTCCTCTAAAAATTGGTGCTGTGCTCAATAAAAAGTTGGATTTTTGGGTCTCTTACATACCTAACGCCACTTTTTCCAGAAATCTGGGCTATAGTGTACAGGTAAGCGCGGTACAAGTTGGCTTAAATTATGTTTTCTACTAAATACAACCTTTATACTCACAACTAAACCTTATCCAATGAAACACTTTTACAGACTATCATTAGCGGCGTTAATATTGCCTTTAGCCACTATCGCCCAAAGCAATTACAAACCAGGTTATGTGGTTACCACCAAAGGAGATACGCTTCGTGGTAGTATTGATCTCAAAGAATGGTCGGGTAACCCTCAAGACATTAGCTTTAAAAGCCCAAGCGGAGTTAAGAGCTACACAGTTAACGACATTGTTTTTTTTGAAGTAGTTAATGCGGCCTATCGGCGTTATAACGGAGAGATAAGTACAGGTGAAACTAATCTCCAGAAACTTTCAACCGGGGTTGATTCAGCAAAACGTAAGGATGTTGTTTTTCTAAAAATTGAGCAAAAGGGCTCCAATGTTACCCTGTACTCTTATACCGACGATGTAAAAACAAGGTTTTTTATTGGCGAAACCAACCAAAACACTATCATCGAACTACAATACCGCATATATTTTGTTCCGGACCGTGGTACTGTTACCCGCAACGAAAATATTTATGTTTCGCAATTGTACAACATGGCTCAAAAATACAACCCTACATCAGAAGCGTTAAAAAGAGCAATTGAAAATGCAAATTACAACCGTGCGGATATGCAAAGCATAGCTCAAAAAATAAACAATATAATGGTAGACAAAACAAACTACGGTAGCGGTGCGGCCGTAAAATGGTTTGTAGGGGCAGGTGTTAACGCAAGTTCGTACGTTTTAAAAGGAAATATTCCTATTCTGAATGGCAGTAATAAAACTACTTTCGGGCCAATGTTCTCTGCGGGAGCCAATATTTATACCAACCCCGATGTTGGCAAACTTGTGCTACGGGGCGAATTGATGGTTACAACAGCATCATACAACACTACCGTTGATGTTTATTATAATCAGCCAGATCAACCTCGAGGTACTTACTCATTTAAGCAGGTTATTTTATCTATTTACCCGCAGATCATTTACAACTTCTACAATACCAAAGGTTTTAAATTTTATGGCGATGTAGGTGCATCTATTAACGTGTCAAAAAACTCGGGAAATGTGTTACATACCGATAAAACAAACACCAACTCTTATAATTATCTACCCCTCAACAAATCGTATTTCTCGTTCCCTATTAAACTGGGCATAGTTTTAAACAATAGATTTGATGTTGCAATTGCGTACGCTTACGCCCAGTCAATCACCAACAATGCCAGTAACGGAGGACAGGATAGCTCAAACTACTCTATTGATGTATCGAATATAAGAGCAGGTATCTCTTATCTGTTTTAAAAAACGTTCCATAAAAAAGCGTCCCGGTGTCTCACCTCCGGGACGCATTATCAACTAAATCCAGATCAACCTCACGTTTGATCTTTTCTTACCATCTTTCTCAAGGATGGTCAAGTTCTTAAATATCGCTTTAAGCTTTATCCAACATTAAAACGGAGGACCACCAGGACCGCCGCCCGGAGGAGGGCCGCCTGGACCACCGGGGCCACCAGGACCTGTATTTGGCTTTTTACCCGCAAATTTCTGCAACTTAAGGGTAAAGCTTAAAAGATAATACCTACCCAACCTATTACTGCTGGTCTGCGTTACATAACTACCGCTTTGAGTACTGGTATAACCAGCATTTTGGTTAAACACATCCATTGCCGATAGGCGAATAGTACCGGCATTACCCTTTAAAAAACGACGCTCTACATAAGTGTTTAAAATATTGGGATTAGTTGCACCCTTATAACCGTAGTAAAACATTTTTGAATAATCGTAACTCACTGTCCAATCCTTCCATAAATAATTTTTGCCATTGATACCCAGGTTAAGCGAGCTAAAATTATTATTGATGTTGGCATTGGTTATGGAATTGTTTGATTTATTTACCGCGTAGGTTGTGCTGGCCTCGGCATCCACAACATCGGTTATACTTAGCCTAAACTTTACACCTTGCGATAAAACCAGGTTTTTTGCTATGTTTTTTTCTGTTGTGGTGGCATAACTTGCCGAATCTACATTACTGATATACGAGATGTTGTTATTGTATGCAACGTTGCCTATAAAAAATAAATTATATTTTCTTTTATCCCATGGCTTGGCAAATACATAAAACCCTTGTGCCGAATAATAACCATCGGCATTTAAATACTGGGTTAAAATACTACCAGCCAGCTTACTGTTAGGGGCATAGCTTTTAGGATAAGTGATGGTGTTGGCTACTATTTTATTATCGGTAGTGGTGAACGATAAATTACTAAAAAACACATTCCCGCTTTCAAAATTAAACTTGTTGTACTTGATAGACAGGTTATTGTTAAACTCGGGTTTCAGATCGGGATTACCCTGTACCGGGTACGATGCGTTACTAAAATCGGTAACGGGCTGCAACTCGGTATATGTTGGCTGATTACTGGCCCCGTTATAGTTTAAACTTAATGATTGATTGCGCGAAAAATTATAAATAAAACGTGCATTAGGTGCCAGGTTGAAAGTATGGCTATCGGTTGGCGCCGCACCGTTGGTTAATGATTGTCCGCGCAATATTGTAGGTTGTGCTACCAAACCTAATGTATAATTATACTTTTTATCTATAAACCTGTAGTTTAAACCAAAGCGGTTAGTAATAAATGTAGAGTTGTAATTGTTACTCAACAAGCTATAGTAGTCTCTGGTTGTTCCATCGGCATTAAGGGTATCGGTTAGCTTATCAGCGGTGGTGTAAGCGTAATGATAGGCGTAAGTAAGTTCCAGGTAGCCCTTTTTGCTTACCGGCTCTAAAAACGATACGCTTGTGCCCACACTATCGGTACGGCTGTTGGTATTAATAAACTGGTTTAGCGGGGCATTTGCAGCACCATCAAGATAGGTGTAAACCGGGTTCTGATATTTGTTAATACTGTAAGAGCCAGCACCTACGTTGATGCTGAAGTTACGACCACGCTTGTGAAACCGGTGATTGTACAAAACATTGGCCCCATAGTTTGGCTCGGTTTGGTTACTATAGGTATCAAAATTATAGTTTGATATGGTTTGGGCTTTATCAACAAGCAGGTTACTGCCTATTTGGGTGGTACTTACCCTTGCATAAGCAAACGAGGGTGTAACTTTAACATAGTTAACCGTATCTGGTTTAATCTCGATATTGAAGTTAAAGCGATGATTCAGCTTCTCGTCGGTTTGATTACTGTTGTTGGTATTGGTGCTTGGGTTTGTTTGCGATATGTTATTCTGTATGGTTTTGCTAATTGTAGATACCGAGTTATCGGCAAAACTATAACTGCCGTAAGCGGTAACCTTTTTACCCCAGCTATCGCGATAGTTAAAACCAAAAGATCGTGCTGTGGTAATACCATTGGAGCTACTGCTATTACTCCCCGGAGGACCACCGGGACCGCCACCTCTTGGGCCACCGCCGCCAAAAGTAAACAGGTTGGTATTGGTATTATTTAAGTTACCCAAAAAAGCCAATTGCCTATCGCCGCTAAAACTAAACACATTTGCCGATGCCACATACCGGTTACCCTCCTGGCTGTTTGAGATGCCGGGTATAGCATCTTTACCCCCACCTAAACTGGCCTGACCAAAATAACCATAGTTTTTACTCTGTTTTATGGTAATGTTCAATATTTTATCCGGCTCTCCGCTTTTTACCCCGGTTAAATTAGCCTGATCGCCGTAATCGTCAATTATCTGAATGTTTTGAACAATATCGGCAGGCAGGTTTTTAGTGGCCGATTTTACATCACCTCCAAAAAAATCCTTCCCGTTTACCCTTACTTTGGTTACGCTTTTACCCTGCGCGGTTATGTTGCCATCTTTATCCACATCAACGCCGGGCAGCTTTTTTATTACATCCTCCACAGGCGCGTTATCACGTACAGGATAAGCCGCTGCATTAAACTCAATTGTATCTTCTTTTAACTTTACGGGGTTAGCATCGGTTATGTTAACAGCGTTAAGCATGTAAGTATCATTTTTAAGAATGATGGGTTTTAACGTAACCGGGGTATTGGCGTTATCCAAAACTAACCTGCGGCGCAAACTTTGGTAGCCTATAGAGCCCAAAATAAGGCTAAACTGGTTAACCTTTACATTGTTGAATGTGAAAGCGCCATTGCTATCGGTAATTACGGTAGTGCTATCGGTACCCATTAACATTTTAATGGTGGTACCGGGTAAGGTTACCCCGGTTGAATCTGTAACGGTACCTTTTACAACCCTGCCCGTTTGTGCAAAGGTTACCAGGCTAAGTAGCAACGCGGCTATTATTAAGTATGTAGATTTAGATTGCATTGATTGTTTTGTGTTTATTTACAACACAAAGCAATATTATCGGCATCACTCAAAAAAACACAATAGACCAGTGCAGTACAAACGTAGATAAACCCGCACTTTTAACCTATAAAACCACGTATTTATCTGTTAAAGAGGCAGGGTAATCCTTCAAAGATCAGTTTCCGCCCTCCGTCGGTAACTTTTGCCAGTTAGGCGATTATGATTGATTGATAACTATATTGATTTGTAATATTGAAGGATTATTAGTTGGCAAAAGAAGATCTCAGGTCAAGATCTCAGGTCGAAAAAATAATAAACATAAATAGTCTTGATTCTCGTATCTTGACTTTTGATTATAACCAATATGAGTCTCAAATCAAAAAGCAATACCATTACCCTACTCATCCATATATTAACGTGGCTGGTGCTGGGGTTTTTACTTTTCGGATATCAGCCCTTAACGCTTAATGTAGAGTTGCCTTACCAATTCTGGATCAAGCAAACCCTCGTTTTTATCATGTTGGTGGGTTCCTTCTATTTAAACGCCACTGTACTTGTACCTGTATATCTTTTAAAAAACCGCACAGGTATGTATTTCCTGTTTGCAATTGTGCTCATCGCCGCTATTTATTTTTTAGATGCCCTTTTCGACCGTACACTTGATATGCACCGGTTGATGGATGCAGCATTTCATAAACATGGGCCACCAAAACGGGGTGAAAAAAATCATTTCTATGATTTTGCACTGCTGTTTATCATGGCTTTGGTATTAGGCATCAGCACCAGTATCACTGCCATACAAAAATGGCAGGCAGATATCAGGCTTCGCGAAGCTTTGGAGCAGGATAAGATCAGTTCGGAGTTATCTTTTTTAAAAGCGCAGATCAATCCGCATTTCTTTTTCAATACCCTTAATAATATTTACGCGCTTACGCATATCAACGCCGATACATCCCGCAAGGCTATACACCAGCTGTCGCGAATGATGAGGTACGTATTGTATGATACCCAGCACGGTACAGCCCTGCTAAGCCAGGAGATAGCTTTTATAAAAGATTATATCAGCCTGATGCAATTAAGGCTTACCGATAAGGTGACGGTAACCTTTAATTCGCCCGAAACTGTAAACGACATGACGGTTGCCCCTATGATATTTTTGCCCTTTGTAGAGAACGCCTTTAAACATGGTATAAGTGCCACCATGCCCAGCAGCATTCTCATTAGTGTTGAGCAACATGCCGAGGTACTGGAACTAAAGATAGAGAACGCAATTTATAAGGATAGCAACCCAAACCTGGAAGAAAATAAAGGCATAGGCCTAACCAACACCCTGCGACGGTTAGACCTGCTTTATGCAGGCAAATACACGCTGGATATGAAAGAAGATACCGCAGCCAACACTTATAAAGTTCACCTAACCCTCAACCTGTTATGATATTAAACTGTATAGCCGTTGACGATGAGCCCCTGGCTTTGGGCCTTGTTTGTGCTTTTGTAGAGCAAACTCCGTTTTTAAAACTCACAGGCCGGTACAGCAGCGCCGTTGAAGCCCTGGTTGGTTTGCAGGACCAAAAAGTTGATCTCATTTTTTTGGATATACAAATGCCCAATTTAAACGGCATCGAACTTGCCCGTGTACTGGATAGCCGGGGAGCAAATAAGCCCCGCATTATTTTTACCACTGCCTATAACCAGTTTGCATTAGAAGGCTATAAGGTTGATGCATTAGACTACCTGCTTAAACCTTTTAACTACGAAGAGTTTTTGCATGCCGCCAACAAAGCACTCAGCTATGCCGAACTGTTACAGCGCTCAGTTAACACTAAAGCTACAACTGCTGTAGCCGATGAACATCGTATTGAGGATGATTACTTATTTTTAAAGATAGAGTATCAGCTGGTACGTATAGCGCTTAAAGATATCCTGTACATTGAGGGCTTAAAAGATTATGTAAAGATATACCTGCAAGGCACAGAAAAACCGCTACTTTCGCTCACCAGTTTAAAATCGCTGGAAGAAAAATTGCCCTCTAAACGCTTTATGCGGGTACATCGCTCGTATATTGTATCGCTGGATAAAATTAATTCCATTACCCGCAATGCCCTGCAAATTGGCAAAGTAAACATCACCGTTGGCGATCAGTATAAAGATGCCTTTGGGGTATTTTTGAGTAAGTGGGTGTAGATAGCCTCACCTAATCCTCTCAAAAGGAGAGGACTTTGATTTGCATATCGTTTTACCTTTAAACGTCGACTTTTTAGAACCCTCTCCAAAGGAGAGCACAGGGTGAGCCTCTCCTTTTATTGCAATTTTTTTCCTCCCCTCCCCACTATTAAATAATAATCCCTAATTTTATTTCATGCAAGAGGTAACCGTATCCTGGCTTAAATCGCTCGAGGCTTTAGAGCATGTTCCGGATGATCAGCTGCAATGGCTGATAGATAATAGTGAATACCACACATTTGAGGATGGCACCATGCTCAACGAACCGGGCAAACCCATGACCGGCCCACATATAATTATTGAAGGCAGCATGCGTTTTTACATGCTGCAAAGCCGTGGCAGGCGGGATTTTGTTGCCGTTGGGCCCGGCAATATAACAGGCTATCTTCCTTTTTCGCGGGGACTCATCTCCAAAGGTTTCGCTGAAGCTATTGGCGATCTGCATGTATTAAGCTTCCCTACCGAGCGGATCACCGAGATGATCAAAGGCCATTTTGAGCTAACCCAGGCACTGGTACATATCATGACCAATCGCGTACGCGATTTTACTGCCCTGCAACAGCAAAACGAAAAAATGATGGCGCTGGGTAAGCTATCGGCCGGTTTGGCGCATGAGCTTAACAACCCGGCATCGGCCATTGTGCGCGATTCTACCTCGCTTAGCAAGCATTTACAGCTGGCGCCAAATGCCGTTAAGGGCATGTTTGCCATAAAAATGGATCACGAGCAGGTTGATGGCGTAACCAACGAAATGTTTAAAATTTTGGGAGCTAAAGATCAACCCCGCCTGAGCCTTAAACAACGTACCCAACGCGAAGATGAGATAAGCGAGTGGCTTGATGAAAATGAAATAGAAAACGCTTATGAAATAGCCGAAAGCTTTGTAGATTTTAACTTTAAGATCGAAAACTTCGAGGCTTTAAAAAGCTATATCCCTAAGGAGTTTTTATCAACCATTATTAACTGGATGAGTAACAAGCTGGTGGCCGAAAAGATGATCCTCGATATACAGGAATCATCCAAGCGGATTGCCGAACTGGTAAGTTCGGTTAAAACCTTCACGCATATGGATCGCGGGCAGGATAAACAATATGCCGATATTCATATTGGTATTACCAATACACTTACCATGCTGGGCTACAAAATAAAAAAGGGCAACATTACCGTTGTTGAAGATTTTGACCGAACTTTGCCCGAAGTTAAAGCACTGATAGGCGAACTTAACCAGGTTTGGACAAACCTTATCGATAACGCACTTGATGCCATGGAACCGGCAGGCAAAGGCACGCTTACCATTAAAACCCGGCGCGACCGCGAGTTTGTTGAAGTTTTTATTGTTGACGATGGCCCCGGAATACCCGAAGATATTGTAAGCCAGATATTTGATCCTTTTTTTACCACCAAAGATATGGGCAAAGGCACAGGGATGGGGCTTGAAGTGGTACAACGCATAGTAAAACAACATCGCGGATCTATAAAAGTAAAATCGCAACCTGGGTTTACCGTTTTTAATGTTTGCTTCCTGATTGATGGATAGCCAAACATTTTTTTGAAGAAACTATTAATAAATTTACCTGTAGCAGTTCCCTATGAATCGACCGATAATATTTTCAATTGATGATGATCCGCAGGTACTACGGTCCATTAGCCGCGATTTAAGAGCGCAGTATAGCAAAGAGTACAAAATATTAAGCACAACATCGGCCCAGGAAGCCCTGGAAACCCTTACCGAACTTAAAAATGGCTCGGATGTGGTAGCCCTGTTTTTGTGCGACCAGCGTATGCCCGAGATGGAGGGCGTTAAATTTTTAGAGAAAGCAAAAAAAGTATATCCCGATGCCAAGCGTGTATTGCTTACGGCATATTCTGATACCGAAGCGGCTATAAAGGCCATTAACGATGTTCAGCTGGATTATTACCTCATGAAACCATGGGACCCGCCAGAAGAAAAACTGTTTCCGGTAATAAACGATTTACTTGAAGACTGGCACAACAGCTACATCCCCGAATTTGTGGGTATTAAACTGGTAGGTTACCAGTTTTCGCCGCAATCGCACGTGATAAAAGACTACCTGGCCGGTAACCTTATCCCTTACCGCTGGCTGGATATCGAAAAAAATGTTGATGCAGGCACCTTATTGGCGCTTAACAATCTATCAACAGATTGCCTGCCTATGGTGTTTTTTGAGGATGGAAGTTTTCTGCAAAAACCAAGCATACAGGGCATAGCAGCCAAACTGGAAAAAAACACGCAAACCTTAACCGATGTTTACGACGTAGTAATTATAGGTGCAGGCCCTGCTGGTCTGGCCGCGGCCGTTTACGGCGCATCTGAAGGATTAAAAACCCTGCTGATAGAGCGCAAAGCACCAGGCGGGCAGGCGGGTACAAGCTCGCGCATTGAAAACTACCTGGGTTTTCCGGCAGGCCTAAGCGGTGCCGATTTAACCCGGCGAGCCATAACACAGGCCATGCGTTTGGGTGCCGAGTTTTTATCGCCGCAATCTGTTAGTGATATTAAACAAAAGGACGGCTATAAAACTATTATACTGGATGACGGCCCCGAAATTATAAGTCGTACGGTGGTAATTACCACAGGTGTTGATTACCGTAAGCTGGAGGTTAAAGGTGTAGAGAATTTTACAGGAGCCGGTATTTACTACGGTGCCGCCACTACCGAGGCTTCGGCTTGCACCGGTAAGGATGTATATGTTATTGGCGGGGGTAACTCGGCTGGGCAGGCAGCTATGCACCTTTCCAAATATGCCGACAAAGTACATATTGTTATTCGCAGAGAAGATTTGGTGGCAACCATGTCGGCCTATTTGATTACACAGATAAGCGAAACGCCGAATATAGAAGTGCTTGCCAACACCGAAATAACCGAAGCCCATGGCAGCAACTGCCTGGAAAAACTGACGATCAAAAATTGCAAAACACAGGAAACTGTTACCAATAAGGCGGCGGCCCTGTACATATTTATTGGTGCTAAACCTTATACCGATTGGATAAAGCTCGACATTATTAAAAACAACAAGGATTTTATTGAAACTGGCCGCGAACTACGCAGCTACGAGAATTTTAATAAGGTGTGGAAGCTTAAGCGCGATCCATTTTTATTGGAAACCAGCTGCTCGGGTATATTTGCTGCCGGCGACGTACGTGCAGGGGCTATGAACAGGGTTGCATCTGCCGTAGGCGAAGGCTCTATGGCGATTAGTTTTGTACACAAATATTTAGCAGAAGTTTAACAACACCCACAACATGCAGGACGAGGAAATTTGCCAGCACCTGGCAGCTGTTACCAATATAAAACAACCACAGGATTACCTATGCGAAGAGTGCATTAAAACACATTCATCGTGGATGCACCTGCGTACCTGCCAAACCTGTGGTGTAACCTTGTGCTGCGATAGTTCGCCCAATACCCACATGACCAAACATTTTGAAGCCACCGGCCATCCCGTAGTGATATCAGCCGAGCCAGGCGAGCGCTGGCTGTGGTGCTATGTAGATGAAGCGATGGCCGACTATTAATAATTGGATATGCAGATGAATTTTGGATGTGCAGATGTGCAAATTTCAGATGGGCAGATGGAGCGGCACATTTAAAATCTGCACATCTGCACATCCAAAATCTGAAATCTGCACATCAACAAATCTATCCTTCCAGGTACTTATCCAGCGAGATGGGACCCGAGCCAATGATGGTAAACAGCAGCAGTAGAATCAGCGCTGTAACAGATGGCCACGCCACGGCATTAATAGGTTCCTGGAAAATACCGGTTAAAAATACTGCACCCAAAACTATCGGGATCTGAATGATGGATGCCAGCCGGGTAAGTATCCCCAAAGCTATCAATATACCACCAACCATGTGGGCAAAGGTTACATAGTAAACCACTACCATCAACAAATCGGGCGCCACATTTATAGCATTCTGGCTCTCTATAATGTTACGTAGATAGGCCGTGTTATCCATAAACGCAATACCCTTCAATAATAAAAATACGCCAAGCGCAATACGGATGAAATCGAGAATTTTAGGGTGATGAGCATCCCCCCAATGTTCAATTTTATGAACCACATTCATTACAGCCTCCTTTTTTAAAGGTTAATTGGATTTTGAGCAAACAAGGGAGTTTACGGGACAAACAGCCTGCATGTGCTATATATAAATATAGTAACAAACTTGTTGTAAATGCAAATTGTTTTAAAATTACCGGTTAAAAATCAAACTATTTCTGTTTGATTTATTAATAGCCCAACAAATTACAAAATTTGCAAAAAAGTAAACTCTAAGCTAAAAATCTGATCGTGATAAATACTCTCAAAAAGTAATGCCGGTTATTGGGGTGGGCGGCAACCTTTTCCAGGGTATTAAACATGCATATTTCAACGTAATTTTCAAACTTAAACCCGGCCTCTTATGCCTGATCATTAAAACTTTCGAAAAGCGCTAATACTTCCTGCCAGTTGTGTACCCGTGTATGATGGTGCTGCCTAAGATTATGATGCGCATTAAACATAATTGCCTTGCCGCTGCAAAAGTCGAGGTTTTTACAATGATCATCAATCATGTAATCGGTATCAATAATGCTTTTATCACCACACATTACAATATTGCGCCACCCGATAAACGGAAAATGCTCCCCTAACCATTCTATTTTCTCTAATAATGATAAAGGAAACTCTGTGGCGGCCGAAACAATATAAAGCTCGTATTGCTCTGCTAACTTTTTTACTGCTTCAATCGCTCCAGGCATTACCTCAAGGGTTCTGAAAAAACCAGGAACATTCAACATTTTCTTTGTGGCACTATCTTCCGGGAATGCCTCAGCACCAGACAGACCTTGTATGGCTTCAACAGTAGTAGTAATACCATAGGTTTGTTCATAATATTTAACCAGCTGTGATTCTACATCAGCAATAACTCCATCCATATCTATAGCGATGGTTTTTCTCTTACTTTGCGTTTTCATGCTACAAAACAAACAAAAATTGCAACTATTTGCAATTTTATTTTTATTATTGCACAATATTGCAATATGATAAGAGAAGAACGTTTACAGATAATTTTAGATCATGTATCCAAAGATCAGCGGGTATTACTTACAGAATTAAGTGAGCATTTAAACGTATCTGAAGATACCATAAGGCGGGATATTAAGGTACTTGCAGACCAAAACCTGCTAACCGCCGTACGGGGCGGGGCGGTTGCCCATTCCCCCATTCCACATCATTTCAGGGCGAGAGAAAAGCACGATGTTGCGTCTAAAAATGTAATTGCTTCAAAGGCATTAAGCTTTTTAAAAGAAGGCCAGGTGGTACTTTTTGATGGAGGAACCTCAACACTGGCGGTAGCCAAAAGCATACCGTTGGATTTAAAGATCACTGTAGTAACCAACAGCTTCCCGGTGGCAAACGCGCTGGAAGATCACCCCGCGGTTGAAGTTATTTTTGCAGGTGGCCGGTTATATAAATCTTCGTTCACCACAGTTGGCCACGAAACCATCCAGGCTTTCAGAAACATCAGGGCCGACCTCTGCCTCTTTGGTGTTTGCAGCATCCACCCTACTATTGGCTTAACCACCAGGGATTACGAAGAGGCCGAGATCAAAAAGATAATGATCTCTGTATCTAAACAAACTATCGCTTTATCTACCATAGAAAAGATAAACACTGCCGACTCCTACTATATATGCCCTGTTACCGAATTGGATACCATCATCACCGATGTATCACCAACCGACGAACAACTTTTGATTTACAAAGAGGCAGGAATAACCATTATTTAATTACTACAACGTGAAAAAAAGTTTATTACCGCTTACACTGGGCGGCCTTGGAATAGGAACCACCGAATTTGTGATGATGGGCATGCTGCCCGATATAGCCAAAGATTTTCATACAAGCATCCCGGTTGCCGGACACCTGATATCGGCTTATGCCCTGGGTGTTGTAATAGGTGCCCCATTATTAGTTGCATTTACCAGTAACTACGCTCCCAAAAAGATCCTTACAGCACTGATGATCATTTTTACCGTTTTTAATGCCTGTTCTGCCTTTGCGCCTAATCATTACTTTTTGCTTTTCTCGCGCTTGCTGGCGGGGCTGCCACATGGTGCTTTCTTTGGCGTTGGATCGGTAGTGGCAACCCGGCTGGCCGACAAAGGCAAACAGGCGCAAGCTATATCTATTATGTTTTTAGGATTAACTATAGCTAACGGTGCCTTTAGGCACATATATTGGCCATCACTATTCCTGGCGTTACACTTTCGGGCTAATAGCATTTATCGGCCTTATAACACTGGTTTTTATTCAGTTATGGCTACCGCAACTTCAGCCCAACCGCACGGGAAATATCAGGTCTGAAATGGCGTTTTTTAAGAAAAAAGAAGCCTGGTTAATTATAGGGCTCACCGCCATAGGTACAGGAGGCCTGTTTGCCTGGATAAGTTACATAGCCCCGCTAATGACAGACGTATCCGGATTTTCGGCAGGCAGCGTGCCCTACGTGCTTATTTTAGCCGGCTTTGGGATGGTTGTAGGCAATGTTTTGGGCGGCAAGCTAGCAGACAAGGTATCGCCCGTAAAAGCTTGTTTAATATTGCTGATAGCCATGGCGGTATCGCTCATTATTATCTTTTTCATATCAGAAAACAAGATACTATCGCTGTTAATGACCTTTGTTGCAGGAAGCCTTTCTATGGCCATTGGCTCTCCTATCCAAACGTTGATGATCAATACCGCTAAGGGGGCAGAAATGCTTGGCGCAGCGGCTACCCAGGCGGCTTTTAATATTGGCAATGCCCTTGGCGCGTTTCTTGGTGGTTTACCCATAGCCTGGGGACTCGGCTACACTTCCCCCGAAATTGTAGGCACGCTAATGGCAGCCACCGGCGCGGTTATAGCAATGATACTGGTAAACCAGCAAAAAGCGGTTGAAAAAAACTTATTGCCGGTGTAAACAATGTTTATTCTATCCCAACCCTTTCATTTAAACCGGGGTCACCTGCTCTAAATGTAGTTTCACAGGATAGTAACAATGTTGCTCCGGTCGCTACAGATCATATTCCTTTAACCACCCCTTTAAAGTGGTCAGGTCTTTCTGTACAGCAGCCGTAAATGCATCCTGGCTTATGCTTAATTGTTTGGCACCATCCTGTGCACCGCCAAGCTCATATTCGCAGTGCAAGCTCATGGGACCGTTTATCTTTTGTTCCTTTAATATACTAAAATATTTTGGAAAATCCACCATCCCTTCGCCTAAAGGCACACTTTTCACCTGCCACTTGCCATCTTTTTTTTCCCAGTAAAAATCTTTAACGTTAATAGTTTTAATACGCGGAATAAGTGTTTGTATAGAGGTTGGCCAGGTATCGGCCCCCTCGGTGGTGGCATGCCTTACATCATATTGGCAACCAATTAACCCGGGATCTGTGCCTTCCATGCCCAGCCACAGGTCCCAAACAGATGCACCAAACAACTCACCAGAATGATTTTGGTAAGCGCCATGTATATTATATTGCTTATTAAGCACTTCAAGAACCATAAACTGCTTGTTAATCGCTTTCAGGTTTTCGGGAATACTGATATTTTTATTATAATCAAACCAGGCCATGCGGTAATATTTAATGCCCAATGCCGATGCTGCTTTTAAAATATCGCGGGCATATTTTTCATCCGGCGATTTGATATTGGTTACTATCGAATAAACTTTTAAACCCGCTTTTTCTACAGCAGCTACCGCCCTTGGCAGATCGGCCGCTACATTTTCGGGCAGTACATGCCCGTCGGGCCTTACAGTAAGATCTACCCCATCAAAACCCATACTGGCGGCCAATGCTGCCATTTCTGTATAATTGAGCCAGTGCAGGTGTTTGGAGAAGATGCTTACTTTGATCTTTCCGTTAGCCAGAAATTGGCTATTATGAGCAGAAGTTGCAGTTTGTAACAGGCTTTTGCCCGAGGCATTAAACCCGAGGGCCATACCCGCAGTTGCCATTGTTGCCGCGGCAATAAACTTCTTGCGACTGATAGTATCATCCATAAACTTTATAAATTGGTATTGCAATATAATAAAGCAGGATGGATTTTTTGCAGGAGAAGACGTTGCAGTTTACAAGCAATTAATCAAACCCAAGGTATTCCTTCTGCTTAACTTCAACAAAGCCGGAGGAGTTATCACGACTAATGTACATCACAATGTGAAAAAAGTCGTTATCGAAAAGATAGATATTGTTTACAGAATCTGCACCTTGAAAGCGCATTGAAATACCCGCCCTTTTTGCTTGCGTAATTAAATTAAACACGTGCAAAGTAGTACTAGTGGTGTAAGTAACCGTATGTAGCACAGTACCACTACTTAATTTGGTACCAACACCTATTACTACGGCTTCTTGCTTTTTATCGGCCCCAACCTTATTTAAATGCTCGGTTTCACGGCCGTCAACATCCTGTGTATACTCTTTTTTAAACCCTTTGGCCAACACCAGGTAATTGTGGGCATCGGCGTTTGACAGGTTTGATAAATTGGTAAGGTCGTTTATGGTAACGCTTTGCCCAAACAGGTTAACGCCACAAAAACACAGCAACGCTAAAAACAGGTATTTCTTCATTTTTATATCGTATCCAAATATACTTTTTTCACTATTTAATTTCACTCACCGGGATGATAGGTCTTTTGAGCATGCTTCAGCACATCCGCTTTATAAAACAAAACATCTTTAAACTTACCATCGATGATTCCCTGGGCTTGGTCGCTAAAGTTTTTTGATTTGGGGTCAAATGATTGTCCGCCCGTCATAATACTTTTTGCTTTTATCTTTGGCCCAAACTCAACCGCGGCAATAAAACTATTGCCCGAGTAACCGTACCGCTTAGTGGTATTAACGGTTTTACTTTGAAACGATGGCAATTGCCCAAAGCCCGAACCTGTTAACCCAACCGAGATACTCGGCAGGTTATCGTCAAAAGTTGTGCCATTAGCAGGGCGTTGGTAGCGGTTCATATCACCCCATTGTACCTGCCAGCTTCCAAAACGGCTTTGCAGGTTCTTCATCACATCGCTTAAAATGGCCAATTGCTGGCTGCCGGGAGTTGTACTGGCAAGTGTTTTTATGCGCCGGGTAATAAAGGTACTCTCCTGGTCTGTTTGAGGCGGCGGCAATAATTTAAGCATTTGCGTTCCCCATTCAATAGCCAACGCGCTGGCCACCGAGTTTACAGCCGTGCGCCTATCCCATTGTTGCAACAGCTTAACGGGCTCTGAAAGAAAATGCTTTACAGAATCGGGAGCGCCATCAAAGGCCTTAAATAAGGCTGGCAAAAGGTCGTCAAAAGCAGCTAAATAATGATCATAGCCTTTGGCAATCAGTCCGTCGAGGGTAAGGTTGTTTGCATCTTTTAAGATATTAATAGCTGTTATAGCCCGGTAGTTTTCGCCATCGGGAGCCATGTATGCAGGGTATTTGCTTTTATCCGGACTACTTGCCCCGGCCCCGGTATATGGAGTTGAGTTGCAGTTCTGAATCCAGCCGGATGCAGGGTTGATGATAGTAACTATTTCTTTAAGCGAATGCACACCCTGCCACTCGGTGGCCGTGGTAGTACCGTCAACGGGGAGGCTAAAATCGTATTTTGTATCCCGTTTGGGGATATAATTGCCATACCAGAAAATAGTATTCCCCTTGTCATCGGCATAAACGGTGCTATTGGTGGCGTTTGAAACCAAGTCCATGGCTTTTTTATATTCGGTAAGGTTATTGGCCTTGGTTATCTGCCACGATTCTACCAGGGCATTGTAAGAGCGATTATTGGCCTTTAATGCCAGCCATTTACCACCCCTGCTGCCCAGTACCGGGCCGTGGCGGGTGTAGTAGGCTAATATGGTTCGTTGCTCAAGCTTCTCTCCTTTTTTAATGTTGATGATAAGCTTACGGGTGGTTACCGGCTTTAGTTCGCCATTATACTCATAATACCATTTACCGTCTTTTTTAGTCATTTTTTCGGCGTACAGATCGGCAACATCGGCGTAGCTGCTGGTGTGCATCCAGCCGCAGTGCAGGTTAAATCCCTGGTAAATAAAAAATTGCCCCCAGGTAACAGCACCATAAGTATGCAGTCCCTCTTCACTTACCAACTCAACCTCGCTCCGAAAATAAAACGGCACATGCGGATTAATGTACAACAACGCATGCCCAGATGCCGACCGCGACGGGGCAATAGCAAAACCGTTAGAACCCGTTTCGCGCTCGTTCACAAACTCATAATTATTTTTAGGTTGATTGATAACCGCGCCCAGCTTCTCGCCACCATCGGCATAAAAAGCCTTTGTTTCATCCAGCTTAATACCGCCTGTTTCGGTAGCGGCCACACTACCATCGGTAAACATCAGGGCATACCAGGGTTCAAAATGCTTAAATACTTTGGGGGTTACTTCCGGGTTTTTATACAGATAATAATTTACACCATCGGCAAAAGCATCCAGTAATTTTTTGAAGGCAGGTGCACTTGTTTTATAATCGCGAATAGCATCTGCACTATCGGCTATCAATTGCAGCTGTATATCTGTAGCCAAACTGCTTTCGCCGTCAACTTCTGTTTGTTTGCCTAGTTGATAAAGGTAATTGCGTTCGATACCTTTAAAATTATCCTCGCATTCAGTATACATCAACCCAAAAACCACATCTGCATCTGTTTTACCATAAATATGTGGTACTCCGTAATTATCGCGAATGATAGTTACCGCTTTGGCATGGATTTGAGCCCTGTTTATTGCCTGCTGGTTAAATATCTGCGCAAATACAACACTGGGAGAAAAAAGTAAAACAAAAATTAAATTGAACTTCATAGTAACAATAATTTTACTCGAACATCTAACTAAACAGATAGAAAATAGGTGGTGATTTATATCATAATATGAAGTAAATTTGGCTTTTTAAACACAATATTTACATCGTACCTGCGTTTCCTTTCAATTATTCATAATTTATTTGAAACCCCGGTTTTAATAAACTGCCAGATTAGCGGCACACATACAAAGTAATAAAAATTTTATTTACTGGCTATTGAAAGCCGTAAATATATAAAGAGCTTAGATTGTTCATTAATATGAGATCTGAGGTTTAGTTGATCAATATCATTTGAGACGTGATATTGCAGTGCGTTCCGGGGTGAGATACGGAACGCATTTTTTATTTAGTTTATTGGTTCAATGGTTCATTAGTAAATTACGCAGAACTTACCCGGCTGATCTGCGCCCAGGCAAGACCAATGAACTAATGAACCCAATTCCTCCGCTCCCAAGCCATTACCAGTAGCACCATCCGATTATAAGTTTCGAGCCCCTGGGGCTGATTGTTGGCTTTCAGAAAATTATCGTAAAAAATACTGCTAATGGCGCCGAGTTTATTTTCGTAGCCGAGCCAGTAGGCGCGTTCGGTCACAAAATCCTGATGCACCTGTTTAGAGATCATAGCTTTTAACTCTTTATGGGCTACGGTATCCCGACGGCGCAGTGTATGCATAAACTCATCTACCGCTAAGTGGTAGGCGGAGTATCGTAACAATCTGTCTTTTGAGTTTATCCCGATGATAAACCCGGCAAAGTCGGCCTCATCTTCGGCACCATAACCAATCTGGTGCGACATCTCGTGGCAGGCCACAAACGGGCGGTTAAATACCGGCATTTGATAATTGATCTGCGCCTCGGCTGTAAAGGGGTTATAGTAACCCGATGTGCCTATATAATTCATCAAAAAGGTGATCATAGATGGCTTTATGCCGGGGTGAAAAGCCCTGAAGTTTGCAGAATCGGCAGAAAGGGCTTTCACTGCATTAACCGCCGTTGCATAAATAACACTGTTACTTTGAGCCAGATCTGCAGCGGTAACACGGGAACGACATATATTAGCACTATCTATCAACAGTTTGGTTACAGCTTTAAGATCGGCAGTTGTAAAGGATGTATCGCGCAGATTAAGGCGCACAGCTGCTGATGGTCGAAAATAATTCATCCCCCAAAACAAATAAAAAGCCAGAATGCCCACTTGCATGCCAATTATCCACCCCAACAGATAAATGCCCGTTAATTTAAACTGCTTTTTAAACAGCAATTTAAAAACACGGATAATACCCAAAACTATAGCGGTTATAGTTACGATGTATAATACATCGCCAACACTAAACGGAAATAAGTTTAAAACAGGATGAAAGATCCAGCCGATAAGTTTATAAAATCCATTGGAGTAATATCGCTCTACCAACACAGGATGATCTGCAAGCAACATCAGCATAAAAATAACCAGAGCCAATAATACTATGGTGATGCATCTTTTTAATAAGAGATTTTTGCTGATGTATTTAAGCATTAAGTAAATATAAGGCTTATGGGGATAGAATCAAGAAATTAGGGCCGGGAGTAAAAAGCCGATGTGTCTTATTTAAATTTGTGCTCAATTCAAATAACCTAATAAACATCACAAGGCACAAAAAAAGCTCCGGTTAGGGAGCTTTTTATAACTTATTTAAATAGCTTATTTAACAGATACAGGAACTTCAACAGTATCCCATAACAAGCTAAAACCTTTTGCAGATACGGTGTAAACCAATCTTTCGTGTTTAGCTACAGTTTTACCTTTTACGGTAACGCGTAATGCATCTTGTTTTTCGTCGTATTTAAACGCGCCCCATTGTTTGGCTACTTTGTTAAAAATAACTGTCCAGGTACCGCTTTCTGTTGGGATAAGGAAAAACCCGTAAGTACCGGCTGCAAGTGATTTACCCTCTACCTTAATGGCTTTAGTTGTAGTAAATGTAGTTGCCTCGTTTGCTCCGGCGCGCCACACTTTACCGTAAGCTTCAAGGCCACCCCAAATTTTACGTCCTTTAACTGATGGGCTGCCATAGTTAATAGTAATAGTTGAACCTGCTGCTTTACCACTTACGCTATCACGCGGGCTTGCCACCGGTTTGTCCTGCGCTTTGGCAAAAGTGACCGTTAAAAGTGCAAATGCAAAAAGCAATGCTGCTTTAATTTGAAAAGATCTTTTCATAATATTTCTCATAATTTATTTGGTATAAATATAGGATGAAAATTGTTTGAGTGGCAATGCCCCCAATAAATAAACTTACCCCTTTTTGTAAAAAAACATTTTAACAATTATAAAAACCGTTGATACAAGTATTGCTATAATACCGGGACTGCCGCATTGTAGTTACGATTTGACTTTAAGGTTTATATAGCAATGGGCTAACCAATTGTTGCTTTATTGCCTAAATCACTCACTCTACTTTGTAGGTGTAAACCGAACGACCAAGATTACCATTTTCATCAATGCCTTCAACCACAACACGATAGCTACCTTTACCATCGGCATTATAAAAATCAAACGATGCGCCGCCATCTTTATCGGTAACAATATCGGGGTTCCAGTAAATGGTGCTGCGCATATCAGGGATGTTATTTTGTGAACCCGAACCACCGTAAACAGGTGAATAAAATGTACGCGCCTTATAAAACCCTTTGGGCGCGTATGACAACAAACCGGGAGCCATTTCTTTACTTACCACCAGCCCAGCGCTTTTGTGGGTTTTTATCACCAATACACCATTTGATCCCCTGACACCATAAATAGCTGCATCTATATTTTTAAGCACCTTTACGCTTTCAACATCACTTATATTGTAGTCGTCCACACTCGCCCCTTCGCCAAGCGTTATTTCATCTAAAACTATCAACATAGGCCCACCCTGCATATCAGGGCTTACCTTGTCGCTTAAATATGGTACACCACCGCGTAAAGTAACACCATTTAAACGCCCGTTTAACCCTGTTGATATGGACGTTTGGTCTTTTATCTGGCTGCCACTCACCGTTTGACTGGCATGCTCAGGATCTAAATATTTTTTATCTTTAACAATAACCTCCTTTAACAAAGTGCCACTTGCATCGGCCATGTACAGATCCTTGGGCTGTTTTTTATTATTACCAACAGGCGTAGCATCTGTGCCCGCCGCCGGCGTATTGTGTGCAGTTATTGCAACCCTGGCTAATGGGTCCATTATAATTTTGATATTATTTTTCCCTTCACTCGTTTTAGCCTGGATCATAAAAGGAGTATTATCGGCATAAATGAGGTTTGCAAATGTAAACCTGCCATTGGCATCGGTTTCCTGGTTAAGCATAGTGCCACCACTTTTTGTAAGTAAGGTAACATTACCATTTGCTACAGGTGTACCGTTATTTGTTTTCACTACCCCAGATAAATTCAACCCTTTTTCGGCCGGATACATGGGAAATGTAGCTACATCATTACCAAGCAATTGTTTCCATTCAAACCTGCGATAGCCTTGCGTAAGCATCAATATATCCAGATTGCTGCGGGTATCATTACTCACATTGGCAAAGTAATAGCTGGGCTGCTCAATAAACCCTTTCAATTCTGACGTTAGCAAAAGACTGGTCAGAATTGTGGTTTCGGCACTTTCATTAACAGGCACCTTACTCACATCGGTAACCGCGGCCGAAAAATACCCCGCAACCGGTTTATCATCTTTTTTTGCACTTATAGCAATATGTACCTTACCCCGCGTTGCGTAAGCAGGTTTATCTGAGCTTGTTTGCAGGTTGAGAAGATCGTTATTTTGAATAAATACAAGCCGCTCGTTCATCGGCTCACCGGTTTGCGAAAACACGGTAACCCGGGCAATACCTGTCTGAAAGTCTTTTTTAGCGAGATTAAGGTCAAGCACCTGATCATCGAGCGTGGTTTTTACAGAGCGTACCGTACCGCCGCCAGAATAAATAGTAATGCCTATCTCCTTATTTTTATTTGCCAGAAAATACGGGCGATTGGCGTTTATCTCAATCATCAGTTTTTCTGGATTATCATTATTTACCAGCAGTGTGATACCTTTATCATCGGCTTTTGGCAAATCAACCGTAGCTTTGGTGCCATCGGCGTATACCAGTTTCGCTTTATAAGTACGCCCTTCAACCGGGGTAATATTAATAAGGCCCATACCAAGGTGCTTTGCTTCAAATTTGGTTACTTCGGTATTAAGATTATCAATAACCACGCCCTTAACGTCAATCCCAATGCCATTATGGTCAACAGCTTTAAAGGCAAGTTTTGCCGGTATATCATTTACAAAGGCTCCGCCCTCGGCAAAAAACTGAATATCAAATTTATTGGTTGTTGCAGCTGGTTTACCCGTAAATGCTGCCATTGCTGGCACTTTGCTGTTAACCAATACAAGCTGATCAAATATATAAGGATCGGTGCTGTTTAACATCCATTGGGTATAAGCCCTTATATGGTAAACACCCATTGGCAATCCGTTGGGCAAAGCAAAATCGCCCCATGCAAGGCCATTGGTAGCTTGTAAGGATATATTTTGCACCAGCGAATCGAGCGTGTTCAATAATGCTACATGCACAACACCGCTTAGTTTCGATAGCTGATGCTGTTCGCCAAGAGTAAGATATGCCTTGAAGAACACAGTATCGCCGGCATTATATTGCCCTCTATCAAATTGCAGGTATACTTTTTCGGTGGCCTTGGTGGATGATAAGGTTTGCAGCCGCGATACAATGTTATCAAGGAAATTTACAGTTTTAGCATCTTGAGAAAAAGCGGATGTATAGATACAGGCAGTGCACAAAAATGCAAATACAATCTTTTTCATACGGGAAATGATAAATAGTAACGGTTTATAATTGGTGACTAAATATACCGTATTAACCCGCACAAAAACAAATTAAAATACTGAAATATAAATAATTAAGCAGTACACTTATTATAATTATGCGTTTTCTTTTATCTCCTCCCAATATACGGTTTCGAGGTAAATTTTATTTTGGATGGCTACACGGGCTTTAATTTCCTGTAGCTGTTTTTTGATCTCTTCGGTATCGAGGCTGCTGCTTAGAGAATGATAATAAATTGCATAACCAGTTTTACTGTTTATAAATTTATAATGTTTATCAGCGGGTTTCATGGCGTTTAACTTATGTAATTACAATATGCATAACCGGCATATTGTTTTAGCATTAAGCAAATGTTACATAGTATCCTCTACCTGCCGAAGGCGTATATGTGTTATATATACGCCGTAAAGTATTTGATAATATTTAATTAACATTGGCTTAACAATTGCGTGACTTTTGCCATCAAATTAATAACTACATTTAGCCGCATAAATATTTGTGTCTGACGCGTGCTAAATAATTAGCATACACGCTTTTAACTTAATTGTCATTTAAAAAAGATCATAAAAAGTTCAAATCAATGTCGATATTTCCAAATTCCAATCAGGTTTTTTATGATTTATTTAACCGGGCTGTTGCCAACGCTTCTGCAATGGCTACTTTACTTAACACGGCGGTAAATTTAACCGATACATACGAACAAAAATTTCAGTTTACACATATTGATAAGCTAAAAACAAAAAGTTACGAAATTACACACCAGGTATTTACAGAATCGGGCCGGATGCTGATATCTCCTTTTCAGCGTAAAGACATGTGCGATCTGGCTGCTGCTATTGATGATGTGGCCGATAGTATAGCCATGGCATCGCGCCGTATAAACCTGTACGATGTACCCAAAATAACCCCTCCTATTATTAGCCTTGCCGATTTGATCCTTAAAACTACTAAGGGATTAGAAGACGCTGTTAATGCGATGAATAACCTGGGTAACTCGGCACATATTTTTGAACTTTGCAGCAAAATTAAACAGCTGGAGTACCAGGCCGATACCGTTTATAACGAAGCCTTTGCCGATTTGCTGGCTAATGAAACGGATGCCATACAGCTTATAAAATACACCGATGTTTTTATGGCGATGGAAACAGCCACAGACAGCTGTGAAGATGCCACGCTGGTAATTGAAAGTATTTTAATTAAAAACGGCTAAAGGCTAAAGGCTAAAGGCTAAAGGCTAAAGGCTAAAGGCTAAAGGCTAAAGGCTAAAGGCTAAAGGCTAAAGGCTAAAAAAAACAGCGATGGGTAAAACCCATCGCTGTTTTTTTATGTAACCATCGACTGTGTCCTCACAGTCGATTTGCTCTCGGAATAGCTGTTTGTGAGGATACAGGCAGCGGGTAAATAGCACTATTTTTAAAAGTACTCTCCTTTGGAGAGGATTTAGGTGAGGCCCTACTTCCCTTTATCAGCAGGGGCATCATCCTGCCGGTTGCCGTTATCATCTTTTTCTTTATCTTTCTTAAAATCGAGCTTACCAAATTTGTAGCTTAAGCTTATACCAAAAGATTGTACAGGTATAAGCCTCACATTGGTTTGATAGAAGCCTGTTCCGTAAGTTGTTGCGCTTTGGCTCACGTATTTGGCAAACGGATTAGATGCCGTAAGGCCTATACTCGCCTTCTTATTCATAAACATTTTGCGCATGGCAAAATTGTAAAACACAAATTTGGGCTGTGTACCCTGGATAGTTTTTTGTGATGAATTGTAATTGCCAAAAAACTCGGCGCTTAAATCATGACCAAAACTGTATTGGGCATTGAGGTTTAAACGGTAAGTAAAACCGCTTACACTGGGGCTGCCCGGGTTATTGCTGGTACGGTTAGAAAACATCATGTTAGAACGCAGGCTAAAACTTTTGGTAACCGGTACCGACACATATAAATTGATACCCTCGCGCTCTTCAGACCCCAGGTTAAATCGTTTTGTTAATGATACATTGGTATACGTACTACCATCAATCCTCAAAGTATCGTAAAAAGTGGTATAGCGTTGCAGGTCATCCGTGTTTTTACGGTAAAACGCGGCTATGTTGATGTTTGCGCCACCATCGTATGATTTATTGTACCCCAGCTCAAAGTTATCCCCACGCTCAGGCTTCAGGTTTGGATCTCCTGTGCTGATGTTGTGGGTATCGCTGATGTTAAGGAAAGGATTCAGATCTCCGTAATCCGGGCGCTCTATACGGCGGGTATAACTTAGTTTAACAGATTGAGATTCGCTTATTTTATGAGAGAAAACCAGCGATGGCACCAATATGTTATAGTTTGGAATATTGGTATTTTTAAAATCGGCAGTAGTAACGGTGTACTCATCCCTTAAACCCGCCTTGATATCTAAAAAGTTATTAAACACCGATGTGGTTGCAGATAAATAGTAGGCATATATCTTACGGTCATAAGTAAAACCATAGGTTTGGTTATAGTTAGGCACATTGGTAGTTCCATTCATCAAAGTATCGGTAACTACGTTGTTGTTGATATGATTAAAATCGAGCTTACCACCGGTTTCAATTGTAAAGTTTTTGTTTACGGGGTGGGTATAATCTACCGAAATATTGGTTTCCCTATCCTTACCTGGGTTAGTATTTGTGATACCGGTAGGCACCGCGCCCAGGTTTAAAGATTGAAGCAGCTGCGATGAGCTGAACGTATTGTTACCAAAGCTGGATGAATACAATATATCAAGTTCCTGCCCTTCTTTATCAAATGTTTTTTTATAGGCCAAACTTACATCGGTTGCAGTGCCGTTAAATTTACTGCTTGATGTGCGGAGGGTTTTCAAGTCAGAAAGTTCGGCACCTGCCGCGTTTACCGTGTTCTCGTCCTGGTTGGTTACGCCGTTACCGTGGTTTCCAAAATGGTTAAAACCTACAGATGCGGTAAGGTCATCGTGCTTGCTTATATTCCAGGTAAAGTTTAAGCCAGATTGATAACCATTCCGCCTGAAGTTATTGCTTCCCTGTTGAAACAAGGTAGTGGCATTACCAGCCGAATCTTTTGAAACACGATTGCTGGTATTTGGCGCGTTAGTATTTATTTGCGCGTTGCCGCTAAAAAAAGCGTTAACACCAAAGTTTCCTTTACGCACGTTTAGGTTAAACGAGCCGTTTTCGCGGCGGGTACCTGCCGATAGGTTAACACTACCATTAACACCTTCAACCCTGCTATCTTTTAATATAATATTGATAATACCACCTGTACCGGCAGCATCGTACTTTGCACCGGGGCTGGTAACAACCTCAATGCTTTTGATCTGGCTGGCCGGGATACTTGCTAATGCGTCGGCAAGGCTGGCGCCAAAGATGCTGGATGGCTTACCGTTTATTAAAAAGCGAATATTAGCATTGCCCTGCAACTCCACATTACCATCAATATCAACAGTAATTTGAGGCACTTTTTTTAAGATATCTATAGCCACACCACCCTGCGCGCTCAGGTCATTTTGCGGGTTGTACACCATTTTGTCTATCTTATTTTGCACAGTTGGCGCTGTGGCAGTGATATTTACATCCTTTAACTGGTGTGGATTTGGCGATAACAATATCTCGCCCAAATTAGTTGTGCTGCCTGCTTTAACAATAACATGATCAACGGTAGTACGTTGGTAACCTAAAAAATCGGCAGTGATCTTGTATTCTCCTGCGGGTATCTGGTCTATAGTAAAGTTACCTTTAGGATCGGTGCTGATGCCGTTAAATGGCGATGCAACGCCTTCTTTATAAACAGATATGGTTGCATAATCAACAGCCTGTTTATTAGATGCATCACTAACTTTACCACTTATTTTGCCCTTGGCCGCCGGCCCCTGGGCGTTTGCATTTAGCGCAAACAGAACAAAAAGAAATAATATATATCGGGTTTTCATTGTCGCAAATCGATGGTTTTGGCGCGAAAATGAAAAGAAACCTTGGATAAATACTGTAGTGTTATGCCATTGTTACAATATCATTAATTCGTTTACAAACTTGTTACAATAGGGGCGAGAATCGAGAGATTAGAATCAATAATTAAGACAAAAAGTAGAATTTGTATAGAAAAAAACGGAATAATTGAGAACATTTAAAACGACTCATATTTCATGCTTAATTCTTGATTCTTTCACACTAAAATATCAGCACCAGCGTACCCGCAATAATCAGGGTAGCACCCAACGCGTTTTTCAGGGTAAGCGGCTCGCCTAAGAATACTACGGCCAAAACTATGGCCAGGGCTACGCTAAGTTTATCAACCGGAGCCACCTGCGATACTTTGCCTAATTGCAATGCCCGGAAATAGCAGATCCACGAAAGACCGGTGGCAACGCCAGATAGAATAAGGAATGTCCAGTTGGTTTTGGTTAAACCCGCTATGCCCTGATGGCTACCCTTAAATAGCACTATTGCCCAGGCCAATATTAATATAATTACGGTACGTATGGCGGTTGCCACATCGGTATCAACTCCTTTAATGCCTACTTTGGCAAATATTGCGGTAAGGGCGGCAAACAATGCCGATAGTAATGCGTATATCCACCACATAGTTTTTAGTTTTATGCTGATCGTATAATTTAAACATGAACAATTAAAACGCTAATTTGCTTCGTCAATCTGTAGTAAATTAGGCTAAATACAGAATGTATACAAATTGAGTTAATAGTTTTGATTTGAATACCATATTGGCAATAACAGATTATAACGTAAAATCCGGATGAAGCTATTGATCATTGAAGACGAAGAAGGCCTGCGCGAGAGCATTGAAGAGTACTTTAACGAGGCTGGTAATATTTGCGAAACGGCGGCTACTTATCCGGCTGCCATAACCAAAATAGAGATGTACCGTTACGATTGCATTTTGCTGGATATTACCCTCCCGGGCGGCAATGGCATCAATATACTTAAAAGACTGAAAAGCAATAACCATACCGATGGGGTGCTTATTATATCAGCAAAAAACTCGTTAGACGACCGCCTGGAAGGCCTGGATCTGGGTGCCGACGATTACCTGGTAAAGCCATTTCACTTATCAGAGCTTAAGGCAAGGGTATCAGCCATCATCAGGCGTAAAATGTATAATGGCAACAACCTGCTGGTATTTAACGAGATCAGCATCGATTTGCAGGCCAAAACGGTAAGTGTACACAACAAATCTTTAAAATTTACTCGTAAAGAGCTGGCACTGCTTATATATTTTATAGCCAACAAAGGCAAGGTGGTATCTAAAAACGCCATTGCCGAACATCTTTGGGGCGATGGTATTGACCTGGCCGATAACTTCGACTTTATTTACTCGCATATTAAAAACATTCGCAAAAAACTGGTAGAGGCCGGGGCTAATGATTATATTCAGGCAGCATATGGTATGGGTTATAAATTTACCGGTCAATGAAACTGCTTACCTTATATAACAGAGTAAATATTATAACCACCGTAATTGTAATGCTCATAACCGGCATTATATATTACCAGGCCATCAGCTGGATACTCAACGACCAGAACGATAAAGCCCTAAAGGTGGAAGAGGATGAGGTTTTTGATTACGTAAACCTCAATAAACAACTCCCCCAGGTATTTGAATCAAAAGACCAGCAGATAAGCTTCACGGAGGCTGCCCCAAATTCGATAAAACGCGAGTTTATTAATACCGATTATAAGAAGGAAAAAAACGAATATGAATCGGGCCGGGGGCTCATCAGCTCGGTTACTGTTAACGGCAAATATTATAAGATACTCATTGTAGAATCAAAAGTAGAAACCGAAGATCTGATCCAGATCATTTTCGGCATTACCATTGGCGTTATCTTATTTTTGCTGCTGGTATTGTTAATTGCCAACCGCTTAATTTTAAATAGGCTATGGCAACCTTTTTACGCCATATTAAAAGAGATAAAGCTTTTCAATATTACCGATAACCGTGAGATTGCCCAAACCACCACCAGCATCGACGAATTTGTTGAGCTAAACCAGGCTGCAACCGCCATGACAGGCAGGGCACGCCACGATTATAAAGATCTTAAAACCTTTACAGAAAATGCCTCGCACGAATTGCTAACCCCCATAGCGGTTATCAACTCCAAACTGGATACGCTGATACAAACCGAAAACTTTAGCGACAGGCAGAGCAAGATCCTTACCGACTTATACAGCGCGGTTGCCCGTTTAAGCAGGCTCAATCAATCGTTATTATTACTGGTTAAAATTGAGAACAGGCTGCTTACCGATCAGCATAGCATTAATCTGCGCTTACTTATTGAAGAAATGCTGATACAATTAGAGGATATTTTTAACGATAAAAAAATAACTATTACTACCGGGCTTACTGATAAAGAGATACTGGCCAGCCCCTACCTTATCGAAATATTACTAAACAACCTGATCATTAACGCGGTAAGGCACAATTACAATGGTGGTAACATCAACATACAATTAACAGCCGAAAGTTTAGTTATTGCCAATACCGGCGCTACGGTTGCGCTGCCCGATGATAAAATATATACCCGTTTTCATAAATCATCAAGCTCAGATGGCAGCGGGCTGGGGCTTACCATCAGCAAGCAGATATGCGAAAACTTTGGTTTCGCACTCAACTACAAATATCAAAGCCCCCATCATTACTTTACTGTTAAGTTTTAAATTTGATGTTTAGCCATCCCAAATTATTACAGATTTATGCTATACTTTAGCTATGTTTAAATTGAACTTATACATTATTTAATGAAGTGGTTTTTTGGCCTTATAATTTTCACCTTTACTTATACTGCTACCCGGGCGCAAACCTACACGCTTGATCATTTTCTTGAACTGGCTCAAAACAACAGTCCGTTATTAAAAGATCTGCGCAACCAGGTTGCCAATAACCAGTTAGATAGTTTACGCATCCGTGCCCTATACAAACCACAGGTAAATGCAACCAGCGCGGGCAATTACTCACCGGTAGTTAGCGGTTTTGGTTACGCCGGGGCCATCACCAACGAGCACACTTTAAACGCCTTAATGGGTGTAAATCAATCGTTGGATAGTAAAAAGAATATAGCCGCGCAACTGGCTGCCATCACCCTGCTTTCGCAATCGGTAAGCAACGCCGCAAAAATATCTGAGCAGGATTTAAAAAAGGCCATCACCTCGCAGTACATTACCGCCTACGGCGATTTGCAGCAACTTAAATTTAACCAGGAGATTGTAGCCCTGTTAAATAAAGAAGAAGATTTGCTAAAAAAGCTCACCCGCACCAACGTATATCACCAAAGCGATTATCTTACATTTTTGGTAACCTTAAAGCAGCAGCAGCTAACCTTGCAGCAATCGCGCATGCTTTACAAAAACGATTACGCCACCCTTAATTATTTAACCGGCGTGGCCGATACCACTTATGCCGAGTTGCAGGAGCCTGGTTTACATAAAATGATACGGACAGATATTAGCAACAGTATATTTTTTGGTCAGTATAAATTAGATAGCCTAAAGCTGGTGAACAGTAAAACCCTGGTAGATTTTACGTACAAACCCAAAATAAACCTGCTTGCCGATGGCGGTTATAATTCTGATTTTGCATCGCAGCCCTATAAAAACTTTGGGGTAAGTGTGGGCTTTAGTCTCAGTTTGCCTATATATGATGGTGGCCAGCGCAAAATTCAATACCAGAAGCTATCCCTTGCCGAAGATACCCGCCGTACCTACAAGGCTTTTTTTGATACCCAGTACCATCAGCAAATTGCGCAACTAAGTCAGCAAATTGATGGCAATCAAAAACTGCTGGAGCAAATAGATGAGCAAATGAAGTTTTCTGAAAGTTTGATAAAGGTAGATACCAAGCTGATGCAAACCGGCGACTTACGAATTGCCGACCTGGTGTTGGCTATCAACAACTACCTTACCATCAAAAACTTAAAAACACAAACTAATATCACCAACTTACAGCTAATTAATCAGCTCAATTACTGGAACCGATAAAATGAAATTTAAACAAATATATTTAGTTGTATGCCTGCCGCTTTTGCTGTTTTCCTGCAAAGGTGCTGATAAGCCTGCCGGCGCAGAAGATGCTGCCGTTGTATCACAAACACCAGTTACTGTAACTACCGTTAACGATAGTTCGCTGGTAGATTACTTTGATGTAAGCGCGACCTCCGTGTTTCAGCAAAAAAACATTGTAAAGGCCAATGCCAATGGCTACATACAGGGGGTTACTACCCAGTTAGGGCATTATGTTGGTAAAGGCTCAACCGTTTTCACCATAAAAACAAAAGAGGCGCAAAGCATAGGCAACAGCATCAACATACTGGATACCACGTTTAAATTTTCGGGTGTTAACCGGATAAAGGCACCGGGCAATGGTTACATTACCCAGCTAAACCACCAACAGGGCGATTATGTGCAGGATGGGGAACAACTGGCTATAATAAGCGACCGCGCAAGCTTTGCCTTTATTATGCAGATCCCTTATGAAATGCGCCGCTATGTAAAAATAAGCCAGGGCATTCAGCTGATATTACCTGGCGGCGAAAAAATTGATGGAACGGTAGCTTCAGCAATGCCGTCGGTTGATACCCTTTCGCAAACACAGGGTATGGTTATCAGGGTAAACAGTACTAACCTTATCCCCGAAAATCTGGTAGCTAAAGCGAGGATCGTTAAATCGCTGCGATCAAACGCGGCATCACTACCAAAAGCGGCCATATTAACCAACGAAACCCAAACAGAGTTTTGGGTAATGAAACTTATTAACCCTACAACGGCCGTAAAAACGACGGTTACCAAAGGGATAGAAAGCGGCGACCGGGTAGAAATATTATCGCCCAAGTTTTCGGAAAAAGATCAGATAGTAGTAACGGGTAACTATGGCTTAACCGATACCGCAAAAGTTAAAATTGTGCAATAATGAGGACGATTAATAAAGCAGCAGCCCCCTCTAAATCTCCCCCGGAAGGGGAGACTTTAAGATATTTTTTTAAAGCCCTCCCTACCGGGGAGGGTTGGGAGGGGCTGTTATGAGCGCAGGTAAAAACTTCTTTATATCGCACCGTAAACCTTTGGGTTTATTGTTGGCCATATTTATTATGGGCGGCCTGTTTGCTTATTCTAAACTTCAAACTTCACTTTTTCCGGAGATCACCTTCCCTAAGATCAAAATTATTGCCGATGAGGGCTTGCAGCCGGTAAATAAAATGATGGTTACGGTTACCAAACCGCTAGAGAACGCCATTAAACAGGTGCCAGATCTGCAATTGGTACGCAGTACTACCAGCCGGGGCAGCTGCGAAATTTCGGCCCTGTTTAACTGGAATGCCGATATAGACCTGAGCCAGCAACGCATCCAATCCAGTATAGATCAGATAAAGAACGATTTACCGGCAGATGTTAACATCTCTGTAGAGAAGATGAATCCATCTATATTGCCGGTAAGTGGCTACACATTGGAGAGCCACACCAAATCGCCTATAGAACTGCGCCAGATAGCCACCTACACCGTAAAACCATTTTTGTCGCAAGTTGATGGCGTATCTGAGATCAGAGTTATTGGCGGTAAGTTAAAGGAGTATTGGCTTACGCTCGATCAGCGCAAGATGAGTTCACTGGGCCTTACACCCGATATTATCAGCAATACACTGTCAACAACCAACTTTGTAAAATCAAGTGGCTACCTGTCAGATTATAAAATGCTGTACCTTACCGTTACCGATGCTACTATTAACTCCAAAGAGCAGCTGGAAGACCTGGTAATAAGCAATAACCGCAAGCGGGTAATAAGGCTAAAAGATTTTGCAGCCATACAAATAAACGAGGGCATAGAGTACACCCGCATTAACGCCAATGGCCACGATGGGGTTTTGATAGCCGTTATTAAGCAACCCAATGCCAACCTCATATCGGTATCAAATGACATGACCGATAAGGTAGCCGCGCTGCAAAAGATCCTCCCAACAGGAGTTACCATAAAACCATACTATGTACAGGCCGATTTTGTGAACGATTCTGTAAAAAGTGTGAGTGATAGCCTTTGGATTGGTTTACTGCTGGCTATTATAGTAGCCATCATTTTCCTGCGTTCGTTAAAAGCAAGCGCCACCATATTAATAACTATACCGGTTACACTGGGGCTTACCTTAATGGTGCTTTATGCGTTGGGCTATACCTTTAATATCATGACGCTTGGCGCCATAGCGGCATCCATAGGTTTAATTATTGATGATGCCATTGTGGTGGTGGAGCAAATCCATCGCACACATGAAGAACACCCTAACGAACTAAGCAGGCACCTGATACAAAAGGCTATCGACTATTTGTTCCCGGCGATGGTAGGCTCATCTATTAGTACCATCGTTATTTTTATTCCCTTTGTGCTGATGGGCGGTGTGGCGGGTGCTTATTTTAAAGTACTTACCGATACCATGATCATTACGCTGGTATGCTCGTTTTTTGTAACCTGGATAGGCCTGCCGGTAATTTTTCTTTTGCTTACACCAAAACCCAAGTTTAAGGATATAGCAAAAGTGAAAGAAGAAAAACCTCATTCGGTAAAAAAACAACGCTGGATAACGTTTCTTATTCTTCGCCCCTACGTGGCTGTTGTAATTATAATTGCTTTGGCGGCTATTATAGTATTGATACCTTCGCGCTTAACCACCGGCTTTTTACCCGAAATGGATGAGGGCAGTATTGTGCTCGATTACTCCTCGCCTCCCGGAACATCGTTAGAAGAAACCGACCGCATGCTGCGTGAGATAGAAAAAATCATCATTAAACAACCCGAAGTTGCCACCTATTCGCGCCGTACGGGTACACAAATGGGTTTCTTTATTACTGAGCCTAACCGGGGCGATTACCTGATACAACTGAAAAAAACACGGGATAAAACTACCGAGGAAGTAACCAGCGAGCTCCGCACCAAAATTGCGCAAACACAACCGGCCCTGGTAGTTGAATTTGGACAGGTAATTACCGATATGCTGGGCGATTTAACCACCAGTGCCGAACCTATAGAAATTAAGATATTTGGTGATGACCCTAAAAGATTAAACGTACTATCGAAACAGGTAGCCGGTTTGGTAGAGAAGGTTAAAGGTACAGCCGATGTATTGCCAGGTATTGTTATTGCCGGTCCATCGGTTAGTATCGATCCGCATTATAACAAACTGGCCCAGTATAATATAACCGCAGCAAGTTTACAGCTGCAAATGCAAACCGCGCTTGAGGGCAATGTGATAGGTAACCTGCTGGAGCGCGAACAATTATCGCCTATCCGCATGGTTTACCCCGGTAACCGTACCTTAAACGTTGCAGGCATCAATAACCTGAACATATTTTTACCAAATGGCAGGCTTGTACCCATAAGCGAACTGGCCCAGGTTGATCTGAAAGCCGGCGATGCGGAAATAAACCGCGAAAACCTGCAAAATTTAAACATTGTTACCGCCCGTTTAGATAGCACCGATTTGGGCACGGCTATACCAGCCATTCAAAAAACAATAGCGCAAAACGTTAGTTTGCCACAAGGTTACCATGTAGAATATGGCGGCGCTTATGCCGAGCAGCAGCAATCTTTTAAAGAATTGCTCATTATATTAATAGTAGCCAGCTTATTGGTTTTCGCGGTGATATTATTCCTTTTCAAACAATTCAGGATAGCCATATTAATTTTAGTTTTGGGTATTTTGGGCATAGGCGGCAGCTTTTTAGCGCTATTTTTAACCGGCACCCCGCTAAACGTGGGCAGTTACACCGGTTTAATTATGATTGTGGGCATCATTGGCGAAAACGCCATATTTACCTTTTTACAATTTAAAGAATGTGCGCTTGATAACTCCATTGATGATGCTGTAAGCTACGCCATAAGTACCCGGTTACGCCCTAAATTGATGACCGCCTTAGGAGCCATAATAGCCTTAATGCCTTTGGCTTTGGGCATTGGTGCCGGCGCGCAGCTACATCAGCCTTTGGCAATTGCGGTAATAGGGGGCTTTTTGGCAGCATTGCCTTTATTGCTGATTGTGTTGCCCGCTATGTTGCGTATTTTGTACCGTAACGGTTTTACACCACCTGCCGGCGACCATGAAACCCAACCGGCCTAAAACAATATTTCTACAGATTCGACCACTAATTTCATTGCAAAAAGCAGATCTATAAAAATGAAAAAGCAAATTTTAATGCTGGCTTTACTGGCAGCCGGTTTACCCCCTTTGGCATCAAAAGCCCAAACCTATGTAGCCGATAAATCTATCCCGCTTACAGGCGATGGTGGTTACGATTACCTATCTATAGATAAGGTAAACCATCGTTTATATGTATCGCATGGTACACAGGTAAACGTTATAGACCTTGTTACCGAAAAACCGGTGGGTTCTATTGATAACATGAAAGGTGTACATGGTATTGCCATTGTAAATAAACTAAACCGTGGTTTTATTACCGATGGTAAAGCTAACGCGGTAGTAGCCTTTGATCTTAAAACATTAAAAACAATTGCTACAATTGCGCTTACCGGCGCCAACGGGCCCGATGCTATTATGTACGACCCATACTCCGACCGTGTATTTAGCTTCAACGGCGAAAGCAACAACTCATCTGTAATTGATCCCAAAACCTTAAAACAAGTTGGTACCGTTGCTTTGGGTGGCGGCCCCGAGTTTGCTGTTGCCGATGGCAAAGGCAAAATATACAACAACCTGGAAGATAAAAACAGCCTGAATATTATTGACAGTAAAACGCTTAAGGTGATTAAAAACTATCCGCTTGCACCTTGCGGCGGCCCTACAGGTTTGGCTTTAGATGCAGTTAACCAACGTGTATTTACGGTTTGCCGCGAAAATAAAGGCATGAGTGTTGTAGATATTAATACCGGCAAAGTTACAGCTACAATACCTATTGGCGCAGGGGTTGACGCAGTAGCTTACGATGCAGAAACTAAACTGGTATTTTGCTCTAATGGCGATGGAACCACTACCATCATCAAACAAAAAACAGCCGATGAGTACAGTGTTATCCAAACGCTAAAAACACCACTGCGTGCTAAAACATTGGCCCTTGATACCCAAACTCATAAAATTTACTTAAGCGTGGCAGAGTTTGAACCAGGTACGCGCAAGGCATTACCAGGCACTTTTAAAGTACTGGTTTTCAAACAACAATAACTAATTTTAATACAAAATCTTCATGAAATCTTCGTGAAGATTTTGCTTTGTAACATTATTTAAACTTCAGGATGATTTTTTTAAGACGTTATTCCTATATTTAACGTTTATAAATTATATGATTAAGAGAACTGATTTTGTTTATTCTTCCGAGTCTGAACCACATCGTATCCGTACAAAAAAAATTTTAAAGCAGTTTCCGCAATTGCGTAAACTAATAGGTAAAAACCCAAATACCATATTTGCTATTATTGGCTTAGTGGCTTTCCAGGTAGTTTTAGCCTGGTTTCTGCGCGACCAATCATGGTGGTGGGTTTTTGGCGCGGCCTATTTATTAGGTGCCTTTGCCGATCATGCGCTGTTTGTAATGATACACGAGTGTACCCACCAGCTACTGTTTAAAAACCGTAATGCTAACCGCTGGGCATCTATGTTTGCCAATTTACCGCAGATATTACCAAGCGCCATCTCTTTCGAGAAATACCACATCAAACATCACTCTTTTCAGGGTGTGCATGAGTTAGATGCCGATTTGCCTAACAAATGGGAAGCAAAACTCATCAGCAATTCGTTTTTTGGCAAAGCGCTTTGGTTGTTATTCTTCCCGGTGTTCCAGCTGTTCCGCTTATCAAGGTTAAGAGAAATTCACCCTATTGATGGCTGGATAGTTACCAACTTTGTATTGCAGGTTGTATTTACCACGGCCATAGCTTACTTTATGGGCTGGCATTCGGTAGCGTTTTTATTGCTCAGCTTCTCGTTCTCGGTAGGCTTACACCCGCTTGGCGCCCGCTGGATACAGGAGCATTACCTTACCCACAGTGTAGAGCAGGAAACTTACAGCTACTATGGTAATTTTAATACCGTTGCCTTTAACGTAGGCTTTCATAACGAACACCATGATTTTCCTTCTATCCCCTGGAATAAATTACCGGAGATAAAGAAAACAGCGCCCGAATATTACGATACCTTATACTATCATACTTCCTGGACAAAATTGTTTTTCCAGTTCCTTTTCGACCGTGAAATTTCTCTCTTCAACCGCATTCTGCGTAAAGACCGCGGTCGGGTTGCTTTAACGGATGTTTCCAAACCGGATGTGGAAATGGAAATGATAAAATAACATTAAAACAAGAGAGGGCTTTTACAAAAGCCCTCTCTTGTTTTAATGCATCTGCCTGAGCAATAAATGTTTACACCATCAAATAAGGCAAAATTATCATCATTTTTTTTTACAGAAATATGAATATATGGTGAAGAATTAACATATTCGTAAAAAAATAGTAACATAATTATTACCTTTAAGCCCCTATTTGATATTAAACTATGCACAAACTGAGCTCATTTTTTTCCCAACACGAAGATCTGACCCAGGTACTTTTATACGCCGGCGTTATAACCGGCCTATGGGTTGCCGAAATGCTGGCCTCATTTGACGGCCCAAAGACCAAGTGGAAACACTCGGCGGTTAATACGATGTTTATTTTTACAGCGCTGCCTATACAGCTGATATTAACAACGTTTGTTGTTTTAATATCGGGTTGGGTTACTGCTCACCATTGGGGGCTTATTAATTTTGTCCCATTTCATACCAATCGTTGGGTTTACTACATTACCATGTTTATGATGATGGACTTTTGTGAGTACGTTTACCACGTTACCATGCACAAGGCCGAACCATTGTGGAGATTTCACCTGGTGCACCATAGCGATTTAAAGGTAGATGTATCAACAACCATTAGAGAGCACCCTTGCGAAACCTGTATCCGTACCTGTTTTTTAATGTTATGGGTATTTATTTGCGGCCCTGCCATAGGCGTTTTAATTTTAAGACAAACATTCCAGTCGTTCTCAAACATTGTTGCGCATACCGAGTTCAGGCTACCTGCCAGGGTTAACAAAATTGTTGGCCTGGTATTTATTACCCCCAACCTGCACCACGTGCACCACCACTACCAATTGCCTTATACCGATTGTAACTATGGCGATGTACTGAGCATCTGGGACAGGCTTTTTGGCACCTTTGGCAGTTTAGAAAGAGAAGATACCGTTTTTGGAATTGATACCCACATGGATGAAAACCTTAACGGCAAATTTGTAAACGTATTGAAGATCCCTTTCCAAAAGTTTGATCACCCGCAAAGGCGTAAATAATTTTTAAACGGTAGCGCCGCCTTCAAAAAATGCGTTCTGTTTTTACAATAATGCTGCCCGTTCAATAAACTGGCAGCATTATTGCGTAAATATCAATTACTCCCATTTATTTAATGCAAACTTCATACTAATATCCGTTATTTACGTTATTATTTGTAACAAACAAATGAGCAGGCGAAAAAAATTAAAAATATTGATCCCCCTTATTATGCTGCTTTTTATAGGTGCATATGCCAGGCATCGTTTGGATAAAAAACCCATAAGCGGCACGTTAAGCAGCAAACAAATGGATGAAACATCGGGCATTGCCGCCTCATCCATCAACCCCGATGTTTACTATGTACATAACGATAGCGGAGATACCAGCCGCTTTTTTGCTATAAACCCAAGTGGCAAACTAAAAGCTACCATTTATTTTACCGGCGATAAAAGCCTAAGGTTAGGCGTACAGGATTGTGAAGACATTGCAGTAGGCCCCGGGCCGCTAAAAGGAAAAAGCTATGTTTACCTGGGTGATATTGGCGATAATAATAGTTCAAGAAAATACCTTACCATTTACCGTTTCCAGGAAAGCACTTCGTGGGCAAAGGATACCGTAACCCAGGCTACAGCGGTGCCCGTTCACCTCAGATATCCGGATGGCCCTAAAGATGCTGAAACATTAATGGTTGACCCCATTGAAAAGCTGCTTTATGTGGTAAGTAAACGCAGTGATACGGTAACGGTTTACACAACACCGTTAAGCTACAAGGCTAATGACACCGTTACGTTAACCAAAAGAACTAAACTGTTTTTCTCCGGCTTCAGGCCATTTAAATGGATCACCGCAGGTGATGTATCAAAAAACGGGCAGCAGATACTATTAAAAAGCTACGAAAAGGTTTATTACTGGAAACGCCAGCCCAACGAGCATGTATGGGATGCCATGGTAAGAAAGCCAAAAGAATTACCCTACACCATGGAAAAACAAGGCGAAGCCATAGGCTTTACCCCCGATGGCAAAGGGTACTATACCACAAGCGAAGGCGTATTCTCGCCTATCTACTACTACGATAGTCCGAAATAAAAAATCAGATCTCCGGTTATCCGGAAAATCATAGTTACAAGGTATATAACTATAACAAAAAAGGTCATTGCCAAACAACTGGCAACAACCTTTTTTTGTTATTACAGACTAACTCCTATTTCTCCACCCTCAACAACAACACACCATGTGGTGCAACTTTGGCACTTAAAGCAGCACCCGTGCTAACAATATACTTTTGCTGCCACGCATCCCTAAATTTGGTATACCCGCTAATTGCAGGGTCGTTTTTATCAAGGCTGATGGTTTGGTATTTGTCTGAAGTATTGAACAGGCCAATTGCCTTGCCGCCATCTTTCAAATCCTTAACCCAAATTTGGTAATCGTCTTTTTTAACGTACTGGCTGGCTCCTTTACCCAAAGCATCCTGATCAATAGCCAGCACTTCATCATTGGTAAGCAGGCTCAACGTAAAGGCATCCAGATGCCCCATATCGCATCCAATTAACAAAGGCGATGCCAGCAAGCTCCAAAGACTGATATGTGTGTACTGCTCATCAAAAGTCAACCTGGTGTTGTGCAGGCTTGGGCCCCATCCTACTTTACCTACCACCAGCATATCCGGATCATTAAAATGCCCCGGCTGGGCGTGTGGCGCTGCCGCTCCCTGGTTAAAACCAATGGTAGACATACTTTGCCATGTATCCTGAATATCGCCGGTTGTACGCCAGCTATTACCGTTTACATCGGCTCCCCACTCCCATACTTTACCCCAGCCATACTGGCAAAGGCTGTACATAATATCGCGGTTTACTTTACCTAATGAGGCCTGCATTACCTGGTAAGGCTTTTTCAAACCATCCAGATCGGGCTTAGGTGCAATATCGGAGTATGAACACCAGTCGTATTTCAAATAATCTATGCCCCAATCGCTGTAGGTTTGGGCATCCTGGTCTTCATGTTGCCAGCTACCCAAAAAGCCCCCGCAAGTACGCGGACCAGGCGATGAGTAAATACCCATACGCAAGCCCAACCCGTGCACAAAATCGGCAAGGCCCTTCATATCCGGAAACTTGCTATTGGTTACAATTTTACCATCTGCAGCCCTGTTCTCTGCTTCCCATCCGTCGTCAATATTGATATAAGCCCAACCATGCGAGCTTAATTTATCAATCATCGCCTTCGCCGAGATACGTACCTTTTCGTCGTTAACGCTTAATCCCCATGCATTCCAGCTGTTCCAGCCAAGTGCAGGAGTTAAGCCAATATTATCGCCAATGGTGATGGTAAATTTCTTTGCTTTGGCACCCAATGTATTGCTCACCGTAAAAGTTACCGGGTAATCGCCTTTTTGAGCTACAGAACCACTAATAACGCCTGTAGCAGCATTAAGTGTTAAACCCTGAGGCAGGCCATCGGCTTTATATACTAATGGTTTTTTACCTGTTGCCGGTATCAGATACAGGAACGGGTGCCCCGGGCGTGCACCAAACACATCGGCGCCATTAATTTTCACTTTAGCCGTTGGATAAGGTGTTAATATATACGGCGTAGTTTCGGTGTGCACTATTTCCTTACCCGATTTGGTATCTGTAAAAGAATAAGTGATCACGTACGATCTTTTGGCCAGGCGCGCAATTGAAAACGAATAAGTAAACGGTTTACCGCTGGTAAAAGTCGCGTCGTTGCTTTTTTCATAAAGTACGGCACCGTTTTCGGGGTCGGTTACCTTAAAAGCCAGCTTACCGCTATATTGGTAATGGTTTGAGGTTACCAGTTTAACACTTTTGCTGAGGCTGTTGTTATCGCCATAAACAAAATCAGCGTCGGTATTAACCCAAACATGATCCATTACATCGGCCATGGTAATGTTAAATACGCTGCCAAATCCGCTGCTTACCATACCACCATCGCCGCCGGTATCAAATACACGTACGGCCAATACATTCTCTTTATCCCACAAAATAGCAGGGTTATTTACGGCTATATTATACACCCGGCCGCCGTAGTTACCATCTTTTATGGTACCACCATGGCCGCCATATTTAGCAATCAGCTTGCCATTAAGATACACTTCGTCGTTATCATCAATAGTGCCCAGGCTTAAACGCAGGCTATCTTTTAAAAACGATTTTTCTTTTAACGATGACGGGATCACCACTTTGGTACGATACCAGCCGAAGCCATCGTAATTGGGATGCCCCTGCCGCTCCCAGTTTTCGTTCAGATCGGCAGTTTGCCAGTGCCCGTCGTTATAAGTTGGGGATGCCCATTGGGCCGAATCGCCAACGGCTAATTTCCAGCCTTTGCTTAGCGAAACCTCCTGGGCAGAGGCACGTAAACAGGCGGCTGTGAGGAGTAAAACTGTAAAGGTTTTTCTTATCATAGTTAATTGATTAATGATTCAATTAAAAGCCGCCGAAACCACGATAGCTTATAATTGATTCAGAATGGTTTACTGGTTTGGTTATACTTTTTAAAGGTATAAACATTTCAAGAAAATAGAAATGTATGCATTACATTTATTAAATAAAAATCCCAACCGGCTTCAAAAGAAACTGGTTGGGATAAATAAAAAATATTTTGCCCGGCGGTCGTGTCCTCACAGCCGTATTTCCGGTATATCAAATGCAGTGGTGGTTTACTTACTCAACAGATCAACAAACTTAACCTGCTCCGGAAACCAAACCGTCATTTCGCCTTTGCCCCTGTTGGCCCACGAATAGTATGGAATAGCCGTTAAAGTACTGTTTGTGGTACTGATGTTTTGGCCGGCCTCATCTACACTAACGCTTTTAACATCGGCCTTTAAAGTCATCACACCATTAAGCAGACCGGCATTATATGATGGCGTAAAAACAACATCTTTAGGAATAATAAAACTGCTCGGTTTACCTGTATTATCCGTCCATTCGGCGCAATACATAATAGGGCCGCGCTGAATAGCAATTTTTCCATTGTCATCGGCCAGTTTTTCGTTGGCTATCACACGTTGCACATCCATGGGCAGGGTAAGCTCTACCTTATCGTTCTTTTTCCATTTTTTGCTGATAACTGCGTAACCGTGCTCCATTTGGTAGTCAACGGCCTTACCGTTCACCTTTATCTCTATTTTTTGCACAGATGGCTTTTCGTAGCTATACAAATCAGATGGGATCGCCTTATCCTGCGCCCAACCGGGTATTCTTATCCTTAGGTTCATATCCATAGTTGCCGCCGGATCGATATTAAATACCAGGCCACCATCCCATGGATAATTATTTTGCTGGGTAATCTTAAGTCCCTTTTCGTTCACCTTCAAATTTGCCGAACCACTGATAAACAGGTTTACATATACATCCTTGCCATTTTGCGCGTACATATAGCCCGGAATAGATGGAATTAAACGCGCAATATTTGTTGGGCAGCAAGAACAGGTAAACCAACCAGAACGCCCGCGCTCAATATCGGGATGCGTGAAACTATCACGAATTTGCATGGCGTTGGTATAAAAGAAAGATTTACCATCGAGGCCAACACCAGAGATCAATCCGTTATACAGGGTTTTCTCCAGCACATCAATGTATTTAGAATCGCCATGGAGTAAAAACATGCGCTGGTTCCAAAAAACATTACCTATGGCCGCGCAGGTTTCGTTGTAAGCCGTGGTATTGGGCAATTCGTAGTTGCCGCCAAAGCGTTCGCCATCGCCAACTGCTCCTATGCTGCCCTGCACGTATAACTTTTTGCTCACCATATTATCCCATATCTTATCAACGGCGGCTATGTACTCTTTGTCGCCGGTTAGGGCCGCAACATCCGTCATGCCCGAGTACAGGTACATGGCCCGTACGGCATGTCCTTCGGCTTCGTCCTGGTTGGTAACCGGGGTATTATCCTGCCAGTAAACACCATTCTCGAATGGATTTTTGCTTTTGGTATTGTATTCTTTATGACCACGGGCATCTATAAAAAATTTAGCCAGGTCGAGATATTCTTTTTTGCCGCTGATGCGATACAGGCGTACCAGTCCCATCTCTACAATCTCGTGACCGGGAGCTACCGTACGCTTACCCGGCCCAAATGTGCGTACCAGCAGGTCGGCGTTTTTTAGGGCGATATTCAAAAAGTTACGTTTACCGGTAGCCATAAAATGAGCGGCCGCGGCCTCATACATATGGCCGCAGTTATATAACTCATGGCTCATATTTTGTTCATTTACCCAACGCTCGGCACCGGCCCATGCCTGGGGATGTATCGGATCGATAGTGCGGGCGGTATACAGGTAACCATCGGGCTCCTGGGCTTTGCCTACTATGGTGATCATCGAATCGAGGTAATGATCTAATTGCTTATCGGGATGAACGGCCAGGGAATACGATGCTCCTTCTATAGTTTTATAAATATCGGTATCATCAAAAGGATACGTAGTACAAAACTTGCCGGCGTGAGCCGCGGCCATCTGGAAATTTTTAACCCTCCCGGTACTTTCGCAACGGGCAAACGATGCGGGAATAGTTGCTGTGCGGTTAGTTTCGATGCGCGAGGTCCAAAAATGATCGGCCAGCTTTACGCTGGTAAACGGAACCGGCTGAATAGGATAATCCTGCTGCTTTTGTGCAACAGCAGCAAAGCTGCAACATACAGCTACTAATAAACAAATTGATTTACGCATAATAGGTTACAAATAAAAGGCAATACCAAGGTATAACATTTCAAATGTACATTAATTGTGTTTTACACACTAATTATTTTTTAGCGAATAACGGCAGAATATTAACGGATGATTAGTTTGAATTATCCTTAATATATGCATAGCAACAATAAGCAATTAAACTTAACCTATTGTTCATGATAAATTTTAATGGGGAATTTACCTTTATTGACAGGAAAACAAAACGTCATGAAAAGAAAACTTTTAACAACCCTTTTATTATCCTGCTGCTTTTTAGCCTGCTTTGCCGCCTTTGCAGATTTTAGCGGAAGCTGGGCAGGCATACTGACCATGGAAAATGGCGACCAGTATCCCCTGACTTATAACTTTAAAATTGAAGGCGATAAACTAACCGGAACTGTAAATACTCCTAAAGGTGAGCTACCGGTAGATGATGGTAAAATTAACGGCGATAAATTTACGTTTACAGTTACCCTTGGAGATATTGAAATACCACATAGCGGCAAATTTTATGGCGATTCTATAGGGGTTGATATTGCGGCTAATGGTGCCAAAGTACATACCACACTCAAAAGGAAGTAATTGCATCACAAATACCTGCACAAAACAGGTATTTTTAAACTACTTAAGGGTATATTTGTTTAATAAATATGCTCATCAAAATATATCCCGAAAATCCGAACCCAAAAGCGATAGAACAGGTTGTAGAAGTTTTGCGCAAAGGCGGATTGATCATTTATCCTACTGATACCATTTATGGTTTAGGCTGCGATATTACCAACCATAAAGCTATCGAAGCTATTTGCAAGATCAGGAACATAAAGCCCGAAAAGGCCAATTTTTCTTTTATCTGTTACGATCTGAGCCATATCTCTGATTACATTAAACCCATAGATAACACCACCTTCCGTGTACTTAAAAAAGCTTTACCGGGGCCGTTTACTTTTATATTTAACGCCAGCCATAAAGTACCTAAACTGTTAAGTTCCAACAAAAAAACAGTGGGTATCAGGGTGCCCGATAATGACATTGCCCGCGAAATTGTACGCGTTTTGGGTAACCCCATACTATCCACCTCCATTCGCGACGATGATGATATTGTAGAATACTCTACCGACCCCGAACTCATCTACGAAAAATACGAAGATCTGGTAGATATAGTGATAGACGGCGGCTACGGCGATAACGTAGCATCAACTGTAGTTGACTGCACCAATGGCGACTTTGAGGTTATTCGTGAAGGTAAAGGCGATTTGGAAATGTATTTGTAGGCGAACAATTATTGTATTGTACTATTGTATAAATGATCATGGTTTCCAAACCTGATCAATCATCATATAACGCCCATAATCAGCCGATACTCCAATTAACGTTATTCCATTTTCACTAACGGTTAATCTTAACTCCGTAATAGCCTGTGGTTGGGCCGATGGAGGAAGTTTACTTAACGTTGTCTTCCCTGTTTTATAATCGTAATTAATAACTTTCAAAGTTCCCGGATCAGCATCTCCGCTCATCTTCCCCTTAAATATCACCTCCAATTGTTGCTTGTGATAGTTTAAAACAGCGGTAAATGTTTCAATGGAAAAACGAGCCAAAGAATCGGGCTTGCCACTTAGTTTTAATGCCGTTAACGGCAATTGAAGTATTGGTGGCTTATCTTGTTTAAACTGTATTTTAGGATTAATCAACTCATCAATACGTGATTCTACGGGTTGCTGATAAAAACCAGTTATTTGATAAAAGCTTTGCATATTTCGCAGTGTCTCATCATTGTTTTTGCCTGCGATATAACAATCAAACAAAACATCGGCTATTTTACCGGGAAACTGTTTTTCTAATATATCTGCCAGTGCGTGTACATTGTCGGTGGCCGGATAAGGGAGTTTTAGTTTTTTAAATTTGTTAACCCGGTCAATCAATTGTTGATATCTACTTTTTTGACCTGATTCGGTAAAAAAGTTAAGTGTATTGGCCAACAGTTGATCGTCGTTGATACGCAGTATATTTTTGGCCAATAAAAAATAGGAACGATGCTGATAATCAAATGTAGTGATATCAAAAGCCCGTAAATAGCTAAGTATTTCCTGATCATATTGACCATGGACAGAGCTTGAATTTGGAGATAGCTTTACTCCATCCATCCCGGCAAACATCCACCCTGTACCAGGTCTGCTCACGGGGTTAAACATGATAAACTTAGATGAGCTGCGTTGATTATCAGAAAACTGAAGATTGCGGATAAAAACAGGAGCCAACGTGGTATTTATCCATTGCTTTACATGTGGCATGTTAGCCGGATAGTGATCGCCGGGATTAAGGTTGTATAAATCAACAAGTCTGTTTTGTGCAACAGCAGTAAATGAAGTTAGCACAAAAAAGAATAAGACAAGGTTTTTCATAAGGTAAAATAACAGGGTAAACTATTCCCCTAATTTAAGAGAACTTATAAAACTACGCATTGGAGGACAAATAATTTCCACCTTACTCCCTTATCCCCTTTATAAACCCCGGTATCTTCTCCATATACCCATCCTCTGCCAGTAACTTCACAAACTTACTGCCCACAATAGCACCATTAGCATAGGCGCAAGCCTGGGTAAAGGTTTTATTATCTGATATACCGAAGCCAATGATAGTTGGATTTTTAAGTTCTAACGCGTTAACCCGTTTATAATAGTCTTCAATACTATTGGTTAATTGTAAACTCCCCCCTGTTATTGATGATGACGACAACAGGTAAATAAAGCTGTTACTCAATTCATCTATCTTACGGATACGCTCTTCGGATGTTTGGGGCGTTACCAAAAATATGTTACTTAAGTTGTTGTCTATAAAATAGCTGGCATACATAGCCTCGTACTCGTACATCGGCAGATCGGGTACTATTACACCATCCACGCCCACCTCGGCAGCTTTTTTGCAAAAGCGCTCAACGCCGTATTGTACTATCGGGTTAAAATAGCCCATCAGTAAAATAGGAATGGTTACGCGTTTGCGCAATTCGGCAAGTTCTTCAAACAGCAGGTTAAGGGTCATGCCATTTTCCAGGGCCTGCTCCGAGCTATGTTGAATAGTAGGGCCATCGGCAACCGGATCGGAGTATGGGAAACCAATCTCTAAAAAATCGGCACCTGCTTTTTCCAAAGCTTCGGCAATGTTAACCGTAGTATTTAAAGCCGGGTAACCTGCAGTGTAATATATGGATAACAGGTTATCCTTTTTTGTAGCGAAAAGCTTATTAAGTCGGTTCATTGTATTGTGTTTGTCTGAATCAGAATTTTATACTTAGCAGAATAATGGAGTTCAATTTTAAAATTTCTTTAATTCTGTAAATTCTGATTTAGAAATTGAAATATTTAATATAGGTATCTAAATCCTTATCTCCCCTGCCCGATATACAGATCACTACTGTATCATCTAACTTAAAGGTCATTTTCTCCAGTTGGGCCAGCGCATGGGCGGTTTCTATAGCCGGGATAATACCTTCCATCTGTGAGCATAACAGGCCTGCCTGCAATGCTTCATCATCGGTAATGCTGGTATATTGCGCCCTGTTTATTTTATATAAGTGCGCATGCTGCGGACCGATACCCGGATAATCCAGACCGGCCGATATAGAATAAGGCTCCACAACCTGCCCATCCGGCGTTTGCATCAATATGGTGCGGCTGCCATGCAATACGCCCTCCTGCCCTAAAAATGTAGTAGCCGCGGAATGGCCGCTGTTAATACCTTTACCTGCTGCCTCAACGGCAACCAGTTTTACATCCTCGTCATCCAAAAAATGATAGAACATGCCCATCGCGTTACTGCCACCACCTACACAGGCCAATACATATTGCGGCAGTTCGTTCCCGGTTTGCTCAAGCAACTGCTTTTTAGTTTCTTCGGATATAATGGATTGGAAACGCGCTACCATATCGGGATATGGATACGGGCCAACTACCGAACCTATGATGTAATGTGTATCAACCGGGTTACCTATCCAATCGCGTAAAGCCTCGTTGGTGGCATCCTTTAAGGTTTTACTGCCCGATGATGCAGGCATTACGGTAGCGCCCAACATTTTCATGCGCGATACGTTTGGAGCCTGGCGGGCCATATCAATTTCGCCCATGTAAACCACACATTCGATGCCCATGAGCGCGCAAACGGTGGCGGTAGCCACACCATGCTGACCGGCGCCTGTTTCGGCAATAATTCGTTTTTTGCCCAAACGCTTGGCCAATAATATTTGCCCTATAGCATTATTGATCTTGTGCGAACCGGTATGGTTCAAATCTTCGCGCTTAAAATAAATGTTGGCACCATACTTTTCTGAATACCTTTTGGCATGGTATAACGGCGAGGGCCTGCCCACATAATTTTTCAGCAGATCATCAAACTCGGCTTTAAACCCTTCGTCACTAATAATATTGAGGTATTGCTGCCTTAACTCTTCTACGTTTGGATACAACATTTCGGGGATGTAAGCGCCGCCAAAATCGCCATAGTAACCATGCTCGTTAACTCCGTACTTCATCTGTAATATGTTGTTTTTTGATGATATCAAATGCTTGTTTTAGTTTGCCAATGTCTTTAACACCGGGTGCCGTTTCAAAACGGCTATTCAAATCAACCCCATAAAACTGCGGATGGCTGATCTTTTTTATTTCTTCCAGATTATCAAGGCTTATGCCACCCGATAAAAAGAATGGGATATCTAACTTATAATTATCCAACATCGCCCAATCAAATGTTTTACCAGAACCACCATAGGCCGCGGTTTTGGTATCGAACAGCAAATAATCTACTTTGTTTACGTAATTATTAAGCTGATCGAAATCAAAATTCTCATCCAGGCCAAAAGCTTTAAACACTATCACTTTGTCCCTAAAGCTATTGCTAAACTCGGGCGGTTCATCACCATGCAACTGTATTACGTTAAAACCGTAAGTATCAATAAGCGAGTGAATATTTTCGGCATCCTCATTAACAAATACCGCTGTTTTTTGGATAGATGCAGGTAGGTTTTGCATTGCATCCACAGGCAATTCTGCAATATATCGCGGCGAAGGTTTGTAGCATATAAAGCCTACATAATCTGGCCCTAAGGCGGTTACGGCTTGTATATTTTCGGGATCTTTTAGACCACAAACTTTTATTTTCATGCCTGGTTTTGCAATAGAAGGTTAAAACTGTTCAGGGCCTTTTTTCCTAATAAAGCTTCTTCTGCCTCATAAAAACAATCGGCAAATGTTTTTTCGGGCGTAATAGTTCTGATGGCTAAAGCCGCGTTGGAGAGTACAACATTATTTTGAGCGTTAGTACCATCGGCATTAAGCACGCTGCTAAATATGGCCGCCGATGCGCTTACGGTATCGCCTCCGGCAATTTCGGCAGGGTTTAATCTTTCAAAGCCTAACGCTTCAACACTATTTATTTTTTCACCTTCGGCAGAAAAAGTTTTAAAATCGCAGGTAAGCGAAACCTCGTCATATCCCTCTAACGCGTTCACTATGGTATACTTAGTGCTCGACTTTTGATAAAGATAGGCAAACACCCGGGCAAGCTCTAAGTTAAACACGCCAACAAGTTGATTTTGCGGCTTTGCCGGATTAACCAGCGGCCCCAGCATATTAAAAAATGTTTTTACACCCAGTTCCCTGCGGATGGGCGCCACGGTTTTCATAGCCGGGTGAAATAATGGGGCATGTAAAAAGCATATGTTAGCTTTATCAATCCCGCGTCTTAATTTATCGGTATCGTTGGTAAACTGGTAGCCCAGGTACTCCATCACGTTTGATGAGCCACAACCCGATGATACACCATAGTTGCCATGCTTGGCTACTTTATAACCCGCACCGGCCACCACAAACGATGCAAGGGTAGATATATTGAAAGTATCCTTACCATCGCCGCCGGTGCCACACAAATCAATCAATTCGCCGGTTTGCAGGTCAATAGGCAGGCAAAGCTCCAGCATGGCATCACGAAAGCCTTCCAGCTCATCAACAGTAATACTGCGCATGCAATAGGCCGTCATAAATGCGGCCATTTGCGAGTTATTGTACTTACCCTGCGCAATGTTTATCAAAATGCCTTTTGATTGTTCCCTGCTAAAGGTTTTGTGTTCGAATAGATGATTAAGTATCTGTTTCATGATGCCAAGCCCCCTAACCCCCTAAAGGGGGAATTTTTGATTTATAATGTTTTGCCAGTCCGCTTTTCTTTATCCCTCCCCCTTCAGGGGGCCGGGGGCTGGCCAATAAAAAAGGGTTACCGTATGGCAACCCTTCTGAATATTATGTTAAAAAAAACAAAAAACGGAATTGCCTTACGATATCTCGTTAAGCCACCACCAGTTATTGTTTAATGCGTTCATTTTCATTTATGGCACAAATATGGAAATAGTTTTTATAAAAACAAACAGAATGATAAATTTACAAGGAAGCAATTATTGAATTACTGAATTATTGATTTAATGAATTGGCAAAAGGCTCATCTTTCGCTTCAAAAATCAATAATTCAATAAATCGATAATTCAGTAATTAATCCCCATGGCTATACACAAAGAAAAAATAAACCCCGAGGATGACCTTGGCTTTGGCACGCAGCCGGTTGTTAAAAGCCAGCCCGTTATTAATAAGGATGGTTCCATTAACGTAAGGCGTACCGGCCTGCCATTTTTTACTACTGCCAATAATTACCATGCGCTTATTACCATGAGCTGGCGTAAGTTTTGGCTTATCGTTTTTAGCGGATACTTTACAACAAATATCGTCTTCGCGTTTATCTACACATCGCTGGGGAAGGATGTATTGGATGGCCGTAGTGGCAGCACCTATTTTGATCAGTTTATGGATGCCTTCTTTTTTTCGGCACAAACTATATCTACTGTAGGTTATGGGCATATCAGCCCCAAAGGCATGGCCGCTAATAGTGTTGCCGCTTTAGAATCTATGATGGGTTTATTGGCCTTTGCACTGGCAACCGGTTTACTTTATGGGCGGTTCTCCCGGCCATCAGCTAAAATATTATACAGCGACAATGTATTGGTGGCCCCTTACCGCGATAATGGCTGGGGCTTGATGTTCCGCCTGGCCAATTTAAGGCGTAATATATTGATTGACCTGGAAATAGAAGTTGTTTTTGGTTATAACGAGGAGGTGAACGGAAAAAACATCCGAAAGTTTTTCCAATTAGAACTGGAACGAAAATTTGTAAGTATTTTAACCGTTAACTGGACTGTGGTACACCCGCTTGATGAAAACAGCCCATTAAAAGATATGAGCAGGGAGGAATTGGAAACCAAACAAGCCAGTATATCTGTGATACTCAAAACTTTTGATGATACCTTTTCGCAAACCGTACACTCCCGCACATCCTACATATATAGTGATGTTGTTTGGGGCGCCAAATTTGTACCCGTATTCCATCGTAATGAAGAAGGACAGGCCATTTTGGACATGAGCAGGATCAGCGAATATGAGTTGGTTCCGTAGTTCGGTGGTATTTGCAGGCGATCTATCTTAGAGCCTGTTTAAATTTCTTTCAGAAACAATGAAACACACTCCATTAAGCACATATAGAGCCGTCATTGCACGAAGCAATCCCCGACTTACAGAGTAGCTGTGCAAATCCGCTCTGTAAATTGGGGATTGCTTCGTCGTACCTCCTTATAATGACATGATTGTAAAGTGTTGATTTTCAGTGTATTTTTTTAAAGTTTCTAATGCCCGAGATACAATTAGGTGTCTTCATAATTTTGTTCCCCTCTCGAGAGGGGGCGGGATGGGAAGTGCGGTGGCAGGGGTGTGTTCTACTGCGTTCTTTCGCGTGCATAAACACACCCCTCCGCCCCTCTCGAGAGGGGAATCGCACATTCCCACCACTTTTTTAAAGAAGACCCCATTATTATTTAGTCCACAACCGCCCATTTGCAACCATGTCATTCCCGTTTTTTTCAGGTTAACTCTAGTTGTCACTTATAATGACATACTTTTAAAGCATTGATTATCAGTATCTATTTTTTTTAAACACAACACCATCGCCACTGTCATTGCGAGGTACGAAGCAATCCCCGACTTACAGAGTTGCTGTGCAAATCCGCCTTGTAAGTAGGGGATTGCTTCGTCGTACCTCCTCGCAAGGACGGCCTTTTTTTAAGATGTCATTACTGTTTTTTCTGGGTTACCCCCGGTTGTCACTCGCAATGACGATTTGTTTATTTATTTTTAAACAGGCTCTTACTAATTAATCAAACAAGACCAATGAACTATTGAACCAGTGAACCAATAAACTATTTCAACAGCGGATTTTTCTCCTTCGCAAATACGTTATAAACCATTTTATCTAAAAAGGCGGGTAATATTTTGCTCAGCAATACGGTGAGCTTTCCCTGCGTTGTCATAATCAGCGTACGGGAGCGGTTTTCTATACCGTTTACAATTATGTTTGCTACCTGGTCTGATGTCATCATTTTATCTTCTTCCAGCGTGCTTTCCCTTTGCTCCACCCCTTCTTTATTTAGTGCTGTATTGCGGATGTTTGATGCGGTAAAGCCCGGGCATGCGGTTAACACATGTACCCCTGTTTTCAGGTTCTCAACCCTTAGTGCATCCAAAAAACCATTCATGGCAAATTTAGATGCCGAATACCCCGCGCGACCGGGTAAGCCCTTATAACCTGCTATAGACGATACACCAACTATGCTCCCTTGTGTTTTAAGTATCTCTGGCAAAGCATATTTAGTACAATATACCGTTCCCCAAAAGTTAACATCCATTAATGATTTAAGTACCTTAAGGTCAACATCGTTAAACAAGGCCCGCATGGAGATACCTGCATTGTTAATGAGTACATCAATTTTACCAAAGGTTGCAAGGGTTTGTTTAACCAATTGGACGCATTCATCCTCAATAGTTACGTCGCATTGAACGGCGAGGGCTTTAGTTTGGTAGCGCCTTTCAATATCCTGTGTAATTACGCAAAGGGTTACATATTGGCGGGCGGCTAATACAACGGTAGCGCCGCGTTTGGCGCATTCAATAGCCAATGATTTTCCTATGCCGGATGATGCTCCGGTAATTACTATAACTTTATCATTCAATTTCATAAGTAGAGGGGAATAGCTGCGGCATACCCTCCACCTTATTAATTTCGGGCACCTTAAATAAATATTTGATGGCGAAGATAATCATCGCACCATAAAATTCCTTAAGGTAATGCCAGCTTAATTTCGCATTGTTACCACTATTGAAATTGATAATATACGTTTTAGGGAAATAGTAATTTTTAAACCCCGCCAGCCTGATGCGATAGCTGAGGTCGATATCATAACCGTAAGTATGGAAACGCTCATCAAACAAGCCAATTTGGTTGATGGTTTCTTTGCGCATCAGCATAAACGCACTGTTGAGCACATCGGTTTCTGATGTTTGAAACTCCTCTACCCAATCTTTACGTTGCGTTGTATCTGTAAGGCGCGATTTTGAGAAGTGTTTGGCCAGGCCTGTTAACTTAAAGAAAACCTCCCATGGCCTGGTAAAGCCATGTTTAGATTCGGAAAGGAAACGGCCATCCGGTGTAATCATTCTTACGCCCATACCGCCGGCATTTAAATGGACATCCATAAACTCCAATGCCTTCTCAATTGTTTTTTTGCCTGTAATTGTATCCGCAGTGACTACTAAAACATACTCTCCAGTAGTTTCTTTAATCCCCTGGTTATAAGCCTTTGCCATGCCCGAATTTTGGGTATTGGCTATCACTTTAACCTCCGGAAACTCGGCACGCAGCATCTCAACAGATTTATCTGCCGATGCATTATCAACCACAAAAACCTCGAAATTAATGCCAACAGCGGCCCTTATTACCGAATTGAGCGCAATCCTGAGCATATCACAAGTATTGTAATTTACGATGATGACCGAGAGTTTCATAACTTACTTTGACAATGAGTTTTCATACGGAACACGTGTAGCGATGGACCGCCCGAGGGTGATCTCATCTACGTACTCCAATTCTCCCCCAAAGGCTATGCCACGAGCGATGGTTGATATGGTAATATGGAAAGATTTTATGCGTTTGTTTAAATAAAACAGGGTGGTATCGCCCTCCATGGTAGCACTAAGGGCAAAAATGATCTCTTTGGCCTCATTTGTTTTTAATCGCTCTACCAATGTATCAACCTGCAAGTCTGATGGACCAATGCCATCCATTGGGGATATTAAACCACCTAACACATGGTACACCCCATTATATTGGTTAGTATTTTCAATAGCCATTACATCGCGGGTATCTTCAACCACGCAAATAAGGCTGCGGTCGCGCTTATGGGATGAGCAGATCTCGCAAACAGCCTGATCTGAGATATTGTGGCAAACATGGCAAAACTGAATTTCGTTACGCAGTTTGCTGATGGTGGTACTAAACCTTTCTACTTCCTGCTTATCCTGGTTAAGTAAATGCAACACCAGGCGCAGAGCGGTCTTTTGACCCACCCCCGGCAGTTTTGCAAACTCGGCTACGGCATTCTCCAGTAATTTGGACGAAAAGTTCATTGGGCGAAGTTAAGGAATAAAATCTCTTTTTGCCATCGGGCGTAACGAAGTATCTGCTTGCCTATATTGATGTTACCCATATGGGTAACAGTTTTGTGATGGTGCAAACGGCGGGCGAGAATTAGTTTTATTTGCGAATGAAACAAATTTGATATGTATTTTGCAGATGTTGTTCAATAAATTTAACCCATGCCAATAACTTACAGACAAGGAGCCGTTGGGGCAATGCTTGATGAATACGAAAAAGCAATTACCGAACTAAAAACAGTAATTGAACTTATACCCGACGATGCAATTACAATGATAACCGATGCCCAAACTGCCGATGAAAATTGCAGATCGGTACAAAGTATATTGGCGCATGTGGTATGCTCGGGCTTCGGGTACGCGGTAAGCATTTATAATTTGCAGGGGCACAACGTAATCCGCCCGCCAAAGTTTCCCCGGCTTAGTATAAAGGAATATTTAGAGGATTTGGATAGCCTGCTCTCCTATACAGTAACGGTGTTTAATGAAAATTATCCATCGCAACAGTTTGATAATTCTGTAACAATAACATCCCGCTGGGGGCAAATTTATGATGCCGAACAAATGGCCGAGCACGCTATTGTACATGTACTGAGGCACAGGCGGCAAATTGAGCGAATTTTAATTGGCCCCTTAGCCAAAGCAATACTTCATTAATATCTATTTGCGTATTTTGTAAATTATCATCAGTTTTATAAAAAACACTATCCAACCGTTACCGGCGTATTCGCAGGCAACATGTTGGTTGCTGTTTGTGAGGAGACAAACAGCCGAAATAAGAAATAAAAACACTTCCGGATTTTCAGACTTCCGGACTAAATAAATAGCTAATGTCGCCAGGAGTACTATTATCATTTATTATCGGTTACTTTTTGGTATTGCTGGTTATCGCCTGGCTTACATCGCGCAAAGCATCAGATAACGATACTTTTTTTGTGGCTAACCGCAACTCCAAATGGTATTTGGTTGCCTTCGGGATGATTGGCACGGCGCTTAGTGGCGTTACCTTTATCTCGGTACCCGGCAAGGTTGGCGCGCCATCCGGCGACCAGTTTTCTTACTTCCAGTTTGTGCTGGGTAATGCTGCCGGGTTTATTATTATAGCAACCGTATTACTGCCGCTTTATTACCGGCTAAAGCTCACCTCCATATATAGCTATATAGAAAGCGCTTTAGGCACCTGGAGCTATAAAACAGCAGCAGGTATTTTCCTTATCAGCCGGGTTATCGGCTCGGCCTTCCGGCTTTACCTGGTGGTTATTGTGTTGCAAAAATTTATTTTTGATAGCTATAATATCCCCTTTGCGGTAACGGTGCTTATTTGTTTGGTGCTTATTTGGTCGTACACGTTTAAGGGCGGTTTAAAAACCATTATTATTACCGATAGCTTGCAGACATTTTTCCTGGTACTATCGGTATTTCTATCGATATATTTTATTTGCAGCAGCCTGCACATGAGCATTTTTGAGGCCGCCGATGCCATTAAAAACAGCAGCTACTCTAAAATCTTCTTTTTCGGCGATTTTCTGAGCAGTAAATTTCATTTCACCAAAGCGTTTTTAGGTGGCCTGTTTATTACCGTGGGGATGACCGGCCTCGATCAGGATCTGATGCAGAAAAACCTCAGCCTTAAAAACATTAAGGAAGCCCAGAAAAACATGTTCAGCTTTACGGCTGTGTTTGTGGTTATCAATATCTTCTTTTTAAGCGTAGGTGCTTTACTTTGGATGTACGCCAACAAATACGGCATCCATGTTGATAAAACCGACTACCTGTACCCTACCATAGCCCTTAAATATTTAGGTATTGTACCCGCCATGGTTTTCATGTTAGGGTTAACAGCCGCCACCTTTGCCACAACAGATTCGGCCTTAACAGCCTTAACCACCTCTTTTTGTGTTGATTTTTTAGGCTTTAACAAAAAAAAGGATGTAAACAGCAAAAAAATGGTAAACACCAGGCATACGGTGCACATCGCCTTCTCGGGACTGATGTTTTTAACCATTATTATATTTAATGCCATTAACAACGATGCCGTGGTGAGCGCCATATTCTCGGTAGCATCATATACTTACGGGCCTTTGCTGGGCCTTTACTCTTTTGGATTATTTGTAAGCAACAGGCAGGTTAAAGATAAGTTGGTGCCGTTTATATGCATTGCCTCGCCGGCCATCTGTTACTTTTTAAATGCCGAATCGAAAACGCTTTTAGGAGGATATGTTTTTAGCAACGAACTCATCATTATAAACGGATTAATTACATTTGTTGGGCTGTTATTAACTTCGAGTGCGAAAGATGAGCAGACGGAAAATCTGAAAGTAATAAAGGGATAAATTTAAGAGGAACAATAAAACATAATAATATATTTAGCGTACTATATAATTCTTCCGGATTTTCCGACTTCCCGGAATCCGGACAACTACAAAAATAATATGACCGGAGAAGACAAAATAAGACAAGCATTCGAAAATAAAAACTGGCAGGAAATTAAGGTAACCGACTCGTGGCAGATATTTAAAATAATGGCCGAATTTGTTGACGGCTTTGAAAAACTGGCCAAAATTGGCCCCTGCGTATCCATCTTCGGATCGGCGCGTACACACAACGATAACAACTATTACAAACTGGCCGAAGATTCGGCCCGCCTGCTTACAGAGCATGGCTATGGTGTAATATCTGGCGGCGGTCCCGGCATTATGGAAGCTGCCAATAAAGGCGCGTTTGAAGCGGGTGGTAAATCGGTAGGTTTAAACATCGAATTACCTTTTGAGCAATTTCATAATAAGTATATTGATAGGGATAAGATCATGGAGTTTGATTACTTCTTTATCCGCAAGGTAATGTTCATGAAATACTCGCAGGGCTTTATTATCCTTCCAGGTGGCTTTGGTACTATGGACGAATCATTTGAAGCAATGACCCTTATCCAAACCGGTAAAATTGCCCGCTTCCCCATCATATTTGTGGGTGTTGATTATTGGAAAGGCTTATTTAGCTGGATAGAAGAAAAAATGCTGGCCGATCAGCACAACATCAACCCCGATGATTTAAACCTGTACCGGGTGGTTGATACCGCCGAAGAAGCAGTTGATCATATCACACGTTTTTACAACAAGTATGTATTGAAACCGAATTTTTAATAATGTTCCCATAAACAAAAAATGCCATCCAAACCGAGTGGCATTTTTTGTTTATCCGCAACAGCCTTATTAATAAAGGCACTCAATACAATAATTACCTACAAATAGCTTAGCCACCATTTTTCTTTATGAGTTTGCTTGTAGGCATCATAACGTTTACATAAAGGGTACAGCCCAATTACAATTAAAGCCCATACGAGGTAAGCCACCGGTAACGAAAATCCATATCCCTTAAGGGTTGTGGTAAACCAAATTGGCTGATCCAGAATCCAGATCTTCCAGTTTTGACCTGGTGTTAAGGCTGATGTCACCAACGCTATCAGGTGGATGATGTAAATATGAATAAGGTAGTAGAACATGGGCACCCTACCGTATACCGAAACTACTTTAACCACAGCATTTTGTACCTTCTCTGTAAAGGCGAGGAATAAAAAGGCCGCACCCAGTGTCATTAAAACATACAGCAACGAAGGCGGATATTTATTTACTTTAATAAAAGACAGGAAGGTAAAAAAGGCATTTTTTTGAACACTCCATTTTACAGGATCGCCATATATATTACTAAACCGAAGCGCAATAAACAATACAATGGCCGAAGCGCCTATGATAAGCAGTGTCTTTTTTCTTTTCTCCACAGCATACCCGGTAACATATAGTTGACCAAGGCAATAACCCAATGGCATTATAGCCACCAACGGTATTATGGGATAGCCTAGTAAAAAAATCTCATGATGCCAAAAAAATGGTCGCTGGTCATGCAGAAACGCCCAGCCAAAGCCTGCTAAATTATTGCCCTGCACATGTACATTATCCAATAAATTGTGCCCAAATATCACCACGATGCAGAGAACCAGGATAAGTTTTTTGGGCAGATGGATAAGTGCGGCCAGTACTATCATACTTATTCCCAATGCCCAAATGGTAATAAACAAAAACATGGGGAAGGTGATATTAAAATTCCAACCAAAGTTTACCACAACCATTTCGAGAAAAACCAGCCACAAGCCACGTTTCACTAAAAAAACCGACAAGTCTTTTTTGCTCTTTTTCTGCCCTATCAAGAATGCCGATGTACCGGCAAGCAGCATAAATATTGGTGCGCAAAAATGGGTTATCCAACGGGTGAAAAACAAAATGCCGCTGGTTTTATCCAAATCGAGCGGATCAAACAAAAACGAGCCCGAGTACAGGTAATCCCTCACATGGTCTAGCGCCATGATGATCATAATGGTACCCCGAAGAAAATCAATAGATGTTATCCTGTTTTTGATGGTTGTTGTCATTGTGATATTTTACGATATAGATAAATCATTACCAAGGCGTTGCAATTTACCGAAACCTTTTAAAATTATAAAAAACGGAGATGATTTTGAAACATAAAGATATGTGTTCCTGATCTGTCGCCATTGTTTTTTCTAAAAGTTATTATTCCCCAATAACATTTTATCGTTATTTTGCAGCTATGGATCAACCTGCCAAACTTAAACCCCAGGCTGCATTGGGCTTTATATTTGTTACCATGCTGATAGATGTTATTGGCTTTGGTATTATTATACCCGTAATGCCCAAGCTGATAGAGAAGCTTATACACGGCACAATAAGCCAGGCTTCGCTATATTCGGGCTTAATGCTGTTGGCTTATTCGGTAATGCAATTCCTGTTTTCGCCCATGATAGGTAACCTGAGCGATAAATATGGCCGTCGCCCGGTGTTATTATCGTCGTTATTAGGTTTTGGGATAGATTACCTTTTCCTGGCGTTTGCACCATCAATAGGTTGGCTGTTTATTGGCCGTACCATTGCCGGTATTACCGGGGCCAGCTTTACAACCGCCTCGGCCTATATTGCAGACATCAGCACACCAGAAAAACGCGCCCAAAACTTTGGGATGATAGGCGTTGCTTTTGGTATAGGTTTTATTATAGGCCCCGTTTTAGGTGGTATTTTGGGTAAATGGAACGTGCATTATCCGTTTTTTGCGGCCGCTGGCTTAGCTTTATTAAATGCGGCTTATGGCTATTTTATATTACCCGAGTCACTTGCTATGGATCATCGCCGCCCGTTTGAATGGAAACGGGCAAACCCTTTGGGATCGTTATTGCAGCTAAAAAAATACCCTTCGGTAATTGGTTTGGCGGCTTCGCTGTTCCTGGTTTATTTTGCGGCACAATCTGTACAAAGCGTGTGGACGTTTTTTACCATCCTTAAATTTAGCTGGACCGAAGACCTGGTTGGTTATTCACTGGGTTTTATAGGCTTGATGATAGCCCTGGTTCAGGGAGGACTGATACGTATAACCCTACCCAAACTGGGGTTGGAGCGCAGCATTTGGATGGGGCTTTTACTTTATAGTGCCGGATTGATCCTGTTTGCCTTTGCTGCCAAAACATGGATGATGTTTGCATTTATGATTCCCTACGCACTGGGAGGTATTGCCGGCCCCGCATTACAAGGGCTGATGACCAACCAGGTACCCGCCAATGAACAGGGCGAGTTACAGGGCGGTTTAACCAGCCTCATGAGTTTAAGCTCCATTTTTGGCCCCTGGGTAATGACAACCTTATTTTACTATTTTACCCGCAACCAGGCTCAGCTTTATATACCGGGCGCACCGTTTATATTGGGTGCATTGTTAATGCTGATAGCAGCCTTGCTGGCCATCAGAAGCTTTAAGAAAACAAAGCACACCCAACCAAAAGAATCAACTGTAACTGATTTATTATAATAGGCCAAAAACTTTTATAGTACTTAACCCTTTATCAATTTAATGACTAAAAAACCTAAAAAGCACTCAGCAGCGCTGGGATTTATATTTGTTACGCTGTTTATTGATGTGCTTGGTTTAGCAGTTATTATCCCCGTAATGCCCAAATTACTGGAAAGCCTGGGCCATGTTGATGTGAGTACGGCCGCGCAGTATAGCGGATACCTAACGTTCACTTATGCAACTATGCAATTTCTGTTCTCGTCGGTAGTTGGCAACCTGAGCGACAGGTATGGCAGGCGGCCTGTTCTATTAAGTTCGCTAATTGGCTTTGGTATTGATTACGTTTTTATGGCCTTTGCGCCTACTATAGCCTGGTTATTTGTGGGCCGCATAATTGCAGGTATTACGGGTGCCAGCACTTCAACAGCAACAGCCTATATTGCAGACATCAGCACGGGCAAAAACAGGGCTGCCAATTTTGGTCTTGTAGGCGCGGCATCTGGTGTAGGCTTTATTGTAGGTATAGCCATGGGCAGTTTCCTGGGCGAACTTAATATCAGGTTACCTTTTATGGCCGCCGCCGCATTTGCCCTTATTAATGCCGTTTACGGCTATTTTGTATTACCCGAATCATTGGCACCAGAAAACCGGCGCAAATTTGAATGGAAAAAATCAAACCCCATAAGTTCGTTACGCAACCTTTCAAGGTACCCGGCATTAACCGGACTTATAACCGCTTTTTCGCTGGTATATATTGCCCAAAAAGCGGTAGAGTATGTAATGTCGTTTTTTGTAACCCTAAAATTTAACTGGCAGCTTAAAAGCATTGGTTACCTTGGTTTTTTTATAGGCATTGTTTTGGTAGCTATACAGGGTGGCCTCATCCGGCTCACTATCCCCAAATTTGGGATGGAAAAAAATATTATAGCGGGGTTGCTGTTTTACACCATCGGCCTTACACTTATTGCGTTTGCCACACAGGGCTGGATGATGTATGTATTTATGATACCTTATTGTTTGGGTGGTATCTCGGGGCCATCATTACAGGGGATGATCACCAGTACAGTTTCCGCCAAAGAACAAGGTGAACTACAGGGATCTTTAGCCGGCATCAGCAGTTTGGCGGTAATTATCGGACCGCTGCTCATGAGTTCTGTTTTTCATATTTTCACCCACAAAAACACATCAACTTATTTTCCGGGCGCGCCTTATGTGCTCGGTGCCATACTTATGCTAATAAGTACATTTATGGCGATGAGAAGTTTTAAAAAGAATACTACAGCGCATATTAAGCAAGCAAAACAGGTTACTCCAGTCCGCTAACTCCTCCCGATATTACAAACTTCATCATATCGGCAGCGCTTTTATCTATCGGTTTTACTTTGCTGGCATCAACAATTACAACCTGCCCGGCAAATGAATAAGAATATGGAAAATAAACAGCCACTTCGCCGGGTAAGCCCAGCGTAGCCAGATCTTTTTGAACAAGGAAGCCTATCTTTTTCAACCCAAATTCGTTTATCTCTACCAGAACAGGTTCATTAAACTTTTTCTCTTCGCCTACAAAGGCTTCGGTAAGGTCTTTTATTGATGAATATAAGAAAGCGAAAATAGGCAAGCGATTAAACCAGCGTTTAAACCAACGCTTTATAGGATCGGTAATTACGTTGGTAACCAAAATACCGGCTATCATAATCACCACAACCACATTAAGAATACCAAGACCGGGGATATAAAGGTGTTTGCCTGTTTTATCAACCAGCAGATCACTTAAATTAAGTGCTTTATCAACGGTTGTTACACCCCAGTATATTAAAAAAATTGCCGCGCCAATGGGTACAACCACCAACAAGCCTTTTGCAAAATACCTGATTAAAATTGTTGCAAACCTGTTCATGATGCTTAACCTTTATTATTCGTAAAAGTACACCCTTTTTACCCTTTGCGAAACATTAGTTAATATTTCGTACGGAATGGTGCCTATCTGCTTAGCCAGTTCTTCAATCCGTTGATGCTGCTCGTCAAATATAATTACCTCATCACCCTCGCGCACATCAAGGCCGCTTACATCCAGCATGCACATATCCATAGTAATATTACCTACGGTTGGTACCAGTGTACCCTTTACCAGCATTTTGCCTATACCATTGCCAAAAGCCCGTAAATAACCATCGGCATAGCCAATCCTTACGGTGGCTATTTTGCCATCCCGCGCCAGTTTACCGCTCCGTCCGTAGCTAATGGTATCTGCCGCCGGGATCTTTTTTACCTGTGCTATACTGGTTTTCAGCGTAGCGATGGGCTGTAAACCGGTCTCTGATGCCGGCACTGCCGAATCTACCCCATACAGGCCAATCCCAAGCCTTACCATATCATATTGTGCCGATGGCCACCTAATGATGCCCGCCGTATTGCAAAGATGTTTGATCACTTTATAACCTAAAGTTTTTTCTATTTCTTTAAAAGCCTTTTCAAAGCGTTTAATCTGCGTTTTAGTAAAATCATCGTGTTTGGCAGCTTCGCTGGCTACCAGGTGCGAAAACACCGACTGGATGCGCACATAACGGTTATCCTCCAACATATCACAAAGGGTTTCTATTTCGTGATTTTCGAAACCAAGGCGGTGCATCCCGGTATCTACCTTTATGTGTACCGGATAATGTAAAATATCACAACCTAAGGCATATCTAACAAAATCATCCAGCAAACCAAAACTGTATATCACCGGCTCCAGCTTGTACTCGGTTAACTTATCAAATGCCGATGCCTCCGGGTTTAACACCATTACCGGGAGATTAATACCAGCCTGCCTTAAGGCCACACCTTCGTCAATATAGGCAACTGCCAGGTAATCTACCTTATTATATTGCAGCATGTTAGCTACTTCAAAAGTACCGCTGCCATAGCTAAAAGCCTTCACCATGGCCATTACCTTCACCCCCGACTTAATCTTCGATTTATAAAAGTTAAGGTTACCCAATAAGGTATTGAGGTTTATCTCCATCACCGTTTCGTGAGCCTTTTGCGCCAAAGCCCTGCTGATGCGCTCGAACTCAAAACTGCGTGAACCTTTAATCAGGATGGTTTCATCCTTAAAATCCAGCTGTTTTAATTGCTGCAGCATGGTTGCAGTATCTTTAAAAAAGTGCTGTTCATCAATATTAAAGTACGATTGATGGCTCGATAAAGCCTCTCCTACCCCAATAAACTTATCCACCTTTTTGCCACCAATCAGCTCTGCCACCTGGCGGTACAATACCTCCTGCGGCAAGCCAGATTGATAAATATCTGATAGTATAACCGTTTTTTTATGATGCTGATTTTGCTGCCCCAAAAAGTTAAGTGCTATCTCCAGCGATTGCAGATCTGAATTGTAAGAATCGTCGATCACCGAGCAATTATTTATGCCATTCTTCAACTCCAGGCGCATGCTTACCGGTGCCAGTCGTTCTATCCTTTTATCGGCCTCCACCGCGCTGTAGCCCAACGCCAACATAGTGGCCCAGCAAACAATGGCGTTCTCTATAGATGCCTGATCTGAAAACGGGATCAAACATTCAATTTCCTGGTTCTGATAATGAGCCCGCAGGTAGTAGTTTTTGGCGATGGTTGTTTCGCTGAAAACGTACAGGTTAGCCTGGTTAAATTTACGGCTCCAGGTAAAAGTTTCCTTTGCTTTAATATCGGCCTGGTAGGTAATGAGTTGGTCGTAATTGTAAATAAGCTTGGTACAATTTTTAAACAAGCGCAGCTTCTCTAGCACCTTTTCGCGTGGGTTGCTAAAGCCTTCGTCGTGCGCGGTACCAATATGGGTAAGCACCCCTATTTCGGGCTTAATAATAGCTTCCAGCTTATCCATTTCATTTATGGTAGAGATACCGGCCTCAAAAATACCCAGGGTGTTACTACTACTAATTTGCCACACCGAAAGTGGCACGCCTATTTGCGAGTTGTAGCTTTTGGGGTTGCGCACAATATTTCTATCGGCAGCCAGCAACTGGTACAGCCACTCCTTTACTATGGTTTTACCGTTGCTGCCGGTTATGCCTATTACCTGTAAATTAAACTTACTACGGTGGTGTGCCGCCAGGGCCTGCATAGCGGCCAACGGGTCGGCAACTATTAAAAAATTAGCTTCGGGTAAATTAAACTCAGGGCCGTGCTCTACTACAAAATTGCGTACGCCGGCTACATAAGCTTCGGCCACAAATTCGTGCCCGTTACGGCGCCCGCTTAACGCAAAAAACAAACCTTCGGCAGCATTATTAATACGGCGGCTATCGGTAAACAGGAGGCTGATAGTATACTCTTTAACAATATTACCACCCGCATTAATGATCTGCTTTACCTCGGTTATGGAGTACTGATTGCTATGCATGGCACGAATTTGCTTATATTATCTAACAATAGCATAATTTTTAACGAATTTTGACATCCAATGGACGCCCCCAAAAAGATAAAAATAACCGACCCTAAAGTAGCTTTAGCCAAAGCCGAAAGCTTTTGCGCCTACCAGGAACGATCGCAACAGGAAGTGCGCGACAAGCTTTACGATTGGGGGTTATGGCCCGATGCCATTGAGCAAATTATAAGCGAGCTGATACAAAGCAATTTTTTAAATGAAGACCGTTTTGCCAAAGCCTACACCAAAGGTAAGTTTAGCCAAAAGGCCTGGGGGCGCATAAAAATAAAACAAGGCCTAAAACTGAAGCGTGTACCCGATGTATTGATCAAAAAGGCTCTTTTAACTATCGATCTGGACGACTACCTGGCAGCTTTAACCCGCTTACTGGATAAAAAAGCTGGTTCCATTATTGAAAAAAATGCATTCAAGCGCCGGTACAAGTTACAACAGTATGCTATGGGCCGCGGATACGAGGCCGACCTTATCTCTGAGGTTTTGAAAGTCAGCGACTTATAAACTATTTAAAAAAAAGTGAAAATTTCCCTTGCAGAACATCCAATTCTGTCTATATTTGCACTCCCGCAAACGAGATAGGCACACGGTTAACCGCAAAGCTACTCAAAGCAGGAAAATACCAATGCGAAAGTAGCTCAGTTGGTAGAGCACGACCTTGCCAAGGTCGGGGTCGCGAGTTCGAATCTCGTCTTTCGCTCAAAACCCTTCCATTAAACGAAGGGTTTTATTTTTGAAGATCAAAAGCCTGTTAACAGGAAATGATCATCATGCTCAGATGGTGGAACTGGTAGACACGCAGGACTTAAAATCCTGTTCCCGTAAACGGAGTGCGGGTTCGATTCCCGCTCTGAGTACTGAACGGGAAAGATGCAATGGCTTGCATTCTTTCCCGTTTTTTTTTCGCCTTAACTCTTTGTTAATCTGAAAGATAAGCTTAGCCGGTTCACTAATTCTACCGGTTCGATAATCCAATCCGTCAAAACCTAGTTTTTCCCTGAATATCGAACCAAGTACCTCTCTTTTCTTCAATATATCACCATCCAGAAACAACTCATTAAGCTTAGAAAGGGCCTCTATTGCCTTTACAAGCATATTATCAATACTCAATTGGTTCGAATTTTGGACCTTTGCCTCCGTTAGGACTAATTCCAACCTTTTTAACTTTTCCTCACATTCCCGCTTCATGATTTTATAATCATCGTGATCCAGCTTTTCATCGAAAAGCATATCCCTGGCATTAGCCAGTTTAGCATTCAGCTTTGAAATTTCCTCGCTTATTTCCCTTCTTCCGACATGGGATGAACCCTTATATATTCTATAAATATCCGAAACAACCGTCTTGTATAACTCAATCATTCCAGCTGCCGGTATATATTTTTTAAGCATCTTAGCCCCTTCCTTGTTCATTTCGTCCGCTTTATAACGACACCCGCAACCATAAGCGCCTTGAGCGTGATAATAGTAATAAAAACCACTTCTACCCTTTGAACCACTCCCGGTTAGCGGGCGATCACATTTATCGCATTGCAGAAAGCCCTTTAAAGGTAATACGGCGCAGACCTTTACCGCCTGTACCCTAAGCACTCGTTTCTTCTCGCTGAGCACATCCTGAACATCATAAAATAAAACTTCACTGATAATTGGCTCATGCTGTCCGTCCACCAATTGTTCGTCTTCATCCTTATATTGCTTGACGACAATTTTTCCACAATAAACAGGGTTTCTAACCTCCCGGTAGAAATTAGACTTGCTGATCATCAACCCTTTGTCATTGACCATTTTCCTGATCTGATCGGGTGCAAATACACCATCTACGATTGATTGAAATATCCAGCGCATCATTGGGGATTCTTTAGGATGAGGTACGATATATTTGCTACCATCTTCACGTGTTTTGTTATCGTAGCCATACGGTGCCCGCCCCATATATCTGCCCTCTTTCCTGGCCCTTCTCATCCCCTGCTTGACGTTCAAGGCACGGCGGTCATTTTCTACCTCCGGCGTGGCCAGGTAAAACGCGAGCATGATCTTATTTTCGGAAATTTCAAGGTTCAAAGGCTGTTCAACTGCCTGCGGTTCAATCCCCCACTTGGACAGCCTGCCGATCATTTGATAGGCATCACTGGTATTCCGGCTGAACCTGTCCCATTTGGTAAAAAGTATGAGGCTGGTATGTTTGCCCTTGCTTTTACTTAACTCGGCTAACAGGCTGTTCCATTGCGGCCGGTTAAAAGTTTTAGCGGAATGATCTTCAAAGATCACCTTTCTGATGTCGATAGAATTTATAGCACAATATTTTCTTAAACGTTCTTCCTGGTCACGTTGGGAGTAACCCTTGTCCGCTTGTTCGTCCGTACTTACCCTAATATACAAATCTGCTACCGTCATATATAATTCTATATTTTAACGTATTGATCAACAGATAATTTACCAATTTTATACATAAAATCCAAAATTACTTTCGCTTCTTCAATGGTAACTTTTGTGCCATGTTCCTTTAATATTTGCACAGCCATTTCAGGTGTTACCCTCCTGAGTTTGGGATCAATAAAATTCATTGTCTTTAATATTAAAGCACAATGATTCTGATTTTAAAAACGAAGACTTGGGGACTTTTAAAGGGTGACCCTTAAGATTGATACACTGCGGAAATCGAACTTCACTTAATTTGCAGGAAGTATCTTTTGTATATGTCCGGCATCATATTCGCGAAAATCCCTTTCAAAAGCATCAGGCCTTGCCCATATCTGAATCATAGATTTTTTACCTTTATAAAGCAAATTATACCATTCATGCACCGTATTACTGTATGAAATCACATCCAGACTATCCATTTCGCATTTTGGGAATCGCGCCTGTTGCTCTTCGGCGAAAAGCCATAACTGATCTTCCAGGTCTTTTAAACCCTTGATTCCATGGGATGCCATGTCTGATATCAACATCTTGCAATGCTCCTGCACGGCATTGATTAATAAATTGGCGGGTTTCCGGTAAGTAATCTCAACTATTCTCATACAACTTAAAATTAATGGTAACAGGCAAAACGTACTGCCTGATTCATTAAATATTGCTCAGCGGATTTTGCTCAATCAAAATTCATCGGGTTTGTAACCAAGCCGCTTCCTATTTCATTTTAAGGCTGAGGAAACCTATATACTCTTCGTTTACTGTTAAGGGAATATTATAGGGCTACTTTGTTTAGCAACAACTTTGCGTATGCAACCACCGATACATCATCATGAAAGTTAGAACTTTACCGCTCCCCACTACTTTTCAAGTAAAAAGCCTTGAATTTCGAACCCCTCTATTGAGAATCTGCAACTTCCAAGGCTTTTCATTTTCCTGTAGGTAAATAAGTTTCATGGCTAATCCATATTGCTTTCTTAAACAAGAGAAACAACAAGATTCACAGACCCGGCTAAAACAGGGAAGTGGTTATAGCCGTAAAAAAAGGTGAGGTGTTAGTATTTTGAAGTTTGGATTGAGCCTAAATTGGTGAAGCTTGCCTTTCTTGAGCACACAAGCCGATAAGCATGAAATTTTGATAATTTAAGAAAAATTACTGTCACCCAAGCACTGCGCTTAATATCAATACGCCAATTAAGCCTATAACAGAAACGAGCGTTTCCATCAGGGACCAGGATAAAAAAGTTTGCTTCATTGATAAGCCAAAGTACTCTTTGAACAGCCAGAAAGAAGTATCATTAACATGCGAACAGAACAGGCTACCGGCACCAACGGCCAGTACCATGAGATTCGGCTCGGGCCCGTTAGGCCCCATCAGCGGATAAACGATCCCTGCGGCCGTTAGGCCTGCTATGGTAGCTGAGCCAAGGCTAAGCCGTAATATAGCCGTAATAAGCCACGCTAAAAGCAAGGGGGGCAGGCTAAACTGCTGCAAAATGGATGCCATTTGGGTGCTTACCCCCGTTTCCACAAATATCTGTTTCAAAACACCGGCGCTTCCTATTATCAACAGGATCATCGCGACATCCTTAACCGCTTCGGCATAGATGCCCATAATCGTAGCGATCCTTTTACCCGTCCAGATACCCAGCGTATACGTTGCGATACAGATGGTGAGGATCATGGCTATAGCAGGTTCACTGATAAAGCCGACTATTGTTTTTACGCCCACGTTATCGCTGAATATCCTGGCTAACAAAGTGGCACCACCGATGATGAGTACCGGCAGCAAAGAGGAAATGATACTGTTTCCTATTCCGGGTAATTCCTCATCTGTTAGCTGATCAGCCTGCAAAATAATTGTCGGATTGGATTTCATACTTTTTAACGTGTTTGCAAAAATGGGTCCTGCAATAATTATAGCGGGGATTGCAACGATAATACCATAGACAAAGGTTTTAGCCAGATCAGCGTGAAATTGGGACACCAGCGCCATGGGCGATGGGTGCGGCGGCACAAAGCCGTGCATTACCGAGAGCGATGCTAACATCGGTAACCCGACATATACCAGTGGCAACTTGTAACTGTAAGCTACTGAAAAGATGATAGGTATCAGCAGAACAAAGCCTACATTATAAAATAGTGGGATGCCTACAATAAAACCGGTTAAAGACATGGCCCAGGTTACATACTTATATCCAAATGTATTTTTTAATACGGTGGCTATTTTTTGCGCCGCACCGCTATGGGCCACCAGTTTACCCAGCATGGCCCCTAATACAATAATAACGGCTAAAGATCCCAATGTATCCCCCAACCCCTTGTTAACAGCCTGGGGGATATGGCTTAGGGGCATGCCCAGCAGCAAAGCCGCCATGACGGATACGAGCAAAAATGCCAGGAAAGTATTTACCCTGGCCCATGCAATTAACAATACCAACGTTATAATACAAGCAAACAGAATGAGTATAGCCATGGCTTGGTTAATGCGAATCGCGGGTTACTTTTGATCCTGAGCCACCTACCAAAAAATCCAGGTCGGCACCTTTATCGGCTTGCTGTACATGCTTTATATACAAGTTTGCATATCCACGTGTTGCAACCGGTATTGGCGGTATCCACCTGCTTCTTCTGTTGGTCAGCTCTTCATCGCTTACTTCAAGATGGATGCGCTTGCCTGCTACGTCCAGTTCTATCATATCGCCGTTTTCAACAAGCCCCAAATTTCCGCCAATAGCAGATTCGGGAGATACATGGAGAATAACGGTACCATAGGCTGTGCCGCTCATCCTGCCATCAGATATCCGTACCATATCTATTACCCCCTTGTCCAGCAATTTTTTTGGTAACGTCATATTACCAACTTCGGGCATACCGGGGTAGCCCACAGGGCCCACACTTTTTAGCACCATTACACAAGTTTCATCGATATCCAGATCAGGGTCATCTATTCGGGCATGGTAATCCTCAATATCTTCAAACACTACCGCGCGACCGCGGTGCTGCATTAGGCCAGGGCTTGCTGCGGATGGTTTGATGACCGCTCCGTTAATTGCCAGATTCCCTTTGAGCACTGTAATGCCAGCCTCCTGGATCAGCGGCTCCTTAAAATCATAAATTACCTCCTTATTATAGTTTATTCCTGCATGGGCTATATTTTCAGCATGGGTTTTACCGCTAACCGTGATGGCATCCATTTTTAAAACTGATTCCATTTGTTTTAAAACAGCCGGTACTCCACCTGCATAATAAAAGTCTTCCATCAGGAACTTACCTGATGGCATCAGGTTTACCAGCAAGGGCATTTTACTGCCGATGTCGTCAAAGTCTTCCAGGTTAAGCGGCACCCCAATCCGACCTGCAATAGCCGTAAGGTGGATAATAAAGTTTGATGACCCTCCTACAGCCGCGTTAACTTTAATGGCGTTTTTAAAAGCGTCAAGTGTTAGTATCTTAGAAATACGCAGATCTTCTTTAACCATTTCAACTATTCTCCTGCCAGACAGTTGTGCAAGTCTTTTCCGCCTCGCGTCAACAGCCGGAATAGCGGCTCCCCCTGTTAGGCTCATGCCCAATGCCTCCACCATACAGGCCATCGTGGATGCTGTGCCCATCGTCATACAATGGCCCGGACTACGGGACATACAGCTTTCCACCTCCGCGTACTCGTCATAACTGATGTTACCTTTCTTTAACTCTTCTGTCAATTTCCATACACTGGTACCCGAGCCAATATCCTGGCCGTGGTATTTTCCGTTCAGCATAGGCCCGCCCTGCACCACAATGGTTGGGAGATCTACACTTGCCGCCCCCATTAAGGTAGACGGTGTGGTTTTATCACAGCCTGTAAGCAATACCACGCCATCAATCGGGTTCCCTCTTATGGATTCTTCTGCATCCATGCTGGCCAAATTACGAAACAGCATGGCGGTGGGTTTGAGCAGCGTTTCGCCTAAAGACATAATTGGAAATTCAACCGGAAACCCACCGGCTTCGAGCACACCACGACGTACACTTTCTGCAATGTCGCGCAGATGCGCGTTGCAAGGTGTCAGCTCTGACCAGGTATTACAGATTCCTATTACCGGTCTGCCGTCAAACATATCTTCCGGCATTCCCTGGTTTTTCATCCAACTCCGGTAGATAAGACCCATTTTATCTTTCTTGCCAAACCAGTCCGAACTTCTATACAATCCCATAACTGCCTATATATGTTAGTTTATAATTTAGATTTCTTCGTTGCTTAAACAGCCGTTAGTTAGCTGCCAAATGCCTAATGGATTAGTGTTTTTTAATTCATTAGGCGGCAGGCCCTGCGGCATATTCTGGTAACATACCGGCCGCGTAAACCTGTTAATTGCCGCCGATGTGCTCCTGGGGCGGTTGTGGCCGGGAACGGACCGCCATGAACCATGGCACTGCATACTTCAACTATATACAGATCAAAACCTATAACTTGTTCTCCAACCATCATCAGGCAACTGTGTTAATCAATGTCCCAATTTCTGCAATGGTTATTTTTACAAGGTCGCCGGCATGTAGGGTAAAATCATCATGTGGTATTATGCCGGTGCCGGTCATTAAAAAGACACCGTGGGGAAAATCCAGTTCCCTAAACAGATAACTAACCAGTTCGGTATGTTTACGCTTCATTTGGTTTATGGAAATGTGATCGCTGAACACAACAGCAAAATCCCTGATGATCTCCATATTAATCCTTGTATCGGGATTGATCGGTTTTTCCTGCACCAGCAGGCAGGGGCCCAATGCTGCCGCGCCATTATATGATTTGGCTTGAGGCAGATAAAGCGGATTTTCACCCTCGATGTCTCTTGACGACATATCATTGCCGATTGTATATCCTTCAATTGTGCCTGCCGAGCAAATAAATAAAGTCAATTCAGGCTCTGGCACATTCCATTTAGAGTCTTTGCGGATGCGAACCTCGCCGCCAGGCCCAACTGTTCGGTGGGCAGGTGCTTTAAAAAAAAGTTCGGGCCGCTCTGCATCATATACCCGGGTATAAAAGTCGCCCCCTTTTGCATCTTTTGATTCTTCTATCCGGGCTTCCCGGCTGCGAAAATAAGTTACGCCCGATGCCCATACTTCCTGATCAGCAATAGGTACCAACAGCGCTGAAGTGATCAGCTCCTGCAATTGATCGTTGGCTTTAAGATGTTGCAGTTCATTGCTAACAGCTTCAAAAAGATTGCTGCGGTTTACAAAAACATTCCAGTTCTGCTCTTCAGACAAAAAATACTGCTCATTGTGGTTAACAATAATACCTCGCGTAGTGTTATAAATTCTCATGATCGTTGGTTAAGCTTGGTGCGGTGAATATAGGATTTATTGATTTATTTCAGAACCATCACCAGGTAAGCAGGTGCTAAATAAGCCTTCTCAAGCGGTATTTACTGTATATTGTTAATATATTACAAAAAATTGCGCCAATAATAAAGTGACCCGGTTTACCAAAGTTTTGCGTTTGATAGCCGTTTATCAAATCTCTGTTTATCTTATCAATGATAGCGCTTCAATAAGGTATTAGTAAGGGACTACGCCATACTTCATTTGGCATTACTTAAACTATATAACAAACGATGAAACGTACAAGTTGGTGATAAATGTCAGCTGCTTTTCGTATCACAGACAAGGGCGTGCACACTGAATAAGATTAAATCACCACAGGCTTTATGGCGAAGACGGGCAGATTGATCCCCGAAACTCTAAGGATAGAGACCTCCCCATGCCAATAAATAGGTATTAACTAACATGGTGCCTGCCCAAGTAATACGCGGTTTGGCCAAACTACAGGTTTTGTAAAGTTTTACTAATCTCAATCATTTTAATGAACGCGCTATAAAAAATACAACTTTACTAACCCTAAGCATGGCGCGGTAACTTACCTTACCGAAGGCGAGCCAAAGCTATTGCCGCATACTGGAAAATTAATAGAAACTGAGTTAATAGAGCCTTTTCAGTTTGACCAAAATACGTTGAACAAGTTAATTTCGAGATCGTTAATTGCCATTTTTTATCTATTCAACACAAAGGGAGGGCACTCTATCAGGATGTGCTGGTTCAGATTGCTATCCTAATCTGTTAATTTCATTGCTTCGGTTCTGAGGTAGTTTTGCCGGTAATCCAGCGGATTTTTTTTTGTTAGGGTTTTAAACTGATGATAGAAGTGAGAAATATTATTATAACCACAGGCGTACCCGATCTCGGCCATATTAAACTCCTCTTCAACCAATAACCGGCATGCATGCCCTATCCTCACTTCCATTAAGAATTGGATATAAGTTTTTTTTGTTTTTGATTTAAAATACCTGCAAAACGAATGTTTGCCCATATTGATGATGGACGCTACATCCTCTAAAACAACTTTGCGATGATAATTACTAAAGGTATATTCAAATATCGTATTGATCCGGCTTTGGTCAACCTTATTTACTTCAGGGTTAAAGCCACTGGATGATATCAACTCATATTCTTTCGAAGCCGCTATCAGTTCCAGTGCAGAAAATAAATTGATCAGTTTTCTGGCCGGAGAATCAAGGAGCATTTCTTCTGCTATTTTAGCTACTTTTCGTCTGGTTGCTCCTTTTAATCGCAAACCCAGCTTACTGATATGGAGTAACTTTACAATCGAACTTATTTCAGGAAGATTTAGAAAGGCATCCCCCCCAATATTATTTTGAAATAAAATGACGATTGTCTCGCCAATTTTTTCATCATCCCGCTCCAGGCATTCTTTTTCGCCCCTGAAGGTATGGGGCAGGTTTGAGCCAAATAAAAATACATCACCATTTTTAAACGGGCCCACATGATCGCCTATCAGGCAGGTACCATATGTTCGTTTAAGTACTAGCAATTCACATTCCGGATGATAATGCCAGGCACTTGTTATGGCATGTCCTATATCCTTATGAATATTAAAGGACTGTTCCGGGTTTGGAGTAGCCTTTTTCAATGTAGCCTTCATCTTTTATAATTGGTTAATTATCCCTGAATTTATAATTTATGACTGACATTTTGAAATGTGTTTTCTGTCAGCTAATATTTGTTACTATTTAACGCATGCTCCAATTTGGAATACGCCTCGGATTAAAATAAACTTAAATATTTAATAATCAGCGAAATAAATAAAACATCAAACCGGCACCTAAAGTTCAATAAACGCTGCTTGCTAATATATTACAAAAATTTGCTTTGATACTACGTTTCATTGCCTCATTATTCTGTATTCTATATAGCCCGGGATAGTACAGGAATTTCGGGTTATATTACTTTCCGTTTCATCTTCCTTGTGTACAGCCCTCAGCAGCCCATGACATCCGATCTATCCAAATCCTCAGTCCATTTTATATCAACCGTAATCGGCAAAACTTAATAAACCGGCAGGGGACGAATAGCACAATTGAATAATTATGTGCTATATCTATACAAAGTGTCTCATCTTAATTACGCCATGTTAATATGTTACAATTTTTTGCTTTGATACTGAAATTACTTTTCAAGGAAGTTGCCTTTATTTGCTTCGTAACATAAAAGTTGCAAACCAATTATATAACCAGCAATACTGTTAATTTATTAGGTGCCGGTTTTGTTTTAATAAGATAGTTATAACCCATTATTGTATGTTGAGACATAGACAGTGATGCCTGGTTTTAAATGATCCTGTAAAATTGGCAACAGAATTTAATTGAATAAATACAACTAAATCATAATTATATGAGATAAACTTACTTAATATCTAGCAGAACGGTGCCCCGGGCTGGTTCTGCATTCTTTCCTTTTTTTTCCGAAACCACGGAAGCGGCTTTACCAAGCTGCAAGGGAATCTTTGTTTCAAATTTTAATCTATTTAACCTAATTAAATTATGGAAAAAAAGTCATTACCATTATTATTTACATGTACTTTGTTAGCTGTAGTCATGCTCTTGCAGTCTGCTGCGGTTACCAAAGCCGCGTCTGCATCAAAACTTGTTTTAAAAGCAGTTACCGGTAAGGTAACAGACGAAAAGGGAAGCGGTTTACCCGGTGTAACCATTACCGAAAAAGGTACGCACAACAATACTGTTACCAACGCGTCTGGCGATTATAAATTAGATGTTGCCAATACCGGCGCAGTCCTGGTATTTACTTTCATCGGTTATTCTCCTCTCGAAATATCCGTCGGTAGTCAAACTACAGTAAATGCTGCAATGACGCCAACATCCAGTGCCTTAAACGAGGTAATTGTTACCGCACTCGGTATTAAAAGAGCGGCCAAAAGCCTTGGCTACTCTGCTCAGAAAGCTGATGTGCAGGCCATGCAAACCAACCGGACAACTAACCTTGCCAATGCACTCGAAGGTCAGGTGGCGGGTTTAGATGTATCCCCACCCGCGGCCGGGCCGGGCGGTAGTACTAAAATTAGATTACGCGGGCAATCTTCCTTTACAGCAGACAATTCGCCACTTATCGTCATTAATGGTTTACCGATGTCGCAAGGTGCAAGCAGCAATAATGGCTATACTCAAAATACAGACCAGGGAGATAATCTGCAGGGCATTAATCAGGATGACATTGAGTCCATGACCGTTTTAAAAGGTTCAACAGCCGCAGCCTTATATGGGTCGCGTGCAGTTAATGGCGCAATTATAATCACTACCAAAACCGGCGCTAAAAATACGGGCATTGGTATCGAGTTCAATTCCAACTTCACCCAAAGCCAGGCGCTTGATTTTACCGACTTTCAGTATCAATACGGGCAAGGTGAAAACAACATCAGGCCCTCATCCCAGGGTACAGCCCAAAGTTCTGGTGCCTGGAGTTTTGGCGTACCGTTTGATAATGTCCCTACATACCAGTTCGACGGAGTTCAGCGCCCATATGCGCCTGTAAAAAACCGCATCAATACTTTTTTCAGAGTTGCACCATCATGGAGCAATACAATTGCGATTTCAGGAGGAAATGATAAAGGAAGTTTCCGGGTTTCCATTTCTAACCAGGATGCAGACGGTATTGTACCCAATAACAGCTTCCACAAAAAGATTTTTAACGTCGGCGTTAACTATAAACTTACCGATAAACTGTCTGCACAGTTCTACGTGAATTACGACCACCAGCTTAACAATAATCCGCCGGTTATTGGCATCCAGGGGCTATCCATTCCAACATCTATTTACAGACTTGCCAACTCGATAGATTTTAACGTGCTCAAAGCAGGCGCAATAGATGCCAATGGCAATGAAACACCTACATCGCGTTTTTCAACTGTCACCAACCCCTATTGGATCTTGGCAAACCAGGTTCAAAAACAAACTAAAGATCATTTATTAGGAACCGCCGTGGTGCGTTACCAATTCTTTGATTGGCTATATCTGCAGGGGCGTGCGAGTACAGATCTTTTACAAAGTACTTTTGAGGCCAATACCCCAACTGGAACATTATCTGTGGGCGCAGCACCGGCGGGCCTGTTTAATGGCGGGTATAGCATCAACACGGTAAACACCAGACAAAACAATTTTGATTTCTTACTGGGAGGTGGCCATACATGGAAAAATTTTGGATTTAACGCCACAGTGGGTGGTAATAACTTTCCTTTGGTTACATCAATGTTTAGTGAAAGCGTCACCAACTTTTACATTAGGGGCTTATACACTATTGGAAACGGCGTAACAAACACCTCTACCTATAACTTATCTAAACAAACGGTCAATTCCCTTTATGGTACTGCCGAGTTCTCTTATAAAAACTTGCTTTACCTCAATGTTACCGGTCGTACAGATTGGTATTCGGTATTAGCTAAAGATCTTGATCATTACTTTTACCCTTCAATTAGTGGTAGTTTCGTATTTTCAGAACTGCTTCCCGACGCAAAGTGGTTAAATTTTGGAAAGCTTAGGATTGCAATAGCCGAAACCGGAAGTGCAGGCACAGTTGCGCCGTATAATGCCTTAACTTTTGCACTATCCTCAAACGCATTTAATGGACTCCCGTTAGGAAGCATCAATAATACAATTTCGCCTAATCCCCGGATCAAGCCCTTTGGAGTTAACGAAAAAGAAATAGGACTTGAAATACACATGTTCAATAACCGTGTTAACCTGGATGTTGCTACATATAATAAAAAAACCACCAATCAGGCTGTTCCCATAAGCCTTTCTGCGGCCAGCGGCTATAGCAGCACTTTGGTAAACTTAGGCGGGTTGGAGAATAAAGGACTGGAGTTTAACCTGGAGTTAATTCCGGTTCGAAACCAAAAGATAACATGGAAAACAGCGTTTAACACAGCCTTCAATTCATCTAAGGTTTTGTCTTTAGCTAACAACCAATCACAGCTGGTTGTTGGTAGCCCGGAGTTTTTCGGAACCATTGTTGATGTTGTAGGTTTACCGCTCAATCAAATTCAGGGTGCCACCTATAAGCGCGATGCGGCCGGAAATGTACTTTTAACGGGGGGGAAACCTACAGCAAGCACAACGCCCGTTAATTTTGGCAGTGGTTTGCCTACATCAACAGGCGGTTGGATAAATACAGTGATGTACAAAGGTTTTATTTTTGTTGCACATATTGATTATAAAGCCGGCGGAAAAGTTTTATCAAGCACCAACTTAAACTTATTAAGGGAAGGCCTATCAAAAGAATCGTTACCGGGCAGGGTTGGCGGTGTTATTTACCCGGGTGTAAATTCTACCGATGGCCTGCCGAACACAACCGCTGTAAATGCGGAAGATTTTTACGCCAATTACCGTTCCACCAATATTCTTGACCCTTTTGTTTATAGTTCTAGCTTCATCAAGTTGAGAAACCTGTCGTTAGGGTATGACCTGTCCAGGTTCATCAATAAAAAGTATGTGAAAAGCTTAGTGCTTTCGGCAGTATGTCACAACGTGCTGATCATTAAGAAATACACACCTAATATCGATCCCGAAGCGATAGGGTCAAGTGGCGATAATTTGACAGGATACGAACAAGCAGCGTTGCCAACCATACGCACCTATGGATTTAATATGAACATAAAATTCTAATCCTCAATAAGACATGAAAAATATAACCATTATTTTAATTTCAGCGATCTGCATTTCTGTAATAAGCAGCTGCAATAAAGGATTTGATAAGTTGAATATTAATCCAAACAATCCTACGAAACTTGACGCTGCATTTTTGTTTACAAATGCAGAATTTAGTACCTACGCGGCTATTATGGAAACAGAACCAACCGTGGTACAGCAATTCATCAACCCATTTACCGGTATTACCTCGGCGTTTAATTTTAATCAGGTAAACCAAGCCTACACTGTGCAAAGATGGAGTGCCGAGTTTACAGGTACAAATACAGGAGCAACAACTTCTGCAGGCCCCGTGCAACTATTGGTGCAGATACTGAGCCAACTGAAAGAAAATACCGCCAGGACAAATTTATACAATGAAGCCAGAATATTGAAAGCCTATCAATTTATGACGCTGGTAGATACCTATGGAGATGTACCCTATACTGAAGCGGGCCAGGCTTATCTGGGCAATATACTTACACCTAAGTATGATAATCAAGTGGCTATTTATACAGATATTGTTAATGAATTAACAACCGCTACTGCCGCGCTTGATCCTACAAAAGACATTGTTACGGCAGATGTGTTTTACGGGGGGAGTATTGCCCAATGGAAAAAATTGGGATACTCGTTGTTGTTGCGCGTTGGCATGCGCTATTCAAAATATGATGCGGCCAAAGCGCAAAGCATTGTGCAGGCTGCATTTGCCGGTGGAGTGATGACCTCTAACGCCGACAATTGCTTTTTAAAATATAATGTGACCTTTGTTAACCCAGTTAGTCAAAATCTTTCTACACTAACCAATACCTATTATTTAGCAGAGCCTTTTGTAAACCAATTAAAAAATTCGGGAGACCCGAGACTAAAGTTTATATCAGCGAAATATCCCAACCCGGCTGCCGCAACAAGTGGTGTGCCTGATACGCTGTCTGCCAATCAATTCGGTTTGCCAATAGGGTATAGTAGTGCCACGTTGGCAACTGCGCCCGGGTTCAGGGGTGCTAATGGCTCTGGCTATAATTACTCGCAGATAAATTATAGCCTTTTGGGTAGTTTAACGGCGCCTCAGTTTTTTGTTACTTATGCACAAACACAATTACTACTGGCCGAGGCTGCTTTCAGAGGGTGGATAACCGGTGGAAATACGCCAGATATTTATTATGCCAATGGTATCCGCGCGGCTATGGATCAATGGGCTTCCTACAATGCATCTGCCGTAATTCCGTTATCTACTGAAAACTCTTTTATCAATAGCCCGGTTAATGCTTATAATGCCGCAAATGCCTTAAACCTGATCAATACGCAATACTGGATCGCGTCATGGGGTAATGGTTCCGAAGCATGGGCTAACTTTAGAAGAAGCGGTTTTCCAGCTTTATCGCCCAACACCATCGCCGGCCAAAGTATTACAGGTGGATTTGTTCGGCGGTATGTGTACCCAACGCTTGAGCTTTCGGCAAACCTAACTAATTATAAGGCTGCCGTTGCAGATATTGGTGGTACAGATAATATGGACACCCGTGTTTTTTGGGACAAGTAGTTTATTGATAGCATATAACATATAGATTGGTGAAAAATACCGGCCGCAAATGGCCGGTATTTTTGCAATAATCCAATTGTAAAATCAAAATATTTAATTTAGTAAACCGGCCAACAAAGATCATTCCCCATATCCAATGAAACTACTTTCTAAAATTTGCGTCCTGGCTTTGCTTATGTCGCCACTATATCTCCATGCTCAACAACGGCAATACCCATATCAAAATTATAAACTCGATTTTACCACGAGAGTAAACGACCTGGTTAGCAGGATGACGTTGGAAGAGAAAGTAAGCCAAATGCTAAATTCTTCGCCGGCAATTCCGAGGCTCGCTGTTCCGGCCTATGATTGGTGGAACGAAGTACTACACGGTGTAGCAAGAACTCCATTTAAAGTAACCGTATACCCGCAGGCCATAGCCATGGCCGCTACCTTTGATCGTCAATCTTTAAACCAAATGGCGGATTACGCTGCGCTGGAAGGCCGGGCTGTGCACAATAAAGCTTTGCAGATGGGCCGCGCCGGAGAAAGATATATGGGCTTAACGTACTGGACACCAAACATCAACATCTTTCGCGACCCACGTTGGGGCCGCGGACAGGAAACCTATGGAGAAGATCCCTTTTTAACCGCAGCCATGGGTAATGCTTTTGTAAAAGGACTCCAGGGCGATGACCCTAAATATTTAAAAGCGGCAGCCTGTGCCAAACATTATGCCGTACACAGTGGCCCTGAGCCGTTACGCCATGTATTTAACGCTGATGTGAGTAATTATGACCTGTGGGACACTTACCTGCCCGCCTTTAAAAAGTTAGTTATTGATGCGAAAGTAGCAGGTGTGATGTGCGCCTATAATGCCTATAAAACACAGCCTTGCTGTGGAAGTGACCTGTTGATGGTGGATATTTTACGAAACCAATGGCATTTCTCGGGATATGTAACGTCTGATTGCTGGGGTATTGATGACTTCTTTAAAAATCATAAAACACATGCCAATGCGGAAGATGCTTCGGCAGATGCAGTATTACACGGTACGGATGTAGAGTGTGGTACCGACGCCTTTAAATCTCTGGTAGCTGCAGTAAAAGATGGCCGGATAGCTGAAAAACAGATCGATATTTCTGTTAAGCGTTTGTTTATGACCCGGTTCAGGCTTGGCATGTTCGATCCGCCCGAAATAGTGAAATACGCGCAAACACCAGCGTCCGTTTTGGAAAGCCCGGCACATCAGGAACATGCCCTTAAAATGGCCCGGCAATCTATCGTGTTACTTAAAAATGCAGATCATATTTTACCGCTAAGTAAATCCATCAAAAAAATAGTGGTGCTGGGCCCTAATGCGGACAACCCCATCTCTATATTAGGGAATTATAACGGTACGCCGTCAACTGCAACAACGGTTTATCAGGGGATAAGGCAAAAACTACCCAATGCAGAAGTGGTGTATGAAAAAGCCATTAATTTTACAAATGATACCATGCTTGTTTATACCGATGTTGCGCAGCAATATCATAGCGATGGTCATCAGGGCTTCCGGGCCGAGTATTTTAATAACCGCGAATTAAAGGGTGATCCCGAGGTTCGGTACGAGGAAACAATAGCGCATGCCTGGCAGGAAGGAGAAGGTGTTACAAGTACTATCAAGGCAAGAGACTTCTCGGCCAGGTACAGTACCATCTTTTCGGCGGTAAACGAAAGCGCTATCACGTTTGAAGTTGAGGGTGATGATGGCTACCGGCTCATGATCGATGGGAAAGAGGTTTTAAATGCCTGGACAAGAAACCGCTGGGGCGCACAGCAATATAAATTGCCTACCGAACCAGGCAAATCCTATCAAATTAGTTTGGAATTCTGGCAGGGTGACGGCAAAGCTAACATCAGGTTAAGTGCCGGTAACTATCAAAAAACGGATGCCGACGCTTTGGCCAACCGCATTAAGGATGCCGATGCGATTGTTTATGTTGGCGGCATTTCCCCGCAGCTCGAAGGTGAAGAAATGAAAGTTAACTATCCGGGGTTCAATGGTGGCGACAGAACTTCCATAGCGTTGCCAGCCGCACAGACCGATTTCTTGAAAACCTTACAGGCGACGGGCAAACCGGTGGTTTTTGTGATGATGACGGGCAGTGCTCTGGCTATTCCCTGGGAGTCCGCGAATATTCCATCTATTGTTAACGCCTGGTACGGCGGACAAGCAGCAGGTACGGCAGTGGCGGACGTACTTTTTGGCGACTACAATCCTGCCGGCCGCCTGCCAGTTACTTTTTACAAGAGCGACAAAGACCTGCCTGATTTTACCGACTATTCCATGAATAACCGGACATATCGCTATTTTCAAGGTGATCCATTATACGGATTTGGTTATGGGCTGAGTTATACTACATTTAAATACCACAACCTGGTTATGCCGGCAGTTGTTAAACGCGGGAAGGCGTTACACCTGAGTGTGATGGTAACCAATAGCGGGCAATTGGCCGGTGATGAAGTAGTTCAGATCTATGTTATCCATCATCACCAGCAGATCAAAGTACCGCTAAAAGCGCTGAAAGGATTCGCTCGTATATATCTTAAACCCGGAGAGTCGCGCAGGTTAAGGTTCAGTCTGTTACCGGGCGACCTGGCTGTAACCAATGTTAATGGAGGACTGGTGGAACTGAAAGGGCAAATGACAATCAGCGCCGGTGGCTCTCAGCCTGACGAAAAGAACTATACCTCCAGCAATATCGTTAAACAAACAGTAACCTTATTGTGAAATTAAACAGCGCTTTACGTTTCTTAACTTGAGTATAGTTGTTTCTATAAATTCCACCTTGCCAGAGGAACAGATTATTTAATATCTCTCCTTGTAAACTTTTCGAATCACACTTAAAATACCCTCTAAATCTTCAAATGGAGCATCTTGATTCCCGTACCTTAAAATCCTGTTTAAACAGATTAGGCGCTGCTTCATTTGTATCTCCTTTATAGGAGATGTATTTTTTTCTTCGGATCAGTGACTTAGCCGGAGATTCTGATGAACCCTAAGGTCAGGATTTCCGGACAATCACGACCCAAAAAACAAAGCAATCCCGGAGAGATCGATCTTGGTATTTTTTCCGGGAATAATACCCGCCTGGCGATATGCGAGGCGTTGATATTGGAAGGAAGGAATGCCATCGAAACCCAAAAGCATAATTTAAAGATCTTTAATTATGATCCGGTGAGAAAGCTATATTACCTATTGATTTATTATAAAGGAGATACAAACAATTTTGATAGTTCCTGGGAAAGTTATATCGACGTCGTAGAATACTTTGTCGATTTTCCACAAGGGTATAAAAATCCTGGAAAGGTGGTCGAAATTACTTTATCTGACTTAAGCGACACCATCCTGCTGGGCAAAAGCATTTATGGCGCTGACATCGAATTATATCACATTTTTATCAATGTAAATTACCGGTTGGCTTTAAATAAAAAGAAGGCAGGTCAAGCAAAGCCCGAAATTCTTTAGTAATCGTGCAGGCAGTCATCTCCTGTGTCGGGTATTGAGGTCCCGCAATCTTTTGAATGCGTCCGCCTGTTAAATCATCCATTCCCAGGCTACATCATCATTCAAATTGTTGGCATTCTTTCTTTTGCATTATGCACCTGCTTCATCAGATGATTGGCCGTTGTCGTTGTAATTTCAAGGGTGTTAACATACAATCATTTTATGAAGTTTGATATTTATAACTACACCCTGCATTGGCTGTAACCAATAACAGGATGTAGTTCAATTAGTAACCCGTTAACTAATAACCAGGGTTTTGTGTTAAATTGGGATTAAGCGATATTTCCCTGGCAGGTATAGGGTACAGGCTTAATGTAGCTGTAACATTGCCAATTACGCCATTGGCAGGTGTATAATGAGCTTTGTAATCCTGCATTACCGGCACCATAATATTCCACCTGATGAGGTCAAACCAACGTTCTGCTTCATAGCAAAGCTCCACTCTTCTTTCGTTACGGATGGCGGTACGCGTATCGGTTTGTGTTAAACCGTTTTTTGACGCCAGGCCAGAACGGTTGCGAACCAGGTTTAACTGGGTAAGTGCTTCATCGGTTTTGCCGTTTTCGTTCAGGGCTTCGGCATACATCAATATCACATCGGCGTAGCGCAATACGGGCCAGTCGTTATCTCCTTCGGCACCCGCTGCAACAGTAGGATAAATAAATTTTTTGGCATAATAATAAACAAGCGAACCGGATGTAAATACGCCAACAGCTGTATTCAACCTGTTATCGCCAGCCTCAAAGGCGTTGTATAATGAAGGTGTACCTATGTTACTACTCCCCCCACTGACACCAATAATAGTGGTGCCCGATGTTTGTGGCACAAAGCCGCTGGCAAACGTATTACCCTCACCAAAACCACCTCCAAGATACTGAACAGAAAATATAATCTCGCGGTTGTTATCCTTACCTAATCCAAATACCTGGTCATAAGGCAATAAGGTGCCAGATGTAGCGGCAACGGTAGCTAGTATCGCCTCGGCTTGGGTTTCTTTATTCTCATACAAATAAACTTTCCCTAATAACGCGTTAGCGGCAATACTGGTTGCACGCCCAATATCAGATCCGGTATATGAGGCAGGCAATACCGCTGCCGCTTCAGTAAGATCTTTTTCAATTTGCGCGTAAATGGCTGTTGCAGTCGCCCGGTTATAAGTATAAGCCTGCTCTTCTGATGTTATCTCGGTAAGAATCAACGGCACCCCGCCAAACATACGCACCAGGTTAAAATACATCAAAGCCCTTAAAAATTTAGCTTGCCCGGTATAGCCATCGCGGTTAGCCTGGGTCATAGGGGGCGTATTAACATGCCCCAGCACAATATTGGCAAAAGCAATGGTAGCGTAAAAACGCCCCCATGCATTTTGTAAATTGGTAGATGTTGCTGTCCAGGTTAGTTTTTCTTCTTCGCCATAGCCCACTTCACTTTCTCCATAGGTTTGAGCATTGTCTGATGGTATTTCGCCAAAACCATATTGCTCGTTGTAAATTGGCCTCAGGCTGCTATACGTGCCGTTAAGCGCGGTTTTAATATCAATTTCGGTTTTATAATAGGTACTTACAGGAACAATTCCCTGCGGTGTAAGGTCAACAAATGATTTCTTGCAAGCCGATAACGCAATTGAAAGTAAAAATATGCCTGAAGTACTTATGATGAGTTTATTAATTTTCATGATCTTTAAAATTTTAATTAAAATCCAATATTAGCCCCGATAATAAATGTGCGCGCTACAGGGTATGTACCCTGGTCAACGCCTGGAGTGGTAGGGTTGTTACCGCTGATATTTGCTTCGGGGTTATAACCACTGTATTTAGTGATCAGGAACGGGTTTTGCGCGGTAAGGTATATCCTTGCCGATTTTAAAGCTATCTTTCGCAGTAAGGCATCTGTAAAACGATATCCCAGCGTGATATTACGTACCCTTAAGTAAGATCCGTTCTCTACATCCTTTTGAACCAACGCATTACCCGGATTAACGAAACCAGAGGAGCCCGGAATAGGATAAGCCACCGTACGATCTGGCTGCGCAGGATCAAAGTAATTATTAAAATATTTGGTTAGCGTGTTTTGATTAGCATTACCGGTTATGGTTTGCCTGTTGTTACCATTAATGATGCTAACTCCTTGTACGCCCTGCACCAGGATGCTCAGATCATAGTTTTTATATTGAAACGTGTTGGTTAAACCATAAGTAAAATCGGGCAGGCCATGGCCTATCTCGGTGATATCTTTAATATCTATTTTGCCGTCGCCGTTCTGATCCTTAACTATCCAGTCTCCAATATGGTTACCCGAAGCCGCCTGCGGGTTAGCCGCCAGATCGGCCGCATTTTTAAATACACCGGTAACGGTGTACCCGTACATAATACCCAGGGGCTGTCCTACCCTAACCTGGTACACATTATTCCACCCGTTGATGGCATTGGTATATGGTAATGAAGTCGGGCCGCCTAAATCCAACACTTTGGTAGTATAGGTTGAAAAATTGACATTACTATTCCAGCGTACGGCACCCAAATTAAAACCGGTGGTAGCTGTAAACTCGAAACCTTTGTTTTGCAGCTTGCCAAGGTTAGCCTGGTAAGTGGTAGCATAACCAACATCAAGCGGCAGGGCCTTATTTAACAACATGCCGTTGGAGTTTCTTATAAAATAATCGGCTGTAAATACTATTTTACTATCCAACAGGCCAATATCCATACCTACGCTGGTTTGGTCGTTTTTTTCCCAGGTAAGGTCGGGGTTGGCAAAGCTTGTTTGCTGTGAACCAAACAAACGGGTATTACCCGATGCATAGTTTCTGTTAAGCGCAATAGCATTTACGTAAGTAAAACTGCCAATGTTGGCATTTCCTGTACGACCGTAACCGCCCCTTAACTTTAATTCATTAATGCCAAGTTTTGCTAAATTATCTTTTAAAAACGACTCTTCAGATAATCGCCATCCCATTGAAAATGACGGAAAAACGGCATACCTGTTATTCGGCCCAAAACGGGATGAGGCATCCTGGCGCACGGCCGCGGTAAATAAGTACTTTTTGTTGTAATCATAAGTAAGCCTGCCAGCGTATGATACAAAAGTATTGGCATCAAACAACTCGGTACCAACTGTATTTGGCGAAGCCAGCGGGCTTTGTACAGCGGTTGTTATAAACGTGCCCGGTAACCCTGCCGTGTAGTTAATTTGCGAATCATACTTTTGTGCAGAAAACAGACCCAGTACATTAAAATGGTGCTTGCCGATGTTTTTATCATAGGTGGCCGTATTTTCCCATACCCAGTCAAAACTATCGCGAACATTATCTGACGCGTATATACCGGCTAACAATGGATTTGAGAACGATGCGGTTGGTGCCTGCCCCGCCGCCATGGTGCCGGGGATGTAACCATGTACCCGTTCTGTTTCGAGCGTTGCGCCAATGTAACTCTTAAATTTTAAGCCCTCAATTGGCGTATACTCTAAAAACGCGTTGCTTAGGGTACGGTATGAACGGCTACGGTTAATAGACTGACTTAAGATACCAACCGGATTAAAAAAGTTGGTAGCAAAAAACACCGCTGTTGGCGATAAGTTGAATCCCAGGTCGCGGTCATAAGGCTGGGCAAAATCGCCGTTAGCACGGTGCACCGGCACCACAGGTTGAAATGTTAGTGCCTGGTTTAAAGGGCTTGGTAAGGCATAGTTGGCTACAAGCCCGGGCACGCCAACCAGCAAATCATTAGTATTGGCACCGGCACCGCTGGCTTGTCCGGAAGCCGGCTGCCTGAATTGTTCGGTATATGATGGCGAAATTGAAAAGCTTAACTTTAAATTCTTCACCAAATCTGCATCAAGGTTAACGCGTGTGGTTACACGGGTATAATCGGTACCTATTACTACACCCTCTTGCTTAAAGACACCAGCCGAAGCATTGAATCTTATCTTATCGCTACCGCCAGAGGCGTTGATCTCAAAATTATGCATAGGTGCTGTTCTGAACACCTGTTTTTGCCAGTTAACATCGGGCAGTCCAGAAACGTCGCCATCAAAAATTGCCGGATAAGGCGTTCCCTTAATGCGACTAACATCTTTTACAAAAGCTACAAACTGGTCTTTCTTTAATACATCAATAAATTTATTAACGCTTTGAATACCAGTATAAGCTGATACAGAAAATACGGTTTTGCCCGCTTTACCACGTTTAGTAGTTACAATTATAACCCCGTTTGCAGCGCGCGAACCATAAATTGCAGCCGATGCCGCGTCTTTCAACACCTCCAGCGATTCGATATCATTAGGGTTGATAAGGTTAAATGCCGCCGAATTTTCAAGCGGGTAACCATCAACCACAAATAACGGATCGTTAGAAGTGGCGGTAGAGCCTAACGAGCTTACTCCGCGTACACGAATGGTGGGTGCCGCGCCGGGTTTAGCTCCCTGGTCTGATTGTATCTGAACACCTGCTGCCAAGCCGGCTAAGGCCTCGCCGGGGGTACTTACCGGCTGATTACCTATATTTTTACCATCAACTTTGGTTATCGCAGATGTTACCGTGGCTCTTGATTGTGTACCGTAACCTACAACTACCACATCGCTTAAAGCATGCGGCGCATCGGCAAGTGCAATATCAATAACGGTTTTGTTACCCACTACAATCTGCTGACTAACCATGCCTATAAAAGAGAATACCAGGATGCTTTTCTCGTCGGGCACCTTTATCGAATATCCGCCATCGGCATTGGTTACCACACCCTGTTGGGTACCTTTTAGTGATACACTCACGCCGGGCAGTGTTTGCCCTTTACTATCAGTTACTTTACCCGTTATAGTAATGGCTACTATTGCCACTGCCGGTTTAAGCGGCAAGCGCTTTTTGCGGATTATAATGGTATTATTTTCGCCCTGCACTATTTCAACAAGGTTTTTTGTAAAGCACTCATCCAATACCTTTTTCAACTCGATATTGGTTACGTTTAGTGTAACCGGCGCGGTAACGCTAATAACATCCGCGTCGCAAATGAAATTATAACCGGTTTGTTTGGTTAATTGATTAAGCACCTGTTTTACAGGTATATTTTTAACATTAATACTCACCTGCTGCCCAAAGCTGGCAGCACTTACCTGCAAAAGAGTAAGCATCATAATAATGATGGTGAGCTTCATGATCAACAGAAATTTAGGGATATGACAAAGCACCTTCCCGCACTTTTGTGCAGTAAAAATTTTATACATTTGTTTGGGATTAAATAATTGGTTAAGCGATTTAATTGGTATTTACCCTAATTAACCTTACAAGGCTAATCAACGCCGGGGGTGCGTCAACACTCCCGGTTTTTGGTTTTTTTTTTGAGGAGCGTAATTATTTGGCTATAACGGTTATCCTCCTTTCTTCTATAACAAAACGAACCTTATCTACTAATTCGATATTTTTAAGCAAGCTGGCCAGTCCTTTTGAGCGGGAGTAGTTTCCATCAAAGTTAATTCTGCTCATATCACCTTTATAGTTAACATCAACATCATACCATCTCGATATTTTTTTCATAATGGAGGTGATGTTTTCATTATTGAAAATAAAATTGTCATTCTTCCAGGCCATCACCTCATCAATATTAGCCTGTTTTATCGTCACCGCGTCGCCTAAAGTATTAACAGCCATTTGCCCTGGTTTAATAAGAGTGGCTTTGTTTTTGTAATTTACTTTAACAGACCCTTCCAATAGCGTAGTTGTTATAGCTTCATCATCAGCATAAGCGGTGATATTAAAATGAGTGCCTAAAACCTCCACAACCTGTTTACCGTTCACATCTATTTTAAAAGGCATGGCTTTGTTTTTAGCAACTTCAAAATAAGCCTCACCTGTTACGGTTACTTTTCTTTCGGTACCTGTAAATTCATTGGGGAATATTAATGCCGATGAAGAATTTAACCAAACTTTAGTACCGTCGGGCAGGGTGATATTGTATTTGCCGCCACGCGGGATAGTGATGGTGTTTAAAGAATTATCGGCTATTTGATTTTTGTCTCCGTTGTTATTGATAACTATTCCATTTCCTGATTTGGATATCGCGGCATTGCCTTGTTTACTCAGCACACCGTTTTGAGCGTCATCAAGCGTAATGGCATGTCCGTTAGCCAACGTTAGCACTGCTTTATTTGAACCCGGCTGTATATCATTTTTCGCAGCATTATTATTTTGCGCAACTGGCGGTGTAATCTTGCCTTTGTTATTGTTTGCAAAGTAAACACCAACAGATATGAATAACAGTACCGATGCCGCGGCAACATAAAACCACCTATGCATTTTTACAACTGGTGTTTGCCGCTCACGAAGGCTTGTTTGTAATTTATCATAAAGCAATCCCCTCAACCGCTCTTTCTCCGTGTTATCAAAGTTGACAAGGTGCGCGTTTGTTAAACCGGCATCATGCTGATATTCTTTGATCAGAATTTCTTCTTCGGGCGTACAATCCCCCCTTAAATACTTCTCGCACAGAGAAAGATATTGATCTTCTGTCATGAATAGCTTAATTGTTGTAGTTTACAATTTGGTTTACATAAGTATAGATACATAAGCACCCGGCAACACACATAAAAAAAATGATTTTTATTATTTTTTTTATGTGTGTTGCGATATTTAGAGTGCTGTGGAGGAATGAATATTTTTTTTTATTCCCAATAATCCATAGCTTTATCTCACCCAATTATATGCCAAGCGACAATTTAACAGACTCAGAACTATTTGAGGCTATTATACTTAACAACGAAAAAGCGTTCAATCAACTATTTGAACGGCATTGGTTTAAAGTATATAGTGTTGCTTACAAGTATGTTAAAGACGAAGAAACCGCCCTGGAGATAGCCCATGATATTTTTTTGAATATATGGAGCAAGCGCAAGCAACTCCAAATCAATTCCTTTAAAAGCTATATAGTTACCGCGGCCAGCTATCATGGTATCAGAAAAAAACAAAACATAGCGGGCATTCCAGTACAATACATTGATGACTATGGGCGCTTTGAAAATGATCGGTTATTGATTTCATCTGAGTACGCCCATAATGAGGGCGAACTTAATATAGAAGAACAGGAAGTTAACGAAACTGTTGATGTACTGCTTACTAATCTCCCAAAAAGATGCCGTGAGATATATTACATGAGCAGAAGGGATCATTTATCGATCACTGAAATAGCAGATCAGCTTAATATCTCAAAAAGAACAGTGGAAAACCAGTTAACCGCAGCATTAAAACATCTCAGGGTTTCTTTAAACGTTGTGTTGTTGTTCGGCTATTTTATAATAAAATCTCTTAATTGAACCTTCCGGGGCCATTGACCACCTTGTTCCGAAAATACGGGGTTGGCGATTCTGCTACACTTTGATCATGCTAAACAATTGAAAGTAAAAACGCACCCTACTTCAGATTTACACAAATCGATGCTCCAAATAGCACCGAATGGCCTGGTCAAGGCCTTCGGAACCTCCAAATTGGCTCCTATTTTTGCAATTCCCGACAGTTGCCAGCGGTTGTTGATAACCCAGGAATATCCGTATCCTAAATTTAAACCGGTTTGAAAATTGTTAATGGGGCTTCTTCCATTAATTAACATCATGCTATCCAATCCTATTTTTTGGAAATACACGCCTCCTCCCAGCAAAAAACTGCCGGCAGATTTAAGCTGTTTCTCACTTTGCTCAAAGGCGGCCCTGACCGAAAATTTATTCCCATTAAAAACATAGGTACCTTCCCCTCCTATTTGTGAAACTGAAAGATCAGGGTAGCTTACTATCCCGCGATCTACAGATAAAGGATCATAGAATCCCTTATATCGCTGAATAAACAGGTCAAGTACCAGGTGTTTGCGGTAATTGTGTATCTGAAAATCGGTCAATTTAGTTTTCCCATATGCTTTACCTTTCAGAGGGAAAAGTCCGTAGTCAAAAATCATATTGATCACGGTATTTTTAACTGATATTCCGGCACCTAAATTCAGCGGATTATTTGGCATGTATTTTTTATCTGCCGTAATCATCTCCAAAGAATTGGTGGATACATATCCCACCAGGAGAATTTTTTGGCTGTAAGGTTTTACGAAAGCAGTATCCGTATTCGCAGTTTGGGCCAGAGAGCCGCTGACAGCAAAAAGGTTCATTAAAAGCGCTGTTAAAATAAACTTTTTCATGATATGAATAGCGTTCAGGTCACATGTTCAGCCGGGATAATTAATAACACACATCCCGTTCCAGGAACCATTACTAAACTGGGGGCGATTAATAATGGAACAAATACTTGCCAATCAACAGAAAGGAAAGCATTGTTAAGTATTTAACATTTAGATACCTTTCCATGTGTCTTACTTCCATAAAAGTAGCGATATTTTCTGTTTTGTAGATGAATCCGGTAAAATTTTGATGAAATCATTGATAAAACCCGGCCAGTTGGTATCGGTCCTTATATTCTTCAGTTTGTGTTGTTATTGGGGGGGGCTATTAACAGCAAAACCGTATCGCTTTTAAAACGATACGGTTTTCTGACGATCAGATCAGCTACGCGGTTAATTGTGAAGAACCTCGTTCATCACCAGGTTTCCGCTGGCATCATCCGTTAAATACAGTGTATAAATTTTGCCTGCCACCAAATTAGTAAAGGTAAAATTACCTATGTTGCTTTTGGATACGAGGCCATAAACCTGAACAGTAAGCGTACCTGGGGCTACATATTTGTAACCGGTTGCAATATCTCTCACCAGTGAACTATCAAAACTGTCGCCATTCGAGTTTTTTATGGTAATTATTGAAGGGGCCTTATCGCTTAAATGGATAAACTTGATCTTCACCTGCCCGTTGTTCGGAGTAGCCAGATCATCCTGATAGTTTTTTACCCTTGCCGATGAACCTGAACCGGCCAGGTAAACGGTAAAACTCACGCCGTTGGCCGTGTAAAGCGAGCCGGTGGCGTAATCGGAATTTGCGCCCTCATTTTTAAATTCCGTAACCATGTTTTTACCAGAGGGTGCAGTGATATATGGAGATGCATCCGTATAATTAAGCCCTCCGCTAACCAAAACATTATTGGCCAGGGTAAAGCTTTGGGGGCCGGCTGTAGCGGATGCATTTACTACCTTAATATTAAATTGCCCGGAGGGGTCAATCGTATTTTTCTTACATGACGAAAATGACAGTGCTGTCACCATCAGCATAAGCGCTGAATAAACTTTTATTAAATTGGATGTTGTTTTCATGAATTTTTAATTTTTAAACATTTGGATTCCGGCAAAAGCAATTTGCCGGGTTGGACAGTTACATGTATTTTACTTTAATAATAACCGGGATATGGGTTTTCAAATCGACCTTAAAATCGTCAAAAGACGGCTTTTTCATTTTGGTCATAAAAAAATTAGAGAACCCGAAACCCTCTTTAGGCATTCTGATCAGATCTTTGTCGATCTTCCCGTTTTCATTTTCATCGTCGATCATTGTGATACCGTAAATGCCGTCCTCTAGTTGACAACTCACAACTAAAGTTCCGTTAACAAGGTCTTTTTTATCGAACGTGAATTTTTTGAAAGGCTTTTCATCTTCATAACCCGCATTATCTTTAAATACGTTCACAATGATTTTCCCCTTAGGCGATCTGATGTCGGTGATTTTTACCTGCGTTTCTTTAATTTGCGTATAGGAAGCAAGGAAAATCATGAGCATTCCTGCAAGCAGGTTAATGCCGAATAGCGCTGTTTTTTTCATAGTCTTCTTTTTAATATTGTAAATACTTGAAGGCGAAAGTAGCCCCAGGCTGATAACCATGCTATGAAAAACTAAGTGAAGCGGGCATAATCACACCCAAACGTCGATATGTGCGAATTGAAAAAAAATACTTTTTTACTTTTCAGTTAACCCTCCTGATACGCAACAATCGGGCATCCTTGTCTTTACGTTAACCGTACATTTTATCTACCTTTTATTCTGGCCTGTTGGGCCTCAAATTTGCCCGTTTCGGGTTAAAATCTCAAGAAGAGGCTATTTAAACGGATAACTTTATTTGAATGAATGATAAGTTACCCTTGGCTCGTTTAAGTCGCCTTACCTGGTTACAGGCAATAATTATCGGCTTTATTTTTTACCTGGTAGCCTCCCACAGCGGAGAAACGATACCTGTAATTCAATATACAGTGCTTACGATGTCTGGCATTCTGCTGGTTGGATATGCCGATATTTCGTTAATGATAGCGCTTTCGCTGAGATTTTCTATCCGGTCGAGAAAATTCTCCGTTTACCGTCGTCTGTTAACTTATGCGGCAAGCGTCTTGATTTATCTTTTGTTACGCCCGGCATTTTCCTATGTCACGGCAACACCATGGTCATTTTGGGATGCCGGAACATTCCTTGCATTCGTCGGGTCGGGAATTGTTATCAATACCCTGATTACCCTGCTGCACGATTCGGTGCTATTGTATGAACATAAGCTGTACAGCGAACTGGAACTTTCCCGATTGCAGGCAAGTAATGCGGAAGCCAGGAACCTGGTATTGAAGCAACAAATTCAGCCTCATTTTCTATTCAACTCACTGAATACGCTGAAAGCTCTTTACAATAAAGACGCTAAGATAGGCGACGATTATATTGTGCATATGGCCAACTTTTTACGGGCATCTATCTTTCATCATGCATCCAATATTGCCACAGTGGAAGAAGAAATCAGGTTATTGACTGATTACCTGGAAATGCAGAAAATCAGATTCGGCGCAGCCATGTATTGCACCATAGAATTATCGGAAGGGACTTTAAAAAACTTAAATCTGCCGTCATTCTCTTTGCAGCCGCTGCTGGAAAATGCCATCAAGCACAACAATTTCACCCAAGAGTCTCCGCTCTTTTTTAGAATCAGTCAGCAAGGCGAGTGGTTGGTTATCTCTAATAATCTTCAAAAGAAAAAAACAAATGTCACATCAACCAATTACGGGCTTGCCAATTTATCAGAAAGATACAGGCTGTTGTCGGGCGATGAAATTCGGATAAAGGAAGACTACAACTCGTTTTCTGTAAGCATTAAACTATTAAAAGATGAAGATAATAATCATTGAGAACGAAAAGGTGCCAGCAACTGCTGCAATTAATTGTTAAATGTATCCGTCCCGCTTCATTCAAACAACACAGACTAAACTACGATGACTAAAAAAGTATATATAGCAGACGAAGATCCCGGGCTGATAGAGTTGATAATTAATTTCCTGGAGGGTATTGGATACGAAGCGGACGGAAGCGTCGATCTTTTAGACTTGCTTTGTTTGGACAGCCCAGATTTGCCTGATGTTTTTTTGCTGAATAGCGAGATATGGGGTGGAGAAAGTGAAATGATAAGCAGCTACCTGAAAAGCAATGAGCCAACCAGCACTATTCCGCTGATCCTGTTCTCCACATTAAAAAGGGGCGAACGAAGAACATTTGATCGTTATGCAGATGGTTTTATTTCTTTGCCTTTTGAAATAAATGAACTTCGGCGTTTGTTAGAAAAATTTGCCTCCTGATCTTTTGCGAGCTCTATATAACCTCGGCAGATAAAGTCTGTCAGCTCATGGGCGAGCAGGAAAAAATGCAGGCATGTTTCCTCGAAATTAAGTGGCAAAGCACTTGCAACTTAATAGTTAATAACAATATCTACTGAGCGATCATTATTCCAACGGTGCCTGTATTACTTTACCAACAACACGTTTTGTGTTTCCATCCAACATATTCTTTCAGCTTAAATTTAATTTTATCATTAAAATCACTTTTTGCACCTTTTCTTTAAACGTCGTTTTTTCCGCTTCCCTGCCAACCTTGCCCGCTTCGGCCACTTTTCTCTTTTAAGATGGGCAGTTGCACCGCACCTTTGAATCAAATAACACAATCAGCATCAGGCTGCAAACAAAAAAATCAACAATAAAAAAAAGAATTTTATGAAAAAGTTAATCTTAGCGCTACTTATTCTGGCATCTGCGAAAGCTTTCAGTCAAACAACCTCTACTACAACAACTCCAGAAAACAAAAGCTCTTTTAATGGTATTATGAGCCACCTTGAATTTGGAATTAAAGCAGGTACAAACGTCAGTAATTTCGACAAGTTCAACCTTGCTACCGATCCATTGATTGGCTACCACGCCGGTATAACAGTTGCGTATAAATTCACTGAGCACTTTATGGTTCAGGAGGATTTTCTTTACTCGCTGCAAGGCGCTAAACTTAAAGCTGGCATCCTGGGTACGCAAGATATTAAACTTTCCTACGTGCAGGTTCCTATCGTTTTCAAATACCGTACAACTTCCGGTTTCTACGCTGAAGCCGGTGCGCAAACAGGTATATTGCTTAAAGAAGAAATAGCAGGCTTAAATACCGGTGAGAAATTCGCCAAAAAAATTGATGCTGCTGCTATTGGCGGTATTGGTTATCAATCTAAAATGGGACTGGGTATTGGAGCAAGATATGCTTATGGGTTTACAAAAGTTGCAAATACCCCATCGGCAACCCTTGGCGATTTTAAAAATACCACCATTCAAGCCAGCATTTTCTACGTGTTTTAACAGGCATCCATCCAAAATCAACATATACATTAAATTGAAAAGTCCCGTTTGCATACCGCACCGGGACTTTTTTCTTACCGGCCTGGAATTTCAAAATCAGAAACTCTTCTCAGCAAACAATTGTGAAATAAAAACATCTGGCAGGTTTAACTAATCAGACTTAACGGAAAAAGTATCTAACACTGATTAGCCCAAACGGTTAAACGCATTTGCGGTACCAAATATACCCGGTCGGGTTACGCTTCACTTCTGGTAAGGAACAATAAGTTCGAATCAAAAAAAAATGATCCCGCGGTCTTTCCCCGAGCCGCCTTAAAGTAAAAAAATGAAAATAAGAATCGCTCTGCTAATACTTTTTTTTCTGCCCGGCAGCTTGTATGCACAGCAAAAATGGAATCTGAAGTCCTGTATCGAATATGGGTTGAAAAATAACAGGAACACCGTGGTATATGCCAATGAGAAAAAAGTGGCAGATGCCAAAGCTAAAGAAGCATTGGCCGACTATCTGCCTAAAATTAACGTAACCGGCACCTTTGATAATAACTTAAAAGTGCAGCAATCCGTAATCCCGGCAGGCGTATTTGGCCCCGACCCAATTAAGGTAGCATTTTCGCAGAAATACAATACCAATGGTACTATACAGCTGGATCAGACCATTTATGACCAGTCGCTCTTAACCGGACTTAAAGCCAATAAGTACAACAGCCAGCAAGCCGATCTCAATATCAGGCAGAGCGAGGAGACCATCATATACAATATCAGCAATGCCTATTTTCATATCTATGTTTACAGGGACCAACTGCGTCTATTAAAAAACAACCTGGAGTGTTATCAGAAGCAGATGGACATCTCCAGTCTACAGGTAAAAAAAGGTGTTGCGCTAGGGAAAGATTTGGATAAAGTTACCGTAGATTATAACAACGCGGTTTCCCAGATACGTGTAGCAGAAAGCAACCTCATCCTTGCCGAAAATCAGTTGAAGTATGAAATGGGATACGAAATTGCAGCTGCATTACCGGTTGACAGTACATCACAGGAGGATTTAAAAAGTTCGACGGTTGTAAACAGCGACAATAATGATTTTATTGTCACTAACAGAACAGAATATCAGCTATCCGAAATTGACACTAAACTGCTGGAGATCGATCAAAAAAGGATTAAAGCAGGTGCCATGCCCAAACTAACCGGGTATGCACGCTATGGCGCGGTAGGTTTCGGTCAAACTTTAGGCCCCGCTTTCAATGATCTGAGCCCTTTTTCCGCAGTCGGTTTAAAACTGACCATCCCGCTTTTTGATTTTTTCAAACGTAACGCTCAGTACAATCAGGCCAGGTATAAAAGTATGAATGCTACCGAAACGCTCAAGCTGAATGCAGACAAATATCAGCTGGAATATGAAAATGCCCGCACTAAACTGATCAAGGCGCAAAGTAATATGGAAAACGACAAACATAATATAGACCTGGCTCAGTCTGTTTTCAACACAACCGATCTGCAATATCAGAAAGGGACTACAGACTTAACCGACTGGATCAACGCCCGAAACTCGATTAAAGACGCGCAAAACAGCTACCTCAATTCACTTTACAGTTTTTACCAGGCCAAAATTGATTTGGAAAAAGCCAGCGGAACATTAAAAACCTTTTATACCTCTTTATAACCCATTATGAAAACAAAATACATTGTCATTATTATTGGTATTGTGCTTACCGTGATAATTGCCTATAAGCTTTCGGCCAATAAAAAGAAGATCAACGAGAAAAACAGCAAAGCCACGGCAACCGATGTTCGCATACCGGTTAAGGTTGCTACCGTTGAAAACCAGCTACTGGAGATCAGTATCAAAAAGACCGGCAACCTGGCCCCATTCAAAGAAGCAAAGGCATTAGCGATAACCGCCGGAACTATACTGCAATTACGGTTTAAATTGGGCGACCATGTTAACCAGGGACAGGTGCTGGCCGTTACCGATGCCCGACTGTTACAACTGGAACTCGAGAAAGCGGAAAACAGTGCCCTCAAAGCGCGTCACGATCTGGATATTTATATAGAATTACTGCAGGGAAAAGCCGCTACCCTGGAGAAAGTAAACGATTTACGTCAAAATTACCTGGATGCGGTCAACCAGGTAGGTCGGGCCCGTAAAAATCTGGCCGATGTGGCTATTAAAGCCCCTACATCAGGCATCGTATCGGCTAAAGCTGTGGAAGAAGGAGTATTTGTAAATACTGGCGCCGAAATAGCGACCATCATCAACCTTTCAAAGGCCAAGGTACAGGTTAATCTGACCGAAAGCGAGGTTTACCAGGTTGCACAGGGACAGCAGATAAAAATCACAACCGATGTTTATCCCGGAAAAGTGTTTAACGGTATCATCAGTTTTATCAGTCCGCAGGCCAACCAAACCCATAATTATCCGGTAGAGATCATGGTTGATAATGCCAGCCAATCCATACTGCGGTCGGGTACGTTTGTATATGCCGATTTTTCACGAAAAACCAAACAGCAAATGTTGGTTATTCCGCGTGAAGCGCTTACCGAGAGTATAAAAAATGCAGCTGTTTATGTGGTAAAAAATAATGTGGCCCGGCAGCAAGCAATTAAAACCGGGGTTGAACTTGGTGGAAACATCCAGGTGCTCAGCGGCCTGTCGCCGGGCGATATAGTGGTAACCTCCGGCCAAATCAACCTGAAAGACGGCAGTCCAGTAAGTACATCCAATTAAAAGAACCCATCATGTCAATAACAGAAATAGCCGTTAAACGGCCCTTACTTATCGTCGTTATATTCACCGTGCTGTTACTTTTTGGGCTGCTGAGTTACTCCAAACTAAATTACAACCTGTTGCCCAAGATTGAGGTGGCCACCGTTTCGGTAAGTACCGTTTATCCCGGAGCATCTGCTTCAGAAGTGGAAACCTCGGTAACTAAAAAACTGGAAGATGCCTTCTCCTCTGTCGAGGGGCTGGATAAGATCACATCAACTTCCCAGGAAGGCATCTCTCAAATAGCCGTTCAACTTAAAAGCGGGACAGATATTGACGAAGCTGAACGAAACATCCAACGCAAAGCAGACCAGGCACAAAATGATCTGCCAGAGTCTATCAAGAAGCCGCTGGTGAACAAAATAAACTTAGAGGAAATACCGGTTATCAGGGCCGGGGTAACCTCCAAACTTGCCCCGAAAGCTTTATACGATCTGATCGATAAACAAATTACACCGGTACTGCAAAATGTTTCGGGTGTGGGGCAAGTGAATATCATCGGTGGCGACGAACGGGAAATACAGGTTAATATAGACCAGGGAAAACTCAAAGCTTACGGAATGGACATTACGCAGATCACCGCCGCGGTGAATAATGCTAACCAGTCATTCCCGGCCGGAAAGATCGAGACCCTGAACCAGCAATTATCCATTCAATATGATGCCAATGTCAATTCTATAGAGCAGATCAGGAACCTGATCATCCGGCAAAAACCGGGCGAAGGCAGCATCTATTTGAAAGACGTAGCGGAGGTGGTTGATGCGACAGCAAAAACAACGGCTATCAATCACATCAACGGTTTGCCGTCCATCGGTGTTCAGGTAATTAAACAATCTGATGCCAATACCGTAAATGTAGCCAAAGCATTGAAAGCCGCTTTTGCACAAATCGAACAACAATACTCGGGTCAGGATCTGAAATTTGCCATTTCCACAGATCAGTCAACTTATACGCTGAAATCTGCTGATGCCGTTATCGAAGATATGGGGTTGGCAATCCTGATAGTAGGTTTTGTGATGCTGGCCTTTCTGCATAGTTTCAGGAGTTCCATGTTTGTGCTGGTGGCACTACCCTCGTCCATCATACCAACTTTTATCGCCATGTACATGCTGGGCTTTTCCCTCAACCTGATGTCGTTAATGGCCTTGTCGCTTGTTGTTGGCATCCTCGTCGACGATTCTATTGTGGTGCTTGAAAATATATACAGGCATCTCGAAGCAGGCGCAGACAAGAAAAAAGCGGCTCTTGACGGGAGAAGTGAGATCGGGTTTACAGCACTCGCCATTACACTGGTAGATGTGGTGGTATTTTTGCCGCTGGCATTGGCAGGAGGGCTTATCGGCTCTATTTTAAGGGAGTTCTCACTGGTGGTTGTAATCTCTACCCTCATGAGCTTATTCGTATCCTTTACGGTAACTCCTATGCTGGCCAGCCGCTTTGGTAAGATTGAGGTAATGAATCCGAAAACGCTTTGGGGTAAACTTAATCTGGCCTTCGAGCATATGATCGATGCCTTAAAAGAAACCTACGGCCGAATGCTAACGGTTGCGCTGCACAAAAAGCGCTGGCTTTTATCCGGCGTTATCATTTTGCTCATCGGCTCTGTAATGCTGCTTGCAAAAGGCTTCATCGGTGCCGCCTTTATTCAGGCCGGAGATCAGGGAGAAGTAGTTATTAAACTGGAACTTACACCTGCAGCATCCGTGTACCAAACCAATATGATTACCCAGCAGGTAGAAAAAGTTATTATGGCACAGCCAGAAGTGAGCAAAGTATTCTCCAGTATTGGCTTTGTAGCTGGCAGTGTTGCCGGAACAAGTAACAGTGTGAATTTGGCAGAATTGACCGTTACGATGAAAGACCTCAAGGAAAGAAGCATTTCCTCAGAAGATTTTGGCGTTTTTATCCAACAGAAGTTAAGCGCGGTGATACCTGGGGTAAAAGTTACCGCTTCACCAACGTCTATTTCCGGTGCAAATGCCGGTGCGCCTATCCAGGTTGCTATCAAAGGCGTTAACCTTGCCGAGGTTCGCAAAGTGGCGGAAGCTTACCGAACGGTGATCGCAGGCGTACCGGGAACACAATTTGTTCAGTTATCTGTAAAAGACCAAAAACAGCAAGTGGAGGTAAAATTAAACCGGGAGAAAATGACGTTGCTTGGCCTTGATGCAAGCCAGGTAGGGCGCGCACTTCAAAATTCTTTTAGTGGTGATGATAACAGCAAGTTTAAACAGGCCGGAAACGAGTATGATATTTTGATAGGGCTCGACAGCTACAACCGTACGGATATCAGCAACGTAAGAAATCTTTCATTTACCAATAGTAACGGGCAAAGCTTTGTGCTTAGTCAGTTTGCGGATGTGAAAGACGGGCTTGGCGAAAGTGTACTGGAACGAAGCGACCGCTTAGGTTCAATCACTGTAAATGCCAATGTGGCCGGGCGACCTACCGGAACAATTGCCGAAGAGATTAAGGCAAAAGCGAAAAACATTACAGTGCCGAAAGGTATTACAGTAGAATACCTTGGTGATGTTAAAAATCAGGGAGATGCCTTTGGCAGCCTGGGCCTTGCTTTGCTTACCGCAATTATACTGGTTTACCTCATCATGGTGGCGCTGTATGAAAGTACAATCTATCCTTTTGTCGTATTATTTTCTATTCCTGTTGCATTGATAGGTGCACTGCTGGCATTAGCGCTAACCATGGAATCATTGAATATATTTTCGATCATTGGTATGATTATGCTGCTCGGACTGGTGTCCAAGAATGCCATCCTGATTGTTGACTTTACCAACCAACTGAAGGATGAAGGTTATCCGGTGACCAAGGCTTTGGTAGAAGCAGGTAAAGAGCGGCTCCGCCCGATTTTAATGACCACGTTGGCCATGATTTTAGGTATGCTGCCGATTGCGCTGGCTACGGGCCCCGGTTCTGAGATCAAGAACGGCATGGCCTGGGTAATTATCGGAGGGTTAACCAGTTCCATGATCCTGACACTATTTGTTGTCCCGTCAATGTACCTGATTATTGAAAACCTAAAAAACAGGTTTAGAGGAACCGCCAAACATAACCTTTAAACATCAAACGCCTCGGGTTTCGATAATCTTTCCCGTTAAAGCGCAGTCTTTCGTATCAAGCGAAATAGTTGAGGAGTAAGCTATGCGTATTTGTTTTACGTAATACCAAATACGCATAGCTTTGTGAAACGCCTACTATTGGTGCCTACCTACTATCCTTGCCACTGTCCATTGCCAGTTCTCCAAAATGCCATGGTTATCAAGTTTGCAAAGGTCGCGAAGTATAGTAATAGATTCTATCCCAAATACAAGACTTAGCGCATATACCATATGGTCAAACTCTGGCTTTGAAACAGTATTGTTCAAAGGAGCCAATGCTTCTGCGATCAAAGCAATACGTCTGCCGCCTCTTAACTGTGTTTGGTTATCAATTAACGATTCGCCAATAACAGAACTGAGGAAAAGTCTAAATTCACTTTCATTTTCTATAAACAGATTAAAATGATAATTTATTAATCGCTCAAGTCTTAGCGCAACGTTATCATCTGGCAAATCTTTAAACAAACCTTCGGGTTTTTCAGATTTAAGCTGAAGTGAAGCCTCCCTTTTCAGGGCATCCAGCTTGGTGAAATAGCGGTAAGCTGTCGCTTTTGAGATACCAGCCTCTTTTGCCGCTTGCTCAATACTATTTAAATTTCCTTTTTTTAAAAGCTCATTTGCTTTTGATATTAAAACCTCGCGGGTCTTTAATTTCTGAATGATTCTTCCCTTATCTAATTGCAGCTTAGTCATTGTGAGACTTTTTTCTCATTAAATTTTTTTAATTAAAATAAAGATAATACATTTGTGAGACAATAGTATCACAAATGAAGAAAATAGCATTTATCACAGGTGCCTCTTCCGGCATTGGAAAAGCGTTGGCGTTGGCATTAGCGAAAGAAAATTACAACCTGATTTTAACCGCCAGGAGAAAGAATTTGCTGGACGAACTTAAAATAGAAATACAATTGGTTTACCCGGTTGAGATCTTGACACTTGAAATGGATATCCGGGATATCACAAATACCTTCGAACTAATTAATAGTTTAGATGATTGGTGGAAAAGTATTGACCTGCTGATAAACAATGCGGGACTTGCCGCGGGGCTGGACCATTTCCAGGATGCTGATTTCAACGATTGGAATACCATGATCGATACTAACATCCGGGGATTGCTTGCAGTAAGCCAGCCTGTTTCAAAACTAATGGCAGCCCGTAGGCGGGGACATATTGTTAATCTCAGCTCCATAGCAGGGACGCAAGTATATGAAAAGGGAAACATTTATTGTGCCACCAAACATGCCGTTGAAGCGATCAGCAAAAGTATGCGCATTGATCTATTAAAACATCGGGTGAGGGTAACTACGATCAGTCCCGGCGCAGTGGAAACGGAATTTTCGGCTGTACGTTTTAAAAAAGATATGGATCGCGTAAAAAAAGTTTATGAAGGTTATGAACCTTTAAAAGCGCAGGATGTTGCGGCGGCTATTATTTATGCCATATCGCAACCTGTAAATGTTAATATTAATTATATTGAAGTAACGCCCCTGGCACAGGCCAATGCATTTTATTTAGACAGAAATCAACAGGCATCATGAGAAAGGAAACAATTATTCGCGGCGTAAATATGGTTTACGATGATCTCGGAACAGGAGATGTTATTCTGCTGATCCATGGTCAGCCCTTCAACCGCAGCATGTGGAACGATCAGAAAGATCTACTACTTAAAAATTACCGGCTGATTATTCCTGATCTGCGGGGCTATGGTGAATCTGGCATAACCGAAGGCATGGTATTACTGGATGAGCTGGCACTCGACCTGATTCATTTGCTGGATCAGTTAAGGATAGGCAGGGCTATTGTAATAGGTCTGTCGATGGGTGGCCAAATTGCGTTGGAAATGTACAGGTGGCAACCGGGTTTGTTTAAAGGTATTGTGCTGGCCGATACTGATGCCAGAGCAGAAGATGAGAAAGGTTATCAAAACCGACTAGCTCTTTCGGCTAAAATATTAAGAGACGGAATGGAAAGGTTTACAGATGAGAGGATCAGGCATTTTATGTGCACCAATACTTTTGAAAATAAGCCTGAAGTAACCGCCCGAGTTTCTTATATGATGAAAACCACCAACCCGGCAGGCTCGGCAGCGGTGCAGCGAGGGCGGGCGGAAAGGCTTGATTATACACCATTGCTGGAAAAAATAGACTTCCCGGCTTTAATAGTTGTTGGAGACCAGGATGAATTTACCCCGGTAGAATGTGCAACCTATATGCATGAAAGAATCAAAAATTCAACACTCGCCGTATTAGCAAACTCGGGGCACATTGCCAATATGGAGCAGCCTGATGAATTTAACAAAACATTGGAGAAATTTCTTTTAAGTTTAAACGGCTATACAATAGCAGTCTTGTAAAACGAATTTAAATTTTTAAAAATCAGAACGTTAACATCCGCTGAACAATCACATATCTTTAAAATCATTCTTCATCCGCGCCGTAGTTACTATATTCATTTTCAACCTCTACCATTAATAAAGCATGCCCACAAACCCGTTTCCAATGGAGGTAGTATTTATCTGTCAATATCTCCATTGGCTTATAGCGCTTTGTAATAACGGTTCCATTATTTTATACCCTGTAATATTAGGATGAACACCATCTTTGGTCAGGTTCTTTTTTAATCCACCTTCGCTATCTTTCATAGCATTGTAATAATCAAGGTAGGTTATTTGATGAGCAGCAGCGTACACTTTTAGTTTATGGTTAAGATGGGCTATTTTTCCCGAAGGTTCCAGCCCCCTTTTCCAGGGATAATCTATTGCCGGTAATATTGAACAAATAACTGGTTTTATATGATTGGCCTTTGCCAGCTCGATCATCGACACCAGGTTGCCAAATATTTCATCAATAGTTGCCGGCCCTGTATTTCCGGCAATATCATTAGTGCCCCCCAAAATGATCACTATTTTAGGTTTAAGATTGATTACATCCTGCCTGAAACGCAGTAGCAGCTGCGGCGTTGTTTGACCGCTTATCCCCCTGTCAATATAGTTCATATTTACTTTAAAAAAGGAGGGATCGGTATCTGCCCAAAGTTCGGTGATAGAATCACCTATCAGCAATACCAGATCCTTTTTACCAGCACCCAGTTTTTTATTATCATCCTGGTAATATTTAAGATTGGCCCAATCATTATGCAGCTTGTTATCTTCCTCTTTTTCCTCAACGCTTACGGTTGTTACTTTCATCTTTGAAGTATCCGTTAAACCTTGTCCATAGGCCGATAAATGCAGGCCCGAAATGATGATTACCTTTATTATATTTTTCACTGGTATTATTCAACTTAGTTTTAAAAATTCCATCTAATGAAAAAGGAGGAGATAAATATAAATACCTCCCCCATTTTCACAACATTATATACACTTCAACTAAAAGCCCGGGTTTTGTTTGGCAAGCGGATTGGTGTTTAATTCATCCAACGGAAGCGGGTACAACAAATAATTGGTATTGGCCGTACCTCTTTGCTGTTTGATGATATCCATCGCCGCCACTTTATGCACAGCCGAAGGGTCGGCAATCATTTGGTTACTGTACCTCACCAGGTCAAACCACCTGTCGCCCTGGAAAGCCATTTCAAACCTGCGCTGCTGATCTACCTCATCTCTGAAAAGATTTTTGCTGGCCAATATAGCAAGTGATGTTTCACCAATCCCTGCCCTCACCCGTATGGCATTAAGCCGGGCAAGGCCATCGGCTGTTGGTCCATTGAGCTCGTTTGATGCTTCTGCAAACATCAAGTAAACATCATCCAGCGTTAGCAGCGGATAGTTATCCTTACTCGCAAAAAAATTGGTGCTGCGCCATTTATATACAAACCAGCCCCCGTCATTACCATCTCCGGTTCCAAGTATAGCACTGGTATAGCTGGTGCCGCCTTCCACTGTTCCCCTGTTTTTCCACCTTTGGTCATTAACCGTATCTACCGCGTTCATCAGGTTATCTGTTGGAATATTGTATTTAGGAAAAGAATAGGAAGCTGGCGGGGAGGGTAAAACGAGGTCGGGCAAGGTAAACCCACCGTCATCGGTACCAGCATATTGCACCTCAAAGATAGATTCCTGGTGATTTTTGAAAGGCAGCAAGTCATTAAACGGAGTGTTTAAACTTGTACCATAGTTTGCATTGCTCATCACTTTACCAGCAGCACTGATACATAGTTGCCATTTACGTTCATACAAATAAACCTTAGCCTGCAAAGCGTTCACCGCACCTTTAGTAGCCCTTGTACGGTCGATACCTGTATTGCCAAAACTTTCGGGCAGTAAACTTTCGGCTAAAGTAAGGTCACTTTCAATTTGTGTATAAACCTGGTCGGTTGTGGAACGGGCCATAGCCGACTGGCTTTCTGTTTCTGTAGGTACTAAATGCAATGGCACACCACCAAAACATTTTACCAGGTTAAAATAATGCAGCGCTCTTAAAAAATAAGCTTCACCCAGTATCTGGCCACGTCTTTGGGTAGTAATACCCGTTGTTATAGATGGTACATATTTGATGACCGAATTGGCCCTATTGATGCCCTTAAAAGCATTTAGAAAAAGCCTGCCCGGTTGACTGGTTGTTGCGGTCCACTGAATTTTATCGAGCGCGAACACATCGGCATTAGCCGAGCTAACATCGTCAGAAGGCATTTCGCCCAACAGGTTCAATACAGAACCGTAATAGCCATCGTCCTGCAAAGCATCGTAGCAGCCTGTAATGGCCGATTCTGCGTCGTCGCCATTTTTGAAATAATTATCGGCAGTAATGGCGGTTAATGGTGGTTTGTCAAGCACTTTTTTACATGACATGGTGCCGCAAAGCAGCATAGCCAGTACAAAAAGGAATTGATTAATATATCGTTTCATATCATTTAAGCTATTTAGTCATGAATTAAAATTGAACGTTGATACCCAGTGTATAGGTTTTAGCGGGAGGATAAACACCATAATCCCTGCCGAAACCAGTATTGGATAGCGGATCGGCATTCACTTCAGGATCATACCCTTTGTACCTGGTAAATGTTAATATATTTTGCCCGGTAGCAAAAATCCTCAAAGAAGAGATCCCTACTTTTTTAATAAGGCTTACCGGAAAAGTATAACCAAGGGTTAAGTTTTTCAATCGCACGTAAGTACCACTTTCCAGGTATTGGGTAGAAAAAGTGCTGTTACCATTCGGGTCACCATAAACTTCACGTGGAAGATTGGTTTTTTGTCCGGCGTGGGTCCAGCTGTTCAACACATCAACAGATTGATTAAACGGGTTCACCATATTCTCTAACAGGGTACGGTTTTGATTGTATATCTGGTTACCAAAGCTGCCCTGGAAAAAGAAACTCAGGTCGACACCCTTATAACTAAACGTGTTGGTAATACCACTGATGAATTTGGGGTTAGGGTCGCCAATAACCTTACGGTCCTTTGCATCAATCACACCATCATTATTCAAATCCTCAAAACGCAGGTCGCCGGCAGCAGCATTGGGCTGGGTTGGCGCTGCCGCCACTTCTGCCGGTGTTTGGAAGATCCCTTTAACCACATAGCCATAAAACGCGCCCAAAGGTTGGCCCTTTTCACTGATGGAGTAGTCTCCGATGATCGTTCTATCCACAGTTTTCCCGTTCTCATCAACTAATTTCCCCAAATCAAGCACTTTGTTGCGGTTAAGGCTAAAGTTGAACTGTGTGCTCCAGGTAAAGCCATTTAATGAGCGGATGTTGACGGTATTAATACCCAATTCAAAACCTTTATTTTGCACCTGGCCCAAATTCTGAACGATGGTTGTAATCTCGGCCCCTGAACTGATGGAAAGTGGCACCTCTGTAAGCAGGTCCTTGGTTCGTTTCAAATATACATCGGCCGTAATATTTACCCGGCTATTAAACAAATCCATATCAAACCCTGCATCATATTGGTAAGTAGTTTCCCATCTTAATTTATCATTACCTATACGTTGAGCAGCTATGCCACCCGCTACAGAACCATCGCCTGTATAGTTGCTGTAATTATAACCTGTTCCATAAGTACTGTAACGGTCATAAACCCCTACGTTTTGGTTACCATTGGCACCAAAACTGCCCCTGAGTTTCAGTTCGGATATGATGCTGTTTTTGTTGAAGAAAGGTTCCTGCGAAATTCGCCAGGCAGCAGAAACTGCGGGGAAATAACCATAACGGTTATTAGGTGCAAAACGGCTTGATCCATCGGCACGCATACTGGCTGATGCATAATACCTATCTTTGTAATTATAATTTGCCCTTAAAAAATAGCTCACCAATCCCCATTGCTCTTCATAACTGGACATACTTTGTTTAATGCTGGCGGCATATAAATAAGGTACCGCGTTTGACGGAAAACCATAACCGGCGGCACTTGAAGTAAATAGTTCCGAATTTTGTGCCGATTGACCGGCTAATAAGGTCAGGTTATGATCGTTCTTGAATGTGGTTTTATAGGTAAGTGTATTTTCCCATAACCAAATGGTGCCCGTATTGGTTCCGGTGGCCGCGCTGCCCCTGCTGGCCGAGGGGGCGTTTTCAAAACCAGGGTTTTCCCTATCGATAAACTGGTTTTCTATTTGCGCCCTGTAATCAATACCTATTGATGAGCGGAAAGTAAGGTTTTTAAGAATATTGTATTCGCCATACATATTACCAAAAACCTGGTTCATCTTAATCATATTATGGGTGGTTTCATTATCACCATAAGGGTTATCTGATTGCGAAAAAGGGTTCAGTGCATAAGTGCCGTCGGCATTATAAATAGCCAGCGTTGGTATCTGTTCCAGTGCCCCCAATACCACGCCCGAGTTATTCAATTGCATCTCAGACCGCGTACTGCGGTTATTTTTAGTATTGGCTAAGCTTAAGCTGGTTCCTATTTTAAACTTATCGGTTACCTGTTGGTCGAGGTTGATCTTCACAGAATAACGCTCAAAGCCCGAGTTACGAATGATCCCGTCCTGGTTAAAATAAGCGCCTGATATATAATATTTTGTTTTATCGTTGCCGCCCTGTACGCTAAGCTGGTAGTTTCTGATGGGCGCGTCGTGATAAAGCAAATCCTGCCAGTTGGTATTGGTGGTTACCGTATCTACATCATAAGCGGGATCTTCGCCGGCGTTAACCAGCGATTGGTTAAAAACCGAGGCAAATTGTTTCCCATTCAATAATTTGATCTTTTTAACCAGTTTTTGCTGACCGTAGTACATGTTAAAATCTACCTGCGGCTTGCCGGCTTTACCCCTTTTGGTAGTTACCACCACCACACCGTTTGATGCCCGCGAGCCGTAAATAGCAGCCGCGGCACCATCCTTCAAAACATCAATGGATTCGATATCACTGGTTGCCAGCGTACTTAATGGGTTAGGCCGCTGATTACCAATTCCTAATTCTTCGTCATATCCGGGTTGCACGGGTACACCATCAATCACATATAAAGGCGAGGTACTTAAGCTTAAAGAATTTTTGCCCCTGATGCTGATATTAATGGCCGAGCCTGGTTGCCCGGTTGGATTGTTAACCTGCACGCCGGGGGCCTGCCCCTGCAACGCATTCTCAAAGCTGCTTACTACCTGCCTGCCCAATGCTTTTGAGCCTACGGTTGCCACCGCTGTACTCAGGTCTTTTTTGTTTTGTGTACCATAACCAACCACAACAACCTCGCCCAGTTTACCTGTTTCGGGGCTTAAAACAATGCTTAGATAAGTTGTAGACGCAGTAATTGTAATTTGTTTTGGGGTAAGGCCGATGTAAGAAATCACCAATACATCGCCCACCTGGGCATCTATAGCAAAAGTTCCGTCTATCCCGGTAACCATTACGCCTGCCTTGCCTTTAATTGTTATGGTGGCCGCAGGTAAAGGAGCACCTGTGGTATCTGTAACCTTGCCCGTTATCCTTACAGGTGGAACAGGGACGCTTAACTGATTTTTTGCTACCGAAATTACAATGGTTTTGTTTTCGATAGCATAATCTAAAGACTGGCCGGCAAAACAATCTTTTAAAGCCTGCTCCAATGGCACGTTTTTAACATTCAGGTTAATGGGCCTGGCTTTCTGCAACAGATCATAACTATAAAAAAACACGTAACCAGTTTGCTTACGTATAGATTTAAACACTTTTTCCAAAGCCACATTCTTGCCCGAGTAGGTTACGGTTTGCGAATAACTACTGGCATGCACATGCATAAATGCAATAGTTAATAAAATTAAGGTTAGCTTCATGATCCGCCAGGTTTGATAGTATTTGTTTCCGGGATTTCTGGCTTTGTAAGGCGCAGGGGATGATCCGCCGGAAATACGACAAGTAATAAAATTCATTACATTTGAATAGTTTGGAGTGAAAAAATAAAGTGAATTGCAAGAAGAATTTTGTTTAAACCAAGCCAGACTTTTTAGCCGGAAGCGCGCCAACGCTTCCGGTTTTTTCCAGATGGTTTGTTAGGCTATATAAAATTTATTGCATAACAACCACCTCCTTCCCTTTGATGATAAAGTGTAACTGACTTTTTTCGAGAATATGTAATACTTGTGATAAGCTGAGGTTACGCTGAATGGCACCTCCAAAATCTTTTGATGGTACCGTACCCTTGTAAATCACAGTTACGTCGTACCAGCGGGATATTTGCCGCATTACTGTTTGAATGTCAGAATGGTTAAACTGAAAGTAACCATCTTTCCACGCCACTGCATCGCCGGTATCCAAATCCTCATCTACCATAATTTTATTTGCCAATCCTAAAGTGATACGGGCAGTTTCACCGGGTTTAATCAATGCCTTTACCTGCTGATAGGCAATTTGAATACTACCCTCCAGCAATGTTGTTTTTATAACCCGCTCATCCTCATAAGCATTGATGTTAAAGTGTGTACCTAATACCTTCACCGTTTGCCCCGCCGATTTAACATAAAATGGCATAGCTGCATTTTTAGCAACTTCAAAATAGGCTTCGCCGGTTAGCTCCACATTTCTTTCAGAGCCCTTAAACGCTGTTGGGTATTTTAAAGATGAGGCCGCGTTTAACCACACTTTACTACCATCGGGCAATATTACCTGGTATTGGCCTCCACGGGCGGTAGTTATCGTATTATAACTTACCGGCAACTCTTCGGCAAATTTATTCCCGCTTTCAACCCTGCTAACAAGTTGTCCACTCTTTGTTTTAATAGTAGCTGTCCCGTTCTGCCGCGCTACTATCCCATTTTTAACATCATCTAATTCAATTTTTTTACCGTTGCCCAAAGTGAGCACAGCTTTATTACCGCCCGGTAATATGTCATTTTGAAGTTGTTTTACAGCCATTTGGGCAAGCGGAGGCTTTACCCCCTCCTTGTTCAAATAAAAATAAACACCTGCCGATATGAAAATTAAAATGGCAGCCGCAGCAGCAAATTTCGACCACATTAGCCTGTAGCGAGATCTGCCAACAGCAGTATCTTTCCTTATTTGAGTAATAAGATTATAGTGAACCTCCTGTACTGCGGCTTCAACATCTGGCTTAATTTCTGTTTCTGCTCCCGCTGCTGTTTCAAAATAATCCAGGATGGCCGCTTTTAATGCTTCTTCATTTTGAGGCTGCCCAAATGCCTGCATTAAAACATTGATCTCATCAACAGTACATTGCCTGTTCAGAAATTTTTTAATTAAAATATCCGGTTGTTCTTTGTTTTCCAAAACACATCTTTTCTACTAATACGCTGTAGAAAAAAATGATGTCTGCTCTGAATTAAAAATAATTCAAAAAAAGATTAAAGTATGGTCAAGAAGAGTCCTTTTGGAGTCTTTAATATATAAAGATGATAGCTGCAAGTGAATAAGCAACAAGGTCGGGGTGGCTATTCAGGTAACTTCTAACCGCATAATTGGCTTTTACCATATGATCATGAATGGTGGAGGTAGAGATATGCAACTCCTGGCTCACCTCTTCATAACTTTTCCCCTCGAGCTTACATAAAATAAATACTTTTTTTCGCTGAGGCGGAAGTTTATTCACAGCGCTCCTGATCAGGTTCATGTTGTCTTTATTAACTATGGCTTCTTCAATATGGGTATACTGATCAACAGCCATCAACAATAAATGAGAGGCCAGCTGTTTATCCCTGCCAGCCTTACGAAAATGATCATAAACAAGATTGACACCAATTGTATACAGATAAGATTTGAATGACTTTTCGGGATCTATGTGTTTACGATTCTCCCATATTTTCATAAACAGATCCTGGAGGAGCTCTTTAGCAGAATGCTCATCATTAACCATATGAAATATCTTACGAAACAGCTGTTTACTATATAACACATATATAGCGTTAAAAGCAACTTCATCGCCTTTTTGAAAAAGACGCAATAATTCCTTTTCACTATTACCTTCTTCCCAGTTCATACCCGTTAAAAGCTTTAAATATGGTTTATAAATTCCGTCGATTGGGTTTCCGTTTGGAATCGACAAGAATTACGAGTGTGTATCATTCGCCATAGACACATTCAAACTTATGAATTTCTCCTTGTGATTACAAACTGTAAGTTATGGCGTTTAAGCGGATAGGTGTGGATATCCGGGAGCTATTGATCACTTCATCCCAAACTGGCAAACCAGTACCCGACTGCTAATAAAGTATTTTAACGTACGCTATTAGCAGTTTTTTTACTAATTTGATAATACCCGGATAATTTCTATACCGTTCCTTATTAGTCAGTTGGTCATAATAGAGTTGCAAATTTAATTACCTTCTCATATACCAATTTGCAAACCACAACTTTCTACTAATATCGCTTTACCATAAAAAAATAATTATTTACCATATAAAAACATCGTTTTAATAGTCAGAAATGACTATATATTTGTATTACCCAAATTATCCTGAGTTGTTGAATTTGCTAAATAAAAATTTATGACAAACTATGTTTTTAAAGCACCTGTTGTAAAAAAAGTTCAAAAGTTTTTACTCGGCGATTTTATTCAGGAAAATGACGCTTTTCATATTGCAAGGGCCACCATACATTCCAGGGGAGATCTCTCCATGCATAGCCATGATTATGCGGAAATATTTTGGGTAGAAAAGGGTAAAGGTTTTCACCTGGTCAATAACCAAAAAGTAGTTTTGCAACCCGGGCACCTGGTAATGATCCGGCCGGATGACAGGCACACCTTTACATCTGACAAACATGGGCTAACCATTATGAACCTGGCCTTCTCTACAGACACATTAACACACCTCAAGGCCAGGTATTTTCCCGATTCCAAATCATACTTTTGGACTAATGACCAGCTTCCTTTCCAAAAACTGTTGGATTTAAATACTATCAACCAAATTTCTAAAAGAGCGGAGGGTTACTGGAAATGCCAGAAATCTAATCTATATGTTGATAGTCTTTTACTAAGCATATTCCGTTTTATCAGCATCTACGATAAGGTAAAGGTAGACAACCAGCAAATCCCTTCATGGCTGAACAAAGCTTTGCAGGAATTTACGTCCCCTGAATTATTTAAGGCCGGTCAAAATGGTTTTGCCGATCTGTGTGAAAAAAACATCGATCACGTAAACAGAACGATCAAAAGAGTATTCAACAAAACATTAACCGAACTGATCACCGAATTAAGAATGAATTATGCCGCCCAGCAGCTTTCTATAACCAATACCCCCATAAAGCTTATCTGCATGGATTGCGGGTTAACAAATCTTGCGCACTTCTACACTATTTTCAAAGAAACCTACCACCAGCCGCCGTCTGTTTACAGAAAAGCTACCCAAACCATTGTCTAAGTCGTTTCAGCATAAATAATATAAGCCTCAGCCTAAAGTATCACTATTCTTTTACCAGATTCAGCCCGATATATTTACCTGTATAATAGCCAGTTATAATTTTCAATAAATCGTCATGGTCAACTCTGTATCAGATTGTATCCTGATTAACCATGCCTTTTTATTTATCATCTGTAAAGCTGATTGTTCCAATTCTGGTTCAATTGCTGGCTTTTTTAAGGATATGATAGTATACACAATTTTAAAAAGTCAAAATTTCGTTTGCACGAATATCGTGCAATTGGAAACAATCCCCACACCATTAATTTCTTTTTCCGAAAACGTTTATGCCGATTCTTCCTAGCCTCTTTAACTAATACTCTGTCTATAAAATCATATTGTCTATAAAATTTATTAATAAAAATGTTACATGAATCAAAAAGTATTACTCATTTATAGCCTTCTGTTATTTTCACTTTTGGCCACTTCGCTACCTTTCGAAGTATATGCACAGTCATCCTCCAGTTCAATTGAGATCAAAGGAACAGTTGTGGACGAAAATAACCTGCCGCTTCCGGGCGTAAGTGTTCATGAGGTTGGGACATCGAGAGGCACCCAAACAGATTTACACGGCGAATTTAAACTGATTGCAAGCAGTAATGCTACACTCTCTTTCAGCATGATCGGCTATAGCAATAAAGAGTTGGCAGCTGGCCACAAACAACCCATACAGGTTATCCTGAACAGTACTGCGCAAAACCTAAAGGATATAGTGGTAATTGGATACGGCACTCAAAAAAGAGCGGATGTAACAGGCTCCATATCCAGCATCAAGGGCGCTGATATTGCCAATACCCCGGTCATCAACGTGCTTGATGCCCTTGCAAGTAAAGTTCCGGGGCTTAACATCGCCGACAACTCCGGTCGTCCGGGAGGTGATCTGCACGTTTCCATCCGCGGAATCAATTCCATCAATGCTTCCAATGATCCTTTATATGTTATTGATGGCCTGGTAGGTGGTGATATTCAAATGCTCAACCCATCAGATATAGAATCGGTAGATGTTCTTAAAGATGCATCTGCCACCGCTATCTATGGCTCCAGGGCATCAAACGGGGTAATTATTGTTACTACCAAACATCCTAAAAAGGGAGAATCTGTTCTTACCTATGATATGAACCTGAGTGCCGGCAAACTTGCACGTGAAACCGATATGTTGGATGCTAAAGGTTATTTGGAATATGAAAAGCGTGCATGGGAATATGATCCTGCCCGCGGATCATTTCCTACCGATCAGCTTTATTCTTATTATCCTGATCTCTTTAACGCTGATGGATCTCCCAAATATAATACCGACTGGCAAAAGGCTGCAACCCGTACCGCGTTCTCAGACCGGCATGCACTTTCGCTAACCAGTGCAACCGATAAATCAAGGCAAGGTTTGTACCTGGGTTATCAAAACGAACAGGGTATATTGCTAAATACTTACGACAAAAAATATTCGGTGAGGTATACCAGCGAGGTCACAATTAAACCATGGCTTACTTTAGGGGGCTCATTAACTTATAACAGTACCAAAAAGAACCAGCCAGACCTGTATGGCATAGGTTCCATGAATGCTACCAGAACCCTGTCGGGAATGATCCCTATTCTGCCGGTTACTTATCCAAATGGTACAGCCAGTACAATGGAAGACTTTGGTTTTGGTTTTAATGCAGATGGCAGCGCCTATAAAAGCGGAATCTATACCGCTGATAACCCGGTAACCTTACTAAACGACGTTGTTTATATCCAAAATGCTTACCAGGCACTTTCCAATCTTTACGCCACAGTAAAAATCACTAAGGATCTGGAATTTAGAACAACATTCGACTCCTGGATAAATGATACCAAGGATGATATTTATGTTGGCAAGGATATACTCGACATCGGCGCTCCTACCGCAGGCGTGGCCAGTTCAGACTACAATAAAAATGTTTATTGGCAAATGGAAAGTTTTCTGTCGTATAAAAAAACGATTGGGGAAAAACACCGCATCAACCTGGTAGCCGGAGCCAGCTGGAGTGATAGCGAAACAGAGGGATTCAGCGCCAGTTCAACAGGCTTTTCAACCGACTACTATCAATATAATAACCTGGGTGCAGGCGCGGTAAAAGGAACACCCGGTTCTTACTACCTGGACGAGAGATTAAACTCCTATTACGCACGGGCCAATTATGCTTATGACAATAAATACCTGCTTACTTTTACCGGCCGCACTGATGGCTCATCGAAATTTGGCGATGCCAACAAGTTTGCTTTTTTCCCCTCTGGCGCTATCGGTTGGATTGTTTCCAGGGAATCTTTTTTGAAGAATAGCACGGTAATATCAAATTTTAAATTAAGAGCAAGTTACGGCATAACTGGTAATTCGGGCATCAGCCCATATTCTTCCCTAAGTACCATCAATAATTACTCGGTTTACCTCAATGATAACCGTTATGTAGGCACCGCCCAGGGCCGGGTACCTAATCCGGATTTAAAATGGGAACAAACTGCCCAAATGGATATCGGATTTGACCTGGGGCTATTTGGTAACCGCATAAACCTGATAGCCGATTATTACAATAAGAAAACCACCAACTTATTATTAGACAATCCGCTGTCCATAGTGTCCGGCTATTCCAGTGTATCAGACAATATTGGCAGCGTTAGAAACCGGGGTTATGAGTTTGCATTGAATGGCATGGTGATTAATGGAAAGGACATCAGCTGGGCGCTTGGTGTTAATTTAAGTAGCAATAAAAACACTATACTGGCACTGGGAACTAATAATGCCGATATTTTTCCGGGTTCACAGTTGCCCGGAGGAATTAATTATACCATACTGCGCAAAGGCGGATCGGTGGGCGACTTTTTTGGCTATACCAGGTTAGGAACCTGGGGTACAGCAGAAGCCGCAGAAGCAGCCAAATATGGCGACAAACCCGGAGACATCAAACGTAAGGATGTTAATGGTGATGGCCAGTACACCATAGCAGATGCCGGCGTGCTGGGTAACATGTTTCCTAAATATACCATGGGGATCAATACTACCGCGCATTACCGCAACTGGGACCTGAGTGTTGATATTCAAATTGTTCATGGCAATGATGTAATCAACGCTTCTGCTTTTGAGCTGGAAGACCGGCAATATTACCTGAATAGCTATGCCAGCCTCTTAAAGGATGCGTGGACACCGCAACATCAAAACACCATGGTACCCGCAATACGTTATATTACCGATAACAATGCAAGCGACTACCCGTCGGGCTATATGGATAGCCACTGGCTGGGAGATGGCAGCTATATCCGCGGAAAAAATATAACGCTTGGCTATACTTTGCCGGGTAGCGTGTTATCCGCCCTTAGTGTTAGTAAAATACGGATTTACGCTAACGCACAAAACTTTTTCCTGATCACCAAATATCGCGGCTACGACCCGGAATCATCTTCTGTAAGCGGCCCCTTTACACAGGGAACAGATTACTTCGGCTATCCCAAGGCACGTACCTATTCAATCGGCTTAAACGTAATTTTTTAGAAAACCCATTATGAAGAAAATAATTCTCGCATTTGCACTAATTATCAGCGTTAGTTCATGCAAAAAATGGCTGGATGAAAAACCGAGATCCACCATCACCACTAATTTATATTACAAAACATCAGACGATGCAGAATCCGCGGTAAACGGCATTTATAATTTTATCAGTGCGCCCTACAATAAAGGTGGCTTTGATGATATGCCGTATTCTATGCTTGAACTGGTAACCGGAATATGGAATAATGAGGCGCAGTCGGCCATTTCCATGGACTTTTATAACCTGGTGTACTCGCCAGCAAGTCCTTATGTATCCACCTGGTGGAGCAGTTCATACCAGGGAATTGAAGCGGCAAACCTGGCGATCTCTAATATACCGGCTATCAATATGGATGCTACCGAGAAAAGTAACCTGCTGGGTCAGGCACAGTTTCTGCGCGCTTATTTTTATTATAACCTGGTAAATATCTTTGGAGAAGTTCCGCTGAAATTAACGCCTACCCTGAAGCCTTCTGATGGCAACTTACCTAAATCATCAATCAAAGATATTTATGAAAAGGGCATTGTACCTGATCTGTTAGCTGCAGAAAAACAATCAATGGTTAACACACCCGATGGAAACGGCCGGGTATCTTTAGGCGCTGTAAAAGCATTGTTGGCAAAAGTTTACCTCAGCATGGCTGGTTTGCCGCTGAAAGAAACTGATAAATATGGATTGGCGAGAGATAAATCGGCTGAGCTGATTGCCAATGGCTGGTTTTCATTATTTCAGTCTGATGCATCGCTTACCTGGTTCAATAAGTTAAACAACACAGCTTTTGATAATAAGCAGGAAAATATCTTCGGTGTAAATTATACCCTTAATGATGCAAACGCCTCAGTGCCGGTGTATTTTCTGCCAAAAGAAGTTAAATTTACGCGTACCAATTCCCTGCAATTCGGCGGATTTTATCCAACTTCCAATTTTATAAATTCTTATGATCCTGCCGATTTAAGGGGTAAGCACAATATGGGCTTCTTTTATAATACCATCACGGTAGATGGCACCGTTTACAATTTCCCCTGGGCTGTTTATAAGTATTTTGACCAGGGCCTTCTTGACCATGCCCCGAATAGTGGCAAAGACTTTGCGCTTTTACGTTATGCAGATATACTGCTAACTTATGCCGAGGCGCAAAACGCAGCCGATGGAAGTCCAAACGCCGCTGCTTACACCGCTTTGAACGGTATCCGTACCCGGGCCGGTTTGCAGCCTGTGGGTGCTTTGAGCCAAGATGCTTTTCAGCAGGAAGTTTGGAAAGAACGGTACTGGGAGCTTTGTGCCGAAGGCAAAAACTGGTTTGATATTGTAAGAACGCAACAGGTATTTAATACGGCAACAAAAGCATTTACCAACATTGTAGGCTATACCATGCCAAGCGGCGTTACGTTCAAGACGGAAGATCTTAAATTCCCCATTCCCGAGAGCGAAGTGCAAATCAATCCTTTACTCAAATAATACCTGTAATTCAAATTACCGGTATTTGACATAAGATGTGACTTACACATCTTATGTCAAATTTAATATCGCAAAGGCCTCACAAATCTCATAAAAGTCGCTCTACCATAATTAACTCTTGTTCTGCAACAATATTGAAACCTATCATGAAAAACATTTTAGCACTACTTTTATCCTATAACCAAATACGTTTTTAATCTATAATGAAGCTAAAATTTTTTTGTCCTTATTGGGGTATGCGTCACCTTTCGCTTTATACAGCTTTAGCACAAATAAAAGCAGCAGGCTATGACGGGGTTGAACTAGCCATAGATCCGGATACCGACGTTTACAACCAGGCCGTTCCCTTATGCACCAAATACAACCTGTTGCTGATTGCTCAGCACCCCTATGGCAAAGGCAATACTGTTTCTGAACATTTGCAGGATTACAGCCGGAAGCTGGAGATGATAATGGCGTTAAAGCCGGTGATGGTTAATTGCCATACCGGCAGAGATTATTATAACATTGCCCAAAACCTGCAATTTTTAAAAGCCGCTGCCCAATTATCAGAAAAGTACCAGGTGCCTGTAGCGCATGAAACACACAGGGGCAGGTTTAGCTTTTGTACCACCGCTACAAACCGGTACCTGAAAGCTTTTCCACAGCTGGCTTTAACGGCCGATTTTTCTCACTGGTGTGTGGTTTCGGAATCATTATTAACAGAACAAAAAAAATTGATGAATAAAGTGATCCCGCATTGTGTACACCTGCATGCAAGGGTAGGCTATGCCCAGGGGCCACAGGTTCCAAACCCGGCTGCACCAGCGTATTCGCAGGAATTAAAGGCACATATGAAATGGTGGAAGCAAATGGTTAAGCAACACATTAAAAACGGTAAAGATCAGCTAACCATAACCTGTGAATTTGGACCGCCGCCTTATCTGCCGCCTGGTTCATATACCAGGGATGCTGCAGTTACCCAATGGGAATTAAACCTGTTTATGAAAAACTATTTAACTAAAAATCTTTTAAAATGACAAATGTCAATCAACAAGAACTATCTCTAGCTGAAGTTAGCTTTTACCAGAAAAATGGCTATCTGTTACCAGACCGCCCTATGTTTAATGAAGAAAAATTCAAACTTCTGTTTGATATATTTGAAGACCATTTACAAAACCGGGGTGAACTACAACCCGATGAACTGGATGTGCCTCATCACAAAGACAGCCGGTTATTTGAATTTTTAATGGCCAAAGAGGTGCTTGATGTGGTGGAGAAAATTATAGGCCCCAATATTGGCTTATGGAGCAGCCATTTCATTTGCAAAGAACCTAAAACCGGTAAAAATACTCCCTGGCATGAGGATAGTGCCTACTGGCAGGGCCGTTTCAACAGGTTTGATAGTATTGTAACCATTTGGCTGGCCATTGATGATGCCAATATTGCAAATGGCTGTATGGGCGTACTACCGGGCTCGCATGATAATGGATTTTCTGAGTATCAGGAGATCGAAAACAACAAGCACAAAATATTCAACATTGAAATAAAGAATAAAGTTGATGAAGATAAGATAGTATGGTTTGAACTAAAAAAAGGGAATTATTCTTTACATGATTCACGTATTATACATGGGGCGCATGCCAATACCAGCAACACCCGCAGAACGGGTTATACCATGCGTTACTTTAGTACCGACCTGATTTTGGACAGCACCCATCCCAATAATATGCAACACAAAATTTATCATTGCAGGGGCCAAAACAACGGGAATAATCCATTAATTTATTTATAGTTAGTATTTACAAAAAAGAAAAAAAATAAATGAAGAAATATTTGTTCGGCGCGATAATCGCGTGTTTAATAGGTTTATCTGCAAATGCCCAGGATAAAAAAGTATATACCGCGCAAGATGTAAAAGACGAATTTGTACGTACCTGGCAGGCATATAAGCAATATGCATGGGGGCATGATGTGTTGCTGCCAATTACCAAAACCAATGCCGACTGGTATAAAGAATCGTTACACATATCTCCAATTGACGCTTATAGTACCATGAAGGTGATGAAATTGGATAAATATGCAAAGGAGGTGGAGCAGTACATTAAAGATAGTGTAAGTTTTGATAAGGATATTTACGTTAAGACCTTTGAAGTAAATATCCGGGTACTTGGGGGGCTGCTATGCATGTACCAATATACCAATGACCCGCGCATATTGGCCCAAACAAAAGATTTTGGCGACAGAATGCTGAAGGCTTTTAACTCACCCACCGGTATCCCTTATTATTGGGTAAACTTAAAAACAGGACAGGTAAAGGGATCTGTAGTAAACACCGCAGAGGCGGCCTCTTATATGTTTGAAATGGGGATACTTAGCTACTATACTAAAAATCCGGTTTATTACCAGGCCGCAAAAAAAGCAAATCTTTACATCTGGAATAAACGTTCAAAGATTAACCTTGTAGGTAATGTGATCAATAATGAAACAGGTGAATGGATAGATCGTAACAGTTACGTAGGTGCAGGAGATGATTCTTATTTTGAATATTTGCTAAAAACCTGGGTGCTATTTAAAGACCCACAGCTAAGAACCATGTGGGATAAAAGTATTGCCGCCATTAACAAATATATCCCAGAGCAAACAAATACAGGTGTTTGGTACGGCTATGTAAATATGGATACGGGCGAAAAAACAAAACCAACCGTAACTTTATATGATGCCTTTTGGCCGGCGCTATATGCCTTGGATGGTGACCTTAAAAGAGCTGAAGCATTTGATGATACCTGGGATGGTTTATGGAATAAATACGGATTGGAGCCTTCTGGTTATGATTACAAAAAAGAAGAACCAACCTATCCGGTATATGATCTTAACCCCGAGATTATAGAATCGGCATACTACCTGCGTTACTATACCAAAAATCCAAAATACGAGGCAAGAGGCCAGCAATATTACAGGGATATTCTTAAATACTGCAAAACCGATATAGCCTTTTCATCTATTGCAGATGTAAGAACGATGAAGCAAAACAATGAATTGCCCACATTTTTCTTTGCCGAAACCATGAAATACTTTTACCTGCTGTTTGGTGGTAACCCCGATGTAAACCTGCAGCAATATGTATTTAATACGGAAGCACATCCATTTAAAAAATCGGGATTTATTCCAAAAGAAATTAAAAAACGTTTAGGTATCAATAATTAATTGATTGGATACCATCTTGGGCGATTTGTAGAATTGCACCTGCGCCTGATGGCAGATCCGTTACCAATTTGTAGAAGTATTTATCTCCTTATAAGGTTAAGGTATCCGTATTATCTGTTACCATTATTGGGCATTGTTTGTTTTAGATGTGCTGATTGGCGATTTTTAATATATTTTGAAACCAATTAAACATTTAAATTACCTTCTTTCATTGCCCAAAAACAAGTCGCTAATAATCAAATCATTAGCGACTTATTTTATAAGTCCGGCGTTTTTGGAAAGGGTTTTAATAAACAATTATTTAATTTAAAATACTCATTTAAAACAAGTTAATTAATTCATTATTCCAATCCCACACTATGCCAAAATCAGCATTTTTATCAGTTACCCATCTATTTTAGTCGGCACTACCCTGCACCGCCCCAAAAAAATCACCTACTTCGCCAATCGCCGTCCTGGTGCATCTCATAATAATATCCTGCAGGTCGGCGCCAGAACTATGCAGTGGGTCAATAGCTTTTACCAATTTTGTTCTTAAGGCAAAAAGTTCTGCTCTGTTAAATTTACTTGACTCTTTTACTAATTCCAGTTTCATTCGCTGCTCCTGTTGATCTTGTTTCGGATTAAATATTCCATTCAGTTGGCTGCATTGGTCGCAGACACCATTTTTGTTTACCAGGGCACAACGGTTATCGAAAATGCCGGTCATCGTATCTCTGGAATAGCTTAGAAGATGTTTTACAACTCCCTCCGTTTTCTCCAGGATGAGGCAAATTTCTTTGGTTTGAAAATCGTAAATATCTTTTAAGATCAATGCTACCTGGTTTTCTATGGGTAAAGTTTTTGAGATGCAGGTGAAACAAAAATCAATGTGCTCTTTCATTTCATAGGTTCCGGCGTTAGAAGCCTGATGAACAATTCTGAACGACTGCTGGATCTCCTCGGTGCCAATGGCTAAATACGCGCCTTTATCCTGTGCATCTGCCGGCCATCTGTTTAATTTTCTCAGATGATCATAGGCCAGGTTGGTAGCTATTTTAAACACCCAGGTTTTGAGCGAAGACTCCTGGTTGAAGGTGGATATTTTATCAAATGCCCTAATGAAAGTATCATGCGTTAGATCATCCACGCCATTCCGATCTGCCAGTAAACGATAGAGATAAGATTTCAGTTGGTTTTGAAATCCGGCAAACAGTATTTGAAATGATTTTATATCGCCGGTTAAAGCGTTTTTAAGTATTTCTTCTCTTTCCATTTAATCTATTTTATGTTAGGTAATAAGCAGGTTGCACACTTGCAGGAAGACTGCAACCCATAAATGTATTATAATAAATTTAGTTTTCCGCAATCAAAATCTACAACATGACTATTGAAAGCTACTCCATTTTCAGAAACCAGGAAGGCGGCCGTCTCGCCTAATTGTTTCAATGTCGGCCCCGATTTCAGGATATCAAATCTGGTGTAGTTTAAAGCCATTTCTCCGGGAGAAATACCCGCGAGTTTGGCAAAATCATTAATCATTCCCTGGATCTTATTCGTCTCCATCAAGGCTCCGGAGCAAATGCAGATCGCCTTGATCCCATACTGGCCAAACTCGGCAGCCATAACCCTCGTTAACCCTTCTATGGCTGCGCAGGCTGCGGCAAACCCTGCCATATTAGGGGTTTTAGTCCTTGCCATAGATGCGTTGAACAGTAAGATAGTCCCCTCAGACCCGGATTGGATCATATACCTTGCAGCTACCCTCGAAGTAAGGAACTGCGACCCACAAATTCTTTGTAGCGGATTCAGAAATTGCTCAAAAGTGGCTATTGTTGTAGGGATACCACTACCGGCATCCTGGTAATAGCTCCCAATACCATTGAATACCATATCCAATTGGCCATTCTCTGCAATAACCTTTTGTAAATAGCTGTCGATCTCGGTCTCGGTCAACGCGTCTACTTTGCCGGCCTCGGCGCGTCCGCCATTGGTATTGATCTCTTCGGCCAAAGCTTTTACAGCATTCAGGTTCAGCGCGGTAACATACACCTTTGCCCCATGTTGAGCGAATGAACGGGCAACTGCTCCCGCCACTTCGCCCGATGCCGCAAATATCACGGCTACTTTGTCTTTTAGACTTTCCATTTTGTTTGTTTTTATCTTTTGACGATTGAGACATCCAAAACGATCGGGTTTTAATGAAATAGTTTTAATAAAAACAACAATGGCCATATACCCATGGGGTTAACCTATCTGATAACCAGGAAAAGAATGTTCTAAAGGGTTTAAACGGGAAGTAGAATTTATACATTATCGAACCAGGTAGCAGGGATCAAGCAGAAAAACACGCGGGATTGTTAAAAAACGTTAAAATGAATATTAAGTTTACAATATATCTTTAAACTTCATGTAAGGTTCAGATTAGGTAGGCATATTTGGTAATAAGATTGCTTATTAACGAAATGAAGACCAATTGCCATTGAACGCTCTAAAAACTTCAGTTTTCATACTTGCAGTTTTCTGCACTTCGAAAGCCTTTTCCCAAACGGATACCGGCAGGGTAAACAAACGTTTAACTGAAGGACAGGAATCGGTATTAAGCGTTGCCGATTCAGCCAGCCAGCGGGATGTGATCGGTTTCTTTGATCACCTATTGAATAAAAACACCTCTACTAATGCAGGCAAACAGGTTAAAAAGTATAATTTTTCGGCGGTTCCCGCTTTAGGGTATACGCTTTCTACGGGCTTTGCCGTTGATATAACGGGCAACGCAGCATTCTATACCGGCAGCGCCCAACACGAAAATTTGTCTACCATGCAAGCCGATCTGTCGTACGATACAAAGGCTCAGCGCTTGTTATTTAACCGGGCAGAGATCTGGTTCCCCGACAATAAATACCGTCTTGTAACTGATATTCGCTGGGCAAAATTCCCAACAGAAACCTATGGGCTTGGAACCTTAACCACACCCGCACAAACCAATGAGATAGATTTTAATTACGTAAGGATATATGGCACGTTATACAAAACATTACTACCCGATTTTTATGCTGGTGCCGGGTATAATTTAGATTACCATTGTAATATAACTGCAAACGGCAATCTGGATAAAAGCACCTCAGATTTTGAAAAATATGGGCAAACTGCTACATCCACCTCGTCGGGCATTAATCTCGATCTGTTGTATGACAGCAGGCGCAATAGTATAAACGCACTTGGTGGTGCCTATGCCAACCTGGTATATCGTCAAAACCTTACGTTGCTGGGCAGTAATAAAAACTGGCAATCAATAGAACTTGATGTGCGCAGGTATCTAAGGCTGTCTGCCAATTCAAATAATGTACTGGCATTCTGGGGCATGGCCTGGTTGTCATCGGCCAATACCCCCTACCTGGATTTGCCACAAACAGCTGGAGATATGTACAACAATAGTGGCCGCGGTTATGCTGAAGGACGATTTCGGGGCAGAGATATGCTGTATCTTGAAACGGAATACCGTTTTAGCATCAGCCGCAATGGTTTGTTTGGGGGAGTCGTTTTCGCCAATGGCCAAAGCTTTACAGACTATCCCGGCAATTCATTTAAAGGTATAGCCCCTGGTACAGGCGCAGGTATACGGATAAAAATAAACAAGCATTCAAATACCAACGTTTGTATTGATTACGGCGTAGGCACCAATGGTTCGCACGGTTTTTTTGTTAACCTGGGCGAGGTTTTTTAGCACCTATCAATTAGCAGGGCAATTGTATCATCCCTATCTGATTTTGTGCTGCCTTTTCATTCGGGGCGTTGAATTTAACCTATGCCGAACGGGTAGCCTTCTCAATATTATCCCACATTGCATCCGGTATCATTTCGAGCGCACTAAACTGACCGGCTCCCTGCAGCCATTCGCCGCCATCGATGGTAATTACCTCTCCGTTTATATAGCCCGAAAAATCCGACACCAGAAAAGCGGCCAGGTTGGCCAATTCCTGGTGTTCACCTACCCGTTTAAGGGGTACCCTGTTTTTAAAATCGAATTTTTGAGCCATGTCTCCTGGCAACAGTCTTTCCCATGCGCCCTTAGTGGGGAACGGGCCGGGCGCAATGGCATTGGTACGTATGCCATGCCTGCCCCACTCAACCGCCAGAGACCTGGTCATGGCCAACACACCGCCTTTTGCACAAGACGACGGCACAACGTAGGCCGAACCTGTAAAGGCATAGGTTGTAACAATATTCAATATGTTACCGGGTATTTTTTCGTTGATCCAATATTTGCCCAAAGCCAATGAACAATTGGCCGAGCCCTTTAAAACAATATCAATTATAGCCGAGAACGCGTTTGCCGACAAGCGCTCGGTAGGCGAAATAAAATTACCTGCCGCATTGTTCAACAATACATCCACCCGGCCAAAAGCTTCAATGGCTTGTTGCAGCATGTTTTCAACTTCGTCATATTTTCGTACATCGCAAGCAATTGGTAATACCTTAACCTGGGTTTCCGATTCCATTTCGGCAGCCGTTTGTTGCAACACATCCAGCTTGCGGCTGGTGATTACCAGGTTAGCGCCTAATTGCAAAAAGTAAGTCCCCATTGCTTTACCCAAACCGGTTCCGCCGCCGGTTACAATAATGGTTTTGCCTTTCAAAGCATTTTCCTTTAACATTCCACCGGCGTTTGCAGAATCATTTGAAGTTGTTGGATCTGTCATCGTCAATTAATTAGCAGCGGTATTTTTTGATTTTAAATTTTGTATCATCATTTGCAAACCTTGCCGGGTTGCCGGTGCCCACCATTGCTCCAGCATCTTATTTAAAGTATCGGTTTGATCGGCTTTTAATTTGCCTATCAACTCCTTACGCAAATTTAATTTACTCTCACTCCAGGTAACAGGGTTTAGTTTCATATAAGCCTTTACCTTTTCTACGGCTGCATTCATCAGGTTCTCGGGCCCGCTAATTTCATCAATCAACCCTGCTTCCAGGGCTTCGTTCACCTTAAGCAATTTGCCCTCCATTAAATACTGATAAGCTTTACGCTGACCAAGCCAAAACGAATACAAATTAAAAACAATATCGGGAACAATAATACCTACCGGAATTTCATTTAACCCGATAATGAATGCCCCTGCTGCCATTACACGGTAATCGCAGCAAATAGCCAATATGCAACCACCGGCAGGGCTGTGGCCACTTATGGCGGCTACCAACGGCTTTCTGAAAGCTGTTAACGTATTTTGCAGGGCTAAAAAATCGATCCAAAATTCGCGGCTTTGCTCTTCATTATAATCATAGGCCTCAATCAGATCTATCCCCGACGAGAAAAAACCCTCCTTACCGGTTAAAATCACCCCACACACACTATCATCACTCTCCAGCATTTTTATGCAACCGGCCAGTTCTTTAACCATTTGATGATTGATAGCATTTGAACGCCCCCTATCGAGTGAAATTACCACCAGGTTGCCCTGTATCGTTGTTTGAAATGTATTCATCAGGTTAATTAATTTGCAAAGGTTGGATTCTCGCTTACTTCGCTGGGATACATTTTATCTATTTCGGCCTTGTATTTTTCGGTGATCACTTTCCGTTTCATTTTCCCGGTTGGTGTAAGTTCGCCGCTGTCTATAGACCATTCATCCGGAAGCAAGGTTATTTTCTTCACCTGTTCAACATGGTTAAATTCGGGATTATAGGTATTAATAATTGATTGATAAAGTTCAATCACCCTGGCATCTTTAATTAATTCCTTGTTAGATAAAAAAACGATCTCGTTTTGTTTGCACCAGGGTTTTAAATGGGTGTAAGAAGGTACAATGAGCGCTGCAACAAACTTCCTTTCAGATCCCACAACCATCATCTGCTCAATAAAATAATTTTCCTTCATCTTGTTTTCGATGGGTAGCGGAGCTACATATTTACCGCCCGAAGTTTTAAATATCTCCTTTTTACGATCTGTTATTTTCAGGAACGAGTCCTGATCCAGTTCGCCTATATCCCCGGTGTGGAACCACCCGTCTTCCAATACCTCAGCCGTAAGCTCGGGGTTTTTATAATACCCCAACATAACATTAGGACCTTTGCAAAGGATTTCGCCATCGGCAGCAATTTTAACCTCCACACCACTCAACAACGGACCAACTGTACCAAATTTCCTTTTGCTTTTTTCATAGCAATTAACAGCTATTACCGGCGAAGTTTCGGTAAGCCCGTAACCTTCCATGATAACGATATTAGCTGCGGTAAAAATTCTTTCCAGTTTAATAGGGCAGGCCGAACTGCCAACTACTATTGCTTTTATATTTCCGCCAATAGCATTACGCCATTTGCTGTAAACCAATTTATCGGCAATGGCCAGCTTTATTTTATACCACAGACTGGTATCATTAATTTCATACGCTTCGGCCACTTTTACGGCCCAAAAAAAGACCTTCCTTTTTATACCGGCTAGTTTCTGGCCCTCTACCATAATTTTTTCAAACACTTTTTCGAGCAAACGAGGCACAGCAGTAAAAAGAGACGGTTTTACCTCTTTCATATTTGCACCTATGGTGTCCATATTCTCGGCATAGTAAATAGAAAAACCGTAGAAGAGATAAACGTAGGTACACATCTTTTCAAAAATGTGGTTCAGGGGCAAAAAGCTCAAAACGCATTTTTCTTTCAGTGGTATCTGACTAAGCACATCGCCGGATGCTGTGGCATTGCTCAATATATTCTTATGAGTGAGCATTACCCCTTTGGGCCGGCCGGTGGTACCCGATGTATAAATGATAGTTGCAACATCGTCTTCGGTGATCCTATCGCTTATTTTGTTTAATTGTTGCCTGTAATCTTCCTTTAATGGCTTAAGTAATACGCTCCAATGGGTGCATCCGCTTATATGGTCGAAAGTAAAAATGGCTTGCAGCGATGGTATATTTACCTGCACCTCTTTTACTTTATCGCATAAGTCCCGGCTGCTTACAAATACAAATTTAACTTCAGCCTCATTTAATATCTGCTCAATCTCCTTCGTGCCGGTATTGGGGTATAATGGAACTAATATAGCGCCTGTTTGCTGCACAGCCAGATCGGTTATCAGCCATTCGGGCCTGCCGTTGCTTATCAGCCCTATTTTATCGCGCCCCGTGGTGGTACCATCACCGCCCGAAATTCCCCTATCCAGCAGTGCCGCAGATAACTGGTAAATCATAGTATGTACTTCCTGGGTACTGTATGATTTCCAGGAACCGTTCTCTTTTGCATTCAAAAAATTGGCCCTGGGCTCTTTAGCCTGGATATCCATGCAATCAAACAATCTTGTCGCTTTTTCCATGTTTGCAGCAATTATTTAGATAACGTAATTTCCTATAACAATTCAAATACACCGGCTGCACCCTGCCCGGTGCCTACGCACATAGTAACCATACCATACTTTTTATCCCGCCGCTTCAACTCGTTAAAAAGTTGAACGGAAAGCTTGGCCCCGGTACAGCCAAGCGGGTGGCCAAGCGATATTGCGCCTCCATTTACATTTACTATTTCGGGGTTAAGCTCCAACCCTTTTATTACGGCCAATGATTGCGAAGCAAAGGCCTCGTTCAATTCTATCAGATCAATATCCTGTTGTTTCATCCCGGCCATTTTTAACACTTTTGGGATAGCTACAAGCGGGCCTATACCCATAATGCGCGGCGGCACACCCGCAACGGCATAACTAACCAGCCGGGCAATGGGTTTAAGGTTATTCTCTTTTAAAAAGCGTTCGCTAACTACCATTACAAAGGCTGCCCCATCGCTGGTTTGCGACGAGTTGCCGGCAGTTACCACCCCTTTTGCATTAAACACAGGCCTAAGTTTGGCCAATGCATCAATTGACGTATCGCTGCGCGGACCTTCATCCGTATCTATCTTAAACTCTCTTTTCTTTTTTTTGCCGCTCTCATCAATATATGTTTCTACAATATTTACCGGAACTATTTCATTTGTAAACTTACCTCCCTTAATAGCGCTGATGGCTTTTTGGTGAGAGTTATAAGCAAACAGATCCTGCTCTTCGCGACTGATATTATATTCTTTTGCAACGGCTTCGGCTGTGAGGCCCATACCCCAGTAATAATCGGGATGCGCAAGGGCAACATCGGCATTAGGCACAATGCGCCAGCCCCCCATCGGTATCAGGCTCATACTTTCTACACCGCCGGCAATAATGCAATCGGCAATGCCACTATGTATTTTTGCCGAGGCTATGGCAATAGTTTCCAGGCCCGATGAGCAATAGCGATTTACCGTCATACCGGGTACCTTATCGGTATCAAGCGCCATTAACGAGATCAGCCGGGCTACATTTAAGCCCTGCTCGGCCTCGGGAGTAGCATTGCCCACAATCACATCATCTATCTGCTCTTTATCTACGTTAGGCACTGATGCCAGCAGGTGCTTGATAACATCTGCTGCAAGCGTATCCGGGCGGGTAAATCTGAATCCGCCACGGGTAGCTTTTCCAACAGCGCTGCGGCTAGCTGCCACTATATATGCGTTCATTTTATTTAGATTTTGTACTTGTTAAAATTAGTTTCTTAATACTTTTCCGCCTGTTAATATAGATTGTATCCGCTCAAGCGTTTTCTTTTCGGTGCAAAGTGCAACAAAGGCTTCACGCTCCAGACCCAATAAATATTCTTCGCTTACGATGGAAGGCTGAGAAAGGTCGCCCCCCGAAAGCACGTAGGCCAGTTTTTGCGATATTTTTACATCATGCTCGCTAATGTAATTGCCGCTGTACATGGTATTGGCACCTACATAACCCAAACCAAGGGCCTGCTTGCCCAATACCCTGATATCGCTGCGCGGGATGGGCTGTACATACCCTTCATTTGCCATTTGCAGGCATTGCTGTTTCGCTTCGGCAAGTAACCTGTTACGGGATACCACCACCAGATCTCTACCCTTTTTAAGGTAGCCAAACTCAAAAGCCTCATAAGCCGAGGTTGACACTTTTGCCTGGCCAATGGTTAAAAAGCGGTCGCGGAAATTATTTAGTTCTATATCACCGTCCTGTAGTTCGTCTGAAAGCCGCAGCGCAAATTCTTTTGTTCCGCCTCCGCCTGGTATTAAACCAACGCCAAACTCAACCAGGCCCATATACAGTTCGGCATGAGCCACCACTTTGTCGGCATGCAAACACATTTCGCAACCACCGCCCAAAGCCATCTGATGAGGCGCTATTACAACCGGAATAGATGAATAGCGTATCCGCATCATGGTATTCTGGAAAGCCTTTATTACCATATTCAGTTCATCAAACTCCTGTTCAACAGCCATCATAAATATCATGCCCACATTAGCGCCGGCGCTGAAATTGGCCCCCTCGTTTGATATAACCAACCCTTTATAGCTTGCTTCGGCAAGGGTAATGGCTTTATTAATCCCTTCAATTACTTCGCCACCTATTGTATTCATTTTGGTGTGAAACTCCAGGTTAAGTATACCATCGCCAATATCGGCAATGGTGGTACCGCTGTTTTTCCATACGGTATTAGTTTCGCGGATATTATCCAGCAAAATAAACCCTTCTGTACCCGGAATTATCTTGTAAACTTTCGACGGAATATCATAGTACAAACGTTTACCATGCTCTATTTTATAGAAGCTTTTAGCACCTGCCGCCAGCATATCATATACCCATTGGGCGGGTCTATTCTCCGCAGCTTCCATAGCTTTAACCGTATCTTCAACGCCCAGCGCATCCCATTTTTCGAAAGGACCCATTTCCCAGCCAAAGCCGGCATTGGTTGCCGCGTCTATTTTATAAAGCTCGTCGGATATTTCGGGAATGCGGTTACTGGCATAAGCAAACAACTGGTAAAATGTAGCCCGGTAAAAATCACCGGCTTTATCCTTCGCCGCAAACAGAATTTTAAGCCTGTCTTTCAGGTTATCAACCGCTTTTGTTGTTTCAAGAGAGGCGAATTTTACTTTTCGAGAAGGCTTATATTCCAGCGTTTTCAAATCAAGCGCATAAAACTGGTTTACCCCATCAACTTTTTCTTTTTTATAAAAACCCTGACCGGTTTTACTCCCCAGCCAGTTATTTTTTACCATTCCATCTACAAATGAAGGGATCTTGAATATTTCTCTCGCTTCATCATCCGGCGCGTTTTGGTAAAGACCATTGGCAACATGCACCATGGTATCTAAGCCCACCACATCATTGGTACGAAACGTGGCCGATTTGGGGTGCCCAATTACCGGCCCGGTGAGCTTATCTACCTCATCAACTGTCATCCCCGTTTTTTCTACATAATGCAACACACTCATAATGCTGAAAACGCCAATACGGTTACCTATAAATGCAGGCGTATCTTTGGCAAGTACGGTAGTTTTGCCCAGGTATTTCTCGCCATACTCCATTAAAAAACCCACTACACCGGGCAGGGTATCTTTTGCCGGGATAATCTCCAATAACTTTAAATACCGTGGAGGGTTGAAGAAATGGCTGCCACAAAAGTGTTTTTTAAAATCATCGCTGCGGCCTTCGGCCATTAAATGTATGGGAATGCCGGAGGTGTTTGAAGTGATCAGCGTTCCGGGTTTCCGGTGCTTTTCTACTGTTTCAAATACTTTCTGTTTAATGTCCAGCCGTTCAACCACTACTTCTATCACCCAATCGCAATCGGCAATTTTGGGCATATCATCTTCAAAATTCCCGGTGGTGATACGCCTTGCAAATGTTTTTTGGTAAATGGGCGATGGGTTTGATTTTAAAGCAAAATCCAGCGCATCATTAACAATTTTGTTTCTGGCTTTTTTATCGGCCGGGGGGGCATCCTTAGGCACAATATCAAGCAACAGTACCTGCACGCCGGTGTTTGCAAAATGGCAGGCTATACGACTGCCCATTACGCCCGACCCCAATACTGCAACCTTTTTTATAATTCGTTTAGCATCCATCAGTATCTGCTTATTTTATTAAAATTTAAATTTATTCTGCCCGCGACCAGGTTGTAGTACGCCCGAAAAGCGAAATACCGACATATCCCCGGATGTCTAAGGTTTTACCTTTGTAAGTTATTTTGCAGGAGTACGTTTTGCCGTTGTTAGGATCATAAATTGTTCCGTCGGTATATTTGTTATCCCCATCTTTCACAAAATCGGCCAGTACGGGTAAACCCAACCTGGGCCTTGTGCGTAATTTTTCATCGGCGTTTAGTTCGTCAACTTTAGGTTTCCCGTTTTTTAAGGGTTCCTTAAGCCAAACCACCTTACCATAAAACTTACCGTTGCTCTCTTTTGTGATTTGGATTTTGGCACTTTTTACATCGTTGTACCACAGGCCCTCAACTTTATCAGTTTGCGCTTTTACACTGATACTTACAGATACAGCTGTTAGCATTACTAATACAAAACGGATGAAATGTTTTTTTGATACAGGCATTGCTTCAGGTATTATTTCTATAACTAAAACCATCTCTTTTTTGAGCCATATCCATGCTTTTTGCAATTACCAAACGGCAATACCCGGCATCAGAAGCTATCTTTTAAAAAAGAGACAGGTAGAATTATAAAATGGTTTAATAATTTAGTCCCGATAATTAGCGGGATGGTTTATAACAACAAATATCCTTTACGGCAGCTATTTACAAAGGTCTAAATGACGGAAACATTTGTCAATACTTCGGATATTAAAGTTAATCCGTTTTATTTGATAATTGCGCTACCAGGCCAATATATTGCTGCATGGCATTATCGGCGGTAGTGCCCTTTTGTTTTAACCAGGCATCGTATTTTGCTTTAGCCACAAAATCAAACATACCCGGAGGGTTTTCTGTATTTATATCGCCTTCGGTTGCTTGTTTGTATAAACTATACAAGCGCAATAATGTTTCATTATCTGGCTTTGACGGTAATTGTTTACTCTCTTTAACTGCTTCTTCAAAAGCATCTTTCAGATCAGTCATGGTTAAATTTGGATTTATGACGTTGTGGGTGGGTTATTCTATTTCAGTTAGCTTCTACATAGCTTTTCCTAAGGGCCATCGGCCCGAAACATGTTATAGCCACGGGTTTCAACCCGTGGATGATTGACCAAAGAACCACAAGAGTGCCATTGGCACGGCCCATGTTTTAGTGTAAATCCAGGTATTTTCGTTTTGTTCAAACGATATATACCCATTGAATAATATGGATCGAACCTACGGCTCTCAATCATTTTCTTCGTTTTTTTCCACGGGTTAAAACCCGTGGCTACAAAATTGGCCGAGGCTACGCCTCTAATTCCTGTTTAACAAGCCCTGTTGCGCCAACAAAATATATCCTTAGAAACTGATTTAGCAACCACATCGATGTTACTATACAAAACGTCATAGACCTTAAATTCTAATCGCTGACATGATTGCCCTCTTCAACATAATCGCTGCTCCGGGGCGCATTCATAAACATCTGGCTTAATGCTGCCGGTAATATGGCAAGCTTGCGCTTCTCCATATCTATCCATGAGCCCTCGGCATTTATTATGGCGGCTTTAACGCCATCGCCCCGGTACAGTTCGTGCCTTATTGCCCAGCGGGAGCCGTCTGGCCGCGCTTTGATAAGCTCGCAGGTTACGCTGATGCGCTCATTGATCCCTATCTCACGCAGATAGATCAATTCTTCCCTGAATAACACTGGCCCTATTTTATATTCGTAAAGTGTGGGCAGCTTTAAACCGAGGCTTTCGAGCATAATTATCCGCGCCTGAGCTGCAAAATCGGCATAAGCAGAATGTCGCATGTGCTGGTTCGAGTCTATCTGCGACCATAGCACCTGTCCTTCATAAAAAAATTCCATACCCCTGATTATTTTATTTATGATGTTCTTTAAACTTTTTAATGGCTGCTGTTAGTCTTGGTAAAATCTCCATGGCATCGCCTACAACGCCATAATTAGCCGCTTTAAAAAACGGGGCTTCCGGATCTTTGTTGATCACTACAATAGTTTTTGAACCGTTAACGCCGGCAAGGTGCTGTATGGCCCCCGATATACCCACCGCGATATACAAATTAGGGCGCACCGTGCCACCTGTTTGGCCCACATGCTCGTGATGCGGCCTCCAATGAGCATCGGCCACCGGGCGCGAACAGGCTGTGGCAGCCCCCAGCTCTTTTGCCAGATCCTCCAGTATGCCCCAATTTTCGGGGCCCTTCATGCCTCGGCCACCAGAAACTACCAGGTCGGCATCAGCAAGCGGTACCGCGCCGGTTACTTTATTTACTGCTTTAACTTTTACGCCAAAATCCTTATCGCCAAAGCTTACCTCCTGTTTCTCTACAACAGCCTTACCCTCAACTTTACCTACCGGAAAGGTGTTGGGCATCAGCATAATTACCTTTACATCGCTTAAAATATTAACATAAGCGAATGCTTTACCCGAAAAAACCGCCTTTTTAATAACAAACCCTTTTTCCATATCGGGATACGAAAGCGCACCGGCCACCAGGCCAGCTTTTAACGTTACGGCCACCCGCGGTGCAACCATTCTGCCCTTAATATCATGAAGTGTTACAATTACTTTACTGCTCTCCTTTTGCGCTGCAGCTACCAATGCGCTGGTATATGCCCTTGCATGTAATTCATCCAAACGGCTATCGGCAACATGTAACACTTTTTGAGCACCGTATTCGCCAAGGCTCTCCATTTCGGCATCGGCAACATTGCCTAAAACAACCGCGGTAACCGTGCTACCCATTTGTTTGGCTATTTGCGCGGCATATTGCACAGCCTCAAAGTTTTTCTTTTTTATAATTCCTCCGGTATGTTCTACCAATACAATTACAGACATATTTTTATTTTTTTGTTAAGATGCTCCGGTGCGGATGCCACGGGCAATAAATTTTCTATTAAATAACCTTAGTCTCTGCGTGCAACAACTCTACCAGTTCGTCCATATTATCGGGGCTTACCAGTTTTATACCTGCCTTGGCCGGTGGCAATTCATAAGTTAATATTTTTGTTACCGCCGTTATTTTTGAAGGCACAACAACTTTTAACGGGCGTGTACGTGCGGCCATTATACCACGCATATTGGGTATGCGGGCTTCGGCAACACCTTTTTGGCAGGAAATAACCACCGGTAAATTACACACATCTGTTTCTTCGCCGCCTTCTATTTCTCGGGTTACAACAGCTGTATTAGCTTCTACCTGGATACCTGTTGCAAAACCAATGTAGTCAACGCCCAACAATTCGGCCAGCATGGCACCTGTAGTACCGTTATTGTAATCGATAGATTCTTTGCCGCATAAGATAAGATCATAACCCACCTCGGCAGCATATTCAGCTATATAATTGGCAGTTTCGTAAGGATCATCGTTATCTGCATCAATGCGGATGGCTTCATCGCCGCCCAATGCCAGAGCTTTCCTTATCACAGGCCCAACATCAAATCTATCTACAGTTACAAGGTGAACCTGGGTAGCAATCCCGCTTTCTTTTAATTCAATGGCCCTGATCAATGCATACCATTCATCATAGGGGTTAATTACATAGGTAACACCATCGCTATTAACGGAGGTGTTATTGTTTTTTAATATAATTTTAGTACTGGTATCAGGCACCTGACTTATGCACACTAGTATTTTCATTATTTGATTTTTGTTTTTTAGGTTGATGTTATTAAAATGGCGGGGGATTACCCATGACGTATTTTCGTTTTACACGAACATTCGTTTGAACGCCGGTTAAGACTCACCCCGGCTACACTGCGCTGGCCGACCCTCTCTCCGGCTTACGCCGCAAAGAGGGTTAACTCCATTTTTATTTTTTTTTGCCCCTCTATGCAACGAAGTTGGAGAGAGGGGCAGACGGGCGTAGCCTCGTCGGGGTGAGTCTTCGCCACCATGCGATATGCGGCATTTCCCCTTCAAAATTTCACGAAATTTTACACCTCAGGATAATAATCTTTAATACTTAAAAACAGTATTTATTTTCAGCTATCAGCTTCGCTGCAATATTGCGGCGTGCCTGGGTGGTATTAATGTCTTCGGTTTTGGTGAAGCGCTTAAGTCCCATCATCATCATTCTTTTTTCATCGCCTTCGGCAAAAGAGTTTAGTGCTTCTTTGCCCGATCTGGCAATATGTTCGGCTGCATCATTGATATACACCCGCATAATATCCAGTTGTTCTTTACAGGCATCCTCGCTTCTTAAACCAACCAGTTTCTCAACCCTCAATTGTAACGACTCGCTCACATAAAGCTCTATCAGCATATCGGCCAGGTTCATCAGTACTTCCTGTTCTTTACCCAATTGTGTCATCAGTTTTTGAACAGCCGAGCCGGCTACCATCAATATGGCCTTTTTAAAATTGGCAATGTATTTTTTTTCTTTGGTAAACAGGCCACCCTCTTCGGCAGCACCAAAATCGGGTATGCTCACCAGTTCACCAGCCACTTTCTGAGCCGGCCCCATCAGGTCGAGTTCTCCTTTCATGGCACGTTTAAGCATCATATCAACGGTTAACATCCGGTTAATTTCATTTGTACCTTCAAATATCCGGTTGATCCTCGAATCGCGGTAGGCCCTATCCATTGGTGCCTCTGCACTATATCCCATACCACCATATATCTGTACGCCTTCGTCTGTTACATAATCCAAAACTTCTGAGGCATGAACTTTAAGAATTGCTGCCTCTATGGCGTACTGCTCTGTCCCTTTCAGTTTTGCCTTTGTTTCATCAAGTCCGGATGCGATCAGCATTTCTGTTGCCTCTTCCATATTTTGGCTGGCCCTATAAACTGCCGATTCTGAAGCATAGGTGCGGATAGCCTGCTCGGCCAGTTTATATTTTATGGCTCCATATTTGGAAATCGGGCGCCCAAATTGTTCACGTTCATTGGCATAACGCACTGATGCCGTAATTACATCCTTACTGGCCCCAACGGTTCCACCCCCTAATTTAATACGGCCAATATTTAGTATGTTAACCGCTATCTTGAATCCATTTTGCCGCTCGGAAAGCAGGTTCTCAACCGGTACCTTGCAATCGTTAAAAAACACCTGCCGGGTTGAGCTTCCTTTAATACCCATTTTATGCTCTTCGGTATTTAATGACAGGCCTTCAAAATCTTTTTCAACAATAAACGCGCTCAGGTTTTCGTCATTATCTATTTTAGCGAAAACAGTAAATATATCGGCGAAGCCCGCATTAGTGATCCACATTTTTTGACCGGTGATGAGGTAGTACTTACCATCGGCAGATAGTTTTGCACGTGCTTTACCCGAATTGGCATCAGAGCCCGAGCTTGGTTCTGTAAGGCAATAAGCGCCTTTCCACTCGCCGCTTGCCAGTTTGGGGATATATTTTTGTTTTTGAGCTTCGTTGCCATAGTACAATATAGGCAATGTACCTATACCTGAATGTGCCGAAAACGCGACAGAAAAGGAATGCCCGGCTCCCAGTTTTTCGGTAACCAGCATAGATGTTTTAAAATCTTTACCAAAGCCGCCGTATTCTTCAGGTACGGATATACCCAATAAGCCGAGTGCACCGGCCTCGTCCATTAAATGACGCATTAATCCCTCCTCCTGCTCGTCAATACGCTGCAGGTTTGGTGTTACCTGCTGCGCAAGAAAATTGGTACAAGTTTCGGCAATCATCAATTGCTCTTCGTTCCATTCTTCAGGAATAAAAATGCTATCAGCGGCAGTTTCCCTGATCAAAAATTCTCCTCCTTTTATGGCTTTTACAGATTCAGTGGCATTCATAAATAAGTATTTAATGGTTGTATTTTATCCTTCTTAAAATTTATTTCTCCGCATCAATCCTGATACGCAAAATCTATTTTACTTAGCTGTACTTTATATATTAATAGTTGCTGATTTGTATCAGTTTCCTGGTAACAAAGTGCCCCTGCTTTTATCGCAGCGTTTTAGTTTTATAATCAGGAGTAAAATTAACGGCGTTGTTAAACTAAAGAAAGGGCTGCAATGCGGAGATATTAGTCAAAAAGTCGGAAAGAGGGATTGGGTTGATTGAGTTGGGTTGATTGGGTTGAAATAAGTTTTTATAATTAACTACTCACTCCGTCAAAATAGTTCTTCAGGTTAGGATATGGAACTGTTTCGATTTTGTTGTGGTTTGACTTCGGTAAAATAGTCGAAATTAATTCATATACAAAAATCAACCAGTCCAACTTAACCAACCACTTAACCTAATCAACCACCCACTCAATGAGCAGATATCGCCCTATAATCAGACGGCGACACGCCGGCATGTTTCTTAAAATATTTGCCAAACGAAGATTGATCTGGGAAATGTATGTCTTCGGCTACCCGGGCAATGCTTATTTCATGGTTTCTTAGTAATACCTTGGCCTCAAGTATTACCGCATCGTCTATCCATTCTCCGGCGGTTCTCCCGGTTACTTCCTTTATGGTTTCTGTTAAATGTTTTGGAGATACATAAAGTGCATCGGCATAATATTGTACATTACGATGTTCTTTATAATGATAAAAAACAAGGGCCTGAAAAAGCACATTCAGCTCCTGTTTCCGGGTTTGTTTTCCTTTTATTATTATATGTTGTTTTTCGTAAATAGCTTGTATTTCATAAAGCAGTGTCATTAAAATACTTCTGGATATTGCAATATGGTACGGATGCCCTTCACGTTCCAGCTTTTGCTGTATCAATAAATAAATTTCCAGTATCATTCTTGCATCTGCATCATCAGGGTAAATTACCGGGATAGATGCATTCTTAAAATAACTGAATGATTCCAAAAAATGGCTATTGACACTATTTTCTGTTAAAAAGGCTTTGCTAAAAACAACAAACCGGCATAAAAAATCGGCGCTACTGTCATATATCCTTAAAACATGAAAGGGAGTTGCCAAAAGCATGGCATTGGGCCGGGCATCATATACTTGTAGGTTCACCTCTACTTTAGCTGTTCCGCGCGTACAGATACCTACAATATAACCATCCGATCGATAGGGAAATTCGCTTAAACTCAATAATTTTCGCTCGTCAACAACAAAAAAATCGGCACCGGCCAGCTTGTCAGCGTAAAGATCTGCAAATTTTGATAGGCTTAATTGTCCAACCTTATTATTCATATAATTTCGATATTGTAGTTAAACTATTGTATTTATTCCCCCCTGAAAAGGTAGATTTTAAAGCGATTTTCCCTGCATAATATTAAAAATAAGCTTTATCCGACTTTTTGACTAATATCTCCGCATTATAGCCCTTTTTTTCTTTTCAATCCAAACTAATTTTATGTTCGATAGCTGCAAGTTGCAATCCACATGCAATTGCCTATTTATTAACCAATTACATTCTTATGAAAAAAATTCTACTTTTGGTGCTCTCCATAGCGCCGCTGTTAGCTTTTTCCCAGGGTTTCCAGGTTAACCTGGAGGGACAAAAGCAGATAGGTATGGGCCATACCGGCACGGGTACCCTGCAAGATGGTGCTTCTGTATTTTTTAATCCCGGCGCAGTGGCCATGCTCCCCGAAAATTATGTACAGGGAGGTATAAGCCCGTTATTTTTCAAATCTGATTTCAATCCTTCCGGTACATCGATACAGGATCGTACGGCAAATAAGGTGGCAACTCCGTTCGAGTTTTATGCTGTATGGGGACCTAAATCTTCTTTCTGGAAACTGGGATTGGGTGTTTATACCCCTTTTGGTGGTTTAACCGACTGGGGCAACACCTGGCAGGGTAAATATGTGCTGGAAAGCCTCGATCTGAAAGCCATTTACATTCAGCCCACACTGAGTATAAAACTGGCCGATTGGATGAGCATTGGCGGTGGATTTGTTTATAACCGCGGCAGCGTTGATCTGACACGGGCCATCCCATTGGCAAACAGCTCCGGCCAGCCGGGCCAGGCCGAGTTGAAAGGCAGCGGCAAAGGCTACGGATGGAATGCGGGCGTCTACTTCAAAACAGAATCGGGTGTAACTATAGGAATCACACACCGGTCGCAGGTAAATACCACCATTCCTTCGGGCAATGCTATTTTTAGTGTACCTGCATCATTGCAAAGCAGTTTCCCTCAGCCCAACACCTTTAGCGCAACCATACCATTACCCGCCGTTAATTCCATTGGCTTTGGGTTTTATCCCAGCAGTAAATGGATACTGGCTCTTGATGTAAATATTGTTAACTGGGATTCTTATAAAACATTATCGTTTGATTATAAATCCAATACAGCAGCTTTACAGGATACTCACTCTCCCAGAAATTACCAGCAAGCATATAGTTTACGTGGAGGTGCCCAGTATAAGGCTACCAATAAACTTGCCCTGCGTTTTGGCGGTGGCTATGCCAGCACCGCTGTTGCGGATGGTTATGTAACTCCCGAAGCTCCGGATGCCAATCGTGTATATGGCACGCTGGGTTTAGGCTATACGATGGCCAAACACCTCGATATAGATATCTCCTTTGAGTATGAGCACCTGATGCAGCGTACCCAAACCAATATCGAATCGCAGTTATCGGGAACATTTAAAACCGACGTATATATACCAGGTATCTCATTGGCTTATCATTGGTAACCCTTAAAAGAAATTAATACATGAAAACATTTAAACAACATATTTATATTATTGCGGGGTTACTGTTATTAGGTGCCTGCAAGCCCGAGATACACACGCCAAAACCATCTGCCGGCTCTGTTGATTTTTCAAGATACATCTCGTTAGGTAATTCGCTTACCGCCGGATATGCCGATGGCGGCTTATACCTTGCAGGTCAGCAGGTATCTTACCCCAGCATTATAGGTAAGCAAATGCAATCGGTTGGTGGGGGCGCGTTTACGCAGCCATTGTTTAGTACCGCCCAGGCAAATGGATCTGGCTATTTATCATTAACCGGGTTTAATGCCGATGGCACACCTATTACAACTGCGGTAACTACCAACCTTGCCATACGCGGGATACTTCCTGTTCCAGGTTTTGGAAACGTTACCTTATATACTAAGTATACCGGTGATATTAATAACTATGGTGTACCCGGCATTAAGCTGATACATATCACCTATGCGCCATACGGCAACCTTAACGGGTATTATGAGCGCCTGTTGCCCGGTAATTCTCCAACAAACTCCACCACCTATCTTGATTTTGTTATGGCCAAACCATTCACCTTTTTCTCTAACTGGCTTGGAAACAATGATGCTTTAAGTTATGCAACATCTGGCGGAGCCGGCGATGTGCTGACGGATAAAGGCACCTTTGCTTATTTGTATAACGTATTGATAACTACCTTAACAGCCAAAGGGCAAAAAGGCGTAGTTGCAACAGTACCCGACGTAACTTCGATCCCCTATTTTAATACTATCACCGTTTCGGCCATACTGGCCGGTGTACAAAAAGCAAATCCGGCAGCCAAAGCGCTGTATATTAATGCACTGGTGTCTGGCACTACCTACGCGCCGCGCCAGGCAACAACTAAAGACCTTATCGTGCTTACCTTTCCAACAAGCATGATAGGGCAGCCGGTTTCAACGCCGTATGGCACATTGCCTTATGGCTTAACACCTTATACACCCATAGACAACCAATACGTACTTGACGAAAACGAAACTGCCCTTACCGAAGATTATGTTACTTCTTACAACACAACAATAAAATCTGTAGCGGCATCAAAAGGACTGGCAGTATTTGACGCTTACACTTTTCTTCAAAATGTAAAGCAGAATGGCCTGGTGGTTGATGGGGTAAGTGTTAATTCTAACTATATCAGCGGTGGCCTTTTTTCGCTGGATGGAGTACACCTCACGCCACGTGGTTATGCCATAGTGGCCAACCAATTTATCAAAGCCATTAATGATAAATACAACTCATCAATACCACAGGTAAACATATCAGATTATAATGGGGTTAAGTTTCCTTAATTCAGTGAGCGGTATTTAGTAATCGTTTGCCGGTGAGTTGCAAACCGCAAAATATCTTGGAAGCGTTACAATAAATCTTCATTATTTCAACACAAATAGAATAAGCTGCCCGGATACAGGCAGCTTATTCTATTTCAATTAGGCATGAACCATATTTTTGTTGGCCCGTTTTTACTTTTTTTGTGCCTGGATAACCTCTTTCAATTTTTCGTTGCTGTTAATAGTTTTTAACCCTTCTTCGTAGCCTATCATATAAATTTCCTCGGCTGCATCGGTGTCAAATATACCGTACCCACCCAAATCGTGCGGCTCGATAAGCACATCGCACAACATTTTATGCGTATTGAGGCCCGAGTTGATGGCTATCATAGCAGCCCTGTCAATCAAGTTTCCGAAAGATCTGATTGTTGTAACAACCGGCAAATGATTACAGTACGAGCCAATGATCAGGTCGCAATTACCCACCAATGGCTCAACCGGAAAATTATTGAGTATGCCGCCATCAACAAACATGTGATCATTAATTATAATAGGCTTAAAAATGCCTGGTAAACAGCAAGAAGCTAAAATTGCTATATCCAGTTCGCCTTCGGTGAAATAAACCAGCTTTGCTTCACCCAGATCAACAGCCGGAATGGTAACACGCGTTTTGAGTTTTTGAAAAGAATTATGCGGAATATATTTTTCAATTAAAACCCGGGCATGTAATATAGAAACTAAACCGTTACCACCAAATGCAGGGCGCATCAATTTAAGCAGGCTGTTGTCTTTAATCACCTGTAAAATTTCTTTCGGTGCATATCCCTCCGCAAAAAAGGCCGCGGCAATTGCCCCCGCACTTGTGCCCGATATGTGCGAGAATTTGATACCATGATCGGTAAGAGCCTGCATCACGCCTAAGTGTGCCACGCCCCTTACACCGCCTCCGGAAAGCGCTAATCCTATACTTTTAGAGTTATTTTGATCGATGCCTGTATTCATTTTACATTTTTTATATGCCATCATCGGCCACTAACAGTGGCAGGTGCGCTGCGTATGGAGGTCAATATATTACTTTAATTCAAATAAGGTTTAAATTATATCAAATCGTATTTTTCATCATTAATGTTGTTAAATAAACGATTATAAATTCTTGTATATTATTAAATCCCTGATTGATGGTTTTCCAGCTTTTTTAGGTCTAAACAACCCGACAATAAAATACTTCATTTAAACAAGTTGAACAAAGTTAACGATCATCTACTTTCCGAATTGTCCTTTTTGATTTAAATCAATGTTAAGCAAAAAGCAACAATATATCTTTGCGGCCTAATCAAATAATATGTTTACTTCTTTACAAAAAAACACACTGCCTGCCCGCGAACACCAAACGGATAGCAGCAGTATTTTAACATACCTGCTCACTATTTTCGGAATCATTTTTCTTGAATTTCTGATCATGGGAATATCCCTTGGGGTGTTGCCTTCATATGTCCATAACCAGCTTGGATTTAGTAACCTGGTTGTTGGTTTGGTTATAGGAATACAATACGCAGCTACATTGTGTACGCGCCATTTTGCAGGAAAAATGGCCGATTCAAAAGGGGGAAAACACGCTGTTGTTTTGGGAATCATCCTGTCTTCGGTATCCGGGCTGTTTTGTCTTTTATCGCAGGTATTAACGTCGATCCCCATACTTAGTCTGGCTGCGTTGATAGCTGGAAGAATATTACTTGGCGTTGGTGAGAGTTACCTGGTGATTGGCATTTTTGCATGGGGATTTATCCTGGTTGGCCCCAAAAATACTGGAAAAGTAATGGTGTGGAATGGTATGGGGATGTACGGCGGTATGGCCTGTGGCGCACCGCTGGGTATTTTACTACAATCGAAACTAACACTTGCAGCATCATTCGCAGGCATTGTACTATTTCCGGCCATTAGCTTCGCGGCTATGCTGTTGCTTCCAGAAGTGCAATTACTTAAGCAAGCCGTAAAGCTGCCTTTTTACAAAGCTGTTAACCTGGTGTGGAAATCGGGCACCGGACTTGCCCTGGCAAGTATAGGGTTTGGTGGTATAGCTTCCTTTATAACCCTTTATTTTATTCAACGTTCGTGGACCGGTGCCTCGCTTGCTATTACGGCTTTCGGAGCCGGGTATGTAATTATGAGGATATTTTTTGCCGGTTTCCCGGATAAGTTTGGAGGAGCACGGGTAGCCATGGTATCTTTGATTATAGAAGTTGCCGGACAGCTACTGATATGGGGAGCACCATCCGGACCTGTGGGGATCATTGGCGCCGGGCTTACGGGAATCGGCATGTCACTAGTATTTCCGTCTTTTGGCACTATTGCAGTAAAACGGGTTGCTGCAGAAAACAGGGGAATGGCCATGGCTGCTTACAATGCTTTTTTTGATCTGGGAGTGGGGCTAACCGCACCGGTTGCAGGCTTAATTGCAGGCGCCGGACATTACAATAATATTTACCTGCTTGGCGCGGTGGCCGCGGTTGTTAGCGCGCTACTGGCTTACCTGGAATACAAACGGGATGCTTTACTAAAAAATACGCGACCATTAATCATTAACTGAAAATGCTGAAGCAAAAATTATCGGAACATATAAGAGGAATTATTACCCTTACCGACGAGCAACTGGAACTGGCATTGAGTTTTTTCAAGTATGCCCAATATCAAAAGAATGAGTTTTTGGTGAATGAAGGGCAGATAAGCCAGCACATGAATTTTATTGTTAAGGGATGTCTCCGCATTTTTTTTATCCGCGAGGATGGTCAGGAAGCTACCCGCCACCTGGCATTTGAGCAGCAATTTGCAACGGGATTAGCCAGCTTTATTACACAAACGCCATCGGGCGAGTACATACAGGCCATGGAAGAAACCATGCTTTTACGTATTACCCGTAAAGATTTTTATTACCTTCTCAACATCATTCCGGCATGGGAAAAGTTTTACCGGAATTATCTGGAAAACGCGTACATCAATAATATACAAATATTTAAAAGAGAAATTACCAAAGATGCTGAACTGCGCTACAAGGAGCTATTGGACCGTAACCCGGAAGTTGTTCAACGGTTATCTAACAAGGTGGTGGCCTCTTACCTTAACATGTCTCCCGAAACCCTTAGCCGGATCAAGTCAAGACGCTGATTCATTAATAACCTCCAGATGATCTAACGCTAAAACATTATACCCTAATAATAACCAGATGCATAATTACCTGCTAAACTTAATATCTCAAAAAGTTTCATTAACCGAAGCTGATATTGATCTATGTAAAACCAGTTTTGAGCCAGTACTGTTTCCTAAAAACCGGATCATTGAAGAAGCAGGTACAACTCCACAGTATTTATACTTTGTTATCAAGGGGTTTATGCGCTTATTTCATTACAACGAAAACGGCGACGAAGTAACTACCCATATCAACTGCCCACCGGGATTTTTAACTTCTTATTCTCATTTCATTAATCAAACCCAAACAAATGAAAATGTAGAGTGTATAACCGAGTGTGAGCTGCTTAGGATCACTAAAAGTAATTTGGACCTCCTGACCAGCCAAAGTACCGCGTTTAAAGATTTTAGCATTCAGGTATTTCAACAGTCCATCACCTACAATGAAACCCGTTCAAAAGAATTAGCTACTTTAACAGCAGAGCAACGCTATAAAAAGCTGATCGAAAACTATCCGGGTATTATCCATCATGTACCGGTTCAATATATCGCTTCGTTTCTGGGTATGAAGCCCGAGAGCCTGAGCCGGATACGCAAACGGATAAATTTCTAACATTTGTCAAGTGGTTTCGGCTTAACAGTAGGCAGATTTGTGCTTTCAATTATTAAAAAATAAGTAGATGGCAAATCAGCAATTATCACTCGTTAATGGTGCAAACGGGCACCTTGGCAATAATTTATTAAGGCTACTGATTAGTAAAGGCATTCATGTACGGGCCGCTGTCAGAAATATGAACAATACTGAACCTTTCGCCGGTTTAAATTGCGAAGTAGTACAATCAGACATTACCGATAAGCAATCCTTAATAAAGGCGTTACAAGGAGTAGAAACCTTTTATGCCGTAGGAGCCGCGTTTAAGCTTTGGGCAAAAGACCCGCAAAAAGAGATCTATGATGTAAACATCAGGGGTACAAAAAACATGATTGAAGCCGCCGCAGAGGCCGGGGTTAAAAGAATTGTGTATGTGAGTTCGATAGCGGCGTTAAACTATAGCAACATTCCGGTAAGGGAAAGTTATGGTTACAACCCCGACCGTAGGGATATGTACTACAATTCTAAAAATGACGGCGAAAAACTGGCTTTTGAACTGGCAAAAAAACATAACATTGAGTTAGTAGCTGTATTACCGTCGGCAATGATAGGCAGCGAGGCCTTTGCCCCGTTAAACGTTTCGTACAATATCATTAAATTGATTCTGCAAAAGGAGATCCCGGTAGAAACTAAAATTGCACTTAACTGGGTAGATGTGAAAGATGTTGCAGAAGGTTGCTATTTAGCGGCAACTAAAGGTGTAAACGGCGAAAGATATATATTGGCAAATGAAAAATGTACTTCTATTAAGGATACTACTAAAATTGCACAACAGCTTTTTCCCGGTTTAAAAATCAAGTTACCGGTTGCAGTACCCAAACCCATTTTATTTGTTATTGCCTGGCTAATGGAATTAGGCAGTAAGATAAATGGCAAAGCACCGCTGTTAAGCCCTAAAGATATAGCTATGTTTTCGGGCTTACAGCAAGACTTCGATATATCGAAAGCAAGAAACGAGCTGGGCTTCAACCCTAAAAACCCAGATATGGCCGTAAAGGAAGCTATGGTTTACCTGTTGAATAATAAAGGCCATAACACTTTACTGATGTAGTATCATCAATAAAGTGTTATGGCCCAGTCTTCAGCCGGAAGTCATCATTTCGAAGTATAGAAAAGAGAAAAATCCGAATTATGACTTCCGACTAAAGACTGCTGGCTTGACCATACTATGGCTTTTTTACCACATTAAAAAGGTAAAAAAGTAAACATCCATTTTACCGCATTGCCGGGGCTATTTTCTTTAAAACCGGCAACCGGCAATTTTACCAAAATATTGTTCCAACCCTGTTTGAATAATATACGTGCAGGCTGCCTATACTCGTAGCCTTCATCAACCAGCGGCCATTCCAGGTTTCCTTTTCGGCCGGCATATTTCCACACCGGCGGATCGACCAGGCAGCCATTTACCCAAACCGCGCTTTGCTTATCATCCCACAAATTGGGGCCTGGCGTATCCGTGGTATATGAACGTGAAAGGTTGTTAAAGCCTATCCAGCAGTTTTTGTAGCCTTGTTCATTACTCCAGATTTTTGCAGTTGCATACCATGTTGTATTTTCTTCGGGTTGGGTAAGTAAACCTTTAACCAGGGGCTGCCACCAATGCCTTAACACCAATGTGCCACCAATGGCCGTAAAAGATGTGCCATCCCTAAACAAAGTATCAGTTTCGGGTTTAAATTTCGTGGTTAAATTTCCGCCATTTTTATAAGGCCCGTGAAATGTCCATACCATATCAGCCTGCCGGTAATAAGGGAATGGTAATCCTTTAAAATATTGTTGCTTCTGATCAAGCAAACGGCTCTCAAACTCCTTAAAATTATTTAACGCAGATGTATCTGCCGATGCGATGGTGGCTGTCCAACCGGGTTGGCCTCCTCCCTTCCAACTGCGTTCGGCAAAAGCGAGCATGGCCGGATACACCGGGTTCATCGTTAAAACATCTTCCTCCTTATTTACAACCCTATCATTCCATAAACAAATTTCGCCACCCAAAACATTGTTATTGCCAACAGGCACATCGCCTATCATCCGGTAAAAAAGGGTAACAACGCTTTCCAGTGGGTCCATGTGGTTGAGGTACATATGCCGTGAGTCGATATATTTAACCGTTTTGCTTGTAGCACCCTCTTTCATCCATAACTGCCTCACCGTAGTGGCAGGCAAATTGCCGCCGGGGCTCCACCCTATTGTTTTTGTACCATATTGTTCAACCGTACGGCAAATCCCGGGCAGAAAAGCAGCATTACTTATCTTAACCTCATCGCCCCCTATATGAAGATAAGCCGGTTTGTAAGTTTCACATACTTCGCGGATAATATCCTTCAATATCCTTATGCCGGTATCACTTTGCATATCTACATGAAATGCCCTTTTAAATGCATCACTGTGGCCGGGCATATCAATTTCGGGTACAAATTCAATATGTCGTTCTTTACAAAAATGCTGCAATTCCAGAATATCCTCTGTGCTATAAAACCGGCCTTTATCACGCAGCATATTACCGGGCAGGGTGAGTTGTGGGTATTTTTGTATCACTAGGCGCCAGGCAATACTTTCTGTGAGGTGAAAATGGAATACATTCATTTTGTACAAAGCCATCATATCAATCTGCTGTTTCAGCTGTGTTACTGACTGATAATTGCGGCCAACATCAACCATATAGCCTCTCCAGGCGAATGCCGGCCAATCGGTAATATCGCAGGCATCAAGCGCTACATTATCACGCAGTAATTGCACAAGTGTTTTTATACCATTGAAAATTCCATGAGGGGTATTCGCCGTTATTTGAACAGCGTGTTCTGTAACACGTAAATGATAAGCCTCTTCCTGATTGTGCGGAGCCTTAACTCTTCCGAGTGTTAATTTGATATAAGGTTTACCACCTATTGAATCCTGACTAATGTATTGCGCGCCATTTGCTTTCAGCAGCTGTTCAAGAACGCCAACCTCATTAACTAAACCTTTATCGGCTATAATTGCACTGCATTTATAGAAAGGAAAAAGACCTTGCATCCATTTTAAAGATTGCGGCCCCGGCAACAGCGCCGGCTTAAGCTGCAAATTAAACACATAAGGATAAAGCAGGTGTTTCCAAATTAAATAGCCCTCTCCTTTTAAATGAAGTCCGTCGTTGGTCAGATCAGGCCGAAGCAGACCATCCGGGCCACAAAAAGCATCATGAATATTGATGTAAACATAACGATGGCCGGCTGCCTGCATCTGTAACTTTGAATTTACCTCCGCTATTTGTGCCGACTTACCGGTATGTGTACCAAATTTATTATAGATCTTATTAACAGGTAAAATGCTTTGCACGTATACCTGTGTAGCAGGGCTTGTTTCATGAAGATAACCAGCTATCAGCATAATATTTTTAACCAAGCTATCCGGCGTCACATTACGCGAAAGATCGTTAACCCCTATCAGCAAGAAAACCTTTGCAGGCTTGCGGTTGGCCACCTCGGGCAATCTGGCAATTACTCCGGCGGAGACATCCCCGCTGATACCCCGGTTTTTAATATGGTAATCGCCAAATAATTCATTCCATTCGGCGCCGTCGGTAATACTGTTTCCTAAAAAAATAATATCGCCCGTTGTTTGTGGCAGTGTTTTAAAATGAGTTGCCCGCTGCTGGTAATAGGTAGAGAATAATGAATCGGGGTAAAGCGGCAGTCGTACCTGTGCCCCTGCCATTAGCCTGCAAACCAGCAATAAGCAGCAGATAACAAATATTTTTTTACCAGCCATGTTGGGTAAATACTATCTGTTTATAATCATCTTTTTCATACAGAATGCCGATATGCCTTTTGTCAACCGGTACCAGGTCTGAGTAAGCACTGAAATCGCCCTGGTAACCTGCAGGAGATTTTGCTATAACATCATTTTGTTTCCAGGTTTTGCCTTCATCAAAACTAATGCGCAGGGTAAGATTATCCCGGTGCAAAGTATCGGCATCATTACAAACGGCCAATATTGCTTTGCCCTTGCTTTTACCCACATTTAAAATACTGCCCTGGCAAATAGGATCTGGCAAATGGGCATCAAAATAAGTGGTATCCCAGGTTTGCCCGCCATTACTGCTTACAGCAATTATCCTTTGTTTTATATTACCCAACTGGTTACGAATATTCATCATTAGCTTATTACCGGCAAGTTCAACAGCCATATTTTCGTTGGCACCAGGCATATTAACTTCATCGCTTAGCTTAAATGTTTGGCCATGATCATCTGTATAGTAGCCAAAAGCACGGCCATCTGCGTAATGTTTTTGCGGTTCGCCAGCCGAGTGGTTGGCTGCTACGTAAATGCGGCCTTTGTATTTGCCGGCTGCCAGTTGTATGGCATGGCCCGGGGTATTGGCATAACTGCGCCAGTCTTCTTTAAAATTATAGGCACTGTTTACCTGCGGTTGCTTAGGCTTGTGTACCTGCAACGTAATATTTACCGGGGCCGCCCAGGTTAAGCCATTATCGGTTGATGTTTTATACCATACTTCGCGCAGCCCTTTCCCCTTGCGCACCATATTTTCGGAAGCGTTGCCTGTATTATAAAACAGAAACAATCGTCCTTTAGGATATGCCGGATCGGTGCTATCAACCACCGGGGCGGCGTTACCAGTTTGCAGCGTATCATTAGAAGCCACCACCTGTAGCCCTCCCCAGTGTTTTCCGCCATCGCTGCTTCGTTTCAGCACTATCTGAATATTGCCAAAATCGCCGCCGCCGTTTACCCTGCCTTCGGCAAAGGCGAGCAGGTCGCCATTGGGAGCTTTAGTAATGGCCGGTATTCTGAATGACCGGTATCCGTCAAACCCTGATTTAAAAACTGCTACTTCCTGCTGTTGCGCGTAAACGGCCGTAACAAGCAGGTTGATCAATATATAGGTAGTTAATTTTTTCATTACTATATTATCTGTTTTAATAATTGCATACAATACCATTCCTGGCGCGGTAAATGAAAAGGCCCCTTAAATAAATTGCCTTTAGCGGTTTGTGCGATACTGCCATCCTTGTGCAGGTAGCCAAACCATTCGCCGTTTACCGGATCATGAAATTTGCTGTAAGCATAATCATGCACCATTTTGTGCCAACTGGCATATTTTGGGTTACCGGTAAGTGTATAAGCCAGCAAGGTGGCTATAATTACCTCGTTATGCGGCCACCAAAATTTCATATCCTGCCAGTACTCCTGTACCGGTTTATCATAAACATCTCGGTAGTACAAAATACCGCCATGTTCTTTATCCCATCCCCGCTCCCACATATAATCAAGCATGGTGCAACCCAATTCAATCAGGCGCGCGTCATTGTTACGATATTTGGCTTCGTGCAAAATAAACCAGGCACCTTCTATAGCATGACCCGGGTTTAATGTCCTCCCATCAACATGATCAATAATGCTTCCATCTGGTGCAACCTGTTCCATTACGCATTTAATATCATGTTTCACAAAATCGGTTTCAATTTCTTGTATCCATTTGGTGATATACCCATCGCATCTATCATCACCTATGGTTTCCCGCAATTGCTGGGCCGTATTGATCATAATCATGGGCACGCCAATTCCCTTTGAAGGGCGGGTTGACGTAAATTTAGCCGGAAGTAAACCGGGAATCGTAGCATATTCAATGCATTTGCCAAACAAATCCCTTGCTTTTTGAGCAATACCCTCGTCGCCAGAAGCCCGTGCATAAGCCGCCATAGCAATCACCGCAAATGTTTCTGAGAAATAGTAACGTCGCTTGCGTATCGGGCTCCCATCACGGGTTACGTGAAAAAACATCTGCCCATCGGTATCAAAGCAATGATCAAGTAAAAAGTTAATACCTGTAAGCGAGCCATCCAGCCACTCCTGCCGCGGCTCTACCGTATTATATAAGGTGGCCAGCAGCCATGCAGCCCTACCCTGTATCCATACGGCCTTATCATCGTCAATTAAACTACCGTCCTCATCACGCATAAGCAGGTAACCTCCATATTGTTCATCAATACTACGGGGGAACCAAAAAGGGACAGTATCCTGCAGCAACTGCTGCTCGTAAAATGTTTTTAATGTGTTTAGATCGGTATCAGTATAACTCATTTTTGTAGATTTAATAAAACACGTTTTCCTTTTCATGCAGTTGCATGGTAAATGTTGGAGCGGGCAACCCCGCTTCGTTAATTAAATTAGCCCTGCTAAATGGCTGCATAGCGTAATTGATGGCTTTTATGCTTTCACCCACCGGAACGGTGAGATACACTTTGCTCCCTTTAATGGAGGCAGCTGTTAAAATGCTTTGCCCTTTATTATTAACCAGTTCAAAACCAATCAATGGCTTGCTACCTGCCGTTTTTAACTGCTGCGCAAATACAAAAGACACTATGATATGATCATTGGTTTTGCGGGCCATTGTTGGCTCGGGCCCATTGGCTTTAACAGCCTGGTGATAGGTGTAACGCGCTGCCAGCAAGGCAAGCCTTTCTCCTATTTCCCGTTTCCTGGTTGGGTGCACGTTCAACGAATCGCCCAGATCAAAACTTACTGCCATTTGGGTACCGGGTATCTTTTTTTGCAGCTTACGCTGAGCATCCCTGAAAACCGGCCACGAAGGCCTGTTGATGCCCGATAGTTGTACGGTATAAAAAGGTAAATCATATCCCCATTTTTGCCGCCAGCTACTAACCAGCGTTGTAAAAAGATGAGTATAAAGTTCAACGTTATGTGTGTTGCTTTCGCCCTGGTACCATACCACGCCTTTTATCGGAAAACGGGTGAGTGGATCAATGGCGGCTTCGTAGTTATAGCAGGGCTCATAAGTGTGTCGCTGCTTTAAATTGGTGGTATTTTTTAGGTTAATGGCCTCCCTATCTCTGCAAAACTGCATTTCATAATCCGAGGTACGCCAATTGTTAAGCATATCAACCAACTGATCGTCCTGCTCCATCATATACCTGTCTATCCATGATTCTGTTGGCGAACCGCCAACCGCCACTTCAATTAAACCAACAGGTACCCCTGCATCCCTGGTTATTTTTTGACCGAAGTAATAGGCTATTGCCGAAAAGTCGGCCACGGAACTGCTGTCACAGGCTTTCCAGGTACCAGAAAAAAATGTCAGCTTATTAGCTTTAGCCAAACTAACCGAATCCCAGGTTACCTGGTCGGTTTCTGCCTGCAAATTAAGCTTATACAGATGCAGGTTTGTATTCTTCTCTGCCGTTTTCATGGCAGCGCTTGCCCCTGCCGAACGGTTTAAGGGGAAATACATATTAGACTGCCCGGCACAAAGCCAAACATCACCCAATAAAATATTGTTAATGGTAATACTGGTGTCTTTAGCAGTAACCTTCATTTGAAAAGGACCTCCTGCTTTTGATGCAGGCAACATCACCTTCCATTCGCCATTTTCATTAACCTTTACTTTTGCAATGATCCCTTTAAATGTAACGCCAATTATATCGCCGGCATTGGCTTTACCATATACTGGGATGGGCCGATCGCGCTGTAATACCATTTGATCGGCAAATACGGCGGGTAATTTTAAGCCTCCGTAATTCCCGGTAAGCTTTCTGTAAACGGTTTCGGCCAAAATTAGTGCACCTTCTTTATCCGGGTGCAAATTATCAGCAAAAAGGTTAGGCCGGTTATAAAGCGGTTCGTGAAAATCCATTAGACCGGTATTATTTGCCCTGGCAATAAGCGGGATGAGGTTTTGAATTTGCCCATACCACTCCCTTGTGCCCGATTTAAACCTCGGGTGCCCGCTGAAGATGGGGCTTAGCCTACATATAAATATATGCACATGCGGGTTTGCCTTCCTTATGGTGTCAATAAGCCATGCATAATCAGCTTCAAAATTTTGCTTAAAATCGGGCCAGTCCCGTGGGTCGGTATCGTTCAGCCCAAGGTGAATAATGGCTATATCGGGCTTGGAGGCTATTAAACCGGTAAATTCGGCAGTTTTGAAATAAGGATTGTGCCCTTTTTTTATTAAAGTAGCACCACTATGCCCCCAATTTGATACGCTATATGGGGTTCCTAATAGTTGTTGCAATTGGGCAGGATAGCTCTCCTGCGCAGGTTTAGCCAAACCATAACCGTACGTTACCGAATTACCAACACAAGCCACTTTAATAACCCCATTTTGGCCATATAGCTGTTTTACCTGAATTGATAAAGTAAGCAGCAGTAATATCCAATACTTGTTTTTAAATTTCATCTGTTTTTTTGGAATAAAATAAAATCAGGCATCCACGTATTCATCATGTACCGGCCGCAAAAAATAAAGCTGTATTGCCAGGGCAACCACAACCACAATCGCCAGCATCGCAAAATCACTGCCCAGGTTTCCGGCATCTGATGATTTGCCTAAACTATCGGTTATGAATGCACCAAAAAAAACGCCCGTCATGTTCATGATACCGTAAGCGGTTGCCCGGTACTTTGCCGAAACAAACTGACACAGGATAGGCATGTTATTGGCATCGAACATGCCAAAGCCCAGCCCGAAGCAAACACCGGCACCCAGTACATATATAAGCGAGTGGCCAAAACCCATCAGTAACAAGGCGGGAATTGTAAAAGCCAGGCCAATGGCGCTTGTAAACACCCTGCCTCTTTTATTAACCTGCGCCCACCTGTCTGATAATAACCCGCCCATGATTACGCCGATAAAAGAGGAAGCGGCAATAGTTATAGTGGATAACGGACCGGCAGTAGCCATAGGGATGTGCAAATTTTGGGCAAAGAGTGTAGGCAGCCAATTTTTGGTAGCCCAACCCGGTAAACTGGATACGGCAAAGTAAAACAGGATTACCCAAAACGCCCTGTTACTTAACAACGTACCCAAGCCCTTAAACAGGTTAATGCCTGGTTTAGCCCGATGCACTATCTTGAGTGTTTTATCGGCAGTTTTATCTTTCTCCCTTAAAAACAGGATGAGTATGCCCGAATAGATCATCCCTACAACACCAAATGATTGAAAAGTAGCCTGCCACGAAAAAGCGGCAGCAGCAGTAGCTCCAAAACCGCCCAGGGCTTGCCCTACATATAAACCGGTCATATGTACACCTACAGCAAGGGATCGCGATTTTGTAGTATGAAAATCAGCGATCAACGACAAGCCCGCCGGAATATACAAGGCCTCACTAATGCCCATTATAGCCCGCAGGATATAAAGCTGATTAAATGTGGTTGCATATCCCATGGCAAATGTTACGCCCGACCAAACGAATAAACTATAAACAATTAACCATTTGCGGTTCAACCTATCGGCAATGATTCCCGAAATGGGGCTCATCAGGCCATAGATCCATAGGAATACAGCCATCAGGTAACCAAAGTTGGTAGCCGATTTCAATTCGGCGATATCTATTTGCATAGCCGGTTTCATAACCGATAGCATTTGCCTGTCCATATAATTGAGCAGGGCTACTACCCATAACAGGGCAACCAATATCCAGGGGTAATTTTTTCCTTCTTTCATTTAGTTTTGAGTTTCCCCATGCTGATGGCTGCTGAACGAATACCTGGTTTTATTTCGCCTCCGGGAATAAATATTTCATTATCCCATTTTACCGCGGTAGTAGTTACCTGCCCATAAAAAGGCAGTTCGCCAACTTTTTTCCAGGTGTAATTAAGGGTATTAAACAGGTAAACATCCTTACTAAAACCCCGGTGATTATTCAGCAGCGTTAATTTCTGTTGCTGTAACTGCTGCTTTTCTTCTTCGGTACCGGCCTTGGCAATAAGCGCGTTGTACGTTTCTATCTGGTGAAAAACATCTCCTTTATCGCCACCAATCAGCAGTATCTCATGCATACCACTGGCTATGGCTGTTGCAGCCGACATATTGGTTATATGTTTGCCATCGCCCACGTTACCCAGTTTAATCCATTTATTATACAGCGGATCATAGCAAAAAGTGTAACCATGCAAGGCACTTATGCCCAACGCGGTACTACTTCGGCCGCCAATAACGTAGATACAGGGATATTTGCCGTTAGATTGGGTAACTGCAACAGAATGAGACATGGCGGCAGGCAAAGCTGCAAAAACTTTCCATCTTGCCTTTTTATCAGCCATATTAAGGGTAAAGCATTTGGCCGATGGCTTACCTTCACTCTCGCCGCCAATTAAATAAATCACCTGCCCAATACTGCTCATGCAGGCATTGGCAACAGGTATTGGTAACGATGGCAGATCGGTTAAAACAACGTCTTGCTTATTAATATCCCAACTCATCATAAAAACCCGGGTACTTCCCGGTTCCTTTTCGGTTTCTCCGCCCACACATATAACACCCTGAGGTATGGTAGTACTTGCCCCGTAAGCTATCTTTTGCAACAGTTGGTTTGTTTTGGGCTTAAGCCAGGTAAAAACATCGCCTTTTGTTTTTTGCAACACATAAACATCATCATAATGGAGCTTTTTACCACCTTGCCAGGGCATGGCGCCATCTGCAAAATTTGAACCGCCTGCAACAATTAAAACGCCATTGCTTAGCCCGGTGAAAACACCGGCCAGGCCTAACTGCTTAGCCATACCCGGTGCAGCGGGTATCTGCAAGGGTGCAGACCATACTATTCTTTCCGAACTTTTATTTTGTGCCATAAGATTACCTGGCGTTAACGCTATACTGCCTGTCATTAAAAGTAGATAGATTACGAATTTCATTTTTTAAAGGCTTGCAGCGGGTGCAACAGACTTAAAACCGTCAAAACCCAGTTCAGAAACGTCTAATTTAAAGTTTTCAAACTGATCTGCAGTCATATTGGCAACGGGCAATCTAAATTCACCACAATCAACTCCAACCAATTTCATATAAGCCTTACCTGTAGCAATACCTCCGTATTTGCCCAACAGACGAATCATATCTATTGACTTTTGCTGAAGCTGCTGCGCTTTGCCAAAATTGTTATCATCAAAAGCAGCTATCATCTGGTAATATAAAGGGGCCGCATAGTTAAATGTACTGCCAACTGCACCTTTGGTACCCAAGGCAAGCGCCGAAAGCATATTTTCATCTCGCCCCCAAAGCATATCATATTTACCGTTTTTAAAACTGATGCAGCTCTGAAAATCCATAAAATCCTCGTGGGTATATTTAATGCCGGCCAGGTTATCAATTTTGCCATCCAATGCTTTTAGCAACTCAAACATAGAGAAGTTGCCCCCCGTTAGTACCGGTATATGGTAATAATAAAATGGCATGTTTGGCACAGCCGATGCCACCGCTATACAGCTATTTGCCAATATACTAACATTTGCCGGCTTAAAGTAAAATGGCGATGTTAACGAAACCGCGTATAAACCAGCCTCCTGCGCATGCCTGGCCAGGTCTATACAATCGGCCAGGCAGGTGCCGCCTAAAAAGGCCATCACTTTAAAATCAGGGTCGTGGTTGGATGCTTTGGCCCAGGCTTCGGCAATCAGTTTCTTCTCGCTTAAGGTTAACGATACCCCTTCGCCGGTTGAGCCATTGATGAACGCACCGGTAACACCGTTGTGTTTTAAAAATGCGTAATAAGCAGGGATAATATCCAGATCCAGTTCGCCTTTACCATTTAATGGTGCGAAAGGCGCACTGATCAATCCTTGTAGGTGTTCGATTTTCATGTATGTTTTATAAGTAAGAAATATTAACCGGGAGATGATACTCCCGGTTAAATAGTAATAATTATTATTTGTTAAAAAGAAGAATAGCCCGCGGTTTGCACCAGCAACCTGTTATTGGTTAATGTGGTACGGTCTATAGGCCAAAACAACGCGTAAGCCTGCGATGGCAGCAATGTGGTATGCTCAAACACAAAGCTATCGCCCGCCCTGCGCAGATCGTACCAGCGCTTACCTTCAAATACAAACTCAAAGAAACGCTCCTGTAATATTGCTTCCACAGGTTTTGCATCCACCGCCTGGTTAGGAAATCCCTGTAAGGCGGCATTATAATTAGTGCCAAAAGCCCTTGTCCGCACCTGGTTAAGTTCTGTTACCGGCGATTCGCCTAATATCACTTTCGCCTCTGCCATCATCAGGAGCAGATCGGCATAGCGATAAATAGGAAAGTCGTTAGTAATAAGCCTGGCACCTGCGTTTTGCTCGCCCTGGTACTTATCTGTAAAGCAGCCGGCAATTTTGAAAGTGCCATCAGCTAATTTTTGATAGGCCGGCTGCATACTAGTCAGTTTACGGCTATCCTTATCATCAAACACTCTGAAAGCGGCTATCCTTACAGGCGCTCTGAGCAAGCCACCCCAGTTGTCTGTAATTGGCGAAAACTGACGATTGGCCAATGAGTCGTAAAAATTGGAGATCAACCCGCTCTGCGGTACAAAACTGCTTTGCACAAAAGACATGGTAGCCTCATTAAGCTGGTAATGGCTTACAAATATCATTTCGGCATTGCCTTTGGTAGTTGTAGCAAATACATCGCTGTATTTAGGCAGCAATTGCAGGGCCGGTACATTGGTTTGTATGTCGGCTAAGGCAGCCTTAGCGGTAGTTGCGTCTGCCGAGCCACCGCTGCGGTTAGCTGTCCATAAATAAACATCGGCTTTAAGCATTAGCGTTGCTGATTTTGACCAATATGACTTCAGATTCCTGAAAGTGTAATCCGTACCAAAACTTGCAACCGACTTATCAATATCGGCTTTGATGAGGGTCATTACATCAGCTGCCGGAGAGGCCGCCTTAGCCAGGTTAGATATATTAAGTGTAGAACCGGAGGTAGGGTCGGTTTGTATGATAACACTACCCCAGCTACGGTAAAGCTGGTAATAATAAAATGCACGCATACCATACGCAATACCCAGGTAATAGTTTTTATTTGCTGCTGTTACAATAGCAGTACTGTTTAACTTACCAATTAGCAGGTTAAGCTGATTAATATTGTTGTAGAAGCCGCCGAAGCTACTTACACCCGGGTTGTCGAGGTTCAGATTTTGTGTCCACAAACGTTCAAGGCCCTGGGTAGCTTCACCAGTAAAGGAGCCATTGGTTCCTGGATCTGTCCCGAAGATATCTGCACGCATTTCGCCCAAAGTCTGGAAAGCGGCGTTATTGGATCTGAATTGGGCATGTACACCGGCTACAAAAGAATCAAACTGATCGGAGGTTTTCCAGAAATTGCCATCGGTAACGCTGCTTACCGGGGCAAGGTCCAGCTGTTTGCGGCAGGAACTTGCAAATACCAGGATCAATAATCCCGATAAAATAATGTATGAATATTTTTTCATTTTAAATGCTTTTTAAATTAGAATGAGGCTTGTACACCCACTACAAATGTTTTAGGCGTTGGATAAGTACCCTGGTAAATACCGGTTAATGAACCATTGGATACCGGAGCCTCCGGCGTAGGTCCGCTGAATTTCTTTATGTAGAACAGATTTTCTGCACTGGCGTATAACCGCACTTTCGACAGGAAACGGGTTTTGTCGAGCACCGATTTAGCAAAATCATAGGACAAAGTAATTTCCCGGCAGGCCAGGTAATTGCCGCTTTCATAAAAATTAGAGTTATTGCCGTTTAACACCGCACTGCCATTATTGCCTCTTGTATAGTTTTGTTTAGAACCAACTACCTGATCGGCGTAATAAACTTTGGGTATGTTGGTATTGGTGTTGGTTGGCGACCATGCCTGTTTTTGCAGATCGATATAGTTAAAGGTTCCCTGGTAATTACCTAAAGTACGTGCCACAAGGTCGTTGTAAATGGTGTTACCTAATGTGTATTCAAACCTGGTGTAAAACGAGAATGCTTTATAAGATACATTCACATTAAAGCCTCCTGTCCATTTAGGGTATATATTACCAAGGTATACCTGGTCGCGCGAATCGATGGTGTCGTTTTTGTCAACATCCTGCCAGTTTACATCGCCCGGGGTAATATGCCCGCCTTTACCTGCCGCCAGATTTGGCCCGGTTATACCGGCCACATTATCCACACGGTTACCTGCATTGGCTGCCACGTCTGCGGCATCTTTAAATATGGATACCTGTTTATAACCATAGATCTGCCCTAAAGGCTGACCTTCCTGGATACCACCTACCCAAATAAGCTTGCCCGATTTTGGGTCATAAACCTGTAAACCGCCTTGCCTGTTATTGGCATTGCCATTATAAGGCAATTTAAGCACTTTGTTTTTTACAAAAGATGCCGTAGCGCCAATATCAATCCTTAAGCCACGAGGGTTATTAAGCACATTGGCCTTTACAGTAAATTCGTAACCCTTGTTTTGCAAGGTACCAAGGTTGGTTTGAATGCTGGAGAAACCGGTATAGCTTGGTAAAGGCAAATTGGTTAGCAGATCGCTGGTGATACGGTTGTAATAGTCAAACAAAAAGCTTACCCTATCATGAAAAAAGCCCAGGTCGGCACCAATATCTGTGGTGCGGCTTTTTTCCCATCTTAAGTTGGTGTTGGTTAAACCGGTGTTCAGGAAACTGCCCTGTCCGTTATATAATGTTTGAGCAGCATATATCCCCTGTACATCATAATTACCTAAGCCAGCTATATTACCGTTAGAACCGTAACTTGCACGTGGTTTTAAAGTAGAGAATACTTTATTTAATCCCCAATCTTCAAAGAAGGTCTCTTTGGTAACATTCCAGCCTGCCGATAAACCAGGAAAGTAGCCTATCCGGTTATTAGGGGCAAGTTGCGATACACCATCTTCTCTAAGTACAAATGTTAACAGATACTTATCATCATAAGCGTAGTTTAACCGGGCAAATGTTGAAATGATACGATTTTCGGCCTGATTACTATAATTACCACTAACGCCAAACGTATTGGTGGTAGCAACAGCAAATATAGTTGAGGCGTTTGCTGTAGATATATTATCTGTAGGTGCATTGGTACCATCTACCTGTATAGTTAAGGCTTTTTGATCGTAATATTCGGCACCTATCATCGCACTTATATCGTGCTTGCCAAAAGTTTTGTTATAGTTAAGTATCGCGTTATAAGTTTGCTGAAAATTTCTGGAATAACCGGCAATGGCATCCCTGCTGGTACTACTATAAGCCGGTGGGTTGGCAAACAATGTAGCATAGGTTTGCGTAGCCTGCTGAAACGACTGCGTAGTTTGCTGGTTTAAATAACCACTGCCCGACACCTTGAAAAATAAGCCTGGTGCAATATCCCATTTAACAGAGGCATTGGCCGTTACCCTATCTACCTCGTTGCTACGCTTTAACTTGCCCAGCCAATACAATGGGTTACCATCGCTTATGCTGTTACCTGGGTTGGGCTGCGTTTTGGCAGCATCCAGCCAGGGATTAAAAGTTGGCCATAAGGCCAAAGTACGGTACAGCGAATTTACATCACCCGCCGGAGCGCCTAATTGCGAAGAGGTGGAAAGTGTAACGCCTGTAAATACTTCTACATTAGGTTTCACCTTGTATGAGCCATTAAAATCGCCGGAGTAGCGGTTGTAGTTTGATCCTACAATTACACCATCTTCATTATAATAGTCTAAACTGGCAAAGTATTTACCTTTATCGTTGCCGCCCATCGCGCTCAGGTAATGATCTTGCGTGCGGGTGTTTCTGAATAACAGGTTTTGCACCTCTTTACTGTGATCTTTATAAATAATTTTATTGCCGGGATTGGCCGGGTCATCCAAATCTTGCCAGCCTTGCGACAACAGGTTAACGTTGGCCGGCGTTTCGGCCCTGATATCAAAGGAGGCCAGGTTGGCCGCATCTGTTAATAATCCATAACCACGGGTGGCATTTATCTGGGCAAGAGTTCTGCCAGAGTTTACGTTGCCCAGGCGATTATAATAAATATAATCACCGGCGTTCATATACTTGTAACCTTGGCGCTGCTGGTTAAAACCTTCGGTAAATTTGTAAGTTATCTGTGCTGCACCCGATTTACCTTGTTTGGTGGTAATTAGTATTACGCCATTATTGGCCCTTGCACCGTATATTGCAGTAGAGGCCGCGTCTTTTAAAAGATCAACAGAAGCAATATCATCTGCCGGGATATCATTATAAGCCCGGATAATGCCATCAACCACCACCAACGGTGCTCCCGGACTGTTGATAGAAGCGCCTCCTCTTAATACAATTAGTGGGGTGGCGCCCGGCGCACCGCTGGTGTTCACCACCTGCAAGCCGGATATTGTACCCTGTAAGGCACTACCAATATTAGCCCGGGGGGCGGTTGCCAGTACTTTATTATCTAAAGTAGCAATGGCACTGGTAACGCTTCTACGCGATTGAGTACCATACCCAATTACTACAACTTCGTTAAGCGCCTTATTATCTGGCTTAAGCGCTACGTTAATTACAGTTTGCCCGCCAACTTTAATTTCGCGGGTGGTGTAACCCAAAAAACTAAATACTAATACATCTTCTACAGATGCATCAATACTATAGTTGCCATTTGCTGTAGTGGGGCCGCCTTTGTTGGTGCCTTTAATGGTAATACTCACGCCAGGTAATGGGCCATGGTCGTCATCAGCGATGACCTGCCCGCTGATCTTTTTGGTTTGGGCCTGTGCAAATGTAAAAAGCAATAGGCCAATTACAGTAAGCAGTGCCCGGTGAAGGGTAAAATTTTGGTTCATGTTAGTTTAATTAATTATTGTATTATGTCATACATAATACAATAATAGGAATTTTTATTTTACATTCACAAAACAAATCGGGATATATTTTTTATTTGATTATCTGAGTGTTATGAATACACTTATATAATTTTAATAATTACACACAGCTATTTGTATGTTTGCAATGAGAGAAATATGAACAATAACGGCCTTATTCAAAACATTAAAAATGTGGATACCAGTTCGCTGGTAGACCGGGTTGAAAAAAACCTGATCGAGTTTTTTATTGAAAAAAACTTTAAGGTGGGCGATGCTATTCCTAAAGAGCTGGAATTATCGGCATCCCTGGGTGTAAGCCGAACGGTGATAAGGGAAGCCCTTCTGAGGCTGCGATTAATGGGGCTGATTGATTCCAGAAAAAAACGTGGCGCGGTACTTACCAGCCCCGACCTGGTATCGATTCTGGAGAAGAGCATGAATCCGCAGATATTAGATGTATCTACGTTAAAAGAGATATTTGAAATGCGCCTTGCCCTGGAAATAGGCATGGCTGATTTTATTATAGAACGTGTAACACCAAGCGATATCGCCGAACTTAGGTCGATAGTTGCCGTTGAGCCTGCTCAGGCACAGGCTGCCCTGTTTGATGTAGAACAGGAAATTAAGTTTCACGGAAAGCTGTACGATATAACTGGTAATGAAACCCTGCACAAATTTCAGAAAATGCTGCTCCCGGTATTTAATTATGTGCACCAAAGCGGTTTGCTTAAAAAGCCCGTTAAACTCAAAAAATTTGTTTCGCATACCGGGTTGATCGACCTTATCGAAAAAGGATCGGCAGAAATGCTCCGCAATGGTATGCGCAATCACCTCGAAAATCATTTTGCCAGGCTGTTTGAGTAATACCTCAATAATAAATTTAGTGCCCTATAATCACACCCCTGTTAAAAGAATGGTGGTACTTATTGATTTGGTATCTTAACTCATTAAATGCAAAACTATAAGGCAAGCTTTTGTTTTATCCGCCTTACTATACCCTCCTGGGCAGCCCGCTTATCTAGATCTGAAGGCCGGGCATTATTCAGTACATATTTCTTTTGTTCTATGTTTTCATTGTCGTACCCTGCAATCAAATGAGGCGACAAAAGATCACGGTTTAATTGCCTGGCGTATAGCTGATATCCCAGTACGGTTAAAGTATCACCCGCAATCAATTCAAACAATTCCAGCTCATTGCCCTTAAATTCCTTTAAAAACTTATTGGTATTATCCGTCATGATCGGTTTTTCGAGGTTACTCCACATTTCGCCGGATGCCGCGGTAATTTTTGAAGTTTTGGAGGTATAATACTGCAGCATGTTATCGCTATAATCAATATCCAGAAAAGCGCAAAGCTCACGCACCATTTCTTCGGGTTTGCTTATCAGGTTTTCGTAGTTGAGCGAGAAAAAGCGTGCTGCCGGTACTTGTTTAGCCAGGGCCAGGCAGGCATCCTGGTCTTTTTTCCATTGCCGGGCTATGTGGTAGATGTGCTTATCGCCAACTACCGCTTTCTGGAATGACAAGGCTACATCCCTCCCATCCCTATATAGGTAAATGTATTTTAACTTATCTTTTTGTGCTTCCAGCTCATCGGCAAAGTAAACGTTATTCATGCTTTTACAGCACCAGTATTTGGCTTGTTTGCTTTCGGCAGCCTTTTCATAAATAAGCCGGTTTAGCTCAAATAACGAGTTGACTTCAGATTGCCCATAAATTTCATCAGCATTAAGTTGTACCCCTTCCCAGGGTACCGGATTGGCGTTTACATAGGCTACCACATCATTAACCAATGTTTTGTAATTGGCATCATCGGCAAGCGAACCATAAAGTGCTAACAACGGGACAAAGGTTACCAATATATGTGGCGGATGTGGTGATGCTATCTCTGGCGATTGATCTAAAATAACTCTTAATAAATTAGAACCCGACCTTTGTGTACCTATAATTTGTATACCTGATGCTTTCATACTCAACTAAATATAAAACCTAAACAAATTGCGCCCAATATTAAATAAACCGGACTCACCTTAAATCTGAAACTTAAAACAAATGCTACAACAGCAACAGCTACTATTGCCTTATCCAAAACCAGCGAACGCAGCAGTATAGCTGCCGATGCGATGATCATACCAACAACTACCGGTTTAATACCTGCTAAAATACGCTGCATAGCCAGATGCTTTTTATTACGCTTAAAAACATTGGATACAATAAGCATTAAAGTGGCCGATGGTATAAATATGGCCGCAACAGCAATTAAACCACCCAAAAAACCGGCAAGTTTGTAGCCTACAAACAACGCGCTTATCAATATAGGGCCTGGTGTTACCTGGCTAAAAGTAATGCTATCTACAAATTGCTGACTGTTAAGCCATTTTAAATCGCCTACTATTAATGATTGCATAATGGGAACAATAACGTAGCCACCGCCAAACAACGACAGGCTAATCCCCGAAAAAACCGAAATGAGTTTCAGGTAAATATTGCTGATCCAGGCCGCGGAGTTGGTTAAAAAACCAAGCTCTATAATACCCAAAATTGCCAGCAATAACCTGCTCAGCCAGCTTAACCTGAAATTACCAGCGGGTGACAATGCATCAACCACTTTCAGCTTACTTTTATTATCGGGATTAATAAAATACCCTAATAATCCCCCCGCCATCATCAGTCCTAAAGTGATGAAATAGCCTTTGGCAAATATGGTGATTGCAATAGCCGCCAGGCATATCAGTGTTTTTAGCGCTTTACCATGAATCTCTTTTTTATAAATATTTGCGCCTGTAGATAATATGATGGCGCTAACAGCACCGGCAGTATATACCATAATATCGGCCAAATGAACCTTGTAGGCAAAGTTGAAATAGCACCACGATATAACAAACATTAATGTACAGGCCGGCAACAAAATGCCCAGCATACTTATAGCTGCCCCTTTTTTACCCTGTAAGTGGTAACCAATATAAGCTACCACATTAACCGCCACCGGCCCGGGCAGTAGGCTGGCTATGCTGATGCCATCAATAATTACATCCGCATCAACAGTTTTATCCTTATCCACCATTTCGCGCTGAATTACGGCTATAAGGGCCATGTGGCCTCCAAAGGAAACCAACCCTATTTTTAAAAAGGTTAAAAACAGGTAGCGCAGATCAACCAGCTTTTTGTTTTCAGTTTCAATATCTATTTCGACCGAACTTTTCATTTCATTACGGGTTTGGGCATTAAAAATCCGGGAGCTTCTTCCAGGCGGTAAGGGTCGCCCCCTACTTTGATGTCCCATAGTATTTTGCCGCCTTTATCGGTCACCAAAAACGACCTGGGATCGGTAAGGCAAAACAGGATCTTATCACCATCAAACAAATGAGCATCCCCTTTGGCAGTTGTATAATAGTCATGTGGCAGCGTTACTATTAAAGTAGATTTGGCTGTTTTTGCAGCCTCGTTCATATCAAACGTTATGGCACGGGTAATACCTGTTTTTGTGCCATTATCCAACATCATCAGCTGGCCTTTGGCGTTGATGTGTACAGCATGCTGCGAGGCAAAATACTCATTTTTCTGTAAAGGAAAATCTCCGCCTTCGCCAAATTTCCATAAAACTTTACCCGTTTTATATTCCACCTTCCAAACCTGGTTCAGGTCGCGGTAGGAGATCAGAAAATTGCCATCCTTATCCTTAAACAACGAATTGGCGTGTACCCAATCCTTTTTATGTTTTAATATTAAAGGATCTTTAAGCGGATCGAGGTGATCCAGTACCGACCATTCCCACAATTTATGGCCCAGCCTATTAAAAACCACAATACCATCAGCATGTACGGTATCCTTAGCCAAGCCGCCAACCTTAGTTAAATCCCAAACGCGCTTATCAAAAGTAAGGGCATAAATGTTGTTATCATTATCATAACGCAACTCGTGGTGTACCAGTTTATCCATTTCGCCCTTGCCTACACGCCAATGCAAAACCTCCTTGCCAGCCAAATTGGTTTCCACTATCTCGTCTCCGCCCGACGATGGGATCTTCTCAGCACCTACAATGCTTAAAATGGTATGGTGAGGTGTCCAGTTGGTAACTTTTACCCCTTTTTTAAATGGCTGGTACCAAACAATATCACCCTTGTAATTTATGATCACCATTGATCCTGGCTGCGTCAATATCTGGGTTAAAAAGTATTTACCCTTCATTTCCTTTTCAATAGACGGATCGATACTTTGCAGATCAAAATAAGGAGTTGCCTGGTAAATGGACTGGGTAGCAAACTGATGCGGATTACTACTGGTAGTATCGGCACCATTACCGGCCATCACCACAAAAGTATAGTTGGTTTTGGCAACTGTACACATCACATTTAGCGTATGGGTAACGCTATCGGTGCTTAGATCAGAGTAAAGGGTATCGTTGCTATTGCGTATCCAGTATTTTAAATACATGGAGCATTTTTTGTTGGCTGTTACCCGCACCTTAAACCTCAACCTGTTATCGGGCAGGTTAATTAACTGGATACTTTTAATTTTAATGGGATAAATATAGCTGCTCACCAAATCATTCTGCAACAGTAAAAACAGCAGCAAACCGAGTGCAGCAACACAACCTATGATGATCTTGTAAATTTTACGCATTCATTAATTTAAAAATGCAGTGGCTTTAAAAGGCCACTGCACGATGATTTATTTTACACGGCCCGCATTAACACTCGGGCTTAACGATGTATTGCTCTGGATCTCGTTTTGCGGATAAGGATAAAATTGGTAGTTAACCGCATCAGAATACGTTGTCTGATCTCTGAGCAAAGGCACCACCTTTTGTTTAAATTTCAACAGTGGCGTTGCCCCATTAGATGCGCTTTTACCCCAGCGGATCAAATCTTCCCTCCTTCGCCCTTCCATAAAAAACTCCTTGTTACGCTCGTCAAATATAGCATCCCTCAGGGTTTCTTTGGTAAAACCTGTAAGCGCAAGCCCTGGTAAATTACTCCGGGTACGAATCTGGTTAACCAGATTGATGCTTTCGGCATTAGGCCCGTTAATTTCATTTAGCGCTTCTGCACGCATCATCAATACATCGGCATAGCGCAAAATAGTAACATTATTAAAGCCTGCATAATTGTAATTATTTACAGCAGGATATTTTAAATTATACACGTATTTGGCCAAAACAGTATCGGGTGCCGAGCCGCCAAGGCCGCCATACTCCTTAGGCACATTCACTATCTGCCCGTACAGGGTTTTGTAGCTGCCAGTGAGCAGTGTGTTTCTGCGGTCGTCGTTTTTATCAAACAGGGCGTAAAATTGCAGGTGTATCGGAAAATTACCGTATCCTCTGTTCAAATCCCAGGGGGTAGAGTTAATACCAAAACTATTGGAGTTGATGCCATAAGCACCGGCCTCGTTTGATGATTTCAGCACAAATATAAATTCGTTATCGCTACGGTTATTGGTATTAAACATTGATGCCAGGCCGCCTTCGGCTTTGGTGCGCAAATCGTAACCTTTACCCATCACCTGCGATGCCATATCCGCAGCTTTTTGCCATTGGCCCTGGCGCATATACAACCTGGCCAACAGCGCTTTTGCAGCCCCGTTTGTGGCCCTTGCCACTTCGTTTGATGCGTAAGAATCTGGCAGGTTTGCGGCAGCATACTCCAGATCGGCTACCATGGCTGCTTCCACATCGGCCTGTTTGGTTAATGTAGGATTTTGATCGGCCTCGGTAAAGTGGGCTGATGATTTAAGGATGAGCGGAACATCGCCCCAAAGCGATGTAGCATCATAATAAGCCAGGGCACGTAAGAACCGGATCTCGCCTAGGTTTTGCAATTTCAGGGCGTTGGTTGATCCTTTTGCTGCGTAGTCAATCCCGTTTATCAGTTCTTCGGCCTCGTTGGTGCGCGATATCATTTTAAATATACTCACCCAAACATCATTAATTACCGAGTTGGAGGCATCATAAGTTAACTGATCTAACTGGATGCCCTGCCGTGATGTAATGGTGGTAGTTACCACATCAACCGGGTACTCGTACAACCAATACAGGAAACCGGCATAATAACCGTAACCGCCATTATCTTTTAGGGCGGCATAAGCCCCAATTACAGCCTGGTTACCATTTTCGGGGTTAGTAAGTTTACTTGAATCGTACACCGAAAAGGTTTCGTCTTTAAGGCCCTTTTTACATGATATAATTACCAGTACACCCATGAAACACATTACGGTAAGTACTTTAAATATCTTTTTCATTTCTTATCTGTTTAATTTAATTAAAAAGTAACACGCAAACCAACCAGGAACATTTTGTTTACCGGATAGGCGTTAAAATCGATACCACGACCGGCATTCTGGTTCTGTTGCGAATTGTCTATCAGGTTACCAACCTCCGGATCGAGCCCGGTGTATTTGGTAAAGGTGAACAGGTTTTGCGCGTTCAGATAAATATTAAGCTGGGCAACACCTATGCTTTTTAACAACGTTGGCGGGAAGTTGTACCCAAGGGTGATGTTTTTAATGCGGATATAATTTGAGCTCTCTACAAAGCGGGAGTTTACCCAACCACCATGCGGTGTACCATAAAACCCATTGGCTGGTATGGTTCCGCTGGTATTGGTTGGCGACCAGGTATCAGTAATAACCTGCTTTAATGTATTACCCTGCGATATTGGGTTTAGCATATCCTCTTTTTGCACGTTAAGTAGCTTACCGCCCGCCTGTCCCTGGGTAACAATATCCAGCTGAAAGTTTTTATAGGTAATATTATTGGTAAACCCGAAGAACATTTTAGGCACTCCGGTACCTAATACTTTCCTATCCAGGGCATTAACAATGCCATCGCCGTTCAGATCGGCATATTTAGGATCGCCTGGGGCCGAATTGGGCTGGGTAGTTTTTAAAACAGGATCATTTTGTTGTACTATGCCCTGGTAAACGTAGCCGTAAATGGCACCTATTGGTTGCCCTACTCTTATGATGAACGGCGTTTCAAAGTCGGCAGCGCCATCGGGCTTAATACTACCCACATAAATATCTGAGTTGTTGGCACCTAATGATAGTACCTTGTTTTTGTTATAGGCAAAGGTAAAAGTACTGTTCCATTTAAAGCCTTTTGAACTTACGTTAACCGTTTGTAACGAAAACTCCCAGCCTTTGTTCTCTACTTTACCCGCATTACCAAATTGTGTTATAAACCCGGTTGACGGGGCTATGCTCCTGTTAAGCAGCAGATCATGGGTTTGTTTATTGTAGTAATCAGCCTCCAGGATAATTCTATCACCAAAAAAACCAAAATCTAAACCCAGATCTAGTGCGTTGGTCTGCTCCCATTTCAGGTCGGGGTTTGATAGTTTGGTAACCGCTATGCCGCTCACGGTTGATACGCCGTCGAAAGTATACTTGGTGGTATTGTCGCCGGCAAAGGTAGCCAGCGATATACCCGATGATACCCTGTCGTTACCGGTAATACCGTAGCTGGCTCGCGCCTTGCCCGATGAAAATATGTTAAGGTCTTTAACAAAAGTTTCCTCGTTAAACCTCCAGGCTAAAGCTGCCGATGGAAAGTAACCTAACTTGTGGTTATCGCCAAATACCGATGATCCATCAATACGGTAAGTACCTGTAAATATGTACTTGTTTTGGTAATCATAATCTAACCGGCCAAACCAGCTGCGGCGTTTTATTTGGCTTTTACCAGAGTAAGCCGAAAATGTTTGGGCTATACCTAAGTTATTAACGCCAAGGTCATCGCTGCTAAAATTGGTTGCGATGGTACCCGATTCGTTGTAGATGTATTGCTGCTGATTATAACCTACCAGCAACTTTACGTTATTACCGCTTTTGCGAATGCTGTAGTTAGCCGTGGGGTTAAATATCAGGTCGCTTTCGGCAATATCGGTTATGGTACCTAAACCTTTAGATGCCACACCGGCAGGCACTGTTGAGGGCGCAAAATAAAGCACCTTACTTTGGTTGATATCGGCACCCAGGTCTGACTGGAACACCAGGTTTTTGATAGGCTCGTATTTGAGCGAAAAATAACCGTTGGTGCGAAACACCGAATTTTGCCTATCGGTAGCTGCTATAAAGTGAAGCGGATTTTGCGCATCAAGCTGTGCGCTTACGCCCGAATCAAATGTAGATGCAGGGTTGGCTTTAATTACCTGCTTCACAAAGCCATTAATAGATGATGGGGCCAAAGGCAAATCATTTTGTATACCGTAGTTGCCAAATACCCTTGCCGTCATTTTAAATTTATCAGATACAGCATGGTCTATATTTACACGGCCACCTACCCTGCGGTAACGCGAATCGATAACCACGCCCTGCTGATCCAAATAATCGAAGCTGGAATAAACAGAGGTGTTTGAATTACCGCCAGAAAAACTGATGGTGTGGTTTTGAACCCTGGCTGTGCGAAACAGCTGGCTTTGCCAATCCGTACCTATAAGGCCGTTCTTTAAGGAATCGAGCCGGCTTTGCTTGTATGGTGCAGTGGTACCCTGGGCAACAAATAAAGCATTTAGTCTTACCGCAAAATCATACGGGCCGGCAAGGTTAAACCTGTCAACCACCCTTTGATAGCCCAAAGTACTTACTATACTTAGGTTACTTCTTTTATTTTTACCGTTTTTGGTAGTTATTAAAACCACCCCATTGGCACCGCGGGCACCGTAAATGGCTGTAGAAGCGGCATCCTTCAGAATAGATATTGATGCGATATCTTCGGGGTTGATGGTAAAGCCTATACCATTATTGGTTGGAAAACCATCAATAACATATAAAGGCTCGCTATCGGCATTAATAGAATTGGTACCCCTTATCCTGATGGATAAAGATGCGCCCGGAGTACCGTTATTTTGCTGCACCTGCACACCGGCTGCCCTGCCCTGTAAAAGGTTAGCTACAGATAAGGAAGCCTTATTCAGATCTTCGGCATTAAGCGTTACCGCCGAACCGGCAAAGGTGCTTTTGTTTTTACTTCCGTAACCAACAACCATTACTTCGTTTAGCGATTTCTGGTCGGTCACCAACTCCACATTGATGGTGGTTTTGCCTGTAACCTGTACCTCGGCAGTTGCAAAGCCAAGCATTTTATAGGTTAAGGTGGCTTTATCATCAACAGTTATCTGATACTTTCCATTAATATCGGTAACCGTGCCGTTGTTGGTTCCTTTTTCCTGTACGTATACGCCGGGCATTAGATCGCCGTTTTGGGCTTTTACAACACCGGTTACCAATACTTTCTGAAGCATTTTTTCGGAAGTAAGACCCGATGCATAAGCGCCTTTAGTGATACAGGTATTCATGAGCAAAACGCACATAAACACCTTGCATATTGAATTAATTTGTTGGGTAAATTTTTGCATGTGTAATTGTTAAATAGTTCATTTATCAACTGAAATTTAGATGGGTATTTAAACAGCGTACTTAGCCGCTGCTTAAATACTGGTTGGGCTCTTTTATCATAACAGGGGTATTAATTATTTCACATCATTGGGTTCATTAAAGGGGGTTATCTTCACCCAGTCTACATACATATAGTCGGTATCAAAATTCGCTTTGCCTATCCAGTTTGGGAACCAGATGCCTATAGTAAAATTGGCAGCATGGAAAGGCACATGCTCATAGGCAGTATGCAATAATTTATTATCGTAATAGTACTCAACCCTTGGCGTTTGGCCGTTGCCGCCGGTATGCCACTCGTAGCGATACAGGTGGTATTGGCCATCGGTTTGGTTACCAAAATAGGCATCGGTAGTTTTATACTGATTTTCGGCTACACCGGTCCAGTTGGTCATCAACCCCCAGGTTAAATTGGTACTATCCGGATTGTTGGGCGGTTGGTTATGCCCCGGAAACTCAAAATCAATTTCGTGATTGTAGCTATCGTTCTCATAATAAAAACTCCAGAAAGCCGAGAGCGCGCCAACCTGTGGGCAAATTTTGGCCCTAACCTCATATGAGCCGGAAGCATACATTTTAACAGTGCGCATAGCGCCACCTACTTTGGTATTTTGTCCGTGGCCTTGTATAGAGCCCTTATAATTATCGCCAAGGGCGCGTACAACCAGGTTGCCTTTACGGGCATATATATTAGCAGGTACTACGCCGCCATGGGTTCCCTTTTTGGGATTTTCGCCCCATTTGGCATCGTGCTTGTACCATATAGCACTATCTATATAGGATGACTTAAAATCGTCAAAAAAAACCTGGCATTGCGCCGGCGTGTAAAACAGAAAGCAAGTAATAACTGTAAAAAAAAGTTGTTTGAAATTCATATACCTGAACATTATTTATTTGATTCCATAAAATTAGCCCCCGCGGTAACCCGCTTCATTCCTATAGTCCCGAATTTGCGTGCTATAGTCCCGAATTGATTATATTTCAAAAAATCATTTTAAATATTCAGAAGATTGCAACATTAACACTAAATTTAAATACAGTTTACAATTAAACATTTAGCCATTTATAATTAAATTGAAAATCCCCCACATGTTGTGTCAAAATCCTAACTTGTAATATGATAACCCGGTACCTTTATTTACTGCTGATGCTTGCCTGCGGCACAATAACTGCGATGGCCCAAAAGCAGGATCTAAAATCTGAACAAATAGGTATTAACGAAGGCTTATCGCAAAGTACGGTACGCTGCATTTTTCAGGATAAAAAGGGGTTTATGTGGTTTGGCACCAAAGATGGGCTTAACCGGTACGACGGGTACAAGTTTATTGTTTTTAAAAAAAATGCGGCAAATGAAAACAGCCTCGGCTCAAACGACATTAAAGCCATTACCGATGATAAAGATGGCAACCTTTGGATAGCCACCTGGGAAGGCGGATTAAATTTGTACAATGCAAAGCTGGACAGGTTTACCCGTTACCAGCAGAAAACCAACCAGGGTAACAGTATTTCCAGTAATTTTATAGAAGCTATTTGCCGCGATAATAACAATAATATATGGATAGGAACAGCCGACCAGGGCCTTGACCTGTTGAACCGCAAAACCAATACTTTTACCCACTATAGCAGCAAACCCGGTGATACCAAAAGCCTTACAGGCAACAGCATATCGGCCATATTTGAAGATAGTCGCCAAAACATTTGGGTGGGTACCACCAGCGGACTCAATATGCTCAACAGCGCCACAGGTACGTTTATACAATATACCCACCAGGCCGGTGATGCTACATCAATATCAGACAACAACGTTAAATTTATATTTGAAGACGGGCGGCACGCCATCTGGATTGGCACTTATGGTGGTGGCTTAAATAAGCTTAACCAGGCAAGCGGCAAATTTAAAGTTTTTACCAGGGAGAACAGCAACATCAGCAGCAATGCCCTGCTAACCATGGGGAAGGATATCCGGAATAACCTGTGGATAGGTACCGAGAATGGAGGACTTAATATTTTCGACCCGGCAACAGAAAAATTCATTCAGTATACCCATACCGACAACAATGCCACCAGTATTAGCACCAATACCATTAACGCCATTGTAAAAGATGCAAAGGGCAACATTTGGATAGGCACCTCAAACGGTGGTATTAACCTGATAAAACGCGATGCCGATAACTTTACTTATTACAAGCACGAGCCCAACAAAAACAGCCTGAGCAACAATACGGTGAATAGCTTTTATGAGGATAGTAAAGAAAACCTTTGGATTGGCACCGATGGCGGCGGCCTTAACCTTTTCGATCGCAAAAAAGGAAATTTCACCAACTGGCTACACAGCAGCGCCAACCCCAACAGCCTTAGCAACGATTATGTAATATCGGTTACCGAAGATGCGCGGGGCTTAATATGGGTGGGTACCTGGGGTGGTGGCATCAGCGTTTATAACCCGGCAACTAAACAGTTTAAAACTTACCGGCACAATCCCGCACAACCCGGCAGCTTAAATACCAACTATGCTTTTTATATTTTTAAGGATAGCAAAAAACGTATTTGGGTAGGCAACTACGGCGGCGGCTTAGATCTGTACAATTATCAATCAGACTCTTTTAAACATTACGTGCATAATGACGCCGACCCGCAGAGCATCAGTAATAATAATATATTATCGATAAATGAGGATGGCGAAGGCCATATTTTGGTTTGTACCGATGGCGGGGGATTTAACATTTTAAACCCGGTAACAGGCAAATTCAGTATTTATAAAAACCAGGGCATCAATAATAGCTTAAGCAACAATAGTGTATCATCGGTTTTTGAAGATGATGAGCGTAACCTTTGGATTGGCACCAATGACGGATTGAATAAACTAGACAGAAAAACTAATACCATTCAAAAGTTTTATGTTACCAACGGCTTGCCCAGTAATCTTATAACCAGCATTACCGGCGACCATAGCCATAACCTTTGGATAGCCACTACCCGCGGCCTGAGTAAACTGAGCCTAAAAACCGGGCAGTTTAAAAACTACACCATTGCCGATGGCCTACAATCTAACGAGTTTAAGCAGGCCAAATTTTTAAGCCGAACAGGGCAAATTTACCTTGGTGGTGTAAACGGCTTTAACGAGTTTTATCCGGATCATATTAGCAGCATAGCGTTTGACCCTCCCCTGTTGTTTACCGATTTCCAGATATTTAACCAGGAAGTGCCGGTAGCGCAGGGCAAAAACAGCGATTCGCCGCTAAAGGCCAGTATACCTTATGAGCATGAGATAACGCTTACTTATAAGCAATCGGTTATCACCATCGATTTTGCATCACTCAACTATGTAAATAAAGATAAAAAACAATACAGCTATATACTGGAAGGTTTTGATAAACAATGGCATAGCCTGGGTCTTAAAAATAACGTTACCTATACCAACCTCGATCCAGGTAGTTATACCCTTAAAGTTAAGGGCCTGAACAACGAAGGGGTATACTCTGGCAAAACAGCTGTTTTAACCATCATCGTTACCCCGCCATTTTGGAAAACATGGTGGTTTTATGCCTGTATTATATTAGCCATTGCCGGCAGTATTGTATTTATATTTTACAGGCGGGTTGCATCAATCCGGATGCGTAACAAAATACTGGCTGCCGAGGTTGAAAAACGCACCCTGGAGTTAAAGCTGCAAAACGTAAAACTGGAGGAGTATAACAAGGAAGTGCTACACAAAAGCGACCAGATACTTGATCAGCAAATGCAGATAGTTTATCAGAACAAGGAACTGGAGAAAACCATCAATGAGCTGGAAGTATCCAACAAAACCAAAGACCGTTTTTTTTCTATCCTGGCGCACGACCTGCGTAACCCTATCGCTGCAATATCGGGCATATCCGAAAACCTGAAGAAACAATTGCCAACGCTTAATAAAACAGCATTATCCAAATACATCAGCCATATTAGCACCAGTGCCGGCTCGGTGCTTAATCTGCTGGTAAACCTGCTGGAATGGGCACGTACCCAAAATCAAAACCTTACCTGTTTCCCAACCCATTTAAGCCTCTATGATCTGGTGATCAAAAACGAGCAACTTATGGATCAGCAGATGCGCAACAAAAACATTTATTTTAAAACGGATATTGATACGGCGCACATTATTTATGCTGATAAGGATATGATAGATACCGTGATCCGCAATATTTTGAGCAACTGTATCAAATTTACGCCCGAATATGGCCAGATCCGTATTGAGGCCGAAGAGCTGGAAAACGAGATCAAGATTATTTTTCATGATACCGGCATCGGTATGACAGAGGAGCAAATAGAGAACATTTTTAGTATAGAAAAACAAATTCTATCGGTAGGCTCCGCAGGCGAAAAAGGAACAGGTTTGGGACTAATGATAACCAAAGAATTTGTAGAAGCCAATAATGGGGCTATCACCATAAGCAGTTTGGTTAATGAGGGTTCAACATTCATCATCCGGTTACCCAAAGGAATCCTGGCGATGTCGCCGGCCTTACCGGCAAAGGATGGCGAATCCGGAACGCCAGAGAACTATTTCCAGGATGTTTTTGCCGATAACAAGGTGGCCAAAATTAAAGGCAAACGCATTTTATTTGTTGATGACAATAAGGAGATCCGCGCGTATTTAACGCTGATGCTGGCCCCCGCCTTTGATATTTTAGAGGCCGAAAATGGTGAAGAAGGGATTAAAAATGCCATCCGCTTTCAGCCAGATCTCATTATATCGGATATGATAATGCCTGTTATGAGCGGGCTCGACCTTTGCATGGCTATTAAAAACAACCAACTCACCAGCCATATCCCTATTATACTGCTTACCAGCCAAACCAACCACCAAAGCCAGTTATCGGGTTACGAAGCCGGTGCCGATGCATATTTAACGAAGCCACTAAGCCAGCCTATTTTGTTCCAGGTGATCTATAATCTCATCATGACACAGATCAGAACAAGATCTAAATTTACCAACTCTGATGAAGTTTACCCCGATGAGGTTACTTATAATAAAACCGATAAGGAATTTTTAGACAAAGTGATAGCCTATATTGAAGCCAATCTTGCCGATACCGAGCTGGATAGCCGCCGCATAGGCGAGATAACCAATATGAGCCGCACGGTACTGTATGCCAAATTTAAAATGCTTACAGGCCAGGGTGTGCATGATTTTATACGTAGCATCAGGGTAAAAAAGGGGTTACAGCTACTGTTAGAGGGCAGGTACAATATCAACCAGATCTCTTACGAAGTTGGGTTTAATACGCCTTCCTACTTTTCTAAATCGTTTATCAAACAGTTTGGTATCCCCCCAAAAGAATACATCAGCAAAGTAAAACGACCAGCGCAAGCAAACCAACTGCACGATGTGGAAGAGTAGCAAGATGATTTTCAGAAACGTCAATGATTCGTTGTACCTAATTATAATGACGCGATTACAAACAATTGATTATCAGTATTAATTTTTCAAACACGACACTCTCACCACCGTCATTGCGAGTGGCAACCAGAGTTAACCTGGAAAAAGCGGGAATGACGTAGTTGCAAACGGGGGTTTTGTAGAGGCGCATCACATGCGTCTCCCGTCAGACAATCGGATTTGCAAGGTTGGATTTGCATGCGTGAGACGCATGTGATGCGCCTCTACGTTTAAAAACCATTTGATAATCAATTATTTAAAATCACGTCATTATAAGGCACGAAGCAATCCCCGATTTACAGAGTAGCTGTACAAATCCGCCCTGTAAATCTGGGATTGCTTCGTCGTACCTCCTTATAATGACATACTTTTAAAGTACTGATTATCAGTATTCTTTTTTTTAACACAACATCCTCGCCACCGTCATTGCGAGGCACGAAGCAATCCCCGACCTACAGAGTCGCTATGCAAATCCGCCCTGTAATTTGGGGATTGCTTCATCGTACCTCCTCGCAAGGACGATCTTTTTTAGGGTGTCATCAATGTTTTTTCCAGTCGAACTGGTTGTCACTCGCAATGACGATTTTTTCTTACATCTCATTAGTGTTTCTTCCCGGCACCGCTAATGACTACCCGCAATGAGTTTTTTCTGTAAAGGTGTAACTCAAAACCAAGTTACAAAGCCGTAAACTTAAAGCTATGCACAATAATTTCCACGGTGCTATCGCTGGTTGGCGCGGTACCCTGGAACAGCCACAAATTCATATGCACCGGCATGCTCAACGTACTGATAGAATATGCTGGCGAACTGCAGGTTGTTGTATAAGCCAGGTTGGTGTCATCATCATAAAAGCCATTAATAGCTTTAAATACCACCGATGTAGATGTACGCTTAAACCTGTTGGTAGTATAAGTACCCGATGTAGTAAACGATGTGGCATTATGAAAATTACCACTTGCACCCTGGGCCGGATAAACCGTGTAGCCCACAAATGGATTGGTAGCTACCCCCCATTTGGCATACTCTATATCCATCTCATCATACCCGTCAACACCCGAGTAATTGAAAAAGCCGAGTACAATATTCTTGTCCAACGTACTTACCGGCCCTTCTACCTGCCATTGGTAGGTTCCGTATCCAAAATTGGTTGTACTGGTTACTTCGGCACATTGCCATTGGTTGGTAGTGGTATTTTTGCTGAGCCTAAGGTGCAGATAGCCATTGGCATCAATAAATGAGTTGGCGCCCTTCCAATAGTTTGGCCCTGGGCCGGCCGTTCCTGTTCCAGAATCTTTAATTGTCCAGGTGTAGCCGCTAAAAGATAGCGTACTATTAACTTTTTCCTTTCCTGTATCGGTTTTAGCTGCAACAACGGCAGGTTTATTAAAATCCTTTTTACACGATGCCAGGGCAATGGTAATTGCCAATAAACAGTAAAGCTTTTTCATAATTTTTAGTGTTTTAGATTGATATAATTTGTGAGTGAACGTTTACAGGTACAATTGTGCAACAGCTAAATCACGTACCGCCATTAAAACACAACAGTTCAGCTACTTAAGGATCAAATTTACAAGATAATTGAGCCCGATATTTTCCTATGGTCCGCATTTTAAGTACTTCCGTCCCAAATCCATTTTGGAACTATAAAACGCACTCCCTGAAGTTTATATTTGTATATCGAAGAAAGTTAAACCCCATAATACAATGCTATTTAACCAGCTACAGGCCATTTTATCGGCAGGATCGGTACTAAACCAAAATGGAATGGTGATTTGGCTGATGGGCCTATCCGGTGCCGGAAAAACCACTATTGCCGAACTACTGCAGGAAAAGTTAGCCGATGAAGGGTTTTTCTCAATAGTGCTTGATGGGGATATGATGAGGGAAACAATAAGCAAAGATTTAGGATTTACGTCTGAAGACAGGCTGGAAAACGTGCGCCGGGTTGCCGAAATAGCACAGATGCTAGCGCAAAATAATGTGATTACTATTTGTTCGCTCATTACGCCACAGCCGGCCCATCAACAAATTGTACGTGATACCGTTAAGGCTGCTTACTTTGAAATTTTTGTTGATTGCCCGGTAGAGATATGCGAAAAAAGAGATGTAAAGGGCTTATATAAACTTGCCCGCCAAAACAAAATTAAAAGTTTCACGGGTGTTTCGGCACCATTTATAGCACCGCCTAATGCCCACCTGGTTTTAAATACCTCAAAGGAGCATCCCGAAGAAAGCATGACCAGGCTTTACAACCAGGTAATTCCATTCATCCCCGGAAACGATCTGTAAAAGCTATTTTACCTTCACCAGGAAGCTTCCGTTTAATAACGATGGTTTATTGTATTCAAAAAGCTGGCCGTCTGGTTTGGTCATTACCGCACCGCTGTAAACCGCTATAGCCTGGCCTGCGGCAGTATCCCACTCCATGGTTGGACCATGGCGGTAGTAAATGTGGGCTTTGCCCTCGGCTATCAAACAAAACTTAATAGAACTACCAACCGAAATGGTTGCTGAAACAGGATACTGGGCAAGGAGTTCTGTTTCTTCTGCAGATGCATGCGACCTGCTGCCTACCGATATCCATTCTGCTGCACTTTTATCGGCATATATTTGTTTTTTTTCTCCTGCGGCTGTTTCCTTCCAGCTACCAATTTCGGCACCTCCGTAATAAAGCTCGCCGGTTACGGGAACATAAATTACCCCTAAAACAGGACAATTATTCTGCATCAATGCAATATTAACAGTAAACTCGCCATTGCGCTTTATAAACTCTTTTGTACCATCAAGCGGGTCTACACACCAATAACATTCCCAGTTCTTCCTGGTTTCGTACGCAATATCCTTACCCTCTTCAGAAATTACAGGAATTTGGGGAGTGAGTTTAGTTAAGCCTTTTAAGATGATATCGTGGGATATCCGATCGGCAAGAGTTAGCGGCGACTTATCATCTTTTACCGTAATATCGAAATTATCGCTGTTATAAACTTCCAAAATACCGGCACCGGCTTCTTTTGCAATTAATAAAAGAGCATCTAATTGTTTATTTCCTAAAATCATATCAATATTACTAAACTACACATAATCGGGGTGTTTTTACAAATTACTTGTTATTTGCAATCTCCCGCCGGTCATCAATATCGTTATCCGATTCTTTTAAAACCAATATTTTAATTTTTCAATCATATTTCCCTTCCGGTACTCTATTGATTGAATGAACCAAACATACTGTAATCAAAACTGCTTACTTACCATCAGCGTTTCATAAACGCGTTTTTACCAAATGCTATTGCGCAATAACCCGGAAGTGCTAAAATTGGAAATTGAAGCGGATAATGAATACACCCCAGCATGACTTTTGGCTCAATTTTTAACAGCTGTTTTTACTTGTTGGTATATAAATTTGGCGTATTGGGCGATTATGGTTGAAATTAATGACGCTTAAGGGTAAAATTGCAAATCGTATTTAATTTAAGGCAATGCAACTGTGCTGCCCCACACGAGGAAACATTTAATTAAAATGAGACGATACTGACAAAATTAAAAATTCAATAGCGCTATCTTTGTCTGACACAAACGTCAAATATCGTTAGAGCAAATGGCTATCAGGGATACCGGCACAGAACAGTTAATAAAAGATACAGCCAAGAGAATGTTCTTTGCCGAAGGAAAATTCAATGCTACCACCAAAGATATAGCGGATGCCGCAGGTGTAGCCAGAACGGTGATCAATTACTATTTCAGATCGAAGGACGTTCTTTTTCAACTGGTATTTAAAGAAGCTATGGAGGATACGCGGAAAAAGATGGATGAAGTTTTGGTATCAGCATTACCCTTCAAAAAAAAGGTAATCAAGTTTATTGATATTTTTTCGGCAGACCTGTTAGAATTTCCTTACAAAGAGTCGTTTTTGATCAGTGAGATCAACACCAATGGTTTTACCCTGCCAGATAGAGAACAATCACCCATATTGAAACAATTTTTTAAGGAGATACAGCAAGCCGTAGATAAGGGCGAAGTAAAAAAAATGCTGCCGATAAACTTTCTCATCAACCTTTTCGCTTTTATGGCTTATCCCTTGCTTACCAGACCACTTTTCAAGCACTTGCTTGATATCAATGAAATTAAATTTGAACACCTGATGCACGAGCGCAAAAAAATGATCATTGATATGCTATTCGTCTAATTTTTTTATCCAGAAACTGACATTAATGTCAAACAAATATGTTTATTTTTTATTTAAAAACTGACACAAACGTCAAACAAAACAGTCAATAATAAATTCCACACACACAGTAATACATATGAAAACCCTTTTAACTCCCAACCCCAAATTAATATTCCTGGCTTCAGTTAGCCTGGCCATTGCCGCACTTTCTTCTTCCTGCGGCGGCAACAGCGCAGCCCGGCAGGCTGGTGCTGCACAAGGCCCCGCCGGGTACCAGGTATTTACTATAACGCCGCAAACCGCAACCTTGCATACAAGTTACCCCGCAGTTATGCAGGGTGAGCAAACTATTGATATACGCCCCAAAGTAGACGGATATATTGATAAAATTTACGTTGACGAAGGTTCTGTTGTTAAAAAAGGACAACTACTTTTTAAACTGAGCGCGCCGCAGTATGAGCAAACCGTACAAAGCGCTATAGCCGCTATTAATAGTGCCAAAGCAGATATTAACACCGCCGAAATAGCGGTTAATAAAACCAAACCCCTGGTTGATCAGGGTATTATATCTCATTACGAACTGGAAACCAACCAAAACACGTTAAATACCAAAAGGGCCGCCCTTGCACAGGCCCAAACCAACCTGGCTACAGCTAAAACTAACCTGGGCTATACTTTGGTTACCAGCCCCGTAAACGGCGTAGTAGGCTCTATTCCGTACAGATTGGGCAGCTTAATTACCAGCACAACAGCCCAGCCCCTTACAACGGTAGCCAATACAGGTAATGTATTTACCTATTTTTCGCTGAACGAAAAACAACTGCTGGATTTTTCAAGAACCGTAAAAGGGAATACATTGAATGAGAAGCTTAAAAATACACCTGCTGTTAACCTCACACTGGCAGATGGATCGGCCTATTCTGAAAAAGGAAAAATAGAAACTATCAGCGGATTGATCAGCACGGCAACGGGCTCGGCAAGCTTCCGCGCCTCATTCCCAAATCCGCTTCATTTGTTACGAAGCGGTGGCACGGCGTCTGTTGATATCCCACAGCTGCTAACCGATGCCATCCTGGTTCCGCAAAAATCGGCATACGAGTTACAGGGCAAACATTTTGTATACGTACTTGGCCAGGATGATATAGTTAAAAGCAGGGAAATAGATGTTATGCAACTTACTGCGGGCCAATACTACGTAGTTACCAGCGGTTTAAAATCTGGCGATAGGGTTGTATACGATGGTACCATTTCGCTTAAGGACTCTACCAAAGTAAAACCCGAGTTAATGGTAGCCGGCAAGGCTTACCAGGATGTTACCAAATGATCACCAGAAACTTATTCTTCTCCCCCATTTAATCATTCAACAACATTATTATGTTACAGAAATTTATAGAAAGGCCAGTACTCTCTACGGTAATATCCGTTATACTGGTTATATTGGGTATCCTAGGTCTGCTTTCACTACCCATATCTCAATACCCCGAAATTGCGCCGCCAACCGTGGTAGTATCCGCAGCTTATTCCGGCGCCAATGCCGATGTGGTACTTAGCAGCGTTATTGTTCCGCTTGAAGAACAGATAAACGGCGTAGAAGACATGACCTACATGACCTCTACCGCCAGCAATGATGGCTCGGCCAAAATCACCATTTATTTTAAGCTTGGTACCAACCCCGACCTTGCAGCGGTAAACGTTCAAAACAGGGTATCAAAGGCCTCCAGTTTATTACCGGCCGAAGTTACCAAAGCGGGCGTAACCACTCAAAAACAACAAAGCAGTATGGTGATGATATTTTCTATATCAAGCACCAACAAATCATACGATCAAACTTTTTTACAAAACTATGCCAACATTAATTTGCTGCCTCAAATTAAGCGTATAAGCGGCGTGGGCGATGCCACTGTATTTGGCACCAAAGATTACTCGATGCGCATTTGGCTTAAACCAAGTGCCATGGCATCCTATAACCTCATCCCCGACGACATCAACGCTGCGCTTGCCGAGCAAAACGTAGAAGCTGCACCGGGTAAGTTTGGCGAAAACGATAACCAATCTTTCCAATACACCATTAAATACAAAGGCCGGCTTAAATCAGTTGCCGAATTTGAAAACATTGTAATTAAATCAACCACAGCCGGGCACACCCTGTTGTTAAAAGATGTAGCCCGCGTTGAACTTGGCTCACTTAATTATACCGGCAACACACTTACCGACGGTAATCCATCTATCGGGGTAGCCATTTCGCAGGTAGCGGGCTCCAATGCGCATTCGCTTATCCAGGTATGTGAGCAAACTATTTTAAATGCATCCAAATCATTTCCCCCAGGTGTAAAATACACCTCATTGCTAAATGCCAACGACTTTTTAGATGAGTCTATAAGTAAGGTTCTCCATACGCTTATTGAAGCATTTATCCTGGTATTTATTGTGGTATTTGTTTTTCTGCAGGATTTTAGATCAACACTGATCCCCGCTATCGCGGTACCGGTAGCCATCGTCGGCACGTTCTTTTTCTTAAACCTGTTTGGTTTTACCATTAACCTACTTACGCTGTTTGCATTGGTACTCGCCATTGGTATTGTGGTAGATGATGCCATAGTTGTAGTAGAGGCCGTACATGCCCAGCTTGACCAGGGGGCCACCTCGGCAAAAGAAGCAACGGTTTCTGCCATGCATAACATCAGTGGCGCCATTGTGTCTATTACGCTGGTTATGGCCGCAGTTTTTATCCCTGTATCTTTTATAACCGGCTCTGCCGGGGTATTTTATAAGCAATTTGGCTTAACCCTGGCCATTGCCATTGTTATTTCGGCTATTAACGCGTTAACACTTAGTCCTGCGCTTTGTTCTTTGCTTTTGAAGCCTCATGAAGAAGGAGAACACGCAAAAACAGGGTACTTACAGCGTTTCTACGCTGCCTTTAATGCAGGGTTTGAATCCGTTACCCATAAGTACAAAAGTTCTGTCCATTTCCTCATCAGTAAAAAATGGATAGCTGGCCTTGGCATATTGGTATTTGCAGGTATCTTTTGGCTGCTGCTCAAAACTACTGCTACCGGCTTTGTGCCCAACGAAGATCAGGGTACTCTTTTTGCCAACATCAGCTTACCAGCGGGCTCATCACTTGAACGAAGCGCAGCCGTGGCAGAGCAGGTTGATGGTATTATTAAAAAACTACCGGAGGTTTCATCAACCCTTCGTATAACCGGGCAAAACTTTATAGCTGGGGCCGGTGGATCTTATGCTATGGTGGTTATAAAACTTAAACCATGGGACCAGCGCACCCATAAGGGACAGGATATCAATAGTATCACCGGCAAACTATTTGGGATGACGGCCGGCATTAAAACAGCCCAGATAATATTTTTTGCACCGCCCACCTTGCAAGGTTTTGGCAACAGCAGCGGTTTTGAGTTTCAGCTACAGGATAAAACAGGCGGCGATATCAACACATTTAATAATATCAGTAATAAATTTCTGGGAGCACTTCATCAACGGCCCGAAATTCAGTACGCCGCCACCTCTTTTAATACCAATTTCCCGCAGTACATGATCAATGTAAATGTGCCTAAAAGCAAACAGGCGGGAGTTACCGTAAACTCGGTATTAAGCACACTCGAAGGCTATTATGGTGGGGTATATGCCTCAAACTTTAATGAGTTTGGTAAACAATACCGGGTAATGATGCAGGCCGATGCCCCATACAGAGGCACTCCGGAGAGTATGAACAATATTTACGTGAGAAGCGACAGTACCGGCACCATGGCTCCTATTTCGGAGTTTGTAACACTCAAAAAGGTATATGGTCCTGAGGCGATAAACAGGTTTAACCTGTTTACATCCATAGCTATACAAGGTTCGCCAAATACAGGCTTCAGTTCGGGCGATGCCATCAAAGCCATTGAATCGGTTGGAGCCAAAACCCTGCCGGCTGGCTATAGTTTTGAATACTCGGGTCTAACCCGCGAAGAAATTGCGGGCGGCAGCCAAACCCTTTACATTTTTATGCTCTGCTTAATATTTGTTTACTTTTTGTTGAGCGCGCAGTACGAAAGCTATATTTTACCGTTCGCGGTTTTACTTTCGTTACCAATTGGTTTGGCAGGAGCCTTCATTTTTGCCAAAATATTTGGCGTAGAAAACAATATTTATCTGCAGATAACCCTCATAATGCTGATCGGCCTATTGGCAAAAAATGCCATTCTGATAGTAGAATATGCTGTGGCACGCAGAAAGCACGGTTTAAGCCTGGTTGATGCCGCTATTGAAGGTGCAACCGCACGGCTACGGCCAATTCTGATGACTTCCTTTGCCTTTATCCTGGGCCTGATGCCATTAATGCTGGCATCCGGAGCCGGGGCGGTTGGTAACCGGTCAATAGGCACCGGAGCGGTTGGTGGGATGCTTGTGGGCACGCTGTTTGGTTTATTTGTTATCCCGGTACTGTTTATCATTTTCCAGGGTTTACAGGAAAAGATAAGCAGCAAACCAGCTATTCAAAACAAATCAATTCTGCCGCCAACAGTTAAATAAATTCAATTTCTAATATTCTTCAAATGAAAACAAAATATTTTTTACTATCCGCTGCAGCATTGCTGGTTACAGCGTCATGTAAAGTTACAGAAACATATAAACGGCCAAATATTGTTGCACAAAACCTTTACAGGGATAGCCTGGCAACCGATAGCAACTCCATAGCAGCCATGCCTTGGCGGTCATTATTTGCAGATACCATATTGCAGGGATTGATACAGGAAGGGATTGCCCATAACCTTAACCTGCAAACAGCTGTGCTTAAAATAGCCGAGGCTGATGCCACTTTAAGGGCCAGTAAGGCAGCATACCTGCCATCTTTAACCGCCGGGGTTACAGCCACAAAAGCTAAAACATCACAGGCAGCGCTAAACTTTCCATCATCGGCGGGTATTAATTTAAATACTACTACCTACCAGGCACAGCTAAGCGCAAGTTGGGAAGTGAATGTATGGGGCCAGTTAAGCAGTTTAAAAAGACAGGCAGTTGCCAGCTTTTTAGAAAGCGACGCATCAAAACGTGCAGTACAAACCCAGCTTATTGCTGATATAGCTAATGATTATTATACGCTGCTATCGTATGACAAACAACTTGCTATTACCAAACAGACGGTTAAAAACCGCATCGAAGATGTAAAAACCAATAAAACACTTTTAGAGGGAAACGTTGTAAACGGCGCGGCAGTTGTGCAAAGTGAAGCTAACAGGTATGCAGCCGAGATAACCATTCCAGATCTGGAGCAAAGCATCAGGGAAACAGAAAACGCGTTATGTATTTTACTGGCAAGATCTCCGGGGGCTATAAAGCGAACCTCCCTGGAAGACCAGCAACCTGTTGAAAATATTAATGCGGGCCTCTCTACTCAATTGCTCCGTAACCGCCCGGATATACAGGAATCTGAATTTGCGTTTATGGCCGCCTTTGAGAACACTAATGTTGCACACTCGTATTTTTATCCAACATTAACTATAACTGCCGAAGGAGGCCTATCTACATTAAAGTTGAAAGATCTGTTTAACAATTCCATTTTTTATAATTTGGTAGGTGGCCTAACCCAGCCAATTTTTAACAAAGGGCAAAATAAAGCACGCTACAGAATTGCAAAGGCGCAGCAACTGGAGGCATTTAACGCTTACCAGCAAACTATACTAAGCGCAGGCCGGGAGGTTTCTAATGCACTATACTCCTATCAGAAATCATTAAAAAAACAGGAACTGAGAAAAAAGGAACTGGATGCCCTCGAAAAATCGGTTAACTATACCAAGCAGTTGCTTACCTACAGTGCTGCAACAAACTATAACGATGTTTTAACCTCAGAACAAAGTTTACTGGCTGCACAATTAAGTGGAGTAAGTGACAAGTTGCAGCAGTTGCAATCGATAGTTAATTTATATGCTGCATTAGGAGGCGGATGGCAATAGGCATTTAAACTTGTAAATTATGAGAGGTTATATAACGACCTTAATTTTTCATAATTAACAAATATTACCGGTTATAGTATAACCTTTCTTAACCACAAAGCCTGATATTTAGTATCAGGCTTTGTGGTTAAGAAAGGGGAATAATTACTTTTTTATGATTAAGTTTTATTATTGCAACTAAATAGATTTAAGAACGTGTAATAGGCCGTAAATAACGCGAATTGATTTTAGCGGGCTATTGATCATTAATACGATAAAGTTTTTTACAGGATATATAGCTGTTAATTAATTATGATGGTGCTAAAAAATACGCTTAAGGTAATTGCAGTTCTTATACTAACAACCCATTTTGCGGGTGCCCAGGTTAAAGAGGTTACTGTTGACATTGATTTTTCGAAAACATACCAAACAATCAGCAATTTTGGAGCCTCGGATGCATGGGCATGCCAGTTTGTGGGCAATTGGCCCGATGCTAAACGGAACAAAATTGCCGACTTACTTTTTAGTCGCGACACCTACCCCGATGACTCGCCACAGGGCATTGGTTTATCACTATGGCGATTTAATATTGGTGCGGGAAGCACCCAACAACAAAATGAAAGTGGCATAAAGGACGAATGGCGACGTGCCGAATCATTTTTTAATAACGATGGCAATTACAACTGGCAAAACCAGGCCGGGCAGGTATGGTTTTTAAAAGCTGCAAAAAAACGCGGGTTGAAACAGTTTTTAGGATTTAGCAATAGTCCGCCTGTACAATTTACCATTAACGACAAAGCTTACGCCAATGGCGGTAAAGTAAATATAACCCCCAACAAATACGGCGATTTTGCTACATACCTTGCAAAGGTTGTAAAAGGTATTGAACAGGTAAGCAAAGTTAAGTTTGATTATATAAGCCCGGTAAACGAGCCGCAATGGGATTGGAGCGATGGCGGCCAGGAAGGCTGTCCTTACACCAATTCGGAGATAGCAGGTCTTGTAAGATCTATAAATAAAGCATTTGTAAATAACCATATAACTTCAAAGATCCTCATTGGCGAAGCGGGCAGCATTAACTATTTATTTACAAAAGGCGATAAATCCGGCAAAGGAAACCAGGTAAAAGATTTTTTTACAACGGGATCTGCCAATTACATTGGCAATCTGCCAGGTGTAAGCAACACCATTGCCGCGCACAGCTATTTTACTACATCGCCAATGCCATCTGCCATCAAAGCACGTAAGGCACTGGCCGATATCGTTGCATCCATCAAGGGACTTAATTTATGGCAATCGGAGTATTGCATTTTAGGAGACAATACCGGTGAAATAGATGGCAATAAACGCGATTTAGGAATCAATGCAGCCCTTTATTTAGCTTCCGTTATACATACCGATTTAACTGCGGCCAATGTTTCGGCATGGCAATGGTGGACAGCCATATCTGCCTATGATTACAAAGACGGGCTCATCTATATAGACAAAAATAAAACCGACGGCAATTTTTACGCAAGCAAAATGCTTTGGGCCATGGGTAACTATAGCCGGTTTGTTTTACCTGGTGCCATAAGGGTTAACGCCGAAATTGCCACACAAACTACAGAAAATCCCTTACTTGTTTCGGCCTTTAAAAAAGACGAAACTGTAACTGTGGTTATCATCAACCCCAATCAGAACGCAATAACTACAGTATTTAATACCCATGTCAACTTTACATCTTCATATACCACCTCGCAAACATTCGAACTTAAAGCAGGTAAAATAACCGGCCCGAAAGTTGTAATACCCGGGCGCTCTGTAGTTACGCTAACCGGCAAAATCTAGCGGCACCTAAAGCTATAGATTAATAAAATTACCGTTTTAGAATTACTCCAACTCAGGCAGAAAAACATATCAACCGTAAAAAAACCAATCCCCGACAAATTGTAAAGGAATTAATCCAGCGTTATCAAAAAACATTTAATAACGCTGGATTATAAGCCCGATTAATAAGTGTAAAGTTTAATGCGCTGTATGCCATATTCGCCTGTAGGGATTCTAAGATGCCTGCCCTGGTGATCTTCGTCCCCGTTCAAGCGCCGGCCCGCGTGCCATACACCGTTTACAAAATTACCTTCATCAACATTCTGTATTCCTGCGCGCTGCTTATCGTCAAGTGGTTTAAAGCTGATGACCAGGCCGGTACCAGCCACATAAAATTCATCTTTTGACAAAGCTATAATAATACCACCCGTTAATGGCCAGTTTGCGTCCTTTGCTTTAGGCGACCAGCCGAGGGTTAAATCGTGAGAAACAGTAAGTATATAACCGCCCATTTGCAATTGAACGGTATCTGCATCTTTACTTAGCAAAACGCCATCCATCAAATCGTTCTTTTGGGCTTTGCTTATCTCACCCGATAGCTGGTTAATAATTTCATAAGTTTTGCCAAGAGCTAATGACGCCGACTTATTTTCGGATTCAATAGAAAAAGGAGAAAAGCCGAGGGCTTTATAATGGCCAATTGCATAAAACGCTTTAGCATCTACTCCATCCTCAAAACGGTGCTCCGGAATAAACAAAGCATTATCCGGCCGGGTATATCTATCATTCCAATACTTAAAGTTGGGGTTATAAAAATCGGGCGACAACAGATCAATGGCAGGCGCGGCGGCTTTCCATACATCAATTAAATGCGGCAAAGGGCCTCCGCTGGGGTATTGGCCTGGCTGCTTACCAAGTGCGTTAAGCGCCGCGTTTACATACATCGGCAGCTTGTAGATCGCTTTGCCCGCCGCGGCCACCTGGTTGGCATAAACAGCAAAATACCAGGCAATAAATAACTCATCTGTAGCTGGGCTTTTGCCAAATACATCCTCCCAGTTACCAGATGTTTTGAAACCTCCATCCTGCCATATTTTTTTCATTTCGGGTTCCAATGTATTTTGATGTTCCTGCAAATAGCTTATCAGCTTTGCCGGTACGGGCTTATTAAACGCGGCATCAGCCAGCGTTGAATGGTCGCGGGCATTGGGCAGCATGCCAATTTCGTTTTCAACCTGTACCATTACCACGGTATGCTGCTGGCTATCTGTTTGTTTAATGTATTGCAAGAGCGCACTAAATGCTTTGCAATCTACCTTCAGGGCATTTTCAGAAAACGGGGTAATGATCTCTTCGGGGCGGCCCTTATCGTTTATTACACGCGGAAAACGCTGTTGGTTGGTTTTAACCCATGCAGGTGCATAACAGCTCATGCTATTTTTCCAGGTGCCAAACCAAAGCAGCACCAGTTTTATATGGTGTTGCCGGGCGCTTTTAATCAGGTAATCTATAAGGGTAAAGTTAAACCGCCCCTCTTCTGGTTCCATCAAATCCCAATACACCGGTGTTATCAAGGTATTAAGGTGCATTTTTCCGAGCCGGGGCCAAATAGGTTCCATATAAGCCATGCTCGATGCACTTGAATTTCCCAATTCTCCGGCATTCATCAACAAGGGGGCACCGTTCACCAATAGTTCGGCATTATTACCCCAATATTTAATTTGTGGCATTGCCGGGCTATTGTTTTGCGCTTTTGTTTCAAAAGCTATTAAACAACACAAAAAAGTTATGAATAAAACTGATCTCATGACCATTAAATTTACTTTATGCACAGGTTTTACCCCCTAAATTTGGCAAACAAGGTGCTACAAAAACGGATCGATCAGTTTAATAGAGCCATCGGCATTATGTTGCAATTCGGTCACCTTTACATTGCGCAGGTGTGTTTTGCCCGATAGTTGGGTATCATGGTAAAATATATACCATTTGCCCTTTATTTCTACAATAGAGTGATGAGTTGTCCAACCCTGTACCGGTTTCATAAACACACCTTTGTAAGTGAACGGACCAACCGGACTATCGCCTACCGCATAGCAAAGCAGATGTGTATCGCCGGTTGAATAAGTAAAGTAATATTTGCCATTATACTTGTGCATCCATGAGCCTTCAAAAAACCTGCGGTCGTGATCTTTGGTTAATAACGGTTTGCCCAGGCTATCTAAAATAACCACATCTTTTGCTGCTCCATCAAAGTTTTTCATATCCGGTTTAAGCAAAGCTACCTTGCAGCTTATAGCGGGCGCATCCTCCTGTTTCGAGTCGGTTTTAGAACCATCTGCCTCGTATTTTCCGGTTATCCAGCGCTGTAGCTGGCCACCCCAAATGCCACCAAAATACATATAGGTTTTGCCATCTGTATCGGTAAACACAGCCGGGTCAATGCTAAAACTTCCGGCAATAGGCTCTGGTTCTGCCTTAAAGGGCCCAACAGGACTGGCCGAAGTAGCTACTCCGATATGGAAAACATCTTTTTTATCTTTTACCGGGAAGTACAGGTAATAGGTACCGTTTTTATAAGCGGCATCTGGCGCCCAAAGCTGCCTGCCAGCCCAGGGAATATCTTTTATATCAAGTGCAACGCCGTTATCGGTAACCTTGCCACCAATGCTATCCATCGATAGGATATGATAATCTCTCATGGCAAAGTGATCTCCATTATCGTTTTCGGGGATACCGGCATTAATGTCGTGTGAGGGATAGATGTAAATTTTACCGTTAAATACATGAGCCGATGGATCTGCAGTGTAAATATTACTGATCAATGGCTGCGATAGATATTTTACTTTTTTACTTGTGTCTGTTTTACTGCTATCAGCGTCTGCTGTTTTTTTTGCGGCCGAGTTACAGGCACTCAAAATACCAGCGGGTATTAGAACAGTGAGGATTAATTTCGATGTGTTAAATGGCTTGCTCATTGGCGTTTGGTTTATGATGATGAATATTAATTGGTCATGTAGTTGTTGCCACCTATGCCTGGCACGTAATAAAATTTCATGTCTTTATAGTAAGATAGCGGATGTGCTGGTTTTGGATATCCGGCTCCGATAGGCATTTTTGAAAAGGTTTGAAAATACAAAACGCAGGCATCCCGCCAGGTTGTAGCCTCGGCAAGCTGGGTTTGCATCAATTGTTTCACCTCGGTAAATCGTTCTGCATCTATTTTTCCCTGCATTTTATCCCATGTTAAACCCATTTGTTTAACCGAATCGGCACCCTGGTAATAATGGTGGACCATTTCGTCCCATAACGACCTACCCGAACGCATTTTGTATGTCCACCTTAAATGATGGAACCATAAAAGGTACTCATCCGGGCAGGTTTGCAGGTTTCCCCAATGAGCATTAACCTGCGGCGCATATTGTTCCAGTGCATTGCTACCCGTACCGGTACGGTTAAAGCCAATCCCGGCCGAATCTGCTTTATGGTAATAGGTGGCATTCCAATCTGGCCGGCCGGCATTATCAACCCAGGGCCCGGGGCCATAGTGGGTAGATACACCCATAATATGGTGTAAACCAAGCGGGGTCATGTAATTAACCGTATTTTCTCTTGATTGCAGCATGAGTTTTTTTACCGGCGATACAAAGACCGTATTGTTGGTAAAAGTCATTTTTAGCCAGTCATCGGCGATAGCCGCGGGTGACTGGTCGGGGTTCCAGGCCATGCGACCAAAGGCATACCAGTTGGCTTGGGCAAAAGGATGCCCGCACCAGTTTAAATCGCTGCCTATATTAGCCACCCCGGCCATACCGGTTATCAGTTTTTTGTTAAAATCACCTTTGATGACGCGAGACACGGTTGAGCCTTTACCTTGTGTATAAGTATCAGATTGCAGGCATTCGGCAAACAAAGGTGCCTCATAAACCAAATGCGTTGAAAAGCCCAGATATTCCTGCGTTAACTGAAACTCCATCATCAGCGCCGTATTGGGCATAGCACCAAACAAAGGATGGAACGGTTCCCTTGGCTGAAAATCGATCGGTCCGTTTTTTACCTGGATGATCACATTATCCTTAAACTTGCCATCAAAGGGCTTAAATTCATTGTAAGCTTGTTTCGACCGGTCATCGGGTACATTATTATCATACACAAAAGCCCGCCACATCACTATGCCATGATGCGGGGCTAAGGCATCGGCCAGCATATTGGCCCCATCGGCATGGGTGCGGCCATAAGTTTGCGGGCCGGGCTGCCCCTCAGAATTTGCCTTCACCAAAAAGCCACCAAAATCGGGGATGTAACGATAAATTTCATCGGCCTTATCGGCCCACCATTTTTTTACCGCAGCATCAAGCGGATCGGCTGTCTTTAGTCCCCCCAACTCAACCGGGCTACTGAATTTTACCGACAGGTAAATCTTAATACCATACACCCTAAACACATTGGCCAGCGCCTGGATCTTTGTTAAATATTGGGGCGAAAGGATAAGCGCATCGGCATTCACATTATTGATAACCGAGCCGTTGATACCAACCGAAGCATTGGCCCGGGCGTAATCAATATAACGCTGGTCTATAATACCGGGCAGCTTGTGCCAGTTCCAGATAGATGAGCCCGCGTAGCCGCGCTCCACAGTACGGTTCAGGTTATCCCAATGATCCAGTACCCGGTACATGATGCGTGGATGATCTGCAATATTTAGGTTACTGATTGGCTGATTGGTTTGAATCAGCTTTAAAAAATTAAAAACGCCATACAAAACTGCCACATCTGTGTTGGCTGTAATTATGGTATATTTCTTTTGATGAATAAAGGCTGTTTTTATAAGATATCCTTCGCTGCCTATAGTATCAGGAACAACTATCGATAGCGATTTTAGTGATTGCCGTGTACCAATCACAAGTGTTTGGCCGTCTGTAATTGTTTTAGCATCGCCGGGAAGTATGGATAACATGCCATCCAGGCCTTTTAACAGTTCGCCCCTTGCGGCCTTAAGCTGATCTGATGCTGCGGGGAAGATCAAATACCGCAATTGCTGCCTGTAAACCGCCGATGCACGCTGGTAGGTTATTTTATTATACTCCAGCCATAGTTTATATCCGCTATCTGCATGGGCCTTATTTATGGCTACCAACAGAAGCAACAACAGTAAGTATTTATTTTTTAATGAATATTTGGTCATAACGTTAATTACTTCGGCTTTTATAAGCCTTTTAAACAGTTCATAAAAAGATAAAATGACGGATCGATATTTATGGACGAAACATGACTTAAACAGGTTTCTGTACCGTTTGGTTTATAAAGGATTAACACTTACGCAATCGATTGCAATATATAAACATTTATCAAATTTAAACCCTATTATATCCATCTAAATTCCACCTATCAGTGAGAAGCTTTTTTAGCCCTGCCGAAGGCTACGGTGTACGCGCATCTTTGTATTTTACTATACCCCACATCAACAGGCCGCGCTTATCCGGGATATTGGGAGCTAGAGGGGACAGTCGCCATTTTTATGGCTCCTCTTCCTAACTGATATATAAACTTATCATTTCTTTACGGCAGCGGGCTGATTTTTCCGAATATATTGCGCTACGTCAACCATAGGGGCTACCCAGATAGTACTCTCGTTTTTTTTCAGGTAATGTAATAAACTGCTATGCTCTTTGAGGCCAACGTTGATATTATGCCCGCCCCCTACACCATGAAATAAAAACACCAGCAAGGTATGCGATTGCATGGCTTGTTTAACAAGCCCTATCATATATTGGGCCGATTGGCCGTTGATCATAAAACATTTGATATTATCCAGGTTGGTATCGTTTACACTTTCAAACCCGGGAATTACTCCACGCGCACCGGCAAAATCGTTTTTTAACTGATTGTAAAAGTACTGCCCACCTACTTGCAGATCGCCGCATGGATACGCGAAGGTACGGTTGGTTTTACCATCGATAGCTTGCAGCAGGGTATTATTTGCCCTTATCTCATTTACCGCACGCGCAACAGTATACTTGCTCAGATCGTTTTCGGCAGTAACAAAACCACGACCGGGTAAACTACCATCGCAGGGATGAAAAAGAGAATGATTACCAAGCTCGTGACCATGTGCAGCGGCTTTTCGCCACGAGGATATTCTTTTGGCAACCACCGGCGATGAGCCAATGATATAAAAAGTTCCTTTGAAGTTTAAAGAATCCAGCGCCGGCAAAACATTATCAATATCTACGTCGATGGCATCATCATAGGTTAAAACTACCGCGCATTGTTTGTTGTTCCAGGGTGTTGTCTGTTGGCCTTGTGCCATACCGGCGTATCCAGCTAAAACAGCTACTATAAACCAATACTTTAATAGTGTCATTCCGTTAAATATCTAAATTAATTTTAATTATTTGGTTGATCCCCAACCCTCTTTACCATAATGCATAAACTTATTGGCCCAGGCTATAAAGTATTTTACATTAGGTGCATCGGTGTGGCCGCCATCGTGCTGCCGCCAGGCCAGTTCACCATTCAACAAACCTGCATTTACCGGGGGCATTTTTTCTGCTTTATATTCGTTGCCAACACCCAGATCCTTTGCACCTGTTAATTTAAAAACTGCGCCGGCCGCCACGGTAGCCATGTAACTACCTTGCTGATCGAGCCATTGGGCATCACCCTGTTCGGGAATACCATAGCTTATAAATGTGAGCCGCGGAGCGCATAAGGCAATAAGTTCATGTGCATCAACAGGCAGATCGCTGGCGGTTTTGGCGCCAAACGTTGCTTCAGATGCACCATATTTCATAAAATTGCCGGCCATCCAATAGTATTCGCCGCCAGTGAGGCTCTCTACAGCTTCACCAAAATTGCGCCGGTGTAACTTTGCACCGCCTTCGCCCGATGAACCAATAAGGCCCATGGCAAAGCGCTGTTCGAAGGCCAGCGTTACCAATGCGGCCTTGCCATATCTTGATACGCCTTCAATACCCACATGCTTTGCATCAACGGCGGGCTCGGTTTCCAGGTAATCCAGCGCCCTGGCAGCGCCCCATGCCCAGGCCCGTAAAGCCCCCCAATCATCGGGTTTGCGCGGCTGGCCTTTATTAACCAGACCAATTATTCCCTTTGTTAATCCCTCTGCATTATCGGCCTGTATAGATGCCGGATCAATAAGTACATAGCCCCAGCCATTGGCTATCAGCTGCATGGCGGTAGGTGGATCGCCTTTAAATACCGGGAAGCCACCCGGCCCAAATGGCGATTGCTCGGGAATTGGCTTATAAGCCGGATATTGTTCAAATACGCTTTTTAATTCGGAATGCTCTTTGATAAGCAACTCCTTTAAGGCATTGTTTATTTTTTCCAGATCTGCCGGATTGGGTTGCGCAGGCGCGGGTAAAGCGCTGCGGCCAAACATCATCAACACCGGTACCGGCCCTTTGGCATTAGCAGGCAACACCAGCGTCATATCAATATCGACGTTTAAAAGCGGGTATGTTGTGTTATCAACATGCCCTGCTATTTGCTTAGCTATCACCGGGTAAAAACCAACGCGTTCATTATCTGTAACTTTAACCGTCCAGGTTACCTTAGGCACGTTTGCGGGGATACGGCCGTATACTTCGCGCTCCATATCTTCCACTATCTCCGGTCGTCGTTGTTGCCACCAGGTGTTTGCATTGGTAACTTTTTTGCCGTTTTTTAGAGTGAGCACATCGGGCAGGTTAGGATATGGATTTGCAAGCGCCTCATCATAATTGGCATGGTTGGGCGCCGCCGCATCGCCACTTGGACCAGGGCGCAGAGCTTTAATGCCTAGCTGCTTCATCATATCCTCATGATCTTGCTCGCCGGTAAAGTTAACAGGTGGTTTGTTTTGAGCATTTACCACGGCAGCAACAGAAAGCAGGCTCAAAAAAATAACGATCTTTAATTTTAACAGTTTCATATCGGTTAAGGGTTGTCGGTTCTAAAGGGCGAAGCAGGCAAGCCTTCTTTATTATAGAGATTTGCCTCCTCGGGGTTATCGGCCCATGCATACCTTACATAAAGCGGATTAGGTACTTCGTCACTCCATACTATCACTTTATCGCCCTCTATTTTAGCTTTAGCCCATATAAATTTTTTGTTGGCACCCGCTATCGCAAACTGCTCCAATTCGTCGCCATCATGTGCAATAAGTCCCTCGCCTATATTTTTAAAACTGATGGCGATGTTGTTTCCCTGAACAAGAGCCGATTGAAAGATCGGGCCCGAAGCAACTACGCCTTTTTCGCCATAAGCTATATGTTCTGCAGCCCTGGCCAAACGTTCGCCCACATCTTTTTTATCAAGCGGATGAATATCATTCCATTCCCCCGCATCAATAGTAATAGCCATGCCGGTGTTAGGCTGTGAAAGTGCTTTCAGCTGGCCCTCCCGTATTAAGGCCCAATTACTTTCGGTTGGTAAGTATTGCACTTCATTAAAGTTGGGCAATTGAGCATATATAAATGGAAGGTTACCTTGCTGCCACTGTTGCCGCCAATTGGTAACAAGTGCGGTGAGCAGTTCTCCATACCCGGCCGGTTTATCGGCATTGCTTTCGCCCTGGTACCATAGCATACCTTTAATGGTGTAGTTAATTGCAGGCGCAACCATGGCATTGTAAAGCCCCGTTGCCTCATTTTGTGCCGTAAAAACCGGGGATGCCTTTTTATCTGTTGGTAAAAAGACCTGCCCTACCTGGTAAAGCCAATCTCCACGCAGATCAATAACCTGTGTTCCAATTTTTAAATTGTATGCCTTATCGGGTACAAAACCACCCTTGCCTGCAAAGTTTGTTAACCTTACTACAATAATATTTTTCCCCGGCTTAAGTAACCCCACAGGCACATTATACCTACGGGGGGGATACTGGTAGGTAATATTCCCCACCAAAGTACCATTAACGTAAGTTTGATCGGCATCAATCATTCTGCCAAACAACAGTTTGGCTTGTTGCTTTTCAACACCAGCAGGCAGTATCACCTCTTTACGAAACCATACTACTCCATTTAAATTTTTGATACCCTGGTCGGCCCAATATCCCGGCAGCCAGAAATGGTGCCAGTTGTGAGGAACATAAGCAGTATCGAACCAGGTTATATTCCCATTTAATCCCTTATCGTATTTAGGGGTATTAGCCGGATTTACCGGCTCGGGCTGTACTTTAGTAACGCTATCCATGTAGTGAGGATCATGAAACCAAGCCGCACGATGGCTATAAAACACATTAGCTTTAAGTCCATTTTCACTTATCCAGGCCTGTATAGGCGTGCCTCCTACGCTGGAGTTAATTATGCCTATGGGTACGTGGTATTTTTGATAAAGTTTCTGGGCGAAAAACCACGATACGGCACCAAAGTTAAGTACACTTTCGGGATCTGCTTTTATCCACTTTCCGGGTAGCAGATCGTCGTGTATTTTGGTAACATCAGCTTCTGTTTTGATAAAAAAATTCCTGATCTGCGGGTAATTTGCGGAAGCTATTTCATTGGGGTACTTTTCCTTCACGCGGTCCATTGGCAAAACCATGTTGGATTGGCCCGAGCAAAACCAAACATCCCCTATCAAAATATCATTCAGTACAATGTTATTAGCTGCCTTAATTTCCATAATATAAGGGCCGCCAGCCTTCATAGCGGGTAATACAATTTTCCACCGGCCATCTTTATCTGCAATGGTGTGGTAACTTCCGCGGAATGTTACGTTAACTTTTTCGTCTGCATTGGCCCAGCCCCAGATATTGATCCGGGCATCACGCTGGAGTACCATTCCGCTACTAACCAATTGCGGCAGCCGTACATCGGCATGTACTGAAAAGTATATCAAACAACAGCACGCAATAAGGCACAGCCGTAACACATATCTCATATTATAAAAATTTTGTTGCAAGGGTTTACATTTACTAAGTAACAAAATTTAATACCAAATTGCAATCGATTGCAATAATATTATGTAACAATTTAACGCTTTTAAATTGATGAATTTGAGGCCTGCGGATAGTGTGTTATGTTACAGATAAATTGACACTTAGTTTTTAGATGGTAGCCTTAAGTTGTAAGAAACTGTCTAAAAACGAAATCATTTATTACCGTTGACTAAAGTCAACGGTAGCGGAAAGTATTATTGCGATCCAGGCAACATTTGGGCTAAAGCCCCTCGTTTTCCAGTCATCATTGCCGTTGACTTTAGTCAACGGCAATGATTCTAAATGATAAATAATCTAAATCAATTTTAGGCAGCTTCTTAGCATAAAAAAAACGACTCGGGGCTTCCTACTAAACACCGTTGACTTGACCCTAAATCATCCTTTTTATGCCCAATTCCAGCCCCCGTAATTCTGCAAGGCCCTTAAGCCTGCCTGTTACCGAATAACCGGGGTAGGTATTGTAATTAAAGTCATCCAGTATTTTATGCCCATGATCTGGCCGCATTGGGATAGCCAAATCGGTTCTGCCGGCTTCATGCCTTTTATGCTGTTCTGTAATAATGCCTTTCATTACGGCAAACATATCTGTGCTACCGGTTAAATGTTCGGCCTCATAAAAACTTCCATCTGCCTCCCTGCTCACATTACGCAGGTGTAAGAAATGGATATGCTGGCCCAGCCGATCAATAATTCCGGGAATGTCGTTCGCGCCGTTTGCCCCCAATGAACCAGTGCAAAGTGTAAGCCCGTTGGCAGGCGACTTGTACATATTTATAATATCGGTAAGATCAGCTTCATTTTTTACAACCCTTGGCAATCCTAAAATAGGAAACGGCGGATCATCCGGATGGATACACATTTTTATGCCCAACTGTTCGGCATAAGGAATAATGGCCTTTAAAAAGTAGCACAGATTTTCTTTTAAACGGCGTTCATCAACAGCGCTATATTTTTCAAGATACGCCTTAAACTCATCAATGGTAAAGACTTCATCGGTACCGGGCAAGCCGGCCAAAACCGTATTTATCAGCAACTCTTTTTCATCGGCAGTTAAACTACCCAGATATATTTTAGCGGCCTGTTGCTGCTGTACGGTAAATTCGCTAAAAGCATTTTCGCGCTGCAATATGTACAAATCAAACGCGGCTATTGCCGGTGCGTGGTATCTTAATGCCGAGGCGTTATTGGGTAACCGGTAATCGAGATGTGTGCGGGTCCAGTCAAGCACGGGCATAAAATTATAGCACACCATATCTATCCCCGCCTGTGAAAGGTTTTTTAAGGTTTCCTTATAATTTTCAATATAATGATCTCGCTCCGCTGTTCCTATCTTTATGCTTTCATGAATATTAACACTTTCTACCACACTCCACTTAAAGCCCGAATTTTCGATAACGCTTTTACGTTTTTCAATCTCACTTAAACTCCAGGTATCTCCGGCCCTAATATGGTGCAACGCTGTTACAATACCGGTTGCCCCGGTTTGTTTAATGGCATTGAGGGTAACGGGGTCAGCAGAGCCAAACCATCTGAAGGTTTGCACTAAATCTGGTATCATATTATAGGTTTTAAAGCTGTTAAATTGGTGTAATTGATATTATTATGAATGAGCAATGGCATCGAAAAAACAAATATAAATAAATGTGCAATCGATTGCTCAAAAAACATTTATTATCCTGATTTTATTTTTATATTTATCACGCATTAGATTTTATAGTAAAACGCTTTATGGCCGACGGTGAAAAAGAAACAACCATTTATGATATTGCCGCTAAACTCAACATTTCGGCTGCTACGGTAAGCCGCGGCCTCAAAAATAATTCGAGAATAAGCAAGGAAACCCGCAAGCTGATACACAAAACAGCCGAGGAAATGGGATACCGCTCCAATTCATTTGCCAGTAATTTGCGTAAGAAGCAAAGCAATGTTATTGGCGTGATAGTTCCAAGGCTTAATAGTAACTTCATGTCTGACGTAATTGCCGGTATTGAAAAAGTAGTTAATGAAAATAACTACAACCTCATTATCAGCCAATCGTTAGAAACTATGAAAAAGGAGGCCAGCAATGTACAGGCCATGTTTTATAACCGGGTTGATGGCTTGCTGGTGTCAGTTGCTTATGATACCGACAGCTTTGATCACTTTGAACCATTTATAAAACGTAATATCCCGCTGATATTTTTTGACCGCGTGCTCGATCATGACACTTGCCCCCAGATATATATTGACAACTATAAAGCCGGACAGGAAATAACTACGCATCTAATAAACCAGGGCTGCAAAAAAATAGCGCACATTACCGGTAACCAACTCCGCAATGTTTACAGCGATCGTTTTCACGGATACAAAAGAGCACTTGAAGACAACAAACTGGTGTTTGATAAAGACCTGGTAATAGTTACCGACCTAAGTGCGCAGGCAGGGATTGATGCGGCACAACAGCTTATGGAAATGGCAGAACTGCCAGATGGGTTATTTGTAGCCAATGATATCTGTGCTGTAGCCTGTATGCAAACCTTAAAAAAACATGGCATAAAAATACCTCATGATATTGCCGTGGCCGGTTTTAATAACGACCCTACCTCGTGTGTAATTGAACCCAACCTTACTACCATTAATTATAAAGGTTTTGAAATGGGCGAAACCGCGGCAAGGTTAATGGTAAATCATTTGCTTAATAAACACGATATACAGGAAACACATAGCCTGGTGCTTAGATCAGAACTAATTATCCGTGAATCGTCTCTCAGAAATGGATAGTTGTCTCAAACCTATTTGTAATACATTCTTTTAAATGACTTCTAAAACAAAAGTTGCTATAGTTACCGGCGGCGCATCTGGCCTGGGCCTGGCTACTACGCAAAAATTTATCGAAAACAACATCCGCACTATTATTATTGGCAGGGATGAAAAAAAACTACAAAACGCGGCCAACTTATTTGGTGAACTTTGCCATTACAAAGCTTTTGATCTGAGCGACATCAAAAAAATACCGGCTTTGGTAGATGAAATAATTAAAGAATTTGGCACGCCGGATATTTTGGTTAACAATGCGGGTATTAATCAAAAAAAGCCTTTTACAGAGGTTACCGATGATGATTTTCAACAGATTATACAAACTAACCTTACTGCGGTATTTGTAATTAGCCGCGAAGTTGTAAAACACATGATTGCTGCCGGAAGGGGAAATATTGTAAACATAAGCTCAATGGCTTCGCAATATGGTATTCCTTATGTTATATCCTACACGGCTACAAAATCGGCAATTGAAGGGATGACCAGGGCAATGGCTACTGAGCTTTCGCCCCAGGGCATCAGGGTTAATTGCGTTGCGCCCGGCTTTATTGCTACAGACATGTCGGCAAAAGCCCTTGATAGTGATGCCGAACGCAAACAAAAAGTAATGTCGAGAACACCAATGGGTAAATTGGGTAAACCGGATGATATTGCAGATGCCATATTTTACCTGTCGTCGGATGCTGCAAAATATGTAACCGGTGTAATACTCCCGGTTGATGGCGGAAACTCTGTAGGTTTTTAACAAAAATAAAAGGGATGATAAACTAAGCTTACCATCCCTTTTTCTATTCTTCTATATCCGCTACTCCGGCGGACCTAAATAACTGGGCTTAAGGCCACCTGCATCTACAACTACTTTCTGTAAAACAACCCCGGCATCAACCATCCAGTACTTTATAGTATGTATTCCTGGTTGTGTAATATGGTGCTTAGTAATCATTTTACGGATATTATCACTCACCGCTTCGGCCCAATCTTTACTATCGGCAGCGGTACTAATGTTTACTTGTTGCGGTGTTTCGTTATCTATAGAAACAGCATAAAATAAACCATGCCCGTTTCTAAAATCAATTGTTGGCGATACAAACGCTTGCAACGATACCCAACCTGTATCTGTTAGGTTAATGCGATATTCGAGATGCGGACAACTACCACCGGGCTGCTGTTTTTTTGCTGTTACCGGCATTGTTGTAACACCAGATAGCGTTTTGCCATAGCCGGGAAGCACCATCCACGAAATCGCGTTACCATTAACGGCCCGGCTGTAATGTTGCGCCTCAATAGCTATATAACCGTTATTTTGATGAAACGCGCCATCGCTTGCAGATTGTTTATTGTTGATGGTTAGCTTAACGGTTACTTTTTTGCCGAGCGCGGTTATTGTTAGCGGCGCATGTATAACTTTATGGGGAACTTTGGCCCAATCTATACTAACCCAAATCTTCTCCTGCTCAGTTACTTTACCACTGTTCTGCTTAATAACCACATAAGGTGCAGGCGATTGAACTGTATAACTAAAAGCTGTTTTACCTTTATTAAACACCTCGATGTAATGACTGCTTTTTTCCCATGGATAAAAGCCAGGCAGGCTATCGGTTGCTGAAATACCCGCTACAGGCTGTTCGGCCCCTTCAACATATACACCCATTTGAGCAGCATCTGGTATATCAAGTTCCTTCACTTCGGGCATTACATCAACCGGTGGCTGCTGCCAATAGGTGTAACCAATATGGGTTTGATCCATCATGTGGTTCCATTTACCATTGGCAACCATAGTATTATAGTGCTTTGATATTTCTTTATCTTTTTCAAAAAGTTCTTTCACTTTTGCAGCGGTAGTATTTGTAGCGGCCCGTTGCTGCGCAGCATACCACTTATTATTAGCCGCTTCAAAATACAGCTCGTTTAAGTTGGCACAAGCCTCAACCGGGTGTAAAACAAGCTGATAATAAGCATCCTTATACTGAGGCGAAAGTTTGGCGTACAATTTTTCGGCATTGGCCTTTAGGCTATTGTAATCTGCAACTATGTTTTCAAACTCGTTATAGTTTGTTAAACTGTAAGTATGCTGGTCAATCAGTTCGGGTTTGCGCCGGCCATTGTATTTTGTATAGGCAGATAATATCTGCCCTATCTCCGTAGCATACGCAGGGCCAAATTGTTGCTTAGCCCACAAATTGGTATACTCCTGCAGCCTGTCGGCAGGCCATTTATTGGGGTTCCATGCATAATCCAGAAAGAAGCTTATCGGGAACTCCATCGGTTTCAGATCGCCTACGTTTACTATCCAAACCTGCCTCGCATTATAGGCATAGGCCAAGTGCATTTGCTCCCATGTTTTTGAAATAGGGTTTGTATTGAGCCACTTATAGTTTCGCGGGCCGCCCACATAATCAAAGTGGTAATAAATACCATATCCACCTTTTCTTGGCTTTTCGGTAAGGGAGGGCAACTTGCGGATGTTGCCCCAGTTATCGTCGCACAACAACAGGGTAATATCATCAGGTACCCGCATTCCCTTATCGTAATAATCCTGCACTTCTTTGTACAAAGCCCACATCTGCGGCGTTTGGGCTGCATCTTTACCAGTAACCTGGCTGATGATGCCGCGCTGATCTTTTACAATATTTTCGAGCAATGCAATGTTGCTCCCCTCCGTCATCGGTTTATCGCCATCGCCCCGCATACCAACAGTTACAATAGTTTCTTTTGTACCCATGTTTTCGATGCCCTTTTTCCAGAAATTTTGCAGTACCGTTTTATTGGTATCGTAATTCCACTCGCCGTTGCCGTAACGTTTCCACTCCTGCTGCGCCCTATCCATCGGCTCGTGATGCGATGTACCCATTACTATGCCATATTCATCGGCCAGCACCGGGTTTAATTTATCATCATCATTAAAAGCATTGCCCCACATGGCAGGCCACAGGTAATTACCTTTTAAACGTAAAATAAGCTCGAACACTTTTTCATACACATGATGATTTAAGCCTCCAAACTTCTCTTTTGCCCAGCCAGAAAAAGCAGGGGCTTCGTCATTAATAAAAATGCCCCTGTATTTTACCGCCGGCTCACCATTGGAATGCATACCGGGCATTACATACAAATTTTGTTGCTGTTTTACCGGCACATCGGCCCACCAATACCATGGTGATACGCCTATCTGCGCCGAAAGATCGTATACTCCGAAAATAGTCCCCCGTTTATCGCTACCTGCAATAATCAACGCGCTTTCAACACCTGGAAAAGGTTTTTGAACAACCTGCACCAATGAGGCTTCCCATTTACCCTCAACCTGCAGTACATCCAGCTTTTTTTGTTCAACCAATTGATCTATCAACTCATTTTTACCGAGTGTACCAATGATGACCATATGTTTAACCGGATTGAATTTATCTGATGATATTACCGGAGCGTTACCTGTCACTGAGTGAAGATCAGCACCCAAACTTTCCACCGCCCTTTTCACACCGGGGTAGTCGGCATTACTCACGTATACCGGAGCTACCTTGCCCGTTACAGCCAAAGGAAAATAACCTGCGCCTGCTTTATTAGCTATATAAAGCAGAGCGCCAGGAGCCTGTGCAAAACCAGACACTGAGCTGACAAGCAAGAGTAAAAAAATCAAAATTCTTTTCATGTTGAATGAGGTATTGAATTAAAATTTTACAACCTGCCAATAGGCTTCTTTAGGTTGCAGGTTTTGATCAAATAACAAAGGATAGTTTTTTCGCCCGTTTACCGGATAGGTATCCAGCCAGGTGTACTTATCAGAGATGTTCCAAAAGGTAACGCCGGTTATTACATTTTTAAATTTCCGGAAAACATTAAACACCATGGCATACTGTTTGGCTTGTTGTTCTTCTTTTTCGGGCGTAAACTCCGACGACTCTCCCGGCCTTAATGACCGGGGCTCCTTCTCCCAGGGATAAACCGAAATATCAAGTTCGGTTATTTGCACCTTTAAACCAAGCGAGGCAAATTTCTGAATTGTTGTCATCAAATCCTGCTGCGTAGGCTCATTAAGCGACCAATGGGCTTGTAAGCCCACCCCGTTAACAGGAACTTTTGTATCAACCAACATTTTTAAAAGTTTATACACTCGCTCGCGCTTCTCCGGCCTTTCGGTATTATAATCGTTATAGAACAAAACAGCCTGCGGATCGGCAGCGTGGGCATATTCAAAAGCTTTAACTATAAACTCATCACCACATATCTTATACCATAACGAGTTACGCAAAAACTTGGTACTATTATCGTCAATGGCTTCGTTCACCACATCCCAGGCATAAATTTTACCCTTGTAACGGCCAACAACACTATCTATATGGTTCTTTAATCTTTTAAGTAAAACAGCCTTGGTTACCAGCTTGCCATCCTTATCATAAAACAGCCATTTTGGGGTTTGCTCGTGCCAGCAAAGGTTATGCCCGCGCACTTTTAAACCATGCGCCTGCGCAAAGGCAACTATGGCGTCTGCATCTTTCCAGTAATAACGGTTCTCTTCGGGGTGTATAGGCCCCATTTTCATGGCATTTTCTGGTGTAAGGCTATTAAAATTCTTTAATATCAAAGCCGCCTGCGCAGTATCATTTAAAGACCGCGGCGATACGGCTACTCCCATTGGAAAATAGGAGGCGTAAACATCTTTTAACCCTTTTACCTCCGCAGGATGACTTTGAGCTTTTAAAGCGTTATTGCTCTGCAGGCACACAGCTGCGCACAATAAAAACTTGATCAACCTAAATGTTTTGTTCATAAAATCAACTTTTACAGTTCTAAATTGAGGTATCTAAAATACATCCATATAGCATACCTCATACCAGCAAATGATGCCATTAATAACAAAGCGGGGCCGACATAAATCCCGGTCCCGCTTACGTTTATCCATTTAATTAAAAACCAGGGTTTTGCGGGATAGGCGGCCCTTGTGTTACCAGATTGATCTCGGTTTGAGGGATAGGACGTAACGTCATGTAATCCTGTATGTTCGGTCCAGCTTCGGCGTTGTATGCTTTAACACGGCGTACTAATGATTGGGTGCGGGTTAAATCCCACCATCTTAACGATTCGCCGTATAGCTCACGGGTACGTTCGTCAAGGATAAAATCAAGCGTAACCTGGTCTGTGGTAACCTGCATGTTTGCTACAGCATTTGCCGGCATGTTGCTGGTTCTGAAGGCCGCACGTGTGCGTAACACGTTAAGCATACTGGCGGCAGTAGGCAGATCGTTCATTTTGAAAGCAGCTTCTGCAGCAATAAGGTACACTTCCGAAAAGCGGAACAATACTACCGGGCGCGAAGATGGATCGTTAACGCTTGGGCGGCTTGGATCATCAAACTTTTTAAGCGCCGGGAAGAAGGTATTGGTGCTTGCATTAGCGCCCGAAACACCGGCAGCCACGCTTGGCGGTAAAAATATTACCCCTTTAAACGATGCCCTTTTATCGGCCCCCGGATCATACGGAGGCATCCAGATAGCAGTATCGGTACCTACAGTAAGCGCGCCCCTGGGTGTAGTAACACTTGCGGTATTGGCTATCCATGTGGTTTGAAAAGAGTTCCAGTACCTGTAATCGTTAGATTTATCGGCAAAGGCCACATTATTCACATAATCGTAATTAGGACGAACGCGGAAGAAAGGCCTGCCGTTGGTTATGTCGCGGGTCATAACGCTTGCGCCGCCACTTGCCGGAAAATTGGCGTTAACAGTAGGATAATTTGGTCTGAAAAAATATGCCCAGCCATTGATCTTACCACCCGATGCACCTGGGGTGAAATCGCCGTATTTGGTATCGGTACTGTGCTCTATCGCAAACAGATCTTCTTTGTTGGTAAGATCGTTAGTCAATGCGTAAGCGTCGGCGTAATTCTGATAAAGATCTACCCCGTAGGTTGCCTTGTTGGTTATAAGGGTTTGAGCCGTTGTTAACGCGTTTTGAAAATCTGTTGACTGCGCAGCGGTTGACCATCCCCTGGTTAAATAAGCTTTAGATAACAGGTACAACGCACTTGCCTTGGTAGCCGCATGCCCCGCAAAAGGCGACCCATTTTGCCCTGGCTTATCCTGAAGTTCTGTTGATGCTTCAGTTAGATCTTTGATGATCTGGTTATAAACATCGGCAATAGGTGCACGCGAATCAGATAATGTAGCACTATTAATAAATGTGGTGTGCAACGGTACAGCGCCAAAAGTTTGCACCAGGTGGAAATAATAAAAAGCCCTTAAAAATTTAGCCTGGGCTAAATAGGCCGTACGGGTTGGCACATCTGCAAAAGCAGCGGGGCCAAATTGTAGTACACCGTTCAGCGTGTTGATATCCTGGTAAGCAATATTAAATACACCACCCAGCGCGTTATAAACGTCTGATACGTTGTTGGTATAATTTTTATAAGTGGCAAAAGCAACCCCACCGGCTGATGCACCACCGCCTGCAAGGGTTTCATCTACACCAAAGTTGGTGTAGTATAAAAAACCTTCTGTTCCCCAAAGGTTACGCAGATCTGAGTATACACCGGTAATACCCCCTACTACACCGCCTGCCGATGCCAGTACATTTGGGGTGATATTTGATTTTGGATTTTGATCCAGTATTTTTTGACAGCCTGTTACGCTTACTAAGCTTAATGCCGCAAACAAAATGGCTAGTTTTTTATGTGATTTCATATTTATCAATCTTGTATTTTATAACTAAAATTTTGCGTTTACACCCAACTGGAAGGTACGTGCTACCGGGTTACTTAAACCAACCGTAACAGCCCGACCTAAAGCATCGCTCGAAAAGCTGGAAGCCCCAGCCAGCTGATTACCATATCCGTTACCTTCTGGATCTATTGCCAGGCCGCTTTTAACCAGCGGCGAGTAAATGATAAAAGGATTGTTGCAGGTAGCATAAACATGTAAAGACCTGAAACCTGCTTTTTTAACAGATTCGCCAGAGAAGGTGTATCCCAGGTTAATACTGCGCATTTTAATGAACGAGCCATCGCGATATTGCAGCGTAGACGCGTAAGTAGGACCACTTAAATTAGCATCCGGGCGCGGAAAATCATTAGTTGGGTTGGTAGGTGTCCAATAATTAACGTTTGCCTGGTTTACCCTTCCCTGGTTAAAGAACGGGTATCCCTGCGCGCCTGCATCGGCACCGAGGTAAGTTACAGCTACCTTTTGCCCCATCCGTGCAAATGCTACAAATGAAAGATCGAAACCCCTGAAGCTAAACCGGTTGGTAATACCTGCTGTATAATTAGGCTGATAGTTGCCAAGGATCTGCAAATCGCTGGCATTAATTTTACCATCGTTGTTTACATCCTGAACTCTTATTTGTCCTGGTTTTTGACCATATACAGCTGCTTGCGTTGCCTGATCTGTTTGCCAGATGCCTATTTTTTTGTAATCGTATATCACGTTAAATGGCTGCCCTACAAACCAACCGTTGGTAACATCGGCAGATAAATTATCATGCAGCGAAACAATAACGCTTCGTGCAAAGGCGATATTAAAATCGGTGCTCCAGTTAAAGCCATGCGCGCTGCGAAGGTTAACGCTGCTTAGTGATATTTCTAAACCTTTTCCTTTTGAGTTACCGGCGTTAACCGTGGTTGAGCTTGCACCGTTACTTGGTGGCAACGATTCTACCTGCAAAATATCGTAGGTTTTTTGTTTGTAAACATCAATTGCGCCGGTTAAACGGTCGTTAAACAAACCAAAATCGATACCAAGGTTATAGTTGTTGGTATGTTCAAATTTGAGAGAACTGGCCAGGTTGGTTACCAGGTAGCCGTTTTGGCCGTTAGCGCCAAAGTTATAGGCATTACTGCTCAGGTTACCCAATATCTGGTAAGGGCTCACATTCTGATCGGCTGTTACACCATAGCCGGCTCTTAGTTTTAAGGAGTTTACAAAGCTTACATTCTTCATAAAGTTCTCCCTGTCTATATTCCAGCCCAATGCAAATGCGGGGTAGGTATAATACCGGTGTTTGGGATCAAGTACCGAAGATCCATCTGTTCTTACCGTAGCCGTAAGCAGGTACTTATCATTGAATGCATAGTTTACACGTGCCATGTAGGAAATAAGCCCCCTATCGGCATAGGATGGTTGGTTTGTAGATGAAAAATTAACCTGGTTGGCCAGGAAAAGGTTATAGCTTTGCAGGTAATCTGCCGGCGAACCAACACCATAAATCTGTAAGCCCTGGCTATGGTCTTTTTCGGTACTGTATAAACCTGTAAATGTAAGGTGATGTTTTTGCCCGAAATGTTTATCATACGTCAGGATATTTTCCAGCAGCCAGGTGTAGTTTTCTGAGTTACTTACACTTTCGCTGGTTTGTGTTGGCGAAGTAGCTGTGTTATAGGCTGTATTAACAGGCGAGTAATTATTGCCTTGATTTTGGCCATAAGTTAAAGCTGCGTTAAACCTGTATTTTAAGCCATCAATAATATTTATCTCGGCATATAAGGTATTGAATGAATAGAGTTTTCTATTTAAATTCTGAATATACTGGTTTCTGATGGTAAGTGGGTTTATCCTGTTTGGCTGATCTACAGAGCCAGTCATCGGCAACAAATTAACCGAGCCATCGGCATTGTACGGTGATGTAAGCGGGCTTATAGCCACTGCATTGTATAACGGAAATAGGTTAGCGCCGTTGATATGCGTTAAAGATTGAAATGTAGTTAAACCAATTTTTATCCTATTGTTGATGTTATGATCAATTGATGCGCGTAATGAACCACGATCAAAGTTTTGACCGTATTGTATCCCTGTTTCCTTATGGTAGCCTGTACTGATAGAGAACTGCGTATTTTCGTTACCTCCCGATACGTTAAGTTGATTATCCATTGAAAAACCGTTTCTGTACAGCAATTTCTGCCAATCGGTGCTGGTGCCGTTATTAATACCAGCCAGTTCGGCCGTGGTAAACGGATAGGCGGTTGAATTGGGCGATGACGCGCTCGAGTTGCCGGCAATCGACTCGCGTTTAAACGCCGTATATTGCGCGCCGTTCATAATAGGATATTCATCGGTTATTTTGCTTAAGCCGTAATAACCATCAAAGCTTATTACTGCCTTACCCGCCTTACCTCTTTTAGTAGTGATGATAATAACGCCGCCAGATGCCCTTGAACCGTAAATAGCAGCCGCAGAAGCATCTTTTAATACATCTACGCTGGCAATATCATCCTGGTTAATATCATTTAAGCTACCGCCTATAAAAGGGATACCGTCGACCACAAACAATGGCCCGTTCTGATTATTGGCATTGCTGTTTGAGGTTGCAAATGAGCGTTCGCCCCGCAGGCGAATTTGCCCTACCGCGCCCGGTGTTGTACCAGTACTGGTAATATCCAAACCGGCTATGCGGCCTTTTAACTGATCGCCAACGTTGGTTGCAGGTACTTCGGCCAGGTTTGCGGCGCTTATGGAAGCAACAGAGCCTGTTACATCTTTTTTACGCTGGGTACCATAACCAACTACAACAACATCATTTAGGCTGCGTGCGCTGGTTGATAGTTTAACAGTTAAATCGTTACTGGTGGCGCTTATGGGTACCTCCTGATCTATATAACCTATATAGGTTACAATAATAGCCGATTCGTTATTAGCCACGTTAAGGGAAAATTTCCCGTTAACATCTGTTGACGTTGTGAGGCGGCCAGACTTTAATTTTACGGTTGCACCTATAAGCGATTGTCCTTTATCATCGGTTACAGTACCGGTAAGCTTTCTGCCCTGTGCAAAAAGCGACATAGAAAATGAGCTGATGCAGATGAGCAGCAAAAACATTTTCCAGTTCATAAGTAGTCGTTGTTTTCTCATATTGATTTTTATTGGTTTAATTCAGTTTTACTTATAAACATCACACAACTTCCCAAAAACATCAGATCGTAGCTTACAGAAAGCAAATCACACAAGATCTGATCTGTACACCATTACCTCGTAATGTGTTTTTTATTAGAATGAGCGTTATTTAATTAAAAGGGCGTCAGGCACCTATTGGTTAATCGTAAAATTAAACAAAATACAATCGATTGCACACTTTATTAAACATTTATTAAAAACACATAAAAATTGATTTTAATCTAAAATAAAATCAACAAACAGAAGATTTATATATAATAAATTCAACTTTATTGACATTTGGTTAAATAGCAAACTTTGAGCTAGTTGCCAATAAATGATTAATTAAATGCTTAAAAATACAAAATTTGTTATTTCGATTGCACAATGTGTTTTGATTGGCCTATCAACTGGAGAAATGGCCAAAGCTGCGGACAATACCAATACGCATTTGCGGCTTAACGGGCAGAATGGCCAGAATAGCAACCTACCAACGACGAAAATAGCGGGTCAATGGTGCTATATTAATGCCCTTACGATATTAAAGTGCCCTAAAATGACTAAGTAAACCAACTTTTACATTTTTAAATAACTGATTTGATGCAATTAAGCTAATTAACTACATCAAATCATTGACAACATAGCTCAAAAGTTATATCTTTGCGGCACAAGCCTGGTATAAACGTATCAGGCTTCGGTATTAACAAATACCTTTTACCAATGCGAAAGTAGCTCAGTTGGTAGAGCACGACCTTGCCAAGGTCGGGGTCGCGAGTTCGAATCTCGTCTTTCGCTCAAAAATAAAGCCCCTCTGATATCAGAAGGGCTTTATTTTTGCCTTATAGTTTCCCTTATCTGGGCTTGGTTCAAATTTCCGTTACAAAATCACACTTAATTATTCAACGAACGCAAACTTGCAAAGTTGTAAAACTGCAAACCGCCGTTACCATTCACCTTAATAGTTTTTACCTCATCTACGCCATTGGCGTTTTTAAGCGTAAAACTTATCTGATTTTCACCCATTTGCAAGGGGATGCGGGCATAAGAAATATAAGCGGGAAGGGTTTGCCAGCTGCGGGTATCGGCTTTTTCAGAAAGCAGACTATAAAGCTGAACGCCGTAGCTTAGGCCTTCTAACAAAGAGTTGGTTTTTCCATCACTGGTTTTGGCACTTTCGCGCAGGCCATACTCGGCTATTTTTTTAACAGCCAGCCGGGATAGCACCTTGCCCATCTCGCTTAAAGTGCGCTGTTGTAGCGTTCTGATGGCTATCTCATTAATATCTTCTGTTTTTTCGAGTGCTACCTTGTCCTGCCCATTGGCTATACTGGCGCCCGCGTAATAAGGTCTTTGAGGGATGTATTTGGGAAAAGCAGCTCTGAGGCTCTCAACCGATTTAAGATTTACCTTCCTTCTGTCGCCACCATAATCAAACGGAATTACCAGGCCGCCACCGGCGTCGGTAAAAAAAAGATCGCCATTACTATCCCTTATCAAGCTAAAAAACAAATCAACCTGGGTTTTAACGGGTGCGAGGCCATTCTCCCAAAAAAATACCAATTCTCCGCCTGGCGCGGGCGCAACCGGCGTGTAGTTAATACCAAATGTTTTTTGATACTGATCGGCCTCTGTTGTAAATCCGTTTAGCAGCGCAGTACGAATCACATCCTGTTGCAAACCAAGTGGAATAGTGGTGCCATACCAGGTTTTATCTGTGCTATTTAAATAAATATCGGCAGCGTTTCGGTATGCTATAAACGCGTTATTAATATCATGATCGCTCTCGTAAAGCATTCCCTGCAACATCAGCGAAAACGCATCATTACTGTAACGGTTAGTTTTATTGTTAAACTTATCGCCCTGCGCCTGTGCCTGCAGGGTAATACGCCGCGCCTCTACTATCGCATCCTCTGTTTTGTGCAGATACGTGTAATTAAGCGCCTTGTAATAATGGATCATAAATTTCTCTACATCCTCGCCCTTGTAACGTTGCGACATAGAATTAAGCAACACGCCTACCGCGGCATCCGATGTACTTGTTAAACCAGCGTCTAAAAGCGAATCGGCCTGGTTAAAATACAGGTTGCTCTTTTGGTATTCGCCGTTCAAGTGACAAATCCTCCCTTTTTCCATCAAAAAAAGCAATTGATTTCGCGGCTTTTGAATCAGGCTGTTTTTATCAAGCTGTTTTTCTGCTTCGGTATAATTGCCTGCCGATACATTTTTATAATATGGAATGATACGATCGCCATAGGTAGCGCAACCCAACAAAAAGAGCATCGATCCAATTATTGATGATGCTCCTATAAAATATTTGCGAATATTTATCATTACAAAAATTAAACTGCCCCATACCGGTAATTACCACGGCAGGGGCAATGAAGGTTTAGGATCAGTTTTTAACGTATTTGGCTATTTTCTTTTCACCTATCCAAACAACCTCATTGGTTTGTATATCTGTAAGCTCCAAATTAACCTGGTAATAAACTACTTTTTGACGTTTGTGGGCATCAACAATAGAATTAATAGAACCCTGCAAAATATAATCGGCACCGCTTTCGAGACCAAATTTTTTCATGCTCGAAACACTGGCATTGGTTTGCTGATCTTCTTTTTCTGCACGCAACTCTTCGCGTTTTTTACCGCCTTGTACCAAACGTACCTTCTGGGTTTGCACAAATGAGCTTTCCACATCTTTTAAAAATGTTTCGGCCTCAATATGCTCATGGCTTTTGTTTTGCACAAAACCAACAATAACAGTAGGCCTTTTACCCTGGTGTGCATCCTGGTAAGTACCAATCCAGTTAGCTGTTAATATTTTACCGGTCAGGTCATCGGCCACCATACGGGAGTCGCTATTATTCCATGATCCGCTGATATCAATGGTTTGGTCGGTATTTACCCGGGTTACCTGTCTTGAACATGAGGTAATAAACATTCCGGATACGGCTAAAGCTGCAATGGTTAAAAGGTTGTTAAATTTCATTATAAGTAGTTTTGATATATTAAATGTGATGTACATACTTTACCAGCCAAAGCCAACCCCAAACCGGCCACGACCGCCTATACGGCTGCCAAATCCATAGTTTCCATAAGAAAAAGGATACCCGTAGCCGCCGTATAAACCAAAAGACGGCGTGTAGAAGTCGTCGTAATAACTGCCATTCAAACGTTCCTGGTGCCGCCATTCCCGGTTTTGCTGCCTGCGTTCCTGCCTGGCTTCGTACCAGTCATAGGCTTTGTAAGTATTTTGTATGGTGGTGCCATGTAAATCGTTCAGGGTATCGGCAACACGCGCATACTTGCGTTCACTCTCGCGATACCTCGGGTTTTGATCCTGCACCAATTGTGTTTGCTGGGCGCTTGCACCAAAAGCATAAAAGCAGCCAACCAAAAGGCCGGCTAAAATGATCAGGTTGCGTTTCATCACTTCTAAATTATAGGGTAAAAATACATGCTAAGGCATCGCATTAACGTAAGCATTATGTAAATATTTTTCTGTGGAAAGCAATTTAACACTTTACACGCCATGTTTAACAACTTTATTGGCTTTTGTAAGCGTTTTGATGATGTATTGATGCCATACTTACGCGGTAGGTTATAATAACAGCTCCCCCCTCCCGGGATGCCTGCTAAAAAAATAATTATTCGATGACAAATTAGTTTAAATTTAAACTGTTGTAATTTTAACTTTGCACAAAAAATAAATTAAATATGCAACAAGGTGAATCTTTGGTTGAGCACGGCCCACGGCTTGCTATTATAACCATCACGGCTGTTTTTTGCGCATTACTTGAAATTATTGATACAACCATAGTTAATGTTGCCTTAAATAATATGCGCGGTAGCCTGGGCGCTACGCTTAATGAGATCAGTTGGGTAATTACTGCCTATTCGCTGGCCAATGTTATTGTTATCCCTTTAACCAGTTGGCTGTCTCAACAATTTGGCAGGCGTAATTACTTCGCAGCATCAATTGTAATATTTACCGTATGCTCTTTTTTATGCGGCAACGCCCATTCAATAACCGAACTGATCATTTTCAGGTTTCTACAGGGAATGGGAGGCGGTGCTTTACTGGTTACTTCACAAACCATTATTACCGAAAGCTGGCCGCCAGAAAAGCGCGCAATGGCACAGGCTATTTATGTATTGGGTATTATTGTTGGCCCTACGCTGGGGCCTCCCCTTGGTGGTTATATAGTTGATAATTTCTCGTGGCCATTTATTTTTTATATCAACATCCCTGTGGGCATATTTGCTACCATACTTACCATTCAATATGTACGCAGCCCTAAATACGGCGAAAAAAGATCGGCAAGTGAGGTAGATTGGCTCGGAATTATATTACTCACCATTGGCATATCCTCGCTTCAATACGTATTGGAAAAAGGCCAGGAAGATGACTGGTTTAACAGCTCATTAATCATCACCCTATGTATATCTGCTTTTTTAGGCCTGTACCTGTTTGTATGGCGACAGCTTGAAACAAAGTTCCCGGTGGTAAACTTAAGGGTTTTAAAAAACGGCAATTTGCGCATGGGTGTGCTGCTATCCTTTGTAATGGGTTTCGGTACGTTCGGATCTACCTTTGTAATCCCCTTATTCACCCAATCGTTATTAGGCTGGAGTGCGCAGCAGGCGGGTCTGTTGCAATTGCCCAGTACTTTGTTTGTAGCAGTAATGATGCCTGTGGTAGCCATATTAATTCAAAAAGGCATCCAGCAAAAATATCTGATCGCAATAGGCATGACTATATTTTATGTTTTTTGCATGATGTGCTATAAAATTATTGTACCCGATACCAGTGCCGGCGATTTTTTCTGGCCGTTAATGATCAGGGGCCTGGGTATGGGATTGTTATCTGTACCTGTTAGTACAATGTCGCTTTCAACCCTCAAAGGGCAGGAGATTGGGCAGGGTGCTGCTTTTACCGGTATGATGCGCCAATTGGGCGGCTCTTTTGGCGTAGCGCTGATCTCTACTTTTCTATCGCGCGAAACCAGCATTCACCGGGTGGCTATAGGCAGTCATTTAAACACCAACGATATAAATGTTCAAAACCGGGTTGCGCAACTTGCTTCGGGCTTTCATAAAAACGGACTGGATAATTTAGATGCCAAAAAAGCTGCATATCAAATGCTGGACGGCATGGTAACCAAACAGGCTACCTTATTATCGTACATGGATGTTTTTATGTTTGTTGGCATTGTTTTTATTGTTTGCGTTCCCTTAGTTTTACTCTTCATCAAAAAATCGAAAGCTAAAGTGAGCCTGGCAGATGCCGCGCATTAATCTGATAATTCAAAAGTTTAACTTAGCATACGTATGGAAACCAAACAGAAAGCAGAACTTGTGGGCGAATTTTGTCATTCGATATTTGAATTACGATATAAACTCCGAAAAATATTCCAGGCTAAACTGAAAGAGGCAAATCTTAATATCAGTTTCGAGGTATTGGAGGTGATAAAAATTTTACTGCGGCAAGACGGGATCAATCAACAGGAACTGGCCGACGAACTTTTTAAAGACAAATCCAATATCACCTATCTGATTGATAATATGGTTAAATCGGGCCTGGTAACCCGAAAAGAAGATGAAGCAGACCGGCGAAACAAGCTGATCATTTTAACAGAAAAGGCCCATGAACTGCGAAAGCAGCTTGATCCACTGGCCAGGTATTGTTATTTGGCCATGGCCGAACAGGTTAGCACGCAACAAATAAACTCAGGTATGGAGCTTCTTTTTAAAATGAATAGTTCTCTGGCATCATTTAGCGATATATAAAACCAGTTTTCAGATACCAGAACCCACTCGATCACGGGGCCATTTTTATACTATATAGGGAGCATCTGTTTAATCAAATGCTCCCTATTATCAACACTTTATTATTTCCATAAAGCCATTAATAGCTCGGTTAAAACGCCCACCGCATAAAGGCCTCAATAGCCTCGTAATTGGCAAGCCCAAGTTCGTCATAGGCTTTGGCGGTTTCGCTGGTACGGTGTTCTGCCCTTACCCAAAACTCACGTGCATCGTCGCCCGGGAACACCGGTACATCTTTTTGAGACTGGTGTTTAAAAATGGCCAGGCGTTTACGTTTCACCTCCTCGGGCGAAAGCGGAACAGCCATCTCAATTTCATGGATCTCAAACTCGTGCCATGCCCCACGATACAACCACAGCCAGCAATCTTTTACCCATTCGTCAGTCGCCTTTAACCGGGTTAAAGCCTGCAAAATAATATCAAAACATACTTTATGGGTGCCATGCGGATCGGCAAAATCACCGGCGGCAAATACCTGCTGAGGTTTTACTGCCTGCAGCAGCGCCATGGTTTGTAAAATATCATCCTCGTAACTAAGTAAAGTGTTACTCTTAGACCTATCATAAAACGGCAGGTTTTGAAAATGGATATTGCTATCTGGCAAGCCAGCAAATCTCGCTCCTGCCATGGCCTCGCCTTTACGAATAAGTCCCTTTATGGTTTGAATAGGTTTGGTATCGGCCTGGTTTGGTTTTTTGGTTTTAAAAAACAACCTCATATCGGCGTATAACTGCTCCAGTGCCGATGTATCGTGGTTTTGATTTTTAGTAAAATCGATAGCAAATTCTACGTAGCGGAGCGCCTCATCGTCCCAAACAGCCGTATTACCCGATGTTTGGTAAGCCACATGCACATGGTGCCCCTGATCGGCCAGGCGAATAAAAGTACCACCCATAGATATTACATCGTCATCTGGATGGGGCGAGAAAACGATAGCGCGTTTTTTAGCGGGCTGGGCACGCTCGGGTCGTTGGCTGTCGTCGGCATTAGGCTTGCCGCCCGGCCAGCCGGTTATGGTATGCTGTATTTGGTTAAAAATGGCTATGTTGATATTGTATACGGGCCCCTGCTCGGTAGCCAGCTGTGCCATGCCATGATTATTGTAATCTTCTTCTGTTAATTTTAAAATGGGCTTTTTAACCGTTTTTGCCAGCCAAACAACGGCTTTTTTTATCAGGTAATTATCCCAGGTGCAATCTTTAACCAACCATGGGGTATTAAAACGGGTAAGGTCGGTAGCGGCGCCCTTATCCACTATCACTTCAATATTGCCTGCCAGTTGCAGGTAGGTGGCCGGTACATCTGCAGATAGCTCCCCTTCTACCGCTTTTTTTATAACCGATGCCTTTTTCTCGTTCCAGGCCATCAATATAATTTCGCGGGCTTTAAATATGGTACCTATGCCCATGGTAATGGCCTTTGTGGGCACATTATCCATCCCCCCAAAATCGCGGGAGGCATCGCTGCGGGTAAGCTCATTAAGCGTTACCAGCCTTGTGCCCGAATTTGGTGCCGAACCAGGTTCATTAAAACCGATATGCCCGGTACGGCCTATCCCGAGAATTTGAATATCGAGACCATTAAGCTGGCTTATCTTTTGCTCGTAGGCCAGGCAAAATGCTTCTACCTGCTCCTTTGGGATATCGCCATTGGGGATATGTACGTTGGCCTTATCAATATCTACATGATCAAACAAATGCCGGTTCATAAACGTAAAGTAGCTTTGCTCGGCATCGGCCTTCATGGGATAGTACTCATCCAGGTTAAAGGTGATTACGTTGGCAAAGCTCAGCCCTTCTTCGCGGTGCAGCCTTACCAATTCCTGGTAAACCTTAATTGGCGTTGCACCTGTGGCCAAGCCTAACACCGCTTTTTCGCCGGCATTTTGTTTGGCTATAATAATATTGGCAATGCGGCGCGCTACCTGTTTACTGGCATCGGCCTGATTATCAAATATGCTTACCGGGAGCTTTTCGAAACGGGTTTCTTCTAATAAATTTAATCGTGACATGGACGCTTTTTATGGTGATCAATTACTCGTAGGCACCAAAAATATACTTAGCGTTTATGAAAAAAGAACACAATCGTTTGCGTCATTTTGCGCTAAAAAAAGCAGAAAATGGCACCCGGCTAAAAGAGTCTAAAGCTATTTGAGCATCTTATCTACCAAACTATTAATCAATTACAGGCATTATAGAGCAGCAGCGTTATAAATTCCACATGCAAAGTGCATAGTTCAACACAACGCAAAAAACAAACGTTGCATATAGCTTATACAAACGTTTGCGCAGTGCTTTTACCTCCATTTATATCATCCTTTGCGCATATTGCATTCAGTTGAACAACAGCACATTTAGCAAACATGCGGCTCAACTGCAAGCAAACCACTTTACCTACACTTTCTAAACTATTAACCCATGTCATTAAAGCCTGCAACGTTAAAAGAAATAGCCAAAAAACTCAACATTTCCATATCAACAGTGTCGCGGGCCTTGCATGATCATGTAAGCATTGGCATTACCACCCGCCAAAAAGTTAAAAGGGCGGCTGCCGAAATGAATTACGAGCCCAACCAAACTGCTGTTTTTTTTCAGAAGGGAAAAACTTACACCATTGGTGTTATTTTACCCGAGTTGTCTGAGGCTTTCTTTTCTTCGGCCACTACCGCCATTGAAGAAACTGCCTATAAAAAAAATTATACGGTACTGCTGGCACAATCACATGATAGCGAGCAAAAGGAAATTGAACTGGTAGAAAAAATGAAAAACCACCGGGTTGACGGTTTGCTGGTTTCGCTGGCCAAAAACACAAGCTCATTTGAGCATTTCGAAAAACTAAAAAAATATGGCATCCCCGTAGTTTTTTTCGATCGTATCCCATCCTCGGTCAACATCCATTCGGTGGCCTGCAATATGGAAACCGGCACCATTGAGGCCGTAAATTACCTGCTTAAAAAAGGGCACCGTGCCATTGGTATGATCAACGGCCCCAAAACACTTTTTGCCAGCGGCGAGCGCAAAGAAGGTTACATTAAGGCCATCCAGAAAAACCGCCTTAAATTTGACACGTCGCTTGTTGTTAACTGCGACCTGACCGAAAAAGACACCGAACGTTGCTTAACCGAGCTATTGGCCAACAAACGTAAGGTAACGGCTATAGTTACTTTTAACGACTACATAGCGCTGTTTGCCATCAAAAAAACAAGGTCGCTTAATTTGCCCACCAACGAAAGCCTGGAGTTTGTGAGCTATGCCAACCTGCCCCTTATCAATTACATGGAGCATATCCCAGTGGCATCTGTAGAGCAGTTTCCGTATCTGCAAGGCCAAAAGGCTACCGATATCCTGTTCGAATTACTGGCTAATAAAGAGCGAAACTCGGCAAAGCAGGATGCGTTTTATAACATCACCATCGAATCGCAACTAATCGAAAATGCAACCAGAAATAGCAACTAATGCCTGGTTATCGATAAATTGTCGCTTAGCCTTTAGCCCAAAGTAATAAGTTTTAAGTATAGAAAAGAGAAAAAGCGGACTTCCGACTTAGTACTTGTTATACTTAACACTAACCTTAGTAAATTTTTATTCAACAAAAAACGGGATGACTAAAATCATCCCGTTTTTTGTTGTTCTATATTTATTATTTAAGAAACTCCTGTTCGAAGTTTGAAAGCCATCCCACGCCATCAAGGCTCCAATCGCTTGACGTGGGTACCTTGAGCCAGTAAAATATTAAACCGGCTACATCTGGCCCGGTAGCTACTATAGAAACTGCCCCATCGGCTACGTTCTGAGAATCGCGGCTTACCGGAATATCGTTCCCCAGGGCATCCCAAACGGCCGTTCCTTTCATCAAAAAATTATAGCCTGCAGGTGCAAGGTTTGCAACAATAGCACCACCACCGTCATCAATACGCCAATAGCCTGTTAAATTGCTGTAGTAAGGATGTTTGGTGATATCTTTTAATGCAATATTGGCCAGTACCGTTGCATCATCCAAAGCAACGTTAAAATACTCCACATCGGCGGCGTAAAAATCAAGTGCACTGCTTCCGTCTACATTTCTATGCCCCAGTATCAATGGGTTTGATGTACTGAGGTTCTTGGTGCCCGAAATATCACCCGAAATAACCGGTAGGCCATCGGTATACAGGGTTGCAGTTCTTACTCCTCCGCTAAGTTTTACAGTCATGGTAATGGTATGCCACTTATCATCAACAATGGTGTTACCCAACAATTGAGTTTTACCATTACCTCCGTTTGCCGACCCTCCAAATATCACCCCATAATCGGTTCCTTGCTGAAACATTGTCCAGCCTGTGGTAGTCCCCCCATCAACGCCGGTACTTTTTGAAAAGAAACCAGGATAACTGTTAGCGGCATTCATTTTAATTTGCAGCTGTACAGTAAAATCCTTGTTTGTACCCGCATCATACAAACCATTATCGGCCTTAATAACCGCGTTGGTAGAAGTACCGCTAAAATGCATGGTGTTAAAGCCCGATTTGGTTACCGCCTGCGATTTTAAGCTGGGGTTTGAGCAAATGATAAAGCCGGGTTTTGGATTGCTATCACTTCCTCCGCGGTTGGTGGTTACAATAACCAGCCAATCTTCGGTTGCGTAAGTTTTACGTGCCATTAAGGCTGCGGTAATCTCGCCAATATAACCATCTGTTTTTTCGATGGCCGCTTTATAGTCTGGCACATCGGCGTTAAAACCAACTGCTTTACCAGCTGCCTCAACATCTCTAAAATCTACCAAAATAGCTTTGGCGTTGTTGTTTTGTACAATGTTTACCGCCGAATCTTTAACTGCGGCATCATTAGTGGGCAGTATACGATGGTCTGCATGTATCATGTATCTGTTTAAGGCTGCATCTGTAGTAATAGTTACGGTTTTGTACTCCGGTCTTACATCCAGCAAACGGGATAGGAAGGTTGGATATGCCGGCACGGCCGCATCCGGGTTACCCTGATCTGCCACGGGGATATAAGTATCATCAATTATACCGTGTTTTGCCGATGATACACCGGTAAGCATACTTGCCCAGGTTGCCGCATCTGATGATACGGCATCTGCCAGCACACCGTAAGTGTACTTTCCGGTTTTTATCAGGGTTGCCATATTGGGAGGGGTCACCTTTTGCACCTCGGCGCCGGCAAGGCCATCAATATTAATGATCAATACCTTTCTTTCGGCTTGCCCGTTGATGCCGTTCCCATATTCTTCAAATATCTGGGGTGGGTTTGGATATTTTTTACAAGCACTTAAAACAGTCAGTAATACTAAAGCCAGACTGCAGAGGCTTATACTTTTGTTTCTATAATTTATCATCATTTGGTTGTTAATGATTGCTGATATTATTTAATAAGGTTCATTTCGGCCAATGCCGCGTTTGGCGTATTTGTCCAGGCATCTTTCAGGATAACTTTATAATACTGGGCAGTTTTGCTGGCAGGGAACAGGTACTCATATCTTGCAAAAGCATTGGCTATTACTGTCGATCCTACAAACGTCCAGTTAACATTATCGGTGCTGGTGTATATATCGGCGTTTTTAGGTCTTTGCGCTGTACTGTTGCGCGGTACAAAATACATTCCCTTCGCTGTAACAGGGCCGCCAGCGTTTAGTACCAATGTGTATGGGTAAACACCGGTTGCATACTGCCATTGCGAATGCCAGAAGGTATTGTTGTCGCCATCAATTAAGGCTGCCGCATGGCCATTAATCGGCCCTTCGCCTGTTGTTTCTTCGGAGCTTACCGTTACCGTGGTTTTATAGATAATATTATCGGTACCGCCTTTTTGGGTCATGGGGTTGTAGGTCCATACCTTTTTTGTAAGCAATGGATATTTGGCGCTTATAGTTGTTTTTGATTGCGACGAAACACTAATTCCCCAGGCATCAAAAAACGGTTTCAAATCTGTTTTGGCAAATTCAGAGAAACGCTCGTAAACAAAATCCTGCTTATCCTGATCGGTGTTTGATAAGCGCTGGGCATGCCGGGCTGCTGTATATAAGTAGGGCATGGCATCATAACCGTAAACCCCGAAGATTTGAAGGAAAGGCACCATCCTCTTGAAGGGATCGTTCATATCATCAACGGTATTAAAGTTGGTGGGATCGTTATTGGCAGCGGCAAAATCAAGCGCGGGTTGCACCCAATCGTCGCCATGTTGTATAGAAAAATCGGCCCCGTTGCGATGCGCCACTTTAAAGCTAAACAGGTTGTTGGTGGTTTCGCCCAATGTGCTCCAACTCCAGATATTGCCTTGCTGGCAATTGTGCCCAAACTCGTGATAAGTACCCCAGTTTGAGCCATGCAAAAGCTGATCGATACTAACTACACTGTTAAACCATTCGTTATCCATAGTGGCTACAATGGGAAAACCATTGTGCCCATACCCCACACTTGGCTGAATATCCAATACTTCGCGCCACGCGCCCTGCGGACTTCTGTCCCTTATATCTGCACTGTTATCAGAAAGGCCCATCCAGCTATTATAGTCCAGCTCAAAAACATTGTTCCAGGCCGTCATTAACGCGGTAGGATCTGTTAATGGGGTAGCCGAGTTAAAATTTCTAATTAAAAAATCTCTGGGAATTAAGAAGATCACCCGTTTTGCACGCAGTTCCAACCATGGCACTGTTGATGCCTTTACCTGTGCTGCCCACGTTGCATTATTGCTTGTGCCCAACACAAAATCGGGCGCTTTGGCTGCGCCTGTTATGGTAAAATCTACCGGTTGCGCAATGCCAAAAGCGGCACGGATGTAAATTGTACCGCCATACGCGTTGCGCACATAGTTTACTCCCGGAAACAACGCTTTTACAGTATAAATAAGCGGGTCTCGCAGCAAACTTAACTGACCGGTAAGATCATCTGTTTGCCCGCCAACCTGTACACTTAAACCGTTAATCCCATCTGGAACTACTATTTTAATCAATTCGCCGGCAGGCGCCCAGTAGCCGGTGCTAAATTGTGGCTCGGGAGCAACAGAGATGCGCAATACAGACGCGTTTGATGCCGAAAAATTAAGATCCAGCGTAAACTTCTCATTAGTAACCCTCGGCTCCGCCGGATCTATCAATCCAGGAAAAATGCGGGCACGGGCATACATTGATCTATCCACCCGCGACATTGCTGTATCAACCGTAACGTTGCTTACGTTGCCGGTGCTGGGTGCATTATAGCCATCGTTAAACTTATAACCATATTTTTTGCAGGAGGCAACACTCATAAGCAAAATGGCGCAAAGGATATTTAAATATATCTTTCTCATTTTTTTAATGTTTTATGGTTTAATATCTGAGTAAACAGGTGTCCACGATTTTCCGTCCAAATTCCAGGCGGTGGGTACGGTCACGCTCATCCATTGATAAATTTCAAAGGGCAGGTCAACGTCATTAGGCACCAGCCTGAAAAAAGACGCGTTGATATCCGGGCATAAGGCTGGACTCAGGTCGCTGAAATTAGTCCAATTGCCATTGCTGCCTACCAACAGGTCGCTTCCCTTGCCAGATTTATCTTTAAGCACATTACCAGCACCTTCTTCCATAGGCCAATAGCCCACCAGGTCTTTATAGTTAGGGTTCGAATCATCGATACTGGTTTTGCAGGCGTACGCTGCTATTTGCTGTGTGGTTAAGGCAACATTGTACACCTGTAGGTTATTTAGCAGCACGGTGGCACTCTCATCTTCGCTGCCGGGGATATAGCCCAATTTAAATGACGCGTTGTTGTTGGGGTTGTTACCATTCATGGCACGCTCGGTGTTCAACACCCCATCGGTATATACCCTCACTTTACGATTTGTGCCATCAAATACAGCGGTGAGTTTATGCCACAGCCCGTCGCTGATGGTTGTGCCCTGGGCCTGGCTTGCTACTGACGAGTTTAAGGTCCAGGCATCACCCTCTAAAAACATATTCCATCCTGCGCCGGTAAAGGCAGTAACACGCTTAGATAGAAATGAAGGGTAGTAATAACCACCCGGCAAACTTTTTATAAGTACCTGAACAGTAAAGTTGCCGTAAACGCCAATGTTGTACTGGGCTGGGTCCTGTATTGTAGCGTTGGGGCGTTTTGAGGCAGAGTAATCATAGGTTATACTGGTATTGGTATAAGCTATGTTATCTGTTTGAGGCTTGGGTACAAACAGGGTGGTAAAGCGCGGATTGTAAAACACCACAAAGTTATTTCGTGTATCATCACCGTATGAAGTAAAATCGGTACTGGTTGGGTCGGGTTGAATAGCCCCGCCTTTGTTTGAGGCGATAACAACCAGCCAGTTTTCTGCGGCGAATGTTTTACGGGTTGATAAGGCCGTCATTATTTCGCCCACGTAACCATCAATTTTGAGGATGGCATCTGTATAATTAGCGTCGGCATCTTCAAAGCTGCTGGTTTCTCCGGCCAGTTCGGCACCATGAAACTGGGCAACTACAAGTTTTGCATCTTCGTTTTGCAGTTCGGTATTTACTGCTGTTTTAACAGCGGCGTCATCACCTTCAAACGTTTTCTGGAAAGTGGCATCCTTGGCCAGGTTGGTATTAAAGCTGCCTGTTGATGCAATTGAAACCGTTCTGTAATTGGCATTGGCCTGCTTTAGCCTTGCAAATAAGGTTGGATAAGCGGCCAGATCATTCCCCGCAAAATCTTCAGATTCCACTTTGTGTTTATCGGCAGTTACGCCTGTTATCATATTTGCCCACGAGCCTGCATTGGTAACCGTGTTGGTACCGTAATCGCTTAAGCCATCGTAAGCGTAAATAGCATTTTTAACTATTTTCGAAATGTTTGGCGCGTTAAGCGACCGTAAGGCCCGCCCCCTTACGCCATCAACAATAATGTAGAGCACTTTACGTGTTTTTACATTAATGCCCAACGTATCGTTTTTTGAAGCATCCTTGAGCTTGTTTTGAAAATCCTTATTACAGGTGAACAGCATTGTTGCCGAAAGCGCAACTACCGCTACTGTTACAAGGTTTTTTACCAGTTGTTTACAGGTATATGTTTTCATTTTGTTACTATTATGATTTTAGTATCCCACTTATTTTTTCAACTCAACACGTACAATGTTGCCCACTTTGGTGTTATCAAACTTGGTAAAATCGCCCACCAACAGCACAGCAGGGTTGCCCAGGGCCGATGTTGTTTCTATCATCTTGGTTATCCGCCCCTGGAAAGCGCCCGTGTTGTTGTAACCGGAGGCCAGCGCGCCATTGGCACTCAGAATCATGAAACCCTGCCTTACTATGTTGCCATACGAATTAAAATTGCCCGAAACCAGCACCTTACCATTGTTTAACTGTGCAGCAAAGTTGGGTACACCACCTGCAAGCTGGCTAAACTGAAATGTATTATCAGCACTGCCATCGGCATTTAAAAGAGCCACACCGTTAAGGCTTTTGCCGGCATAGGTATTAAATGCGCCGGCAATCACAATTTTGCCGGTGGTGGCATTGTAGCGCACAGATGTTACAGGCCCGTCGGTGCCGGTACCGGCGGCAAAGGTTGCATCAACAGAGCCATCGGTATTGAGGCGTACAATGTGGTTGGCTTGCACCCCGTTAAAAGTAGAGAAGCTACCCACAGCCACAATTTTACCATCGGCCTGCATAAAGGCATCGTTAATATCGCCATTGGCTCCTGCGTAGCCCTGGCGGGTTACCGGGTTATAGTTATAGGTAGAATCCATAGTACCATCGGTAGTTAACCGGGCTATCTGGCTCATTTTGGTTACATCGGCTACCTTAAAATCGCGGGTAGACCGCAGGTAGAAGTACTTTACATAGTTTGAAAAATTACCCAGGATAGTGATCTTTCCATTGTTTACAAAGCTTTTTACAATGGTACCAAATACTCCCCCGTTAAAGGTTGCAACAGTATCTAAACCAAACTCTGGAATCTGCGGTTTAAGGTTGATAACTTCGATGGATGCCGAATCTAAAGAGCCATCGATATTTAACCGGGTTATACCATTAATGCCCTTACGGTTGTTATAGGAGGTAAGAAAGCCGCCAACAATGTATTGGCCGTTATCTAAACGGTTTACAGTTTGCAGAACGCCGCCCGCACCTGCGCCCGAAGCCAGCTGGCTTTGAAAAGCACCATCGTGCGAGATAAGCACTATATGGTTAACAGGAGTTGATGGCGCCTGGCTTTCAAAATTGGTAAAAGCGCCAACCATCAGGTAATTACCATCGTTTGTTTGCAAAAGATCATTAATGGCGGCGTTGGTACCGTTTACCGCTTTAAAGGATGCATCAATAGAAACCTTGCCATTTACCGTAAATTTGGGACCAAAAAATGATTGCCCGTTGGCTATTACCGTGGTACCGCCAGAACTGGCATTATCTGGAATAGTTACCGTAACTGTACTATCGGTAACAGCGGTTACTGTGGCCGCTATTTCATTTACCAGAAACTGAAAGTTGTTTTTATAGCTAAGCAAGCCCGAAATTTTAAAAGTAACGGCATCGTCCGCGCCGCCACTGTTTGGTGTAGGGTCATCGGTACTAAATTTAATACCCAGTGGAGCCTTGCCTCCGCCGTAGGGATCTTCCTGCAACGCAGGCGACTTTTTACATGCCACCTGCACAATTAAAACCAGCAGCAACAATGCTTTAATGAGGTTAAGGCCTGTGTTTTTTATATAGTTTGAAATCATCATCATTTCTATAAGTATGTATATAATTAACCTGTATAATTATTGGGTGGGTTTACTGATTCCGGCCGACTCGGCGGCTATTACAAACCGCCGGCTATCAAACCCTAAAACATGGTTTTGATATTGCAGCGCATGAATAACGCCGTTGGTTGGCTGAATATCAGACGTAGCGACGGGCACATTAATTAAACCTACCGTAGGGTTGGAGAAATCTGGAATATAGGAGATGATGAGCTGTCTGTAACCAACATATTTTACCCCACCGGCGCTGTTATAAAAAACACCAAGATTCATGGTTCGGCCACCGTACGAAACGTACCCCTGTCCCGGAAAAGCAATGATGGCAGCGGTATCAATCTGCGGAATGTCTTTTAGCAGGTAAGTGCCTTTAAATACATACTCCGAAAGCAGATCTTTCCATACCTGGGGCTGTACCTGCTCCAGCTGCGAAACGGTATCTTTTCCGTTGTTCCGCAAATCGTTGTTTAAGTTTACAATTGCCTTGTGGATGCAAGAGCTTGGCGGGGCAAAAAAGGTTACATTTTCCTTTTGAAAAAGGTCGCTCATACCTGCTATTTTCACAACCCTTACCAGGCTGTCAAAAATAAAGGGCTTGGCTTCCAGGTAATCTAAAATAGTGCCGTTGTACTTAGCCTGGTGTACGCCGGTATCGTAAAAATAACTATCCTTTTTACAGCTTACCAGCAAGCATGCCGAGATAAGGAATATGGCTATAACTGATTTTATTGTGTTGTACATAATGTTGCTGTTTATATTATTGCCAAAAAGCGTTTAAAGTAACGTATGGGTTATTGGTGGTGGCACTTTTATCAATTGGCCATGCCCAGGCACCTGCCTTAAAGTCTTCTACCGAAATTGGGTGGTAGCAATACTCCTTATCCAGCACCTTTTTGGTGCGCACAAGATCATAGTAATAGTGCCCTTCGCCCATTAGCTCGCGCGCCCGCTCGTACCAGATATCATCTTTCAAATCATTGCCTGTATCGGTTACCGGGTTGGCCCCGGCACGCGCCCTTACTACATTGAGGGTAATTTGCGCGGCGGCATCGTTACCAAGCGCTGCCTGGGCTTCGGCCCTTAGTAAAATGGCATCGGGTAGCCTAAAAACCATCAGGTCATCATCGGGCAAAACGTCTTCGCCTTCTGCAGCAAAAATGTTGACAAATTTGAGCAGTTCCCAGGTGCCGTCGGTTGCGTAAATGGTAGCCGGATCGAACCAGGTAGATGCCCTTTTATCCGGCGCGTTTAGTGGATATAATTTGGCCATAAACTTGGCATTGTAATATATATAGCTCTTGGTGATAGATCTTACAGGTTTGTGCGGATAATGCAAAACCATATCTGTAAACGTATTATACAGGTAAGAACCGGTTGAATATTCGCCATAATTAAGGCTGCGTAACACTTCAAAAAGGCTTTCCTTGGTACGCCCTTTAAAGATCTCTTTACTCCGCGATAATGGCAGCAAAGCATAACTATTGTTGCCCATTATTTCGGCACCAAGGTTATCTACTGCGGTGTAATAAGCGGGTTTATTGGCATCATCAAAGCCGGCGGCCCACATGTTAAGGTGCATTAGCAAAGCATCGGCCCCGCCACGCATGGCCCTTATGCCCACAAATGAGGGGTCGTCATATGTCCATGGCAGATCGTTTTTAACGGCCATCATATCGGCAATGCAATTATTAAGCACTTTTACCATCGGCATTCTTGGTAAAGGGTCCTGATTGTAGGCATTGGTATAATAAGGCACATCGCCAAACTGGCGTACTAAAAACAAGTAAGCCAAATTGCGCAGAAATACGGCCTCGGCCCGGTACTGTTTTTTATCGGCAGCAGAAAGGGCTGTAACAGCACCCGCCTGCACGTATAAGATATTGGCCGATTGCACCATTTTGTACCAGCCTATCCATTTAGTTAAAAGCGTATACTGAAAAAGATCCCGGTAATACGGGTCGCCATTATTTAAAAGGCTCCTGATATCGTTGGTGGCAATATAAGTAATATAGTCGCGGCCCAAACCCGGTGTAGCTATAGCGGGGCTGCAACGCAAATCGCCGGTGGTAGCAAAGTAAGGCGTTTGCAAGGTATTTTCTCTAAACTGGTTATAAATGCCCAGTGTAAAACTCTCTACATCCTTTTTGCTTTGCCAGTAATTATTGCCCGATAGGTTATCTATCGGCGTAACATTTAAAAACTTTTTACAGCCCGGCAAAATAAGGCTCCCGGCGAGTAAGATCAGCAATGCACATAAAAATCGTTTCATAATACTATTTATTAAAAATTAGAATTGAACCTGAAGCCCTAAAGTATATGACCGGGGGGTTGGATAACCGCCAGATATGTCGCGGCCCAAATCGGTAACATTCTCTGGGTTTGCACCCGAATAGTTACTGAATGTGTGCACATTATAAACTGTACCATAAATACGGGCCGACGATATTCCCCAGCGTTTGATCACTGTTTTTTTGAAGTTATAAGACAGTGTTACCTGGTTTATCTTCAGATACGATCCATCTTCCTGGAACAAGGTTTGATCGTACCGGAAAGGCGACGTTTGCTTTGTCCGCGTATAATCGTACGGATTAGGATAGGTGGCATTATTGCCGCTCGCTTTCCAGTAGTTATAAGCCGATAGCGGCACCAGGCCTGTTTGCGCTGTTGGGTCAGCGAAACTCTGGAAACGGGATGCCAGATCGTTATTTAACACATCTCTGATGGCGGTAAACGAGCCATTGATATTTAACGAAAACGGACCGTATTGTAACGACGAGTTAAAACCACCGGTTATAAGCGGCTGCGAGTTACCCACTGCAACGTAATCATTGGCATCCAGCACGTAATCACCGTTAACATCCGTCCATGCGGGATCACCGGCTTTAAAATAGGTGGATGTAATGCCACCGGTACGGTACCGCAAACCGGTTAAAGGGTCAACCGGTACGCTTGCAGTGGTTGCATAAACTCCCTTAGTATTTAACAATACGTTTGTGAGGCTATTGCGGCCAAGGCGGTACAAAATATTTTGCCCGGTAGTTTGATCAACCACCAAAAGCTGACTAACGTTATCTGGCAGGTGAACCATCACATCCTTGTTAAAGGAAGCGTTTACTGATATTTGCCATGATAATTTACTATCTGTTGGTAAAGGGCGGGCTGTTAAAGTAAGTTCGTAGCCGTAATCAACCACACTCATTTCGTTTGTACTTACCTGGCTAAAGGCATTAATGTTGGCAATATCTTTCATGCGCAACATGTTATCAACCTGTTTGTAGTAGGTATCAAACGTTAACGAGAATTTTCCATTTAAAAAGCCCGCATCAAAACCACCATTGTACTGTGTAGTGGTTGTAGGGGTTAAACCAGTATTGGGTATTACGCCATAATCTAAATCAACCGTTGGTACCTGGTTGTAGTTGGTACCGGCAGTATAGCGGCCATACACATCATATACCGAACCGGTTGGCACAATATTTTTACCATAGCTAAAGCGGAAAGAGCTATAATCAAGCCAGCTATACTTTTGCATAAACTTCTCTTTGTTAAAGTTCCAGCGTAAGCCAATGGATGGATTTTTAGAGTAACCGGCAGAGGGGCCATTAGTTGATGAGCCATCTATACGGTAGCTTAGCTCCAGTACATACATTTGTTTGTAGTTATAATTAAATGAGGTACCAAGCGACGCCGTTTTAAGATCGGCCAGGTTATTAAGCGTGCCCCCTAAAGATTGAGAAAAATCGTAACCCAGCGGTCCTTTTATCTGATCATTTGGTGTGCCGGTTTGCTGTATTACATCGGCCCTGAAATTGGTACTGTTTAACTCGCCAAAAACATTAGCACTAAAGTTATGGTCGTTGGCTACCGTTTTGTCAAAAGCCAGCGCGGTTCTGTTGTATACCGTATTTTTTCTGTCGAAGTAATTATACACCTTGTTAAGATCACTGTTTAAGGCCCCGGGCTTAAAGGTTTCTGTACCCTGTGTAAGGTAGTTAAAGCTAAAAGAGTTGGTTGCCCGTAAACCCTTAACAATCAAAAAGTCGATATCCAGGTTGGCAGTAATGTTCACCGTTTTATTATCATTCTGTGTACTCAGGGTATTCAATAAATCGCTGGTGGCTGTAAACAGCGATGGCGGAGGCAATAAGGATGATGAAGCCCCGGTGCTGGCTACGCCTGTTTGGGTTAAACTGTTACCGCCACCGGTGCTATTATCTGCTAACTGGTTATTAATAGCGGCCTGTAGTTTAAACCTGTCGTTGGGCTGGTAAAGCGCGTTCATGTTAAGGTTATAGCGGGTAAAACCGGTATTCTGTACAATCCCCTTCTGGTTAAAATAGCCCAGGTTAACCTTGTAGTTAAATTTACTTTCGCCACCTGATATTTCCACGTTGTGCGTTTGGTTAAAGGTGCTTCTGAAATACAGGGCCTGCCAGTTGGTAGAGTTGTTATAATAAGAGTTTAAACTATCAGACAAAAACGGCGTACTGTTAATTGTATTTAAGGCGTGATAGTAATTGGTATCGTTTTGCAATATTTCATCAATACGCATTAACCGTTCGCCTTTACCACCAATCACTTTGCGTAATGCAGGAGGTTGCGAGAAGGTAAAATTGGCAGTGTATTTGATGATAGGTACTTTTGAGTTACCCCTTTTTGTAGTTATTATAATAACCCCGTAAGCACCACGCGAACCATATAATGAGGTGGCCTGCGCATCTTTCAAAATTTCGATACTTTGGATATCCTCAGTAGGGATCATCGAGATAGGACTCAATCCAGGGCTGGCCTGGTCAAAGCCGTAACTATAGCTGGTATTATCATCAATAGGGAAACCATCTACCACAAATAATGGCGAGGTAGGTGTTAAAAAACCCGAACCGGAAACATTTACGTTAGAGATACCACGAATATTGATAGAACCAACCATACCGGGCGTACCGTTATTATTCTGGATATTTAAACCAGCAACCTTACCCTGTAACAGTTCCATTACGTTGGCAACCGGGGCATCCTGGATATCCTTGGCAGTAATAATCACACTGGAGCCGGTTGATACTTCCTTGGTTTTTTTGGCATAACCTATAATCACCGTTTCTTTCAGGGCGTTCACCTCTTCAACCAAAAGAACGTTCATGGTTGAGCCCTCTACCTTTTTGGTCACCTTTTTAAAGCCCAGAAAACTAAAGGCCAGTTCGCCATCGGCATCTGTTTTTACGCTAAAATTCCCCTTAATATCTGTTTGCACAACAACCGCCAGGGGCTTACCCGCCCATACCATTACACCGGGCATCGGTTTTCTTTCTGTTTTATCAATAACAGTTCCTGTGACAACAATTTTCTTTTGTTGGGCCCCGGCCTTGTTGTGCAGGCAGAGCAGCAGGATGAAAGAAAATATTATAACTGAATATCTCATATTAGATCTTATATAAATTAGAATCCTAAATATTAATCGTTAATAAACTTGGGGCTCTCGGTTTTAAACCAAAAGGTGATCTCCCAGTCGCCTTTCTCGTAGATGGCAAAATCCAGATTGAGATTGGATACACTGCGAATATTGCCGTAGGCCTGTCTATCGTAACTGAACGTTACGTGGGCATTATCGCCGGCAGCGTTGGTATACTGGGTTTTATAAGCAATCAATGGCACAGGATATGCAACCGTGTATTTTACATACGCGTTGGTCTTTTCCATATCAAAACCGTGTACCAGTTTATCCCATTTGGTGAGGTTAAAAAGCGCCGGATCAATAGGATTATACAACGAATCGACAAATTTGAATTTGAGCGAATTGCCCTCTCCTACTTTATGAAATTGTACCTCTATATCATCGCCACCTAAACCCCTATTGGTTTTGGCACCTATGATGTTTTGTACATCTGATGGCGACAGGCCGGTGTGTTGCGATAAACCGGTAATGGCATTAAATGTGGAAGGCTCAAATGAACGCTCTTTTAGGGGCATCAACTTAAAATCGCGAAAGTAACGGCGACCACCACTGTTAGACATTTCTACATCAAACACATAACCGGAATCGGGCTGTGTTTTTACAAAGGTTGATAGTGCTGCCGACCACATTAAAAACTGCCCCGAGTGCTCCCTGATCTCAAACAAAGGATGATTTTCGATAGTACGCTTGGCCTCTATTTCGGCAATGGATTTTTCGTCGCCCAGGTAAGCCTGTGTCCAAACCTGTACCGGAAAGTTCTCGGTAAGCTCGGGGGCGGCCGAACCATCGCGGTTACGCATATTAATAATTTTGAACGTTAAGGGCTGAGACGAGTTACCAACCGAAAAATTATTGGAGAACAAGGTATTGCGCCCCAACACCGGGGTATACACGGTTTGAGTAAACTGTGTATTTGTTGCAATAGATTCTCTATCGCTGGGTAAGTTTTTGAGGCAGCCGGTGGTACCTATAGCCAATACCAGCGCCATAAAAAGAATGCTAAATGCTTGTATTTTGTATTTCTGTTTCATCTTTTTAAGCCTTAATGGTTAATTCTTGTTACAAAATCTCCAAAACCAAAATCGTGGCCGGGCGCAATAACATTCACCGTGGCATTGGTGGTTTTTATGTTTACCGCGTTGGTAGGCGTGCTTTGCCAGTACCGTACAAAAATTGAGTTCTTGGGATCGGTAAAGGTGATAATAGCCGGGCCGCCACCAATAAAGCCGGATGCGTTTGCCTTGCTGTAAGCCACGTGCATGGTATACCTGTACTTAAGGCTTTTAAGCAGCAAGCCATCTGAGTAGCTTTCAAAATCGGCGGTGGTTAATTTGCCCGGAATGATGTATTTACATACCATGGTATCTAACTGGGCCAAATCGGCAGTGGCCAGGTAAATAGGTGGCTTGTTGGTTTTTTTACGCACCGCGTTCAGGCTTTCAACAGATATCTGGAAGCTTTTATTGGTTACCGCAAACAGGGTTATGTTTTGGTGCTGCAGGGTATCTTTTATGTCCGGGAGCCTATCTAAAACAGCCAGCAGCGAATCGTAAACGCCGGGCTGGGCTTTAAGGTAATCCAGGGCATTACCGTTAAACTCTTTTAAAGCGTTTTGGTAATTGTAATACGTGTTATCGGTTTTCTTACAGGCAAACAGCGTAGTACCAAGCAGTAATACGAGCAGCGCGCGAAAGAAAAAAACTTTTTTATTTCTCATCTCTATATGTGTGTTAAGACTAAAATTTTGACAATATCATTTGGCAACGGCACTTACTTCCAATAACTGTTTTGCGTAAGCTGGCTGTTGGCGTTAAGCACATCGGTTGCTATTGGCCAGTAAATTCCATTTCTGCTTATCAGGTCATTAAATGCTGTATTGTTGCCTTTTATCTTGTTGTAGCGTATCTGGTCGTACCATCGCCAGGCTTCGCCCATCAGTTCGCGGCGGCGTTCGTCAAATATTTCTTTGATAAGGTCTTTACCTGGCGCATCGGCAAAAGTTGCAATGCCCCTGCTTTTCTTAATTACGTTGAGCAGGCTTATGGCATCCTGGCGCTGGCCCAATACAGCCAAAGCTTCGGCACGTAATAAGGTAAGTTCCTCTAAGCGGGTAAAAATGATATTGGAGCTGTAAATGGCGAAGTTGCCATTTGTAGAGCCGCCTTTTAGTACCTTAATTTTGCTAAACACGGGCGTTTCGCCGCTATAGTTTACAAAGTAGTTGGTGCGCGACAGGCCAGATATGGTGTCTAAACCAAAACGCTGATCGTTAGGATCGGTAAACGCCGTGGCAATAGTATCTTTGGGTACATACAGATCTGGTGTTTGCTTGGTAATTAGCGGGGCGGCCAATACCAGCTGCTCAATATGCCCGTTGGCTGTAGATTCGCCATACAAATCATTAAAGCCGAAGCAAATAATGGGGTTGCTTGATGCACCGTTAAAAATACCATCAGAACTGGTAAGATCTGTAATGGTAGAGTATGCTATGTTTGCTTTAGCATAGTTGTTCATAATAAAATCTGTGTACACAGCTACATCAATGTAGTGAGATTGCCATGCGGCTACGTGGGCCAAAACAGCGTAAGCAGAGATCTTGGTGAACAAAGCGCCCATCCAGCGATTTGAATCATAGCCATAGTATAAGCCCGGCAACAAATCGTTATCCAGCGCACCGTATATATAAGGCAGATCTTTGGCCGCGGCAATCAGTTCCGATTCGGCATAAACCAATACCTTGGCCTGATCTGTGCGGGGTTTTGTTTCAAAGCTACCGTCATCATGCGATGAAGTTATAAGCGGTACATCGCCCCATATCCTCACCATATAGAAGTAAGCAAATGCCCTTAAAGCACGGGCCTGGGCCACATCTACTTTATAATTTAAGCTGGTATAGCGTTTATCGGCCGCTAATACTTCGGGCGCGCGCTCAATTAATAAACTGGCGCTGTTAATAACCGCGTAAAAAGCCCTCCAGTTGGTAATATTCTGAATCAGCGGGTACGAGGCATTTAGATTACCGTTGACGATCGCTTTAAGATCTGACCGGTTGGTTGCGGCAAAATCGCCGTTCCTAAACTCGCCCCACAGCCAATGCGCATTATTATCGGCCAGCGCGGCGCGCATTAAACCATAAGTGGCCATTAAGCCCGACCGGGTATCCTGTAACGTTGTCCAGTGTCCATCCTCTTTTGCAAGCCTGCTGGAGTCAACATCGAGCATTTTTTTGCACGATACATTCAGGCACAGGGCAATAACCAGCAGTAACGATCCGGCTCCCCTTTTTGCTTGAATGTGTCTGTTTATAAAAGATATCATATTCAATAATTTTTATTTGTTAATACTATAAATCCAACTTAATGCCCAGGGTGTAAGTTCTTGGAATAGCCATACCGTAACCATTGTATATACCGTTGTAATCAATCAGTTCCGGGTCGCTGCCAGAGAACGACGTAACCGTAAGCAGGTTATTTGCCGTTACATAGATGTAAGCCCGTTTAATGGTTGATTTAAGTTTGGTAAGGAAACCTGCTTTGGTAAAATCGTAACCGAAGGATACGGTTCTTAACTTGGCGTACGAAGCGTTTTCAAGAAACAGGTCCTGATCTAAGCGGTAAGGCACAACACTGCTCCATGGGTTGTATATAGGATATTTTGAAGTGTTAACATTTACCTGCCATGAGAAGATCTCTTTTATTGAGTTGATATCGTTGCCTGCCTCGCGGTTAATAAAATCATATTGCGAAGCAGCTGTTTGGTTTAAGGCTTTTTGCCCTACCGCGAAAATGATATTTACATTTAAGCTGAATTTGCCGTAATGAAAATCATTTGACCAGCCACCTGTAAGCTTTGGCATGGAGTTACCTTTAAGCACTTTATCGTTCTCATCTATCACAAAATCGCCATTGGTATCTTTCCATTTAGGGTCACCGGCTTTTAGCGTGGTTCCCTCAAAGGTTAGGCGCTTATTGGTTGCCGGGTTAACCGGTACTTCGCTATCTGAATTGTAGATACCTTCATTCTGGAAAATGTAAAACTGATCAATAGGCTTGCCTACCTGGAGTTTTCTATCGCCTATAACCAACTCACTTAAGCCATTTGGCAGCGCGGTTAATTTGTTGCGGTTAAAATTAAAGTTGATGCCCGAGCTCCAGTTAAAGCCTGTGCTCGTTTTAATAATGCTGCCCGCCAGGCCCAATTCAACACCTGTATTACGTACAGCCATACCACTTGCGTAGCTGCTGGTGTAGCCGTACTCCTGTGGTACCGGAATATTTAACAGCATTCTTTTATCATCCTTGATGTAAAAAGCGGCCGATGCATTTAAGCGCCCGTTAAACATGGAAGTATTAAGGGCGAAGTTGAGCTGATCGGTATAGGTCCATTTTAAGTTGTAGCCAACCCAGCCGCTGGTGTATGGCCTCGATTCGGCAGCTACGCCATTATAACCGGGGATGGTGGGCTCCGAGTCCCAGCCTATCTCTACCCGGTACTGCGGGCCGGCGGCAAACCTGTCGTCGTCAAATGGCTTGCCTATGCGCGACCATGAGGTATTGAAAGTTAAATCATCAAATAGTGTGCTATTTTTAAGGAATTGATTTTTTAAACTCCATTGGCCGCTAAAGGCCGGAGCAATAAACCAGCGGCTGCCGGGTTGGGCGTTTGATGAACCATCATCGCGCACCAATGCGGTAAATGATAACAGGTCTTTATAAGCATACCTTGCCGATCCGTAAACCGAAAACAAGCGGGCCTGCTCTTTATCAATATAGCGGTATACCAGGTAACCTACCGGCTTAAGGTAATTTGCCGAGTCGATATTGCCCTGTACAACGTTTATCTTAATAAAATCGTTAGGGCCGTTATAGGCATTGGCATAATTGTATTTATGCACATCGGTTTGGTACGACTGGCCCACCGCAAAGTAAAGCTTATTCTTTTTGTTGATCTCTTTGGTGTAGTTTATACTGTTATCAACTTTAAACCGCTGGTTGTACCCTATATAATTAGATTCATAATTGTTGCCCTCCATTAAAGTAGATGGGTAAAACACATCCCTTGTGCCCTGGTTATAATCAAAGCTGAGGTTGGATAGTAATTTTACCTGCTTCAAATCAACACCTAATGACAGGTAACCGTTAACAGCGGTGGTTCTGTTATTATCGATAGTTTTTTTGTACTCCGTTAATAAAGCCTGGTAAGTGTTTTCGCTTGGTGGCAGCGGATTGTACAAATCCGGGATATACCTGGTTTCGGCATAACGGTCGCGCAGGCTGCGGTTACGGTCGCGGTCCATACGGTTGGCGTTAACCAAACTGGAGATGGTAAGCCAGCTAAAAGGCAGCATATTAATTTGGAAAGATGCCGAGTAGCGGTTTAACGCGGTATTATCTGCATTGCCAGCATTGGTGGTACCCGAGCCGAAGAAACGAAAGTTGGCCCTGTCCGATCCTCCGGTTAAGCCCAGATCAACCGAGTGGATAGCGGTATTCTGATAATACAGATTGTTCCATTTTGCCGGCCCGTAATAATCTGTGTTGGTAGAATCCCGCAAATAACCCGGATAGTTTAAATAGTCGCTCTCGGTAGCATATTTCTGGTAAAACGGCTTGCGGAACAGGTTTTCGTACTCGGCATTGGTAGTGGTTACCTTACTGGCCTGTACAAAACCAAAATAGCTGTTTACGCTTAACTGCCTGTAGCCAGATTTGGCAACTTTGGTAGTTATCCATATAGCGCCATTAGCAGCATTTGGGCCAAGCTTAGCCAACTCCAATGGGTCTTTAATAACCTCTATGGAGTTGATATTGCTGATATCGATACCAGCCAGCAGGTTTGTAGCCGGGCCTATGCGGTTAAAGTTGTATTTCTGAATATCGTATACAAATGAGCTTTCCTGTATTAATGGTATCCCGTTTACATACACTGCCGGCTGCTGGCTGTAAACATCGTTTTTACTAAATAAGGGAGATGACAAGCCACGGATAAGCATGCTTTGCTCGGTGCCGGGCTCGCCGGTGGTTTCCTGCACATACAAACCGGCAATATTCCCCTTCAGCATTTGCTGGATAGATACATTGGGATTAAGTTTGGCAGCATCCATAGTGAGGGAGTCTTTCACCCCTTTAACTAAAGCCCGGCGGATAATTACCTTTATTAAAGTGTCGGGCTTCTTTTTGGTAGTATCGGTAGTATCATGTTGAAAACAGATACTGTAATTAAGGGCAGCAACCTTATATGTACCGGCATACGCCTTGGTAATACCAAAAGGTAGCAGCAGGGCCATGTAAATAATAGCTGTACTAATTCGGATCATTTTCATTCGCATTAATTAATTTTATTGATAAAGCTTTGTTAAACTGGTTTTGATTTTTTGGGACATAGCAATCCACCCATACCAGAAAAATGCGGTCCTGGTGTGTAATTGTTATTGCCTAAAATTTGGCTGGGAACGAAAAACTAATCGTTAACCATAAAGGTGAATACCTCCACGGGGCAACTGTAAAATTGTAATTTGGGTTTCTGAATAATGAAGAGTAAAAGTTTGGATCATAGCAATGGTTTTAATGGTTAATTTTTCTCAATCGGTATTGAGAACTTCTCGGTTTAGTCTGCTTTATTCCTGTTTACTATTATTATAGTAACAACTTACTGTTACCTTATTAGTAGTGCACCGCTGGTTATATGCATTATCTAAAACTAATTATTTGGGTTTAGATAAATTTTTGTTTGTTAACGCAAACGATTGATTTAGAGTGAAGGCAATTGGATAAATATTATCCCAAAAAACAAAAAAACACAGATTTACATAGTGCAGATGACCAATAATGAAAATAAACTTCTCAATAGTTAATACATGAACACTTCCTCTCTTTACAAAAAAATGGAGGGCATCAGCCAACAGCAAAAACACGCTCTTAATTGTTACACAACCGTTTGTATAAATTAAACAGATCATATTTTTGCGGAAAATATAATTGAGCTCCGAAAGTAAAACAGAATCATTTACCCGATAAAAGCACTAATAATTTGCTTTGTAAAATTGATTTACAGCCTGCTAAACCATAAAAACATAAAATTGAGCTTAAAAAGCAATGCCATACAAAATAGATAAAACAACGCAAACGTTTGTTTTAAAGCTTCTCTATAAATAATTACCTGTAGCAAGCTTTCTTAACTGTGTGTTAAAACTTAGTAAAGTTTATTAACCTTGCTAACCTGTTGCGATACTTGCAATACGCCCTTAATTCCTGCTACCGGGAAACTTTCGGGGTATTCATTCTTTTCAGTCTTTAGCGTTATCCAAAACGGTAGTGTTGCGCAACAAGTGAAACACTATAAAACTATATTTTATTAATAATCAACAACTTAATAATTGTCATAAAATACAAACCGAAACAAAAATCGCAACAGCCGGCAAAACAAGCAAGGATCGGAGAGTTGGTAGTTTCGGCTTTCTGCTAGTTTTAACGCCTCGCTTAATGTTTACCCTTTTGTTTTCCAATAAACCATTGCATTATTGCATTGGAACACCCGGGATATTTAAATCAAAAGCAATTTCACGCTAACGTTTGCACAGAAGTTTAATATCAGATTTGAGCTGCAATGTTTTCATTTGTAAAATCACTTAAAATGTAATCTTTAAAACTATGCCTAAATTGTTTAAAACCGTTTTACCGGCCATTGCAATAGCTATTATGCTTGCGCCTGTAGCCGTTAACGCGCAATCTGCCGATACAAGCACTGTTGCAGTGCCCATATCAGGTAGCGGATATGCTGTAAATAATAACTTTTACAGGGTTTACTTCCTCACCAAGCAAAACGGGCCATTGCAGGTAGCCTTAAAAATAAAGGCTCAAAACGATGAAAAAATAATTTGCCGCTTAGATGCCGGAGGTAAAGCAACTACAATTAAAGTAAAGGCATCAACCACATATGCAAATGTTGCGGTGGCAACATATACTGTTGCCAAAGAGGGTTATCATTTTATAGAGATAAAACAAGCCAACAATCAACTGCCAGATGTATCAGAAGCAATCCTATCTGGCCCGGCATCAAAAGATGTAAAATTTAATAACAGCCAATATAAGGGTGCACCCGCTACACATTTAACCTATAAAGTGCCGGGCGATAGCGTTGCTGCCTGGTTTTATAGCGAGGTATCGGTACCTAAAGTGGCCGATACTACTGTTAATGCCTACTATGAAACCAACGGCTTTAGCGGCGGATATATGGGCATACAACATAACTCAAAAGAAGAAAAACGTTTTATATTCTCTATCTGGAGTAATTACAATACCAACGACCCAAAAGAGATCCCATCTGATTATGCCATAACGTTGATTAAAAAAGGCGCTGGCGTATTTACAGGTGAGTTTGGCAACGAAGGCTCTGGTGGCCATAGTCACCTGGTATTTAACTGGAAAGCCGATGTTGTTTACAAACTTCTGGTAGGCGCAAAACCAGCCGGCGACCATACCATTTACACCGCATATTACTACGCACCCGAAAATGGTGCATGGAAACTGATAGCCCAGTGGGATAAAACCAAAACAGGCGGTAAACTGCTTACTGGCTTGTATTCGTTTGTTGAAAATTTTGGCGACAATGGGATGGACTACTTTTCGGCCCGGTACGGCAACCAATGGATTTGCACACCAACAGGCAAATGGATAGAACTTACCAGCGCCCGCTTTACCACAACAGCCGATAAAGTAAAACATCCCCGGTTTGATTATGGCAGCGGTGTTGATGGCAAGTGGTTTTACATGTTCTCGGGTGGGTTTAAAACTGTAGGTACCACTCCCTACGGTACCGTAATAACAAGGCAAGCCAACGGAACGCCCCCGGCTATTAATTTTGAGGCGCTACCGAAACAATAAATAGCATATTACAATTAGTCTTTAGTCATAAGTCGGATTTTTCTATACTTAACTTAGAACTTAACACTACTACAAAATAAACTTTTTAAAATATTTACAAAAGATTGCCCATATTTATACCATCAGATATCAGTTTAAAATGAAAAAAATCACCCTGCTTTTATTCGGCTTATTTATCTCTATAGCAGCTGTAAAAGCGCAAAGCTCTCATCAATTCACTTTAAGTCCGGCTAGCTTTATGCTCGATGGCAAACCCTTCCAGATCATCAGCGGCGAGATGCACCCTGCGCGTATTCCGCATGAGTATTGGCGTCACCGCATCAAAATGGCCAAAGCCATGGGATGCAATACCATAGCAGCTTATGTTTTTTGGAACTACCAGGAAACAACTCCGGGTAATTTTGATTTTAGCACGGGCAATCACAATATTGCCGAGTTTATTAAAATATGTAAGGAAGAAGGCATGTGGGTAATGCTTCGTCCCGGCCCATATGTTTGTGCCGAGTGGGATTTTGGCGGCCTACCCTCCTACCTGCTAAAAATACCCGATATTAAGGTACGATGCATGGACCCACGTTATATGGCTCCTTTAACCAAATATGTAACCGCACTGGCTAAAGAGATTGCACCATTACAATGTGTAAACGGCGGCCCAATATTGATGGTACAAATAGAAAACGAATACGGCAGCTATGGTAACGACAAAGTTTACCTGAATACGTTAAAAGATATGTGGGTAAATAATGGCATTAAAGTACCGTTTTATACTGCCGACGGTGCTACCCCTTATATGCTTGAAGCAGGCCATGTGGCAGGTGCCGCAGTTGGTTTAGATAGCGGCGGTAGCGATGATGATTTTGCGGTAGCTGCAAAAGCAGACCCAACAGCGCCCGCTTTCAGCAGCGAAACCTATCCGGGCTGGCTTACCCACTGGGGCGAAAAATGGGCCACCGCCGATACCCCAGGCATCAGGAAAGAACTCACTTACCTGCTAAAAAACAAAAAATCGTTTAACCTATATGTAGTGCATGGAGGCACCAACTTTGGTTATACAGCCGGCGCTAATGCAGGCAAGCCAACCGAGTATCAGCCAGATGTTACCAGCTACGATTACGATGCCCCCATAGACGAACAAGGCAACGCAACGCCTAAATATTACATGATGCGCAACCTTATTAAGCAATATGCAGGTTATAAGGTGCCCGATGTGCCTAAAGCAATTAAAACCATCATCATCCCGGCCATCAAAATGCAGCCGTATACTACTATCTGGCAAAATTTACCTACTGCCATACAGTCTCCGCAACCCAGGCCGATGGAAGATTTTGATCAGAATCAGGGCCTGATGTTGTACCGCACTAAATTAATAGGGCACAAAAGTGGATGGTTAACCATTACTGAGCCGCATGATTACGCCCTGATATTTTTGAACGGTAAATATATTGACAGCGTGTACCGCGATGGCGGAAAATGGTCGGTAAAACTACCTGCAAGTGATGTTAAAGACCCTGTTTTGGATATATTGGTTGAAGGTATGGGCCACATCAACTTTGCGCAATACATTATAGATCGCAAAGGTATTACCGACCGTGTGGTACTTAACGGAATGACGCTAATGAACTGGGACATTTACAAACTCCCGATTGATGAGCAATTTATTGGTAACCTAAAAACAACCACAGAAACAGCACCCAACACAAAAGGTAACTTTTTTAAAGGCCAATTTACCATCAGCAAATTAGGCGACACCTATTTTGATTTGAGTAAATATGCCAAAGGCACTGTATTTGTAAACGGCCATAACTTAGGCAGATTTTGGAGCCGTGGCCCTCAGCAGCATCTCTACTGCCCCGCTTCATGGTTAAAAGAAGGAAAAAATGAGATCATTATTTTCGATATGCAATCATCAACTGCGGCCGACGTTGCTACTTCGGCCACGTTAAAATAGCCGATAGTTAATTCCAATTCTTAATAGTAACAACAGGTCCGATATCAACATATCGGGCCTGTTTGTTTTACCCCCTATTGATCAAAGCTTTCTTATACGCCTCACAATAAAATGACTAACAAAACTAATTTATAGCAACAATTATACGTTAGTATGGTTATTATACTTACTTTAACAGATGTGTGGGTACCAGCTTTTTTTTGTTATTTAAATCCCGTGCATAATTGGTTAAACTTAGGTACGGTTTGTTAGCATGCCCAATAAAGGTTCTGAGTTGAAGAAAAATCTGTATTAATAAACAGATCATCTATCCTTATCATCAGAAACAATACAGAATCGGGTATTAACTTTACTTTTAGGCAAGCACAGTTTAGTTATATGGATAAATAAATACTTCACCCTGGGTTTTTAACCCTTAATTATTTATACAACTTGTTACTTACTTTTGGCAACTATTCTATAAATACAACTTCGCTCAAACGGGGCATATATCCATTTTTAAGGCTTTTGCCTGGTGCTAAGCTAAAAAGAAGCGGCGTACTGCTTTTTCTGCTGCTTTCAATATACGTTAAGGCGCAACAGGCAGATAGCAGTAAAACAAAGGAGAACCATGTACGCAATGTAAGCAGCGTAAGCGGCCATATTGTGGATGATGTTTCTGGTTTGCCGCTGCCCTATATCAGCATAACCTTTAATGGCAGCAGATTTGGCACTACTTCCGATAAGGAGGGTAGTTTTCAGCTAAGTGCCCCGGGTTCTTTTAGTCGCGTTACATTTTCTTATGTGGGTTACCAGGCAATCACTAAAACCATTAAACCAGGTCAGATTAACACGTTACAGATACGTTTGCGCAGCAGGCAAAATCAATTAAAAGAAGTATCTGTTACATCGGGCAAAAGCAAGCGATATCGTAACAAGGGTAACCCGGCTGTTGAACTTATACAACAGGTGATTGATCATAAGGAGCAAAACCGGATGGAAGCGGCCGATTATTATCAGTACGATCAGTACGAACGGATCGGGCTATCACTTTTTCATCTTTCGCCCAGGTTTATCAACAGCAAATTTTTCAGCAAGTACCGGTTCATGATCGATAGTACACTGCAGGTAAACGGGCATAAAGAAAGTTCGCTGCCGGTTTACTTTAGCGAAAAACTGTACCAAGAATACTATCGAAAGAAACCCGAAAAAACTATCCGGGTTTTAAACGCGCAAAAAGAGGTCAATATCATCAAGTTTATAGATACCGTTGGGCTCGACATTTACCTTAACCGCCTGTACGGCAATAATATTGACATATACGCCAATAACATTTTTATTATCACCAACCAGTTTTTGAGTCCCATTGCCGATCATTCGCCAGAGTTTTATAAATTTTTTATAACAGACACGCTGCAGACCGATAAAGGCAAACTGGTGGAGATAAGCTTTACCCCCCGCAATAAAGGCGATTTACTTTTTGAGGGCCGGTTATTGGTTACTATGGATGGGCATTACGCGGTTGAATCGTGCGAATTGGATGTTAATAAACAGATCAATATTAATTTCATGCGCAGTCTCAAGATCAATCTCGATTTTGAGCAGTCGTCCGGCGGGCGTTATTACCTGAAAAAGAGTGATGTTATAGCCGATTTCGGGATCTTAAGAAACAAAGGATCGGGCGTTTATGGCGAGCGAACCGTTACTTACAACAACTATAAGCTAAACGCGCCGCAAGCCGCCTCGTTTTATAACGGTAAAAGTTTGCAAATAGCACCAAATTCAAACAAACCGGATACCGGTTATTGGATGCAGCACCGCTCTGATAGCCTCACCCCTCAGCAGGCAAACTTATACGCGCACATTAACAGGCTGGAAAGCATGCCATCGTTTAAAAGATTAACGTGGATTGCATCAACGTTTACCGGTGGATACGCAGATGTTGGGCCAGTACAAATTGGGCCTATAGGTTCTTTCTTCTCTTTTGACAACCAGGAAGGTGCCCGTTTCCAGTTGGGTGGCCGTACTACTCCCAAGTTTAACAGCTCTGTTTACCTGCAGGGATACGCCGCTTATGGAACAAAAGACAAAGAGTTTAAATACGATTTAAGCACGTATTTTTCTTTAAATAAAACCGCGCCATACCGGTACCCAAACAACTATTTTAAAATAAGTTATTTGTATGATGTAGATCTGCCCGGCCAAACGTATGCTATTACTAACCAGCAGGCCGCCCTCACATCATTTCACACAGGGTCAACAGATTATTGGATCTATAGCAGAATTTTATCGGTGGCCTATGTAAAAGACCTTGAAAATCATTTCTCGTACAACCTGGCCGTCAGAAACTGGAACCAGCGGGCAGCCGGAACATTGCTATTTCAATCTAACAATGATAACAGCATTATTCATGACCTAAGCACTACCGAGGTTCAAGTTGGTTTGCGCTATGCCCCTCACGAACAAATAATACAAGGTACAGAACAACGCCATACTATCTACAGCAAATACCCCATTTTTAATTTGCAGATAAACCATGGCTTTGCCGGCCTGCTTAATAGCGTTTACAACTACAATAATATTTCGGCAAATATTTTTAAACGCTTTTATCTTTCTCAATTAGGGTATACTGATGTTACGCTGTTGGGCAACCTGATAACCGGTAAGGTTCCTTTTCCGCTTTTAAATATCCCTCCCGCTAACCAATCCCTGGGTTATACGCCAGATGCTTACAACAAAATGAACTACCTTGAGTTTGTGAGCGACCACTATGTTGGCATCAACCTAACCCAAAGCTTTAACGGCTTTTTTCTGAACAAGATACCGTTGATAGAACACTTAAAATGGCGCGAGTATCTTTCTTTTAAGACCATATATGGTGGCTTGCGTAATGAGAACAATCCACTTTTTTCAAACAACCTGTATAAATTCCCCACGGGTTCGGGCAGCGTAAACGGCACGTACGCCCTTGGCAGCACACCTTATGTTGAAGCAGGTGTAGGTATAGGGAATATTTTTAAACTATTACGGATAGATGTGATCAAGAGATTTAATTATCTCGATCATCCCGGTATAACACAATATGGCATTAAATTCAGCATCACTCCTGATTTTTAATAACCACATCATGATATGGCGTTAAACCCTATTTAATTATCAGCTTTTTATTTACAATGCGGTCTGTATAATCCTGTATCAGGGCTTTACAATCAAGCATTCCTTTTTGCATTTCGGGGTTAGGCGTACCACCGTCCATCAAGTTTTTTTCGAGACCTTTATCGGCAGCGGCATATATTCCGGTGATCTTTTTACCGTCGAACAGATAAGTATAATTCCCCTGCATAAATTGGTAGATATTACCCGTTGAGTTTATTACCCTTGGCGTTTCTGTGGGTAAATTACTGATCAGGCTGCGCCCCCACGACCGGAAGGGTTTATCGTAACCAATCAAGCTCACCAACGATGGATATATATCCATTTGCGAAGCAAGGTCTGTACGTACCCCTTTTAATGCATAAGTCTTGTTAGCACTAAAAAATAATATAGGTACCGCAAACCTGTTAATTGGTTTACTATACTCGGGGTAATATGTTTGGCTGGTATGGTCGGCAGTGATCACAAAAATGGTGTTATTGTACCATGACTGGGTTTTGGCGTAGTTAAAAAACAAACGTAAGGCATTATCAGAATACTGTACCGTTTTATCAATAGCAAGCGGACCGCCTTTAAACCTGTTAATATACTTTTCGGGCATCTGGTAAGGATCATGTGACGATAAGGTAAACAACGTGGCCATAAACGGTTGTTTTTGTGTGCTTAGAGTTTTACCCATAAACTGAAAAAAATTCTCGTCCCAAATGCCCCAGATGCCATCAAAATCACTGTCGTTGTTGTACTCGGTTCTACCATAATATTTTTTATAGCCTAAAATGTTACCAAAGCCCTGGAAACCCATGGAGCCATTTGCCGCGCCATGAAAAAATGAGGTTTGATACCCTAAACTATCGCAAACAGACACAATGGACTGGATTTTTTGCTTTGCATATGGTGACGAAGTAAATGCCGTTTGAAAAGATGGAATACCAGCCAATACCGACGACATAGCATGAATGGATTGACGACCATTGGCGTAAGCATTAGTAAATATCAAACTACTATCAGACAACGAATCTAAAAAAGGAGTATATGATTTAAAGTTGGGAATGTTTACCCCCCTATTCATACTGCCCCAATACTCCCTTGCCATGCTCTCTAAAATTATAATAACGACATTGGGCTTTACAGCTGGGTTGCCCGCGTATTGTTTTACTGGTTTAATATTGGCTGTAATGTAGGCTTCATCTGTAAAGTGTACAATTTTATAGCTGTTACTGCTTATGGTTCTGATAATGGCAAAAGGCGTATTTAAAACCACATCGCCCTGGTTAGGTACCGTAACATGTTTGTAAGCATCAACCATGTTAATAGGCCTGGTGCTGTGTTTAAAATCGCCACGAATACCGCCAACCGTTAAAGCTGCAACTACCAGGAACATAATGGCCGAAGAATAAAAATAAGCTGCGGGTCTTTTTCCGGTAAGTGGTTTAACTTTTACCCTGCGGTATAACCATACCCAACAAATGCTGCAAAGTATGTATATGATAATTATATACCAGTAGGTGCCAATAAAATGGACAAGAAGCGCTTTCTTATTGGTTTCATCGGCAAGTACATCAAGCGAAGCTTTGGTAGACCGTACCTGGCTGAAACGGTAATAAATAACATCTACAAAATTGGTTGCGTAAGCCAATAAGTTGGTAACAAAGTATAAAATGGAAAGCCCTTTTTGATAACCCGCTTTTGTGTTGACTGTTAAAGGCAGGATGCTTAGCACCAAAAATAAACTATTGATGTACAACAAAGCAGTTGTATCAAAAGCCATCCCGTAATAACATAGCTTTAGCAAGGTGCTAAAATCGTCGACAGCCAGAAGGTGGGTATTAAATGCAAAAAATAAAACCCTGCTTATAAAGTAAAATAAATAGACCAAAAACAATCTATATAAAAGTGCTTTATACTCCTGTAACCTAAATTTAGTCTCCATTAAAAATATCGCTTTTACCCTTAAGTTGATAAGGCAAGGAATGATAAAGTACTCCCCGTAAAGGGCCTTCTGTATATTGTTGCATTGCTAAAGGGGGTGTAAAAACCCGAAGTTAGTAAAAAAGGAAACGATTTATTAACACGCAGCTAACATGACAATATATCGACAGACCGCTGATTATTTAGAAAACAGCCCTGTTTAAGCTACGGACTGCATTAGCGGGTATGCAGCAAAACGGATGATTAAAAAAAGATGACTTTAGACTGAAACTTACGTTATTATAGCAAAGGCATACCTCCACTAAATTACCTGATATTTTTTCTTATCCGGCTTAAGGAAGTTGGCGTAACACCTATAAATGATGCCAGGTATTTTTGGGGGATCTTTTGCATAAATGCAGGTTTCGATAACAGATCGCGATATCGCTGATCGGCGGAATCTCGTTGGAGCGCTGTAAATCTATCAATAAGGTTAAGAACCGCATCTTCCCAAAAATTACGCATCATTTCCTGCATTTTGGGGTGGGTTTCATACAGTTGCTGTAATTCTGTTTTGGGCAGATATAGCACCTCTGTATCTTCAATAGCCTGTAAAAAGTATATAGACGGCTTGCCGCTAATAAAACTGTATATATCTATGGCAGATGAGTTTTTAAAAGCGAACCAAACAGAAATTTCAACATCTTTAGTAACGTAAAACAAGCGCAAACACCCCTCCTGTACAAAAACAAGATCTTTACAGGTATCGCCTTCCTGCAGCAGCAGCTCGCCTTTCTTTAAGTGCTTTTTTGTAAACCGGTTTACAATATCATCAAGCCCGGCATCATCCAGCGTTACGTAGTTATTAATAAAGTGTTTTAACCCGGTACTCATCTAAAAATTTTATTCTAAGGTCGGTAATTTGGCTGTATAAACCACAAAAGCCTCCCAAAATTTCGGGAGGCTTTTTAACAGCTGCGTTAGCAGCATATTCAATTACTAAAATAAAGTGAACTCAACCCTACGGTTAGCCTGACGGCCGGCAGCAGTTTTGTTGGTTGCTATTGGTTGTGTTTGACCATAACCGGTAGCTTCAATACGTGATGCATTGGCACCTTTATCTACTAAATAAGCTTTAATTGCTTCGGCACGATCTTTTGATAAACGCATGTTTAAATCAGATGAACCGGTGTTATCAGTATGGCCGGCTAATTTAAGGCTGAAGTTTTTGTCAACCAATAACTGGGCAACCCTATCTAAACTTGGGTAAGAATGCGCACGGATAGTTGCTTTTCCTAAATCAAATTCCAGGTTTTTAATAGCGTCTTTAACTACCTTTTTGTCCTCTTCGGTAACGTATATAACCGGTTTGGCCAACGGGCAACCAGAACCATCTACCTTTGTACCGGCAGGAGTGTTAGGGCATTTGTCGTTTACATCTACCACGCCATCGCCGTCGCTATCTGTAGTTAATTTTGCAAGGTTTGCGTTAGTAGTGTTCAAATCATTTCTTAACTCATCATTTTTAGCTTTCTCTGCATCAATTTCGCGTTGTAATGCAGTTCTGGTTTCTTGATTTTCCCATAGGTACTCGGTACGCATAGATGATACCGGGTTATGTGTTGCCATCTGAGGCTTTTTGCGGCTGCCCAAAGCAAACTCTAAACCGATGTGCGCGTAAGAAAATCTATCATTGGTCGATCCGTATTTGTAACCATCAAAATTATCGGAGTTAACAAAGTTAACCTGGTAACCTAAATCGAGGTTTACACCCGGCGCAATGTCAAATTTAAAACCAAGACCAATAGGGATAAATACTTCATTTATAGAACCATTACCAGTTGTTTTGTATTTTGTTTCCTGGCCACCTACTGGTGTAATTTTGGGTGTATAGTTCATTTCACCAGCACCTATGGTTAAATATGGCTGAATAAATGGTTTTTCGTGGCGCCAGTTAATGTTGGCCAAAGTAATATTGGCACTTAAACTTGCCGACCAGTTGATATTGGTTTCGTACTGCGAATAGGTAGACTCGCCCAAGGCATTTGTTGCACTGCTGGTACCTTTTACTTTACCACGCAAGAAATCGGCCTGTAAACCAAATGAAGGCAGTATTTGCTTTTTGATATAGGCACCGTAACCAACTTGTTCTGTTGGATGGGTAAAATCCTGCCTACTGTTGCTGCCAAAAACAGTGAACGGGGTTAACACACCACCATTAACACCTACCGACCAGGTACGCAACTGACCACCGCCCGAAAATGGCTTTACGTAATCTTTTGCCGCAGCCGAAGTATCAGGAGTTTGTGCAAATAATTTACCACCTACCATAATTCCGGTAAGGAGAAGGGTGGCTTTTTTTAAGTTTGTTTTCATATTTATATTTTTTAATTATTAGTTTATTTTTCAATAAACCATAACCCTATATTGCAACATCAATGCCTTATATAAACAGTGTATTGTTATTTATGATAAATAACTCCTAAATAGCATGCTTTCAAATGATTGGTTGAAATGCCCTTATAGAACTTTACTTTTTGTATTAAAAAGTAAATGGGTCAAAAACAGTACAATTTTGTACCGCCAATACTACTAAATGGCCAAAAAAGTACTACCTTCTGTTTTAAACTATTAGGAAACTAATTGATAATATTAACGTATAAACCTATAGATATAAACCCGCTGGGTTCGGCAGTTTTTTTGTGCTCATAATTCATAACAACCTGTTCTAAATGTTTAAATGGTTCTGTAATTTTAAACCTATTATTTGCGCTTTGCTATTAAGCTGCATTATAATACCGCTTAATAGCTACGGCCAAAACGAGAGCCTTAAGTTTTTACATGTTGGTACTGCTGAGGGTTTATCGCAGATAAATGTTAACTGCATTTTTCAGGATAGCCGGGGGTTTATGTGGATAGCTACCCGCAACGGATTAAACAGGTACGATGGCTATAGATTTATTACCTATCGCTATGATGCTAAAGACAGTACATCAATAAGTAACAATACGGTAACAGATATTGCCGAAGACAGCAATGGCAATATTTGGCTTGCAACACAGGGTGGCCTAAACATGTACCAGCGAAAGACCGGGCACTTTGTACGATATCTTCACGATAATAACGCCCCAAAAAGCATTGCAGATAACATTATCAACCGCTTACTTTTTGATAGCGGAAGCCTTTGGGTAGCCACGCAAAACGGCGGGGTAGATCATTTTAATTTAAAGAGTGCCGTTTTTGAACACCACAAGCACGTAGATAAAGACCCACGTAGCTTAACAGATAATAACGTTCACTCGGTTTATAAAGATTCGCAACAACACATTTGGATTGGCACCGCCCGTGGCCTCAATCTGTATAATAGTAAAACCAACACATTTTCTAACTTCCCATATTATAATCCGGCTACAAAAACTACCCAGAGCAAAAACATCATTTGCATTTTCGAGGATAAATATCATCAGTTATGGCTGGGTAGCCAGGGCGACGGGCTTTTTTTATTTAATCAGCATAGTAAAACTTTTAAACAGTTTTTGCATAACGATAATGATATAAACAGTATTTCTGCCAACACCATTTACGCTTTAAATAACGATGAAGAGGGAAACCTTTGGGTTGGTACCGAAAACGGCGGTTTATGCATATTAAATACACGCACCAAAAAATTCGGCATTTATGAACACGATGAAATTGATAATAACAGTATAAACGGCAACTCTGTATATGGCATTTGCCGCGATAGGGCAGGCAATATGTGGATTGGCGCTTTTGGCGGAGGCATCAACCTATCAAAAAAAACAGCATCGAGTTTTAACTTATACCGGCATAACAACCGCCCCGAAAGTCTATCTAACAACTATGTGCTAGACCTGGCCGAAGATAGCGATCATAAAATATGGATTGGCACCGATGGCGGCGGTTTAAACAAATTTGATCCGGTAAGCAAAACCTTCAGCAATTACAAACAACAGCCCAATGGCAAAAATGGCATTACCGGTAATTATGTACTCACCGTAAAACCAGATGCCGGGGGTAATATTTGGATTGGCACCTGGGCCGATGGCCTAAGCATATTTAACCCTAAAACAAAAGCCTTTACCAATTACAGGCACGATGCCGCCAACCCCCAGGGAATTGCAGGCAACAATATATATTACATTTTACATACCCGCGATAAAAAAACATGGCTTGCCACTTTTAACGATGGCTTGGATTGTTATGATAACCAAACAAAAATATTTACCCATTATCATTTTAATGCCAATGATCATAAAACCCTCAGCAGCGACCGCCCTTATGTGATGTACGAGGATAGCCATAACAATTTTTGGATAGGCACATCAGATGCTGGTTTAAACCTACTGGATAGAAAAACAGGGCTATTTAAACGCTTTATGCATGATGAACGCACAAACAGCATCAGTAATAATGGCGTAACCGATATTTTTGAAGATAGCAAAGGCAGGCTTTGGCTAGCAACATTGTCGGGCCTCGATCTTTTTGATCCTGTAAGAAGTCGTTTTACTACCTTCACCAAAAAAGATGGCCTGCCGAGCGATATTATTTATGCCATAAGGCAGGATGACGCAGGTAAACTTTGGATAAGCAGCAACGGCGGCCTCTCCAAATTTGACCCGGAAAACAAAATTTTTTATAATTATACAGTTGAAGATGGCTTACAGGGCGATGAATATAAGCCACATTCGGCCTTAAAGGCCAGCGATAAAACCATCTACTTTGGTGGCATAAATGGTTTCAATTCGTTTTTGCCAGGCAAGGTGTTAAAACAAGCCGATTTTGCCCCATTGGTTATCACATCTTTCCAGCTATTTAATAAACCGCTTGCCATAGCTGTAAACGCGCAAGATCCATCGCCATTAAAAAACGACATTACCGATACCCGACACCTCACCCTATCCTATAAACAGTCGGTTTTTTCATTTGAGTTTGCCGCTTTGGATTATGCATCGGCTGATAGAAAACAGTATGCCTATTTTCTGGATGGCTTTGATAAAGAGTGGAATTATATAGGCAGCCATAACTCGGCATTGTACACCAACCTGCCACCGGGGCATTACGAGGTAAAACTAAAATACCGCAATAGCCAAGGTATATGGTCGCCGGTAATGTCGCCGCTAAAAATTACTATTGTGCCACCGTTTTGGTTAACATGGTGGTTTATTGCGCTTGCCGCCATAGTGTTTGTTGGAGCAATTTATAGTTTATTTAAATATCGTATCCGTGCCGTACGGCAACAAAAAGAACACCTGGAACTTTTGGTTAAAGAACGTACAGAAAGCATTACCCAGCTTACCATCGAAGAAAGAAGATCTCGTGAGGCGGCCGAAAAAGCTCGCGAAGAGGCCGAAAATGCCAACAAAGCCAAGAGTATATTTTTAGCCACCATGAGCCATGAAATACGTACGCCAATGAATGGTGTAATTGGCATGGCTACCCTATTGGCCAATACCGACCTTACTGCCGAGCAAAGCGAATATACCGAAACCATCAAACACTCGGGCGATGCCTTGCTAACTGTTATTAGTGATATTCTTGATTTCTCTAAGATCGAATCGGGCAATATGGAGTTGGAAGAACACGATTTTAATATCAGGGATTGTGTTGAAAGTGTGCTCGATCTTTTTGCCGATAAGGCTTCCAAACTCAATATCGATCTTATTTATCAGATAGAATCGGGCGTGCCAGATCATATTATTGGCGATGCGATGCGCCTGAGGCAGGTTTTGATAAACCTGGTAGGCAACGCAATTAAGTTTACAACCCAAGGCGAGATCTTCATCAGCGTAAATCAAATTACGTTAAATAACGATGAACTTGATCTGCAATTTGTTGTACGCGATACAGGTATAGGCATTCCACAAGATAAACTATCCAGGCTTTTCAGAGCTTTTTCGCAGGTAGACTCCAGCACCACCCGCAAGTACGGTGGCACGGGGCTTGGCTTGGTTATCAGCGAAAAACTGATCCACTTAATGGGCGGCGAAATTAATGTGGCCAGCGAACTGGCTAAAGGCACAACCTTTAGTTTTAATATTAAAACCAACGCAGGGATAAAAACCGAACCCGACTATTTAAATACCGACGCAGCCGGCCTGGAAAATAAGCAAATATTGGTAGTTGATGACAATGCCACCAACCGCAACATTATGGAAACCCAGCTAAAGCATTGGCGTTTTATTCCGTTGATAGCCAAATCTGGCGATGAGGCCTTAACCATACTGGCCCAAAACAGCCAGGTTGAGCTGGTAATTACTGATATGTACATGCCTGTTATGAATGGCTCGCAACTGGCCCGTAAAATAAAATTAGCATACCCTAATTTGCCACTGATATTGCTTAGTTCAATTGATAAACAAAGCAAGTATGAGCCCAATTTGTTTAATGTAGTACTCACCAAACCCGCAAAACATAACCTGCTGCTGAAGCATATTACCGACCAGTTAAAAAACGACAAAAGTACCCACACTGTTCAAAAACCTAAAAAAGAATACCTGTCTAAAGACCTGGCTTTAACCTACCCTTTGCACATTTTAATTGCCGAGGATAACCCTATCAACCAAAAGGTGGCCAAACAGATACTTCAAAAAATGGGTTATCAGCCCGATATTGCCATTAACGGACTGGAAGTTTTAGACGCCGTTGCAGCAAAAAGGTACGACATTATTTTGATGGATGTACAAATGCCCGAAATGGATGGTTTAGAAGCGACCCGGTACATCCGCAAGCATTTAGCTATTCAACCCACCATTGTAGCCATGACAGCCAATGCCATGGTTGAAGATAAAGAAGCCTGCCTGCAAGCCGGCATGAACGATTACCTGAGCAAACCTATGAAAGTTGCCGAAATGATTGCCATGCTGGAAAAATATGGTAAAGCGGCAAACCAAAAGGTTTAAAAATACATTGCGCTCAATTTTTTAAAAACTGTAATCCCTAAATTAGCGCTCCACAAAATCATTTCAACTATGCTTACTTTTCGCGGGAGGTAAACTAAATTAACTTATTGATGTATATACCTTAAGTTTAGCCGCACAGGCAACCAACGCATTATTGCCCACGTATTTTGTATATAAGCCTGTTACCAACAGAAGGCTGTAATTAAAACATAAAAACGCATCTCCATGAGAAAGATCATTTATCCATTATTAATGCTGCTTATTATCAGCATTTCGGCTTTTGCCCTGGCGCTAACAAATTATAAGGTTAAAACTCCGTACGAAGTAAAATTCTCCGGCGGTCGTATCAGTGGCGTATTTGAAGATTTGAAAGCCAATATTCAATTTGATAAAGAAAATCCCGAGCAATCGAAAATTTCGGCTACTATTAATGTGGAGAGCATTGCTACCGGCTTTTTCATTAAAAACAACCACGCCAAGGATGCCTTGGATGCCGATAATCATCCAACCATCACTTTTGTATCAACCGCGGTTAGCAAAAGTGGCACTGCCTACCAGGCTGCGGGTAAACTTACTATGAAAGGTGTTACCAAACCTGTTACCATTCATTTCACTTTTGATGATAAAGGCAACGAAGGCGTTTTTAAAGGCAGCTTTAAAGTGGTTCCAAAAGAGTTCAACATCACGCGCAACGGCTCGCCAGATGAACTTACAATTGCTTTAACCGTGCCGGTTACCAAAGCTTAACCAAATTATTACCCAATAAAAAGAGGGCCTGCGAAAAATCGCAGGCCCTCTTTTTATTGCAAACTTTTGGCTTCAGCCTTATTATATTATAAGCCAAATCCGTAAGCTACCCGCAACCCTACAAGGCCGGAGTGATAATCTTTCATGTAATAATCTTCATATCTCACACTAAAATCGAGGTGCTTGGTAGCATAACCTATACCGCCGGTTAAATTACGTCTATGAAAATCGGCCCATCCAGATTCCAGCTTTTCCCAGGCCAAACCACCTTGTGCGGCAACATAAACGTTGGGAAGAAAAAATTCTTTAACACCTATCCTAACCGGAATTTCGCCATAGCTGCCATATCGTTCACCTGTTTGGGGATTTTTTTTCGGGAAGTAGTGATCGCCGCCGGCTGTAAAAGTAAGGCCAAACTTATTAGTAACTCCGTATTGAAACTGGCCGGTTGCCCCGAGTGAAAAAGTTGTACCAAGGCGTGCTACACCTGTAGGCATACCGGTTTCGGCACCAAGACTAAAACTAAATTTCTTTTCGGTAAGTGTTTGGGCCTTTAAATCTGTTGTAAAAAACATTGCCGAAGCCATGGCCGAGACAGCAATTATTTTTGATAAAATTTTCATTTGAGTGTTGTTTAGTAAAATAATCATTTATATGTATTACAGCCACTTTTGCAAATACGTTGCCTGTGTGGTTATTTATTTTTCATACACCGTAAATCATATCCAGGTACCGGTAGAGTTTAAGCCATTAAATAACAGGCGATAACCCAATGATAGCAGTAAAATACATGCGGTATAACTAACCTAATGCGCCCAAAAGCCCTATAAAACAGGGTTACCAAATCCTTATCGCAAAATTAACTATCATCATAATTAGGTAACATTTATGCAACATTGGGTGGGTACCTTTGGGCAACAAAAAAGTTATCGATGCCAACAGCATTTTTTTGCCCTAAGCACCTTAAGTACTTGTTAATTCTTCTGCTGATATTTCTCGGTTATAACTCCTACTCTCAAAATTTATCGTCTGCCGCTGGTTTTGCACACAACGATTATTGGCATAAACGCCCGCTGTACGATGCCCTTGACAATGGCTTTACAAACATTGAGGCCGATATATATTTAAGAGGCAATAAACTTATAGTAGCACACATTCTCCCCATCTTCAAAAAACAAAAAACGCTGGAGCGCCTGTACCTTGGTCCGCTGATGGCTTGTATTAACGGTACCAATAAGGATATCAAATGTCCTACCTATCCGTTAACGCTGATGATCGATATTAAATCTGATGCCGATAAAACCTACGAAGCACTGGAGCAGATACTCGAAAAATATAGGCCTATCCTATCCGGCTACGAAAACGGTGTTTATACCCAAAGGCAGGTAACCGTGGTTATTACAGGCCATAAACCTTACACCTTAATAAAAGCGCAAAAGAGCCGACTGGCCTTTATTGACGAAGACCTGATGCAGGTAAAACAAGATACCCTGGCAAAAAACCTATATCAAACCGCAAGCTGCAAATACTCGCACTTATTAAAATGGGATGGCAAAGGCAATTTTCCACCATTTGAAAGGCAGCGCCTGCGCATGTATGTACTGCTGGCCCACAGGTTCGGTAAAAAGGTAAGGCTTTGGGCATCGCCCGAAAATGAAGAGGTATGGCGCGAACTGCTTAATTGCGGCGTTGATCTGATAAACACCGACAGGCTTGTTGAACTACATAACTTTTTGCAGGCCGGGCCCAAAAGCTACGCACAAGTTAATTAGAGTCAATTTGTTAACAAATACCCCGTTTAAAAACCACCTCTTAATAATTTCATAACGCTGGCTTCGCTTTATCTAAAAGTAGCAGGATTACTTTTAACAAATTATAAAGTATTACCATGCAAACCTTTGTAATTATTACCAAACCAGTATAATTATTTGAGCCCTTGAGTTTAATATACACCGATAATTGAAAGTGGAAGAATGAAGAAAATATTATTCATTACAGGTTCAATTAACCAAACAACCCAGATGCACCAGATTGCAAACGAGTTGCCCGAATTTGATTGCTGGTTTAGCCAGCTATTTACTGATAATGCTACACTTAATTACTTTTTAGCTAAAACACCGCTGTTTAACGGCACCGTACTATCGCGCAAGTTCAGACTAAAGTCAGAAAGGTATTTGCAGCAAAATGCATTACAAATTGATTTTTCGGCCAAAAAAAATCAATACGATCTGGTAGTTTATTGTACCGATATGATTGTTCCTAAACGGATGAGGCAGCATAAAACCATTTGGGTACAGGAAGGTATGATAGACCGCTATACCCTGTGGAGCAAAATAGTACGTACCCTGCGGCTGCCATCAACCATGTGCGGCAATACATCACTAAACGGCGCGGCCAACATTTGCGATGTTTATTGTGCCGCATCAGAGGGGTATAAGCAACAATTTGCCGATAAGGGCACCGCACTTAATAAGATAGTAGTTACCGGTATGCCCAACTACGATAACCAGCAACAACATTTAAACAACGATTTTGTACACCGTAACTATGTTATGGTAGCCACCACCGATATGCGCGAAACCTTCCGGGTAGAAAATAGGGTGGCGTTTATAAAAAAAGCGGTAAAAATAGCTGCCGGCCGGCCTTTACTGTTCAAACTTCATCCCAACGAAAATTTTACCCGGGCCGAAAAAGAGATCAGGAAGCATACACCTGCCGGTACGATGATCTATAAACAAGGCAATACCGCCCACATGATAGCCAACTGCTGCGAGTTGATAACACAATACTCTACAGTGGTATATACGGGTATAGCCCTGGGTAAAACCGTGCACTCCTGGTTTGATGTGGAAGAACTTAAAACGCTTGCACCCTTGCAAAACGAAGGTACATCGGCCAAAACCATTGCAGCATTGTGTCGCCGTTATATAAAGCACAACGGCGATAAAGAAAGTTTCGATGTGCAACTGGCTATGTACAAACACCTGGTTGGCGAGCAGCAACCAGTTTTAAACAACCAACTTATAGCAACCTGGTAACTAAACATAATATACCATGACAGAAAAAATTGTAATTATAGTACAGGCCCGTATGACCTCAAGTAGGTTACCGGGTAAGGTAATGTTACCAATACTGGGCAAAAGCCTGCTGGCCCGGATGATTGAGCGCCTGCAAATGATACAGCACAAGGCCGATATTATTATTGCCACATCAGAGAATGAAGAAGACGATATTATAGTAAATGAAGCCCGGCAAATGAATATACCCAGCTACCGCGGCAGCCTGGGTAATTTACTCGATAGGCACTACCAGGTGGCCAAGCTGTTTAAGGCCGATGTTGTGCTTAAGATCCCCTCTGATTGCCCCTTGATAGACCCCCGCATAATTGACCAGGTTTTAGAATACTTTTTTTCCAACCGTGGTAAATATGATTATGTGAGCAACCTGCACCCTGCCACCTGGCCCGATGGTAACGATGTAGAAGTGATGAGCATGGCCTGCTTAAAACAAGCCTGGGAAAACGCCGGTCGCCCTCTGGAACTGGAACACACCACCCCATACATTTGGGAAAACCCTATCATTTTTAACATTGGTAATGTAAGCTGGCAAACAGGTATGGATTACTCCATGCTGCATCGCTTTACTATAGACTATCCCGAAGATTACTATTTTATTGAAAAGGTATACAGCGAATTGTACCCGGTATGCCATCAATTCTCCTGTCAGGATATACTCAATCTGCTTAGCCGTAAGCCCGAAATTTATGAGTTAAACGCGCAGTATGCGGGTGTAAACTGGTATCGCAATCACCTGGATGAACTGCAAACAATTTTGCCCGAACAAACAAAAAAAGCACCGAAGGAAAACACGCAACAATTAGAAGAAAGTGAAGCATAACGCAGAAACCATTGATGAGCAGGAGTTAAAAGACATAGCCTTAAACGTGCGTGGGCATATTGTGCGCATGTCAACCGATGGAGGCTGTTTTACCGGGGCTTCCCTATCGGCAGTAGACCTTATCGTTTATTTATACAGCCGCTTTTTAAATATCAATAAGGATAATCTTAATCATCCCGATAGAGACTACCTGTTTTTATCTAAAGGGCACGATGTACCGGCCTTGTACGGCACTTTTGCAGAACTTGGTCTGTTGGATAAAGAACGGTTAAATAATCACCTTTCTATCAATGATCATATTTACTGGCATCCCAATACACATATCCCAGGCATCGAATTTCACTCGGGTTCGCTGGGTCATTTGCCGTCGGTAGCTATCGGCGTGGCGCTCGATCTCAAAATAAGTGGCGGCACAAACAAAGTGGTGTGCATTTTGGGCGATGGCGAACTCAACGAAGGTACTTGCTGGGAAGCCGTGTTGGTAGCCAATGCATATAAACTGGATAACCTCATTTTCGTGGTCGATCGTAACCAGTTTCAGGCCAATGTACACACCGAAGACCTGATTCCGCTGGAACCACTGGCAGATAAGTTTCGCGCGTTTGGCGCGGCTGTAAAGCGCATAGACGGGCATAACTTTACCCACCTGCATCATGCCTTTAGCGCATACCCTTTTGAGGAAGGCAAACTAAATGTAGTAATTGCCGATACCGTGCGCGGTAAAGGCCTGCCCAGCATAGAAGAACGGGCCGACCGCTGGTTTTGCAATTTTACTGCCACCGAGATAGACCAGCTTTTGCTTGAATTGCATGGCCATCAAAACACCCAATTAACATCAGAAACTTTAGTAGTGAGATAAATATATGACCTACGAAGAATTATTAACCGAAACCGCCCTAGCCAATGAGCAGGTGATAGTGATGACGGCCGAAAACCGTGCCCTGGTGCGCAACCTGCCCGGCATATTAGGCAAACGCTTTATTGATACCGGCATTACCGAGCAAACCATGATAGGCGCATCGGCCGGTCTGGCTTTGCGTGGCCGCATCCCGGTAGTGCATGCCCTTGCGGCATTTTTAACCATGCGAGCTTTTGAGTTTGTACGTACCGATCTGGGTATCCCCAACCTGCCGGTTAAACTGAGCGGCTTTATCCCAGGCCTTTTATCTGATGGTAACGGCCCTACCCACCAGGCTATTGAAGATATTGCCATTATGCGTGGTATCCCCAACGTAACCGTATTTGCCCCTGCCGATGAGGATGACCTGGTAAAAATGTTACCACAGATATGGAGCAGCGCACATCCGGCCTATACCCGCGTTAACACCCGTAAAACATGGTATAACCATGCACCCTTTGTTTTGGGCAAAGCCGAAGTGATAGCCGAAGGAAGTGACATAACCATACTAACCTATGGCTTATTATTTGAGCAGGCGCTTATAGCAGTTGATATACTGCGTAGCGAAGGCCTCTCTGTAGGCTTAATTAATATGCGCAGCCTTAAACCGGTTGATGAACAAGCCATTTTAAACGCATGCGCACAAAGCGGCCTGGTGGTTACCCTCGAAGATCATTTTGTAACCGGCGGCTTATACAGCATTATAGCCGAGGTATTGTTAAAACACCAAACCACGGCAAGGGTACTCCCCATAGCCTTAAACAATAAATGGTTTAAACCGGCTTTATTGCCCGATGTTTTGCAGCACGAAGGTTTTACAGGCAAACAAATTGCAGAGCAGATATTGGGCTATAAAACAGCCCATCAGCAGCCCGAAATTTTAACACCCGAATTTTCAGAATAAACAGTAACTAAAATGGCTAACAAAATAGCACTTAATAATACTTTCCCCGATATCAGCGAGTCTGATAAAATATACCAGCGTGCTTTAAAGGTACAAAAACCGGTTACGCAAACCCTCGCAAAAGGCCCCGGGCAGTTTACTAACGGCGTGGCACCCAAATACCTGGTAAAAGGCAAAGGATCGCACGTATGGGATGCAGATGGCAACGAGTATATTGATCTTAATTCGGCTATTGGCCCAATCTCTCTGGGCTATGCCTACCCCGCAGTTGATGAAGCTATCCGTAAGCAACTGGAAGATGGTATCACCTTTTCGCTGATGCACCCCTTAGAGGTTGAACTAAGCGAATTGGTACAACAGGTTGTACCCAACGCCGAAGCGGTTAAGATCAGCAAAACCGGTGCGGACGTTTGTTCGGCAGCCGTGCGCGTGGCCCGTGCTTTTACCGGCCGCGATAAAATATTTTGCTGTGGTTACCATGGCTGGCACGATTGGTATATAGGCATCACCAGCCGTAACGCCGGTGTACCCGATGCCATACAGGATCTGACCTACACTTTTGAGTATAACGACATCGAATCTGTAAAAGCAGCTTTAGACGAAACCGTTGCCGCGGTAATATTGGAGCCTTTTATTTTTGAAGCTCCTAAACCCGGCTACCTGAAGCAACTGGCCGAAGTTTGCAAAGCCAATGGCACGCTGTTAATATTTGACGAAATGTGGACCGGTTTCCGCATTGCGGTTGGCGGCGCACAAGAGTATTTTGGCGTTAAGGCAGATCTGGCTGTGTTTTCAAAGGCCTGTGCCAACGGCATGCCCATAGCCCTGTTAACCGGCCGTGCCGATGTAATGGAGCTATTTAACTCCGAAGTATTTAGCTACACCACTTTTGGCGGCGAGGCTTTATCATTAGCGGCATGTATAGCAACCATAAATGAGCTGCGCAATAACAACGTACCACTTTATTTAGATGCCCACGGTGCTTTGTTAAAAGATGGCTACAATCTTGTAGCTATTGAAACCGGCATGGATAAATACACCCGCTGCGTAGGCTTTAACTGCCGCAGCATGGTAACTTTTACCCCCGAAGCTGGTAACGCATTGGAGGTTAAAACCCTGATGCAGCAGGAAATGATAAAACGCGGTGTGCTTTGGGCAGGCTTCCACAATATGTGCTATAGCCATAGTACCGAAGATATCGACTACATACTTGCCGCCTACCGCGAGGTGTTGCCTTTGGTAAAAGAGGCCATAGAAAGTGGCAAGGTAAAAAGCTATTTAAAAGGCGAAGTATTGGAAGCTGTTTTCCGTAAGGTGAGCAACTATAACATCAAACCTAAAAGCGTTATAGCAGGCTAAATGATGAATCTCTTTTCATTAAATCAAAAAACAGCCGTGGTTACAGGCGCGCTTGGCCTTATTGGCAAAAAACATTGCGAAGCACTGGCCGCCGCCGGAGCCAATGTTATTGTGGCTGATATTAACACCACAGAAGCGCAGGCTTTTGCACAACAATTGGGCAATAACCATTTAGGTTTAGGGGTAGATGTTACCAGCAAGCAATCGTTAATTGATGCATTAAACAGCATCCTGGATAAGTACGATTCGTTGGATATATTGGTAAACAATGCAGCCATTAACGATAAGTTTGAAGATCCGGCAATGGCTAAAGAGCTTTCGGCATTTGAAAATTATCCTTTGGAAGCTTTCCAGCGATCTCTGAATGTAAATGTTACCGGGGTGTTTTTAAGCTCGCAGATATTGGGTACCCACATGGCCTTACAGGGTAGCGGCAGCATAATTAACATTGCCAGCACCTACGGCATGGTAGGCCCCGATCAAACCATATACCGCAATGCCAAAGGCGAGCAAACTTTTTATAAGTCGGCAGCCTACCCAGTGACCAAGGGGGCTATTATCAATTTCACCCGTTTTTTGGCTGCCTATTGGGGGCATACCGGCGTAAGGGTAAACACCCTATCGCCAGGCGGCGTAAAGAATGGACAAACAGAAGATTTTATAGGCAATTATTCGGCAAAAACACTATTGGGCCGTATGGCCAAAGCATCTGATTACCAGGGCGCCCTTGTATTTCTGGCCAGTGAGGCTTCGGCATACATGACCGGTGCAAACCTGGTAGTTGATGGAGGATGGACAGCAATTTAATTCACACACAATATGAATGAAATTTTAAAACAAAAAGCGGCAGGCATCAAACTTTTGCTAACCGACAACGATGGCGTATTAACTGATGCCGGTGTTTATTACAACACCGATGGCGAGTTGCTTAAAAAATTCAACATGCGCGATGGCATGGGTGTGGAACGTTTGCGAAAATTTGCAGGCGTAGATACTGGCATCGTCACCGGCGAGCACTCTCCTTCGCTTATTAAAAGAGCGGCCAAATTGCAGATAGTTGAACTCCACTTAGGCATTCAGGATAAGGTTGCCGCTTTAAAAGAGATCAGCAACCGCCTAAACCTGACTTTAAGCGAGATTGCCTACATAGGCGATGACTATAACGATCTGGAAATAATGAAACTGGCCGGCTTAACCGCCTGCCCGGCCGATGCTTTACCGCCGGTTAAAACACAAGCAGATTTTGTAAGCACGCTAAACGGTGGCGAAGGTTGTTTCCGCGAGTTTGCAGAATTTATTATCGACGTTAAAAGCAACGCCACAATTTCTGGTAAACGCAACGGAACAATTACCCTGCAAAATGGCCGCGTAATTGGTAAAGGCCACCCAAGCTATATTATTGCCGAAATTGGCATTAATCATAATGGCTCATTAGAGATCTGTAAAAAACTGATTGACGAAGCTGTTGCCGCCAAGGCAGATGCCGTTAAATTTCAGAAACGCACACCCGAAATTTGCGTACCCAAAGATCAATGGGAAATTATGCGCGATACGCCATGGGGACGCATCAGCTATATAGACTATAAGCGTAAAACCGAATTTGGTATTGCCGAATATGCCACTATAGACCACTATTGCAAAAAACTGGGTATAGATTGGTTTGTATCTGCCTGGGATGCCCCGTCGGTTGATTTTATGGAGCGGTTTGATACCATTTTGTACAAACTGGCATCAGCATCGTTAACAGATTTCGAGCTTATTCAACGCATATTGGAAACCGGCAAACCACTGATGTTATCAACGGGCATGTCTACCATGAAGGAGATTGAGGCTACCATGAACTTTGTGAACGCCTTTGATGAAAACTATCCATTGTTTATCGCCCACTCAACCTCGGCCTACCCATGTAATCCACAGGAATTGAACCTGAAGATGATCCAGACATTGGAAAACAAATATCCGGGTATCCCAATTGGCTACTCTGGTCATGAAACAGGCCTGGCTACCACTGTGGCAGCAGTATCATTAGGTGCCACATTTGTTGAACGCCATTTTACGCTGGATAGGGCTATGTGGGGTTCAGATCATGCCGCTTCTGTTGAGCCACAAGGTCTGCAGCGCCTGGTACGCGATATCCGCGACGTAGAAACCGCAACCGGCGACGGTGAAAAAAGAGTTTATGAGTCTGAACTGGCCCCTATGAAAAGATTAAGGGTAAACATCAGCGACGAGTATAAAGAAAAGCCTTTAGTTTAAGAATGCCGCTACAAAAAGTATTAACCATAACATCCGTTATCCTTGCCTGCTGGCTGGTTTTCATCATTGCCTGGGAACGCATTTCGCCCTATCGCAAAGGTTTAGCCTTTTTCAGGGAGGGATTTTGGATAGACCTGGTATGGTATACCCTTATACAAAGCTACTTTTTGAAGATCCTTATCTTCGATTATATCATTATGCCGTTGCAAAAGCATTTTGACCTTTCGCATTTGCATTTGATGAGTAACTGGCCCGTAGCTTTGCAGGTATTATTTTTTGTAGTAACGCACGATCTTTATATCTACCTGTTTCACCGTTTTCAACACTCCAACAAAGCGCTCTGGCGTATTCATGAGGCACATCACTCCGGCAAGGAAGTTGATTTTTTGGCTGGATCGCGGTCGCATATTATGGAGATCATCATTAACCAAACCATCGAGTTTGCCCCTATTATACTGTTAGGGGCAAACCCAGTGGTGGTACCTATAAAGGCTTTGATAGATGCCATGTTCGGCATGTTTATTCATGCTAATATTAAGGTTAAGCTGGGTAAGTTAAAATACCTCATCAACACACCCGAGCTGCATCTATGGCACCATGCCAATTACCAGGAGGTTTTTCATGCCAACTTTTCTACCAAACTATCGGTATGGGATTATCTTTTCGGCACAGTGTATGATCCGGGCCACGCGCCGGGCAACAAGCCCGAAAACTGGGGTCTTTATTACGATTATCCCAGGGATTACTTTTTACAACATGTCTTCAGCATCAAACGATTTGATGAAAAAAAGCTGCTTAAATACCCCTGGTTTAAATGGTATTATACGCTAAGATTGAGACTGATTGACCGGCTGGACAAATTTATGCCGTTAAAACCGCAAGGCCCCGAAGTTGATCTGCAACCATCAGCCCCAACAACACCAATACCTATAGAAGATAACCTAATTCAACAAAATTAAATTGGCCTGGATATACCTCATCATAGCCGCGGCATTTGAAGCCGCCTGGACGTTTTCGCTCAAGTTTATGAAATTTAAAGACTTGAAAGCCCTGCATTGGCATTCGGCTTTAAGTTTACAATATGGGATGCCTGTTTGGCTGCCATTTGCGGGGTATATTCTGTTCGGGGTAGGTAATATTTACTTTTTTTCGCTGGCCATTAAACTGGTGCCTACAGCCGTAGCTTACGCGGTTTGGACAGCCGTAACCCTGGTGCTCATCAAAATTGCCGAGATGGCTATCTTCCATCAGAAACTCTCGTGGATGGAAGTTTTCTTTATGACCCTCATCATGACCGGCATTTTAGGACTGAAGTTTTTTGGTGCCGAAGTGAAATGAGATATGGGGACTCTGAAGGGAGAATTACCTCTCTCAAAACCTTGTCATGCTGAGGTACGAAGCATCTGTTCGCAGACTTTACAAGGCGAATAGGTATGGTGGAGAGTAGATTCTTCACTACGTTCAGAATGACAAAAGGGGTAGACTTTAAACACGTCATGATGAGGTACGAATGAAGTAATCCAAGCTATTTCTATCCTTAAACCTTCCAATAATTACCGCTTAAAATGATCATATCAATCATTTTAATGCTATTATCGTAGTAATCGTAATCCTTAAGTTTAAACGCGATTAAGTAATCCCACACATCATTAAGCCATTGCTGGTTTTTAGCATCAACCATGGCTGATACGGCAAAAGGCCCAATAAAGCTTAATGCTTCAAAATTACGTTTGGGCAAATCGTTACCAGCCAATGAATAACCAGCAGACAGGTTATCGGCTTTATTGCTTGTGGTAGATCGTACCCAACTGTTTATCCTGCTGTTAATGGCTTTGGCGCGTTTATCGCCATACAACAAATAATCGGCGGCTATACGCCAGGGCACCCTACAGGCATTGTAATTATAACAGCCATCGTATTCAGATTCGAGATACATAGGCCTGGCGGGATGCGGGTGGTTATTTACATGCTGTATAAAATCGGGTACCAAACCGGCATCGGGGCTATATTTTTGCTCCATATAAGCAAATAAGCGATAGGTAACCTCATTTACTTTTAACCATCGGTTATCGCCGGCAGCAACAGCAAAAGCTTTGAAATGTGACGGCATAAAATCAGACGACCGGGTATCAAAATAATCTTTACTATCCCATTCTATATCGCCGCTAAGCAGCACGGTAAACGTTTGCCGGTTTATCTCGTGCTTCATAATATCGGCCAGCAACAGCCGGGCTTCATTTAAGTAGTTGACATTGCCTTTACTGCCCCATTGTTTATTGGCCAAAAGCAAAGCATAGGCAATATCCATATCCCCATCTGTAGCCGATGAATGATCGGTGTTGTTACCTTTTGCATCCTGTGCCCAGGCCATTAAATGCTGCCCCGTTTTTGCAGGGTGTGCCTTGTAGTAATTAAACAGCGCATCAAAAGTTATTTTGGCTTCAGCATCGGCACCAGCCATTAATGCTGTGATAAGCATGCCATATCCCTGCCCTTCTGATACACATTGCTTTTTACCTGGTGTTTGAAACCAGATATAACTTTGTCCCTTAGCAACTCCTGCCTTAACGTAACGTTTTTTCCACTGCCAATAAAAACCGATTACGCTGTTATCTAACTTTTGCCTGCTAACGCGATTGGGTAAAATACAACCTTTTGTATACTGTACATGCTGAGGGAAAGGCAATACCGGCTTTTGAGCAAACACGCCTAAATGCAGGGCAAATAAAATAAACAACAACACCCATCCTTTAACCATAATGATTTTAATTGCCAGAGCGCCCTTACTGTTGGCATTTGTAAATGTAGCCAAGAGTAAAGGCATTCACAAAAAAAGGGCTCAAATCAACTGCTCGTTTGCCCTCAATGTAACGCAACATTATGGTTTGTTCGCTAATAGTCCCATACAAATTACACTATCGCTGTATGTTATTATTATAAGCCTCAGAAATAAGTTTAACTGCATCGTTACCCAAAACATCGGTGTCAAACTCAATTTTTACAGTTTTGGTTTCGCCATTCAGTAAAGAGAAATAGTTATCGCTTGCAATTGCGGGTAATAGCTGCTCGCCGTTTGATGCCTTTACCGCTTGCAGCCTGATGCCAAATGCAACCGCTTTTGACGATGCCGGGTTAGTTACCTGAGCGGTGATGTAGTATTTACCATCAGCCTTAACTGTTTTATAGCTTAGCTTTAAATTTACTTTGGCTAAGGTGTTAAGCGCGGTATAATCTTTACGTTTGTTGCCTCTCCAATAAAAATTATCAGATAACAGTTTACCGTTTTTATCGGTAAGTTTTAGTTTGATAAAATGTACCGCCGATAGCCCTTCGCTGGCCACATCGCCCTGGTAAACTTCAAAATTGTATAACGAGTATCCCCATGAAGTGGCACGCTCTATTCCCTGCATCCGCACGTAACGGGCAGTAACTTCTGGAAACATGATCTTTTGCTCGCCCTGCCTGCCATCGGTTGTGCTGTACACATCGTGCCAGTTACGGTTATCATCAGATGTTTGGATCTTGAACGCTTTGGCATACGCATCTTCCCAGCTCAAACCAACACCATTTACCACTTCGTTCTTACCCAAATCAATGGCTATCCATTCGTTATCATTATAGCTGCTGGCCCAGCGGCTTCCGCTGTTACCATCGTTAACCGCGCTTACATCACCGTTGGTTGATGATGAGGCAAAAACAGGCTTGCTTTTAGCCAGATCGGCTACGTAGGGATTAAATTTAAGGTTAAAAACCTCACCCGCGCTGTTGGCAGGTGCATCGGCTGTTTTAGAGATGCTGTATTGCTTTACCAGCGATCCATCCAAATTATAAACATCGGCAGTAGCGGTTAGGCCTTCTACATCTGCACGGGTGGTGTTGATGACCTTGATAGCATTGGTTACCGGGTTCCATTGAATGTGTAGCGGTTCACAGGCTTTTTTGGCACCCCAAAAAGCGCCCGTTAAATCGTAATAGTAATCATACGTTTGCCATACCATTGATGGATAAGCCGATTGGCTCATCCAGGTCATTAAGCCAGATGCGTCTTCGCCCATGGCATCCTGCCAGCCTTCAAACATGGCTTTATTGGTTTCGATGTTTACAAACTGGGCTTTGCGGCAATAATCTTCAATGCCTTTGGGTATACCGTAGCTGCTTACACTTTCATCGTATTGATCGGTTCCGGCGTTAAATGCCAGCTGACCGAAAAAATGCTGATTCCACATCTCGTTACGCGGCCACCATTTATCTTTAGGCATAAACTTTTTAAAGCTATCAAAATTGGTAAACACCGCTGTACCCAGTTCGGTACGTAAGCCCCAGCCTTTGTTACCACCAGAGCCTGTTGGGTAGGCGGTAAAATAATACCGCGGATCTTTACTTGCCCATGGCCCGCTGCCGGTTAGGTTTTCGGCATGTGAGTTTGGTTGGTAGTACCTGTCGTTACCATCAAACGTAGCCAAATCCTCTTTTAACCAATTATTAAGGGGCGCCATTGGCCAGCCTTCATTTTCGGCACACCAAACGGCTATGGATGTGTGGTTTCGAAAGCGCTTAATTTTCTCTATTGCGTTGGCATTAAAAACATTGATATCGGCCGGCAGGTTTTCGTTGGCATTGAGCCAAAAATCGTCCCAAACCATTATTCCATATTTGTCGCAGGCATCGTAAAATTCTTCATCCGTGGTCGATCCTATCCAATTACGGATCATGTTAAAATTCATCTCCCGGTGCAGCCTTACCTTGGTATCATACTCGGCACCACGACAGCGCAACAAATATTCTGACATACCCCAATCGCCCCCTTTTATAAACACTTTAACCCCGTTGATGGCTACATGTAAAACATGGCCAAGGGTATCAAAACTATATTTTTTGATACCAAATTTAATATTCTGCGTATCCGAAACCTCATCGCCCACAGTTACGCTAAGTTTGCAATTGTATAAATTAGGCTCGCCATAGCCATTGGGCCACCAAAGTCTGGGGCTATTGATCATCAATTGCTCAAAATCTTTTTTATTCAGCTTTACATCTATACTGCCATTTGCATTTATGTATACTTTTTTTGTAAACCCGATATTACCGGGTGTAATTAAACCCCTAATGGTAGCTGCCTGTGCGTTTGCCCCGCCGTTTTTCAGTTCCATAGCAATAGATAGATCGGCCCTTGCATTAGTAGGCAGATCACTTCTGATCCATGGGTCTTTAAGGGTTACATCGCCGGTATTACTCAGGTAAACATTATCGGTAATGCCCGAGTTTAGGCCCGGTACATAAGGCATCCAATCCCAGCTGGCGCTTGATACATAATTGGGGCTCCCTACGTTAGCCAATGGCTGCACAGGTATGGCAACCAACACAGCCAATACATTTATACCCTTTACCAATCCGGTAATATCATATTGGCCGCGTTGCATAAAACCATCAAGACTGCCCAAAAGGTTACCGTTAAGGTAAATATCGGCTTTGCTGTTTACGCCTTTAAAATTTAACCAGATGTGTTTTTTATTGTAACTGGCTGGTATCTTAAATTCGGTACGGTACCAAAAGTTGCGATCGTATTTGGCGCGGTCTACTTTGTAAATGTTATCGCCAAAATTGGGATCTTTTTCCAGGCCGGCAGCTACGTACGATGCAAACGTGGTTCCGGGAACTATGGCCGGCACCCAGTTATCAGTGTTATAGCCCCTTGCTTTTATTTTATCAGCATCGCTTACATCGGCCTGGGGTTTTACTTTCCATTGCTGATCTTTTGAACTGTTGAGGTAAACAAGATTTGATTGCGCAAACAAGTTGCTGTAAAACAGCGTAACTACAACAAGGATAAATACATACTTAAAACAGAAAACCAGTTGGTTAGGTAACATTTTTGAAATTTAGGTGAGGTGGATTTATAGCTTATTGGCAGGGGTAAATTTATTTGCCAAACGCCACTTATAAAATGGACAAACTATGGAATGCAATGGACTATATTATTGCAATGCTTGCGCTACCGATGATATTTTTCAAAAATTATATGCAAAAAAAACGGGGCAACGATGAAAATTCATCTTTGCCCCGTTTGGGTTTTCCCACATGGACTCGAACCACGATTGTCTGAACCAGAATCAGAAGTGCTACCATTACACCATAGGAAAATAGCAGCGTAATACATCCTGTTTGTATTACGCTGCAAATATAGCACGTACGGCTCTATTTCACAAAAAAATCGATGCGCTTATCTTTCCCATTTAACCCCTTTAATACCAACCTGATGCAGGCGCTCGGTAAGTTGGCCTACATGGTGTTGTAAGTGGCGTATGGTATACAAATGCAAACCAAACCTGCTTAAAGGCACCCAATTAAAACCACAAAGCTCATTGTATTTTGTATCCTCAACCTGGCTCTCCAGGCTGTTAGCTATCGTTTCGGTATAAGCCAGTATCTCGGCTTTGGTATAAATATCTGTTACAACAATAGGCTGGTTATCATGAGCTACCGGCCCCATAAAATTATAGTTAAGCCTGTGTTTTTCCCAGGGAATAAACACATCCGGACTGCCTGCAAGATAAAATGATGTATAAAAAAGCGCATGGTAGGCTATACGCCAATAAGCGCTTTCGTATTCGTTATTTGCCCATAAACTGCCGGGGCATTTTTCTACCACATCTGCCAACATTTTAAGTCCAGCTTTATACTGCGCTATAAGCTCCGCCTTCATTATACGTTTGCTTCGGTATATTTTTTTAAATTATCTAAAATAGCCTGCCATCCGCCCCTTTGCATTTCAATAGGGTTTGTAGTTTCGGGATCAAAAGTTTCTGTTACAGTGGTAGCACCATCATGTTCGGTAAACTCAATTTTTACATGCCGGCCGTCCTCTATTCCGTAGGCAATAAGGCTATTTTCTTGTACATCGGTATAAATACCTCCAAAATCGAAGCTGAAGCTACCATCTTTAGCGGCCATAGTTGTTTTAAATTTACCGTCAACGCGTAAGTCATTATCGGCATAAGGTACATGCCAATCGTCTGATGCATTGCACCATTTGGTAATGTGTTCTGGTTTGCTCCAAAACTCCCAAACTTTTGTTACGGGAGCATTTATAGTGGCTGTTACGGTGATAGCTGTGTTATTTGCTGTTTCCATTTTGCAATTGTTGATTTATTTTGTTTCGATAAAATTAGAGCAATATTTTTAAAGTATCTATGGGCAGATGCGACATTTTTGGGGTGCAAATTGCGCCTGTGCTTACCGTTCATTAATAACCTGAGTTCCGTCTTGCAGTTTTTATTTCATGATGATAAAAAGGCACCGTGCGTATGTACCGGTAGTTTATCTGATTCAATCCATTGTTTATCATATTCAAGCTTTAGTCAATTTAAACCTGATTATACATTAATTTTGAGAGGAAAATACGTTTATCATATTCAAATTACCACATCAACATGTACAAAACAATTATCACTATCTTTATCATAGTATTTTAAAATACCAGCCATGCAAACAATCACTGTAGACGAGTTTTATAAACAGATAGGTAACGAAAATGCGGCATCTCTTTTGCCTGCGGGTATCAATAAAGAGATTGGGCATTTTAATGTATTTAACATTGAAGACCTGGCACCAAAATTCAAAAACGATCCGGCCCATATGCCCTACAACCGCAGGGCTTATTATAAGATAAGTTTGGTTAGAGGTAGAAACATTGCCGAATATGCCGATAAAGTAATTAATATTGAAAGGAATGCCCTGGTATTTGCAACCCCCAGGATACCGTATAACTGGATTCCGCAGGATGCAGATCAGTCTGGCTATTTTTGCATTTTCACCAGCGACTTTTTAGTGCAATCAAAAAGCGGGGCCGTTTTAGATGAGCTGCCTATCTATCGCCCGGGAGGCTATCCTATTTTCCAAATCTCAGACACGCAGGCAGAGGAGATATTACTGCTGTTTAAAAAGATGCAACACGAGATAGCGTCCAACTACCTTTATAAATACGATCTTATCCGCAATTATGTGATGGAGATAATACATTATGGCCAAAAACTGGAACCGTTAACCTCCTACAATACTACACATAATGCTTCGGCCCGGGTTTCATCTTTATTTATCGAATTGCTGGAAAGGCAATTCCCCATAGCATCGCCCCAGCAAAAAGTAACCCTGCGCACAGCCAGCGATTACGCCGATCAACTGGCCGTGCACAGCAATCACCTTAACAAGGTTTTAAGAGAAAACACCGGCAAAACCACTACCCAACATATTGCCGGCAGGTTAATACAGGAAGCCAAGATACTGCTAAAGCAAACCGACTGGAATATTTCTGAGATAGCTTATAGCTTAGGTTTTGAACAGTTATCTCATTTTTCAAACTTTTTTAAAAAGCAAACCTCCCTGTCGCCTCTGGAGATCAGGAGCCAGGTTATTTGAATTAGATAAACATTGGATTGATGTTGGTAAACCGGCATATATTAAACATGGTAGCTTTGCCTTATAATACATAGCATTATGATCATAAAACTAATAAGCGGAGCACTTATCTTATTTTCGGCCTTTATGGGCATTAAACATGGCATTAGCGGGCTAAAAGTAAAACCAGGCGATACAGGCCCCGGGATAGAGCTGTTTAAAAAACTAAATTTAAGCGAAACCGTACTAAAAGGATTTGCCGCTTTAACCATTTTAGGCGGCTTGCTTATACTTGCACCACAAACATTTGTTGCTGGCAATATTATAAATGTATGCTTGTTTTTATTCCTGATAGTACGTTTTTTAATGGTTGGCGAAGTTAAACCGGCACTTATTGAGATTCCCTTTTTGCTTGTGCCTCTGGCGCTGATTTATTTGAAGTATCCGTTGGGCTAGTATAGCCACCAAACAATCATTTCCCTAATTTCAACAAAGGCCTAAACAAAAAAGCCGCCTGTAAACAATACAAGCGGCTTTACAATCTTAAAAGCTATTAATTAATCCTCATTAACAAATGAGCGTAGCATCCAGGTATTTTTTTCATTAAACTGCATAAAGCGGTTTACCATATCGTTTGTACCATCGTCGCCAGCTTGGGCGGTGATGTCCAAAATTTCTCTTTCTTTGGCTATCAGCGCAGCCAGATCATCAATAATGGCTTTAACCATCAGTGTATCTTTTAACCCTATGGTTTGTATTTCTTTGACCTGGGAGGTTTCAATATAGTCTGTAAACGTGCTATACGGCGGTTTCCCTAATGATAGTATTCTTTCTGCCAGTTCATCAATAGTTAATAAAGCGGCAGTATACAGTTCCTCAAATTTAAGGTGAAGGGTAAAAAAGCTTGGGCCTTTTACATTCCAGTGACAGCCGCGCAGCTTTTGGTAATGGATATGGTAATTGGCAAGCAGGTCGTTCAGATGGTCAACAACCGGTTTTACTTTTACTTCTTCGAGGCTAATTTCTTCAGCATTCATATTGATAGTGATTTTAGTTTTTAAACACAGGCCGGGTAACAATGTTTGGTAAATTTAAGCCGTTTTGAATATAATAAATCATATTTGCACACTTTATGACAAAGCTGCTACCTTTTATACAACATCAATGTAGTGCCCCCATCTGGCGCATGGAAATTGATGAGCCAGGCCATATTATTTTTCTCGAAATACGCAACAGCCAGGATAAAAAAGTGTCATTTACAGCGGTGGATCTTACAAACGGCAATATAAATTTTGAAGATATTGCCACACCAGAACGTTGGCTAACCGGCATTGAAGCTGCTTATGATGGCATGCTGCTTGTTCACAATTATCAATCAGAAAGCGGGCCGGCTCATAAGGGACTTATAGCTATTGATGGCATTAGCGGGCAAACGCTGTGGAGCAATTATACACTGGGGTTTGATCATCTTTCTGTTAACGGGCCGGTGGTTTATAATGTGCAGATACAACCGCGTAAATTAGTATTGGCAGCCATTAAAACAGGATTAACTTTACGGGCTTACCAACCCGTTATTGATACCGAAGCAGATAACAACATTGTGGCCGCACAACTACTACCTGTTGAGTTTTTAGAACATTTGCCGCTGCCCGTTGTACCTTACGCAAATACGGTGCATTACATAGAATACAATAATTTTAGAATTGTATCTTTGCACACGTTTTTGGACGAACAACTTGAACAGCACCTTTACATTTTAAACCATGAAGGCGCAGTTGTTTATCACGATTTGTTGCAATGCAATATACAAAAACTGCAGCCCGAGGCGTTTGTAGTACATAAGAATAAACTGATCTACCTTAAAAACAGATCAGAATTAATAGTTTTAAATTTATAAAATACTGTATTATAAGATATTATGAAATTAAAGATCCTTTTACTGATCGCTCCCTTACTTACCATTTCCGTTTCTCTTTTTGCCAGTACAGCCGTAGATTCTATCGGCGTTGAAAACCAGAACGGCAAAAAAGTTATCCTTCACAAACTCGATCCTAAAGATAATTATTACTCTATAGGCAGGCGCTACAAGATAAGCCCCAAAACCATTATTCAGTTTAATAATAATGCTCCGCTTAAAATTGGCGGCACTATTAAAGTACCTACAGAACTGCCTTTCGACGAAACGGTAGCTACTACACCTGTACAACAAACAAAACCTGTAACTACACCAGCCGTAGTACAACAAAAACCGCAGGTACAGCCACCGGTTGCAAAACCACAAGTACAGGCCCCGGTTACGCAACAACCTACGCCTGTTGCACAGCAACCTGTAGCCGAGGCACCAAAACCAACTCCGGTAACTCCACAACAAAGCGGTGTTATTAATATGGATAATGTGCAGCAGTACAAGGTATCGGCAGGTGAAACTATCTATTCAATTGCTAAAAGATTTAACACACTGGTAGAAGATATCAGGGCGCTAAATAATATGACCGGCGATGACCTGAAGGTTAACCAGATCATCAAAGTACGTACAGGCATGCCACCAGAGGAGCGGCCGGTTGCAAAACAGGATGCTTTAAAACCAGATTCGTCTGCAATGCCTATTGATAGTGCCGATGCTAAACTTAAAGCAAACCGTTTTGGCTTGTATGAAAAGAACGAAAAAGGTGTAGCCACCTGGATTGACGATACCAGCCTCGACCCTAAAAAAGAATTGGTTTTACACCGTACAGCCCCTATTGGTACCGTAATAAAAATTACTAACCCCATGAATAACCACACCACCTATGCCAAGGTAGTGGGCCGTTTTACAGATAGCGAGGCCACCAAAAATGTACTTATTGTAATGACAAAGAATACAGCCGATGCTTTAGGCGCTTTAGATAAACGTATTAACGTAAATATCAGCTACGGTAGTCCGAATGAATAAACCATATTTTATTGGGATTGCCGGTGGAAGTGGCTCCGGCAAAACCTTTTTTTTAAAGTGTTTTTTAGAACATTTTACTGCCAGCGAAGTTTGCCTGGTATCGCAGGATGATTATTATATCCCGGTGGCGCATAACATGACCAAGGAAGAAAATAAACTCTATAATTTCGACCTTCCGGCAACTATTGATCACGAGCATTTTCAACAGGATATCCGCAAGCTTTTAAACCAGGAAACCATCCTTAAGCACGAATATACTTTTAACAACCCGGATGTCATTCCAAAAGTATTGGAAATTAAGCCTGCTCCTATTTTAATTGTAGAAGGTTTGTTTATCCTTCATTTTAAAGATATATCCGAACTGTTGGATATGAAGGTATTTATTGATGCCGATGAAGATATTGCCCTGCAGCGGCGCCTAAAACGGGATCTGGTTGAGCGTGGTTACTCGCACGATGATGCGATGTATAAATGGGTAAACCATGTATTACCCGCCTATAAAGACTATCTGTTGCCCTACAAAGATGAATGCGACCAGGTGATTACCAACAATGGCCATGTTGCAGATGATATTATGGCCGTAACAGAAGAGATTTCTGCAAAATTAAGAAGCAAGTTGTTTTAAGAAGGAGTTTGATATTGCTTTACAGGTCAATTATAAATTTACTATTGACCTATAATTTTGCGGGTTTCGTTATGATAATCGTCTTTGGTAATTACTCCGGCTCTGAACAGGTTACGCAGCTTGGTTACCTCGGCCTCTATTTTAGGGCAGCAATTATGTGTATTTAGTTTGTAGGAACGTAGTGGGTCTTTTTCTGTTTTAAGCGCCCATATTAATGATACAACCCAACCGATCACTGTCCACCCTAAAAGTACGTTTAGCAACAATACCGATGTAAAGTTATTTTTTTCCCTGGCCAAAATGGAAGGTAAAAGATATATGGGCATCGTTATAGATAACCATATAAAAAGAAGTATCAGTTCCGGGTATCCTACCATATTTGTTTGAAAACTTAGTACTTATACGCAATATAACACTTTAAAGACACTACTTGCAAATATTAATTTTACATTTCGATGATTTAACATTTAAAGCCCGTTATTCACCATAATGTATCGCATCAACTGCTAAATTGATATCTCGAGTATTTCTCCTTCTACTATTAACTCCCCGGCGGTAGCTTTTATTATATCGTTTACAGATACTCCGGGGGCCCGCTCTAATAATTTGAAGCCTCCGCCGGGCAAAACATCAAACACTCCAAGTTCGGTTACTATCTTTTTTACGCAATGCACGCCGGTTAATGGCAATGTGCACTGAGGTAATAACTTCGATTCGCCTGCTTTGTTTACGTGCTGCATAGCAACTATGATGTTTTCTGCAGATGCCACCAGATCCATAGCGCCGCCCATCCCCTTCACCATTTTACCGGGAATTTTCCAATTGGCTATATCGCCGTTTTGAGATACCTCCATAGCCCCCAAAATAGTGAGGTTAACTTTCCTTGCCCTGATCATCCCAAAGCTCATAGCCGAATCGAATGTGGCCGATCCGGGCAGCATGGTAATAGTTTGCTTCCCGGCGTTTATCAGATCTGGATCTTCCTCCCCCTCAAACGGAAAAGGCCCCATCCCCAACAATCCGTTCTCCGATTGTAAAACCACATCCATCGTCTCTGGAATGTAATTGGCTACCAGGGTTGGAATACCAATACCCAGGTTAACATAGTAACCGTCTTTTATTTCTTTAGCGATGCGTTTCGCTATACCGTTTTTGTCAAGCATAAATTCTTCTCTAAAACGTCTTTGCGAGGTACGAAGCAATCCCCGAATTACAGTATAGCTATGCAAATCCGCTCTGTATAGTTGGGGATTGCTTCGTACCTCGCAATGACGCTCATTTTTTTAATGTCAATATTTTTCCCAGGTTATCATTAGTAATCATTCATATTACATAGCGGTAATAACCTCTCTGTCCTTGTTCCTTTGTCCTTCCGTCCTTATTCCTTCTTTCTTACCGTCCTCTGCTCTATCCTCTTCTCATAATTAACTCCCTGAAAAATCCGGTGCACATATATCCCCGGGGTATGTATATGATCAGGATCTAATTCGCCGGGTTCAACCAATTCTTCTACTTCGGCAACGGTTATTTTACCAGCCATAGCCATTACAGGATTAAAGTTTCGTGCGGTTGATTTATAGATGAGGTTACCCATAGTATCGCCCTTCCAGGCTTTTACAATGGCAAAATCGGCATCAAAGGCCATTTCCATCAGGTAATCTTTGCCATTAAAATTGCGAATTTCTTTGCCTATGGCTACTTCCGTACCAACCCCGGCAGGGGTAAAAATAGCCGGCATTCCGTAACCTGCTGCCATGCAGCGGGTGGCAAGGGTACCTTGAGGTATTAGCTCAACCTCAAGTTCGCCGCTCAATAGCTGGCGCTCAAATTCGGCGTTTTCCCCTACGTAGGATGAGATCATTTTTTTAACCTGGCGTTGCTTCAGCATCAGGCCGATGCCAAAATCATCAACCCCGGCATTGTTACTAATACAGGTAAGTTGCTTAACTCCTTTTTTAACAAGCGCTGCAATACAGTTCTCGGGGAGGCCACACAAGCCAAAACCACCAAACATCAAAGTCATGCCATCCTCAACATCGCGGATGGCCTCATCGGCACCACTAACTACTTTATTCATGTTCAATAATTGGTTAATCAAAATTAGACAATTTTGGACAAAGGACAGGTGGACAAAGGATAAAAGACTTTGACTTACTTCTGCCCCTTCACTTTCACCAAATTCTCTATCCACAGCAGGCGGCGATGACAAACGACCAACCCCAGCAACCTTAACACGAAGGAACCGTGGATAACGATAAAAACAAGTACATATCCCCAGGGCAAATAAGGTACAGTATCAATGAATGATTTACAGATTACAGATGTGCAAATTTGAGATGAAAGAATTTTTCGATTCCAAAGCCCCATTTAAGCATCTGCACACCTGTAATTTGCATATCTGCACATCTATTTTACCAATGAACCGTTTTATCCATAAATCCTATCAGATCGTCGGCCATTGCTTGTTGCTCCCTGGCGCTTGGGTGGCCATTAGTATTTTTGTAAGGGATCATGTGGGTGTAAATGGCTTTATCGTTTAATTCCGAAACTGCCTTTTCGATATACCCGGGCCATGGCGAACCTTCTTTGGTGGCATCCATGCTGCCCAGTATGCAAAGTATTTGCGCTTTAGGATATTTTTTGCGGATATTTTTCACCAGGTCGCGATAAGCTTTTACGCTTTGATCTGCCGTTGGCGGTTTTGTACCAAACCGATCTTTAAATTGCGGATTATCGGGCAGCTTCACAATCCACGAATCGTTTTGGAACAAGTTGATAACCACTACATCGGGTGTGTATTTGCTAAAATCCCATAAACTGGTAGGATCTGTAGCATCCAGGCGATTATACATCTCGGGCATAATGAGCGGAAACCAGCTTACCATTACACCTATGCCACTTTTGGCAGTACAAACGTACGCTGCATTATAATGGCGGGCGGTTATAGCCGCGTAGCTTATATAGCCGTTTTCAAAGGGAGCCGACCCTCTATCCTGCCCCGTAGTATCCTCCACCGCGTAACCGCAGGTAATAGAGTTACCAAAAAACTCAATTTTTCGTTTTTTAACAGGTGGCACATCTAATACAGATGCCCCTTTATCTAAAATAAACTGAAAGAATGTGGTTTTACCCTTATCCCATTCTGTACGTTTAAATATCTCCAGACTATGCGGGCCATCGGGTAAACCTTCGGCAAGGGTATAACTGCGTTTGGTGTTATCGAGGTGCAATGTATTGATAACCTTATCATCAACTATTACAGTAAAATAATCATCACCGCGTTCGTCTTGCATTATGGCTGCCACACCGGTTCCGCTAAAATTGATCTTTGCCGATGAACCTGTCCAAAAAAACTCGGCAGCCTCATCCGTCATGTTTATACGGCCGGTATAGCGAATATGGGTATCCTTGCTTTTAAGCACCAGGCTTTGTGCAGTACAGTTTGATAACGTGCCTGTCCAAAGCAGGAGCAAAATAATGAAGTAAAATTTACGCATTTTATTTTTTTGACAAAAGATTTTCAGACAAAAATCGCTATATTGATCTATTTTTTCAATGAACCAATGATTAATCCACCGGCATGCCAAATTGCAACAGGTAGCCGTTGTAATCGTAAACAGCAAACTCGCGCATGCCGTAATCAAAGGTTTCAATAGGGTAACAAATAATGGCATGATCCTTCAACTCATTCCATATATCCTCCACCTTATCGGTACGAATGTACAACGACCCTGTAAACTTGGGCATGCCAAATGGCTCGTGCTCATTTGGCAGCGCAAACATAATTTCTACCTCATCCCTGCTTACAGTAGCCCAACCCCAGTTATCATCGTATCCAATGCAGGTAAATCCCAGGTTGTTCATATAAAAATCAACACTTGCCCGCACTTCGCGGGTATATAACATTGGAGTAAGGTTTTTCAGGGCCATGTAAGTATTATTTTATTTTAAATATACATAAGTTATTCCATCTCCTCCTCTATCGGCGTGCTCATCTTCCATACGATCAACCTGGTCGTATTTTTTAAGGTACTGGCGTATCATTTTACGCAAAATACCATCGCCTTTACCATGAATGACTTTGAGGGTACCAAAGCCCATCATTAAGGCGCGGTCAAAAAGTTTTTCAATGTTATTAAGGGCGTCCTCGGTACGCTGGCCACGCACATCAATCTCCGGACTAAAACTGGCAAAATCACTGGTATGGGAGTTCATTGTACGCCTTATCTCCTTAGGCACCGATGATTTGCTTACCCGCTCCACACGTTTCTTTTTGGCCACGGTACGTAAATCGCCAATGGCAATTACCACGTTATCCCTAATTATTTCTATAACCTGGCCGGTAGTTTCAGAGTCGGTAAGTTTTACCCAATCTCCGGGCTTAAGTTCTTCTTCAACCACAGCCGGATTTGGCTTTACGGGTTCAACTTTAACCGTATTCTTTTTTAGCTCAATGTTGAGGTTCTCGCGCAGGTTGCGGGTTGTTTCCTTATCGGCATTACTACTCTTAATTTCTGATATGGTATTTTCAACCAGCTTGTTAGCATTCAGGATAATGGTTTTAGCCTGGTCTTTAGCCTCGCGTATCAATACCTTTTTATTTTCTTCCAAATAGCTTTTCAGCTTTTCGTTTTCGGCCTGCAGCTCGTTTACCCGGCGTTGTTGTTTATCCAGTTTTTGCTTGGTTTCAAATATCTCGCGCTTCTCGCGTTCCAGGTCAACCAATAAAGTATCTACCTTTTTTTGGCCTTCGCTTATTTTGTTTCTGGCGAGACTAAGCACGTTGGCAGGCAAGCCAATTTTCTGAGCTATTTCAAAAGCGTAAGAACTACCCGGTTTACCAACTTCCAGCCGGTAAAGAGGTTTCATCTCTACATTGTTAAACAACATCGACGCGTTCTCAATCCCCTCTGTGTTGCTGGCGAAGATCTTCAGATTAGAGTAGTGCGTGGTAACCATCCCTCTCACCTTTTTGTGGTTCAGCGATTCCAGCACAGCTTCGGCTATCGGCCCACCAAATTGAGGATCGGTACCTGTACCAAACTCATCTATCAGTATCAGTGTTTTACCATTGGCCTGCTCCACAAAATTTTTCATTTTGGACAGATGGGCGCTGTAGGTACTCAAATCGCTCTCTATGGATTGGTCGTCACCAATATCAACAAACAGTTGCTTAAACACCCCTACCACGCTGGCTTCGGCTGCGGGTATCAATAAGCCCGCCTGTACCATCATTTGCAACAAGCCAACCGTTTTCATACAAACAGATTTACCTCCCGCATTCGGCCCCGAAACAACAATAATACGGGTACCTTCATCTATCTGCACGTTTAAGGGCACTACCGTTTTTTGTTCCTTCTTAAAATTGAGGAACAACAGCGGATGCCGGGCGTTAAACAATTTTAATTGGGGCTCGTTCACTACCTGCGGCATATCGCCCTCTACATCAATGGCAAACAAGGCCTTGGCACGCACAAAATCCAGTTTGGTTAACAGACTGTGGTACGAGAGCAAAAGCGGTGTATAAGGCCTTAACTCGGTAGTTAAGGTGGTTAATATTTTTACTATTTCGCGGCGGCGCTCAAATTCCAGATCGCGTACGCGGTTGTTGAGGGTAAATACTTCCTCGGGCTCCATGTAAACGGTTTGGCCCGATGCCGATTCGTCGTGAATAAAACCTTTAAGCTTTCGTTTATTTTCAGCCAATAAAGGGATACACAAACGGCCATCGCGTACGGTAAGCGAGCCATCGGCCGTCCAGCCGCTCGATGCGGCGCTTTTAAAGATCTGGTCTATTTTTTTACGTGCTTCAAGCTCGGCTTTGGCAATACCAGATGTAATTTCCTGTAACTCGCGCGATGCGTTGGGCCTTATTTTTCCCTTGGGATCAATAACCGCGTCTATTTTTTTAAGGATAGCTTTTTCTATAGGCAGGTGCTCAAACAGGGCTTCCAGGTTAGGATATAATCCTTCGCGCTCTGTAAAATAAGCAATTACCGCAAATACCGTTTGCAGAGAAGCCTGCACCTGGTAAAACTCTTCTTCGCTTAAAAAAACACCCTCAATACGGGCTTTGTTGGCGAGCGATTTAATATCGAAAAAATGATGAATGGGCAGCGCGGCATCGTTTACCAGAATGTTTTTAAACTCGCTGGCTTGGCTCAGAAATTTCGAGATTTGGTCGAAATTACTCATCACCTGTATCTTATCTACCATTTGCCTGCCCATATCACTCAGGCAATGCGCTTTTATCAGTTCTTTTACTTCGGTAAACCCAAGCTTATCAACACTATTTAATGGGTACAGCATTAGGTTTTAATCTATGATTTAATTTTTTAACAGAGTCGCGTTTTAAATTTATCGCCTGTTTTACTTTTAATTGTTTAACAGAATCGGCCTTTTGCGCCGCTGTTTTTGGTTTCATGTTGGCTTTCTTTATAGAATCCAACCTTAACGAGTCTGCTTTATGCGTGGCAGTACGCTCTTTGGCTTGCACCTGGTTTACAGAGTCGGACATTGCTTTTATTCTCAGATCAACCTTGTCGTATATCGCCGAAAGCTTATCAGGATCGTTGGAATAATAGACCAGGCTTTTACGAAACTGGGCCGAATCTGTATTAAACCTTTTAAAAGCAGCCAGGTACTTGCCCATACCATATTTGTATAAGGTATCCTGTACTTGTACATTGTTATACAACGAGCCATCTATCAGGTGAATTTGCACCAGCAAACCCGTCATGGCGTTGGGTTGAATAAATTTATTTGGAACACTATTGCTTTTACAGCCACAGCAAAAAAGCGTAACTGAAAAAAACAAGGTCAGGTATTTATACATTCTGTAATTTAGCGGCTAATTAATTAAGCAAATTTACGGATAAATGAGCATTGCAGATAACATCAAAAGCTTAAAAAAAGAAACGGCGGCCAGTAAGGTAATATTGTTGGCAGTATCAAAAACAAAACCTGCTGCAGAATTGCAGGAAGCATACGACGCCGGACAACGCCTGTTTGGCGAAAATCAGGTGCAGGAACTGGTAGAAAAACACGAGCAACTACCTAAAGATATTGAGTGGCACCTGATAGGGCACCTGCAAAGCAATAAGGTAAAATACATTGCGCCTTTTGTAAGCATGATACAATCTGTAGATAGTATAAAACTGTTGCAGGAAATAAACAAACATGCGCAAAAAGCAAACAGGGTGATTGATTGCCTGCTGCAAATTTACATTGCCGATGAGGAAACTAAATTTGGATTGGGCTTTGATGAGGCTATAGAATTGCTGCGCTCGGAAGAATTTGCCACCTTTAAAAACATTCGCATCTGTGGCTTAATGGGCATTGCCACCAATACCGACAATGAAAAGCAGGTAAAAGACGAATATTACGAACTGAAGACTTTTTTCGATGGAATTAAGGTGAGCTATTTCAGAAAAGATGATAGTTTTAACATTTTATCCATGGGCATGTCATCCGATTATAAATTGGCCATAGAACAGGGCAGCAACATGGTACGCCTGGGCAGCACAATTTTTGGCGGTAGAGTGGTGAAGCATTGGAAAAATAATTGAGTGGTGAATGGTTGATTGGGTTGATTAGGTGAGTGGTTGATTAAGTTATTAACTTTTAAAAAAATATAAAATTGGAAATAAACGAAGTATCAGAAAACCCCAATCAAAAGTTCCCCCTTCAGGGGGCGGAGGGGGCCGTTCTACGTGTTGCTACTATTGATGACTGCCCGCGGCTGATGGAACTGGTAAAAGAACTGGCGCTGTATGAAAAAGCCCCCGAAGAAGTTACTGTTACCTTAAACGAATTTATTGATGCCGGTTTTGGTGAAAAACCGGTATGGAAGGCCTTTGTTGCCGAACTTGATGGCGAGATAGTAGGCTTTGCGGTTTACTACGTCCGTTACTCTACCTGGAAAGGTTGCCGCATGTACCTGGAAGATTTAATTGTTACCGAAGCACATCGTGGCAGGAAAATTGGTAAGCTTCTGGTTGACCGACTTATTGTTGAGGCCAAAGAGCTTGGCTTTACCGGCATGGTATGGCAGGTGTTGGACTGGAATGAACCAGCCATCAACTTTTACAAAAAATACGAAGCTACAATGGAGCCGGGATGGCTTAATGTATCCCTCTCGAAGGAGCAGCTTCAAAAATTTTAAACTATGAAAACCATCTACGCCATCTGCTTTATTTGCGTTACATCTGCTTTCGCATCGTGCCAATGGGGTGTTACCCCTAAACAAGACAAGGCCGTTGTGAAAGATACGCTCAATTACAGCTATAAAACTGTTCATGAGCGTGCCCTCGATTGCGGTAATAAACCAGTTAGCGCCTGTACAGTGGTTAATATAAAATATCCTGTTTTTGAAGGCCAAAAAACATTAAATGACTCTGTTACCCGCAAACTCACCAGCATGTTTGCAGTGGATGGCAAACCCGATAGCACCGTTGAGTTAATGGGCAAAAACTTTTTGAAAGCTTATACCGACTTCAGAAAAACCGACCCAAAATCGGCGATGTATTTTACGCTCGACAGTCATGCTCATGTGCTGATGCAGGATTCGGGTATAACTACTTTAGATATTGGCGGTTACAGTTTCCAGGGTGGCGCGCATGGTGCATCTGCAACATTCTTTATCAACTGGAACACCAAAGCCAACAAAAGCATCACCTTAAATGATCTTTTTATTGATGGCTATCCCGGTAAACTAAGCGCCATTGCCGAAGGCATTTTTCGCAAAAATGAAAAGTTAAGCGATACTGCATCCCTGGCCCGCGATTACTTTTTTAAGGATAATAAATTCGCGTTGAACGATAACTTTTCGGTAACGCCGCTTGGGCTTAAATTTGTTTATAATCAATATGAAATTAAGCCTTATGCCGCGGGTATAACCGAACTGTTTATCCCCTATTCACAATTAAAATCATTACTGCTTCCGAACTCGGTTGTGGGTAAATTTGCTAAATAAATGCTTGTATTTAAATTCGGAGGGGCATCTGTTAAAGATGCCGGTGGTATCATTAATTTGGCCAGTGTTGTTAAAAAATATGAAGGCGAACAATTACTCATTGTGGTATCGGCCATGGGTAAAACCACCAACGCCCTTGAAAAACTAACCAAAGCCTACGTTGATCAGACCGATGATATGCACCACATTTTTAACGGGATCAAACAATACCATTTTGATATTTTACATGAATTATTTGAGAATAATCATACCATTTTTGATGAAGTAGCTAATACTTTTGTGGAAATTGACTGGGCCATTGAAGATGCACCCCATGATAGCTACGATTTTATTTACGACCAGATAGTATCCATCGGCGAACTGGTATCTACCCGTATTGTATCGGCCTATTTAAACAAAGCCGGCATCAAAAGCCAATGGCTGGATGTACGCGGTTATATCCATACCGATAATACCTATCGTGAGGGCCTGGTACAATGGGATAAAACCAGGGAGAGCATCAGTAAAGATATCCCGGCAATGCTGGCGGAAGGCGCTGTAGTAACCCAGGGTTTTTTAGGTGGAACTTCAGAAAACTTCACCACCACTTTAGGCCGTGAAGGGTCTGATTATACGGCATCCATTTTCGCATCGTGCTTAGGTGCCGGGTCGGTTACCACCTGGAAAGATGTTCCGGGCATTCTGAATGCCGATCCTAAGTTTTTCGCCAATACGGTAAAGTTTGATGAGTTATCTTATTCGGAAGCGATAGAGATGACTTATTACGGGGCCAGTGTTATCCACCCAAAAACCATAAAGCCATTACAAAACGCCAGGATACCCTTATTGGTAAAACCGTTCACTGATCCGGGCGCGCCTGGTACCGTGATAAAGGAAGATGGCATCAACAAATTTGAAAAGCCGGTCATCATCCTGAAACAAAACCAGGTACTACTTTCCATATCATCTAAAGATTATTCGTTTATAACAGAAGATCACCTGAGCGAAATCTTCGGCCTGTTTGCCCAAAGCCAGGTAAAGGTTAACGTAATGCAAACATCAGCATTAAGCTTTTCGGTGTGCTTTGATTTTTATGAAGAGCGATTTGAAAAACTATTGACCAATCTTAAACAAGAGTTTAAAGTTAAATACAATAGCGACTTAACGCTCATCACCATAAGGCATTATGCCGAAAATTCTTTAAAAGAATTAACCGCCGGCAAAACCATATTGTTAGAACAGATAAGCAGGAATACGGCGCAGGTGGTGGTGAAGTAATTGTCAATAGCCGCCCATTAATGCTTTGAGTAAGCACCATCATATAAACAACTGCGTTTCAATCGATTACAAAGAATAAATCTAAAACAGGTTTACTCTTTGTAATTATGAAGTTCCAGACCTAGCCTATATCTCCGGTCAGGCTTTTAAATTTTCTGTTTTTTCAACAAAAAAACGCCAAACTACTGCGGCTAATATACTACCTAAAATAGGGGCAACTATAAAAAGCCATAATTGCGAAATTGCTACTCCGCCGGCAAATAGCGCTGGCCCTATGCTTCTGGCAGGATTAACAGAAACTCCGGTTATGGGTATACCAACTATATGAATTAATACCAGGCTTAAGCCAATTGCCAAACCGGCAAATCCGCCATAAATATTTTTTGTAGAAGTAGAACCAAAGATCACCAAAAGGAATATTGCGGTAAAAACCGTTTCGGCAACAAAGCCTGATAGCAGGGAGTATTTTTGGGGCGAAGCCATATCATAGCCGTTTTGGCCTAATCCGTTAGCAATATCGAAACCAGGCTTACCACTTGCAATAACAAATAAAATACCCGCGCCAGCTATCGCGCCTAAAATCTGGGCAATTATATAACCCACGCTCTCTTTGGCTTTCATTCTTCCGGCCACTACCATACCAATGGTTATTGCCGGGTTAATGTGGCAGCCAGAAATATGGCCTATAGCATAGGCCATAGCTATTACCGATAATCCGAATGCAAAAGAAATGCCTAAAAGTCCAACTCCGGTTGTTCCATTGGCTCCCGCAATTACCGCGCTGCCACAACCCATTAAAACAAGTACCATTGTTCCAATAAATTCCGCTAAGAATTTGTGATAGTTTTTACTTTCCATTTTTTCATGTTTTTAATAAAATTGAAATAAAACACCTAACAACCATTATGTATTTTTAATATTATTAATACACATAAAATTAAAAAATAAATTTGCTAACCTTTTAAAAATCAGCCGTTTATTTCAGGCATTTAAGTTTTAAAAGTTTTCTCTGCCACCCGGCTTAAAACGAACGACGAAATATTTCACCTCGCGACAATAGTGAAGCTGTTTTATTAAAACAAATTAACTGAAGTACAGCGTAAGCGCCAATGAAGTAAATGATGTCAAAAACCTTCAAATCCTTTTTTTTAATTCAGGTGCGATAAAACTTGTGCACATCATTCCCTCTTCAGTTTTTCGCGAAACTTTAGCACTCTGCATAACTTTTTTTTTATTTAAGTGACTACCAAAGCCCTGTTCAATGCCATTTTTTAACCTCAATGGCATATATTTGAACATGAACGTTACTAAAATCATCAAAGACTCTACAACCATCGGACTTGGAATTTTATCGGCAGGTTTTGGGCTTAAGGGCTTTTTGCTATCCAGTCATTTTATTGATGGCGGGGCAACAGGTATCTCCATGCTGATAGCAGATGTTTCAACCATTCCAATTTCTATCCTCATATTTATTATTAATGTGCCTTTCCTTTGGCTTGGCTACAAAAAATTAGGCTTATGGTTTGCCATTAAAAGCACCATAGCCATTGCCTTACTATCAGTTAGTTTGGTGGTTATTCAATTTCCGGATGTTACGCATGACAAGCTGCTTACAGCTATATTTGGGGGCGTTTTTATTGGTACCGGCAGCGGCCTGGCCATGCGTGGGGGTGCCGTGCTTGATGGTACCGAAATAGCCGCTGTACTCATCAGCAAAAAAACACAATTGCTTAAAGTGAGCGATTTTATTTTGCTGCTCAACGTACTCATATTTGGCCTGGCAGCATTTTTTCTGGGTATTGAGCCTGCCATGTATTCCATACTTACCTATATGGCAGCCGCCAAAATGATCGATTTTATATTAAACGGTATCGAACAATATTCGGGCATTACTGTTGTGTCTATTCATAGCGAAGCCATTCGCCGGGCTATTACATTAACCCTGGGCCGGGGTGTTACTATTTACCAGGGCAAAAGCGGTTACGGAAAAGACGGGCATGTAAACGACCCGAGGGATATTATTTTTACTGTAGCCACCAGGCTCGAAATCCCTTCATTAAAACAAACCATTCTGCGTATTGATCCCAAGGCGTTTATTGTACAGCAAAGTGTTGATGATACCACCGGTGGGTTATTAAAACGTAAGGGGCTACACTAAACACCATGAGCAAGTTAACTCCTTTCCACATAGCCGTACCGGTTTACAACCTGCAAGAAGCACGCAAATTTTACCGCGAAGTATTAGGCTGCGGCGAAGGCCGCAGCGATACCAACTGGACCGACTTTAACCTTTACGGCCACCAGTTTGTTATCCACTTGAAACCTAAACCCGCAACAGAAGCCAAACATCATTTTAACCCGGTTGACGGGCATGATGTACCGGTACCCCACTTTGGCGTTGTACTGGAATGGGAAGATTGGATTAATCTGGAAACTAAGCTAAAAGGCCACAACATTGAATTTGTGATAAAGCCTTACATTCGTTTTAAAGGCCTACCCGGCGAACAAGCCACCATGTTTTTCCTCGATCCATCGGGCAATGCACTGGAGTTTAAGGCTTTTAAAGACATGGGGCAGTTGTTTGCGGTATAAGCTTTATAGACAAACACAGGGCATTATTTTTGAACTCGAAAGAGGCTCCGCTTTTTAAACAAAATAGGCCAAAAAAAACTTCCAAGGCAGTCTCCATCAGTAGATATCGGTTTTTTATGTAAAGTGTTATATTTACAATTAAAAAAACATCCGGTGAAACTAAATATCCTACTGCTTTGCGCATGCTTATCGCTCGCTCTATCCGTATCAGCCCAACAAAATAACGCCAATAGCCCAGATGAAAAACTATCCCTTGATAATGGCTGGCGCTTTCATTTAGGCGATATCCCCTTTCCTGTTATTAAAGGTCATGGATCAAGCTATAACAACGCTAAAGCCGGCAAAGCAGGCGGAGCAGCAGCACCCGACTACGATGATACCGACTGGCGATTACTCAATTTACCGCATGACTGGGCTATTGAAGGTGGCTTTGATCCCAATGCCAACCTTTCGCAAGGCTATCGCCAGCGGGGCACAGGCTGGTACCGCCGCAGTTTTAAGATAGATCCTAAAGACCGGGGCAAAAACCTCGAACTGCAGTTTGACGGAATAGCTACCCACTGTACGGTTTGGCTAAATGGCATAGCGGTACACCGTAATTGGTCGGGCTATACCTCTTTTTATATTGATATGACCGCCATGGCCAAATATGGCGATGAGTTAAATACTGTTTCCATCCGTGTAGATGCCGTTGATCAGGAAGGCTGGTGGTACGAGGGCGCGGGTATTTACAGGCACACCTGGCTGGTAAAACGCTCGCCGGTGCACATCATCACCGATGGGGTATTTGCCCAGCCCGTTAAAAACACCGCCGGCAATTGGGAAATACCTGTGGAAGCTACTTTAGAGAATACCGGTAAACTCAATGCCGATGCTACTGTTTCATCAACCCTTTTGGATAGCAAAGGAAACAAAATTGTAAGCGCAGAAACATTGGCTACAGTAACACCGCTTGGCCAGGCTGTGGCACATTTATCGCTTGCGGTAAATACCCCAAGGCTGTGGACGTTGGACGAGCCTACACTATACAAAGTACAAACTATAGTAAAACAAAATGGCCTGCCTACAGATACACTGATCACCACATGTGGTTTCCGCACCATCCGTTTTACTGCCGATTCGGGCTTTTATCTCAATGATAAACACATTAAACTATTTGGCGTATGTAACCACCAGGACCATGCTGGTGTGGGAGTTGCCGTACCAAATTCGCTATGGGATTTCAGGGTTAAAAAATTGAAAGAAATGGGGGCCAACGCCTACCGTTGCGCACATAACCCACCATCGGCCGAATTTTTGGATGCCTGCGACAGGAATGGCATTTTGGTGATGGACGAGAACCGCAATTTTAATTCGTCGCCAGAGTACCTGCGCCAGCTAAGCTGGATGGTGCGCCGCGACCGTAACCACCCGAGTATTATGCTCTGGTCGGTATTTAACGAAGAGCCTATGCAGGGCACCGAGATTGGCTACGAAATGGTACGCCGCATGAGCGCCGAGGTTAAAAAGCTGGATGTTACCCGCCCGGTTACTGCCGCTGCCAACGGAGGTCTGTTTGAGCCCATAAACGTTTCGCAGGCGGTTGATGTGGTAGGCTTTAATTACCAGATAGAAAATTACGATAGTTTCCATAAACTGCACCCTGCCATGCTGCTCACCAGCTCTGAGGATGCATCGGCCATTATGGTGCGGGGTAACTATGTAACCGATAAAGACAAACATACATTAGATGCCTACGATACCCAGAAGCCCGACTGGGGCGCTACCCATCGTGAAGCCTGGAAAGCCATCGCCGAACGCCCGTTTTTAGCCGGATGCTTTGTGTGGACAGGCTTTGATTACCACGGCGAGCCTACCCCTTATGACTGGCCTACCGCAGGCTCAAACTTTGGTGCAATGGATATTTGCGGTTTCCCTAAAACTGCATTTTATATATACCAGGCGCAGTGGATACAAAACAAACCAGTGCTGCAACTGGTACCGCACTGGAACTGGGCCGGCAGCGAAGGCAAACCCATTAAAGTAATGGCCATGAGCAACGCTGAAAAGGTAAAATTGATACTAAACGGCAAAGTAATTGGCGAGCAAACCGTTGATAAATACGAAATGAATACGTGGGAAGTGCCCTATCAACCCGGTAAACTGGAAGCCATTGGCTATGTTGGCGGCAAAGTGGTATCGCATTTTACGGTAGAAACTACAGGCCAGCCTGTAAGCTTACGCCTTATTCCGAACCGGACAACCCTTAGCGGCGATGGTTGGGATGCCGCCCCCGTAACGGTAGAAGCGCTTGATGCCAAAGGCCGCCCGGTGCAAACCGCCAACCTGCCTGTTGAATTTGAGGTAAAAGGCCCCGGCGAGATTATTGGCCTCGGCAATGGCGATCCAAACTCGCACGAACCTGAAAAGGGCAACAAAAGAAGCCTGTTTAATGGCCTTGCACAGGTTATTTTGCAAAGCAAGGCTGCGGGCAATGGCAAACTAACTTTAACTGCTACATCCCCCGGTTTAAAGCCCGCAACTGTTACCCTTGATGTATTGGCGATAACTGCTATCCCATCAATAGCGGTAGAGCTTCCTTATTTAGTGTTAGACAGGTGGCTATTATCTCCGGGCAGCGCCACCAGGCCCGATCCGAACAAAGCGATTGCCGAAAATGATATGAACAGCTGGCAGCCCGTAAAACCAGGACAGCTGCAACAGTTTGGCAATGGCAATTTTGAGGTGTTCCGTACCACATTTACGCCTTATGCGGGTCAACGCAATAAGGGTGGTAAAATAGTTTTAAAGGCGGTGAGCGGCAAAGCCGAAGTTTGGCTGGATAAAACACTGCTCAATACAAAAACCAATAGTGCAACAGGCGATGTCACCATTACAATGCCGCCCGGCCAGGGTAAACGTGAACTAAGCGTGTTGATTGAAACAAGCAACGGCCAGCCAGCCGGTTTGGGCGGCGTGGTGACTGTTGGATTGTAAAATATACTAAAGTACGGTTACCGGGTGCTTATGCTCGTCAATTGCTACAAAGGTAAAAGTACCGGTGATGGCTTTTTCGCGCACAAAGGAGTACATTTCTTCTATAAATATCTCTACCAATACTTTTAAACTGGTGTTGCCAATATATGATACCGTACCTACCAACTCGATGATGGTACCGGCCGGGATGGGCTTTTTAAAGTCTATCCTGTCTGATGATACCGTTACCATTCTTTTACGGGTAAAACGGGTGGCGGTTATAAAAGCCACCTCATCCATCATAGCCATAGCCGAGCCGCCAAACAGGGTATCGTAATGGTTGGTATTATTGGGGAACACGGTTTTAAATATCCGTGTTTCCGATGCTTGCAGTCTTTCTTCTGTGGTCATTAGCCCCCTCTAAATCTCCCCCTGTAGGGGAGACTTCGTTAAAGTGTGAACAAAAATAAAAGCCCTCCCTTCCGGGGAGGGTTGGGTGGGGCTTACGCTTTCCTCAAAGTGCCCCATTTCAACAGGGTTGCACCCCACGAAAAGCCGGCGCCAAAGGCGGTAAATATTACGTTATCGTTGTGTTTAAAGTCTTCTTTAAAATCCCATAAACAAAGAGGTATGGTAGCGGCGGTAGTATTACCGTAACGCTCTATATTTACTTTAACGCGCTCTTCAGGTAAACCCAGGTTTTCGCCAACGGCATGAATAATGCGGTAATTTGCCTGGTGAGGTATCAGCCAGTTTACTTCATTAATAGTCATATCGTTACGTTTCAACACTTCTCTACAGGTTTCTGTCATCCCTTTTATGGCTGCCTTAAACACAATTCTACCCTCCTGGCGAATAAAGTGCTGATTGGCTGCAACAGAATCGGCGGTAGCTGGTATTTTAGAGCCACCTCCGGGCACCAACAGGTATTCCCTGCCATGTCCATCGGTTTTAAAAACACTGTCAATTAAGCCAATATCTTCGGTAGTTGGCTCCAGCAATACCGCGCCGGCACCATCGCCAAACAAAATACAAGTGTTTCTGTCTTTATAGTTAATGATAGCGCTGTTTTGATCGGCACCTATTACAATTACTTTTTTGTAACGGTTACTTTCTACCAAACTAGCACCAAGGGTATAAGCGTATAAAAAACCACTACAGGCCGCGTTAACATCGGTAGCCCAGGCATTGGTTAAACCAACCTTATCGCATACAATGCTGGCGGTTGATAAAAGCAAATGATCGGGCGTTGAAGTGGCGATAATTAAGCAATCAATTTCTGCAGGGTTAACGCCGGTAGTTTCCAATAAATTTTTTACGGCGGCAACGGCCATATCTGAGGTAGCCAGTGCCGGATCATTCAAAATCCTTCTTTCTTTAATTCCTGTACGTGATATAATCCAATCGCTGTTGGTATCAACCAACTTCTCCAAATCACTGTTACTCAATATATTATCAGGAACAAAACCACCAACACCCGTTATAACCGCGTTACTTTTTAATCTCATAAATGCGCAAAATTCTGAAAAAACAGGCAATTATACACAAATTGCCTGTTTTTCTACGTCAGGATACTGTTGTTTCTACAACTAACTGACGAAGTTGTTTTGCAGCCTGCACCATATTGATCAATGCAATCTGTGTTTCGGGCCATTTACGGGTCTTCAATCCGCAGTCGGGATTAACCCATAAATTGCCGGCCGGCAATAATTCTGATGCCTTTTCTAACAGGCTTACCATCTCATCAACGGTAGGCACACGCGGCGAGTGAATATCGTAAACACCCGGACCAATTTCGTTTGGATATTTAAAATCCGAGAAAGCTGCCAGCAGCTCCATTTGCGAGCGCGAGGTTTCAATGGTGATCACATCGGCATCCATATCGGCAATATTGCCAATGATGTCATTAAACTCGCTGTAGCACATGTGCGTGTGAATCTGCGTCTCGTCCCTTACGCCACTGGCCGAAATACGGAAAGCTTTTACCGCCCAGTTAAGGTAGCTTTGCCAGTCTTTTTTACGCAATGGCAAGCCTTCGCGTATAGCCGGCTCATCAATCTGTATCACGTTAATACCTGCTGCTTCCAGTGCAACAACCTCATCCCTGATGGCCAAAGCTATCTGGTTGGTGGTCTCAGACCTTGGCTGATCATCGCGCACAAACGACCATTGCAATATGGTTACCGGGCCTGTAAGCATACCTTTCATCAGTTTATTGGTATTTTGCTGCGCAAAGCTGCTCCACCTCACGGTCATATCTGCCGGGCGGCTTACATCGCCATAAATAACCGGTGGCTTTACACAACGGCTGCCGTAGCTTTGTACCCAGCCATTTTTGGTGAACAGGAAACCATCCAAACGCTCGCCAAAATATTCTACCATGTCGTTACGTTCAAACTCGCCATGTACCAATACGTCCAGGCCAATTTCTTCCTGCCAGCGAATAGCGTCGATAGTTGCTTTTTCTATTTCGGCATCGTATTGAGCCTCGGTTAACTCACCTTTTTTAAGCCTTGCCCTTAACGAGCGGATATCATCAGTTTGCGGAAAAGAGCCTATGGTAGTTGTAGGGTACAGTGGTAATTTAAAGCGTTGCTGCTGTATTTTCTGGCGACTGGTAAATCCGCTTTCGCGTTGCGCGTCGGCATCGGTAATAGCTGCCACGCGTTGTTTTATTTCCTGCTTGTGGATAAGTTTAGACAGGCTACGGCTGGTAATGGCACGCAGGTTCTCTTGCAGTAATTCGTTATCACCATCGATGATCTGCGCCAATTCGTTTATTTCGCTCAGTTTCTGTTTGGCAAAGGCCATCCAGTTTTTAATCTCAGGAAGAATAGCTGTTTCCAGCTCCAGATCAAACGGGGTATGCAGCAGGGAGCAGCTTGGCGCTATCATCACTCTATCGGTACCCAATACAGCAATTGCCTTTTTAATGTGTGTTAGCGACCGCACATAATCGTTTTTCCAGATGTTACGGCCATCAACTACCCCTAATGATAAGCTAAGATTAGCGGGCAATATGGTAAGCACTTTGTATAATTGATCGGGCGCACGCACCAGGTCTACATGCAGGGCACTCACCGGCAGGGTTACAGCAAGTTCGGTATTTTCGTGCAAGCTTTCAAAATAGCTTGTTAAAAGCACTTTAATACCAGGGCAATGCTTGCTTATCTCCATATAGGCATAGGCAAACGCTGCCTTTTCTTTACCGGTAAGATCAAGCGCCAGAAAAGGCTCGTCTATCTGCACCCATTCGGCACCATAGCTTTGCAGTCTTTTTAATACTTCAATGTAAACCGGTACCAGTTTTTTGATCAGGTCTATCTTATCAAAACCAGCCTGTTTTTCTTTACCTAATAACAGGTAAGTTACCGGGCCAATAAGTACTGGTTTTGGTGTAGTACCGGTGTGTTGTTTAGCCAGTAAAAACTCATCGAACACCTTTTCGCTAAACAGGCGGAATTGTTGGTTTTGTACAAACTCCGGCACAATATAGTGGTAGTTGGTATCAAACCACTTGGTCATTTCCATGGCGGTAACATCAAGGCCGTCTTTCTGGTAGCCGCGTGCCATAGCAAAATACAGGTCGATCTCGGTATTGGCTTTGTTTTGGGTTAATACCGGGGTGTAACGCTCGGGGATGTTGCCCAGCATCAGCGAGGTATCCAGCACCAGGTCGTAAAAACTAAAATCGTTACAGGGAATAAGGTCGATACCGGCATCAACCTGTGTTTGCCAGTTTTGCAGGCGAAGCTGGCGGGCAACGGCAAACAGCTCGTTGCGGGTAATTTTGCCGGCCCAGTACTGTTCACTGGCCTTTTTAAGTTCACGATGGGCACCTACACGTGGGTACCCGAGATTGTTTTTGAGCATACGCTAAAACTTTTTTGGTTAAACATTAAATTGAATTAATGCTCCTTACGGTTTTCGGTATGCTTTCGGAGTAAATGGTAATAAAAGGCAAAAGCGTAACATACGGGCATGCAAACGCCTGTATAGCTATTCTTTTTTCTTTGACTACTGCTTCATTGCGCGAAAGCATTGTCTTTTATACATAGAGGCAAGTATCCTGGCTTGTAACATTGTTGCCGTCCTTCTCATTCGCGCGGGGGCGAACAATGGACATTGTTAAAGGCAACAACCTTTTGCGTTACTTACAGTTGCGCGACAGCCCGTGATTTACACACGGTTCCTTATTAATCCCTGTGCTTTAAACACCGGGAACCACTCTGCAGAAAAAAAGTAAAGAACTTTATTGGCGGTAAAGATAGGGAAAAAATGTGCAGATTTTAGATTGCAGATGTGCAGATGGAGTTTGATTTGAAATTGGTAGATTAGCCTTATAACATGAAACTAATAAGTGATATAATTAATGAGTTGATTGACTTACAAAAGCCATTGGAAGGAGCTTTATTAAAAACTAAAGTTTTGGCTTCTAGAATTAATAATACTGAACTATTGGAGTGGGTTAACGGAGAGTTAAATGGCTTTACCGATATAGATAATTTACCTGATTATAGAAAGTCTAGTGGTGAAATCATCGGAACCTATATTAATGGGAGTTGGAAATATTCAGCCCAACCAATTTCACTTTCACATCTCGATAAAAGCATTATAAGTACAATTAAGGAAATTAATGTTGTTGACAGCATTTCATCATTATCCAGATTTATTGACAAAGGACTTAAGAATTTAACATTCTCAATAAATGCAGAAACCCAAAGACTTATTGAATTTAGCATAAAAAAGATTGGGAACCCATTCTTTCAGATTCTCGAAGTCCATCGAATGACGACACCTTTATTGTTAAGTAATATAATATCAATAGTTAGATCCAAATTATTAGAATTCATGTTAGCAATAGAAAGCGAATTTGGTACCGAGACTGAAATTAAAATTTTAAAAGAGAGAAATCCAACTATTACTACAATTATGAAGACGACAATCAATAACCACGGCGACGCAAATATTATAAATACAGGTAATGATGTTTCTATTAAATCGGAAGTTACACTATACAAAGGAGATCAACACCATCTCGCTGAAACCTTAAAAAAAAATCATGTAGAGTCTGACGACATACAGGAATTAATTGATGTTGTAGATACTTATCCGGCTTTACACGCTAACCAATATAGCGCTCCAGTATCTAAATGGATTCAAAAAATGATGAATAAAGCTATAGATGGTAGTTGGCAAGTCGGTATTGGCGCTGCTGGCGGAATACTTGCAGATGCCTTAGCAACACACTATGGATGGAAATAATAATCCTGTTAACAAAAGGTAATTTCCAATCAATTCATTCTTTACTTCTTCAAAAACAACAAAGGAAACGCGCTCCCCGCACCCAGCACTGCGCCGCTTGCCACATCGCTTGGATAATGAACGCCCAGGTACATTCTTGAATATCCGGTGGCACCAGCCCACAGATAAGCCGGGGCAATAACATACCATTTAGGGTAAGCTATAGATAAAGCAGTTGCCGTGGCAAACGATGATGAGGTATGCCCCGACGGAAACGAATACTGGCCGGGGCGATAAACCGGTGTAATATTTATATTCTGGATAAATGGTCGCGGGCGTTTTACAAGATGTTTAATGAGCTCGGTAAAGCCAACCGAAATAAGGGTACTACCGGCCACGTATGCTGCGTTTTGCCGCATAGCCTTGTCGTTACCTATAATACCGCCAACCATCAGTCCGGCGGGTATACCTATATCGCCATACTCCAGGTTTTTACTTAAAAACATAAAGAAACCTGTTTGGGCTGGTGTGCGATGCTCCTGTAAATCTATCAGTATCCTGTCGTCGAGATTTGGGGTCCGGTATTGGGCTAATGAAGTGCCGGGGTTAAAATTCAGGTATACCTGTATCAGAAAAATAACGACTAAAAGCTTTGTCCGGATTTTACTTTTCATATATTATTGCCAGGTATACAATCACAAGGTAATAATATTTGTAGAGATTGATTGGCTTAGCGTATGTGAACATTTGATACTGTGACAATAAAACGTTATCGTGAAGTATAAAACCGGTGGACGCAGAAGAGAAATAACGTCAGCAAATTTGTCATCCTGATTACGAAGGATCTATTCGCCTACTTTACAGGGCGAACAAGCATGACGGATAATAGATTCTTCGTACTTCAGAATGACACCGTTTTATATAAGAACGTCGTGGGTAAACACAACCGACATATATAAACCCACTCGCTAAAACGATTATTTTTCGCCCAGTTTGGCAATTACCTCATCAGTAGTACCAACCTCGCCTAACCTTGGGAAAATATATTTGAAGCTATTATCGTGCGCATCGGCAAACATATCGGTCATGGCATCGCTGGCAAAGGCTATGTTGTATCCAAGTTCGTTGGCGCTGCGGGCTGTACCTTCAACACCTATGCTGGTAGCTACACCGGCCAGTACTATCTGAGTAATGCCTTTCTTTTGCAATTCTTGGTGCAAGGCTGTTTGATAAAAAGCCCCCCAGGTTGTTTTGGTTATCCTGATATCGTCGGCCTCCACCTTAATTTCGGGCGTAATATCCAACCAGTCGGCACCCGGCGCGGCACCGCCTCTTGGCGCATTATCTTTGCGTGTTTTTGAAGCTGCCGACCCCGTAGGGTTCACATTTACTATTACCACCGGTAGTTTAGCCTCGCGGAAAGCAGCTACCAATTTAGCCGAGCTCTCCAATACCTTTTCAATAGGATGCGCTAAGGGTAATTGTACAATCAACATTTGAAGATCTATCAGTACAAGCGCCGTATTTTTATCAATTTCAGTAATCATATTATTGTTCTTAATTTATATCAACCAATTCAATTCGTGCCAATTCGCCTTAATTCGTGAAATTCGTGTTACTTCAATTCGTGAAATTCGTGTTACTTCAATTCGTTGCAATTCGCCTTAATTCGTGAAATTCGTGTTACTTCAATTCGTGAAATTCGTGCTACTTCAATTCGTGCCAATTCGCCTTAATTCGTGAAATTCGTGCTACTTCAATTCGTGCCAATACGCCTTAATTCGTGAAATTAGTGCTACTTCATTTTAGTTAGATGCCAATGTATTTATAGGAGCAAGCGCTAAAGTGGCTTCTGTTTCCTTTTTGAGTTTACTTTTTCTGAGATATCTGAGTTGTAACAGGCCAATGAGCACAGCTACCACACCTTCGCCCAAAACGGTATCGGGTACACCTATTTTTTGGGAGATGCCGCCTACCAGCAAACCTCCAAGCGGTTGCATCCCAAAGAAAGCCATAGCGTAAAAGCTGATCACCCGGCCACGCATAGCAGGATCTACCGTGGTTTGAATAATGGTATTACTGATAGTGATCTGAGACATCATCCCGAAACCGGTTACAGCAGCAAACAGCAGCGCTACGTAGTAATTGGGCATATGCGAAAACACAACCAACCCGCCACCAAATATCAATGTATTGATAGCTAATATTTTTTTAAGATTATGCCCCGGCTTTAAAGATGCCAGGTATATGGCTCCCGAAAATGCCCCCAGCCCTATCAAACTATCTATCACCCCAAAGGTTGAGGCTGTGCCTTTAAAAATATCCTTGGCATAAACCGGGATGAGTGTACTAAAGGGCAGCACCATTAAACTGATCAGAGCCAGCATCAGCAATACAAATTTAATAGACGGCGTATTTTTGATATAGGTAAATCCCTCCTTCAGTTCGAAGATGATGTTGTTGTTATGCGACTTAGGTTTCGATTTCGGCAGCCTCATCATCAGCAACGAACCAATTACAGCTATAAAACTGGCAGCATTTGCCCCAAAACATATGGTATCGCCAAATTTCTCCAATACCAATCCTGCAATACCAGGGCCGATAAGCCTCGACAGGTTTACCATAGATGAGTTAAGCGCCAAAGCATTAGGCAAATCGGCCTTATCATCCACCATTTCGTACACCAGCGACTGCCGCGCAGGCACATCAAATGCATTGATAATGCCCAGTAATGCGCTCAATGCAATAATCTCCCAAACAAAATAATGACCAAAAAACACCAATAAGGTAAGCAATACGGCCTGTATCATGGAAGCCGCCTGCGTGGCCAGCAATAACTTATACCTGTTGTACCTGTCAGATACCACCCCTCCCAAAAACGAGAACAGAAAAGATGGAAATAAGCTGGCAAACAGCGTAACGCCCAGTAAAAATTTAGAGTGTGTTTGTGAGTAGATAACCCAGCTCACAGCCGTTTTTTGCATCCAGGTGCCCACCAATGATATGGATTGGCCGGTAAAGTAAAGCCGGTAATTACGGCTTTTAAAAGCGTTAAATGTATTAATGTTCATTACTCCCCCATCTTCCCTCTCGCAGAGGATCTATTCAAAATCAACAATTTTAGTTAGCGGCCCTATGGCCTTTTTAAGCAACTCCTGTTCCTCAATAGTACAGGTGGCGGCTATGGCCTCGTTTAACCAGGCATTACGCTCGTTACGTACCTGGTAAAGCATCTGGCTGCCCAAATCAGACAGGGTTATAATGGCTTTACGCTTATCAGTTTCGGAAATGCGCCTGTTAATAAGGCCACGTTGCTGTAGGTTGGCCAATATTTGCGACATACTTTGCGTGGTAATCTTCTCCATCGCGGCCAACTCATTAGGCAATAATTCTTTATGATGATCGAGCAAGGCAATTGTAGACCGCTCTGTAAGCGATAACTTATCGGCGGTTACGGAGTGCCTGCGCAGTACTTTAATAAGCCGGGTAACTACCGTGCGCAGGTCGGCAGCTAATTGGATATCTTTTTGATCTGTCATTTTTATTATTAAGTAAACTTGTAAGTTTACCTTACAAATATAAGGTAATTTTGAAGATTGATTTAAATCACTGGCATTTTTGACATTGATGTTATATGTTATTATCTAATTTTGATGTGAAAAAAGCGGATAAGCCATGAATGTAAAACACGACATAAGTTCATTATCAGACATTAAACTACTGGTTGATACCTTTTATACCAAAGTAGCCGATGATATATTACTGTCGCCCGTTTTTCATGAACGCCTTGGCGATAACTGGCTGCCTCACCTTGATAAAATGTACACCTTTTGGCAAACGGTATTGTTACAACAGTATACCTACAATGGTGCCCCTTTTCCACCGCATGCCAGGTTACCTATTGATGAAAAACATTTTAATAGTTGGCTGGCCCTGTTTGGCCAAACGGTAGACGATCTTTTTATCGGCGAAAAAGCCGACGAAGCCAAATGGCGCGCAGGTAAAATGGCAGAGATGTTTCAATACAAAATAGCATACTTTAAAAATAACCCGCTGAATATATTGTAGCTGTAAATTAACCCGGAGAATATGCAGGTCATTTTTGTAAATTTGCCCTGTGCCGCCTCCCGTTAAAAAAACTCCCGCAAAAAAGCCATCCATTGTAAAAAGGAAACCTGTTGCCAAAAGCAAACCAGCTACAGGCTTATCCATTGGTTTAAAAATTGCGATAACGGGTGCGCTGCTGATATTGCTTTCGCCGTTTTACTATGGTTACGTTTTAAGAAGTTTTACTGCAACCTGGCAATGGATAAAAGATATTGGGCAAGATACCAATTACCGTACCTACAAAAGCTTCAACGTACGTATCCCGGCAAAATACACTGTGCATGGTATTGATGTATCATCGTACCAGGGCAAAATAAACTGGCCCAAGGTAAAAGCTATGGAAGAGGATGGCGTGCACATTAAATTCGCTTTCATCAAAGCTACCGAAGGCGTGTTAATGACCGATCCTTACTTTCAGCGCAACTGGCGCGAGGCTCCAAAAGCGGGTATTATCTGCGGGGCATACCACTATTTTTTACCGCAAAAGAGCGGCCTGTGGCAGGCCCGGTTCTTTTTACAAACCGTAAAAATTGAAAAAGGCGATCTGCCTATGGTTGTTGATGTGGAAAAGCTGTACCGCACCACGCCCGAAAAAATGCGTGCGCAGCTCACGCTGTTTGTTAACCAGGTGGAAACCAAAACAGGTGTAAAACCTATCATTTATACCAACATTAGCTTTTACCAGGATTACCTGCAACACTATTTTGACGATTATCCGCTTTGGATAGCCCACTACTACCAACCCGAACTAAAAATAAGCAGCAACACCAACTGGCAGTTTTGGCAACACTCAGATAAAGCCCGCATAAACGGCATTAACCAAAAGGTGGATATGAGTATTTTTAAGGGTGATAGTACCGCGTTTGAAAAATTACTGGTGCGGTAAAAGTTTATGATTTGTTTTTTCACCATTAATTAAAGACCATGGCTACAACTCAAAAGTTACATATCCAACTTAAGCCAATACAAGTTAGCTTTACTGGCTGTGTATATCGCTTTTAAAAATGAGCGCTTCTAATGGTAATTACCCGTATTAATATTTAGCCCCCAATTATATTCTTTTGCCTTAGGCACCCCAAAGTTTAACATAGCGCTAACCTTCGGCCAACAATTATTAAACCTTTATTATGCAATTTAGCGCATTAATAAAAATAGTGCCCTGCCTTCTATAATTGTTACCTAAAATAATTTAGCAGCCATTAAGCCCACGCAAAATACTTTGTAATTTGCATGGGCAAAGAAACAAGCACTTACAGGAAGTAATTAATCATGAAAAAAACATCAGCCTATTATATAATTTTATTGGTCGCCCTGCTTTCTGCATGCCACTCCTACAAAAAAGATGATGCTACCAGCAGCGACCAGGAACAAACCAATATGCATAGCGCTTATGATGATAGTACTTTAACTAATAAAGTATTACCAGTAATGATGCCCTATAACCGCCTGATAGACCCCGCCGGAAAGGTGGTGCGTTTTGGCGACCCGAATTTTGAAAACCACAGCCTTGATATAAAACTGATTCCGCAAACCTCGGTTTTGGCTGTTGAAGACAGATATGGAATTACGCTGATTGATTCGGTTGGAAGTAAGGTTATAGCACAATGGACCTATAGTAAGGATAAAAAATATAACGGCCTGATGAGCACCTATTCGGGTTTAAAGATCTTAAAAAAGGGTACCGAAACGCAGATATTCTGGAGTGCTGCCAGCGGGGATAACCACAAATCGTTTGTAATGCAGGCGGTATGGGATGGAAAAGACATCAGCCTTAAAAACGCCTTCGAATTTAAACCTGCTGCACCGTCGCCATTGGCATTGCCCAATGAACTGGTGATCAACAATGAAAACGGTACCGACTATTTATACGTGGCGTTAAATGGTAACAACCAAATTGTAAAAATTAATTTAACCACCCAGCAAACCGTTTATACCAAACCTACAGGAGTTGCGCCCTACGGCCTTGCTCTTATAGGCCAGCAGCTGTTTATAACCAATTGGGGCGGCGCCGAACCTACCGATACCTTGGGCAACGAAACCGCCGGCGTACCTTATGGCAAAACCTATATCGACCCAAAAACAGGGGCTACAAGTACGGGTAACGTGCAGGTAATTGATATTGCAAGCGGTAAAACATTAAGAGAAATACCGGTTGGCCTGCATCCAAATGTTATAATTGCAAGTAAGGACAATAACTTTTTATACGTGGCCAATGCCAACAGCGATAATGTATCTGTTGTTAATGTTACAAGCATGAAGGTTGTGGAAAAAATTCCTGTACGATTGATGCAGGACAAAAATGGCTATATAGGCGATTCGCCAAACGCTTTGGCACTTAACCATGATGGTACTACTTTATATGTTGCCAACGGGCTCGACAACGCGGTTGCTGTAGTTAGTCTTGGGTCTGCTGTGGCGATAAACGGTAAGGGCAAAACAACGGTTAAAGGCTTTATCCCTACCGAGGCTTATCCGGGAGGTTTATTGGTTGATAACAATACCTTGTTTGTAACCAACCTGGAAGGTGAGGGTTCGAGAGTGAGCACCAAAGAGTTCAAAAGCAAGGAGGTACCTGCTGATGTTACCGCTTATAACTCGCACCACGAAAAGGCTACGGTATCCATCATCCCATTGCCGGATGATCAGCTGCTGAAAAAATATACCGACCGTGTAAAAACGCTCAACCTTACCTTCAGGCAGGATATTGCCCAGCTGATTCCCCGCAAAAATATCGCTCCAAAACCAATACCCGATCGTATTGGCGAACCTTCGGTATTTAAACATGTATTGTACATCATCAAAGAAAACCGTACTTACGACCAGGTTTTAGGCGATTTACCACAGGGCAAAGGCATGCCATCGTTATGTATTTATGGCGATAGCATTACCCCCAACCAGCATAAGGTGGCCAAAGATTTTGTGTTGCTCGATAATTACTACGCATCGGGCAAATGCTCGGCCGAGGGCCATCAGTGGACCGATGCCGCGATGGTGACCGATTACGTGGAAAAAAACGTACGCGCCTGGTTTCGCAGCTATCCGCATGTACAGGAAGACGCCCTGGTTTATAGTAAAAAGGGATTTATATGGAACAACGCTGCCGACCACGGCAAAAAAGTAAGGATCTATGGCGAGGCATCTATACCACATTACGACGAAAAATTAAGCTGGACAGACATTTATAATAATTACAAAGCCGGCATCCCGCTTAAATTTTATAATACCAGTACCATATCGAGGGTAAGGCCAATGCTATCGCAAAACTATCCCGGATCTGACGAGTTAAGGATAACCGACCAGGTGCGGGCCTCCGCTTTTATTGATGAATTAAAAGGTTATGAAAAACAGGCCGGCGATGAGCTGCCGGAGTTGATGGTGATGGCATTATCTACAGATCATACGCAAGGCAGTCGTGCGGGCATGCCTAAACCAGAATCTATGGTGGCCGATAATGATCTTGCGCTGGGCCGTATTATTGAAGCTGTATCCAAAAGCCGTTTCTGGAAAAACACGGTGATATTTGTTACCGAAGATGACTCCCAGGCTGGCTGGGACCACGTATCTGCTTACCGCACTACCGGCTTTGTGGTTAGTCCATACAGCCAGATGCAGAAAACGGTATCAACCAATTACAACCAAACCTGCATTGTGCGGTCGATAGAGCAAATATTAGGTATACCGCCTATGAATGTTATTGATGCTACAGCCTTGCCTATGTTTAGCTGCTTTGGCAACAGGCCATCTGCCTATACTTACAATGCTGTTCCAAACCGCATTCCGTTAAATAATATAAACCCCAAACTTGCTGTACTCAGAGGGAAAGCCCTTTATTATGCCAAGGCCTCAGCGAAGCCAGAGTTTGACCACGTAGATGGTGGCAGCGATGACTTGCTAAACCGTATTTTATGGTATGCAGCAAAAGGCCAAAAAACCTATCCTGTAAAACTAACCGGCAAAGCAGATGATGACGATGATTGATGGAGGATCAATTACCTTTTAGCGTTTCTCATCCTGATGTTAGAGAAGCTCAACGTTGATCTGCTCACATCCCCGGCCAGTTTAATAAGCGATGGCGTAAAACGTAATTCAATATTAAGGCTAAGTAATTCGGCCAAAATATTGGGCACCGGTGTTACAGATAGCGGTACAACGGACTTATACGAGATATAATAGCCCGCGCATGCATCAAGCAAAGTAAAATCATCGGCCGGAAATTGGTAGCAGTATAAGGTAGTTTCAGTTATCCGCTGATACCATTCGGATTCAACTACCATAATATGCGTTGCCATGGTATTGCCCATAAACCGCTCTCTATCGGCAACACTTGTTTCGGGGTTAACATACCAGGTTACCCTCGGGCAATCACGGGGCAGCAGGTAGTTGTGCAGTAAACGGCCTTCAACGGCAAAAACTACATCCCCTTTTATATCCGCAAAAGCAGATGGGGATGGCCTGGGCTCAAAAACGGTTATATCCGCCTGTTCGCTTACGTGGAAAAAACTATTGTATGTGTTTAGCACTTTTGTAAAGTAATAAATAAGTAATCGCCAAATGCATCACTGTATTTCGCTTTTACCGTTTCAAACCTACCCTCCCAAATATCATCTTTTAGCTTTAAAATGCCTTGTTCAACCTCTTCCCTACTGGCCAATGAGGCAAAGGAAGAAATGCCTTTTCTTACCCCCTCATCCAAATAAAGCGATGGGTTATTTTTACCGGAGTATAGGAACAAATCCTGCAGATCATCGCCGATAAAGTACTTCTCCGTATCAATAACACTAAACCCGGCGCCAATAGCGGCAGCTGCTATCATATCCAAACCCGGCATTTGAGCAACAGAACGGGCCATCATATTGGGGAAATAATAATTAAGCCAATAGCCGCTCATCTGTTGAGGATCAGCAGTAAATATAATCATTGGAGAACCGCTTTTTAATACGCGATAAAACTCTGCAAATGCTATCCCCAACTCAGTCCAATGATGAATAGTGAGCGTAGCTATACTGCCATCAAAAAAGTTATCAGGAACGGGAATACCCTCGGCCGGACCTAAAAGCCAGGTTACTTCCATTGATTTTAAACGGGCGATATCCAGCATTTCTACCGAAGGTTCCACCCCATAAAAATTAATTCCTTTATTTGCTAACGCGATGGTGTAGTTGCCCGTTCCGCAACCAATATCAAGATACATGCCCCCTGTTTGCGTTGATAACAATTGAAAAAGACGGTCGGTTATATATGGATCGGCCCGCCGGGTGGTGTTATACCCGTTACCAATGGTATCATATAAAACCTTGTCGAGCTCCATATTTTATTTAAATACAAAGTAGCGTTTTATATGTTACGCTATCATAAAATCAAGAAGAATTTGTTTGTCTCCAGGTTAAATATCAAAAAGCTGTTTTAATTACAAGCACTTTTGGTAGGAGATAGTAAAAGCAGCCTTATTTCTTTTGATAAACCCGCACATAATCAACCTCAAACCGCTTAGGAAATGGAGTACCCGAAGGGTCGCCGCCGTTATCGCCGCCAATGGCCATATTAAGCAGTATATAATGTTGCTGCTTAAACGGGTTAAAGCCACTGCCGTCCTGGTTAACCAGGTCTTTCAGTTCTACATGGTTAAGCAGTTGGTCGTCTACATATAAACTGATGGAAGTTTCATCCCAATCCATACGCCAGGTGTGAAACTTTTTGCTCCAACCAGCATCAAAAGCATTTAGCGCTTTGGCATTGCTATACCATTTGGCTTTGTTTGGTGTGGCCGTACCGCATGCTATGTTGGCCAACAGTTTATCGCGGTAATACTCCATAATATCTATCTCGCCGTTTGATGGCCAGGGCTTGTTTGCCCCGAGCGTCCAAAAAGCAGGCCATAAACCGGCATCTGTGGCTATACGGGCACGCATTACCATACGCCCATATTGCCAGCTGTGCAGGCTACGGGTGTTCATACTTGATGATGTGTATCCAATATATTGCCGTGCTGCTTTCCAGTTGGCACTATTTGCAACATAACCCGGATTGGCCTTGTGCACTTTTTTAGCCTCAATAATCAGCAAACCGTTATGGCAAACCGCGTTTTCGGCCTGGTACCACTGGGCTTCGTGGTTGCGTACAAAACCCTGCTCAAACTTCCAGTTAGCTGTATCCGGTGCACCTTCGTTGTTAAACTCATCGGCCCAGGCCAGTTTATATCCACCCAGGGTATCCGGCTGGCTTTGCTGGCATTGGGCTACAAAAGGCAGCAGGGCTATTAAGCCAGCAAAAATCATTTTGCTCATCATGGTAAAAAGAATACTTCTTTTAACGGTATACTTACCGGCGAACTATCCGGATTTGATTCCATCATATCGGCCATGTAGGCCCACCATTTTTTCATGATGGGATTATCGGGCAGGCCATCTAAAGCCTGCCGGTCATCAACCTGTAAAACTCCAAACAGCCAATTGGTTTCCTCATCTAAAAATATCGAATAATTACTGATACCTGTAGTTTTGAGCAATCCGGCCAGCTCTGGCCAGATTGCATCATGGCGCACTTTATATTCGGCTGCTTTGCCTGCAAAAAGTTTCATTTTAAAGGCTACCCTTTCCATATACCTGTTTTTAAGGTTGTAATATATTCAATATAGGCTTATCAATGCCCTTAAGCTGGGTTTGCGCAGGTTTTAATAATTCGAGAATGGCAATATCGTTATGCCCTTTTTTAAGCCATTCTACCGGCAGGTATAGCGTTTGCTGCGGACCAACATTCCAGTATCTGCCTAAATTGTGGCCGTTTACCCATACTACGCCTTTACCCCATCCGCTCATATCCAGGTAGGTATCCCCAACTTTATTAAGGGTAAAACCTCCTTTTTTTATCACCGGCGATTGCGCACTTTGTGTACCTGCACCAAATTTTACAGCGTTTAAATTGCCGAACGGTAACGAATACATTTTCCAATGTGTTACTTCGGCACCATCAAACAACACTTTTTCGGTAATACCTTTTTTGTTTTGCAGCAGGTATTTACCAAAGTTAATACGGCCAAGGTTTTCAACCAATATATCTAACGTTACTTTACCAGCCGGTAAGGTAAGGATGAGGCTATCCTGATTCAACCGCCGATCTAGTGTGCCTGCCTTTTTACCGTTTAACATTATAACAGCGTAATCCCTTAAATCTTTTAGTTTAAGTAAACCACTTTTGCCACCTTGTACTGTGCTTCTGTACAATACAAAACCATAATCTTGGTGCAGGGCTTCAAAGGTAAGCGGGGTTATATTTTCTTTGGCAACAGGCAGCGTGTTGAGCAAACTTACCGATTGCGTAAACTTAATAGCCGGAATACTTATGGCTGGTTTTACAGCAGGCACAGCCGGTAATTGCGTACCCGCAGGCAGGTATTTTTGTATCACCTCCCTAAATTTCATAAATTTTGGTGTGGCGTTACCCGCCTCATCCAAGGGTGCATCGTAATCGTAACTGCTGGTTTGCGGTTCGTAGGGTGATGTATCTTTATAATTGGCCCCATTCATGAAAGCGCGCGTGGTACCGCCATGAAACATATACATATTAATTGAGATACCCGCTGCCAATACCGAATCAAGATGGATGGAATATTGTTGGGCCGGTACCGTGTGATGCTCAGTTCCCCACCAATCAAACCAGGCCGGGTACCATTCGGCTATGTAGTATGGGCCTTTACCGTTGTGGTTATCATTTACCAGCTTTTTCACTTTTGCAGGGTTATCTAGTCCGTTTACAGCCGGCAGCAGGCCGGGTAAGTGGCCGTTCACCAGGTCGGGTGCCGGGTCGCAGGTGTAAAGCAGGCCATCAAAACCGGCCTCTTTAAACAGTTTTTGGTTAATGGCCAGGTACTCTTTGTCGCTGCCGTATGAGCCGTACTCATTTTCTATCTGTACCATTAAAATGTTACCACCGTGGTTTATTTGCAGCGGCGCCAGTTGTTTGCCAACTTCTTTAATATAGCTTTCATACTCTTTAAGGTATTGCGCTTCTTTGCTGCGCACTTCCAAACCCTTTTCGTTTTGCAGCCAGTACGGGTAACCGCCAAATTCCCATTCGGCACATACATAAGGACTTGGGCGTAGTATTACCCACAGGCCTTCCTGCTGGGCTATGCGTACAAATTCGGCCACATCATTATTGCCGGTAAAATCAAATTTACCTTTTTGCGGTTCGTGCAGGTTCCAGAACACATAGGTGCCAATGGTATTAAGGCCCATGGCTTTGGCCATTTTCATACGGGCCCGCCAGGCTTCGCGGGGTACACGGGGATAATGCATCTCGCCCGAGATCATTTGCAAAGGTTTGCCATCGAGCAAAAATGCTTCGTCGCCAAGCGCAAAAGTATGTTTGGCTTGTTGACAATAGCCGGATAAATTACAGCCTAATAATAAGGTAAGGAAAAGGATAATGTTTTTTTTCATTGGTGATACTTATCTATTCAGCGCCTCGGCACTTTTTTGTTTATAATAGTTTTGCATTATATAAAAGGCTTTCTTTTTATTGCCTTTATCATCGTACAAACCTTTGCGGTTCCAACCTTCCTGGTAAACCGGGTTGTTACGTTTAGGCGACCGAAAATCGGCCAGTACCCATGGCGAAAGCCCCACAAAGTTTGCAGGCATACGTTTAAACATGGCTACCTGCTCTTTAAAATACCACTCCTGGTACTCTTCGTCAAAGCGGGTTAGCGAGTCGGCATGAAAGCCGGATTTGGCTTCGGCGCCTGTTTCACTTATAAATAGCGGTTTGTTGTACGGAGTGCTCCAATTGGTAGTACGGCATTTTTCGGGCGAACCACCATACCAGCCCAGGTATTCGTTAAAAGCAACCAGGTCTACAAATTCGCCCAACGGATCGTCAATCACATTTAAATCCTTACCAGAGCTGTAGTTTACCTCCAGCGCGGCCGAAACTAACCGGGTATTATCCAGTTGTTTTGCCCGGGTAATTAAACTGTGCATAAAATTGGTACGTGTGGCACTAACAGGAGTTTCGTTACCTACCGACCAGATGATGATACTGGCCCGGTTATGATCGCGGGTTATCATTTCCTGTAACTGGGCTTTGGCTTTTTCAAGTACGGCAGCGTTGCCAAAATCAATTGTCCAATACACCGGAATTTCCGACCATACCAGGATGCCCAAAGAATCGGCAAGGCGGGTAGTTTTTTCATCGTGCGGATAGTGGGCCAGTCTTACCATATTACATCCCAATTCATGAGCCTGCCCCAATAGCTGCTCTGCATCCTTTTCGCTGTAAGCCCGCCTTACATCCTGTGGTATTTCGCCATGGATACAGATACCGCGCAGAAATATAGGCTTGCCGTTTAACAACAACTTTGGCCCGTATGCCTCAATGGTACGGAAACCAATTTTATCCTCCGTTTTATCGTTACCGGCACGCACTATAACCGTATACAACTTAGGCGTTTGCGGCGACCATAGCTGTACTTTAGGCAGTTTAAAGCTAATTTGGGTAACATCATCTGTAGCGGTAAATTGCTTGCTCAGCTTCAGTTCGGGTATCTCTACAGTAATGTTTTGTGCCGATGTGGGCTTGCTATTCAGCTTTACCCAACCAGTAACCTCTGGCTGTTTGGCAGGTGCCGCGCCATCTACAGGCTTTTTAAGCTGTACCATAAAATCTCTGATAAAGTTACCGGGTACCTCTACCAGTTTTACATCGCGGGTAATGCCTCCGTAGTTCCACCAATCGGTATTTAGGGTGGGTACTTCATCGGCATAGCGCTTGTTATCAACCTTAACAACCAAATAGTTACCGGTCTCTTTCAGCAAGCCGGCGGGCACTTCAAAATTGAAGGGTGTAAAACCACCTTTATGCATACCCAGCTTTTTACCGTTCAGGTAAACATCGGCACGGTAATTTACAGCTCCAAAGTAAACGAAGCATTTATTGCCGGTTGCGGGCTTAGCATAATCGAATGATTTTTTGTACCAGATGGTACCTTCATAATATAAAAACTCCGGCTTTTGATGATTCCAGTCGCCGGGTACTTCAATAGAATATTTGTCGATATAGCCGTGCTCTTTCTTCTCGGTTTTGTTGGCGGGGATACCGTTGTTCCAGTATGCGTCGCCATTATTTTCGTTTAGTTCTTTATATCGATAGTCATAAAACCCGGTTTCGTAGGGATCAACAATATATTGCCAGGTACCGTTAAGATCAAGCGATCTTCGGTTCTGAATATTGGTGATCAGGCTATCCTGAGCGTGCGCAATACCAGCCGCCATTAACAGGCAGCACAAAGTGATAAGGTTTTTCATATTACTTTTTAAAAACGTCGAGTTTCCAGCTATCCAGCCAGTTTATTTCTATATCATCACCTTTGAAAGCAATAGGTAGCCATAGGTAACGGCCATCAATAGCATCTTTAGGTGTCCATTTATCGGCTACAAAGATGAAGGCGTCTTTTTTACCGGCAACAGGTAACACATAGGTGCTTTGGCCACCGTAGGTGGTTTCGCTACCGGGGCCTTTGCATGGGTTACCACGATAGGTCCACGGGCCCCATATAGATGTTGCCGAAAACCAACGGGCGGCATTGGGGTCCCAACCTGTACAGCCGGAGCCAATCATATAATAAATACCGTTACGCTTAAATAAAGCCGGGGCCTCGGTTTGATGACCTACGTATATGCGGATAAACTTACCGGTATGACCTGTGTAATCAGGCGTCAATTCGGCCAAATCGAGCGTAAAATTTTCTTCTGATGAAAAAACATGGTAGGCTTTGCCATCGTCGTCAACAAAAACGGTCATATCGCGGGCCATCTGACCACCGGGCAGGTCGCGACAAAAAAAGCCATCACTTTTGCTGGCCGGGTTAGTGCAGTTTACCTTCTCGCTTTCGGGCGTGGTAACCGCATAAAACGGCATCTGGCCCGGGTTTGGCCTGTAACTTTTCACAAAGGTATACGGCCCTGTGGCCTTATCACTTGTTGCTACACCCGCCCGGGCAGCGCTATAGCCTTTGCCCAACAACTCGAGGTGAAACCACATTACATATTTTTTGGTAAGCTTGTTATAGATCACTTTCGGACGTTCCAGGATACAACCTTTGGCAATATCATTTGCCAAATCATCAGAAACATTAAGGGCGATACCTTCATCCTTCCAGTTGTACAGATCTTTAGATGAGTAACAATGCACTCCTACCATGGCGCGGTTACCTGCACCGCCGGCAATTTTATGCTCGCCAAACCAGTAGTAGGTACCTTTTTGATAAAGAAAGCCACCGCCATGGGCGTTAATGTGTACACCCTTATCATCTGGCCAAAGCTGGCCGGGTTTAAATTCTTTTTGCTGGGCTTTGCCATACCCGCTAATGCCCATCAATACGGCAACCAATATGGCTACCAGGCGGGTTTGTTTAAAATAAGCTGTTATCATAGGGTCTGTATGTTTTGTATTAATGAATATCCAATGCATGATCGGCGTTTACATCCTCGCCGCTCCAAATTTTGGCTTCGGTCCACTTTAGTGGTGGCGCGCTCCAAAACTCATCTGTTTGGGGCAAGCCAAGCGGAACAAAAACGTTGCTACAGATGTACAGGCTACCTGTGGTGATATAAAAATCGGCCAGGCCGGGTTGCTTGCCATAAAGCCCGATGTTGAGCCAGCCATCTTTGGTAAAAGTTGACGGCGACTCCAGCGTTTTTTTAATAACCGCCGTTAACGCGCAACGCACCTGCGCCGGTGGCAACGAAGCCGGTAACTGTTTGATATAAGCCATGTTTGCCAGGTGATGAAACACACCAGCACGGTAAACAATAGAGCGACCGGTTGCCGGGTAACTGCCATCGGCACCAATTAAACGCTCCAGTATCTCGGCATAACGCTGACCAATAATTTTAACACGGTCTGCTTCGCGGAGATAAGTTTTCTTTTTTTCGCCCTGTACCTGCAGAATAACTTCGAGGTTGGGCTGAATAACGATGCTGTTGTAATAATCCAGATGAAAACTCATCCCATCAGAATACATGCCATCGCCAACGTACCAATGCTGGGTAAACTCACGGATGCCAAATTCGGTACGCAGAGGATCGTCCCCAAGATTGTATTTGCAGAAAAAGGCTTCTATCATTCCCGAAAACAATATCCAGTTAGAATAAACCGGTACCGTTTGGCGTGTTATTTTAAGCGCATCAACCACCTGTTTTTTAACATTCTCATCCAGGTGCTCCCATAGCCATGGGCTTCGTACCAACGCCAGGGCCAGGTACGATGCGTCAACCAAAGGCTGGCCGCCATTCCACTGCAAATAATCTTTAGCCTGCGGGTTAACCGCGTTGCCTATAGCTTTTAACGCCCATTCCCGGTATTGATTGCGCAGCTTAACTTCGGCAGCATCTCCTCCTTCGAGGTTTATCCATGGGGCAATACCACTTAAAGTACGGCCAAAAGCTTCCAGGTAAGCTACTTTGGCACGCCCATCTTTGTTATCAATATGCTCTGCCAGGCTTACCGGCATATTTTGCTTCAACTTATCCTCCGCCAGGTTTAATAGCACAGGGCGGGCTATTTTATCCATGTAGCTAAGCCAAAGCTTTCTATCGGCAACGCCATCAACGGCTTTGGTTTGCGCGCCGGCATCAATTATGGGGTAAAACCAGCAAAGCAGTATTATTAACTTTTTCATCACCTATTTTTTTATGCTCACGGCTTTTACCTTCTCAAAAACATTTACCGGCAAAATGTGGCCCTGTGCATCAAAGCGCATAGGCGAAATGCAGGTTTCGCGGTTATAACCATCACCATCGGGTATTTTAAAACGGTGATAGGCAATATACCATTCATCTTTACCGGGTACCTGTACCACAGAATGATGGCCAGCACCTTTTACCACGCCTTTACCTTTTAATACCGGGAAGCCTGCCGCTTTTTTGAATGGCCCCATAGGCGAAGCCGACGTAGCATACGCTATAGAATAACGCGGATCGCGGGTGTCATACTCAGACCACATGAGGTAGTAAATACCCTTGCGTTTTATTACAAACGGCCCCTCGTTGTAACCGGTTGGTTTAAACGATATTATTTTTGAGGTATCTAATGATACCATATCCTCATTTAACTTAGCAACGTTGCATTGCCCCTGCCCCCAGTACAGGTAAGCGGCGCCGTCGTCATCAACAAAAACCATTGGGTCTATGGTTTGCCCAGGTCTGGTGCCCTTCGGGATGAGGGGCTTGCCCAATGGATCTTTAAACGGACCGGTGGGTTTATCGCTAACCGCAACACCAATATTTACATTGGCCGAATAGTAGTAGTAATATTTATTGTTTTTAAAGGCGATGGTAGGCGCCCAGGCCCGCTCTTTAGCCCATGTTAAATCGCGGGGCAGATCTAATATCACACCCTCGTTTTTCCAATCGACCAGGTTAGGCGATGACCAGCAGGTAAAACTGGTAGATAACCAGCCTTCGGTACCGTCTGTTGTTGGGTAGATATAAAACCTTTTGCCAAAAACAGTGATATTGGGATCGGCATAAACTCCTTTTAATACCGGTGGCGGGGCATTAAGTGTATCTACGACCTGGGCATTAACACTGCCAGAAAGCATTACCCCGGCTATCAATGCCAGTAAACCTTTAGTATACGTTGTATTTATCATCATGCTATTTATTAATGTTTTTATACCTGTTTAAAGCTTCGATAAAATAGTAATCGGCGTAAGTTAACGGCACATCTACCTCCGATTTGGCCGGTAAGCTGCCCACGCTATGCTGCAAAATAAAACCGCCGTTGGTACCTGCAGCAGCCATGTAGGGTTGCTTTGATAGGTTTTTGATGATGGTTTCGGCAGTGCTATAATATTGCTGCCCCTCCTTTTTACCTGCATAATGACAAAGCTCTAAAAAGGCCGAAGCCATTACCGAAGCAGCCGAAGCATCGCGCAGCGCGTTGGGTATGTTGGGTGCATTATAATCCCAGTAGGGTATTTTATCTGCCGGCAAATTAGGGTTGTTTAATATAAACCCGGCAATATGATTGGCCTGATCGAGGTATTTTTTATCTTTTGTTTCGCGATACATTACGGTATAGCCATATAAACCCCATGCCTGCCCACGCGCCCAGGCCGACTCATCTGCAAAGCCCTGCGCGGTACGCTTTTGTTGCACTTCGCCGGTTTGTGGGTTGTAGTTAACAACGTGGTACGAACTGTAATCGGCCCTGAAATGATTTTTCATGGTGGTATTGGCATGCGTAACCGCTATTTTGTAAAAACTACTGTCGCCGGTTACGTGTGTTGCCCAAAACAATAATTCCAGGTTCATCATGTTATCAATAATTACCAGGTATTCTTGTTTTTTTGAATCCCATGATTTGATGCAGCCTACTTTGGGATCAAAACGGGTGCATAATGATTTTGCGCTATTGATGAGTATTTGCTTATACTCCGGCTTTGGCTCAAACTTTTGCGCGTTGCCAAAGCTACAGTACATCATAAAACCCAGATCGTGCGTGGTTTTGTTGTATTGTTCTTTTGCCAGGGCATCCAACATGCGGTCGGCTTCGGTAAGTAACGCCTTATCGCCTGTTTGGTGATATAAATATAATAATGTTCCAGGATAAAAACCGCTGCACCACCAGTCAGAACTACTGGTTTCTAATTTGCCGGTTGCCGGATAAAATGTTTTAGGGAACTTATCGGGTTCAAGCTCCTTCGCCATCAATTTATATTGATCTGCGGCGGTTTTATAATCGTTGCTGATGATTTGCAATAATTGCTTATCCTGCTTAAAAGTAGTTTTTTGAGCAAGGGCCACATTAACACTTACCAGGAAGATGAAGATGCTTAAAGCACTTTTTAAAGTCATGTTTTTATATTTTGCTAATTACTAACCGGGTTCCACTCCAAAACCTCCACCGGTTGAGGATCTACTTTGGCTTGCCCTTCGCCATCAACCTGCACCACTTTCTGTACAAACAGGTTTAGTATCTTTTTATTTTTCCAAAGCTCGGTATCGTAGCTCGGCTCCCACTCGCCAACGGCAGATTGGGAAAGATCACTAACTATCCATTTATCACCGCTCAGTTTGTGGTTTACGGCTACAGAAACTTTGTTGTCGCGCTCCCTATCCCTAAATATCATCGCTGCCGCCATTTTATCACCCTCTTTCCAGGCGATGATTTGCGGGCGGGATACCGGGATACTTTTGGTACCAACTCCACCCAGGCTAAACGCAGTTTTGCGGAAACCCAGGTTACTTTGCTGCCATTTGCCTTCGGCCTTGTATATCAGGTGGTATTGGGGTACGGCCTGCCCCTCTTCGCGCCAATAGGTGGCAATAAACGGGTTGCCTTTATCATCGGCAAACATCGATGTTTGATTAATGAGTTCGCTTTTTTGAGGAATAGTACAGGCGTATTCGGCTGTAGCAGCCGTTATTGGCAGGGTATATTTTTCGCCTGTTGATTTTTGCCACGTAAGGCCTCCATCTTTTGAACAGGCGTAAGCCATATCATGATTGCTGGCCACATCCGGGCTCTCGCGCCACACCCATGATAGGTGGATAGCGCCTTTAACATCAATAGCCATTTGCCAGTAGGCATTGCGCTTACCCTGGCCATCAATTAAATTATTTTGAATGTTTATCCATTTTTGGGTAGCAACATTGTACTTGTTTAGTACCAGGTTGCCATTACCAGAGGCTCCATCCCGGTAAAGGAATAAAAGATCGCCGCCAGGCAAACTATAAAACTCCGGGTAGCTCACATGATCTTCGCCAGTGCCGGTCATTGTTTTTTTTGCCGATAGCTGCAAGCTGCCCGGCCCGGTAGAAGTAACGTAATTTAATGGTTGATTGTGCAGCCCCCAGGCCATGTGTAAATAGCCTGCGCCATCTGCCATAATGCTGATATCTTTATGCGCATCGGTAGCGTCACCCTTGTATGGGGTAATTTGTGTTTGCCATTTGTTGCCCCCGCTTTTTCTTTTGGCTAATACGATATATTGTTCGTTGTTGTAATAAGCGGCATATTGTTCGCCGTTAAAGGTAACCAATGAGTTTTTGCGAAAGATTACCGTATTGACCGAATTGTTGGCCCACCCCAATCCTATGGTAGTAGTTTTTACCTGATTAACCTGTGCATCTGCAATTTGCAGGCAACCGGTTAATATATAAGCGAAGAGTAGATATTTAAATGAGCTTTTGACCATACGATAAAAGTATGCGGCAATTTATTACAATTGCCGCATACCATCTTAAATATATTAATAACCAGGATTTTGTTCTAAAACAGCATCCTTATTCAACTGAATTTCTGTTAGTGGTATTGGTAACAGCAGGTTTTTTGCTGCCAAACCTGTTGTAGGGTGCTGAACATCGTTTGAGTTAAGCCTGGTAGCTCTATCAACCAAAGTTCCGGTACGCATCAGGGTCATTCTCCTATTTTCTTCACCTATCAACTCGCGGGCACGTTCATCAAGTACAAAATCCAATGTCATTTTATCCGCGGTAACCTGCGGTGCCTGGGCTCTTGTACGTAAAATGTTGATGGTAGCAGCGGCAGCATCTGTTTTACCTTGTTTTACCTGTGCTTCGGCCAGTAACAGATAGGTTTCGCCTAAACGCATCATAATAAAGTCCTTTATCATAGCATAGCCAAAAGTATCGTTAGGATCAAACGCACCCCATTTTAAAGTACTTGGGCAAATTTTATAAAGCGTATCCGGGCCTGTAAAAGGTACAGGCTTGCCTAACAAGGCCGGCTTGGTTGCATCGTTATAGTAATATTGCCTTTTAATGCTATATTGAGAATTACGCATATCGCCGGTTGGATACAAACCATATAGCACCCAGTTACTCAGCCTTAACCTGCCAATACTGCGCCCGCCCAGGGTGTCGCAAGGTAGCAAGCCGCTAATGTTATAGTAAGCAGCACCCCATACCCGGCGTTGCTGGGCATTATCTGTATTGCCACCTACTACCGAACTTGGGTTTTCCTGCTCAATAACCCAAATGGCCTCGCTGTTACCCTGCGCACGCCTTTGGTTGCCATATACAAACATATCTGAATAATAATCACCTCCACCGCTGGCCCTTACACCATAACGGCTATTAATGAGGCTAAATTTACCACTGCTGATAACCGCCTGCGCCTGCTGCTCGGCCAAATCATTTTTACCCATACGCAGGTAAGCCTCAGCTAAAAGCTGCATGGCCATATACTTATTGGCACGATCAACCGGTTTACCCTGCACGTTTAGTTTTAACGTTCCCGCATTCAGGTCAGACAGGTTATTGCCTGCAAAAGTAAGGTCGCTTATGATCACATTGTTGATATCATCAAGCGAGGCGCGTACAAAATTTGTTTTAGGTACTGTAAGCGCGCTTGTTATCAATGGCACTTTACCAAATAGCGTTACCAGGTTATTATAGGCATAAGCCCTAAAAAATTTAGCTTCGGCATCAATGGCATTTTTACCTTTTTGGGTTAGTTTGGTATTTGATGGATCTTCAACCGAACCAATAATAATGTTTGCATTATTGATAAGCGCGTAGTACTTACCCCAGATGTACGATGCCGCTCCATCTGTTGACGTAAGCTGCGCATAGTTATAATAAGGCACTTCAATACCTTGCTGGTTGGCTGTAGCGTTGGCTACATCGGTACCTACCTGCCAAACACTTGGCCAGCCTTGTGCACTTGAGTAGGTTAAAATTGTGCTTTCGTAATTATATAAGCCCACGGCTGCTGCTTCAAACCCTAACGAATCGTTAAGCGTTAAGGGAGTATATAGCGAATATGGCTTTTCATTAAGGTAAGACTTTTTACAGGATGCAAATGCAATAATAAGCACTGATACAGAAGCCACTATAATTGAATACTTTTTCATGTCGTTATCTTTTATCAGTTTATTTTAATGAGATGTTGGCACCTAAAATGAATGTGCGGGTAACAGGATAATTATTGGTATAATCGGAAGCAAAAGCCGACTGATTAGCTGACGAATTTGAGGTTCCTCTTGTATAAGAAGTTTGCTCTGGGTCCCAGCCTATCCATTTGGTAAATGTGTACAGGTTACGGCCGCTTACATAAAATGTTAAGCCATTAAGATGTACCTTATCCAATAATTCCTTAGGTACTACGTAGCTAAATGTAACATCTTTAATGCGGGTATAGCTGGCATCGCGGGGGTAACCGTATCCGCGGGTATTGGTATAAGATAATGCCTGGAACGAGTTATTACCGTTTGAAGGTGTCCAGTAACCAATTGCTTCAGGTGTATTTCTTCGGCCCGATTCATCTGCATAGTTCAAATCTGTATTGTTTTGCATCTGTCCCTGGGCTGTTTGTATAAATATGCTCAGGTTAAACTGCTTGTAGTGCAGGGTATTGGTTAAACCGCCTGTCCATTTAGGTGTGGTTTGCCCCTGTATCACTTTGTCATCGGCTGTTATCTTTCCATCGCCATTGGTGTCGGCAAATTTCAGATCACCAGGTTTAGCTCCGGGATCTTGCTTTGAAGGATCTTCGCCTGTTTGCCAAACCCCGGTCATCTTATAATCGTAAATAACGCCAATGGGCTGGCCAATAAACCAACGGTTGCCCAGATCGCTTTTTCCATCGCCATATAAATCGGTAATTCTGTTACGGGTAACCGCGTAAACAATGGTAGATTCCCAACGGAAATCCCTGCCATCGATGTTACGTGTATTTAGCGTTATCTCCAGGCCTTTATTGGCAACCTTACCTATATTATCCCATACTTTAGAATAACCGGTAATAAGAGGCAAAGCTCTTTGCAGCAATAAGCCATAAGTGTGTGTTTTATAGGCATCAACAGAACCATTTATCCTGCTATTAAAAAGCGAGAAATCGGCACCTAAATTTGTACCCACAGTTGTTTCCCAGTGCAGGTTAACGTTACCCAAATTACTGGCCTGCACCCCTATTGTACTTACACCATTAAAAGGAGAGCGCACTGTACCATCTGTTGTAATGGTTTGGTAAACATTCACACCCTCGTTACCCGTTTTACCGTATGATGCTCTAAACTTTAGGTTATTAACAATTTTTGAATCCTTTAGAAAATCTTCCTGGCTAATATTCCAACCTAAAGCCGCTGATGGGAACACACCATACTTAGTAGTATTTGCACCAAAAACCGACGAACCATCACGACGTGCCGTAACGGTGAACAGGTAGCGGCTATCATAAGAATAGTTAATACGGGCCATTTGAGAGTTTAACGCATACCTATCCGAATTAGATGATGAAGTTTGTGTTGCACCCGCGCCAATGTTGTTGTAAGAAAGCTCGTCGTTAACAAAACCGGTAGCCGACGCCGTAGATGTAAAATAACGACGACGCTGAGCACTGTATAAACCGGTAAAATCAAAGTGATGCTTTCCGATATCCCTGTTGTAGTACAACAAGTTTTCGATAGTGTATGAATTTGTTTCGGAACTGGTTGCACTGGCCGAACCCAACGGCACATTGGCCAGGCGGCCGCTGTAGCTATCCAAACGGGTTGGCAAATAAGTATAACCTGCATTTACGCGGTATTTTAAACCCTTAAGTATGCCGCCAAATTTAATTTCGGCATAGGCGTTTCCATTAAGATTAACGCTACGGTTAAGCTGATCGGTAGTTAAGCCAAGCAACGGGTTAGTATACAATTGCTCGGGATTCATTGGGTAAATGGCATATGTGCCATTGGCATTATATTCATTACCATACGGGCTCATAGCAGTAGCAAATAACAAGTTAGCACGGCCGCCATCGTAGTTATTATTGGCAATAAATGACGACATACCCACAGTTAAAAAACTGGTAACATTAATATCCAGATTTGAGCGGATGCTTACCCGGTTGTATTGATACCCATCAACTACACCTTTTTGTTTCAAATAATCGCCTGATACAAAGTATTTAACATCGGGGCTACCACCAGATATGCTTAGGTTATGATCTTGTATAACACCCTGCTGTGTTACCTGTTTCATCCAATCGATAGTACGACCGGCCTGGTAGTTTGGCAGTTCGGCGCTGTTGGGCACCGGGCTTGTTTGAGTTTGGCCGGTTTGTGACATGTAGTCGGCATATTTCTGAATATACGAGGCTCCATCACGTGGAGTAAGCATATGCGCTATATCTTCTACGCCGGCATAACCATTGTAACGAATAACAGGCTTGCCGTTTGTACCCCTTTTGGTAGTAACCAATATAACGCCGTTTGATCCATTGGTACCATATATTGCCACTGCCGATGCATCTTTAAGTATTTCCATCGATGCGATATCGTTGGGGTTAATATCATTAAGAGACCCTCCTGTTTTGCTCAGCGGAATACCATCAACTACCACATAAGGGCCTGTACCGGCACTTATTGAATTTTGGCCTCTTGAAATAGCTGTAGGCTGGGCCCCCGGCACCGAAGATGTGGTAGTAATGTTTACACCTGCCACAGCACCTTCAAGCGCCTGTAATACGTTGGTTACCGGTAATTCTGCCAGGCGCGCCTTTGGTATGGAAGTAACAGCACCTGTAACATCAGAGCGTTTTTGGGTACCGTAACCTACTACTACAACTTCATTTAGTTGTTTTTTATCATCCTCTAACACTATATTGAGGGATGTGCTGTTTTTACCAACAACAATACTTTTGGGAACCATACTTACAAACGAAATGTTTAAGGTTGCGCCTTCTGCCGCTTCTATTCTGAAAGTACCTGATACATCTGTTGATGTTGATTGGTTTGTGCCGGCCACCTTTATAGTTGCACCGGGCAATACATTGCCGGTAGCATCTTTTACTGTTCCTTTTACACTAATTTTTGTTTGTGCATAAGCTATTTGACCAATGCCCATAAGCATTGCAACAAATAACCACATGTGATAACGAGTTAAATAAGTAAATTTATTCTTCATAATGTTGGGTTTTATTGGGTTAATTATTGGTTTATTGAATTAAATGGCGTTTAACCTGGGCGATTTAAAATAGCACCGGGCCATATCCATTTATGAGCTTTTAAAAATTTCATAACATCGATTAATGGTTAATAATTGTTTTACAATAAAGTCTGAGAAGAAATTATTGCTAATTGGCAGAAACGAATTAAGCGTTATTTGGCATTACCAGAGAGGGGTAAAACTATAAATTATGGGGGTTAAAATACCTGTTTTAGCCTCATTTTAGCTATAAAGAGAACTTACAGCCAAAAATAAGTGTAAAAACAACATTCATTTTTTTTGAAGTATACTTTTCTCTTCGATGAAATGCAATCCTTAAATAAATGGGGATACGTTTATGTAAAGCTCCAGCCCCATCCCCCATTAACTAAAATGGAATGCGGATAAAGCTTTTGAAGTAGCAAGCACTGCGTTTAGCAGTTGATTATTTGGAAGATATTTTTTCAAACTCATTCATCCGGTATGATACCTGGAAATTTGCCCTGTGCTTTTTAATAAACTCCGAAGGATTAACACCAAATTGTTTATTAAACTGCTCGCGAAAATACTTGGTATCGCTAAAACCAACCTGGAACGCGGCCTCGTTAACATTACAGTTGGTGTGGATCAAAAGCTCGGCGGCTTTACGCAGGCGCACAAAGCGGATAAAATTATTAATAGACTGCCCGGTAATGGTTTTGATCCGCTTAAAAAGCGTAGGATAGCTTATGCCCATCTCTTTGGCAAGTACATAAACATCAAAAACATTATCGGTAAAATAATGCTCAATAATGGCGATACAATTATTTAAAAAGTCTTTATGCTCCTGGGAGATGTTGTGGGTAGTATTTTTCTTGGTTACCTCTTTATAAAAATACTTTTGTAATTCGGTTTTGCTTCTTAAAACACTTTTTACACGCGCGCTAAGTAATTCTTTATCAAATGGCTTGCGTATAAAATCTATAGCGCCCTCCTCAATGCTTTTCACCATAATATCCGGCGTGGCATCGCCGGTAAGTAAAATAACGGGGATGTGGTTAATGGTAGAATCCTCTTTCACAATTCTGCATAACTCAAGACCGCTAATGCCATCCATCACAATATCACTGATAATTACATCAGGGATGTGCTTTTTGATCAGATCGAGCCCTATTGTTCCATTCCTGGCTTCAATAACGGTGTAATCGGGAGTAAAGATCTTTTTAATATAGGTTCTGATCTGGTCATTATCATCAATAATTATAATGGTGTGCTTTTCTGAAATAAACAGTTCCAGTTTGTTCAGCTCTTCTTCTGGCACAACAGAGTCCCGGTTATCGTGGTCAATAAATTCGTTAACGTATTTGTAATCGGGCGTTGTGTTTTCAACTATCTGCTCATTAACAAAATGCTGATTGCCTTTTGGCAGGCTTAGCACAAAGGTTGTACCCCCGTTTGTATTATTGGAGTAGCTGATATTACCTTTATGATTGTTCACAAATACCTTTACCAGATACAAGCCTATACCAAACCCGGTTTTAAAGTAATTTTTATCCTTTATCTGGTAAAACTTATCAAATAACTTGTCGCCGATATCCGCATTAATCCCAATGCCATTATCGGTAATTTTAAAATATACGTTACCACCATCCTGTTGTACTATGATGTTGATATTGCCATTATCCGGAGTAAACTTTATAGCGTTGGAAATAAGGTTAAACAACGCTATCTCTATTTTTTCAAGATCGGCATATACCTCCAGGTAATCGGTAGTTTGTTCAAAGGTGTAGTTAAGCTTTTTTATTTTTGCCTGGTTTATAAAACAGGCAAATACCTCATGGCATAAGCTTACAAAGTTTAACTTACTCACTTTTAGCTGCGTGTTTTCGCTTTCGGTTTTTCTAAAAAGCAGCAGGTGATCTACCAAACCCAATAAGCGGCGGGCATTACGGTAAATAACATTCAACTCATCGGCAAAACCCTTATTTTGGTTAAGCAGATCTTTTATTGGATTGATAATTAAGGTAAGCGGCGTGCGAAACTCATGTGATACATTGGTAAAAAATGCAAGTTTCTTTTCGTTCAGCTCTTTTTCTTTTTCAACCTGTAGGTTTGCCAGCTTAACCTCAAACTTAAGGCCGGCTTGCTTAACTCTATAGCTATAAAATGCGTAAATAACCGCCGAAACCATTGACAGATAGATGGCGTATGCCCACCAAGTGCGGTACCAGGGCGGTAAAACAACAATCCTTATGGCTATTTGCTTAACTGTCCAATTACCACGGGTATCGGTAGCTTTTATGCGCAGGGTATAATCGCCTTCATCCAGGTGAGTGTAGTAGGCCGATTTTATTTTGCCTACGTAATTCCAATGCAGGTCCCAGCCATCGAGGTAATAAGCATATTCAATTTTATCGGGGAAGGAGTATTCAAGAGCAGTATAATCAATTGTTAAAGTGGCCTGATCATAAGGCAGTACTATTTTTTTAAGACCGACAATGGATTGATCTTTGAGGTATTTATTAGAACCCTCCATCTCCTTGTTGTTGATCTTCAACCCGGTTAAATGCAGCGCGGGCTGATGATCTTCTATTTTAATACTATCGGGACTAAACATGTTAAAGCCATTAATACCCCCAAAAAGCATCTGGCCCGATTGAAGCCTTAACCCTGCATTATAATTAAACTGCAGGCTTTGCAAGCCATCTGATACAATAAAATTGGTAAACCTGCCTGTTTTAGGCGAATACTGTGTTAAGCCATTATATGTGCTGCACCACAGGTTGTCTTTATCGTCGACAAGAATATTTAACACCGAATTACTTGGTAATCCATCAGTTTGGGTAAACCTTTTGTAGGTGTTATTCGCGGTATTATACAACAGCAGGCCGCCACCTTCTGTACCCACCCATAAACGGTTCAGTTTATCTTCGGTAATAGAGCGGATGGAATAGCCTATATTAAAATACCTGCTATTTTTATTAATGGCATCCACCTTTATCAGGTTACTATAATCGCCCGCCCAAAGCGTACCCTCATGATCTTCAAACAGGGAATGGATGTTGGTGAGCTTTTTATCAAACACTTCAAACCTATCTGCTTTACTATTATATAAATACAAAGCACCATCGCGCGTAGTACCTGCCCATAAACGGTGGTGACTGTCTTCGTACAGTTTCCAAAGGTTGTTATCGGCTGTTTTGGTAAAGGTGTTATAGCAGGTATAGTGTTTAAACTTGCCGGTTGATTTAATAAACGCATCTATCCCACCATTAAATGAGGCTACCCAAATTTTGTTATCAAACGTTTTAAGAATACTTACAATAAAATTGCTGCTTAACCAACCCGGTTGCGGCTGATGAATAAAGCTGGTATATAAGTTTTTTTTTGTATCCCAATAAGATAACCCTCCCCCATCGGTACCTATCCATACGTTGTGCAGTTCATCCTCGCAAAAGGATAGTATAAACTTATTAACCACGCTGTTTTTATCGAACGGATCATGGCTGTAGGCAAAAAATGGCTTATCGTGGTTATCAACAATGCTTACTCCGCCACGTAAAGTCGCTATCCATTTTCTGGCTTCCTTATCCTGGTAAATGGCGTTTACCGCCCCGCTATGTAATGAGCCCGAGGTGTTGCCTGTGAGTATATAGCTTAGTTTATTGGTACTGAGGTTTAATATGTTAACGCCGCCGCCGTTGGTGGCAACCCACAGATCGCCTTTTTCGTCGAAACTAAAATTAAAAATATTCTCGCTGGTAAAGCCGCCGCCAGCAGGCCGGTATTTATTGAAGCTGTTGGTTTTGTAGTTAAAGGTATATAAGCCATTTTCGGTACCTATCCATATGTTATCGCGCTTATCGCCAATAAGGCAATTGGCAAACTTTAATTGCCCGTTAATCATACCGATGGCATTTCTTTTAATATCGTAAAAGCACAGTCCAACATCTTTAACAAACAGCCAAAGCCCATTATCGCCCAAAGCAAGCGCCTGGATGTTGTAATTATACTTACCGCTTAAAGCAAGTTGCTCATATACTTTAAGTTGTGGGTTATATTTTAATAAGCCCACCTCATCGGCAGCAACATAAATGTTGCCTTGCTTGTCTGCAACTATGGCACTTACTATGGTGGTAATTTTTAACTTTTGAGTTTTGTTATGGGCCAGATAATATTCGGGGTAGAAATAAGAATCGGCGTAGCTATAGTAAGCCAGGCCCCTTTGTGTACCCACCAATACTTTATTGCCGGCACCCCCTAAAGCAGTAATGTGGTTATAAACTAATGATTTAGGATCGCCCCAGATGTTTCTGAAAATTTTAAACTTGTCGCTATCATAACGGTTTAAACCATCATAGGTTCCCATCCACATAAAGCCATACGTATCCTGGTAAATACAGGTAACCGCATTGTTTGACAGTCCGTTTTCGATACCAAGGTACCTGATAGGTTGATTGAGGTTTACAGCAAGGGCACGTGATGCTACTAAAATAAGGACGGCACACAGGTATATTTTACGTTTTAATATAATTGCGGTGCCGTTGAACATGGAATATTAAGTGTAATTAACCCCCACAAAGTTATTTGAATAAAAACCAACAGCCAAACCACACCAGTATTTAATGACCCCGAATAACCATTTCATCAAAATCGTTACAACAAAAAAATGGCCGGGCTCATCTATCATGATTCCGGCCATTTTTGGAGGCATTAATAAAAAACCGGTTTTAATTATTTTACGGATACCATTTCAGTACCTGGTTTTAAACCATTTGCCGATGCCGACAGGTGTATTTCCCCAACCTTCGCTCCCGCTTTTATCAGGAAGGCGGCAATACCCGCTTCGGCGTTTACATCGCTGTTACCAACAAGCTCTGCCCCGCCGTTTACAGTTAACTTAATCTGATCTTTAGCTGTGGGAATAACAGTTCCATTTTTATCAACTACCGAAGCGTAAACAAACACAACATCATTTTTCCCTGAAACAAGTTTTTTGCCGCTATAATCAACAGTTAGTTTAATGGCATAGGCTTCTTGCGGAGTTTTGAGTTCGCAAGTATTCACCAATTTACCTTGTATATACCCTTTAGCCGTTAAAGTACCGGGCTGATATGCCACTGCAAAAGTAAAAGGGGCATGCTTTAAATTATTGTTCATTTTACCCGTATCCGGGCTTTGTTTACCTAGCCATCTGCCGTTTAAAAACAGTTCAACCTGGTCGCAATTGCTGTAAATTTTAACACTTGTACTCGCCGGGCTATTCCAATAGTTTGCAATAAACAACATCGGTTTGCTTTCACCGGCATCCCGCTGACTTTGGTAAAAGTAATAAGCAAACTTTGGCAGCCTGAAAATATCCATAATACCCGACGATTCGATGTCGGGCGCATAGCCCCGCTTATAATCAAACATCAGCCAGCTGGCATCACCGGTAATGTTCCCGTTAAGGTTATCGTTATGGGCTTCCTGAAAATTTGTGGCTTGTTGCAGCATTCGTTTTTCGCCATCGCCGCGTAATTGGCGGGAGGTTTTCTCTTCGTCGGTAAGGTCTTTGTATTGGGTTTGGTTAAAGCCCGCGTTTTGTGCATAGTATTCCCAGTCGCCATATTCGGCAATGAGGATTGGTTTACTGTTAAACTTTGTCCAGTAATCGGGCGCTTTTGCATGCTGCCGGGCGGGGATAAATACATCGTATACCGCATTCATCCAGCCGCAGGTATAAGTATCTGCATAGGGCAATTCTTTGTGGACAATGGCATGTGCCTTCACCATGTAATCGTGCTTCATATCCGTTTCGTTCAGTGAGGCTTCCCATAAAATAATGGACGGGTGGTTCCTGTCGCGATGGATCATATCAGTGATATTTTGCAGACTGTTTTGCTGAAAAACGTCATCGCCAAAAAACTGCCAGCCGGGGGTAGAGTCCATCACAAAAATACCTAACTCATCGCAGGCATCTAAAAACGCTGGCGAAGGCGGGTAATGCGAGCATCGTACAAAATTGTACCCGGCCTGCTTAATTTTATAGGCATCGCGGTACTGTGCGTTATCTGACAGGGCATAACCTATATAAGGATACTCCTGGTGCCGGTTGGTACCCCGCAATACATATTTACTGCCGTTAAGGTAAAAGCCATCGTTTTTAAAAGCGATTTCACGGATGCCCGTTTTTAAAGAAACAGAATCAACCAGTCTGCCATTATTCAATACCTCAACTACCACTTTATATAACTGAGGATGAGCAGGCGACCACAAGGCAGGATCTGTAACCTCCACTTTTTGGGTTAACGAAGCAATTCCTTTTACATTTATGACTGACGCTATTCCGGTAACTGCTCCCACTTTTTTCCCATCCGGGCTATATAAAGTGGCTTTAAGTTGAATTTGTTGCTTTACGGGCAGCTCGTTTTTTACCTGTACTTTAATATTTAGCAGTGCTTTACTTGTAGTTACATCAGTATAATGCAGCAGTACCCCACCCCCGTTCTGCTGGTTGGCATCTACGGCATCGGTTATGTAAACTTTATTTGTTTTAATAAGCCAGGTATTGCGGTAAATGCCGCTGTAAAAGTTGAAGTCGAGGTCATTAATAGGTTTACCTGGGGGAATAACCGGACTATCCTGATTGCTTAACCTGATGAGCAGACAGTTCTCTTTACCATACAGGGCCTTATCTGTTACATCAATATATAAAGGCAGATAACCTCCTTTATGGGTTAAAATGTACTTACCGTTAAGATAAACATCTGCCAGGTTCATGGCTGCATCAATACGGATGGCGATGTGTTTACCTGCATCGCTTTTAGCGAGCGTAAAAAACTTGCGGTAAAAACTGATGCCCTGCCATTGCTGATTAACCTTTATAACAGATTCAATATTGGCAGTGTGCGGCAAGCTGATTGGCTGCCATGCCTTATCATTATTACCATGGGCAAAAAGTGCTTGGTTGATGCTGGTATCGGCATCCTTTATAAACTGCCAGTTATTGTTAAACAGTGTGGTAGTACTTGTTTTATTGCTTTGGGCTTTGGTTATAACCGTGCCAAAAACAACAAGGGATAACAGAAAAAATTTCTTCATTTAAAAGGATGTTACTGACTGATATGATAGTCTTTACTGATGTTTGTATAGGTTTTTATATGCTCATTGGTATTTCCCTGTTTATCAACAAAGGTTTCGCCCCAGCTAAAGGGTTCCCATATAAAAGTGCCTTTAACTTTATTACCGGGAAGCGATAAGGCAATGTCATTTACCTCGCGTTTGTGCTGCGAATATTCGGCAACCATTACGTCCTGCTTGTAGCGGGTATTGAGGTCGGTAAGATTTTTCTTCAGACTGTCAGGAGTTCCATGCCATTCGGGATAATAAGATTCGCCAATGATATCGAAGTTTACGCCCCGTTTTATCATGTTATCCAAAAAAAACCTCGATTCGGCATTTTGGCCGCCACAGGCAATATGCAACATAATACGAATGTTGCCGCTAACCGCACGCACTCCGCTAACACCTGCTTTTAAGAACCCGGCAAGCGTATCCAGATTTTTTAGCCTGCCATCGGGCCATAAAATACCGTGGTTTATTTCGTTGCCAACCTGCACCATATCGGGCAGGGTACCTTGTTTTTTAAGAGCCTTTAAAGTAAGCTCTGTAAATGCTTTGATAGAATCCTGCAATTGCTGGTTGCTGAGGGCTTTCCAGGCCGCAGGTTTGTATTGCTTACCCGGATCGGCCCAGGTATCGCTGTAATGAAAATCGAGCAGGAAACCCATGCCTGCGGCCTTTATGCGCAAGGCCATCTTTTTGGTGTCCTCCAATCCACAATAACCTTTTGCCGAGTACCCGCTATCGGCTTTAGGATTGTTGAAGATGCGCAGCCGCACATAGTTAAAACCATGATCTTTCAATAGCTGAAAAGGATCTTTACTTACGCCGTTATCGTAAAATTTGCGGCCTTCACTCTCCAGCTGCGGAATAAATGAAATATCGGCCCCAAGGATCTGCTTAAACTTAACCGGCCCCGAATTAGGTGATGATTGTTTATAGGCCGATAAGGCCCCTATGGCAAGCAAGCCCATTGCAAGGTATTTTAACCTGCTTAAACTAATTATATGCATATAATTTACAATGTTGGTAACATCATTTAAATGTATAAATAACCGGGCGTTTTACTTTAAACAGTAAGCGCCCGGTTATAATATTTTAATGTACAAAGGCATCCATAGCAACGGTTGGCTTACCGGTGCTATCAAAAGCTCCTAAAGTATAACTTTGCCAGCCACCGTAAGCTTCTGGCTCCCAGTAAAACACACCCAGGCCGCCTGATACTGATTTTGTTTTGGTGATCAGATCGGCAAGGAATGATTTGCTGGTAGTAGGCGAATTTACATCCATACCCGCTTCGCATATCATTACCTGTTTACCGTAACGGCTTACCATATCCTGCATATTGGTTAATACCTGGCTATTGATGGTAGACCAATCGCTGGTTGACGGATATACCGAAAACCCACATATATCCCAACTGGCACCGTTAGCTTTCAGGCCGTCAAAGATCCAACGCGTAGTGGTATTGTTAAAACCATTGGCCACATGTACAATTACCAGTGCCGATGGAAAAATGGCCTTAGTAGCATTATAGCCACTATTAACCAGCCACGCAAAGTTTTTAAAGTTTGTGGCCGATACCGAGGCACGCCCATCCTGCCATAACATACCGTCGCTGGTTTCGTTACCTACCTGTACCCAGGTTGGAGTAATTCCATTGGTTTTTAAAGTGTTTAACGTATTATAGGTGTAGTTGTACATGGTATTCATCAGGGTTGTAAAATCCAGGCTGGCCCATGCCGCAGGTTTGGTTTGATGCCCCGGATCGGCCCATACATCGCTGTAATGAAAGTCTATCAGGATGCTCATCCCGGCGGCGGCAGCCCTTTTAGCCTTGGCTACCACATCGGCAGTGTTGCACCATCCGTCAGACGGGTTTACAAAAATCCTTAAACGGATAGCAGTAATACCCTTACCTTTTAAAATAGTGAACAAATCCTGTTGTGTACCGCTGCTGTTATAAAACTTTTTACCCGCTGCTTCCATTTGTGTTACCCAACTGGCATCAGAGCCGTAGGCAAAGGTAGAAGTAGCCTCCGTTTGTAGCTTTCCTGTTGCGGTAACGGGTGTGGTAACGGTTTGTTGTTTTGCTGCCTCTTTGGTACAGCTCATGCTTAAGCAAAGCATAAAGCCTGCCGATAAGCCGATGATCTTCTTCATAATTGATTGATTTATTTGGTTTATTGATTGGTTTATTTCGCTACTTAAAAGCATCCAACGCAACCGTTGGCCTACCCGACGAATCAAAGGCTCCCAACCCATAACTTTGCCAGTTATAGGCCTCGGGCTCCCAATAAAAAACACCTAAACCCTGCTTGCCATTAACGGTACTTACCTTGGTTAGCAGATCGGTTAAAAAAGCTTTACAGGTAACCGCCTCGCTTGCAGCCATACCCACCTCAACTACCATTACCGGTGTACCATACCGGGTAAACATATCATTCATATTGGCCAGGCATTGCTGATTATAGGTTTGCCAGTTACTTGTTGAAGGATATAGCGACATACCTATGATATCCCATTTTGCCCCGTTGGCCTTTAGCCCATCAAACATCCAGCGGAACAAAGAATTATCGTAACCATTTGGCAGATGCACAATTACCTGGGTAGTTGCACTTACATATTTTACAGCGTTATAGCCCGCATTAACCAAAGCGGCAAAATTGGCCATGCTTTTAGAGGCCCTGCCATCTTCCCATAGCATACCGTCGCTGGTTTCGTTACCAACCTGTACCCAATTTGGCGTTATGCCTTTTGCTTTAAGGGCATTCATCACAGATACAGTGTAACTACCTACGGAATCTTTTAACCCTGCAAAATCAAGGCTTTGCCACGCAACTGGTTTACCCTGCTTACCCGGATCGGCCCAGGTATCGCTATAATGCAGGTCGATCATGATCTTCATACCCAGCTTTTGTGCGCGCAGCGCCTTGGCAACCACATCGGCGGTATTGCACCAGCCGTCGGTTGGGTTTACCCATGCCCTCAGCCTTATGGCGTTCATCCCTTTATCCTTCATCAGCTGCATACCTTCCTCCTGCACACCATCATTGTTGTAAAATTTAACACCCGATGCCTCCATTTGGGTAAGCCAGCTTACATCGGCCCCTTTTATAAGGGCCGATGTGGTGGTTTTAGTAGTATCGCCGGTTGTAGTAGTTTTGGTACCTGTACTGGCATTATCTTTCTTGCAACCGGCAAACATTAGCCAGGTAGCAAGCCAGAGTATATTTTTGCTTTTCATAGCTTTAGTTTAGTAACCAGCAGTTTGGGTTAATTTCCCTTTACTGGCCGTAATTTCGTACGTAGGCACCGGGAACAAATACGGTCCGGCCGTTTTACCAACTGTAGATAATGCATTTTGCCATTGGCCGTGCCTTACCAGATCCATTTTTCGGTATCCCTCAAAGTAGGTTTCCCAGCCTTGCTCCTTTAATATCCAAGTGTCAAAAGCCTGCTTATTTGCCGTTGCAGCTACCGGCACATTGCCAATTGCAGCACCACCATGTGCCAGGCGTACCTCATTAACCAAGCCTACGGCTTCGGCTGTTGGGCCGCTATTTTGGTTAATGGCTTCGGCAAGCATCAGCATTACATCGCCCAAACGGGCTTTAGGAATATCGTTGCCCTGGTAAGCATCAATGGTAGCGCCACCCAGATCCGGGTACTTAGCTACAACCGGGCCCGATAAGCCATTGGCCTGGTTACGTACCACACCACTTTTATTGGTATAACTGGCCACTAACAGGTTTCTCCGTTTATCAGCAGCATCAAAAGAATTATAAAACGCCCAGGTGCAAGATATGGGCGCATCGCCACCCGCAAAAGAATCTTTTACGCGGTTACCCGGATAATCTTTTGGATAAGTATAAAAATCCCAGGGGTTAAAGCTGGCGTGGTTTTCGTTTCCATCCTGATCTGGCACACAAGATACCGCCCACATGGTTTCGTTATTTCTTTCTGTGGCCTCTGTAAATAAACTGGCGTAATCATTTACCAGCGAGTAGCCCAGGGTAGTTATCTGCCTGCCAATTTTTTCGGCATTAACAAAATCTTTCTCATTCATGTAAGTACGCATCAGTACAGTAAGGGCAATAGCCTGGTTAAACCTACCATAATCTGATGGTGTTTTGGGCAAATTAGCTGCTGCATAAGTTAAATCACTAACAATGGAAGCTAAAAACGCATCTCTTGTTGGGCGGCTCAGGTCTGTTTCGGCAGCAGTATTAATCTTGCTTGCATCCAATATCACCGGTACAGGGCCATACAATTGCAGCAGGTAATACATGTTCCATCCGCGCGACATACGGGCTTCGGCAGTTAACTCTTTTTTGGCATCATCACTGATGGTTGATTTGTTAATATCATCAATGATCTGGGTAATACGGGTAACAAACCTTATTTTTTCGAAGTGGTTGTTACTTGCTTGCTGATTAGCCAAAAATGTAAAGCTGGCTGTACTGAACTGGGTAAAAATGCCCCCCCAGCCTGTCCAGATATTCAGCTGGTCGGTTGGGTAATCAAACATCATAATATCGCCGTATTCGGGGCTAAACCAATCGTTCTGGTACCCGGCAGGATCATTATATCCCCATTTAGATTGGAATGGCTTATAAACCTCGGTAACATAGTTTACAAAGTCGGCCTCGGTTTTAGGAAAATTGGTGGTTGATAACGAACCGTAAATTTGCGGCTCCAACCCTTTTTTACAACTGCTTACGGTTATCGCGGCAGCTATTAAGCATATAGTTATAATTTTTTTCATGTCGATTGCTGATTTTGAATTAGAATCCGGCCCTTAAGCCAAAAGAGAATGTTCTGAACATAGGGTACGGCGCATAGCCACCTTTAACACTTGCATAACTTACCTCCGGATCTACCCCTTTATATTTGGTGATGATGAACAGGTTTTGCGCATCGGCAAATACACGTAACGATTTGGTAAACTTGTTAAGCCATGGCGAGTTAAAGGTATAGCCTAACGTTAGGTTACGGCAACGTACAAAGTTTGTGCTCACCAGGTTAATATCTGTACCCTGTGGCAGACCGGTAGCGCTTTCAATGTAGTTTACACCTGGCCTTGTGCCGCTTTGGTTTGTTGATGTCCAAACGTTAAGAGCCTGCACAGTGCCGCTTTGCGTACTGGATACAATGCTTGCAGGATCGGCCCAGGCATAGTTATAGTTGATTGATTTACCGCCAAACTGACCATAAAAGAAAATGCTCAGATCAAATTGCTTGTAGTGAAAATCGTTACCAAAACCAATGCTGATCTTAGGATCGGGATTTAGCTTGTAAATATCACTGCCGGTTAATTTACCGTCGCCATCCGCATCAACATAAATTGGAGAGCCCGGCAAACTTGCACCGCCCGCGGTAGGTTGTGAGCTTGGCACAGCCTGGCCAGCCTGTAACAGCCCTTTAGTTTTAAAGTAATAGATCTCATCAACCGGATCATTTACTGCCTGGTAAGTTACTCCCTGGTAGCTTAACAGGTTATCATATACAAAACGGCTTTTCCATTTATAGGTAAAATGCGATACGTTGATGGTAGAGTTCCAGCTAAAATCATTTAATCTGAGGTTTTGGGTTGATAACGAGATATCATAACCCTGCCTGTACTGATGACCACCGTTCACCGGTTGGGTTGACAGATAAGATAGTGGTGCTGTAGGTCCCGTGGTTCTTAACAGATTGGTGATATCATCCTTAAATACATCAACCGAACCAGTGATACGATCTTTAAAGAAGCCAAAATCAATACCTACGTTTTTATTTTCTGTTTTTTGCCAGGTCAGTTCGGGGTGATCGATGGCATAACGGGCTATTGTTGCATAGTTTGTGGTACCATTGTTAAAAAAAAGTGTATTACCATCTGGCGCATAGCCGCCGTAGCCTACCGAGCCAATAGTGCTGCCCGTTGTACCTACGCTTGCACGTAGTTTAAGCTGGCTGATAAATTGTACATCCTTCATGAACGATTCGTTGGTAATTTTCCAACCAACGGAAACCGAAGGGAATGAAGCATACTTGGTATTTGGGAAAAACAAACTGTAACCATCGTAACGGTACGATAACGTTAACAGGTATTTATCTAAGAAGTTGAAAGAGCTACGTGCAAAATACGAGCGTGTTTTACTAGCCGTTTTTAAAGAGGTGATGCCAATATTGGCCGTTTCGGCAGATAGGTTGGTTGCGCCAATTACATCGGCACCACCGGCTCCCTGGCTGCCAAAAGCGTTGTAGGTATTTTTATACTGTCCTGCACCTGCAACCGCATCAATATTTAAAAAATTGGTTACATCTTTTTTATAGGTTACTGTAGCTTCCAATGTCTGATTTTCGCGGTTGTTATAGTTCATAGATGCCCGCGACAGGTTTTGCGAGAAATAGAAAACAGTGCTCGGCACAAAAAAGGTACGGTTGGCAGCCTCATAATTATCACCAAACAGGATATGGCCAGCTAAAACTCCGGGTATAATTTTCAAATCGGCAGATAGATTGGCGTTTAGGGAATGATAGCTGGTATTATCCTGCACATCAAGCAGCGATACAGGGTTGGCTATAACACCATAACGGGTATAGTTACCACTGGCATCGCGTACAGGCACATTGGCCGGGTAACCCAACGCGGCCTGGATAATACCAAAACCTTGTGTACCCGAGCCGCCAGTTTGCCCACCCGATGAAGAATTAAGGTAGCTGTTGGTGTTACCCGTAAAATTAGCGTTCAACGTTAAAAACTTAGCCGGGGTAAATGACATATTGGCCCTACCTGTATATTTGGTTAGTCCGGCATCCTTCAGGGTTCCGTCCTCATTATAATATCCGCCAGAAAAATAGTAGGTTGCCTTTTCGCTACCGCCATTTATATTGATAAGATGATTGTTTATAGTTCCTGTTCTGAAGATCTGCCCCAGCCAGTTAGTTCCGTTTCCGGCCGCGGCAATAGTTGCATCAGAAAAAGTTGGAGCCGGCACGCCAGATTGGGGATTAGGACCATAAGGGGTTTGTAATTTACTCCCCAGGTATTGATCAACAATAAGCTGGTTGTATAAGGTTTCGTACTGATTGGCTTTAAGCGGCTGCAGGTAAGGATAGTTTTTCTCTACAGAATAGCTACCGGTATAAGTAATATTTAACCGGCCCGATTTGCCTTTTTTTGTGGTGATAAGGATAACACCATTGGCAGCATTTACACCGTATATGGCAGCGCTGGCATCTTTTAATACCTCTATTGATTCCACATCTTCGGGGTTTAAACCAGCAAGCCCGCCGCGGCTTACACCGTTGGTTTCGCCGGCAATGGTTCCGTTACCCGGCTCCAGAGCATCGCTTGGGAATATCACTCCATCAACCACATAAAGCGGATTACCACGCCCCCTGATAGACAGGTTTATGTTACCACCCGGCTGCGAACTACCCTGTGACACCTGCAAACCCGAAGCCCTGCCAAAGAGCAATTGCGGAATTGAACTGTTGGCCGCCGCAGGGATCTTTTTAGGATCGATTTTGGCCACTGCTGTAGTAATGTTTTGGCGGGTTGTGGTACCGTAGCCTATCACCACTACCTCGTTAAGGCCGTTTGCCTTGGTTTCCATAGTTACACTTACCGTGGCACCAGTAACTGTAGCTTCTTTCTGATCGTAACCCAAGCCTCTGAATAAAAGCACCGCTCCATTTGCAGCCTTAATAGAGAACTTGCCCGAACCATCTGTAGCGGTACCTTGCGTGGTTCCTTTAATAAGTACGGTTATACCAGGTAAGGTAATGCCATCATCTTTTGATGTTACGGTACCTGTAACGGTTTGCTGGGCATAAACACCGGAGATAGATAAGGTTGCCAGTGCAAAAGCAAGCAAACAAAATCGTCTCCAAAAAAGGAAAGTAGAATTTTGCATAAGTATAAGTTTAATTGGTTTTGAAAAAAGGCCTCGCTCCTGGTTTAAAGAGAAAAGCCATTGGTTTACTTGTACAAATGACAGAGTTAAAACAGAATTTGGCTTGTCCAATTAGTCATATTTTTGGCTCAAACTGTTATTTTTTATAGCTAAATCAGCATAAAAACACTCAATAGCTGTGTTTTTAACATTTATTATTTAATATTGCTATTGCCAAGCGTAACCAACCGATAAAGCCACCTTGTAATTTATTTGTACAGTAATTATGTTGAGTGCATATACTGCCTTACCTAAAAAAATGATTGTTTTAAGGCTGATGGCTTTGATATTGGTTAATCTGTTTACCTTTTTTTTGGGGGTATACGCCCAGGCACCTAAACTGAAGTTTAGCCATATCAATAGCTTCCAGGGGTTATCCAACAGCACAGTTGAAACTATTTACCAGGATAGTCGTGGATTTATTTGGTTTGGCACCCGTGATGGTCTAAACCGTTATGATGGTTACCAGATCACCGTTTTTAAAAATAACCCCGCTGATACAACCAGTATAAGCGATAATTACATTCATTGTTTATTTGAGGATAGCAGCCACAATTTGTGGATAGGCACCAGCAATGGCTTGAACAGGTTTAACCAGTTTAAAAACACCTTTACAACGTACAAACACAATACAGCTAACAAGCAAACCATATCTGGCAATGCAATAAACAGCATTTATAATGATAGCAAAGGCAACCTTTGGATAGGTACCGCCGATGGATGCTTAAATTTATATATCACGGCAACCAACACCTTCGCGCATTTTTATGATAAAACAGGCAGCCCTGTAAACTATATTTTTGAGGATAGTAAGCATACCTTATGGGTGGCCACAGCAAAAGGCCTCAATTTCTTCGACAGAAACAAACATGCATTTAACAACAGGATTCATTTATCCGGGTACGATACTATCAACCTCCCAATAAATGCCATACAGGAGGATGCCCTGCATAACCTTTGGCTTGGCATTGAAAATGAGGGCTTAATGCAGCTTAATATAGAAACCCAAACGGTTAAACGTTACCAGCACAGGCCCGGAGATGCCAGCAGCCTGGCTAACGACCAGGTTAAGTGCTTATTGGCAGATAAAAAAGGAAATGTTTGGGCTGGTGGTATCAATGGAGGCTTAAACCTTTTTAACCCACAAAATGGTACGTTTAGTAATTATCAGAATGTATCAGAAAACTCCAGCAGCTTATCGCAAAGAACGGTATCATCTATTTTTGAAGACGATCAAAGCAATTTATGGGTTGGTACACACCGGGCTGGTGTTAATTTGTACACGCCAAAAGCCAACAAATTTAAATTACTGCAAAACGAACCGGATAACAACAGCCTAAGTTATAATGACGTGCGGGCATTTTGCGAGGACGAAAACCATAATGTTTGGATAGGCACCGATGGCGGTGGCATAAATGTTTATAACCCTGTTACAAACGCCTTTAAATACTACCGCTATAATCCCAATAACAACAATAGCCTGGCTGCCGATGCGGTGCTGAATATTTATATGGCAGCCCAAAAAAAGGTGTGGATAAGCACCTGGGGAGGAGGCCTTAACTGCCTTGATAAAGCCACCGGAAACTTTACCCGCTTTACCAATAACCCGGCTGATAAAACATCTATAAGTTCTAACTATGTGCAGCAATGTTTAAAAGATAGTGAGGGTAACTTTTGGGTAGCAACTTATTATGGTGGCCTTAATTTACTGAATGAAAATACCTTAACGTTTAGCCGCTTTATTTATGCACCGGATAAAAAGACTAAACTCACCGGCAATAATATAGTATCCATAAACGAAGATGGCAATAAAAACCTGTGGATTGGCACAGACGACGGCGGCCTGAACTGCTATAACCTGCGTACCAAAAAGTTTAGTCATTATTTTAATAACCAGGAAAAGCTGCCCGATCTGCGGGTTATTTTTATTGACCATAAGAGCCGGTTATGGCTTGGGCAAAATGGGCTTTACCTGTTTAATACCATCAAAAATAAGTTTGAGATCTATACCCATAAAGCCGGACTGGGTACAGATGTGATAAAAGGTATTGAGGAAGACAGGGCCGGTAACCTGTGGATATCCGGCGCAAACGGGTTGCTTAAATTTAACCCTAACAGCCAGCAATTTACCAAATACAACACCGCCGATGGCTTACAGGGGCAGGAGTTTGAGGTTAACTCATCACTAAAGGCCCAAAATGGAAACCTCTACTTTGGTGGCGTTAACGGATTTAATGTATTTAACCCCGCGGCCATTAAAGCCAATACCTATATACCACCGGTGTATATTACAGGTTTTCAATTGTTTGATAAGATGATGCCCCCCAATACACCTGGGTCTCCGTTAGTTGATGATGTTAGTTTAACCAAAGAGGTAACATTATCGTACCAGCAATCGAGCATAACACTTTATTTTGCTGCACTCAATTATACTGCTGCCGAAAACAACAAATACAGTTACCGCCTGGATGGCTTCGACGAAGCCTGGCATACCACTAATGAACGTAAGGCAGCCTATACCAATTTACAACCCGGCAATTATACCTTTAGGGTTAAGGCTGCCAATAATGATGGACTTTGGAATACCAAGGGCACATCATTGGTTATCAGCATTAAGCCTCCCTTTTGGGCCACCTGGTGGTTTAGAAGTATGCTGATATTAACCATAATAATTATTGTTTACCAATTACTTAAATTTAAAAAGAACCTCGATCTGCGTAAGCTGGAAGAATCAAGACGCGAGGAAATGCACCAATTGCAATTACAGTTTTTCACTAATATTTCGCACGAGTTTCGTACCCCCCTATCGCTCATATTAGGTCCGCTGGAGGCTTTGTTACAAAAGGGGCAATCGGCAACAAGCCAGTATTATGAGGTAATGTACCGCAACGCCAACAGGCTACTATTGCTCATTAACGAGTTAATGGATTTCAGGAAGGTAGAAACAGGCGTACTGCAATTAAAAACGATGCCCGGAAACCTCCCTGCCTTTATTACAGAATTAACAACGGAGTTTAAGGAAGCAGCCACTCAGAAAAATATCACTATGGAGATTATCTCTGCTGACAACCTCGCCACAGCATGGTTTGACAGGCAGATATTGGAAAAAATAGTGATGAACCTCATCAATAACTCGCTGAAATACACGGCAGATAGAGGCTCTGTTACAGTGGAAGTATTAGGTAGCTTGAAAGATTTTAAATCGACGTTTGAGAATGAACTGGCGCTTAAAAACAGCTTCAGGGCAGGTAGTTATGCTTATATCCGCATATCTGATAACGGGATAGGCATCTCCAAAGAATCGATCCAGCATTTGTTTGAGCGGTATTACCGCATTACCGAATCGCACCTTGGCTCGGGCATTGGGCTGGCCTTTGTTAAAAGCCTTACGGTATTGCACAAAGGCGATATTTACGTGTACAGCCAGCGGCACCAGGGTACAGACATCATTATAGGCATACCCATTGCTGAAGCTGATTATCAACCAAATGAAAGGTGGACAGCCACCACGCAGGAGGGCGGCACCAGGCTCGAAAGCATTCAAATGGAAACCTCTTTACCAGACGGGCAGCTATATCCCGAACCAACCGGAACCAAAGCCAGCCAACAATACAGGATATTGGTGGTAGAAGATAATGACGAGATAAGGGCATTTATAAAAAGCTCCCTTACCGGCCTGTACCACATAACCGAAGCTGTAGACGGCAGCTCGGGTATTGCAAAAGCAAGGGAGGAATTTCCCGACCTGATAATCAGTGATGTAATGATGCCCGGACTTAACGGGATAGACTTTTGCCGAACCATTAAGGAGGATATCAATACCAGCCACATTCCCTTTATTATGCTTACCGCCAAAACCAACCTACAGGCCGAGATTGAAGGAATAAACTCTGGTGCAGACCTTTACCTACCCAAACCCATCAGTATAAACCTGCTTACTTTAAGTATCCGTAACATTTTTGAGCAGCGCCAAAAGCTGAAAGAACGTTACCAGAAAGACCACCACATTGAGGCCCGCGAGCTTGTACACTCTTCTAAGGATAAAGAGTTTATGGATAAGCTTTTAAGCTTTATAGATAAAGAGCTAAGCAACCCCGAACTGGATATAGACCAGCTTTGCGGCGCCATAGGCATGAGCCGTACCAAGCTGTACCATAAAATAAAGGAGCTATCGGGCCAGGCGCCTAACGAGTTTATCAGGAGCATCAGGCTTAAGAAGGCTATTGAGATACTCACCCATGAGGATGTACTGCTCACCGAGGTTATCTACCGGGTAGGCATCCAAACCCAATCGTACTTTACCAAGGCATTTAAAAAAGAGTATGGCAAAACACCCACCCAGTTTATACAAGATCTGATGGCCGAAAGGAACAAATAACAGGTGTTCGCTTTTTTGAGTTTACCGTTCGGGTAAAAATCAAAAAATATACAAACTATTAATAATCAATACATTAAGTGTTCTGGTAAATAAAGCGGTAGACATCTTATAAAAATCAACATGCTGACTATAAACAACTTACACATAAAGCAAATTCACACACCCGAACACCTCATCGGCTACCCCGAACACTGGCACAACCTTGTCAGCAAATCTCCTGTTTGTACACCTTTCGGCAGCATGAATAATGTTCCTATAATCCTTTCTCCTCCTTCCCATCCATCTACAGAAATCATCAAAAAAAATAGCATTTTAAAGTAATAACTGGTCATTTTTTAATAACCAGTTATTACTTTAAAAGAACAATCAATCAAAAAAACGGAAATGCAAATCAAAAATTCTCACCCGCTTCCATTCCCGGCCTTCTTACGCTAACCGGCACTACACCCGTATACTTAGCAACATGCTTTGCGCGTACTTTACCATGCCTTATTGGTTTAGGCCTTGGCCTCGATATCAGCATAATACTATCCGGATGCCGCTCCTGCGCAAGCGCTGTTATGCAAAACAACATAATTACAATGGTAGCAATAAGGTAGTCCATGGCATTTAAATTTAGTAGTTTATAAATACGCTGTCGTTTTATATTACCACTGGTGGGGTACAAGCAACGGTAGCTTTGGTTATCTTTAATAGCACAATTTTACGGCGATGCGTAAGGCTGCACAATACAAAGCAGTTGGTATTTTTTTGAAGAAGTTATAAAATGTAGCTTTATCAATAATTGGTGTAAAGTGAATAGTACGCAGTCATAAGTAGATTTTTTTCTTTTTTGACTTAGAACTTATCACTTTCTACTAAACACTAAACGTCAGTTTATTGTTTACATATCATTAGTAACATGGAAACCTCAACCCAAAAGTTATCGGTTATTATAGCCGATGATCATACACTATTTATAAACGGACTTTGCATGCTGCTGCAAAACGAGCCCGATATCGAGATCATGAATATTGCCGCCAATGGTAAAGAAGTGCTGGGCCTGCTGCATACCCATACACCGCAACTCATATTGCTGGATATCAATATGCCGGGCATCAACGGTTTTGATGTACTAAAAACGGTAAAAGCCTATTACCCCAAAATAAAGGTGATCATGCTATCAACCTATAACGAAGAGCACCTGATAGAAAAAGCAAAAGCCGATGGCGCCAACGGCTATCTGTTTAAAAATGCCGAAAAGGCCGAATTATTGCAGGTAATGCGCTCCATAGCCCTGGGCGAGTTATGTTTTCCGCACAAGCAGCCGGTTACAAATTCTACGTTTAATGAGTCGGATGTGTTTTTAAAGCAGTTTCAGCTCACCAAGCGCGAAACCGAACTATTACAGTTCATTAAACAAAACTACACCAACCAGCAAATGGCCAACCACCTGCACCTCAGCATTTACACAGTAGAAACCCACCGTAAAAACATTATGCAAAAGCTCAACCTTAAAAACCCGGTAGAGCTTAGTAAGTTTATATTGCAGTATAATTTGTAAAAGCGGAGAGTTATAAGTGCCGTGCCTACGGCACTTATTCACGTTTACATTTTATAATCAACGGGTTTTAACCCGTTGCTACAAAATGTGCCGAGCCTACGGCTCTTTAATAAAAAGATCGCTCTTGCGAGTGACGACCAGCTCGACTGGAAAAAACATTGATGACATCCTAAAAAAGATCGTCATTGCGAGGAGGTACGACGAAGCAATCCCCTACTTACAGGGCGGATTTGCACAGCTACTCTGTAAGCCGGGGATTGCTTCGTACCTCGCAATGACGGTGGCGAAGGGTGTTGCGTTTAAAAAAACGCTTACTGACAATCAGCACTTTAAAAATATGTGCTTAGGGAGTGCATAAAATATATTTGAAAGAAATTTAAACAGGCTCTAAACCTTTATTTTCTCCCGATGGTTTAATCCCCATTGCACCAGGGTTTCTGTAACCGGGAAAACGCTGGTTCCATATTCGGTTATGGCATAGCTTACGGTAACGGGCCTGGTATTCATTACGGTTCTGGTTACAAGCAGGTTGGTTTCCAGGTCCTGCAATTCTTTCGAAAGCATTTTTGCCGATATGCCCTCCACTTCACGCTGTATCTTTTTAAACGTATTGTTTTCGGCCACATGGTTATTGAGGTGGCGCATAATGCGGAGCTTCCATTTGCCTCCCAATATTTCCAGGCTATCCTTAATGGCTATCAACTCCTGCTCGCAGGTTGGTTCTTGTTTTATTATATCCTTCATCGCTAATAGATGGTTAACAAAAGGTAACCGGTTACCTTTTGTTAACCGATGATAAAAGTAAACTATTAGTATTTATTTTTGAATAAAATAAAAATATAAGTCGATGAAAACACTTGATTATTATGTTGTTGATGTATTTACCAACCAACGGTACAAAGGCAATCAATTAGCCGTAGTATATACCAATAACGATCTTGACATTAACCAATATCACGATATTTCGCGGGAGTTTGGCTACTCAGAAACCTCTTTCGTGCACTATTCCACAACAGAAAATGTATTTAAGGTACGCTCCTTTACCCAGGCAAAGCACGAGGTTATAGGCGCGGGGCACAATTTGCTGGGTGCGGTATGTTTGGCCCTGCTTAAAAAATGGGATATTTTTAAAACCCACGGCGATAAACCCTGGGTGATGATAAAAGACGATAAGATTTTTTTAGAAATTACAGCCCAGGATGGCTTGCCCTATGTTGGTATGAAGCAAAGCCCGGCAGAGATTGTTAAAACCGTACCCATTGAAGTGATTGCTCCCGCTATCGGGTTAACCGCTGCCGATCTGGACCTTAATGGTTGGGACGTTAATATTGTAAAAACCGAGGTGGCGCACCTGATGGTGCCCGTGAAAAACAGGGCATTGCTGCAAAAAGCCGTATCTAATAAGTTATTGTTAAAGGCAGCATCGGCAAAGTTTGGCTTTGAGGGATGCTATTTATTTACAACCGACAATGCCGATACCGGCAACCTGGCCGAAGCAAGGTTTTTTAATCCTAGTATAGGGATAGACGAAGACCCGGCAACCGGCACCGCCGCCGGACCATTAGCCGGCTACCTTGAAAAGCTTGGCCACATTGCCCAAAACCAAAATTTCAGAATATTACAGGGCGAATTTGTAAATCAACCTTCGCACATACACGTAAAGGTGGTTGATGATGGCGTTTGGGTAAGCGGCTCTTCGGTAATTGTAATGGAGGGGAAGCTATATGTGTAGCACGCGCTGCAAACGCAATTTATAATTAACAAATTGATGTTGATTACTAAACATATTTTAAATAACTTTAAATCAATAGTTTTAATAATTCATAACCAATATTATTAATTAAAAAACCTAAACCAAACCAATCAATTATGAGCTGTAAATGCAACATTATCCCCAAATATGTCAAGGACATATTGGTAGTGGATGGCTTCCTTGACAACCAGATAATGACCGGGTCGCTGGAAATTGACAAGTTTTTCAGGCTGCAAAAAACGCAGCGCTCGCTTAAACTTATCTCGGGCTTTGCCACCGCGCCTGCTACCGGAACTGCCGCCAGAACAATTTGCAATTGCAAAAACACCAAAACGTTTCATAAACATGTTGTTATTAAAGAGGGCGGACCAAATGTTGCCGACCCTGATGCCAACCTGGCTTATGAATACGCCGGTGTTGTAAGAGATTATTACAAAAACGTACTTGGCCGCAACTCGCTTGATAATAACGGCCTTAACCTGGAGTTTAACATTCATTATGATAAGGCTTATGATAACGCGTTTTGGAACGGCGAGGTAATGGTTTTTGGCGATGGCGACGGCCACATGTTTGATCATTTTGTAAAAGGCCTGGATGTTATTGGGCACGAACTAACCCACGGTGTTGTGCAATACACCGCCGGTTTAACCGATGATGAGTTTCCCGGAACTTTAAATGAGCATGTTGCCGATGTTTTTGGCACCGTAATAAAACAATACCACAAAGGGCAAAATGCCCAAACGGCCGATTGGTTAATTGGCGACGAAATAGTTTTGCCGGCATTTCCGGGTAAGGCATTGCGATCTATGAAAGCCCCCGGCACCGCCTTTAACAACGATCCGCAGCCCGATAACATGGCAAATTACAAGCCATGGAACGGCGATCCACATTTAAATAATGGCATCCCTAACCGGGCATTTTATTTAGTTGCCGCCGGTGGTGCTGCCATACATGGCCTTGATACACCATTGGCTGGCAAACTGTGGTACCAGGCCTTGTTGATATTAAAGCCCAATAGCAATTTTAAAGATCTTTATAACGCGGTACACCAAAAAGCCACAGATATGGCAACCGCCAGCGTTTTACCAGCCAATGCGGCCGCTGTGGTCGACAATGCATTTAAAACAGTAGGGATAATTTAATGAAATTTAATTTTAGCGTAACAGGGGGTATTGCGGGTTTAACACGTACATTAAACGATGATGCCGACGCGCTTCCCCCCTCTTACGCTAAATTATTTACGCTGATAACCAAAGTTGATAGTAACGCTATTAAACCCCGCAATCCATTAGCCAGGGATATGTTTGTTTACAAACTGAGTTTTGATACTGATGGTAAACACACCCAACTAGTTTTCTCCGACGATAATATTCCATCTCAATTTGAACCGCTGATCTCCTATCTGCGGCAAAAGGCCGTCTGATTTATTTTCCTTTATTCAAAAGGGTAAAAACGTTATTTTGTGCATTTACAGTAACATATATACACATTACCCTACTATATGTACACATCTTTTAGATTCCTATCAGTAAATAAAAAAATGACATTTCGAACGAAGTACGAGGATAAACTATCTCTTGAGCGATAGCGAAAAAAATTTTACACCATGCATAGCAGCATTGCAAAGCGTATAAGATACGCTCACCCTTTCCCCAAACATGGCCACCCTTCAAGGGTTCCAAATAACAATCTTTTTCTTTAATAATAACCTGATACTTGTGTACAAACAGTAGTTCGAAAGGGGAATTAAAAAGCCTTTCAAATAACAATTTCATCCCCACAAAATTTAATACCCAATTCACCGTTACATAGCTAACCTATCATAATTAGCTAAATGATCTATTCGTTAAAAATTACCTGGTATTTTTATAAAGCCATCATGGTATGGTGCATAATAGCTTCATTGGCCTGTATATATTATTTATGCTCACGCCAGTTAAACGTACCCTTCGCTATTATTTGTAAACTGGCAAGTTACGCCGCCATTTTGGGTGTACAGTACCTCAACTTTAACGCAACCAAAACGTACTTTTATTTTCGCAACGCAGGCTTCAATATTAACCGCCTATATCTTTATGCATTCAGCCTGGATTTTGTGGCCTTCATCATCCTTTTATCACTCTCAACCATCCGCTAAATTTGGAGCCACTTATTTTAAAAACCGACAGCGTAGTATTGGAGTTTGATGGGCGTAAAATACTACAGGATGTTTACCTGGAATGTAAACAAGGCGAAGTACTGGGTATTCTTGGTCGTAACGGCTGTGGTAAGTCATCGTTGTTAAGGATCATCTTCGGCACCCTTACTCCTGCTTATAAACACATCAGTATCAACGGCCAATACATTAAAAAAGGCTATCAAAATATGCGGATAGCATACCTCCCGCAACATAATTATCTGCCCAAGGGCATCAAAATAAAAAAACTGGCCCAAGCCATTATCGACAGTCGTTTTTGGGATGATTTCTCCTCCCATCCCATCTATCGCGATTACCACGAAAAAACAATTGCAGAACTATCTGGCGGCGAGCTGCGCCAACTGGAAACCCTGATGGTAATTTATAGTAAGGCCGATTTTATTTTACTGGATGAACCCTTTACCCACATCTCGCCCATACAGGCCGAAGCCTTTAAAGCCATCATTAAAAAATGCGCCAAAGTAAAAGGCATCATTTTAACAGATCATCAGTATTACAATATTTTGGATGTGAGCGACAGAATTATACTAATAACCGATGGCTACACCAGGCCTATCAAACACAAGGACGAGCTGGTTACTTATGGGTATGTGAGCCATATTAATTAAAATCAACCTGTTGTAACATATAATCGTTTTGCACTGTCTACTACATAAACAGCCCTGTGATACGCCGGTTCTATTTATACATGATGATATTGCTATTGATGGCTGGCTGGCAAAAAGGTGAGTGCAGTAGCCTGGTATCTGTTAATGGCATTACCTTCAAAAACGCCGTTCGCAGTCCCGACCCTGATCCATCCGGAGATTTCAACACACTGATAGTACCTATAAAGCGGGCGGGCAACCTCATCATTGTTGAGGCGCAGATTGATTCTGTAGCAGGCAATTTTGTACTGGATACCGGCGCACCTTACCTCGTTTTAAACGCTACTTACTTTAGAGATATGCCCCACATAGCCGAGCAGGAATCGGCCGGATTAAATGGCAGTGCCCCCGGCTCCTTTACCACGGAGGTGCATAACTTTAATATTCTCGACCTCCACTACCCCCGCCTTACCGCAGATGTTACAGACCTATCGGCTATTGAAAATGGGAAAAACATTAAAATATTAGGTTTATTAGGCACCCGGCTATTTAACAAATTGGCCATCACTGTTGATCTGTTTCGCAATACGCTTTATATCCACAAGCTTAACGACGATGGAGAAATACCCCTTGCCGAAAAAGCTTTTCATGACCCGTGGATGGTAACACCGTTTAAATACATGAACGATATTATTTTTATTAAAGGTGCTGCCAACAATAACACCATGTGGTTTGCTTTTGACAGCGGCGCCGAAACTAACCTTATGGATTACGACAGGGTACGCAAGTTGCTACCGGGCATGCAGGTAATTAGCCGAACCAAAACAACGGGGGTTGGCGGCTCATCATCGGAGGTGATTTACGCGCGGTTTGATACCCTTACCATTGGCGGGCGCAGGTTTATAAAAAACAGGGTACTGTTAACCAACCTCGATAAAATGGGCAAGGCCTACGGGCATTCTGTTGATGGCATTCTGGGGTACGATTTTTTTATCCGGGGCATCTTTACCATCAACTTTGTGAAAAAAGAATTTGAAATGTACATTTACACTAACCAGTAGTATGAAAAAGTGCAGATCGGTATTTTTTGTTTTTTTGTTGCTCGGCTGCATAGCGGCGAGGGCGCAAAAACGCGGTTCGCTTATTTTAGGAAAAGATCACCTGGTACTGGTAATAGATTTGCATTCATCAAAAAACCAGCTGGATAGTCTGCTTAAAGCTGCCGGGGTAAATGGTGCAAATACCGCAGCCATTTACAAAGGCGATTACAGCACCTTGAAAAAAGATGGCTGGAAACTTACCCGGCGGCTTAAAACCACCCTGCAATTTAACAGATCGTTGGCTGCACTCAACGCCAACCCGCCGGGGCAACCCTACCTAATAACCAGCAATTTTTCGGGCGATAAGGATACACAAGCCGGCGAACCCGGTTACCCTGCCGATGAACCTTACGGCATTAACCGTTTTTCGGCAATTACCGTACGCGAGCTGCCATCTGGTGCTACCCGCTTCTTTCTGCCCGGATATTTAGGCGCAAAACGGGTACAGCTATCGGGCAGTTTTAACAGGTGGAGCACCCTCAAAGGCGTAATGGCCAAAACAGATAGCGGCTGGGTTGCCGATGTAAAACTTACACCCGGTGTATACGAGTATAAATACATTATAAACGGCCGCTGGCAGCACGATAAAACCAATCTGTTACAACATCCCGATGGCTTTAACGATATCAACTCGGTTTATTACCGTTACAACCGCACATTCCTGCTCCCGGGATTTGCCAATGCGCATAAAATAACACTGGCGGGCAGCTTTAACAAATGGGATGCAAACGGCATAGTACTGCAAAAAAAAGGAAGCAATTGGGAAACTAAACTTTACCTGCACGATGGTATGCACACCTATCGCTTTTTAGTTGATGGTAAATGGATAGCCGACCCCAACAACCCAGCCACCGTAAAAGATGCTGAAGGCCATATTAACTCGGTAATAAACCTGGGCGAAATAGTTAACTTTAAACTCAATGGCTATTCAAATGCAAAAAAAGTTTACCTGGCAGGCGGCTTTAATAACTGGAAACCCAATGAGATAAGCCTTAAAAAAACTGCCACCGGTTGGGCTTTGCCTTTAATAATACCTGCCGGCAACTTTGGCTATAAATTTATAGTAGACGGCCAGTGGATAACCGACCCATTAAACCCGCGCCATGTAAGCGAAGGCGGCGAGTACAACTCTTTTGTTGCAGTAAAACCCAATTACACCTTTGCATTAAAGGGCTATACAAACAGTAAAGTGATACATATTGCCGGCAGCTTTAACAACTGGGACCCCGATGGTTTTACCATGGCCCATACCGGCAACGAATGGACAATTAGCCTGTGCCTGAAGCCGGGCAAATACCTCTATAAATATATTATTGACGGCAACTGGATAGCCGACCCCGCAAATAAATTATATGAACCTAACGAATATAATTCCCAAAATTCTGTTTTATGGATAGAGTGATTTGGTGAGTGACGAAAAGAGAATGGTGAGTAGCCGGCTAAACTATATGTATTGAAGTTAGTCCTTTATCATTTGTCCAAAAATCCTTTATCTAAAAATCACTATATTAGCTACACCAGAATAAACATCATGACTATCCCTATATACCAGGCTGATGCCTTTACAGCTCAATTATTTGGCGGCAACCCGGCGGCTATTTGTCCGCTTACCGATTGGCTGCCCGATGCTACCATGCAAAAGATAGCCATTGAAAATAACCTGGCCGAAACCGCCTTTTTTGTAAAAACCGAAACGGGCTACAAACTACGCTGGTTTACCCCCGAATATGAGATAGATCTTTGCGGCCACGCCACCCTGGCATCCGCCCATATATTGTTTACCGAACTGGGTTTTACCGGCGACGAAATTCATTTTGAAACTGCCAAAGCGGGCACCCTTCATATTAAACGCGATGGCGATAAATATACCATGGATTTCCCCTCAAGGCCGCCCATCCCTATAGAGCCACCAAACGGACTGGCCGAGGCTTTAGGCGATAAACAGCCCCTGGCGTTTTACAGATCAAGAGATTATTTTTTGGTTTACGAAACAGAACAAGACATCAAAGATATTACACCCGACTTTTTCGCGCTATCTAAAATGGATACCGTGGGCGTAATTGTAACAGCTCCCGGCGACAACTCCGACTTTGTATCGCGCTTCTTCGCACCCGGTGCGGGCATTGCCGAAGATCCGGTTACCGGCTCGGCGCATTGTAACCTTATCCCCTATTGGGCAAAAAAACTGGGTAAAAACCAACTCCACGCCTACCAGATCTCGGCCCGCCGCGGCGAACTCTGGTGCGAGCTAAAAGGCGATCGTGTGCTGATGAGCGGCAAAGCGGTTACTTATTTAAAGGGGGAGATTTCGTTTGGTCATTAGTCATTAGTCATTAGTCATTAGTCATTAGTCATTAGTCATTAGTCATTAGTCATTAGTCATTAGTCATTAGTGGGAACTTGATTAAACTTGCTAAGTTTTAAAAACTTTGCAAGTTTCTCGCCGTTGAATAAATCTTTATTAATGACTGATAATGGCGTATCCCTGTGTGCCGGGCTTTTAACTCCCGTGAGGTTTTGGCTTATGCCCGTTCAGAAAAAGTCCTTTATCCAAAAATCCTTGCTCGTTGCTCCAAAAAACCCTCTCTCCAAAAAAATACCAATAAAATCATTTTTTTATGATTACTTTGAAGGTTAAATTTTTGCAAGGGATACAACAATATAAATGCAGCTTACCCGCTTAGAAATCAAGGGCTTTAAGAGTTTTGGAGATAAGATCACCATTAATTTTAATGAGGGTGTAACTGGTATTGTAGGTCCTAATGGCTGCGGTAAATCAAACGTTGTGGATTCTATCCGCTGGGTATTGGGCGAGCAAAGCACCAAAATGCTGCGCTCGGAGAAAATGGATAACGTGATATTTAATGGCACCAAGAGCCGTAAAGCCGCCAACCTTGCCGAAGTTTCCCTTACTTTTGATAATACTAAAAACGTACTGCCTACAGATTATTCGCAGGTTACCATTACCCGTAAGCTTTACCGCACCGGCGAAAGCGAGTACCGCCTAAACGATGTACAGTGCCGTTTAAAAGATATTACCGATCTTTTCCTGGATACCGGCATCGGCTCCGACTCCTACTCCATCATCGAGCTGCGGATGATAGACGAGATTATTACCAACAAAGAAGGTTCGCGCCGTAACCTGTTTGAGGAAGCATCTGGTATCTCTAAATACAAGCTTCGCAAAAAACAAACTTTTAATAAGCTAAAAGATACCGAAGCCGATCTGGAACGGGTGGAAGACCTGCTTTTTGAGATAGAAAAGAACCTGAAAACGCTGGAGAACCAGGCTAAAAAAACCGAGCGCTACTACCGTATAAAAGAACAATACAAGGCGTTAAGCATTATGCTGGCTTCGTTCCGCATTGTATCTTTCAGCGAATCGTTAGGGAAAATACAAGATCTTGAGCAACAACAAAAAGTGGATAAAGGTGGCATTGTTGCCCAGATAGATACTTTAGAAGCTGCACTGCAACAGCAAAAGTTGGATAGCATAACCAAAGAGAAAAACCTATCGGTACAACAAAAAACTACCAACGAGTTTGTATCTAAAATTAGGGCTTACGAAAGCGATAAAAAGATCAAGAACGAGCAGCTTAAGTTTCAACAGGATAAAGAATCGCGCTTAACCGAGGAGCTGGATAAGGATAAAAATCAGCTAAACCACGTTTTTTACAATATCAAGCGCCTATCCGAAGAAAAAGCTTTGGAGGATGAAACCCTGCAAACCATTAAAAACCGCCTGGCCGATTTAAAGGAAGCAGTTGATGAACTGCGCCTGCAACAAACATCGGCCCGTAACGAGCTTACGGAGATAACCGGCGTTAACACCCGCCTGCAAAACCAGGCGTATAAAGCCGAAAAGGATATCGACATACTTCAAATACAGCAACAGGCTTTGGAGCAGGAAAGCCAGCGTAATATGGAAGATACCACCAATAAGGAGGTAGAACTTTCGCATTTTAACCAGGTGGTTGCCGAGCTGGCCAACCGTAAAGAAACCCTGGACCATGATTACCAGTCGGCCCTTGATTTTGAGAATAAGCTGAAAGAGCAGATAGCAGAAACAGACAGCGAACTAAGTGTGGTAAAAGATACCATTATTAGAGAAAGCCGTAAACTGGATGCCAGGCAAAACGAATACAACCTTACCAAAAGCATGGTGGATAACCTGGAGGGTTTCCCCGAGTCGATCCGCTTTTTAAAGAAAAATACCGACTGGGCCAAAAATGCCCCCCTGTTTAGCGATGTATTGTTTTGTAAAGAGGAATACCGTGTAGCCATTGAAAACTATCTGGAACCCCTGATGAACTATTACGTAGTTGAAAACTACGATGAAGCCATCAAAGCCATTCAGCTACTGAGTAATGCGGCGAGGGGCCGTGCACACTTTTTTATATTAGAAAGCTATAACGAAATTAGTCCCGTTAACCCGGTATTTGAAAATGCCGGCGCGGTATCGGCACTAAAGGTTATTGAGGTTGATAAACGCTACACCCAGCTATGCAACCATTTGTTAAAAGATGTTTACCTGGTTGATGATGACAAAGACCAGCAAATTAATAACGCCGCCCTGCCCGAAGGCGTGGTACTGATAGGCAAAAGCGGCAAGTTCAACAAATCTAAACATACCATGGCCGGTGGCTCGGTAGGTTTGTTTGAGGGTAAAAGGATAGGCCGGGCCAAAAACCTCGAGAACCTGGCTAAAGAGATTAAGGGGATTGAGAGCCTGGTTAATGCGCAAAAAAGCAAATCAGATGAGCTGCAAAGCAAACTTTCGGCTTTAAGGTCGTCAACAAAAACTGCCGAGATCAACGAGCAGCAGATGATCATCAACCGGTTAAACACCGAGTTGATTACCGTTAAAACCCGGCAGGAACAATACCAGACATTTATTGAAAACAGTCTTAACCGCAAGGATGATATAGCCCGTAAAATTGAAGGCATCGAAGCCGAAATGGAAGCCCTGCACCCTCAACTGGCCGATTTAAAAGCGCAAAAGCAAATTCAAAGCGAATTGCTGATTGATAAGCAAGCCGATTTTAACGAACTGAACGAGTACGTATCGGTACAATCAAACGCCTTTAACCAGGAAAACATCCGCTTTCACCAGCAGCAAAATAAGGTATCGGGCCTGGTAAAAGATCTCGAATATAGGGATAATCAACAGGAAAGCCTGGAAGTACGCATCAAACAAAACAGCACCGAACTGGAAAAGGTAAAAATTGCCATACAGGATAACCTCAAGCAATCTGACAACTCCGACGATGACCTGCTGGGGATGTATGAGCAAAAAGAAAACCTGGAAAAAGCTACCCAACAGGCCGAACAGGAGTACTACCAATGGCGCGGCATTATTACCGAAAACGAAAACGAGATAACCGCCCTTCGCCGTAAAAAAGACAACCACGAGGTAATTGAGAACGAACTGCGCGACCAGCGTAATAACCTTAAACTAGAACTGAACGCCCTTAAAGAGCGCCTTTCGGTAGAGTTTAATATCGATATTGAAGACCTGCCCGAAACCGAAATCCCGGTTGAAAGCGAACAAGACCTGCGCGAAAAAGCCGACAAGCTAAAAAAACAGCTGGATGATTTTGGCGCTATCAACCCCATGGCCGTTGAGGCCTACAACGAGATGAATGAGCGCTATACCTTCATCCAGGCCCAGAAGAAGGATCTGAGCGAGGCTAAGGCATCGTTACTGGCCACCATACAGGAGATAGATGATACCGCCAAAGAGAAATTCATGCATGCCTTTATCATGGTACGCGAAAACTTTATCAAAGTATTCCGCTCCCTGTTTAATGATGAAGACTCCTGCGACCTTGTACTTACCGATCCAAGCCATCCGCTGGAATCTGACATCGACATCATCGCGAAGCCAAAGGGTAAACGCCCGCTATCAATAAACCAGTTATCAGGCGGAGAAAAAACGCTGACGGCTACTGCCATCCTCTTCTCGCTGTACCTGCTAAAACCTGCTCCCTTTTGTATTTTCGACGAGGTTGATGCCCCGCTTGATGATACCAATATTGATAAGTTCAACAACATCATCCGCACCTTCTCTAAAGATTCGCAATTCATCATTGTATCGCACAACAAACGCACCATTGCCAGCACCGATATTATTTACGGCGTAACCATGGTAGAGCAGGGAATATCCCGCGTGGTAGCAGTAGATCTGCGCGAGCTTGCGGATTGATGATTGCACAGACCTTAACTAAGCGCCCTGTTTAGTCGCATCATTTTTCTTCAAAAAAAATATCATTTCGATACGAGGTACGAGTGAGAAATCTTTGCCGATTTACAGAGAAAACCTACAAAGTTGGTACAGTAGGATGCAAAAGATTCCTCCTCACCCGCTTACGCAAGCCCAATGCTGTTCGTTCGAAATAACAACGGTTTCATAATCGTAATAATATTAAAACGATGTGGGAGTTAGGTTTGGATTTAAGCAAAAAAAAGGGGCACAAGGCCCCTTCTTCAATATATTGTTATTGGCAAATTACAAAGCCAATACTTCTTTTACTCTTTCTGCAGCTTCTTTAAGCAGTATAGCCGAGAATACTTTAAGGCCCGAATTATCTATCAGTGCTTTTGCTTCGGCAGCGTTGGTGCCTTGTAAACGTACGATAATTGGTACAGGGATGTTGCCAATTTCCTGGTAAGCATCAATAACACCTTGTGCAACACGGTCGCAACGAACGATACCACCAAAAATATTGATGAGGATAGCTTTTACGTTAGGATCGCTCAGGATGATGTTGAAACCTGCTTTAACGGTTTCGGCATTGGCAGTACCGCCAACATCCAGGAAGTTGGCAGGCTCGCCACCGGCAATTTTAATAATATCCATGGTTGCCATAGCTAAACCGGCACCGTTAACCATACAGCCTACGTTACCGTCAAGCTTTACATAGTTAAGGTTTGATTTACTTGCTTCAACCTCGGTTGGATCTTCTTCATCTGTATCGCGCATCGCAGCGTAATCCGGGTGACGGTAAAGGGCGTTATCATCAATATTAACCTTGGCATCAACAGCTAAAATTTTGTTATCAGATGTTTTTAAAACCGGGTTAATTTCAAATTGAGACGAGTCTGTAGCATCGTAAGCTTTGTATAAAGCAGCGATAAACTTGGTCATATCTTTAAAAGCCTCGCCCGATAAGCCTAAGTTAAAAGCTATTTTACGGGTTTGGAAACCTTGTAAACCAACTTTAGGGTCAATCTCTTCTTTAAATATCAGCTCGGGAGTTGAGTGTGCAACTTCTTCAATATCCATACCGCCTTCGGTGCTGTACATAATAATGTTACGGCCTTTAGCACGATCGAGCAGTACGCTCATGTAAAACTCTTTGGTTTCGCTTTCGCCCGGATAGTAAACATCCTGAGCTACTAAAATTTTCTTTACCTTTTTACCTTCTGGTCCGGTTTGCGGGGTAACTAACTGCATGCCAATAATATTGCCGGCAATTTCCTTAACCTGATCGAGGTTTTTGGCCAGCTTTACGCCACCACCTTTACCGCGACCACCAGCGTGGATCTGTGCTTTTATCACTACCCAGCTCGATCCCAGGTCTTCTTTCAATTTTTGGGCAGCTGCAACAGCCTCTTCGGGTGTATCAGCAACTATGCCTTCCTGTACTCTTACGCCAAAGCTCTTTAATATCGCTTTGCCCTGATATTCGTGAATATTCATGCTTTTTGAAGAATTTGCGGTAAAGCTACAATTTAGTATGAAGTATCAAGTATCAAGTAGCAAGAATTTTTGATTAGTATCAAGTAGGCAGTATCAGGTATCAAGATTTTGACTTTCGGACAAAAAAACCTTCGGATTTAGTTTCATACAGTTGTCTTGATACTAACTACTTAATACTACTACCCGCAGCAGTCTTGATACTTGATACTAATTACTCGCTACTACTACCCCAGTTGTCTTGATACCTGATACTAACTACTTGATACCACTTCTAACTACTTACGACTAAAAAATTATCTTTGTACATGCTTAAAGCCAAATCTATCTATAAATCGTACGGGCAGCTGCAAATATTAAAAGGGGTTGACCTGGAGGTTGAGCGTGGCGAAATTGTTACCATTGTTGGTGCATCGGGTGCCGGTAAAAGCTCGTTGCTTAATATTTTGGGCACGCTTGACAGGCCCGATTCCGGTCAGCTTTATATTAATGATATAGAGTTGAGTAAGCTAAGCAATAAAAGTTTGAGTGATTTCAGGAACCGTAAAATTGGTTTTATCTTCCAGTTTCACCACCTGCTGGCCGAGTTTAGCGCCATCGAAAATGTGTGTATTCCCGCCTTTATAGCCGGTGTATCAAAATCTGATGCCGAGAAAAAAGCTAAAGAACTGCTTGATTTGCTGGGGTTAAAAGACAGGATGAGCCATAAACCCAACGAGCTATCTGGCGGCGAGCAGCAACGGGTAGCCGTTGCAAGGGCCCTCATCAATAGTCCGGCCCTTATATTTGCCGATGAGCCCTCGGGTAACCTCGATTCGGTAAACGCGCTGGAGCTTCATGAACTTTTCATTAAGCTGCGTAAAGATTTTAATCAAACCTTTGTAATTGTAACCCATAATGAAGACCTTGCCAACTTATCTGATCGTACGGTGATGATGAAGGATGGCTTAATTGTACATTAGCGCTAAAATAAATTGAAGATACTCGTAACTGCAGCCAACTCCGCACAGGCCTATAAGCTAAAAAACAAACTGAACGCCGATGATATTACCCTGGGCGACTATATGGATCTGCCCGATTTTATGCTGAAGCCGGGCCAGCTGATACGCCTGCCTAACCCGCAATCGGCCAGCTATACGCACGAAATGCTGGCCCTTTGTTTAGATTTGGGTGTAGATGAAGTGTACCTGCTGCGCGAACCCGAATTTGCTTTGATACAACAATCTGAAGTGTTATTTAATGAGTATAATATAAAAATTGTGGCTGGGGTTAATGAAATATAAAGATATAGACAAACGCAAAACAGCGTTTATACTGGAGCTGGATGATGTTTTATTCCCGGCCAAAGATTATATATACCAGGTTTACTACCTGTTTGCCAACATGCTGGAGTATGTAGAACTGGTTGATGCCCAACAAACAACCAAATTGATGACCGACACGTATATAAGTGAAGGAGCAGATTTTGTTTTTGACGCGGTTGCCCAACAGTTTCCGGTTGCCGAAAAGTACCGGGATAAATTCGACAACCTGTTTATTACCGCCAAGCTGCCCCTGAAGTTGCTTTTATACCAGAATATGCTTACCTTGATACAAGATGTTGTGGTTGACCGTAAAAAACTGTTTATTGTAACCAACGGTAATGTACTGCAACAAGTAAATAAAATAAAACAGGTAGAGTGGCATAAACTCGAACCTTATTTAACCTGTTATTTTGCTGAGGAAACTGCGCCAAAGCCCGAACCCGACGTATTACACCTGCTTATGCAGGAACATAGCCTGCAACGAAGGGATATTTTAATGATAGGAAACGCCGTGGTTGACAGCCTGTGTGCCGAAACTGTTGGAATAGACTATTTAAACGTCGACAAGTTTTTGTAACGTTTGTATGTAACATACTAATTTTTATTTCGTTAACACATTTATAGCCCATTTCCCATGAAGAGAATATTTTACTACGCACTTGTACTTTCCGTTGGTTTGTTATCGGCCTGTAAAAAGGATAAAAAAATAATTGTTGCCCCCGGCGATACCGCGGTAATTACCCCGGCAGCCTTTGATCTCATCAGAGATTCGGTTTATTTGTACACCAAAGAAACCTATTTATGGTATGATGCCCTACCCGATTATAAAACCTTTGCGCCTCGCTCATTTACCGGCTCAGATGCCCTTACCGCTTTAACCAGCGAGGTTGATAAAATGTCGCAATACAAAATAAACCCGGCAACAGGTTTACCATATGAGTATTATGCGGCGGCTCCGGGCGAAGCCAAGTATTCATTTATTGATGATGGATCGGTATCAACCGAATTGGGCGGCACCAATGGCGACTTTGGATTTTCGGTATTTTACAATAATCTGGACCATACCGACTTGCGTATCAAATATGTTTATGATACATCGCCGGCATCCCTAGCAGGTATTAAAAGAGGTTACCGGATAACTAAAATCAATGGTCGCACCAGTTTAAACGCCGATAATAACAGCGATTTAAACTTTGTAATAGCGGCTATTTTTGGCACCTCATCTACTATTAGTATGACGCTTTTAAAGCCGGATAATACAAGCGTGGATGTTACTTTAAAAACAGCAACATATACCACAAATCCGGTTTTAACCTATAAGGTTATTAACGTGAGCGATACTAAAAAAGTGGGCTACATTGTTTTTAACACTTTTACTGTAGTTAGTAACGCGGGCCCTCAATTGTTAAAAGCCTTTACCGATTTTACTACCGCCGGTATTACCGATCTGGTTGTTGATTTACGTTACAACGGCGGCGGCAGCGTTGAAACTGCCGAGTACCTGGATAACCTTATTGCACCGGCCTCAAATACCGGTAACCAAATGTTTACCTATTACTATAATGATAAGCTGCAGGCCGATAATCACCCGTTACTAAGCGCTATTTATTCTATTAATAAAGGCGACTTTTTGCCAGCCAATAACCAGGTAAAGTTTGCCAAAATTGGCTCACTCAATATAAACAGGGTGTTTTTTATTATAACAGGCGCAACGGCATCGGCCAGCGAGTTAACTATTAATAACCTGCGCCCGCATATGGATGTGCAGTTTATTGGGCGCACAAGCTATGGTAAACCGGTAGGCTTTTTCGCTATCGATATTAACAAATACCAGCTATATGTACCCCAGTTTGAGACCAGAAACTCGGCCAACCAGGGCGGTTATTATTCTGGCATGAAACCCGACACTACCGGCTACCCCGGTGTATTTGATAATGATGATGTAACCAAAGATTTTGGCGATACCTCAGAGGTATTGCTTCACCACGCGCTTAACTACGTTAAAAACGGCACCTTTGCCGTTACCGGGCCAAAAATTCAAAGCCTTTCTAAAACACAGGCATTATCAGATGCGCAGCTTAAGCACGTTACAGACAAACTAAACAACCGTAAATCAACCCTGATGATCAACGAGAAAACGCTTCGCCGTAAATAATATTAAGGCGGTAAATATTAAAAAATGGGTAGAGGATAATTTCTTTTACCCATTTTTTGTTGGGGAAGATTGGGGGATTATGAATTTCTCGCCCTCTCCTCTTTAGTGCAAGTCTTGCGTGGCTGCCTTGAGGGTAAGGGGACTTGTGATTTATTGGAAGTACAGGTCGCCATCCAAACTCAAAACCTGCGCTAATAAAGTACCGAAATAACACCTTGTTTAAAAGTTGAAATCATGGAATCAAAAAGGAGCCTTCCACTTTTTGACTGCGATCGTTGTTAACACGACGACCCTTAAGCTCAAGTGAAGAAAGCTTTACATGTTTAGCTTTATCAACAGGCATCCAACCTAAACGCTCCCCTTTTGAAACCATCTTTTTATCCGATTGCAGTGCCATAGTAGACAAATATAACAAACATCAAACAGATCTTAATTCTTGAATCTAACCTCTTACTCTTTTTCAAGGCGTTTCTCATTTGGTAGAAACCTGATCAGGGCTTACATACGACATGGGCGTTAGGTGCGCAGTTTTTTTATCAGGTATCCATTGCAGTCCCTAACGATGATGGCTACAAATAATTCACAGACTAAAATTGCCACATATTGCAAAGTATAACAATAGGCAAATTACCGTATTTCAGTATGACTTTTATTTATAATTATTTTTACTACACATCTTGAATATTAATTCTCAATATTCAAAAAAACTTATGTAGATTATTATATATCTTTAAAAATTAATAATCACATTAAACTCCCCTAAACCTGAAAAAATGTTAATGAAATTAACTAAAGTCACTGTCAATAAATACAAGAGCATCTTAAAAGAACAAACAGTTGCTATAGAACCCGATATTACCACGCTCGTGGGAATGAATGAGTCAGGTAAAACCAGTTTCTTACAAGCATTAGCAAAAACCAATTATTTTAATGCGGATGACGATTTTAAATTTGATACCACACAAGATTATCCAAGAAATGAATTAGTAGACTTTGAGAACGATGAAGATGACGCAGTAATTCTTAAATGTACTTACGAAATATCGCAAGCATTAAAGCAAAAAATACATGATGATTTAGGTGTCAAATTAGTTTTAAGTAGCAATCTCACAATTACATATAATTATAAAGGCAATAATAGTGTTACTGAAATAGGAGTCATCGAAAAAGACTTCCTTTCAGAAAAGATTAACGGACTGGTTTTAAGTGCTGAAACCAAAAAATTATTAGGTTCAGCCAACTCGCTTGCCGAGGTAGCCACGATTACTGCTATAGATGGTGATATAGATTTACCAACATTCCAAGCCTACGCTAAAGTTATAGCCGACGCTAAGCCAGCTAATTGGAGTAACGCCTTAAACTTTTATATATATACTAAATTTTTAAAACCTAATCAGCCCAAATTTTGGTATTTCGATGATTATTATCATTTAGGGGGGAAGATTAATATTAATGAGCTAAACAATGGTAGTGTAGACGAAAAGTTAAAAACCGCTAAGGCACTTTTGGAATTGGCAAGAATCAAACCTGCTGACATTATAAGTTCAACAGATTATGAGCGTTTTGTGGCATTGCTTGAAGCATCCTCTAACAAAATCACGAATGAGATTTTTAAGTACTGGTCTACTAATAAAAATCTTGATATTGAATTTCGAATACAGGATAAAGGAGTTATCAAATATCTTGATATTAGGGTAAAAAGTCAGAGGCATAAAATTTCATTGCCATTGGACAGGCGAAGTAAAGGTTTCAATTGGTTCTTTTCTTTTATCGTTTGGTTTAGCAAAATCCAAGCTGACAAGTCTTCTGACTATATATTGTTGCTTGATGAGCCGGGATTAAATCTTCATGCCTCAGCACAGGCAGATTTACTTAGGTTTTTCGAAGATTTATCTATTAAATATCAAATTATATATACGACACATTCACCATTTATGGTGGAATCGGATAAACTGAATCGAGTGAGAACTGTTTTAGAAACTGATGAGGGTACTGTTATTTCGGACAGTATTCAAGAGAAAGACCCGAACACATTGTTCCCTTTGCAAGCTGCATTAGGATATGATATCGCTCAAAATCTTTTTATATCTAAAAATAATTTATTAGTCGAAGGGCCAGCGGATTTATTATATCTGACTATAATGTCAAACATTCTTGAAACTAATAAAAGGACAGCGTTAAATGATTCAATAACGATTGTACCAGTGGGTGGATTGGATAAGGTAACGACATTTATTTCGTTATTAAGAGGCTCAAAGTTAGGGGTTGTATGCCTCCTTGATACATTTACTGACCAAAAGGGTAAACAAAGGGTAAGTGATTTAATTCAACAAAAAATCATTAAGGAGAAACATATCCGATTTTTTAATGAATTTGCAAATAATGGAAAGGCAACTGCTGACATTGAAGACCTATTTTCAAAAGAAGAGTATCTGAAGATTTTCAATCTGGCTTTTGAAAAAGAGTACCCTGAAATTAAAATTACAGACCTTGATTCCTCTTTGGATACCATATTAAAACAGATAAACAAGGTGATTGGAAAAGACAGATTTAATCACTACCGACCTGCGAATAAGTTGAATCAGTTGGGCGTTGATAAATCCTATTTCTCACCAGCAACTCTTGATAACTTTGAAAAGATGTTTATTGAAATTAATAAATTGTTTTAAACATCTTCGTTCAAACTAAGTGAAAAATATTACACCAGTTTCCTTTCGAACTCTAATTGTTGGCGAAGTAGTTAAATTTCTTATCCAAGAAAACATGGAGTGTGTTGTGCCCCCCCTAGCGCAAGTCTTGTGATATGGATTGAGCGAAGGCGGACTTGTGACTTGTAAAACATGATATCAAGACAATCACAAGTCAGCCGTAACTCATTTCCATTTCACAAGCGCCAGACTGCGATTTATCGACAAAATATATCGTAGAGCACAGGTCACCCATCCCGCAAAGCCCCAAACACAAGACCTGCGCTAAAAAAGGCTCTATAGGATTATGAGCCCCCCTTTAGCGAAAGCTTGTGTAGAGGTCGAAGCGAGGCAGACTTGTGGTTGTCTTAATATCACGTTTCACAAAACAACAAGTCAGCCGTAACTCATTACCATGTCACAGGCACCAAGGTGTGACTTATCGACAAAATATATCGTAGAGCACAGGTCCCCAATCCCGCAAAACCCCAAACACAAGACCTGCGCTAAAAAAGGTCTCAAGTGGCGCTTTTTTGCTTCACGAAAGCTTCTCGATTTCCCGTCAGCAGAACAGCTTCGGGCGAAAACGGCCAAAACAATGCGGGGTTGTGCGGTGGCAGGGCATAGGAAGTTTTTGCGGCAAGGGCAAAGAGGGTGAGGGCAAAATAATTCCAGCCCAGGTTTTGGCCGTTTTGCAGGGCAAAGGCCCTGTGCGCAAAGAAGCATTTCTGCTGACTTGAATTTTTTGGTCCTTTTTGTTTCAAGACAAAAAGGACTTGGCCCACCCGCGGCCAAGAGCGGGCCGATGCTATATATTACAACTACATAATTTCGTTACCCAAATAAACGTAAAGCATCGTTCGAAGATTGCTTGGTGCTACGACATAGTTTTTGTAATAAAGTTAGAGCCTGTATAGTTGCTCTGTAGGGCTACGAGATTGCCACGCGCTATCGCTCGCAATGACAAAGTGTTTTTCTTGATACTAACTACTTGCTACTGTCCCCAAAAAAAGGTAAAATCATGAACGCATCTTCGCTTTATTTCTTAATGTACATCAAGTTTAGATGCCCGAAAAAACTACAGATTTGAATGAACAAAGCAAAACAAAAACTATTCAAATTTCTTAACCTTAAAATTAAAAACATGAGCACAATTACAGTAAAAGACGGAACCGAAATTTATTACAAAGACTGGGGCACCGGACAACCACTTGTCTTTCATCATGGCTGGCCATTATCTGGCGACGACTGGGACGCGCAGATGATGTTTTTCCTTAAACAGGGATACCGGGTGATTGCCCATGACCGCCGTGGGCACGGAAGATCGAGCCAGACCTCTGGTGGACATGATATGGATACCTACGCAGCCGATGTGGCCGCGCTTACCGAGTTTCTTGATCTGAAAGATGCCATTCATATAGGACATTCTACAGGCGGAGGTGAAGCCATTCATTATGCGGCTAACCTTGGCAAAAACCGTGTAGCTAAAGTTGTACTCATCAGCGCGGTTACGCCATTGATGGTTAAAACAGAAAATAATCCCGACGGTGTACCAATGTCTGTATTTGATGAAATACGTGAGGGCACAGCATTTAACAGGGCCCAATACTTTGAAGATTTTACAATCCCTTTTTATGGCTATAACCGCGAAGGCGTTAAAATATCGCAGGGTATCAGAGATAATTGGTGGCGCCAGGGCATGATGGGCAGTGTAAAAGCACATCATGATGGCATCAAAGCTTTCTCAGAAACAGATTTTACAGAAGACCTTAAAAGCGTAGACATCCCCGTGCTTGTGCTGCACGGTGAAGATGACCAGATCGTTCCATTTCCACTTTCGGGAGCAAAGGCTATCAAGTTATTGAAAAACGGAAAATTGATCTCTTACCCGGGATTCCCTCATGGAATGCCAGCTACAGAAGCGGCTACAATTAATAAAGATCTATTAGCTTTTATTCAATCCTAAAGTAATTGATTTATAGCGCATCTGCATTACTATAAATACCAATGAAACAAAAGCTGCTAACCTACCGGGTTGCAGCTTTTGTTTTTAATAATCGCCCCCTTAGCGCAAGTATTGTGTGACTGCCTGTGTGTAGCCCCTTTTAGCGCAAGTCTTGTGTGGCTGCCTGCGCGTGGAGGACTTGTGCTTTATCGGCAAAACCTATCGTTAAATAGGTAGTGAGCGCATATTTTTTGAAGTTAATTCTTACATTTTCCGCACTCCAATTTTAAATAAATTAGTTAAATTTGTTAATCAAACTATCAGGTATGGAACGGATTGTATTAGAAGTTGATGACCAAACAGCAAAAGCGTGGCGTAATACTTCCGCCAAATTGCGAAACCAGATTAGCAAAAACCTCGAAAATATTTTAAGTGATTCATTGGGCAAAACTCAGAAAGAAAACTTCGAACTGCTTTTGCAGGATGCCCGTAAAGAAGCAAGCCAAAACGGATTAACAGAAGAAGTGCTGGCGCAGTTACTAAATGACGAAAACTAAGTATTTTGTACTGGATGCCAATACGCTGATTAGTGCATTCCTCCTTGCCAAAACATCTATCGCAGCAAGGGCATTTTACAAAGCTTCTTCCGAGGGTACTATAGTGCTTTCTGATGAAACATACGCTGAATTTAGCGATGTTTTCATTAGACCTAAATTCGATAGATACGTTCCATTCGAGAAACGATTGGCAATTATTGAAGATTTAAAATCAATAGTAAAATTTGTTGCCATAACCATCGAAATACAAGCCTGCCGTGACACCAAGGATAATAAATATTTAGAGTTAGCCATATCGTCAGTTGCTGACTGCATCATTACAGGCGATAAAGATTTATTGGTTTTACATCCTTTTCAAAATATACCAATTTTAACAGCTGGCGATTTTCTGGAAAAAAATTAGCCTTCACTTATCGCCAACTTTTACGAAAGCTTCTCTTTTCCCGTCAGCAGAACAGCTTCGGGTGAAAACGGCCAAAACAATGCGGGGCTGTGCGGTGGCAGGGCATAGGAAGTTTTTGCGGCAAGGGCAAAGAGGGTGAGGGCAAAATAATTCCAGCCCCGGTTTTGGCAGTTTTGCAGGGCAAAGGCCTTGTGCGCAAAGAAGCATTTCTGCTGACAGCCCTTTTGGTTACTTTTGGGGCTCAAAAGTAACAGCCTTTCCCGCGGCGATTGAGCGGGCCAATATTGTCGGTTATAACTACATAATTTCGTTCCCCAAATAAACGTAAAGCATCGTTCGGAGATTGCTTAGTGCTATGCAATGACATAGTTTTTCTAATAAAGTTAGAGCCCGTATAGTTGCCCTGTAAGGCTACGAGATTGCCACGCTATCGCTTATAATAACATGCTTTTAAAGCATTGATTATCAGTATGTGTTTCTTCAAACACAACACCCTCGCTACCGTCATTGCGGAACCACCAGCAGCACTGGAAAAGACAGTAATGACATCTTAAAGAAAGACCGTCCTTGCGAGTGGCAACCAGGATTAACCTGGAAAAAACAGTAATGACATCTTAAAAAGGCCGTCCTTGCGAGGAGGTACGACGAAGCAATCCCCAAATTACAGGGCGGATTTGCATAGCGACTCTGTAGGTCGGGGATTGCTTCGTGCCTCGCAATGACGGCGGTGAGGGGTTTGTTTTTAAAAAATACATACTGAAAATCAATACTTTACAACCATGTCGTTATAAGGAGGTACGACGAAGCAATCCCCTACTTACAGAGCGGATTTGCACAGCTACTCTGTAAGTTTGGGATTGCTTCGTACCTCGCAATGACGGCGGTGAGGGGTTTGTATTAAAAAAAACATACTGATAATCAATACTTTAAAAGTATGTCATTATAAGTGACAACTAGAGTTAACCTGAAAAAAACGGGAATGACATGGTTGCAAATGGGCGGTTGTGGACTAAATAATAATGGGGTCTTCTTTAAAAAAGTGGTGGGAATGTGCGATTCCCCTCTCGAGAGGGGAACAAAATTATGAAGACACCTAATTGTATCTCGGGCATTAGAAACTTAAAAAAAACGCGCTGAAATTCAATACTTTACAACCATGTCATTATAAGGCACGAAGCAATCCCCGACTTACAGAGTAGCTGTGCAAATCCGCCCTGTATTTTGGGGATTGCTTCGTCGTACCTCCTCGCAAGGACGGCCTTTTTAAGATGTCATCAATATTTTTTCCAGTCGAACTGGTTGTCACTCAATGACATTTTTTTTTGTCTTGATACTTGATACTAACTACTTGCTACTCCTTTATACCGAATACGAACTCACATTACTATAATCTATATTAGTTACCACGGTATAATCGGGCACGAAGGTATTCTCGCTGCTTAGGGCCATATCCAGTTCAAATGTGGCGGGGTATGGGGTATTGAGCAGACTACCTTTGGGGATATAGGGGAACAGTTCGCCGTAGGTTTGGATCTGGCTGTGGTTTATGCGACGGTAGATAAACATGCGGTGCAGATCGCAGGGTTTGGTTAAGCCTGCAGCGCCGATCATCTGGATGGCGCTACCCACCGTGGCTTTGTGAAAGTTGGCAACGCGTACTTTTTTATCATCAACCACCAGGCCGCGCATGAGGCTTTTATCCTGCGTGGCTACGCCTGTTGGGCAGGTATTGGTGTTACACTCCAATGCCTGGATACAACCCAGGGCAAACATCATACCGCGGGCGCTGTTACACATATCGGCACCGAGGGCAAAGTTCTTCACCAGATCGAACCCGGTGGCTACCTTGCCCGATGCTATTAGTTTAATATGCTTTTTAATATCGAAACCGGTTAGGGCATCATACACAAATGCAAGTGCCTCGCGCAGGGGCATACCTACCGAATTGGAGAACTCCAGCGGGGCGGCACCGGTACCTCCTTCGCCCCCATCAACGGTAATAAAATCGGGATAGATGCCGGTTTTAACCATGGCCTTACAAATAGCTAAAAATTCGCTCTTATGTCCAACACATAGTTTAAAACCTATCGGTTTACTCCCCGATAATTCCCGTAATTTCTTAATAAATCCCGTTAAGCCAATAGGATCGCTAAACGCGGTGTGGAAAGGCGGCGATACTACATCCTGCCCCATCTCAACCAACCTGATGCGGGCAATCTCGGGTGTTACCTTGGCAGCCGGCAAAATACCGCCGTGGCCAGGCTTTGCCCCCTGCGATAATTTGATCTCTATCATTTTTACCTGCGGCAATACAGCGCGCTGGGCAAAGGCATCGTAATCAATAGTGCCATCTTTATGGCGACAGCTAAAATAGCCGGTACCAATTTGCCAGATGATATCGCCGCCCGGTTGCAGGTGATGGTCGCTCAGGCCGCCCTCGCCGGTGTTATGGGCAAAGTTATCGAGTTTGGCGCCTCCGTTAAGGGCCAGTATGGCGTTTTCGCTCAGTGAGCCAAAGCTCATGGCCGAGATATTGAATATACTGGCCATATAAGGCTGCTTACAATCCGGACCGCCAACTTTTACGCGGGGGGCCATATCCAGTTTATGATGATCTATAGCTGCTATGCTGTGGTTAAGCCATTCGTAGCCGTTTTCGTAAACATCCAACTCGGTACCAAAAGGGCGTGTATCATCAACCATTTTGGCGCGCTGGTAAACCACGCTGCGGTTTTGGCGGTTAAAAGGTGTTCCGTTGGTATCGCTCTCTACAAAGTACTGGTATATTTTGGGGCGAAGATCTTCCATCAAAAAACGTAAATGGCCAAACACCGGAAAATTACGCACAATGCTGTGCTCCTTTTGCAGCATATCGTAAAAGCCAACAGCATATATGGGTACCATAATAATAAACGACCAGGCCGCCGGTTTCCAAATAATTGTCCACGCCCCAAGGGCCGCAAAAATGATAAAAAACGATATTATAAAAAGCTTTCTCATAAGGCTGTTAAATTGGTATAAACCTGATGTTATATTATATAAAAGTAGATTTAAATTTAAACAATAGCGCAATTGTATGGTTAAACTTGTAACTCAATGTCGGTCTATTGTAAATTAGTTAAAATAGATGTTTAAACATCTATTTTTGCATTATCTTTGTATCAACAAAAAAACAAAAAATCATGTCAACAGAAACAGCAACAAAATGGGTTATTGACCCAATGCATTCAGAAGTACAGTTTAAAGTAAAACATTTGGTTATTTCTACCGTGAGCGGCTTTTTCAAAAGCTTTGCCGGCGAACTAATTACAGATGGCGATGATTTTGAAAATGCCGAGATCGATTTCACTTTAGATATCGACAGCATCGACACCAATCAGTCGCAACGCGACGAGCACTTAAAATCAGCAGAGTTTTTTGACGCAGAAAAATATCCAAAGATTAGCTTCAAATCAAACTCATTCACCAAAACAGGCGATGATGAGTTTGCTTTAAAGGGCGATCTTACGATCAAAGATGTAACTAAACCGGTATCATTAGATGTTGAGTTTGGTGGTTCGGCAGCAGATTTTTATGGCAACACCAAAGCTGGTTTCGAAATAAGCGGCAAAATTAACCGTAAAGAATTTGGCCTTACCTGGGATGGCGTTACCGAAGCCGGTTCTATAGTAGTAGGCGAAGACATCAAACTGTTAATTAACGTTCAATTTGCCAAACAAGCTTAATTGTTTGAATGCTGTTGCTGTGTTTTAATAATTAAAATGCCGCTGTTGTTAAGTATACGTAACAGCACGGCATTATTGAAAACGGCAAAGTATTTAAACCACATTAATAAAAAAAGCCATCCCCAACAGGATGGCTTTTTGCATTTACAGGCGTAAGAAGCATATTACTGTTAAAAGGCGAACACCTAACAATCTATACACAAGGCAATTAAGCGTTCGCCCCCGAACACCCGAACGCTACATACAAAAAAGCGAACGCTTGTATTGCTTACTTTGCCGTTGTATCCCGCTCTACCAGTTCCATCCCGCATTTGGAGCAAACACCCGGCTTGTCGAAACTAAGGTCGGGATGCATGGTGCAGGTGTATTTGCTTTTCTGTTTAACCACAGCCTTACTTGCCCCACTACTGCACGAGGTAATACTGCCCAGGCTAAATACGGCCAATACTAATATGATAACGGATCTTTTCATTTTAATTATTTGTTTTTTATGAATGAGGCTAAGCCAAACAAAGATACAACCAGTACTCCTAAAGCCGACAGCATACTTACAATATCCCGGATATCTTTCCCTGCCCAACTCATACCGAAGTACTTGTGCAAAAAGATGAAAGACAGTCCTTCGGCCCTGTCAATTCCGGTCACCCTGGTAGCCAGCTTGGAAGTGGTGGTTTCTATATACCAGTTATCACCGTTAGGATAGCTAACCCGCTCAACGGGCAGGCGCTTGTTAATAAAGCCATACTCATTATCAAACTGCCTTATCTGGTCTACTTTAACCCTGCCGCTAAAGGTTTTTATATTACCCGTGTGATAATACGTGCTTAAGAAGCGGGCGTAGTCTTCATCGGCATTGGTTTGCTCCTTACCGGTTAAAGCGCTAAAGTAAGATACCTGCTTTTGGCTATCTGTTACCTGGTAAAACACAGCGCCATTGAAACTTACCAGGCCCATTTTTTTGATGAGACTATCAGCAATAGGCAAGGTAAGGTTTGAGACACCTAATTGGCCGCGTTTGATCACCTGATCATAATCGGCTTTAACAGGTTCACTATTATGCAGTTTTACCACCAGGTGGAAGATACCGCTGATTACAAAGGTGAACATCACAAAGGATACGATGAGCCCAATTTGCCTGTGAAAGCGATGAACAAAACGCTTATCCTCTGCACCTTTGGCCCTGCTGTTTTGGGTGATGGTTTTGAATTTCTTCCACATTAACCCATACACTGTTAAACCGCTGATAAGCGCGCAAAGCATTACACACATAATAGTGAGCAATACCACATTGCGGAAAGTATCACCACCAATATCAGCGAGAAACTGCCAGGTATGGAACTGCTCAAACAGCCATAAAAAAGCCTTCCGGGTATTGTTATTAAACGTACCCATACGACTTTGACCTGTTTCAATATAAATATCCATGCCGTCAGGCCGCTCAAAAGAAACCTTCCAAACAGGCAGCAAATGATTGATAGGCTGGTATTGACCATCAAAACCCCGCTGTAGCACAATGCTTTTTATGGATGATGTACTATCTTGCGTAAAATAGCGGGCCAGGTATTCGGCATAGTATGTATCGCCATGGGGCAATAACACGCCATCAGTTGCCGAATAGTAGTTGTACACACTATCTTCCCCAAGCACCTGGTAAAAGGTTCCTTTCTTAAAATTAATGAAATTAAAGTTGCGTATTGCCGCTATATGATTACCATCCAACACCTGTTGAATAGTAAGCTTGGGTTTCATTTTGTTTTGTGCCAGAGGTTTAAACACCTCCCGCGCAATAAACGGCCTGAACCAGTTGGACATGAACGGATGTGATAACCCGCTCAATGTCCAAAAGATAACCGGGATAAGGGCAATTAAACCCAGTACCCGATGCCATTTATAAAAGTTACTTTTTATTGCTGCTGATGCCATTTGATCAATATTTTGAAAATGAATAACTGATGCCAAGGGTATAAGTACGCGGCGCACCTGCATTGTATGTATCGCCATACTGGTTGCTGGTAACCGTAGTAGCGTACAGTTTATTGGTTAAATTTAATACATTAAACCAGATGCCTGTTCCTTTCAATACGCCGCTTTTCGTATCGTACCCCAAACGCAGGTTGTAAATGTTATAACCGCTGTAGCTTTTGGTATTTGCAGGGTTGGTATAATATTGATTGATATGTTGCCACTCGCCTGCTATCCTAAAACCTTGCAAATATTGTGGTTTGTAAGTGAGCTCAGAATTAGCTATCCAGGCGGGAGCATTGTTCATGCGGTTGCCATCGTATTTAATAACGGTATTTGTGTTTGTGCTATAATTTGCTACTACTTCGCTATAGTTTACGTAGGTGTGCCTGGCGTTGGTACCGCTAAACCTAAAAGTAAGCTCCTTAACCGGGGCCAGTGTTAACGAATACTCTACCCCACGATGACGGGTTGCACCTGCGTTTTGATTCTGGGTAGTATTGTCGGGTAATAGCTGGTTAATGATCTCGTTATGGCCTTCCAGGTCAAATAAACTCATTTCAAAGTACAGCATTTTGTTAAACGCCGAGAACCAACCGCCTACTTCGTAGTTATCGAAAGTAGCTTGCTTTAACGGGGTAAGTTGCCTTGAACTATACAGATCACCCGTTTCTGGTGGTTGAAAGCCTACACTATAATTGGCGTAAAACCCTTTGTTAGTACCTAAATCATAAGTTAAACCCAACTTGGGCGCAACAATGTTAAAATTATTAGTTTCCTGTTCTTTGTACTTGCTTTCGGATACAGGTAAGCCGTTGGTAAAATCGTAATGTACCCTATCATAACGTAAGCCTGCTACTATACGCAGGGCCTCCAGAGGCTTTATCTCATACTGAAGATAAGCAGCTGTATTAAATAATTTAATGCGGTAATCATCAATGTATTTACCGGTATTGGTAAAGCCGGTATAGTAGTTATTCTGCACATCCTTATCAATATCAAGGTATTGCGCGTAGTATGAACTCGGACTATCATCCACATAAACCCCGCCTATTAAACGCGAATGCAGGAAATTGAAGTTAACCCTATGCTGAGCCAACAAACCATAACTCTGAAAACGCTGATCATTTACCTGTCCATTACTACTTAAGTAATTACCGGCATTATCTCTCACATCTGATATATAGTAACTTGGCAATTGGGCCGTTGAATTATGGCGAAAGAACAAAGTAACAAACGTGCTGTTATTCTCATCCCACTTATGATCTAACCGGGTGCTGGCGCGGAATGACTCCACCTTACGATAAGTAAACCGCTGATTAGCACCATAGCTTTTATCATAAAAATGTGCGCTATCTAAACTTCCGGGTGTTTGTGTGTTAAGGTAATTATAGGCTGCAGATGTTGTTAAACGGGTATTAGCATCAAAATCATAAGTAGTTTTAAAATTGGCCGAGTATTTATCAAAGTCAGAGTAATCCTGCCAGCTATCTTTCTGGTGGGCTACATAACCGCCCACGTACAAGCCAAATTTACCCTGTGTAAAGCCGCCATCCGCATCAATGCGACGATAGTGGTAGTTGTCGCCACGGATGGAAACATTACCTGCATAGCCCGATGGCGGACCCTGGGTAATAAAGTTAACCGCACCACCAATGGAGTTACTGCCATATAGTGATGAGGCTGGCCCTTTGATCACCTCAATATCTTTTACGCCCGACATGTTGATCTCATACAGCGAGTTATGATTAAAAATACCTGTAGGACGAATAGGCAAGCCATCCTCCATATATAAATAAAGTGCATTATAAGTGATGGGCTGACGGATAGCCATCGTATGCTGCTCGTTCCCCAGGTCAACCATGTAAACGCCTGCAACTTTGTTGAGTAGCTGGTAAAGGGCTGTTGCCTTGGTATCTTTTATTTGAGTAGAGTTTATCTTGCTAATGGCAATTGGCGCATCCTGCCTGGCCTGCCCTTCCCTGCTGGCGGTAACCACTACCGGCTGAAGATCTAATGTTGATGGCACAAGAAGTATATCAAGCTTATTGCCGGCAATGCTAAGTATCTGTGTAGTATAGCCAACCATGGTTATTTTTACCTGGTTGATACCTTGAACAGTTATGCTGCACGTGCCTTTGGCATTTGTTGTACCAAGTTTCTGATCATTTGTTTTGGCTATAGTAGCGCCAGAAATGGCCTCATGAGTATTAGCATCGGTTACCATAATTTGGATACCAGTTTGACTGTAAGCCAAGGTATTAAGTATAAAAAACAGTATAGATAGAATGAAAAATTTCTTCATGTACAATGTATATGGAGTTGCCTCCGGTGGATAAATAGAATTTACCGGATGGATTGACAGAAGCCATGCTATTGTGGGTATTACAACCGCGCTACACGCAGCAAGAACAAGCTAAGAGACTACTTAGTTACCTATACACAAAAGCACACGGCAAAGCCATCAATCAAAAAAGATCCGGGGAAATATTGGTGGGGAATTTATCCTAACTGCGGAGGCTGGAAAATGACGGCGGCCGGGGTTGGTGGCAGGCAGTCATCATACGGGGTATCAATTACTTGCAACAGGCTGGTGTGGAATTGAACATCAGTTGAGCTGATAACAAACACTTCCTGAAAGAGGCTCTTTTGCGATTGCCTTTCGTCGCTGGCCTGCTTATCTTCAGCCTGTTTTATCTTTTTCGCGAAGTAGCATTTGCCATCACAGTGCATCCAGGGCTTATCCCGGTTTTCGCAAAGTTTGGTGGCAATGTAATTCCTGTTCAGCTCAAATCCCGCGTATACAAAAAAGCGCGAGAAGTTAACCGATACCAGTGAAAAGATCAATAAATAGGCTGTTACACGTTGCAGCATAATGCCGCAAAGGTAAACCCTGTACCGTTAAGAAGCAACCAGGTGTTCGCTTTTTTATGAGAATAGGTGTTCGAAAAAACAGCCGAACACTTAAATGTATATAAATCAACAACTTAAGTGTTCGGTATTTAAAAAAGCCAAATTAAAAAACATCTGATTATCAGCACTTTAATATTACCCCTCATCCAACTGCCCGAACACCCCGAACGCTGTTTTGGAGCCGTTATTCATCCGAAGCCAATGCCGTGCAACGGGCGTTGGCTGCTTCAAGATCGAAAGCGCTAACATCCCATTTTTCACCATCGGCTATACCCATCCATTCCCTCGTGTCTTCGTGTTCTTCATTTTCACTGTTGTTTACAACATCTACCATGTTGTAATAGCCGGGTACTCCGCCGCAATCCTCAGGCGGGCAAGCGCCCTCACCATCAGTACAAAGCGGAATTAGCACCGGCTTATCCAAAATTTTCTCCAGCAGTATCTCATGCTTCCAATCGTCGCCAAAATCATAAATATAGGTATACTTCTGCCGTGCCCGCTGTAATACCTCATTTATCAGGGTATCGTTACTGTCTTTAATATCCGCGCCGTCCCCGTCGTACTCGTCAAGCGACTGGTAACAAGGCTTAGATCCCCACCCCTTTTCCGAAAACTGGTACAGATGGCTGTGCTCCCATCCAAAAGCTTCTTGTATCACCTCGTGCAAATCGGCAAAAGTTATTTCATCGGGCACCAACACCCGTCGCCAAACCACGGGCTTATCGGTGTATACAAGCGTAATTTTAAATTGAAATGTTTTCATGGTAGTCACTTAAATATACTTCGAAAATTAAGGTAAAAACTCAGCACTAACTAATAAATATTCTACAACAATACGCTACTTTTTCTACCATTTTATAAAAAAACAGTGAAAAGCATAAATACGATTTTAATTGACGGCGGCCTTATTACATCATCGGCCCCCTGGCCTGAAAAAGGGAAATAGTTTTTGCAAAAGACCTACCCACACCCACCATCCTCCGCACCCTGATATTTTTCTACCCTTTTATACTTATTAATTCAACAAATTTGCTTTTCACCAAAACATGGGCAATATTGGCCGTATAAATTGCAGGTATATGAAAGGCAAATTAGTTATAGCGGTTATTTTAGCGGTAATGGGTTTTGGGCGGGCTTATGGCAACACCAAAGGTGCCGATACCATTTTTGCAGAAAACTTAAAACCGCTGGGGCGTACCATCATCAACAGCAATGGTGGTTTAGAACTTATTACCTCTGCCGCGCATTTTGGCTTTAGCTTCACCGGTACCGAATGTGCCGTGTATGTAAGTATTGCCGCTGCCGGCCAGCATAACTACCTGCAATACACTTTAGACGGCGTTTATCAGAAACGCGTCCGGATAGAAGGCGGTTCGCACGCGCCCGTTATCATAAAAGCCGATGGCACGGGTAAACACACCGTATGGATCTATAAGGCTACAGAAGCGCATACCGGGGCGCTAATTATAGCTAAAATAGCCGCGCCCGGCATAAAAAATATGCCCATCCCCAAACTGCCGCTAATTGAATTTATTGGCAACAGCATTACCTGCGGTGCGGCTGCCGACGATTCGGAAGTACCCTGCGGAACAGGCGATTATCACGATCATCATAACGCCTATATGGCTTACGGCCCAAGCGTATCACGTGCACTAAACGCTAATTTTGTTTTAACCAGCGTAAGCGGCATCGGCATTTACCGCACCTGGAACAGGGATACCCCATCTATGCCACTGGTTTACGAAAATGTAGACTTCCAGGTCGGCAATCCTCAAAAGTGGAATTTCAGTGTTTATAGTCCTAAAATTGTAAGCATAGCCTTAGGCACCAACGATATGAGCAAAGGCGATGGCAGCCCGCGTGCAGCCTTTGATACCCTGCGCTTTGTTACCGATTATGTAAAATTTGTGCAGCTGGTAAAATCCAAATATCCCAAAGCCCAAATAGCCCTGCTCAGCAGCCCCATGATAAAAGATACCTCGCGCCAAATTTTACAACGATGCCTGCTGGCCATAAAAAAACAAATAGATACCGGCTACCCTAATGACAAACCCGTGGCCACCTTCTTTTTTGAGCCTATGGAGCCTCATGGCTGCTCGGGCCACCCCAGCGTGGCAGATCACCAGATACTGGCCGAAGAGTTGAAGCCATTTTTTGGAAAGCTGTTGAAGGGGAATTAAGTAAAAAAACAATTACTACAGGTTGTAAAATCCACAGACTTTAAAGGAAAAATGATAATCGGAGAGAGATTTACGAAGTTTCAAAAACTGCTAAATCTGGGAGTCTCACCTTCCGACTTGCACCAAGGGGTAACATAATTAATTCTCCCTTTATCGCAAGGTATTGTCATTTCCGCGCCCAATAAACCTTCCGGTAATAGCTAAAACGATAATACTAACTAGAAACCTGAAAAACTCACTTCAAAAACATTGCAATTTTGTTGCATGTAGGTCAATAATATTAACAATAATTTAATGTTATATATACATGACAGAAAGATTTACAAAAATGAAATTTCTTTGTAATTAATGCCGTTTTTACCAAAACTAAAGCCATTTTTACCTGTCTTTATATGCAAACAGTTAAATTATTTACCTAAAATTAAATCTTATGGTTGTGTTATTAATTGCTTTAGCCGCAAGTGCGGTATGTGGCTATTTTGTAGCCTACAACACCAACGAAAACGAATGTTAATATATCCCCCAGATATTTATCAGGTTTTAAAAAAGGTTAATCACGAGTGGTTAACCTTTTTTGTTGAAAATCGTATTGAAACAACCTTTAGCCTCCCATTTAGCGCCCCTTTAGCGCAAGTCTTGTGCAATGGAAATGCGCGCCCGGTGACTTGTGATCGCCTTACCTTTAGCCCCCGGTGACTTGTGATTGCCATCCCCATTCTCTATTTTTAAACCATGAGCACTAAATATAAATTTAGAGATCCCGAAGGTGTTTACTTTGTAACATTTGCTGTAGTAGGTTGGATAGACCTATTTACACGTCAGATTTATCGCGATATTTTACTGGATAGCTTTCGGTATTGTATCAGAGAAAAAGGATTGGCCATCCATGGATATGTAATTATGAGTAACCACGTTCATTTAATTATAAGCAGCAAGGGAAAACAAAGTTCATCAGCGATAATGAGGGACTTGAAAAAATTCTCAGCTGTTAAAATTATCCGGGAAATAATTGAAAACCCTACAGAAAGCAGAAAGCGTTGGATGCTCCGACTTTTGGCCGACGCGGGTGAAGCCAATGCCAACAACACACATTATCAATTTTGGCAACAAGACAATCACCCAATCGAATTGCATCCAAACTCCGATCTGTTTGCACAAAAGCTAGATTACATCCATCAAAATCCGGTTAAAGCAGGCTGGGTTACCGAACCGGGAGATTATATTTACAGCAGTGCAAGTAATTACATGGAAAAAGGCGGCATACTGATGGAGGTGGAAACATTATACTAAAAGTAAATAGGTCACATCGCGGCAATCGCATCCTTCATAGCACAAGCATCGAGGATGGCAATCACAAGTCACCCGGCGCGCATTCCCCTTACACAAGACTTGCGCTAAAGGTAGTAAAAAATGACTTTTTAAAAATGAACGATGCTCAAACACTTAATGACAACGACTGTATTGTTGTTTTAATTAAACAAGTTACAGATGTCAATATTTCTCCGCAAGAAAGATCTAAAGCTTCGGCTGATTTACGCATGCTATATGAAGAAAAGATACAATTAGATAAGGATAAAAAAGATTTAAAAAAATTAAATTAGTTATGAATAAATTGTTTGTTTCATTTTTTTTCGCAATTCATTTTATCGTTGTTTCTACTGTCACTAATGGTGAGATGAAAGCTAAAAAAAGCCTCGTAAAAATAGATAGCGTAGCGGATGACAGTTTAATTGAACGCAAAATATATTATTTAAGAGAAGTTCAAAATCGATTAAAGCATTTGCACAATTTAAAAGGATCTAAAGCAAATATTTCAATCACAATTACGTCAAGGCCATCTAAATCCTCCGCTTATTATGTTATTCAAGTAGGTTACGATGGCCAACTTAGGTATGAAGTTTATTACAATTTCCGTATAAATAAAATTTATATTTATACAAATGAAATTCAAAAGCACATTGAGATTATGGATTTGGATAGCAAATATATTCCATTAAAGCAATGGAGGACAATTAATAAATAGATCTAAGCTGGTGCACGTTTTTTCCGTTACAGAAAGGTTTTTTTGATCTCCCGCGCTGCCGCGTGTGCCCAACATGCTAACTTGCGCGAAAGGTGGGGAGTCTTGTGCAATGGGTGATTGCCATCCAAGCCAAGAATGGTCAATGGCTTCCAGTAATTTGACTCATTCTATAAATAGAATAAACAAAATTAAAACACACAAACGTTACGATAAAACCGACCATCAAACTACCCAATATATCTGCTTTTCTGGGTAACTTATTGAACGCTTTAACATAGCTTTTCCATCGCTCATTAATTATAAATAAGTAAATATTAATCGATAAAACAACAATTATTGAGAAAACTAACTGAAACGACAATGGCTTAAACTTAACGCTTTGGTCGATAAAATCGAAATAATAAACTTTCAATGACATCAAAAAAAACAATTCCAAACAGGATATAGCAATTGTAGCCGTGAAATCACTTGGAAAAATAGATGGAGACCATTCGCCAAACTGATAAAACTTGTAAAAGAAAAAATAATATGCTCTCTTCATTAACTATTTTTTTGCAATTTACTATTCTACCACAAATAAACGGGCCATCGAATTAGAACAAATTGCCCCCTTTGCTTAACCTTTCTTCCCCCTTTAGCGCAAGTCTTGTGCAATGGAAATGCGCGCCCGGTGACTTGTGATCGCCTTACCTTTAGCCCCCGGTGACTTGCGATTGCCATCCCCATTCTCTATTTTTAAACCATGAGCACTAAATATAAATTTAGAGATCCCGAGGGTGTTTACTTTGTAACATTTGCTGTAGTAGGCTGGATAGACGTTTTTACACGTCAGATTTACCGCGATATTTTACTGGATAGCTTTCGGTATTGTATCAAGGAAAAAGGGTTAGCCATTCATGGATATGTGATTATGAGTAACCACGTTCATTTAATTATAAGCAGCAAAGGAAAACAAAGTTTATCAGCTATAATGAGAGACATGAAAAAATTCTCGGCTGTTAAAATTATCCGGGAAATAATTGAAAACCCTACAGAAAGCAGAAAGCGTTGGATGCGCCGTCTTTTAGCCGACGCGGGTGAGGTCAATGCCAACAACACACATTATCAATTTTGGCAACAAGACAATCACCCAATCGAATTGCATCCAAACTCCGATTTGTTTGCACAAAAGTTAGATTACATCCATCAAAATCCGGTTAAAGCAGGTTGGGTTACCGAACCGGGAAATTATATTTACAGCAGTGCAAGTAATTACATGGAAAAAGGAGGCATCTTGATGGAAGTGGAAACATTATACTAAAAGTAAATAGGTCGCATCGCAGCAATCGCATTCTTCATAGCACAAGTATTGGGGATGGTAATCACAAGTCACCCGGCGCGCATTCCCCTTACACAAGACTTGCGCTAAAGGTGGGCTAAATAGGTCGCATCGCAGCAATCGCATCCTTCATAGCACAAGTATCGGGGATGGCGATCACAAGTCACCCGCCCCGCATCACTTTACACAAGACTTACGCTAAAGGAATACGCATCGGATGATTTGTGATTACAAGACTTAGCAGGTTAATTATATTATAAATATAATTGATAAATTTAAGCTTCCTAACATATAGTTTTTTCTTATTGACCTAAAAACACCTATGGAATCAGCCACATTTATCGCCATTAAAAAATCTTTTTTTATTACGCTAATTTATGTGGGTTTAGGAACAGTTAGTCTACTATGTTTAGCTTTGAAACTTCCCGAAAATGATTTCATCAATGGATTATTAACTGTTATCCTTTTTCTAACTATACCTGTTACGTGTATTAGTTTCGCTATTATGTATTCTTCTTCTAATTATGGTGCAGTGTTAATTGTCCAATCAATTATTTTTCTATTGTTTTGGCTAATTGCATTTTTGATACTTAATCGGAAAATTAAATCCGCCAAAAGGTAGTCTATACTAAAATTCGGACCATTAGAATATAGAAAACGCTATAACCAATAAGGTGTAAAAGCCAAACCCATAAACAGTCCACATTAAAGTTGCCTTGGCTTTAGCTGCATAGCCATCGGCTTTAAACCCGCCCGCTAAAAGAATTGGAATAATACCCGGTAATAAAACACAAAGAACTTTCCAATGCCAGTTTAACGGAACATGCTTTCTATCTTCCCGGTCTTTTATCTTTTCAAAAACTGCTGCTTCTGTTGATTCAATTTGATCGGTAGTAAGATTTCGAGACTCCAGTTCTTTTTTTGCAGCCTCCAGCGCTAAAACCTCGTAAGTACCTTCGGGGCTTTTAATAATATCCAGCAATTTAGCATTTGATTGCCTGGCCATTACCTCTTCAAATTCTGGTACCTTATTACTCATGAGTTTTTTATTTGCAATTTACTATTCTACCGCAAATAAACGGGCCATTGAATTAGAACAAGATAGGAAGCGTGATCCCTTTACTTAACCTATCTTCACCCACCTCCTTTAGCGCAAGTCTTGTGTGTGAGAAATGCGCGCCTGGTGACTTGTGATTGTCTTCAAAATAGGAATCGAGCCCCCCTTTGCTTAACCTTTCTTCACCCACCCGGTAAGATATTTACGAACCGGCACATCTACAAAACGCAAAATAACATAGGCAAGGCCTGTTAATAAAATTACCGCTATAGGTATAATAATCTCCATGTTACCGATGGTGGGCTTTTTTGCTTCCACATAGCTTAAAAACACCCATAAAAACGGGTAATGAACCATATAAAGCGGATAAGAGATATCGCCTAAAAACTTGCAGATGTTGTTGCGCTTTGGGTTTAGCTGTGCACCCGCGCCCAGGGCTATTAAAAATGGGAAGTAAAAAATAACCACCACGGGGTCTGTTATCCAGTTAGTTTTTTCTGCAAACGGAATTAAAAAAACGATAGCCAATAATATCCCCATGGCGATAAAACCAAGCCGCGATTTAATAATATAGCGCGAACGATAAACCAGTATACCGGCCAAAAAAGAATAAAAAACCCGGATGCCCCCACCCCAAACATTTTCGCCACCCCAGCCTACGCCCAGGTAACCCGAATGAGCCGACTCGAACCCAAGAGCCACCGCGCCTATAACTACTAATACCCACAAAACTTTGTTACGTATTTTTACAAGTACAAAAGCGTAAAAGATATTGGCTATGTACTCCCAAAACAACGACCATGTTGGCGGATTGAGGTGAAACAAATTAAAATAACGCTCATGAACTGCCGGAAACGGAATAAGCAGGCAGGAGGCTAAAAACATGAGGTAGAGTTTACCGGCAGTATACGCCGCATACAGATCGCTAAAAGGATCGAACAGAAAGGTTAACAGGCCTAAAACCGAACCGATAATTACCAACGGATGCAGGCGAATGAGGCGTAGTTTAAAAAACTGTAAAGTGCCGATGCTTTTTATTTTAGCATCATAAGCATATTCGATAACAAAGCCTGATAAACAAAAGAAAAAATCGACCGCCAGGTAACTATGGGCTATAAAATTGTCTTTATAGTCGGGAACTGCAAATTCCATAAAGTGGAAAATAACCACCGCAATGGCGGCTACGCCTCTGAGGCCATCTAAAATTTGAAAATGTTGTTTGCTTTTTAAAGGAACAGGAGTAGTAGCTATAACAGGCATTAATACTTATAAAACGTTTATAACATTGGTTTTAAGACTACAGATACACTTATTGATTTAAGTATTGCCAGGCAGTCTATTTTCAAAGAAACGCTATAAAGTTGGGTACAGATAGCCGCAAAGCGTCAATCTTTCTACGTTTTGTATCAATTGCTCCTTTTTAAAGTGGCAGCCAAATGCTGCCCCTCGTAAACTATATGCAGGGTAATACTATCGGCGTATAGCTTACCTGTATGTGGTGCGCTGCCGTTTGGTACAGGCACGCTAAAGGAGAAATCGTCGCCATTGATCATACCATCGGTAATATTTACCTCGCCGGCAGGCGTTAAAGCAGTACCGGTAAGTTTACCGCTATCTACCTTAAAATTATAACTAAGCTGAAAAGGCTTGTTACCCGGCAGCATTACCGGCCCCGTCCACTTGCCGTTGAGGTTATTTACCACTGCAAAGCAGATGGTGATAATAAGAAGAAATATAGTGGTAATGGCTATTGTCTTTTTCATCGGGGGAAATTTTATTAACTGATATACAAATTGGATGGGGATTTGTTTTTGGTGAGAGCTTTAATAAGGCCCCAGCTTTCGAAAGCACTCTTTCGCTGCCGCAAGCCTCCTGGCTTGTGACCCACATGCTAAGTATACGCCAATCCTTTAGGGCAAAAACAATACTTATTTATTACCCTTAATACCCTCGCCCCTCCTTCTGTCTCATTTAAAAATACAAGCTCCCGGATATAAACTAACATCCGGGAGTTGCATATCCATTACTTTGCATGTTGATTACCTATCTGCGGGCCACAAGCCAGGAGGCTTGCGGCAGCGAAAGATAAGTTAATGCTTGCTCCATTAATTCGCCTTAACTTTTAGCAGAATTAATTACTTTTGAAAGCCGGCATAAAAGCATCCATCCACTACCTTGAACGACTATCTTTTATTTATCGACACCGAAGCCTCGGGCCTTCCGCTAAAATGGAACCTTCCTTACAGTGCCGATGAAAACTGGCCGCATGCTTTGCAAGTGTCCTGGCTTATTTACGATAAACACCATGCGCTGGTTAAACAGCAAGACCATTACATCAACGCCGAAGGCATCAATATTACACCCGCTGCCTTAGATATACATGGCCTTACGCCGGAGTTTTTGGCGGCGAACGGTAGACCGCCAGCCGAGATTATGCAATTACTGGTAGCCGATGTATTGCAATATCAACCTATGTTGATAGGGCATTTTATCCGGTTGGATTATTACCTGCTGGGGGCGGCGTTTTACCGGTCGGCCATGGAAAATCCGCTGAATAAACTACCCGTTTTTTGTACTATGGTAGCCACCACACAACTGGTGCATAGCTCGCTTACACGCCATTTACGGTTAGAAGAGTTATATTATATGCTGTTTAACACCGACCTGCAAAACCAGCACAACGCGCTGCACGATGCACAGGCTACGGCAACCTGTTTTTTTGAGCTGCGTAACCGCGGCGAAATATCTGATAAAAGCATCAGGCAGCAAAACCAGGATTTTGAACAGCAGCGCGACCCTGCCCAAAAGCAAAAGGGCTGCTTACTGCCCGCGTTAATGATCATATTATTAGTGGCTATCGTTATCATTTACAGCTTATGAACAACCGACTGGAATTTCTGAAAACCATTAGTCCGTTTAACGCCCTGCCTGCCGATGTACTCCAAGGCGTGGCCGAACAGCTACAAGAGATCAGTTATCAAAAAGACGCGGTAATATACCAGCAGGATATCACCATGATGAAAGGCGTTGATATTATTGTAAATGGCAGCTACGAATCGTTTTTTTACGATAGCACCGGCAATAAGCGTTTAATAGAAAACCACGAGCCGGGCTTTTGCTACGGCGGGGTTTCGGTATTGCTAAACAGGCGCCGATCGTTACGGATGGTGATAGCCAAAAAGGGAACCCTGGTTTATTTTTTACACCGCAGAGATTTCCGCGCACTGTGCAAAACATACGAAGATTTCTTTTTGCATTTTACTGCCGAGTTTGGCAAGCGGATGCAGAACGAGGAGTTTGTACACTTTTTTAAGCAGCCGGCCTCTTTTGCCGAAAGCTATATTGCCTCCGAGCAATTATACTCGCGCCGGATAGAAAGTATCGAGCACCGGCCGGTAGTATCGTGCCAGCAGCAAACACCTGTATTTAAAGTAGCCCAGCTGATGGCCGCGCAAAAAACCAGCTGCCTTTTTGTGCTTAATGATGAGCAAAAGATAATAGGCTACGTAACCGATATTACCCTGCGCGATAAAGTGATAGCCATGCAGCAGGATACTGCCGGGGCCATAAGCACCGTGATGGATGCGCCCATAGTAAGCATCAACGCTGATGCCTTTGTTTACGAGGCCCTGCTGATGATGTTTCAAACCAAAACCCGGTACATACTGATACAAAAAGAGGGTGCATACGTAGGGTTTATAAGCCGTAACAAGCTGTTGAGCGAGCAGGCGCAATCGCCGCTGGTGTTTATACAATCGGTTAAGCTGGCACTATCTACAGACGAGTTAAAGCGCAAATGGCAAAGCGTACCCCAATTTGTAACCCAGTTGCTTGGGCGTGGTGTTAATGCCGAAATTGTGAACCAGATTATCACCACCGTTGCCGATACCATTGCCCAAAAAGTGATTGAAAGCGTAATTGCCCAAATTGGGCCGCCGCCCGCCAAATTTGTTTTTATGGTGCTGGGCAGCGAGGGCCGTAAAGAACAAACCTTTAAAACCGACCAGGATAACGCCATTATTTATGAAGATAAGGCCAACGAACACCGCGAAGAAGTACGGGCTTATTTCCTTGACCTGGCCAGCCGGGTATCAAACGATTTAAACCATATTGGCTTTGTGTATTGCAGCGGCGAGTTTATGGCGCAAAACCCTAAATGGACACATTCGCTCTCGCATTGGAAACGCAATTACGATTATTGGATGGACGAATCTATCCCCGAAACGGTGATCAACTTCTCTACCTTTTTTGATTGCCGTACCATTTATGGCGAAAGTGCCATTATGGACGAGCTGCACCAGTTTTTAGATGAGCGGTTACAGCAACCTTTAGATAAGCTATTTTTCCACATGGCCAAAAACGCGCTGCAATATGAGCCGCCTCTAACCTTTTTCAACAACATCCGCACCTTTAAAAAAGATAGTCGGGAAGTATTTGATATCAAAAAAACAATGAGCCCCATTGTAGACCTGGTGCGTGTTTACGCGCTTAAAAACCGTGTTTTTGAAGTGAATACCGGCGAGCGCCTGAAAGCGCTAAAGGCAAAAGGCATCTTCTCCGAATCGGAGTATCACGAGCTGATCCAATCTTATTACTTCCTGATGAACCTGCGCCTAAAAAAACAAACCGAGCAGATTATACAGGATCATACCGCGCCGGATAATTATATAGACATTTCGCAGCTTTCGAAAATTGAACGGGTTACCCTTAAAGAGATATTCAAGATCATCGAAAATTTTCAATCGAAGATAAAAGTATCTTTTACCGGCGGTTTACTCAATTAACCGTCAGAAGCTGTATAAAACACAAAAGCCGACCGTTATTACGAGGGATACAACGAAGCACTCCCAAATTACAGGGCAGATTTGTACAGCTACTCTGTAGGTCGGGGATTGCTTCGTACCTTATAATGACATGGCTTTAATATATTGATTATCAAATGTTTTTTTTAAGTTTCTAATGCACGAGATACAATTAGGCGTCTTCACCATTTTGTTCCCCTCTCGAGAGGGGGCGGGATGGGAAACACGGTGGCAGGGGTGTGTTTTTCCGCGTTTCATTGCGCGTGCATAAACACACCCCTCCGCCCCTCTCGAGAGGGGAATCGCACATTCCCTCCACTTTTAAAAGAGGACCCCATTATTATTTCGTCCACAACCACCCATTTGCAGCCATGTCATTACTGTTTTTTCCAGGTATCACTGGTGGGTACTCGCAATGACGATCTTTTTTAGGATGTCATCAATGTTTTTCACAGTCGAGATGGTTGTCACTTATAATGACATGCTTTTAAAGTGTTGATTATCAGTGTGAATTTTTTCAAGCACAACACCATCGCCACCGTCATTGCGAGGTACGAAGCAATCCCCTACTTACAGAGTTGCTATGCAAATCCGCCCTGTAAGTCGGGGATTGCTTCGTCGTACCTCCTCGCAAGGACGGTTTTTTTTAAGATGTCATTACTGTTTTTTCTGGGTTACCCCCGGTTGTCACTCGCAATGACAGTCGTGAGGCTGTTGCGCGTAAAAAACGAACATTGATTATCAATACTATTTTGCAACTCCAGCATTGCAAAGCTGCTCCACACTATTGGAGTTAACCTATTTTATATCTTCTGTACCCAAAAACCTTCGAGATAAAGCATATAACGGCCCGGCTGAAACTCGCCATACGCAAAAACAACAATAGTGTTGTTCTTTTTATAGAAATACAACCTTAAGTTATCGCTGTTTTTGTACAAGTTGAGAAAGCCACCATCTGGGCTAAACTCACCGGTTTTTACAATAAATTCAAAGTCATCCTTACCAAGCAGCTTTTGAAGGTCTTCAAAATTATTGGAAGCAAAATCATCTAATTTTACAGCTACATTAAGGGCTGTTTGCTGGCTCAGGTCGAACGACCTGTTAAAGATCTCCTGTTCGGCCCCATCAAAGATCAGCGACTTTGCCTTCTTATATTCTACCATCATTTTGGACTTTCTTTATCTTTTTGTTCGGCAAGATAACCTCCTTTTTTAAGATCGTTGATATTATAAGGTAATTCGTACTGAACGCCCAGCCCAGGCTTGCCAAACCAGGGGATGATCTGCCCCCTTTTAACATCTACAATAGCTTTAATAATTTTATAAACCCTGTGTGGCGAGCTCAAAGTTTTGTCGGGCAGCGCACGTTGCGGAAACGGGACATCAACAAATGACACAAACGTACCACGATCCTGAAAAACGCTATCGGCATCAAAATAGCCTCCGTAACGATCGATAAGTACACCGGCATGTAATATTACAATTTTTAAAGATACAGCACCCCTGTTAGGTGGCCAGCCGCCATTGAGGTTATTGGCTGTGAAAAACTGCTCCAGTTCGGTCCATTTTTCGTGCTTCCAAAGTTTCCATGCGGCTATTGCCAGCGCTTTTTTAGAGGTATCGGCAAAATCGGGAACTGATTTTTCAAAAACACTAAAAGAAACGCCCCGTACCAGGCTATCACCTTTGTGATGCGCGTGTAACGAACCGGGAATGTGTTTATGTGTTTTTGGGGCTTGCCCGGTTTGTGCATTGGCAACAAACGGTAACAGCATTACTGCCCATAGCAGTATTCTTAAGGTTTTCATAGGATAAGATGTTGGTGTTATGTTAGCTAAAGATAACATATGTAAAAATAGCTGTCAATAAAAATCTGCGTTTTTTTTGTTCATCGCCAAGGCGTGTATCTGCGTTAAGGCAAGGCATAAATCATCATAACAGGTTTGAATTTTATATATTTGATAAATAGCTATACATCATGAGCAAAACTAAAATTGCAAGCCAGTCTTTTAGTGAAATTATACCCTCGTTAAAAACAACCGACCGGTTTGCTGTTTTTGACAGAAAGGAAATTGTACGCAAAACGGTACCTTATAACCGCCGCGACTTTTATAAAATATCGCTTACACTAAGCACCGGCACTTTGTATTATGCCGATAAGGGTGTGGTGGTAGACAGGCCTGCTTTAATATTTTCGAACCCGATGGTACCCTATGCCTGGGAAGGGGTTTGCGAATCGCAGGAAGGCTTTTTTTGCCTGTTTAGCGAAGACTTTTTGAAAGGGAACGACCGCGACCATTCTTTACAGGACATGCCTCTTTTTAAAATTGGCACCCATCCGGTTTTTTTTGTTGATCATATACAGTTAGAATACCTGAGTACTATATTTCGCAATATGCTACGGGAGTTTAAGTCAGACTATATTCATAAGTTCGATCTGCTGCATAACCACCTTAATTTGCTGCTGCACGAGGCCATGAAAATGCAGCCATCTGTTAAATATTTCAAAAATCAAAACGCGCTGGTACGTGTGGCTTCCCTATTTACCGAACTACTGGAGCGGCAATTTCCTATTGATACGCCACAGTATCAATTAAAGTTACGCACCGCCAATGATTACGCTTTACGCCTATCTGTACATGTAAATTATTTAAACCGCGCTGTTAAACAAATAACAGGCAAAACCACCACCGAACATATTACCGAACGGATGATTGTTGAAGCCAGGGCGCTGCTGCTGCATACAGATTGGAGTATTAATGATATTGCCTACAGCCTGGGTTACGAGTATCCTACTTATTTCAATAATTTTTTCAAAAAGCAAACCGGGGTTACGCCGGGCTCGGTAAGGCAACCAACATTGGTTTGAATTTCTTAGTATCCGGTTTGATAACCTTTAACCAGCCGCTTAACAAACCGACGACCTTTGTATGATCAAAACAAAAAAATAATGGATCATATAAAAGGAAAAGTAATTGTTATTACCGGCGCAAGCAGCGGCATTGGTCAGGCAACCACACTACTGCTTGCCCAAAGAGGGGCATTAGTTGTATTAGGCGCACGCCGCACAGATAAGCTTGAACAACTGGCAGGCAACATAAAGACTGCCGGTGGCCACGCTATATACGCCGCCACCGATGTAACACAACGCCACGACCTCGAAAATTTGGTAGGCCTCGCCGTAGCAACATACGGCAAGCTGGATGTTATTATCAACAACGCCGGCATAGCCCCCCTATCCCTGCTTGATGAGCTGCGTGTGGATGATTGGGACAGTATGATAGATGTAAACATCAAAGGGGTATTACATGGCATTGCTGCAGCGCTACCGGTTTTTCGCAAACAGGGTTTTGGGCATGTTATCAATACTGCCTCTACCGCCGCATTCGTCATCAATCCACTATCTGTTATTTATTCGGCAACCAAGTTTGCTGTGCGTGCCATCTCCGAGGGATTGAGGCAAGAGGCGGGAGCCAATTTGCGTGTAACTACCATAACCCCCGGAATTATAAATACCAACCTGGTTGATACCATAACAGACCCGGGTATGAAAGCTAAAATTGCAGATGCGATGGACAAAATAGCCATATCGCCCGATGCCATTGCCCGGGCCATGGCCTATGCCATAGAGCAACCTGCAGAAGTTGATGTAAGCGAAATTGTTGTACGGCCTACGGCACAGACATAAAAGTTACCCCAGACTTACGAAGTTACCCCAGACTTACGAAGTTTTTGAAACTTCGTAAGTCTTCACTATCAAGGAGGTCACAAAAAAACAAAGTCCCGGTTTTCTTTTAGAAAACCGGGACTTAAAATATCCTAATCAAAACTCCCCCTTCAGGGGGCCGGGGGCCTAAGCCTCAAATTTATATCCTACGCCTTTTACTGTTGCAACGCAATCGTCGCCCAGTTTTTCGCGTAGTTTGCGGATGTGTACGTCGATGGTGCGGTTGGTTACCACCACAGAGTCTTCCCAAATATTTTTCAGGATCACTTCGCGGGTGTAAACTTTGCCGGGTTTTGAAGCCAGCAGGTATAGTAATTCAAATTCTTTTTTGGCTAACACCACTTTAACACCTTTTTGATATACCAGGTAAGCTTCACGATCTATAACCAGATCGCCAATTTCGAGCTTGTTATCGGGTGCTTCTTCGGCAGGGGCATTACGGCGCAGTATGGCGTTTATACGGCTTACCAGGGCACGGGGCTTAATAGGCTTGGCTATATAATCGTCGGCACCAACGTTAAAGCCGGCAATTTCTGAGTACTCTTCGCTGCGGGCGGTTAAAAACACCATAAAGGTATTTTTAAACTCGGGCATGGTACGCATAATGCGGCAAGCCTCGATGCCATCCATTTTAGGCATCATAATGTCGAGTACAATAAGATCAGGTAACGATTTCTTGGCTTCGGCTACGGCTTCCTGACCGTTGCGGGCCAAAAACACCTGGTAGCCTTCTTTTTTAAGGTTGTATTCAATCAACTCTAAAATGTCCGGTTCATCATCAACAATAAGTATTTTCTGTTTTGGCGAGCTGCTCATGATGCGTTAATTTTTTTGTATAAAAGTATGCACTTTACAACACCTCTAAGTTACGGCAATATTAACAAATTGTTAAAGGTTACTTTATGTTAACGATTTATTGAACCTACTTGAACGTTTTGGTTAAAAAAGCTTCCAGGTCGGCCCCGGTAATGTTCTTAGCCACAATGTTTCCAGCCGGATCGATGATAAAATTTGAAGGAATAGCCTCAATGTGGTAAAGCCGCTCGGTTGGGCCTTCAAAGCTATCCAGATCAGATCCGTGCGTCCAGGTTAACTTATCATCATTTATCGCTTTTTGCCATGCGGCTTTGTCTTTATCCAACGATATGCCTAGTATATTAAAGCCTTTGGCCTTAAACGCGGCATATTGTTTTACCACGTTAGGGTTTTCCTGCCTGCAGGGCGCGCACCAAGATGCCCAAAAATCGAGCATAACGTATTTGCCTTTATAATCGGATAGTTTAATTTGCTTGCCATCAATACCGGTTACAGTAAAATCAGGCGCCTGGTGACCAACAGAAACAGGCTTAATTTTTTCCATTTGCCTTACAAAGGTTTGCACACCGGGGTTGCCTTTAAAGTTGTCTTTAATATCATCGGCATAAGCTACCAGCTGCGGCTCAAACTTGTAAACATCTAATGAAGTAGCAGCGTAAAACCCCGCTAATGATGTTTTGTTATCGTTCACAAACTTTAAAACTGCTGCACCATAATCGGCCAGGTTTTTCTGAAACGTGGGCATATAAACCTTCAGTAACGAATCTGATTGTTTACCCAGCTTTTGTGATTTCTCCTGGTACTCGGCTACCAGCTTAGAGTTTTTCTCGCCGTAAAAATTACTTATCTTGTTAAACTCCTTTATCTTTTCAGAATCGTCAGACCCTTTAATAGTGTAGGTGTGGGTTTCGTCTTTGCTATCGGTTTCAAAATCAATATCGTCGCCGTTTTTAGCAATCAGGTCGTAAACATTGTTGGCCCCGGCAGTTTGATCGCCGCCGCCGGCACTACCAATACGCAGTTTGTACAGGTTGGCATAAGGAGCCACGTGTTTAAACTTAAATTTACCATCCTCGCTTAGCGTGGTAGAGTCAACAACTTTTATCTGGGTGCTATCGGCTTCAATTAAGTACACAAGCTTTATACTGCCGGGGTTTTTAATGGTACCATTTACGGTAAACTGCGAACTATCTTTACATGAGTATATAGATGCGCTTAAAAGCAGTAAACTGTAAGCTGTTAAATTCTTTAATTTCATTGTTACTTTGATTCTAATTCTTTGATCAATAACTGGTTTGTTTTCTGCGGATCGATCTTTCCTTTAGAAATTTTCATGATCTCGCCCATAAACAGGCCTAAAACGCCTTTTTTACCTTTCTGGTATTCCTTCACCTTATCCGGAAATTTGGCAATTGCGGCCTTAATAAACTGGCTTACGTCGTCGTTATCCGCACTAATTAAAAGGTTAAGCTCTTTAGCCAGTTCGTCGGCTTTTTTGCCCGGTTCCTTAATCATGGCGGGGAACAACCTGTGCGAAGCTACAGAATTATTTATCACGCCCGCGTCAATTAGTTTAATGAGGCCGGCAAGGTTGGCAGGGGTAACAGCAAAGTTACCGATGGTTACGTTATGATCATTAAGGTACGATTTTACGGTCCCCATAATCCAGTTGGCAGCTGCCTTATAATGGTCGGTTGCTTTTATAAGTTCTTCAAAGTAATGGGCAACATCTTTATCGGCAGTAATAACCGATGCATCATAGGCCGATAAGCCCAGATCAAGATATTTATGATATAGCTGGGCCGGCAATACAGGCAGCGTAGCACGAATGCCATCTACATACTGCGTGGTAAGTACCAGCGGCATCAGATCGGGCTCGGGGAAATAGCGGTAATCGTTGGCCATTTCTTTACTGCGCAGTACCGATGTTTCGCCGGTATCGGCATTAAAGTTAAGCGTGTTTTGATCTATGCGTCCGCCGGCTTCAATTACCTCTACCTGGCGCAAAAATTCGTGCTCAATGGCACGCTGTACGTTGCGGATAGAGTTTAAATTTTTCACCTCGCAACGGTTACCATACTCGGTAGCGCCACGCAAACGTACAGATATATTGGCATCGCAGCGCATGCTGCCTTCTTCCATATTGCCATCGCAAATATCCAGGTAGCGCAGTATTTTACGGGTTTCGGTTAAAAACGCACCGGCCTCTTCGGCGCTGCGCATATCGGGCTGGGTAACAATTTCCAGCAGGGGTACACCGGCGCGGTTAAGGTCTATCAACGAATCGGCATGGTGCTGATCGTGCATACTTTTACCGGCATCCTCTTCCATGTGAATGTGGTGGATAGCTAAGTTCTTTTCGGTACCATCGGCCAGTTTTACCGGCACATAACCGCCCAGGCATACGGGAGCCTGATCCTGCGTTATCTGGTAACCTTTAGGCAAATCGGCGTAGAAATAATTTTTACGGGCAAAGCTGTTGTTAAGGTTGATGGTGCAATTACAGGCCAGGCCCATTTTAACGGCGTATTCTACCGCGCGTTTATTTAAAAAAGGCAAAGTACCTGGGTGCCCCAGTGAAATGGCACTGATATGCTGGTTAGGTTCGGCACCAAAAGCGGCAGAATCTGCCGAAAATACCTTACTTAAGGTGGATAACTGGGCATGTACTTCGAGGCCAACAACCAATTCGTACTTTTCACCTATCCCGTTTGTGAGAGCTGTCATAAAAAATAAGTTCAGCTGTGATTTGCTGATTGTAAGGTCAAATATATAAAAGTTAATACAGTATAGGTAGATTTTGACTTTTAATCAAGGCGAAAAAATATAATGCAGGTGTGTTTGGTGGGGTAACGGTAAAAGGCGAAAGGCAAAAAGGAAAATAGAAAAGGTAGATATTTTCAAATCAGTTGGCCCAACCATTCACCTAACCATTTGGGCGATGCCTTTGGCCCGGGCTAACCGCTCATACGCGCACAAGGCATTAGGCGCAGGCCGGTATCCGCTTTTATCCCTATCGCGGGTTGTCTGAACCTTCATTTATCGAATTTAAGGATTAATTGAATTTTAGCTACAATTTACCCAGATGCTCTCGACATCCCGAAAGTGTCAGCAGAACGGCTTCGGGCGAAAACGGGCAAAACAATGTGGGGCGGTGCGGTGGCAGGGCATAGGGAGTTTTTGCATGCGTGGGGATTGGCGGGTGAGGGCAAAATAATCCCAGCCCAGGTTTTGCCCGTTTTGCAGGGCAAGGCCTTGTGCGGCAAAGAAGCATTTCTGCTGACTTGATTTTTTTGGTCCTTTTTGTTTCAAGACAAAAAGGACTTGGCCCACCCGCGGCCAAGAGCGGGCCGATGTTATTCCTTTATACTAAGTAAAGTTGGGTTGATAAAGAAACGCCCTGGTACTAAGCCCTATTTACCCGACCACGCAGCTTACAAAAAACGCGGCAATCCATCGCCCTGTAGAACTACGAGATTGCCGCGCTATCGCTTATAATGACATACTTTTAAAACATTGATTATCAGCATGCATTTTTTTAAAACACAACACCCTCGCCACCGTCATTGCGAGGTACGAAGCAATCCCCGACTTACAGAGTAGCTGTGCAAATCGGCCCTGTATTTTGGGGATTGCTTCGTCGTACCTCCTTATAATGACATGTTTTTAAAGTGTTGATTATCAGTATGTATTTTTTCAAGCACAACACCATCGCCGCCGTCATTGCGAGGTACGAAGCAATCCCCTACTTACAGAGTCGCTATGCAAATCCGCCCTGTAATTTGGGGATTGCTTCGTCGTACCTCCTCGCAAGGACGGTCTTTTTTTAAGATGTCATTACTGTTTTTTCTGGGTTACCCCCGGTTGTCACTCGCAATGACGATCTTTTTTAGGATGTCATCAATGTTTTTTCCAATCGAGCTGGTTGTCACTCGCAAGGACGGCCTTTTTAAGATGTCATTACTGTTTTTTTCCAGGTTAACCCTGGGTGTCACTCAATGACAAAATTATTAGTGACGTAGAATATTAAATAAAGCTCTTAGCCTTCACCAACACATTATCCAACCCACTCACATCACTACCACCAGCCGTTGCAAAAAACGGCTGACCGCCGCCACCGCCTTTAACTTCTTTGGCCAGTTCTTTTACGATATTACCGGCATGCAGACCCTTTTCCTTCACCAGATTTTCGGCTATCATTACGGTGATGCTGGGTTTGCCGTCAATGTCGGCAACCAGTACCAGGAACAGATCTGATACAATATCTTTTAACTGGTAGGCCAGGTTTTTAATAGCTTCGGCGTTGGGCAGGGCTACTTTTTGGGCTATAAGATTGATGCCATTGATGGCTTCTACCTTTTGAGCCAGTTCATTTTTCAGGCCTGATGATTTTTCGAGGATTGATTTCTCTATCTCCTTTTTCAGTTTATTGTTTTCGTCCAGTAAGCTTTCTACGCTTTTTGGGAGGTCTTTTGGGTTTTTAAGGAGATCCTTAAGCTGGTTTACCAGGTTGGTTTGGTTTACAATATAAACCTCGGCAGCAACACCGGTTATAGCCTCTATGCGGCGTACGCCTGCTGCAACTGCACTTTCGGCAATGATCTTGAAGAAACCGATTTGCCCGGTAGCCTGCACATGGGTACCGCCGCAAAGCTCCTTGCTAAACTCATCTTCAAAAGTAATTACACGTACATACTCACCATATTTTTCGCCAAACAGGGCGGTTACACCACTGGTGATGGCCTCGGCATATAGCACGCTGCGCTCTTCTTTCAGTGGGATATTCTGACGTACCTTTTGGTTAACGATGGCCTCTATCTGCGCCAGTTCTTCATCAGTAACTTTAGCGAAGTGCGAAAAATCGAACCTTAAATAATCACTGTTAACCAACGAACCTTTTTGATTTACGTGTGTGCCCAAAACCTGTTTCATGGCGGCATGCAGCAAGTGCGTAGCCGAGTGGTTGGCATTGGTTTGCCCACGCAAAGCAGGGTCTACAATGGCGGTTAGGGCGTCGTCAATATCTTCGGGTAGGTTATCTACAAAATGAACGGTAAGGCCATTCTCTTTTTTGGTATCGGTTACCAAAATAATGGTACCATCCGGAAAAACCAATTCGCCCCTGTCCCCTACCTGTCCGCCGCTTTCGGCATAAAATGGTGTTTTATCCAATACTATCTGGTATTGCTCCTTGCCTTTAGCGGTTACCTTGCGGTATTTTACCACGTGAGATATACTTTCTGTTTCATCGTAGCCGGTGAAGGTGGATGTTTCGTCACCTTTGAGGGTGATCCAATCGCCAGTGTCTATTGTACCTGCAGAACGTGAGCGTGTCTTTTGTTCCTGAAGTTCATTTTCATAACCTTCCATATCCACTGTCCATCCAATTTCACGAGCCATTAACTCGGTCAAATCGATTGGAAAACCATAAGTATCGGATAACTCAAAAGCTACATTACCTCTGATGGTTTTGAAGAACAGGTTAAGTTGCTCAAAAAACAATTCATCGGTTTCGGCATTCTGATTAATTTGGCTTATTTTTCTTAATTCGACATCGCTATATGCCTGTTTAGAACCATTCGAAAAAATATTCCTTAGAAATTCTATGGTTGCCGAAGTAACGCTTAATCTATCCCATTCAACACCAGAGTGATACGTATCTACTTTAAGTTTAAACTTCTCCATTAACTCTCGTTCATAAGCGAAAAGTTTAATCCCTTTTTCCAATGTCCTCAAGAAAGAAACCTCCTCCTCCAAAATAACCTTCTGCACAAAATCTTTCTGTCCATATAAATTATCAAACACACCTTTAAACTGTTCGGCCAATAGTGGCACCAACTGGTTAAAGAAAGGTTCTTTAAAACCTAAGGTTTGATAGCTGTAACGTACAGCCCGGCGTAAAATACGGCGGATCACATAACCTGCTTTGTTACTTGCCGGCAATTGTCCATCGGCAATGGCAAAGCTGATGGCACGGATATGGTCGGCCAGTACCCGCATGGCTACAGCCTCGTTCCAATCGGCATCGCCGGGTTTGGCTGCGCTATTATATTTTTTGCCGCTTTTCCCTGCGATGAACTGAATCATCGGCTGAAAAACGTCTGTATCGTAATTTGATGTTTTGCCTTGCAGCACGCGTACTAAGCGCTCAAAGCCCATACCTGTATCCACATGTTTGGCAGGCAATGGCTGTAAGGCACCGCCTTTTAAGCGGTTAAACTGCATAAACACGTTATTCCAGATCTCAATCACCTGGTCATGATCGGCATTTACCAAAGTAGCTCCGCTAACTTCGGCACGCTCACTATCCGGGCGACTATCGTAATGAACTTCAGAACACGGACCACAAGGCCCGGTTTCGCCCATTTCCCAAAAGTTATCCTTTTTGTTGCCGGGGAGGATGTGTGCTTCATCTACAAACTGCTTCCACAGGTTGTAGGTTTCGGTATCTTTTTCAAGGCCTTCTTTTTCGTCGCCTTCAAAATAGGTAACGTACAGGCGGTCTTTAGGTAGTTTGTAAACTTCTATTAGTAGTTCCCAGCTCCAGGCGATGGCTTCTTTTTTAAAATAGTCGCCAAAGCTCCAGTTGCCCAGCATCTCAAACATGGTGTGGTGGTAGGTATCAATACCTACTTCTTCCAGGTCGTTATGTTTACCGCTTACGCGCAGACAGCGTTGGGTATCGGCTACACGGGTTGCCTTGGCTGCTGCTTCGCCCAAAAATATGTCTTTAAACTGGTTCATCCCCGCGTTGGTGAACATGAGGGTTGGGTCGTTTTTAATAACAATTGGTGCCGAAGGAACGATCACGTGTCCCTTAGAAACAAAAAATTCAAGAAAAGCCTGGCGTATTTCGGTAGCTGTCATAGGTGCAAATGTATAAAACTGAAAAGTTAAAGTGGGTAAAAATGTGTATTTCTGTATAATTGTGAGAAACTCCGAATATCACAAAACATCTCATTTATTCCCTTTATCCTTTTCTAAACCGCGATTTATGGGATTAGCGGATTGACAAGTTTTTTTGAAGTTTGGTAATTTTGGACTTTGCTAAATAAAGATTAAATTTGATTATGGAGACGCTAACAATCGACATTCAAAATGAACAGGAAAAAAAAGTACTCCTGGCTTTTTTAAATAGCTTAAACTATCAATATCATACCGACGATGATTACCAATTAACCGATGAACAGGAAAAAGAAATGGTTAAACGTAAACAAGATTTCTTAGCCGGCAAAACCACTTCCCGTCCATGGAGCGAAATCAGGAAAAAGTACGAAGGTGTTTGAGATTGAATTGCTTTTACTGGCCGAAGATGAACTGTCTGACACCTACGATTGATACCAGGAACAACTTCCTACTTTAGGCGATAAGTTTTACAAGGAGGTCGATCATTATTTATACCTGATATCTCAAAACCCGTTTCATTTCCCTATCAAATACAAATCAGAACTACGGGCGGCTTCTTTAAACAAGTTTCCCTTTTTGATCATCTATTGGGTTGATGAAATCGATCATAAAGTTTTTGTATCTTCTGTTTTTCATACAAGCAGGAAACCTAAATATTCTTAATCCTAATCGACTAAATCCTGTCAATCTGATAAATCCGTTCAATCCCGGTTCAGACAAAATTCCTAAATCAAAATATTCCCAAATCCGAAATCAAAAAGATACCTTTGCATATGCCTTATAAAGACCGCGAAATAAGCAAGATGTATTATACTATGGGCGAGGTATCGGCCATGTTTGATGTGAATCAATCGCTTATTCGTTTCTATGAAAAGGAATTTGATGTACTGCAGCCTAAAAAGAACAAAAAGGGCAACCGTTATTTTACCCCCGAAGACATCGAAAATTTTAAGATCATTTTCCATCTCATACGCGATAAGGGTTATACACTAAACGGAGCCAAAGACCACCTTAAAAGCAACCTTGGCGATTCGAAAGAAAACCAGCGCGTGATTGATTCGTTAGAAAACATCAAAAAATTTCTGCTGGAAGTGCGTGACCAGCTGTAAACAACTGTTTGTATCAATGTACCCCATTCAAACAGAGGTGTAGCCTCGGCCAATATTGTAGCAACGGGTTTTAACCCGTTGAACAATGAGCAAGGATAATAAGAGAACCATCGGTTCGGCCCATATAAATCAGCGCTTAAACCCTCAACACCTGCCAAACAGGGTGAAAACAATTACATCATTATGAGATGAACCGTACCTACGGTACTCAACAACGTTCACTATTCATAACAACGGATTAAAATCCGTTGCTACAATATTTGTCGAGCCTACAGCTCTTTAGCGCCAATAGTAGGATCAGTTATACGTGGTTATCGTACGTATCAATATAATCCTTACAAACAGAGGCGTAGGCTCGGCCAATATTGTAGCAACGGGTTTTAACCCGTTGAACAATGAGCAAGGGTAATAAGAGAACCATCGGTTCGGCCCATATAAATCAGCGCATAAACCATCAACACCTGCCAAACTGGGTAAAAATACTTACATCACTATAAGATGAACCGTACCTACGGTACTCAACTACATTCACCATTCATAACAACGGATTAAAATCCGTTGCTACAATATTTGTCGAGCCTACGGCTCTTTAGCGCCAATTAACAGTTGGCTATGGCATCGGGCTAAATGAAACCAGTCAGGCACACATATAACTACTTTCATTTTTCTTCGACAAAAATTTCTGTTGCAAGTATCCCCCTAAAACATATCTTTATTGTTTCCATATTATTATAAATGATCGCGAATCATAAAGGCGAGGTTCCGTTTCTGTTATTGATGCTGCCCTTTTTATTGGGGATCTCGTTGGGTATCGGCTTTATTGATGCCATGTACCTGCCTGTACTTTGGGGTATTTTCGGCGGCTTCGGCATCGCGTTTATTTTGCTTAATATGGTTTACCAGCGGTTTGCCATTTATAAGCAACGCTGGCTTGGCGGTTTGCTTATCAGCTTTATACTATTGGCCGCTGGCTGTATCAGCGCCGTTGATTGTAATGAACTGAATGACGCACGTCACTTCGCCAATTCCCCGGCCCAATACCTTACCGTAAAAATCACCAACGAGCCACAGCTAAAAAACGGATTACTCCGGTTTACGGCATTTGCAGAGCAAAGCATCAACAACAAACACGCTACCGCTGTTAATGGCACTTTGCTCGTCACCATAAAAGATAGCGCAGCCATCAGCCTGCAATATGGCGATGTACTGTTCATCCCTGCCAAATACAACACCATCGACCCGCCGTTTAACCCCGGCGAGTTCAATTATAAAAAGTACTTGTCGCACCAAAACATTTACTACCAGGCATTTTTATACCCGGGCATGTACCGCGTTGTAAAACACGATGCCGGTAATTGGCTTATCGCTTTCTCCCTGCGTCTGCGGCAGCAAATGATTGCCAAATTTAAACTGCACATGCACAACGCGGGTGCCATTGCAGTAGCCTCAACACTAATACTCGGTTACAAGGCCGATTTGAGCAATGATATTTTGCAAGCTTACTTAAAAACAGGCACCATCCATGTGTTGTCGGTTTCGGGGGCGCATGTGGCTATTATTTATATTTTACTGCAATGGGCTTTTGGCTTTTTAGACCGGTACAGGTATGGCAGGCATTTAAAAGCAGTGATGATAATTCTGCTTATCTGGTATTACGCTATGCTCAGTGGTTTTTCGCCTGCGGTTTGCCGGGCGGCGGTGATGATCAGCATGGTTATCATCGGTAAAACTTATACCCGGTATATCAACATGCTCAACATACTGGCTATATCGGCGTTTTTGCTATTGTTGTACAACCCGCTTTTAGTAATGGATGTAGGCTTCCAACTCTCGTACCTGGCCGTTGCGGGTTTGGTGGTTTTGCAGCCGGTGGTGTACAAATGGGTGGAGTTTAAAAACAAATGGGCCGATAAATTAGGGGCGGCCTGCTCGGCATCCATAGCTGCGCAGGTGATCACCTTTCCGTTAAGCGCGCTGTATTTTCACCAGTTTCCGGTTTATTTTTTGCTAAGCAATTTACTCATTATTGTACCTACAGCTATTATTATGTACAGCGGTATAGCTTATTTGCTGCTTTCGTGGGTGCCGGTACTATCTGCCGCATTGGCTTATGTGTTAGAAAAAACCATCCTGCTTATGAACAGCGCGCTTGCCTTTATTGAGCACGCACCTTTTGCAAGTGTTAACAAAATATGGCTCAGCATACCAGAGTATTTGCTACTTTATATCATTATCGTAAGCCTGTTTTATTTTTTTTACGATAAAAAACTGTGGCTTTTAAAGCTGGGTATGGTTTGCATAGTGTTGTTTGCAGCAAGCATTAGCATAAAAAAATACCGCGCGCAAACCAACAACTCCATCGCGTTTTTAAACCTGCGTAAAAACACAGGCATAATTTTTAAAAGCGGCAACAGCGCCCTGGTTTTCACCAACCTTACCGATACCGACCGTAATTACAGTTATTCGATACAGCCTTATTTAGATAGTGCACAGGTGAGCGATATCCACATTATCGGCCCAAACCAAAACACCAGCCTGCCTTATGTTAAAAAACGAGGCCCATTAATACAGTTTTATGATAAAAGGATAGTTATATTTGATAAGCAATTACAAAACCAAAGCTTTGCGCAAAAGCTAAAAACCAATTACATTTATATTACCGACAACCCGCATACCAGCTTACAGCAAATAGGCAATGATTTTGATTACCAAACGCTTATTATTGATGGCAGCAACAGTAGCCAAACCATTAGTAAACTGGAAGATGAGGCCAAAGCTTTGCATATAAATTATAAAATACTGAAGCGTAACAATTCGCTGATAACGGTATCTAATTACAGACATTAAACTAAACACCAATAAATTTGTCTTTTAATTAAAAACGGGTAAATTGGCATTAACAAAACAACTATGAGCATAAAATTTTTAAATGTTGCCCTGGGCCTTGCCCTTACAGCAACCGCCATGAGTGCAAGCGCACAAAAAAAATACAGCGAAGGTGTAGTTAACTTTACTACAAGCATGATGGGCCAGGAAGTGCAGGCTAAAAACTATTTCAGAACCGATTCCAGCGCGTTTGCTTTTTCAAATGGCCCGGCAAACATCAAGATCATTACTGATGCCGGCGGCAAATCAATGGTTATTTTGGTTGATGTACCTGTTGCCAACATTAAAAAAGCGGCAGTAGCAAGTCCCGATGATATAGACCAGGCATTGGCAGCTTTGCCACAGCTTACTTTTGCACCAGGCACCGAAACTAAAGTTATCAGTGGTTTTAATTGCAAAAAAGTGGTTGCCACAGATACAAAAACAAAAAAAACTTACGATATCTGGATCACCAATGATATTGAAATACCTATTGCGGGTATAGCTAAATACTACCAAAGCATTGGCGGTTTTCCGGTTCAATACACTTCATTTGCGCAAGGCCAGTCAACCGAGGTTACCGTTAAAAGTGTAACCGAACAAAAAGTACCTGCAGGTACATTTAGCATTCCTTCTGATTTTGAAAAGATCACCATGGATGATTTAAAAGCTATGCGCGGCGGCAGATAAGCCCACATATTAACAAATCACTAAAGGTTTCTTAACATTGCGGTAAAGTACTACTTTTGTACCCCCATATGTTAAGAAACCTTTTTAGTTTAATCAGATTCTTTCTGTTCTGGATGTTATTCTTCGCGATAACCCGGTTAACGTTCGAATTATACTTTTTGCCCAAACTAAAGGGTGCCGCTTTCGGCGAAATTTTGCAAACCTATTTTTACGGTTTAAGGCTCGATGCTTCGGCAACGGCCTATATCTGCGCTATTCCGTTATTGGTATTTATTGTAAACTGGTGCATTCCTAAAACGCACGTTAAACCCATCTGGCTTAAAATTTACGTTTGGTTTTGCCTGTTTTGTATCTCTTTAAATACCGGCCTTAACTTTAACATCTTCCGCGAGTGGGGTACCAAAGTGGTGTTCAGGGTATTTAAATCGCTGTACGATGCACCATCCGAAGCCATGGCTTCCTCGGGCTCGTCGCCGGTAACCAGGTGTGTTATTATCTGTTTAATATTGCTGGCATCTGGTGTATTTCTATCGCACAAGATCATCGACTATAAATTTAAAAAGCCCCAAATTGAGCCAAGGCTTAAAGCGGTAGCAATCATTTTACTGCTTTTTGCTAATTTACTGCTGATGCGTGGCGGCTTACAATCCGAACCGATTGACCAAAACTCGGCCTATTTCTCCGACCATGAGTTTTTAAACCAGGCAACCTTAAATACCGAGTGGAACCTGTTTAATAACGTGGTAGAAAACCTGAGCCGGCCGCACAACCCTTTTATGTTTATGCAGCCCAATAGCGCCACACAATTGGTGCAGGAGGCCTATAGCGTTAAAGGCGACAGCACTTTAAAAGTGTTAACTACCGATCATCCCAATGTTGTTATCATCCAGATGGAAAGCTATACGGCAGATGTTATTGAATCATTAGGCGGCGATAAGGGGGTTGCGCCCAACTTCGAAAAGTTTATTAAAAACGGTATCCTGTTTAATAATATCTACTCATCTGCCGATAGAACGGACAAGGGTATTATCTCTATCATGAGCGGTTTCCCGGCACAGGCCATCCGCACCATTATTGCCGATACGCTGAAACAGGCTAAGCTACCGGCTATTGCAACTTCGCTTAAAAACGCCGGTTACCAAACCGCTTACTTTTATGGTGGTAAAAGCAGCTACATGCACTTTAACGTATTTATGAAAAGCCATAGGGTTGATCATATAACCGACGAACAAGCATTTGATAAAAGCCAGGTTAAAACGCAATGGGGTGTTTATGATGATGTATTGCTAACCCGCCACCTGCAATATGCCCAACAGCAAAAGCAGCCGTTTTTTACCTACCTGCAAACATCAACCAATCACGAGCCTTTTGTGCTGCCGGTAAAAGGCCACTTCCCCGAAGATGACGAGGCCGGGGATGCCAGCAACAAATTCAGGAGTACGGCTTATTTTACAGACTCGTGCCTTAACGCTTATTTTGAAGAAGCTAAAAAACAGCCCTGGTATAAAAACACCTTGTTTATTTTAGTGGCCGATCATGGTCACCGCCTGCCGCATAATGTATCTGAAGCGTATAATCCGGTAAAATACCATATCCCCCTGTTGTTTTTTGGCGATGTAATAAAGCCTGAATATCGCGGCAAAAAGATCAATAAAATGGGTGGCCAAACAGATATTGCAGCTACCCTGCTTACCCAACTGGGCATCGTTCACCATCAATTTAAGTGGTCTAAAGATCTGCTTAATGCCAACACAGCCGATTTCGCGTTTTTTAACTGGGATAATGGCTTTTGCTTTATGACACCCCAGCAAGTAGTATCGTACGATAACTCGGGCCGCCGAATAGTTTATACCGGCAACAAAAATGCCAACGCCAAAGCAACCGATAAGGCATTGCTATATGGCAAAGCTTTTTTACAGGAGGTGTATACGGAGTATATGGGGTATTAAGGGAATAAAAAACTATTGTCATTGCGAGTGACAACCAGGGTTAACCTGGAAAAAACAGTAATGACATCTTAAAAAGACCGTCCTTGCGAGGAGGTACGACGAAGCAATCCCAAGATTACAGGGCGGATTTGCATAGCGACTCTGTAGCTCGGGGATTGCTTCGTGCCTCGCAATGACGGCGGTGAGGGGTTTGCGTTTAAAAAATATATGCTGAAAATCAACACTTTACAATCATGTCATTATAAGCGATAGCGTGGCAATCTCGTAGCCAATGCATATCCGCTCTGTAAAGTCTGCGAATAGATGCTTCGTACCTCAGCATGACAAACTTTTTTAACGTCATTTTCATTTTAGAGTTCACTGACTTTACTCCTCACAATGATACAGTGTCCAACTTCAATTCAAAGACTTACCCAACTGCTCTACCCACATATTAAACAACCTTGTTTCAAAGGCTACAGCTTTGTTGGCGTGGGTTTCCCAATCGGGAGAGAATTTGTGGAGCTGGTTCAGCATTTCTTCCAGGTGACCTTCTTCTTCCAGGATGATAGATTTTACGTTTACCTTGCTACCGGCTTCGTCGAGCGCGGTTTGGTAGATGGGGTAAAGTTCATCGGCACGTACTTCAATAGCGTAGGTTACCAGCAGGTAGGCAGCAAAACGAAGTTCGGCACCGGTAAGGTTTAACTCGTTTTTGAGGTAACGGCAGCAATCAATATCCAGCTGATTTAAATAGTATTTACTTGAGGCTGGGGCCAGCAGGTATTCGGCGGCGTAGGTTGGCAGCTCTATCCCCGTTTTTTCCAGTTGTTTTTTGAGATAGAAGGCATGGCGATGCTCTTCGGCGGCATGCTTCAGAATAATGTAGGTAACCGTTAGCGGGTCTTCACTTGCCGAAATTTTGCGGGCGCCTGTATTTTCCATCAACGACAGGGTGTTTAACCAGCGTGAATGTAATTCGTTATCGGCTATAATTTGAGGTAAAAGCTTGTTTAACATATTATATATCTTGTAAGGCCTGCTCTATTTTGCTGTAAACATACTGTAGTTCATTATCAGTAATGCAATACGGGGGTAAAATGTAAATTACATTACCCAGGGGGCGCAGTATAATGCCGGCTGCTAAAAAGTAATGGTATAATTTATCGCGAAGCGAACTGAAATATGATGTATTATCGCCCGTTTCCCATTCCATGGCCAAAATGGTACCGGTTTGCCTTATGGTTTTTATTTTAGGGTGATGCTTAAGTTTTTGGGCAAAAGCAGCGTGCGATGCTACAATGCGTTGCATATTGGCGGCTGTTTCGGGTTGTTCAAACAGATCTAAACTTGCCAGTGCCGAGGCGCATGCTATCGGATTAGCCGTAAACGAATGCCCGTGAAAGAGGGTTTTCAGCCTGTCGTCGGATAAAAACGCGTCGTAGATCTGTTGGGTACAGGTGGTGAGGCCAAGGGCCATGGTGCCGCCGGTTAGTCCTTTAGAAAAACACATAATATCGGGCTGTACCTGCACATAATTGCAGGCAAATGGTTTACCTGTGCGGCCAAACCCGGTGAAGATCTCGTCGTCTATCATCAGCACACCTTCCTGTTTGCAGTGCGCCATCAACTCGTTCAGGTATTCGGCCTCATACATCAGCATGCCGGCAGAGCCCTGTACCAATGGCTCAAAAATGAAACAGGCTAATTCAGATTTGAGATTTGAGATTTGAGATTTGAGACTTTGGATGTTATCCTGGTTAGGTGTATCAATAAACTCTACTTCAAACAATAAACTATCAAACGCTTTGGTAAACGCGCTGCGGCCGCTTACGGCCATGGCACCAAAGGTATCGCCGTGGTAGGCGTTGTTAAAAGCTACTATTTTGGTACGCTGATTGCCTTTGTTGAGCCAGTATTGCAGGCACATTTTTATGGCTACCTCTATGGCAGTAGAGCCATTATCAGAGTAAAACGCTTTTTGCTGATTGTTTGGCAAAATAGCCAAAAGGCGTTCGGCCAGTTCAACGGCACCTTCATGGGTAAAGCCGGCGAAGATCACATGCTCCAGCTTTTGCAATTGTTCGGCTACTTTTTTGGCGATGTAGGGATGCGCGTGCCCGTGTATGTTTACCCACCAGGATGATACCGCATCTATATACTGTTTGCCATCTTCATCAAACAGCAGTGCCCCCTCTCCCCTTACTATAGGTATAGGCGGGGCAGCGGTTTTCATTTGGGTATAGGGGTGCCATATTACTTTAAGGTCTCGTTCGGTAAGATTCATAGCTCGTTTTGTAAAAGTTCAACTACCCGTTTATCTGTAGGGAAGGTAAAATCGGCAATACTGAGGGCAGTTAAATTTACCCATCTGAAAGATTGCAGCACTTCGCCCTCGCCGTCGAAATCAAAGGCTATGGTTTTGGTATTTAAATTTAGCGGACTAATGCTCCTCACCAAATAGTAAACGCTGATGACCTGCGAATCGTTAAACGCCGATTTTACAAAAAAATCTGTTGTATAAAAATGGCCCACAACTTCAATCTCCAGGCTGCACTCCTCCATAAATTCGCGTTTCAGGCCGTCAATCAGGCCTTCGCCCAATTCCAAACCACCACCCGGAAACTTGGTAAACTGCATCCCATATTCCTGTTCATCGCTTATCAGCAACTCATCATTATCATTTAGCAGCAGGCCGTAAACTCTTACATTAAAATGCGCCATTATTCAAAGTGTTTTTTATTGCGTACAACAATATCCATTGTCCATTCAATGGTTTCTGTCTGGGCTTCTGAGCGTATCGGGCAATCTGGCATGCTGCAATAGTGGCAGCAGTTGGGTAAACACGGGTCGGTATGGATAAACAACTCGGTTTTTACACCAAATTCATGGTTAATCATTTTATCAACCAACGATACCTCGTTATGCACAGTTGTAAGATCGAAATAGCTGGGTAGCGTTAAGTGGCAATCAATGTGCAGCTCGGTACCGTATTTTTGGGCACGCAGGTTGTGTACGTCTATCCAGGCTTCGCGGCGCCTATCACCCAAAACTTTAATAATATCCGTCACCACCTGAAAATCGGCCTCATCCATTAAGCCGCCAACCGATTTACGTACCAGTTTATAACTGCTGTATATAATATAGATGGCCACCAATATAGATAAGGCACTATCCAGCCATAAAATATTGGTAAACCTAATAAGCGTTAAACCTACTACCAAACCAATGCTGGTTACCATATCGGCAATCAGGTGGCGGCCATCGGCATCAAGCGTCATCGATTTAAGCGATCTCCCCTTTTGTATCATATAATAACCCAGGCAGCCGTTTATAATTCCCGTGGCGCCAATAATGGCAGCACCGGTAAGCAAATCATGAATAGCGTTGGGATAAAATATACTGTAGGTTGATTTAATGATAATGATGATACCGGCTATACCTATAAGCGATCCCTCAATAAAAACAGAAAAGTACTCCACTTTGCCATGGCCGTAAGGATGGTTCTCGTCCCGGGGCTGCGCCGCCAGGTAAATACTGAAGAAGGCAAAGGAACTGGCTATTACGTTTACAATGCTTTCGGCAGCATCGGTGAGTACAAAATTGGAGGCAGTTAAAAAATAGGCTCCAAACTTCGCCATCATCAACACTATACCCGTTATCAGCGAAATTAATATGATCCTTTTTTGTTCCCTCAAAGCAATTTGGATTAGGCCGCAAATTTATAAATAACAACCGTAAGTAGCAGTAAAGTTATTTTCTATATTTGCCGCGATAACACAATTTATATGAGCGCATTAAGTAACCGGATAAATAACCTATCCGAATCAGCAACAATTAAGATGGCCAAATTGGGCCGTGAACTTGCCGCAAAAGGCGTGGATGTGATCAGCTTAAGCTTTGGCGAGCCTGATTTTCATACCCCTGAACACATAAAGGATGCAGCCAAGCAGGCTATGGATAACAATTTTACCTACTACACACCGGTAGCAGGCTATCCGGAACTGCGCAAGGCTGTTGTTGCCAAGCTGAAGAACGAGAATAACCTTGATTATGATTTTAGCCAGATAGTTGTTTCTACAGGTGCCAAACAGGCCATTGCCAACGCGGTACTTTGCCTGGTTAACCCCGGCGAAGAAGTAATTATCCCTACCCCTTACTGGGTATCGTACAGCGAGGTAGTTAAACTGGCCGATGGTGTAAGCGTTTTTATTAATGCCCCGGTTGAACAGGATTTTAAAATTACCCCGGCACAATTAGAAGCAGCCATTACTCCAAAAACTAAATTGTTTATGTTCTCATCGCCTTGTAACCCTACAGGTAGTGTTTACAGTAAAGATGAATTGGAAGGCCTGGCCAAAGTATTTGAAAAACACCCTCATGTATACATCATGAGCGACGAGATATATGAGCACATCAACTATGTTGATAAACACGAATCAATAGCCCAGTTTGACTATATTAAAGATCGCGTGGTGATCATCAACGGCTGGTCTAAAGCATTTGCCATGACTGGTTGGAGAATTGGTTACACAGCATCAAACAAAGAGATTGCCACTGCCTGCGATAAAATGCAGGGACAGGTTACCTCTGGTACCTGCTCTATTACCCAACGTGCCGGTGTTGCCGCTTACGAAGGTGGTTTAGAAAGTGTATTGGAAATGCGTGCCGCATTTAAAAAACGCCGTGATATTGTTTACAAATTATTAAGCGAAATTAACGGCTTAAAAGTAAACCTGCCCGATGGCGCTTTCTATTTCTTCCCGAAGGTAACTTCGTTTTTTGGCAAAAGCTATAATGGCAAAACCATTAAAGATGCCGATGAGCTGAGCATTTACCTGCTAGAAGAAGCCCACGTGGCAACCGTAGGTGGCGATTCTTTTGGCGATCCTACAGCTATACGTTTATCATACGCTGCGGCCGAAGATAAACTGATTGAAGCAGTAAGAAGGATCAAAGAAGCGCTGGGGAAACTGGTATAAAAGATTAATTTGAAGATTTGAGAATTTGAAGATTTGAAAATGAGATAATAAACCATTTGAAAATCAAAAATCCTGTTAATCTGATAAATCTCTTTAATCCCGGTTCAGATAATAACCAACAAAGCCCCTCATCATCACGACGAGGGGCTTAGTTATTATATTAGTGTTGGGTGTTTTTACAAACCAAAACCGTAGGCTATACGTAAACCTACTGTACCATAGCTTCCGCTATTGCCGCCAGAGAAGTTTTCATAACGGGCACCAATGTCCCATGATTTGGTTGCATAACCTAAACCAGGCGCAAGAATCAATTTGGTACTTTTATCCTCTCCTGCTATAGGTTCGTGCACTTCAAAACCGGCACCTGCTTCACCCGAGAAGTAAAAACCATCGGCAACAAAAGCTTTAATACCTGCTTTAACAGGCACTATACCAAGTGATCTGCCTTTAAAAGATGTTGTAGCAGTACCAGTTGGGGTAGTTACTGATTCTGATACCGTTTTTCCAAAAAAGTTATAATAACCAGAGGTAAGCGTTAAAGCTACGTTTTTGTTAACACCATATTGCAAACGGGCAGTACCGCCCAAGCCAACATTAGAACCATCGTGAAGATTGCCAACCGGCAATAAACCTTCAACACCTACGCCAAAGCGAAGTGAATTGGCCGGTGTAGTTTGGGCTTTAACATTTGTTCCGATAAATATAGCTACTGCTGTAAAAGCACCGGCTATAACTTTAGTCATTGTTTTCATAATTGTAATTTTTAGTAAATAGTCCGCGGTTTTTATTGCCGCGTTGATACCCCTTTTACAAATACTTTGCCATTTTAGCCCTTTTTGATGCTTGTGATATTGGCATGACAGTTTAAACACCCTGTTTTATGACAGGTATGTTAAGTTAATTTTTTGCTTAAATATTGATAATCAATACGCTATTTTGCCCTAAACCCACATTAATACATCAAATTAAGAAAGTAATTTAACATGAAATTAACGTACAGAAAAACCGAACCAAGATGTAGTAAGCAGTGTATGCAATTGACTAATTATGTTTGATTTCGCCTAAAATCGACTTAAAACCTCTGCTTAAAATTGGTTTACACGGCTGCCAGAACCAAAAAAAGAGAAGTTTTCGCTTCTCTTTTTTTGTTTTTATGAACAGATATTAAACATGCGGCTCATGTTTTGGATCGGGTTTGTAGTTTTTCTCCAGTTCGGCAAGCTTCTCTTTACCATAAGCATATTTGGTTATCAGGTAAAACAACACCGGCACTATAAATATAGCCAGCGATGTTGCAGTAAGCATACCACCAAATACTGTGAAACCTATGGTTTGTCTTGCCACCGCACCTGCACCAGATGCAAACAACAATGGCAGTACGCCCAATATAAATGCCATAGAGGTCATGATAATGGGTCTTAGGCGCAGCCTTACAGCTTCGAGGGTGGCTTTCTCCAGGTTCATACCTATATCCACACGTTCTTTGGCAAACTCCACAATCAAAATGGCGTTTTTGGCTGCCAGGCCTATCAGCGTTATCAAACCAATTTGGGCGTAAACATTGTTCTCTAACGCCGGTTTAAAGGTTAAAAACAATATTGCCCCAAATGCACCCAGTGGTACGGCAAGCAATACAGAGAATGGTACCGACCAGCTTTCGTACAAAGCCGCCAGGAACAGGAATACGAAACCTATAGACAATGCGAAAATATAAATGGTTTTTGAGCCCGATAGTTTCTCTTCCCTGCTTAAGCCCGAAAACTCGTAGCCATAACCTTGTGGCAGTGTTTGGGCGGCAACTTCTTCCAGCGCCTTCAATGCATCACCGCTACTGTAGCCCGGTTTAGTGTTGCCATCAACCTCGGCAGAGCGAAACAGGTTATAGTGCGATATCAGCGGCGCGTTTTCAATAACCTTATAAGTAGTTAGCGTGCTTAAAGGTACCATGGTACCAAACTGGTTGCGTACAAAATACTGCCCTATGTTTTGAATATTGGTACGGTAATTTGTATCGGCTTGCGCTACCACCCTAAACGTTCGGCCATACAATGTTAAATCGTTAATGTACGAACTACCGAGGTAGGTTTGCAGGGCGGCATTTACATCTGATAATTGCACACCCAACTTTTTAACCTTTTCCCTGTCAATAGTCAATTGGTATGCTGGCGTACGTGCTGTAAAAAACGAAAAGGCTTTAGCAATCTCCGGTCGTTTATTTACAGCGGCTATAAACGTTTGCAGTATTTTTTCAAAGTTTTTGATGTCGCCACCTGCTTGCTTTTCTTCTAATATAAATGAGAAACCGGCAGTGTTACCCAAACCAGGTATGGCCGGCGGCGGTATTACCACCACGCTTGCCTCTTTAAACCGCGATAATCGCTTTTGCAGCATAGCCACCAGCGGAAATATAGAGTGTTGTTCGCCCTTACGCTCGTCCCATGGTTTAAGCTGCACAAATATGGTAGCGCTGTTTGATTTTGTGGCGAATGTAACCGCGTTCAATCCCCCCAATGCGGCATAATGGCCTATCTCTGGAATACTATCCAGGGTTCTCATCATCTGATGCAGTACGTTCACTGTACGTTCTGTTGATGAAGCTTCGGGCAGGTCGTAAGTAATGTAAATACGCCCATCATCCTCTGTAGGTATAAATCCGCTTGGTTTATGCCTAAACAACAGTATGGTAGCTATAACTACCGCCACTAATAAGATAATAATGTACCTGGAGTTTTTAATACCCTTATCAACCGTGTTCCTGTACCTGCCGGTAACCCGGGTAAACCACTCATTAAACAGGAAGAAGAATTTATCAAGTCCGCCAGATTTTTTATCTATTTTATGTGGTTTTAACAGTATTGTACACAAAGCAGGTGTTAAAGAAAGCGCCACAAATGCCGAGATCAAAACAGATATGGCAATAGTGATGGCAAACTGTTGATACAAACGCCCAACTATACCCGGTATAAAACCTACCGGCACAAATACTGCCGCCAAAATAAGGGCAATGGCAATTACCGGCGCCGAGATATCTCTCATAGCGTGCTGCGTTGCCTCCTTGGGCGACATGCCCTCTTCATCCATATAATGCTGTACGGCCTCAACCACCACAATGGCATCATCTACCACAATACCAATAGCCAGTACAAACCCAAACAGGGTAAGCGTATTAATGGTAAAGCCCAACGGAATAAAAAAGATGAACGTACCTATAATAGATACCGGAATTGCCAATACAGGTATAAGTGTGGTACGCCAGCTTTGCAGAAATAAAAACACCACCACAATTACCAGCACCAATGCTATTACCAGGGTTTCTATTACCTCGCTTACAGAAACCTTTACAACCGTTACCGATTCAAAAGGCACTACATAGTTAACATCTGTAGGGAAAGATTTTTTAAGTTCTTCCATAACAGCATAAACGTTTTCGGCAGTACCAATGGCGTTACTGTTTGGCGCCTGGTAAACCAGCAGGTATGATGCACGCTTGCCGTCAACAAACGAGTTACCCGCATAGTTAAATTTACCCAACTCTACCCGGGCCACATCTTTTAAATGCACAATAGCGCCTGTGGTCGGCTGTGTACGCACAATAACGTTTTCAAACTCGGTAGTGGTAGATAAACGACCTTTTACCAGCACCGTATACTCAAAAGGCTGACCTTTTTCCTGCGGGGTTGCACCAACAGAACCGGCAGCTACCTGGGCATTTTGCTCGGCTAAGGCGTTGGTTACGTCGGCGGCTGTCATCCCTAAGGCTGCAAGCTTATCGGGCTTAAGCCATATACGCATACTAAAATCATCGGCACGGGTAAAAACGTCTCCCACACCTTTGGCACGTAAAAGCGCGTCGCGTACAAACACGTTGGTATAATTATCTAAAAAGGTAACATTGTGCGATCCTTTTGGCGCGTATATAGCCACCAGCATCAATATACTGGGGTTACGTTTGCGCACCGTTAAACCAAGGCGTTGTACCTCCTGCGGCAATGTTGGTGTAGCAATACCCACACGGTTTTGCACATCAAGCGCGGCTATATTAATATCGGTACCAACTTCAAAGTTAACGGTCATGCTCATGGCGCCGTTGCTGGTACTGTTACTTTGCAGGTAGGTCATCCCCGGTGTACCATTTACCTGTACCTCTACAGGCGTGGCTACGGTTTGCTCTACTGTAACCGCATCTGCACCCGTGTACGTACCCGTTATGTTTACTGTTGGCGGTGTAATTTCGGGATACTGACCAATGGCCAAAGTACTTATAGCCAGTATACCCACAATTACTATCACTAATGATATAACTATTGCGGTAACCGGTCGTTTTATAAAAGTATCTGCGATCATTATTTTATCATTATTTTTTAACATGAGGCAGGCTCAATGTACTGCCCTATTGCATCCGGGTATAGCCCGGTAAACTCTTTGGCTATTTTTTAGCGCCTGCGCCCGGAGCCTTTGCTTTAGATGGATCGGCCAGGGTAACCTTGCCACCATCGCGCAAACGCTGAAATCCATCGGTAATAACCTTGTCGCCGGCTTTTACACCTGTCATAACCACTACATTGGTATTAACCCGTGGGCCTAAAGCTACCTTTACCTGTTTGGCGATAGTATCCTGCCTGTCTTTTACTGATTTATCCTCTGCCGTATCTTTTATGGTGGTATCCCTGGTTAAAAACACAAAAAACTCGCCCATTTGCTCGGTTATGGCTTTATAAGGTATTTGCACCCTGTTGCCAGATTGCTGGTTAAGCACCTGCAAAACGCAGCTCATGCCATCCTTAAGCACGTCATCCTCATTAGGGAACTGAATCCTTACTTTAATACTCCCGGTTCCGCTGGTTACTCCCCTGTCTATTGCTAAAACTTTACCTGTTTTATTATAGGTGGTACCATCGGACAGCTGTAATTTAAAGGTGGTATCGCTGCTTGTTTTTTGCAGGCTATAAAAGCGATTAATTTCCTGCTCGTTTATCACCACATCCACACCAATTGGGTGCTCGGCAGATATGGTGTTCATTAGCGTAGTACCCGCGGTAACCTGTGTACCTAACCTCACCTGCGAAATACCTATACGCCCCTTAAACGGAGCCCTGATGGTAGCAAATGAAAGATCGGTAGCGGCCGATGCAAGCCCGGCCTTTGCCACTGCAACCGATGCCTTACTGGTTTCAAAAGCGGCCACAGCCTGATCTACCGTTTGGCGGGCGATGGCATCATTTTTTAACAGCATGTTATAGCGGTCAACATCTTTTTGGGCTTTTACCAGGTTGGCCTGCGCGCTTAGCACATTGGCCTGCGCCTGTTGGTAAGCGGCATCGTATTTACGTTTATCAATTTCGTAAAGCACTTTACCGGCATCCACAACATCGCCCTCTTTAAAATATATACCGGTTACAAAACCCGGTACCTGGCTGCGCAACTCCACAGTGTTTATGGATATTACCGTACCCTGGTAGCTATCGTAATAAGCAGCTTCGGCGGTTTTGGCTTCAGCTACAGCTACTGGTGTAGGCGGCAGGGCGGCAGCACCTTTCTTATCTTGCTTGCATGATGCCCAAGCCAATAATATTGCCGGGGCTAACCAATATATATATCTGTTCTTCATTATAGTGATTTGTTCTTGTTTATATTTTTGTTGAGCACCTATTATACCAATCCTATTGTTGTACAGGTAATGTTCCTAACGCTTTTTGCAGATCTATTTTGCTGGCCAGTAACTGGAACAGGGCATTATAATAATTAAGTTCGGCCGTGCGCAGGTCTGATTGGGCCACAATAACATCGAGATAGGTTTTAACCCCCTCACGGTATTGCAGGCTTACCACCTTATACACATCTTTTGCCAGGTCTACGTTTTCGCGTACCAGTTTGTAGCTGGTGTAGTTGCTTTTATAACCTGCCAAAGCCTGTACGTACTCGGTATTTAAACTGTTTTTGGTATTTACAATATCCAGATCAACACGCTCAACCTGTAATTTTGCCTTACTTAAATTTTGCAGCCGCTTACCTCCCTGAAAAATTGGAAGATTTAACGTTAAGCCAACATAACCTGTTGGATAAGAGCTATTGTACAGATTACTAAAATTGTGACTAAAATAGGCGTAATTATAACTGCCTACCGCCGATAGGGAAGGCAAAAAGCCATAATGGTAATAATCTATATTTAAAACATTAAGCGCTTTGGTTGATTGCAGTAAACGATATTCGATACGGTTGTTTACATCAAGCACCTGGTTGGTATCAATGGCGGCCTCCTGCTCATAACGTGTAGAATCATACGCCAGGGTAAGTTTGTCAGGTCCGCCTACGCCCATGATCTGTTTTAAATAAGCCGTTTTACTTTTAATAGATTCCTGGGTTGCCTTACGGGTGGCTATAGAATTATTAAGCGCGATAGTGGCCTGCTTATAATCTGTTTTATCAGATACACCGGCCTGGTAGCGGTTGGTAGCATCTTTTAAACTACGCTGTAAACGCGTGATATCCTCGTTGGTAATATCCAATTGCTTTTGGGATAGCAGCACATCAAAAAAAGCTTTACTTACATCAGATACTACGTTTATCTGGCTGCTTACTGTGTTCTCCTTGTAATACTCGCGCGAGTATTTGGATGCCTTTGAGGCCAGTAAAACATCATTGTTATACAATACCTGCGATGCGTTTACTCCCAGGGTAGACAGGTTGCGGATACTGCCCGAATTGGAAGGAAAATTGGCACCGGATGACCCTGCCTGCGGCTGGCCTTTAAAATAATAATTATACAAACCAGACGAATTTAGCTGCGGCAACCAGGCAGATAAGCTTATACGGATGTCGCGCTCGTTGATCTGCTCATCAATGGAAGCCTGCCTTACTGCCGGTTGGTTGCGCAACGCATACTCGACAGCCTGCCTAAGTGTAACAGGCCCGCTGATGGTATCGGCACCGGATTGGGCAAAAACGGCCGAATGTAAAATTAATGTTAAATTGACTATCGTGAAGATGGCTAAGTACTTTGTTTTTTTCATACCGAAGATATAGATGTCAATGCTTACCAATTTAAACTACAAAATAAAAATCATATAGTTTTATGCCGGTTTAAATAGGGGATGTACGAATATGTGGTTAATATTACCAAAATAAACCCGGCCACAAAAATTTTACGTAAACTTTATAAAAGCATGACTAAAAAGAACAAATTAGGCCTTTTTACAAAAAAATGAAAATAAGGGATAGCAAATAAATAAAAAAATTAATTAATTTGCCATGTGGTTTAATATGGGTTGACGAGAATTTATACTTTTGCGGAACCTTATTGAAAAAAATTACACTTACCGTATAAGTAATAAGCTTATTCATGGTATTTTTACAAAAAATTAAAGCAGAGTTAATACATGGTTAAAAAACTACATGGGAAAATCGCCGAGTTCCAGGTTGCAAATATGCTCCGGGAAAGGGGATTGTATCCTTATTTCAGGCCTATTGAGTCTGCTCAGGACACTGAAGTATTAATTGATAACAAACGGGTATTAATGTTTGGCTCTAACTCCTACTTAGGCCTTACCAATCACCCTAAAATTAAGGAAGCTTCGAAAAAAGCGATCGATAAATATGGTACAGGTTGTGCCGGATCGCGCTTTTTAAATGGCACACTGGATATTCATATTGAGTTAGAGAACAGGCTTGCAACCTTGGTTGGTAAAGAAGCCGCGGTTTTATTCAGCACTGGCTACCAGGTAAATCTGGGCGTACTTTCATGCATTACAGGCCGTAATGACTATCTTATATTAGATGAGTACGATCACGCCTGTATCATTGATGGCAGCAGGCTTTCGTTTTCGAAAGTACTGAAATACGCCCACAATGATATGAACGACCTGCAACGCAAACTGGCTTTATTGCCCGAAGAAGCGGTTAAGGTTATTGCCGTAGATGGTATATTCAGCATGGAAGGTGATATTGTTAAATTACCGGAGATAGTTAAGCTTGCAGATCAGTACGGTGCAAACATCATGGTTGATGATGCACATAGCCTTGGCGTTATTGGCCACAAAGGTGCAGGTACTGCATCGCACTTTGGCCTTACCAGCGATGTTGATCTTATCATGGGTACCTTTAGTAAATCATTGGCATCATTGGGTGGTTTTATAGCTGCCGATAAAGATACCGTTGATTTTATTAAACACCGTGGCCGCTCGCTGATGTTTAGCGCGAGTATGACACCTGGATCTGTTGGTAGCGTAATTGCCGCCCTGGATATCATGGAGTCGGAGCCCGAAAGAATACAGAAGCTTTGGGATAATACCAATTATGCCATGAAACTTTTGCTGGATGAAGGTTTTGACCTTGGCCCTACCGAAAGCCCGATATTGCCTATTTATGTACGCGATAACGAAAAAACTTTCCTGGTAACCAAACAACTGCAAGCCGCGGGTATATTTGTTAACCCGGTAGTTTCACCGGCTGTACCTTCAGATTCATCATTACTGCGTTTCTCTTTAATGGCAACACATACCTTTGCCCAAATTGATGAAGCAGTTGAAAAACTGGCTAAAGTATTTAAAGAAGTAGGCGTTACTTCTGTTAAAGAAAAAATATAAATAAAATGTCCGTGTGTATATGTGGCTATTGTTTTAATAAAAGCAAGCTCATACACACGGACTTTTACGTTCATACAGCCTTAGCGCTGCCAATTAGTGTACACTACTCATGATAAAAATTGTAACGGTTAGTTCTAAAAAAGAATTAGCTTCATTTATTGATTTTCCACATGATTTGTATGAGGGCGACCCAAACTACGTTCCGGAATTATTTATCGCCCAACGAGATCTGTTAACCAAACACCCTTTTCATAAGCACAATACTGTACAACCATTTTTAGCCTATAAAGGCGATAAAATTGTTGGTCGTATAGCGGCTATTCTCAACAATGCCCACAACCAGTATAACCAGGCCAACGATGGCTTTTTTGGTTTTTTTGATTGTGAAAATGATGTAGCGGTATCAACCCTGTTGTTTGATACCGTAACCAAGTGGCTTAAAGAAAAAGGTATAGCAGGCAAACTTTTAGGCCCTGTAAACTTTAGCACCAACGAGCCCTGCGGCTTATTGATACAAGGGTTTGACAGTGCGCCGTTTTTAATGCAAACCTACAACAAGCCCTACTACGCCAATCTGCTGGAAAACTTTGGCCTGGCTAAAGATGTAGATCTTATAGCCTGGCATTGGGACGGGCAGGCTTATGACGATAAATCTGTAAGGTTACTCAACTCCCTGGAAGAGCGTTTAAAGCGTAACAACATCATCATCCGTAAAATCAATCTTAAAAATTTTAAAGAAGAAGCAGCTAAACTTCGTACCGTTTATAACTCGGCCTGGGATAGCAATACCGGCTTTGTACCTTTAACCGATGATGAGTTTGATTACCTGGCCAAGGATCTGAAACTGATCCTCGATCCGGATTTTGCACTGGTTGCCGAGCAGGACGGTAAAATTGTAGCCTTTGGGCTGGCATTGCCTAACTATAACGAGATCTTCCAGAAAATAAAACGCGGCCGCTTGTTGCCAACAGGTATTTTTAAATTACTGTTTGGTAAAAAAAGTATACAAAGCATCCGCATTTACGCGTTGGGTGTAATAGATGGTTACCGTAAAATGGGTATCGAAGCCTGTTTATATGGCACCATAATAAGAGAATACAAGGCCAAAGGCTTTAAACATGCCGAAGCCGGATGGACTTTAGAACACAATGATATGGTGAACCGCGCTATTGAGGCGATAAAAGGCGACCCATACAAAAAATACAGGTTATACCAGAAAGCGATATGAGGGAACGGGTTTTAATAACCGGGGCAAGCGGATTTGCGGGATTTCACATTATAGAAGAAGCGTTACACAATAACCTGGAAGTGTATGCCGCCGTGCGTAAAAGTAGCAAAACAGATCATTTAAAACACCTTGATATTAAGTTTGTAAATCTCAACTACCGGGATCTTAATGCCCTGAAGCAACAACTTATTGACATTGAGCCCGACTACATTATACACGCGGCAGGTGTTACAGCAGCCAAATCTCAGGCTGCTTATAATTACATTAATGCCACCCATACTTTCAACCTGGCATCGATGGCGGTGCAGGCGGGCATCAGCCTAAAAAAATTTGTATTAATAGGTAGCCTGGCGGCACTTGGCCCGCTAAAAACGCTGGTAGGTACTATTAGCGAAAATACCAAACCCAAACCGGTAACCGCCTATGGCCGCAGTAAACTACTGGCCGAAGAGCAACTTAAAACAGTTAAAGGTTTAAGCTATACCATACTACGCCCTACCGCCATTTATGGCCCGCGGGATACCGGTATATTTTTATTTTTTAAACAACTTACACGCGGTCTCGAACCTTATTTGGGCCGGGTAGAACAAAAGCTCACCTTTATATATGTAAAGGATGTTGCCAAAGCAGCCATAAAATCGCTGTACGATGGTAACAATGCTGTATATAACCTTAGCGATGGCAATTTTTACAACAGATATGAGTTAGCTAATTTGGCTAAGGAGGCATTAAGCTTAAAAACCCTTAAATTTCATTTACCTGTAATATTTGTAAAAATAATAGCCACAGTATCAGAAAAAGTAAGTTCTTTGAGCAATAAAGCAGCCATAGTTAACCGCGAGAAGCTTCACGAGTTGATGGCCGTAAACTGGTCTGTTGATATTGAGAAAGCAAAATCGGAGCTTGGATTTTATCCGGCTTATAACTTAAAAACCGGTTTAATAGAAACGCTAAAATGGTACCGGGCCAACGACTGGCTATAGCACACGCCAAAGCAAAATAATCATCATAAAAAAAGTTAATTAAATTAAAAAATACATAAATTGTGTGAAATTACTTAAACGTTTAAGTAGGCTAATAATCAACAACTTAATACAATATTAACACAAAATCCTTCCCGCTTTTTAGGCCGAAAGGTAACCGGCAATAGCCAATTTAGACTTTGCCCCAACAATTAAACAATAAATAAATACAATGAAAATCAAAATTTCTCCAGCCGAAGGTAAACTGGGTATCCTTATTCCTGGTTTGGGCGCAGTAGCCACCACGCTGATCGCCGGCGTTGAAGCCGTAAAAAAAGGCATCTCGCAACCAATAGGCTCCCTTACACAAATGGGCCACATCCGTTTAGGTAAACGTACCGAAAACCGTAACCCAAAGATCAATGAATTTGTTCCGCTTGCTCAATTAAACGACATCGTTTTTGGCGGATGGGATGTTTATGAAGATAATGTTTACGAATCGGCAGCAAACGCTAAAGTATTAGAGCCATCTTTACTTTACGCTGTAAAAGCCGAGTTGGAAGCCATTAAGCCAATGAAGGCTGCTTTTGACCAAAACTACGCCAAAAACCTTACAGGTACCCACGTAAAAACCGGCACACGCTACGAGTTGGCACAGCAGGTGATGGAGGATATCAAAAACTTTAAAGAAAGCAATGGCTTAGATAGAGTTGTACTGGTATGGTGCGGATCGACAGAAATTTATTACGAGGCATCAGCTATCCACCAGTCGCTTGCAGCTTTTGAGCAAGCTTTAAAAGACGATGATAAACTGATTGCCCCAAGTATGATATATGCATACGCGGCTTTAAAACTGGGTGTGCCTTTCTCTAACGGCGCTCCTAACTTAACCGTTGATATCCCTGCATTAATTGAGCTATCGAAATTAACTAAAACCCCCATTGCCGGTAAAGATTTTAAAACCGGCCAAACTTTAATGAAAACAGTTTTGGCACCAGGCTTAGCTGCACGTTCGTTAGGTGTACATGGCTGGTTCTCTACCAACATTTTGGGTAACCGCGATGGTTTGGTGCTGGATGATCCGGATAACTTTAAAACCAAAGAAGTATCAAAATTAGGCGTACTGGAAGATATTTTTAAACCAGAAGATAACCCGGAGCTTTATGGTAACATTTACCACAAAATCCGCATCAACTACTACCCTCCACACGGCGATAACAAAGAGAGCTGGGATAACATCGACATTTTTGGATGGTTGGGCTACAAAATGCAAATCAAGATCAACTTCCTTTGCCGCGACTCTATCCTTGCCGCCCCTATAGCGCTGGATCTTGCGTTGTTTAGCGATATGGCTAAACGTGCCGGTATGAGTGGTATCCAGGAGTGGTTGTCGTTTTACCTTAAATCGCCGCAAACAGCAGCTGGTTTACACCCCGAGAACGATATTTTTAAACAACTGATAAAATTAGAGAATACCCTGCGTTATTTAATGGGCGAGGATCTGATAACTCATTTGGGTTTAGATTATTACGATGATATGTTTGCCGAAGAAGTTTAACCTGCCAACATAAAAATAAGCAGCCGTATAAGGACTAAACCCTTTGTACGGCTGTTTTTTTTACAATGTGCCCCTACCCGCTTAATTTCGATATGGTTAACCTGTTAATAATTGTTAAATACTTTAGAATAGTGTATGCCATGCCTGTAATTTTTAGTACTCTTGTAACACATAAACTATTTAGCTACATCTAAAAATCAACACATTACGTAACTGGTATAAATACTGTTACAGCAACCGGAATACTATATATTTAATAATACCGTTTGCACCTGTAACATAACTTAAAGGTAATTATTGCAGGGCAAACCGGCTCTATGCTTAACGTGGCCAATATTTGACTTTTTGACCACATTAGTCTGTAGGGATTTTTTTTACCTTTGACGTGCAGTTACAGGCTCGGTATAAGGGTTATAAAAAGTGTATTAAATACGTTTAAAGCGGCTTTAGCACTAAAACAGATTGGTGAGAAAGGGATAAAATAATATTGGATAGATCTGTTATTTTGAACTGATAGTTAATAATATCGGCAATCAAAATAGGTTAATTGATTGGGTGTTGATTATATTTATCAATTAAAGAGAGGTTTGTATTTGCATAATTGCATAAAGTACATGAAGTTTAAAAAATTTTACAAAAGTTTATTTTTTTCGATATTCTTTTTTTCTGTTACGTCGCTATTTGCCCAAACCACCATTATTACTGGTTCGGTTACTGATGCGGGTAACAAACAAACCCTTCCTTATGTGGTGGTTGCTTTTACCGGCACTACTACGGGTGTTGCTACCGATAATAATGGCAAGTATCGCCTGTCAACAACAAATCAAACCTACAAGCAAATAAAAATATCTTTTTTAGGTTACAAGGATGCTTTTTTAACCGTTATACCGGGTAAAGAACAGGTTATAAACGTAAAACTTTTCCCATCCGCGCAGCAATTAAACCAGGTTGTTATTAAGGCCGGTAAAAAGCCAAAATACCGTAATAAAGACAATCCTGCTGTTGAACTGATCCGCCAGGTTATCGCAAACAAAGAGAAAAACCGGCCCGAAGCGTATGACTATGTAGAGTACCGGGAGTACGATAAAATGATGTTTGGAGCGGCCAACGTATCGGCAAAATTCTCTGATCGTAAATTTTTCAGAAAATACAAATTCATCCTGGATAACCGCGATACAACCACCGTTCCGGGTAAATCCTTATTGCCAATTTTCCTTAACGAAAAACTGTCGCAAAACTACTATCGCAAAAACCCCGAAAAAACAAGGGAAATTGTATTGGGCGAAAAGAACGTGAACTTTGGCCCGGCCGTTGATAACTCGGGTTTAACCCAGTTTTTTAAGCACCTGTATACCAAAGTTAACATTTACGATAACAACGTAATGTTGATAACCAGCCAGTTTTTAAGCCCGATATCTGATAACTCACCTAACTACTACAAGTTTTTTATTACCGATACCATTACCGACGAGCACAACCAAAAACTGGTTGAACTGAGCTTTACACCACGTAATACCAACGATGTATTATTTGAAGGGCAAATTTATATTACCCTTGATGGTAACTATGCCGTACAAAAGGCAGTGTTGATTGTAAACAAGCACATTAATATCAACTTTATACGATCTATTGAGGTAGACCTTAACTTTGAGCAAAATCCGGATGGCCGTTATCACATGAGTAAGAGTACTACTACTGCCGATTTTGGGGCCTCGAAAAAGGACGCAAAAAGCAGCTTATATGGTACCCGCACTATTACCCTGGGTAATTATGTGGTAAACAAACCGCGCCCTGATACCGCCTACAACAAACAATCTGAAGAAGCCTCTGACGACGCTAAAAATCGTAACGACGCGTTTTGGCAAAAAAACAGATTAGATACCCTTACCACGGCCGAATCTAAAGTTTACAAAAATATTGACAGTTTAAAAGATATGCCATCGTACAAACGTACGGTTGATATTGCCACCCTGTTACTCGCCGGCTATAAAGGCTTTGGTAAATTTGAGATTGGCCCTGCAAATACCTTTTACAGCTTTAACCCGGTTGAAGGATTTAAACTGAGGCTAGGTGGGCGTACCACGCCTGCGTTAAGCAAGCGTTACTATTTTGAAACTTATGCCGCTTATGGCTTTAAGGATGAGCGTTGGAAATACTTTCTAAGCGCCACTTACTCGCTCAACAATAAATCCATATATAAATTTCCGCAGGATTACGTTCGCGTAAGCTTTCAGCGCGATACCAAAATACCGGGTGCAAGTTTGCAGTTTGTTGAAGAGGACAACTTTTTACTATCGTTTAAACGCGGTGTAAATGATAAATACCTTTACAACGATAACTACAAAATAGATTACGTACATGAGTTTGAAAGCCACTTCTCGTACACCGCCGGCTTTAACAAATGGACACAGGAACCAGCGGGTTCTCTTTACTTTAACCCGGTAAATGACCTGAGCAATCCTGTTCATCACCTTACCACTACCGAGTTTAGCGCAGGTTTACGCTATGCGCCAAATGAAGAGTTTTACCAGGGTAAAATTTACCGTACGCCGCTACCTAACAAATACCCTATTTTTCAATTGCAGTTTACAGAAGCGGTGAAAGGCCTGTTGGGTGGCGAATACAACTATCAGAAAATTGATGCCCGTATAGATAAACGTGTTTACGAATCGCAGTTAGGATATGCCGATGTGGCGTTAATGGGAGGCAAGGTATTTGGTACCGTTCCGTATCCGTTGTTAAGCATCCCGCATGCCAACCAAACGTATGCTTATGATATCGACTCGTACAACCTGATGAACTTTTTGGAGTTTGTTAACGATCATTACGAAGCGATAAGAATAGATCAGCACTTTATGGGTTTCTTTTTCAACAAAGTACCGTTGCTAAAAAAACTAAAATGGCGCGAAACCTTATCATTGAAAGTACTTTACGGTGGCTTGAGTGATAAAAATAACCCAAGCATACATCCATCACTTTACCAGTTACCGGTTGATGCCAATGGTGTGCCGATAACTTACGGGTTGGGCCGTACGCCTTACGTGGAGGGTAGTGTTGGTATAGAAAACATATTTAAATTAATAAGGATAGATTTTGTGGAGAGATTTAATTATCTTGATCATCCAAACGTAGCAAATTGGGGTATCCGCACCAGAATTAAATTTGATTTTTAATTTTGTAACATTAAACTAATACAAAAATGGAACAGAAAATATCGCTAAGAACTAACCTGCAATTAGGTATTTACAGGGTGATAGATCCGGTTGTAAAAATTCTGATCAAAGTTGGTTTAACGCCTAACGCGGTTACATCAATAGGCTTTGTGCTAAATGTTGGTGTAGCAGCCATATTTATTTTAGGTGCCGAAGAAGGCAATCGCGGCGATTTACGCTACGTGGCCTGGGCAGGTGGTTTAATATTATTTGCCGGTTTGTTTGATATGCTGGATGGGCAGGTAGCCCGGTTGGGTAACATGAAATCTACCTTCGGCGCACTGTACGATTCTGTTTTGGACCGCTATAGCGAACTCATTATGTTTTTGGGTATTTGCTACTACCTGGTAGGGCATCACTACTTTATAAGCTCTATTGCCGCGTTTATAGCCCTTATTGGATCTATGATGGTTAGCTATGTAAGAGCCCGTGCCGAAGGCTTAGGCGTTGAGGTAAAAGGCGGCTTAATGCAACGGCCAGAGCGCGTGGTTACCATTGGTGTGTGCGCGTTGGCAAGCGGTATTGTAGCCCAATATATTGGAGGCAACTATAAACTATTTGTACCAGGCATTAAGTTTCACATATTTGAACCAATATCCATATTTACTTTCCCGCTGGTATTGCTTGCGGTACTTACCAATATCACCGCCTTTAACAGGCTGAGAGAAGCCAAAAGAGCGTTGATAAAACAAGAGGAAGGATTGTAAGTCGGAAGTTCTAAGTCTGAAACCCAAATTTAAGACTTTCGACTTAGAACTTTAGACTTAAGACTCCCGACTTAGAACTTTAGACTTATAACCGGGCGAAATATCATATCTTCGCAACAATTAAATAATGACGTTTACTATTGCGTAAATGTTGTTTAAAATTGCATCGGGCAAGGTTTCGGGTCACGGTAATTAAATTCAAAACAAACAAAGGATTAAATAACAGGCAGAAATCGTTAAAAATTTTAACCTGATATATTATGGCGAAAAAGAATTATGTCTCCAATTCACAGGAGTCTGTGAGGATGTTTAAAAGCGACTTTTTTGAGCTTCTGTCAAAGGTACATTATACCGTACCCTTGTATATTTTTGTACCTGTTATTGCATATTCCACTTACCTGGCCTTTGATGCAGGTATTGGTTTTATAAAATATGCCGAGCTGTTTATTTTAGGGCTCTTTGTTTGGACTATCACCGAGTATATTATGCACCGCTTTGTGTTTCACCTTAAACCCAACGAAAATTGGGAATGGGCCAAAAGGCTGCATTTTGTAATGCACGGCGTACACCACGATTACCCAAGCGATGCCAAGCGTTTGGTATTGCCACCATCATTAAGCATTCCCTTAGCTACAGCGTTTTACTTTTTATTTAAGGCTATATTACCTGTAAACTACATCTTCGGCTTTTTCCCGGGTTTTATATTGGGTTACCTGTTTTATGATATATCGCACTATGCCATGCATCATTTTAACTTTAAAAGCGGCCTTTTCAAAAAAATAAAGCAACACCACATGCTGCACCACTACCAGGACCCAGATAGGGGTTATGGCGTAAGCTCGCCGCTGTGGGATAAAATATTCCGTTCAGGCTTTTTAAAAAAATAAGGTGAATACTACTGCAAGCAACAGTGTAACAGTCAATATCAAAACAGTATTTATTGTTTCGCTTATCTCTATAAGCTATTTAGTACTCTCCTACTTTTTAATAGGTTACAAAATAGACGAGTTGGAATTAGTAGCCATATTCAACATCGCTTTCTACGCGTCGGCAATCTCCCGCAAATTCATCCTTGGCTTCAGTATATTTATTGTGTACTGGATCATATTTGATTTTATGAAAGCCTTCCCCAACTACAACTTCAATACCGTACATATAGCCGATGTTTACAACCTGGAGAAGCACTTGTTCGGCATCCACTATAAAGGCGCGCTATTAACCCCTAATGAGTACTGGCGGGCAAATGGCAATACTTTTATTGATGTACTGGCAGGTATCTTTTATCTGTGCTGGATTCCCGTTCCAATAGGTTTTGCAGTATACCTGTTTTTCAAAAACAAAAATCAATTCCTTAAATTTTCGCTCACATTTTTGCTGGTAAATTTACTGGGCTTTGTGGTTTACTATGCATTCCCTGCTGCACCACCCTGGTATGTGCAATATCATGGCTTACTTTTTCATCCCCTAACACAAGGCAATACGGCCGGCCTGGCAAAGTTTGATGCTTATTTTCACGCAGGTATATTTAAATCTATTTATGCCAAAGGCTCCAATGTTTTTGCAGCTATGCCATCACTCCATTCGGCCTACCCGGTTATTGTTTTGTACTATGGTATAAAAAACCGCCTTGGCCTGGTAAACCTGGCATTTGCTGTGGTAGTGCTGGGTATTTGGTTTACGGCAGTGTATGCAAGCCACCATTATGTGTTAGATGTGTTGGCTGGTATTACCTGCGCAACAATTGGCATTTGGTTATTTAATACTTTGCTTGCCCAATCAAAATACCTACGGCATTTGCTAAACAATTACGAACAGACTATTGTTTAGTACATTGCGGTAATTTTGAGCAAAAACCTGTACAATTTTGTATACCAAATAAAATGTGCAAAAAGGTGCAGCCGCTGTTAAAAAAAAATAATTGGCTCAATTTCTTCCAAAAAGCGTCATTAGAGCGCAAAAATCAATAAATCGCAACCATCTTATCTATTTAAGGGCAAACACCTGTATTCGGGCACATTATTTGCGTAATGATCTATTAAATATATTGGTATATTCGATAGCCCCTATATGAAGAAACTACTTACTTGCCTCATCTTTATCCTTTTAGCCGGATCTAAATTATCAGCTTATGCCGGTGACCTGGATAGCCTTAAGCAAAAATTACAACTTACCAGCGATTCATTAAAGGGCCCCCTCTACTTAGAAATTGCCGCGCAATACATGCACTACGATACCATTGTAAACAGAAATTTAAGGCGCTACTACCAAATGGAAGCTTTAAATTATTCGATGTTGGCATTACACACCTACTCGAGCATAAACGACTCATTAGGGTTACGCAGCTGTTATAATAACCTATCTAAAGTATACCGGTCGCAACGTAAATATCCGCAGGCCAAGTGGTTTATTTTGCAATCAAATACCATATCGCGCAAAAAAAACGACTTGTCTAATATCATAGCCTCGTTAATTGAACTATCGGCAATTAAGGGGGATATTAAAGATTACACGCTGGCTATGCGCGATTTGAACGAAGCACTCACCATCGCTGTTAAAAATAAAGACGCTAAAAATGAATCGGCCGTACAGGTGGGTTATGCGGGTTTGTACCGTACGATGAAAGATTACGATAAAGCATCCCTCGCCATAAAAAGACACGAAGCGATAGACGATAGCATCCACAAAGCCGAGGAAGACCGCCTGGCCCTGCTTACCAAACGAGATTCGGTACAGATCAAAAAACGTGATTCTATCATCATCAAAAAAAAAGTATTTACCTCCAATTACAAGCGCGGCTCCAGGCTCAGTCCGGCCAGGCATATCGTCTCGTTGTAACACTTATTGCTACCATTGCATTAATGGCTATAGCGGTAATGGTATATTATTGGCGGCGCAAAAGAAAAAGCCGTTGGCGCATCAGGCTCAGAAAACCAAGGTGATTTGATAAGCCTTAAGTCCGGAGGTGAAAGTCCTAAAGCAGAAGCACTAAGTCGAAAGTCAGAAGTATTAAGTCGATACATCATTCTCTTCTGCTTTAATTTATTTTCAAAAAAACAAGCTAATTGCAATTGGTACGATACTAAACTTGTTAAACCCCGTTTAGTTTTATTTGTCTGATACTGATATGAAGAGATTTATTTTAAGGGCCATATATATGCTTGCCGGGCTGTTTGCTTTTACATCTGCCTATGGCCAAAGCAATGAGTTTAAAAGTGAATTTTTAAGCCGCATAAATCAAACCCGGGCCAAAGGCTGCAATTGCGGCGACACTTATTTCCCGCCCGCCCCTGCCCTAACCTGGAACGATAATTTGTTTGATGCCGCAACCGGTCATGCAAAAGACATGGCCAAACGCAATTACTTTAGTCACACCAGTAAAGATGGCCGCAGCATGCAAAACCGGATAGTAGCCGCCGGATTTGCTTTTAAAGGATACAAAAGCTTTGCCATAGGCGAAAACATTGCACAGGGACAGCAAAGCATAGCCGAAGTAATGGACGGGTGGTTTAAAAGCGAAGGCCATTGCCGAAACCTTATGAACCCCGACTTTAAAGAAGTTGGCGTAGCCGAATATAAAACCTACTGGGTACAAGACTTTGGCGGCCGCACCTCCTTCTCGGTCCAGCAACAAAAACTCATCAAATCGGGAAAATATAAGGTGGTAGAGAATTAGGCTAGTTATTTGAAAATTTGATGATTTGAAAATTTGAAAATGGAGATTAAAATAATCAATTCAATAATTCAATAATTCAATAATTCAATAATTCAATAATTCAATAATTCAATAATTCAATAATTCAATAATTCAATAATTCAATAATTAATTTCCCCCCGCTTTCACCCTCCGTTCCATTACTTCGCGCCAGGTGGTTAAAATAAAGCCTTGTTGTTTCAGGAATGTTTTCAGTCTTGGATCGAGCATGGCCAGGAGGTCGCCTTTGCGTTTTTTACCGGTGTCTGATATCCGGTCGAAATTTGGGGTTGGATTGGTGCAATGCATTATTACCATGGTTAAACCCGGCGATAGGCGGCCAATACTTTCAATATAATGATCGGTATACCATTTTTGAATTTGCTTATCCGTCATTTTAGCAATACCGGGCATGTTCCAATCGTAGCTGGAGTTATGCAGATCATCCAACACTGGCAAACCGGCTTTCCATATCATAGCGCCGGTTTCTTTTACATTGGCCAAAGCAGCAGGTTCGGGTATGGCCATCCCTGCGGTATATTTGCCTTGTTTTTTTAAATCGGCAATAGTGGCGGCTTTGGCTTCGGCACGGTAAAAAAGATCGTCGCCGCCAGGAAACATTACCGGGATCTGCTTTTCTATACCCAGTTTAATATACTTTTCTACATACGATGGCTTGGCAAAAAGGGTTCCCATGTGCGAATCGAGGTGAGTTGGCACAAACCCCATACTTAAAGCCCTATCCAGTTGGGCACGCATCTCCTTATCAATCTCATCTGCCGAAGCCTTAAAGTATACAGCACCAACAGAGGGCCATAAGCAACCCTGATTATCGGTAAGTCCGGGTACTGCAGCTTTACCGGCCAAGGGGGCCCAGCGGTAATTATCCCATTCTGATGTTAACGTTAGGTGCAGGCCGGCATCGGTATTAGGGTGTTTATCCAGGTACTTTTTAAATTCGGGCACCCAGGCGCAGGGCATCATTACACTGGTTGAGGTGGCTACACCCTGGCCGATAGCTTTCTCTACCCCGTCATTTGATTCGTGCGACATACCTGCATCATCAACATGCAAAATAATTACACGGGCGCCTTTAGGCCAGCCCAGCTTTTCGGCATAGGTTTTGGTTTGCTGGGCAAAACTTATGGTACAGCAAGTTACGCAAAGAGTAAAAAGGAAGAGTTTTCTCATAGTGGTACAGGTTTATAATTGGTTTATAAATATACCCATATAGGTTATTTAAAGCAAAGACCCTCATATCCAAAAATGAACCTGCAATTACACTTAATTTACTATTTTTGAAATAATGCTTACGGCTACTAATCACACGCTCGAAAAACTGGAAATGCTGCTTAAAGCAACAGGCTACAGGGTGCGGTACGAAAAAGGCAACTTTAAAACAGGCGCGTGCCTGCTGCTCAACAGCCGTATGGTAATTGTAAACCGCTTCTCGAACCTGGAAAGTAAGATACTTGCCCTGGTTGAACTTTTGCGCGAACTGGATATTGATCTTAAACTGCTCGACGAGAAACAGGTTGCATTTTTGCAAGATATTAAACAAACAAAACTGCAGCTGTGACCATAACATTTTTAGGAACCGGAACTTCGCAGGGTGTACCTGTAATTGCCTGCGGCTGCGCTATTTGCACCTCAACAGATGCCAATGATAAACGCCTGCGCAGCTCTGTTTTAATTGAGGCCCAGGATAAAACCATAGTGATAGATTCGGGACCCGATTTTAGGTACCAGATGCTGCGGGCCGGGGTAAAACACCTGGACGCTATTGTTTATACCCACGAGCATAAAGATCATATTGCCGGGATGGACGATATACGGGCGTTTAACTATTTTCAGAACAGCCCGGTTAATATCTATGCTGATTTTAGGGTACAAAAGGCATTAATACGCGAGTTTCCGTATGTATTTGATGGCACCGGTTACCCGGGCATTCCGCAGGTTATAGTGCATCCCATTAATTTAAGCCCTTTTAATATAGGCAGCGTAAAGTTTATACCTGTTGAAGTTTTGCATTATCGTTTACCCGTATTAGGTTTCAGAATAAATGATTTCACGTACATCACCGACGCCAAAACAATTAGCGAAAGCGAAAGGCAAAAAATAAAAGGCAGCAAGGTACTGGTGATAAATGCATTGCAAAAGCAAACACACATATCGCACTTCACCCTCAACGAAGCCATCGATTTCGCCCTTGAAATTGGGGCCGAGCAAACCTACCTTACCCACATCAGCCATCGGCTGGGGAAACATGAAGATGTATCAAAAGAACTGCCCCCAAACATCTTTTTAGCATACGACGGATTAAAGATCGACATTTAATCGCCACACTCAGAGCCATTGGTTGTAGCTTTTTTGGTCACTTATAACATAATTGTTGCAGAGGCACTAAATCTTTTTCCCAACTTACCTGTTGCATTGTGGAAGTTGTATTAGAAAATTGTTATTGAGTTTAAATCCCCTAATTCCCCCCGTAATGGATTACCTTGTGTATGTAAGTACAGCCAAAAGGCTGATGACTGATGATGAACTATTAGATATTTTAACCGTATCGCGCACCCGAAATAAAGCCAACCACATAACCGGGATGTTGCTATACAACCAGGGAACTTTTATACAAGTACTTGAGGGCGAAAAACAAAATGTGGATAAAATTTACAATTCTATTGAGCACGATGCACGGCACAAAAACATTATTAAACTAATAACCGGCACAATCACCAATAGAAACTTCCCGGAGTGGTCGATGGCGTTTGCATCTGTAAATGCCGAGACCTTACAAGAGTTTGAAGGCTTTCTTAACCCTTCGCATCCCAATTTTTTGGGCAATAATAACCATACAACCGTTAATATGCTTAAAGTATTTGCAGAAGTGAATAACCTTACTGATTATTGAGTACATGCCCTGTTTTATGCGGTAACTTATTGATGCGTTGGCTTGATATTGCTTCAAGTAAATGCAAACAATTTGATTATAAATCAATATAACTTATGCGCCCGATAGCTCCTTTGTACTTGTTTAAATGGCCTGTATCGTGGGCATCTACCCGTCCTCTTATAATAACGTATTTGTTATTTATTTGTGTAAACTGCCCGTTATTGTATTCAAATAAGCCAATTCGTGTACCATCCAGGTATAAAGGGCAATCGGGGTTAAATTCAATCCAAATGGCTTTACCTGCAGAGTGATCGGCAAAAAGACTATCATTAAACAAAGCTGATTGCTCAGGGGCTTCAATATACTTACCCGCAACCTCCACATATTGCTTATCGTACTTTTTAAGGTGATTCACCAGTTCGGTAAATGCAACACGTTTATAAACCGGCGTCTGCTCGTCGTTACAATCACTTTTAAAAACCTTTTTACCACTGTCGCATCCAAACAACAACGCCATTAAAACAGCGGGGAACATAATGTTGGTGGCAAATTTTGGCATCGATGTTATGTAAAAAAGGAAAGTAGATTTTCAGGAACATAAAGTTACCCAAAACCTATGCCGCTTGTGTATTGTAATGTAATTTATACACAGCCAGGCGCTACAATCCTTTTTTGCTAACCAAGCTACAAAGCCCGGATAAGGCTATTTATTTAGCGCTCTCAACACATTCCTGATATACAAACCTGCCGGAGTTAAGTTAGCTTCGCTCCAGCCACCGTATATGGGGGCATCTTTTTGTAATATGGCTGTAGTTTCGTGTTTATCGGTAATGTTCCAGTTGGCCCAGCTTAACTGATTATCTTCCATCCACTTTAACCAGGTTTGGGTTTTAGCTAAATTAAAATTGCCGTTGCCGTTAGCCTCGCCTACACCCCATTCGGTTATCATCAATGGCAAACCTAATTTTATTGCCTTATCGGCCCTGGCCCGCAATGCGTCCTGGTGATATGGATCACTGGCATAAAAATGGAAAGAGTAGGCAATATTGTTAAAACCCGCAATCGGATCGGCCGCTGTTATATCTACATCCTGATCCCAATGCGCGCTGCCTACCACAATTAAATTGTTTTTATCGTATTTACGGATAACGGGAATTATTTGCAGGGCATAGGCCTTTACTGTTTTCCAGTCGGTTTTGGTGGGTTCGTTCCAGATCTCGTAAATTACATTGGGTACACCGGCATACTTTTTTGCCATTTGCTTAAAAAACTCTTTTGAATCTGACACATGCTGATCGGCGTTATGATCGTGCCAGTCTATCAATACATATATACCATCCCTTACGGCTTCACCAACAATATTGGTGATCATTTTTTGCTGTTCATCCGGTTGCTGCAAATAGCCCCCATCGGGCTGTACGGCCATGGCTGCCCGCAAAACGGAGGCCTTAAAATCGCTGGCTAACCAGCTAACCACTCCCGGATTATAGTATTTTTGTCCCTGCCACACGCTCCATGATAAACTAACACCACGCAATTGTGGTGCAACACCTTGCTGGTTTACCACTTTACCATCCTGCACTTTTAACGCGCCGTTACGGCCAACAGGACTTAAATTTTGAGCAAACGACACATTGATGCAAGCAAAAATAAACAGCATAATAAAAGCAAACCTCATTGTTGTATAATTTAGATGAGGCAATGTAAATAATGAGATCTTGTAAAAGCCGATCTGCAAAAATTCTATCATAGTATGTTAAAATTAAACAGGGTTGGCTTTAAAACAGGAGAACACCGGGCTATACCCCGAAAACACAACCGGGCAAATACAATAGCCCCGGGTTGATGTTTATTGAAAAAGAATTATCTTAACCTTTTTAATTACGGCATGACAAACATTTATATACCCCAGGCAACCGAAAACCAACAACGGGTAACCGCGGGCGATATTTCGTTTGTGCATTACGCCGAGCGGGATAGCCTGCAAAAAAGCAGGGTGGTGTTTAACTGCTACGTGATAAGCTTTGTAGTTAATGGCGAGAAAGCTATTTTTCGTCCATCAAACAATACAATTGTAAGCACGGGTGAGGGTATTGTGATACCTGAGGGAAACTCGCTGATGGCCGAGCATACTTTAAACGCCCATCAATACAGCAGCGTACTGGTATATTTCCCTGCCAAACTGGCCCATGATTTTTTAAACAGGCATAAACTGAGTACAAAACAAACATCTGTACAGCCCGATTATATTAAATTTAAGCAAACCAACTATTTTGCGGGCTATATAAAAAGCCTACAGGCCCTTATTCACGACGGGCAAAATTTACCCTACCAGCTTGCGGCCAATAAGGTAGAAGAATTGTTATTGGTTTTACTGCAAAGCCATGGCGATAAACTGATAAGCCTTTTACAAAGTAACAAGCCATCGCCCCAATTACTGCTGAAAAACCTTGTAGAAAACAACCTCTTCAATAACCTTACTTTAGATGAACTGGCTTTTTTGGCCCATAAAAGCCTGGCATCTTTTAAACGCGATTTTGAAAAGGCTTACCACATTGCCCCCGGCAAATACATCCGCGACCGCAAGCTGGAAATAGCCCGGCAGGAATTGGAACAAGGTAAAAACGCCTCTTCACTTTACATCGATTTTGGGTACGATAACCTTTCTAACTTTTCATCGGCATTTAAAAAGAAATTTGGGATAAGCCCCAAACAATACCAGTTAAGCGCACAGCCAATCTGAGCTTTTTTCAATAGTTTTTGAGCCAACGGGATTAACACCGGCCGGCCACAACTGCCCACCTTTGGATAATTAATATTTATCCAAAACATCATGAAAACGTTTATCTTATTTTTATTCGCGGCGGCAATTATCTCTACTTCAAACGCGCAAACTTTCACCTTAAAAAGCGCCGATGTTGGCGGGCAATTCACCAACCAGTTTGCATCAAATACTTTCGGTTGCAGTGGCGACAACAAATCGCCGGAGCTAACCTGGCAAAACGCGCCCGAAGGTACCCAAAGCTTTGCCATAACCATGTACGATCCTAACGCGCCAACGGGTAGCGGCTGGTGGCATTGGGTAATTTTTGATATCCCGGCCAATATTCATCAACTAAAACAAGGGGCCGGTAGTCCATTGTCTGGCATAGCACCCGCAGGCAGTATCCAGGGTAATACAGATTTTGGTGTTACCGGTTACGGTGGCCCCTGCCCTCCTGTAAATGATGCCGCACATGGCTATGTAATTACCATTTATGCTTTAAAGACGGCCAAATTAGGCCTTACAGACAAAGTATCACCAGCCTTGGTTGGCTTTATGCTTAACCAGAACGTTATAGCCAAAGCATCGTTAATTGTTTATGCCAAACGCTAACACTTAACTGTTTTCTTTTTGGCAACCACATTGCCCTTCGCTTTGTTAATATAATCTACCGCCAGGGGCACTTTGCAAGCCGTACCATTTTTATCTACCATAACTGCACCTATTTTATTGGCGGCAGTTATGGTATCATCTGTTAAAGATGCAACATAGGTGCCCAGTGCTATAATAAACCCGTTCATGGTAGAGCGTACCCGGCTGGGCGATGAGTGGATGGTTTGCACCACCCTGCTCAACAATGCACGTAACGCATCCATATCCAATTCATTATCGGGCTTTAACGCTACAATATTGGCCAAAGTGGCCCAGCCCGAGGCGGCAATATGCTCTTCGCTATTATCTATCCATTGCAAAGCAAGCTCAAAACTGTACCTGCTGCCGGTTGCCACCCAGGGCACCGTGTATTCGCCAATGTTATTTGATACGGCTTCGGTTACCCAGGTTTGCAGATCGGCTTTGGTCATTTTTTCATCATCGGCTATCAGGCCGGCCAGGTACATGGCATCGGCATTGCCGGTAGCGAAAAGATCTTTTGCCAACTGGTAATCCTTTTTTACCTTTTTCTGTATCGTTTTTAAATGCTCCACTTTAACGCCAAAAAATGGCTCTTTAACACCGTGTTTCAATAGTATCTTTTTTATGCTTTCACTGCCCATAGCCTGTAGCTGGGTCATAATTTCGGCAACGTTCATTGGCATATTAATTTGGTATAAGTAAAAGCAATTCCTATCTGCCTCTGCTCTCATAAAATTAATAAATTATTTAAATATAGCGCCGGCAGCTGCATGCGTGTTGTAACATTTTAGGCTGATAATTCTTATTTAGGTAAATATTTTGTTATTTGTAGAAGCTTTTCAAAAACCGGTTATGCACAGACGAAATTTCCTTAAAACAGGCTCATTAGCAGGCTTAACAATATCCACTTTAGTTGCGGCATCATGCGGTCAGTCGGCTACCGACGATAAAAAAACGGATACTACGGCAACCGATAGTAAAGACGACCTGTTTGAGCTTTTGGAAGCCACCATAAGCACCCTGCAGGATAAAATGAAAAGCAAGCAATACACCTCGCGCCTGCTTACCGAACTGTACCTGAAACGCATTGACGAGATTGACAAAAACGGACCAAAACTTAACGCCGTTATTGAACTGAATAAAGATGCCCTGAATATGGCCGACGCGATGGACAAGGAACGTGCCACCGGCAAAGTACGCGGACCAATGCACGGCATCCCTGTGCTTATAAAAGATAACATTAACACCGGCGATAACATGCACACCACGGCAGGCTCGCTGGCACTGGCCGATAATTTTGCCAAACAGGATGCCTTTATTATACATAAACTGCGCGAAGCCGGTGCTGTTTTACTGGGTAAAACCAATTTAAGTGAATGGGCCAATTTCCGTTCGTCGCACTCTACCAGCGCGTGGAGCAGCCGGGGCGGGCAAACCAAATGCCCTTATATACTTGATCGTAACCCAAGCGGATCGAGCGCCGGGTCGGGATCGGCAGTGGCGGCCAATTTATGCACCATAGCCATAGGTACCGAGACGGATGGATCGATAGTATCGCCATCATCTGTAAATGGCCTGGTGGGCATAAAACCCACCGTAGGGTTATGGAGCCGGTGGGGCATTATCCCCATCTCTAAAACACAGGACACCGCCGGACCAATGGCCCGCACCGTTAAAGACGCGGCCATATTATTAGGCGCACTAACCGGTGTAGATGCCCAGGATAGCCTCACTATTGCCAGCAAAGGCAAAGCAGAAACCGATTATACCCGTTTTTTAGATGCCGAAGGCTTAAATGGCAAACGCCTTGGGGTCGAAAAATCGGCGTTGGATGGGCACCCCGGCGCGGTGGCCTTGCTTAAAGATGCCATTAAAACACTGGAAAGCAAAGGGGCCGTCGTAATTGAGATAGAGCTGAACAAGGAGTTGAAAGATATAGGTAAGAGTGAGTTCCCGGTTTTACTGTATGAGTTTAAAGATGGGCTTAACCAATATTTAAGCAATGCCAACAGCAAAATAAAAAACCTTGCCGATGTTATTGCCTTTAACAAACAAAACGAAGGCAAGGCTATGCCTTTTTTTAAACAGGAAACCCTGGAACTGGCCCAAACCAAAGGCGGCCTTAACAGCAAGGAGTACCTCGATGCCGTAAAACAAACCAATACCGGCACCCGTAAAGTTATTGATAAGATACTTACCGATAATAAACTGGATGCCATCATCGGCCCAACCAATGGCCCTGCTGTTTGTATCGACCTTATAAACGGCGATTATGATAACGGCTTCGGCTTTTCCAGTCCGGCGGCTATGGCTGGTTACCCGCATATTACAGTACCTATGGGCTTACTGCATGGCTTGCCTGTGGGCTTATCGTTTTTTAGCACCGCATGGAAAGAGGGCGATATTATTAAACTTGGCTATGCTTATGAACAAGCCAGCAAAAAACGAGTAAAGCCGTTGTTTAAAGTAGATTTGTTGGGTTGATTGGTTTGATTGTCTCGTCTGGGTTGAAACTTCAATGGAAGGGGCTTGTTTTAATTAATTCAGTTTTTTATTTCGAACTTAGCCCTCCCTCAATCTAAAAAAACAATATGGAATTTGGCCGTGTAGCTCCCGAAGAATTAGCTTTAATAGATTTTACCCTGCCGCCCGATGCCCCGCTTACTTTGAGCACCCTAAAAGCTGCAAAAAGTGATGAGCCCATGCAGGTGCGTGTTGGCTGTGCCAAGTGGGGGCGTAAAGAATGGATAGGGCAAATATATCCGCCTAAAACCAAGGATGCCAATTTTTTGGATGAGTATGTAAAGCACTTTGATTGTATTGAGCTTAACGCCACCTTTTACAACTTATACGGCCCCGATACCATTGCTAAATGGAAGGCCAAAGCCGAAAGCAACCCCGATTTTAAGTTTTGTCCTAAGTTTTCGCAAAGCATCAGTCACATCCGCAGGTTAAAAAATGCCGATGATATTACCACTACTTTTTACGAGGGCATTATGGCCTTTGGCGAAAAGCTGGGGCCCATATTTTTGCAACTGAGCGATAACTATACCCCAAAAAGTTTTCCCGAATTAAAAGCATACCTGGAAGCATTGCCTAAAGACGTACCTGTTTTTGTAGAGTTACGCCATAAAGAGTGGTTTGCGGTTGCAGAAAACAGAGACAAGGTATTTGAGCTTTTTCATGATCTTAACATTGGCGCGGTATTAACAGATGCCACCGGCAGGCGCGATGTAGTACACATGACCTTGCCTAAGCCGCATGCCTTTATCCGCTTTGTGGGCAACGGACTGCAAAACGGCAATTTCGATTCGGACAAGGCCCGTTTGGATGAGTGGGTTATCCGCATAAAGCAATGGCAGCAACTGGGCTTAAAATCGGTATGGTTTTTTATGCACCAGCATGACGAGCGGTACTCGCCCATATTATCAGATTATGTAAGCGATGAGCTGAACAAAGCATTAGGAACAACATTACTTCGCCCTAAATTTATTGAAGCGCAAAGCAGCTTATTTTAGCTCGATACCATGCCCGAGATAACGTTGATGCTCAATGCTACTATGGCGGTATTAAAAGCGAACGAGATCATCCCGTGAAGCCAGGCCAGGCGACGGATCTGGCGCGAGGAGATCTCTACATCCGATACCTGGAAGGTCATCCCCAGCACAAAGGAGAAATAAACAAAGTCGAGATAATCGGGCGCAAAATCCTTTTCATCACCCGGAAATTCGAGGCCGCCAACAGTCTTGGTTTTGTTATCCCCATCAGTATGGGTAGCATAATACATGTGCGCGTAACGCAAAGTAAATATGGTGTGTACCAACACCCATGATATAATTACCGATGCCATCCCCAATAACACATGGCCTGTTACCACCGCAGGCGACAATTGTTTAGATGATTTGAGCAGGAAAAAAATGGCCAGCAAGCTAATAACAGACGATAAGATCACAAAGGCAAACATAAGCGTGCGGCTGCTATCTTCAATTTTTGCTATCCTGCGTACCTCTAAGGGATGCGACGAGAGGATGATGATCCAGTCCATCAAAATAATGCTCATCCCAAAGGCCGACCACGTTACCAACACAACGGCCGGTGCGCTAAAACGTCCCCATATGGCAACGAAGGTTGCTACCCCTACCGCAAGCGAAATCAGCAGGCGATAGTGCGTATCTAACCGTAACCATAATCTGGATTTTATTTGAGGCTTTGCAGGCATAATAAGGTATACTATGGTAAGTACCTGGTAAATATGGCAATCAATTATGTAGAATTAATGAATTATAAAAATTTAATCTTCCTCATCCACAATCCAGGCTACACGCCCAACCTGCCCATCATCCAGCTGCACCTTAATACCACGCGAATGATAGGTAGCACTGGTAAGCAGCCTTTTTACAATACCACGGGTAAGGGTACCCGTGCGCTGGTCTTTTTTCAGTATGATATCAACCTCTAAGCCTGGATATATGTCGCTTCTGTTTTGTCCGTTCATGTAGCCCCCTCTAAATCTCCCCCGGCAGGGGAGACTTTTTATTTTATGTTGTTAGTTCAAAACTACCGTTATTGCGAGGTACGAAGCAGTCCCCGACGTACAGAGTCGCCGTTCAAATCCGCTTTGTAATTTGGGGATTGCTTCGTCGTACCTCCTTATAATGACATACTTTTAAAGTATTGATTATCAGTATGCATTTTTTTCAAACACAACCCCCTCGCCACCGTCATTGCGAGGCACGAAGCAATCCCCTACTTACAGAGTAGCTGTGCAAATCCGCTCTGTAAGTAGGGGATTGCTTCGTCGAACCTCCTCGCAAGGACGGTCTTTCTTTAATATGTCATTACTGTCTTTTCCAGTGCTGCTGGTGGTTACTGCAATGACGGCCTGTTTTATAAGATGTCATCACTATTTTTTCCAGGTTATCACCGGTTGTCACTCGCAATAACGTTTTTTATAATATTCTATTCGCGGTCACTTTGAAGTCCTCCCTACCGGGGAGGATTTAGGAGGGGCTGCCTACCAACCCTTTTATAGCCGCTTCAACTTTTTCAAAATCAAAATTGCTTAATAACTTGTCAAACGCGGCAGTAATATGCTCGTTACCCAGGTTGCCTATGCTGCCTTCATGGGTATGGTTTACGGTTTTATCGGGATTAAAATCCCCTTGCTCTATCGCCAGCCCTACCTGTTTATAGGCATCGCGAAAAGGGGTACCGCTAAGTACCATCCGGTTAACTTCTTCTACACTAAAAAGGTAGGCGTATTTGGGATCTTTTAGTATATCGGCATTTACGGTTATGTTTTGCAACATAAAGGTGGCCATATGCAGACAGCTCTTCAACTCGGTAAAGGCGGGGAAAAGGAGTTCTTTTAACAATTGCAATTCGCGGTGATAGCCCGATGGCAGGTTGGTGGTCATCATAGCTACATCGGTTGGCAGGGCTTGCAGGCGGTTACATTTGCCACGCATAATTTCCCAAACATCCGGATTTTTTTTGTGCGGCATAATGCTGCTGCCGGTGGTTAGCGCATCTGGATAGCTCACAAAAGCAAAATTCTGACTCAGGTATAAGGCCTGATCCATAGCCATTTTGGCAAGGGTGGCGGCTATACTCGATAAAGCCTGCGCTATAATGCGCTCGGTTTTACCACGCCCCATCTGGGCATATACCACGTTATAGTTAAGGCTATCAAAGCCCAGCAACTGGGTTGTTAAAGTACGATTAAGTGGAAACGACGAACCATAACCCGCTGCCGAACCCAATGGATTTTTATTGGTGATCTTATAAGCTGCAAGCACCAATTCCAGGTCATCAGACAGGCTTTCGGCATAAGCACCAAACCAAAGGCCAAATGACGATGGCATGGCTACCTGTAAATGGGTATAGCCGGGCAGCAAAACATCTTTATGTTTTTCGCTCAGTTCAATAAGCTGGCGAAACAGGGTTTCGGTTTCTTCAACCACCTGCTGCAATTGATGGCGGAAAAATAATTTCAGGTCAACCAGCACTTGATCGTTACGCGAGCGGCCGCTGTGAATTTTTTTACCGGCATCGCCAATACGCTGGGTTAATAACATTTCAACCTGCGAGTGTACATCCTCTACCCCATCCTCAATGGTGAAGCCGCCCTGCTCAATATCAGCATAAATAGCTTTCAATTCGCGCTGAACAAGTTCCAGATCGGCACTATCCATCAGGCCTATGCTTTGCAGCATGCGGGTATGGGCTAATGATCCCAACACATCAAAAGCGGCCATTTCCTGGTCAAACTCCCTGTCTTTGCCCACCGTAAAACTTTCTACCAGTTCATTTACATTAGTGGTTTTTTGCCATAACTTGCTCATAGTGCAAAGATGTAAAATTTAGTAGTAAGTAGATAGTATCAAGTATCAAGATTTTGATGGCGGGGATCAGCAGGCCAGAATAGTGTAAACTAACCAAGGTTAAGACTCACCCGGTCTACGCTTCGCTGGACCACCCTCTCTTCAACTTCGTTGGAAAGAGGGAGTTGCCTCATTTATAATAGAAAAAAACACGGCAAACTATTCAAACCCCTCTATGCGGCGAAGCCGGAGAGAGGGTGCCGTCCGCCAAAGGCGGACTGGCGGGTGAGTCTTCGCCGGCATACAGAGCCGATCCCCCCACCCGTCAAACTCCTTCTTTAAACACATTCTCCTTCACCAAAAACAAAGGTAAAGAGCCGTGATCCAGCACCCGGGAGTGAAAATCTTTGATATTAAAATTTTTGCCTTGCTTTTTCTGTAACTCTTCTTTCCAATGGAGTATTTGTAATGCGCCGTATTTGTAGGTTACTACCTGGGCGGGCCAGCGGCGCATCCGGGCAATTTCGCGCAGGGCAATATCATCCTGGTTACGGATATTCTTTTTCCAGAAAGCGAGGGCCTGCTGGTCTGTCCAGCCATAATAGTTTAGGCCCACATCCAGCGGTACCCGTACCGAACGTACAATATCCCACTCCCATTTACCCAGTTCGTTATAAGGGGTTTGGTACACGCCCAATTGTTTGCCTAACTCTTCCGTATAAGCCCCCCAGCCTTCGGCAAAGCCCAGGTAATAAAAAAGCTGTTGCACTGCCGATGTTTTGGTTTTACGCTCAACACTGGCCTGGTAATGATGCCCGGGTACTGCTTCGTGTATAAACAGCCAGTCGTATTGGCGCTTGTTGTAAGGCTTATCAAAAAGATTGTAGTAAAAGGTATTATTATCGTAATAGCCCGGTGTTTGCGCCAGTTGTTTGCTTTCTCCGGCTTCAATTTTTAAGGGATCGGGCTGTGCATCGTTAAACAGCTTTGCCAGGTTGCTATATATTACAGCTTTAGTATGCTCAAAACTCTGCTGAACAACCTTGGGGTCTTTTTCAAAAAATTCCGAGTCGTTAAGATGTTTGTAGAAGGCATCTTCTGATAAACCGGTTTGCAGCCGCACAGCTTCAATATGTTGTTGTACCCGCCTTACCTCGGTAAGGCCAAAGTTATAGATCTCATCCGGACTTACATCCGCGCTTACCCATCGCTTTAGTAAATAAGCGTACCAGGCCTTGCCATTAGGAATAGTAATGATGCCTCCATCCGGAATTTTTTCGGGGCGATCTTTGATCCATTCCTCTTCTAAGGCCAAGCGTTGCAGATTAAGGTCTGTTTCGTAAACCATCAATTTATAATCAACTGTTTGCGATTCGGCTAATTGACTGGGCTTATAAGCCAACAGACCATTTTTTGCCCAGGTAAAAAACGCCGTTTGTTTTTGCACCTGTTCTGCAGTACCGATATGTGCTAACCCGGCTACATAGCTTAGTTCCAGTTGCGGCAGGTTAAGGGCATTATAATCGCTTACAAATTTGTTCGAAAAGGCATCAAACTTTTGTTGACCATTTGCGGTGAATAAGCACAACAGCAAAAAGCCTACACAAAATAAACTCGTTTTTATCATCTGGTTTTAGATTTCCTGGTTATAAGCTTCGATAGTAATTTATAGCCGATGTTACAAAACAGGAAGATATTTATTGCAATAAGGCTGGTAACTTACGGCAGGCATTAAAAAGGAAAGTCGCGCTGAACCCGGTTCAGCACGACTTTCCTTCTTCGCAAATGATCTGCTTATTTTTTGTCTTCTGCTCTTTTCAACACCGAGTGTACTTTTGAGCCGTTAACATCCAGGTCAACGGTGGTAGAATCGCCGTAAAATTTACCGGTATGTGCAATATCCATGCCGCTGGTGGTTATAGTAAACGAAAAATCGGCACCATTAACCTTGCCATTATTTAAAGGCACATCGCCTTCTGGTGTAAGGGCTGTACCAGTTAATTTATCGCCATCAACCTTAAAGTTGTAAAGCAAAGGATACTCTGTACCTCCAATATCCGCTTTCCCGGCCCATTTTCCGTTAAGATCGGCAATGGCTGCCAAACATACCATAAAGCAGCTCACTAATAACGCTGTAGTAAAAATCTTTCTTTTCATAATATAATTTTGTTGATAACTAAGATAGGATGTTTTTTAGTTAAATAAGTTACCAAAATATTATTAAAAAAATTAATATTCAGCGGTTTATCTACTTACCCCCCACCGCTTTCAAAATATAATTCTCCATAATTTTTTCGGGCTGCCATACCCTGCCGTTTCTAAAATTAGCCGATGTAATAACTACCACAAGTTGATAATAGGGCACAATAAAAATGTATTGCCCACCCGCGCCGCGGGCTTCTACGGTATTAATGATTTTGCCATTTACCTGGTAATGATAATGCCACCACAAAAAACCATATTCGTTTTTCTCGTTATGGTTTTCGAGTATAAGGTATTTTTTAAACGAGGCATCAACCCAGCTTTTGCTAATCAGTTGACGATTTTCCCATTTGCCACCATCGGCATATAGCAAACCAAATTTTAACAGATCGCGCGGGCGTAGCAGCATACCGCCACCAAAATACGGCCGCTTTAATTGATCGTCGAAAATGATGTAGTTGGAAATGCCTAAAGGCGCAAACAGGTTTTGGTCTATAAACAAATCGAGCGGATGCTTTACAACAGTATCTACAATTACCCCTAACAAATATGGATTGGCCGAGCTGTAGTTGGCATGTGTGCCGGGGTAATTGATCATCGGTGCTTCTACCACTGTTTTTAGCCAATCGGCAGAATTTTGGTATTCATCTTCGGATGCTACAGATTTGCGGTCGATACCAAAATCGATGGCATCCAGGCCCGAGCTCATGGTGAGCAAACTGCCTATACTAATGGCCTGTTTACGGGCATCCCCATCGGCAGCGTGTTTATATTCAGCAGGTAGAAACTCCAGCAGCTTTTGGGCGGTATCCTTCAACAGCCCCTTATCCATAACAATGCCCACAATGGCCGAAGAAATGCTTTTGGAGGCCGAGCGCAGGTCGTGCACGGTAGCTTCGTCATACCCATTAAAATATTGCTCATAAACTAACTTGCCGTTACGAGTAATAAGCACGCTGTGTGTATTGGTTATTTTATTGGCGTTGATGCTGTCTACCATTTGCTTTAAATAGCTTTCATCAAAACCGGCAGCTTTTAAACTGCTTATGGGCAAGCCATCCTGCATATTGGCCGGTATTTTGGCGTCAAAAGGTAATTTGCCCCATTGATTGAGATCCCAGTCTTTTACCGACCGATGCAGTGTAACCGAAGTAATGGGCAAACCGGCTATAGATGCCTGCAGGGTTATGGCATCTGTTAAAATTTTGCCATTAAATTGTAACCCGGTGCGGTAATCAGCAAAATGAAGATCATTTCCCTTCAGGGTTAAACCACCACTTGCAAAACCAACAAAACGCTGATCGCCCAGGAAAATATAGGCTTCGTATTTGGTAGAATCGGTATTTTCTACGTCGATATAGAACTTCGGTTTCAGATCGGGCACAAACAGAATATTCCAGTGGCCGTTATAGTTGCCCGGTTTGCCGGGTTTTAATATAGTATGATAACTCCATTGTACCGAGCGGATGAACAGCCTGATATCCTTACCTTCTAAAACACCTTTAATATTAAGATTACTATCAACCTTAACATCAAAACTATTATTGGCCAATAGCCTGAATTGCTTTTGGATAACTTTACCGCCCGATGATAGCTGAAGAGCATAATCGCCAACGCTCCGTTTTTTTACAGATACATTGATGCTGAAATTTTGAGGCCGGGCCAATAATCCTTCCCAATGCCCCTCGTAGGGTTTCATGCCTATCTGCGCCATACAGCTGCCGCTGATGAACAACATCAATACTATTGCGGGTAACCTGTTTTTTAAATAGTTGCCTAATAACATGGTATATATTTTATGCCACAATAGTACAGGCATTAATAATGGCAAAATAGCATATTGTTAACGTGTAGTAATTATTTTGCGATACTGCAAAGGTGTAACCCCAGTTGCCTGTTTAAAACTGCGGATAAAATGGCTCTGATCGGCAAAACCACATTCGTAGCCAATGTGGGTAAGTGAAACATCGGCTTTACTTAAAAAACCTGCGGCTTGTTCTATTCTTAATTTTTTGAGATAATCGCCCACGGTGGTATTAAAATACTTAGGGAACCCGCGCGATAAATGTACCGGGTGCACCTGCGCTATAGCTGCCAATGCATCCCACGATAAGGTAGTGGCATCGGCATCATTTAAAGCTTCTTTTATTTTTTTAACCCAGGCGGGTTGCGTTGCCGTTTCGCGATAATTATCATTAGTAAGCAAACCAAACACCTTAAAAAGCGATTCGCGGATGGCGAGCAGCTCAATATCGCCGGCGTATTTGGTTTCCATATACATACGGCGGAACAATAATTTAAAAACCGGGCTATCCAACTTCAGGCTACCTTCCATCTGGCTTAGGGGAAGTTGATACTGGTCGAAAAAATCCTTCTCCAATTCGATGTGAAAACCACGGGTATGGCCGGGGTGCTTGATGTTGCAATGCGCATCCTGCCAGTTATGAAACAGTAATGTGCCGGCATTGCACTCGTAGCTTTCCTTCTTATTAGTTTCGCGCATGTTGCCGGTAAGTAAAAAAGTAAAGTACGGGTTTTGGTGCGTATGCCAGTCTACCCTGTCATGCGTGTACTCGGTATCAGTAATAACGATATTATCCAAATGGATAGCCTTATTCTGAATCCCGAAATATTTACCCTTTTGAAGCTGCAGCATATACCTGATAGACTGTTTGCTACAGAAAATGTTACAGCGGGTTTAATGAATGATTGAGTTATTGAATTAGTGAATTATTAAATTATTGAATTTTAATTATTGGATAACAAGTTCGAATTTGAAATCTTCAAATTCTCAAATTTTTAAATTCCCTTTTTCATCTGCACATCCACATTATTTATTTGTTTAATTTCGGCCCGATGAAAAAAGTGGAAGTATTAAAGCTGATAGACCTGGTTGAGGAGATTAAGAAACTGGATGACCTGATTACCCAGAGTCGCAAAAAAAAGACTTCTGATTTTGTGCTGAACCAATATGAAGCTAAAAAGCTAAAAATGATAGGTTCTATCATCAGCGAGCTGGCAAACCCGCCCATTCAATCTATGGAAAGCTACCTGCTTATTCAAAAGATACTGAACAAATATTACCCCAACATAGATAACGGCGACCTGGCGAGTGATAGCGACGTAAGCAAGATTATTGCTGTTATTTAATCTCTTATATTTTAAAATCCTAAAATAACCGCCAAAGGCTCTTCCCTCTCCAAAGTTTTCCAAAATGTTGTTTTGGGATGAAAATGTTTCCATGAGTGCCAGTATTCCTGGTAGGCCTGTATTTTGGTTAACCGTTGTCCTTTTTGTGTTCCGGCAGTGCATAAGCCATCCCAATCCCAAACAGAGGCGGTTTCTTTGTCGGTAAGCTGGTCGTCTTTATTCAGATCGAAGTGCAGTGTTTTGCCGTTAACCACGGTGTTCCATACATGATAGCTCAAACTATCTTTTTCGATACCAATCAGCAGCGAATTGTTGTTTAACTCATCATTTAAGATGCGCTTATGGAACATGTGCCGCCAATCATAAGCCTTAGCCTGGCCGTTTATAATAACACCTATAACCCAACTCTTCCTAATCAGCGAATCCTTATTTTTTAGTGTGGTATCCTTATCAATATACTGTAAACGATCGTAGTTTTTAAGATCGGCATAATCTGGTGCATACAGCTTATCGGGCTGCATAATTAACGATGCCGGGTGCTTTTGCAGCCATGCACCAAGTGTTAATTGCTCGTAAGGTAGCTCCTGCAAATGCTGCCCTTTTAGCTTGCCAACAGCCGCATTACCGGTAGCCTGGTACCACCAGGTTTTGGTTGTTTCGTCTTCAATAATAGCATTGTAATGCCGTGCCCCTACCAGCCTGAAATTTTGCCTCTTACCATTAATAAGCGGACTATAAACCCGACCTGTGCGGCACATGGTGCAATAGGTAACCAAAACGGGTTGCTGCCCAACATTATCCTGTACTTTATGGTGGTAGCCCAAGTATATAACCGGATAAGCTTTGGCAACTCCATTACTAACCACACCTACCACCAAGTAATTTAATGGCACTTTGTTAGTTAGCCCGTTGGCAAATTTGGCCGCCTCTGTTTCTTTAAACATGGTTTCGGCCTTGTATAGGTAGTCGGTAATGTAAAAGCTGCCCAGGCAAAACAGTAACACCACGGCCTTAACAATTTTTCCTTTTTGGGTATTTTTATTGTAGAATTTAAACAGGTACCAGATAATAAAAATTGCCCCTATCAGGCGCAGCGGGTTCACTATTTTTTCGAGATAATAGCAAACCGTAATGGCATTCAAATCCTGGCTGCCGGGGAACGGCATCAACAGGTAGGCATGCACCAGGCCCGGTACAACCAACAAAATAATCCCTATCCAAAATATCCCTGGCCTGTGTATATATTTCTTCATTTAATCTGCATTTAGGGCGGCATACCTGTTTGCCGATGGCAGGTAACCATTTATTTTTAAGATGCCTGCAAGCCGGTTATAAAACGCAGGCTCGGTTGGTGTAACGCTGGCCAGGCCATCAACATACCTGTTATACAAGCTAAACAGGGCGGCTATTAAAACGGTATCGTGCAGTTCAAGATCGGTAGCACCGGCCTCTTTGGCTTTTGCAACCAACTCCGGGGTAACATTTTTACCGTTTACCTGGGTTTGGCGGGCAATCTCCAACAAGTGTTTCATTTTCTCGCTCACGGGGGCGTTATCCGGGTCATTCTTTACTTTGTTGGCAGTTTCTGTTTCGCCTAATAGTACGTCGGCAGCAGCGGTATGGGCATTGGTACAAAAACGGCATTGGTTACCGTGGCTTACAACGGTGGCGATCAGTTCCCGCTCGCCTTCGGTAAGCGTAGATTCGCCACGAAGCAATATCTGCGTAAGCTGCCTGATGGGCAAAGCAGTATCTTGCCGGTAATTTAGCAAACCGGTAATCCCGGGCAAATTTTCGTCCAACGGTATATAGGGCATATCAGTTAATAGGGTTCCGGCTTTGCAGCGGGCCAGTAAGTTTATAATTGGTTAATAACGACCCTAATTTATCTAAAAAAACAAACAAACAATAACATGCTATAAAATTTATTACTTATTTACATTTTTTTTCCATTTTCTACACTTTTTATCTCCTCTTTTCTATCCTTTTTAAAATCAAAATTGTTAAAATCCTTTGTCTGAGGCAAATCCATAGTGTAGCTGGTGAGGGTATCAATTTCTATGGTGATATCTTCGGCACTCAGATCAATGAGGTGGCCACCGGCTGTTTTATCGGCAGACAAAAAATGAAAATGGTAACCACTGATGTGCGCGCCTTCCATAAATGTTGGGATACGAAATCCAACCAGATCGCCCTGTAAATCGGTATGCTCAAAAAAGTGCTGCCTGTTCAGCATTGCGGCAAGCGGCAGATAAGGCTTCTCAACCGGCGGAAAAGCCCGGGTTTTAACCGATTTAAATTTGCCGGTGATATGTATAGCGTAAATGCCATTCTGGTTAGTGAGCAAACTATCCAGGTAAGTAAAAAGCGCTATTTTAGTTAATGTTCCGGTATGCTTGTATGTTTTTTTAGCTTTAAAAAAGCACACAACAGCATAGGGTAATTTGCCGGTATCGGCTATTAAAGTGGTTTTACCGGTGGCTTGGGTTTGGTATATTTTACCATCAAGCATCAGCAATTCGCCATCCAGGCTACCGGGTGCGCCAATGCCAAAATTGCCATGTTTTTCCAGTTGTTTATAGGGGTACCAGTTATCATACAGCCCACCTATAAAACCCGACGCAAAGCCGGCACTAAACAGGTTATCGTCAGCATCGGCAGGTTTTGTTTTTTGCTGCGCAATGGTGGTGTTATTGAGTAACATAAGTATTGAAAGTAAACAAATAGGAATGTAGATTTTCGGCATGATAACTGGCTTATTTTAAGGTTTACAAAGCAATTGTTTTATAGCAACCTATCCAAGTGTTTGGAGATAAATAAAATATACTATTTCGTAAATCAAATTTTACTTTGCCCTTACGGGGATATCGGCCGGTTGTTTTAATTTTGTTTAGCAATTAGCTTAATTTATAACGATGAAAGTAGAAATTTGGAGCGATGTAATGTGCCCGTTTTGTTACATAGGCAAACGCCGGTTTGAAGAAGCGCTGGACCAATTTGAGCATAAAGACCAGGTTGAAATTGAGTGGAAAAGCTTTCAGCTTAACCCCGATATGAAAACCGACCCCTCCATTAACATTAGCCAGTACCTGGCCGATGCCAAGGGCTGGACACTGGATTATGCCCAACAAATGAACAATCACGTTACCCAGATGGCGGCCGAGGTTGGCCTTACTTATGATTTCGACAAATCTGTAGTAGCCAACAGCTTTAAGGCACACCGTTTTACCCACCTGGCCAAAAAGCACGGTTTGGGAGATAGATCTGAAGAGGCATTATTTAAAGCTTACTTTACCGAAGGATTGAATATTGATGATAACGATACCCTGGTAGCATTGGGCACCGGCTTTGGCCTTGATGCCGAAGAAATAAAACAAGTACTGGAAAATGATACCTATGCCGATAGTGTGAAGAACGATATTGCCGAAGCCCAGCATTTAGGCATCAGAGGTGTTCCGTTTTTTGTGATGAACAGCAAATATGGTGTATCGGGCGCGCAGGCTGTACCGGTTTTTCAGGAAACTATAGAAAAATCATTTGCCGAATGGCAACAGGAAAACAACAAACCTGCATTAACTATTATTGAAGGCCCATCTTGTACACCCGACGGTGATTGTGTTTAAATTATGAATGGAGTAAACCGTCTCCCCTATTTTCCATCTGCTTAAAGCATTATCACCTTTCTTAAAATACAAAGGCGCATAGGTTAATTAAATCAGTTTAATATCAACCTATGCGCCTTCTTTTTCGTAACAGTATACATTTAAGATTTAAAATAGTTTTAAAGTTTTTAAATACGAAAAAACTATTATTATCTTTATCATATCGATAACTTATCACAATTAATTGCATGTATATGAGAGATTTATACTACAAATGTTTTGCAGCGCTGTTTTTAATAGCAATAATTAGTAGTTGTAAGCTCGAAGGAGATATTATCCCAGCAAACGCGGTCAAAATAGATACGACGAAATCAACGGGAACTGGTACCGGCACAGGAACAGGAACGGGTACCGGCACGGGTACTGGAACAGGAACAGGAACAGGAACTGACCCAACAGACGGAAGTGGCCTGGCAATAGGCTCGGTTGGCACGGTTATTTACCAGGTAGATGAGCAACCGCAGGTTACGCTTAGCTCTAATTTACAATTTACCATTTATAAACCCGGCGATCCTATTACCGGTATGTTGTACCCGGATGGGGCTACACAAATTATGATGTTTAATCCTAATAACTTAAGCCTTAGCTTTACCTTAACATTTTTGGGTGTAAAACCGGGCACTTTTGATACTTTTTTATTGAGTATCACAACATCAAGCACGCAACTTTCGGGTGGTGGCAAAACAAATGCTACGGTTTTAAGCTATTCGAGCACTACAAAAGGAACCGTACAGGGCACTTTCAATGGAGATGTATTGGATGGTGCTTTTAACACTCATCACGTTAAAGGATCGTTTAACTTAAAGCAATAAAATTATCCTAACCCATCATTATTATTAACGGGCAGTTGTTTAAAAACAGCTGCTCTATTTTTTATATCAGTTTCACCCCAAAGTAAAAAACGATTTAGCTTAATCATTGCGTCAATAAAACACGTATCTTTGTGCCAATACAACTAAGTGTACCAGATACACTTAGAATAATAAAACCACGAATGATAGATGCACCCACCCTTCCGGCTTTAAACTCTAAAAGAACACTACGTATTGCTGTAGGAGCCATGTTTTTTATGGCAGGGTTAAGCTTTTCAAGCTGGGCATCGCGTATTGCCACAGTACAACAAACCATGGGCTTATCAGACGCCGCCTTGGGTGCCGTATTATTCTCATTACCGGTGGGGCTTATGTCGTCATTACCGTTTTCGGGCTGGATAATCACAAAAATTGGCAGCCGCAGGTTGCTTATTGGCGCGCTGTTGATATACGCCTGCGCTTTAGTTACTTTAGGACTGGCGCAAAACACCTTTCAACTTATTGTATGCCTTATAGGTTTTGGCTTTAGTAGCAATGCCGTTAATATAGCTGTTAACACACAGGCCGTAGCTGCCGAAGAATTATATCAACGCCCCATACTGGCGTCATTCCATGGCTTGTGGAGTTTGGCTGGGTTTGCGGGTGGTGGGTTTGGCACATTAATGATAGCCCTCAATATTGCTCCTTTATATCACTTTTTGTTGATGCTGGTTGTTATTGCAGCGGGGGTGGCTATCTCCGCGCGTTATTTAAAGGATGATAAAGTTGCCAGTGCCGGACCGGCATTTGTAATGCCCGATAAATCGCTCATCAAATTAGGGATCATTGCCTTCTGTTCTATGATATGTGAAGGTGCCATGTTTGATTGGAGTGTTATTTACTTTAAAAAAATTGTGCTTGCCCCGGCTACCATGGTGGGCATTGGGTTTACCGCTTTTATGCTTACCATGTTTATAGGCCGTTTTGTAGCCGATAGTTTTGCACACAAATTTGGCTTAAAGCGCACCTTGCAAATAAGTGGAGCATTAACAGCCACTGGTCTGGCGGTAGCCGTAATTTTCCCATATTTTTATACGGCTATATTTGGTTTTCTATTGGTAGGTGCAGGCGTATCATCTGTAGTACCCATGGTATACAGTGCGGCGGGTAAATCAAAAACCATGCAGCCTGGGGTTGCTTTAGCAGCCGTATCTACCATTGGCTTTCTCGGCTTTTTTGTCGGGCCACCAGTTATCGGCTTTATAGCAGGGATTGCCACCTTAAGAGCCTCTTTTGTACTGATTGCCTTAATGGGATTATCAGTTGTGGTAGTATCCACCAAAGCCAAACTCGATTCTTAAGCCGCGTTCAAATCTGCCATTCCCAGGTTTAACAGCAATCCCCCCTCGCATCCGTGTGCATAATAACCTTTAGGCCTTCCTTCTGCGTATTTAATAGCTTTAATCAGAGCTGGTGCCAATTGAATTTACTTGGTGTACTTTCATTAGCATTCTGTGATGTTTATAGCTGTATCATTAATACCCTGCTTCAAATAGGTGGTAAATTTGTTTTTAGGCTTGTTTTAGATATCTTTACCGCACCACTAAAACCTTATTAAGCAATTATATGAACTGGAAACTAATTTTTCAACTCTCCCTATTTGGTTTGGTAATGGGTATTGCCACCGTTTATTTTATCCCTTCAAATGCCGAGTTCTTTTTTTGGTTACCTATTTTTATCCTCAACGCGTACTTTATAGCTAAAAGTTGTGCCGATAGTCATTTTTCGAATGGCTTTATGATAGGCATTGTAAACTCGGTTTGGATAGCCGCAGCGCATATTATTTTTTATGATGCTTACTTAGTGCACCATGTAATGGAAGCAAGATTATATAATAACCCAACCATTCCTGTACCACCCAAAGCAGCTATGTTTATAATTGGCCTGGTAACTGGTGTAGCTTCGGGCCTGGTAATTGGTTTGTTTGCCTTTATTGCATCTAAAATTGTAAGAAATAAAAAGGTTTTAATATAAACAGCAATACATGCTTACAGAACTCGACAGCTTTTATCTGCAACAGCATGAGCCATCAAAAAGCTTTTTTTGCGCCTTACGCGAGTTGATACTGAAGCATGATACCAACATTACCCATGCCTGGAAATATAACATGCCCTTCTTTTTGTATAAAGGCAAAATATTTTGCTATATATGGACACATAAAAAGCTACAACAACCTTTTATTGGCTTTAACGAAGGTAAAAGAATGGAGCATCCCAATCTCATTTTCGAAAACCGGTCGCGTATCAAGATCATGATATTAGATGCCCAAAAAGAGTTGTCGGTTAATGTTATTGAAGAGGTTTTGGATATAGCGATAGCGCTGGTTAAACACGACCTGTAACTGCCCAAAAACTACTATCAATTAATTATGCCAACACCTCTCGATAACTTCTATCTCCAGCAACCCGAACCTACAAAAAGCTGCCTGCTGGCACTGCGCGGGATCATCCTGAAACAAGACATAAATATTACCGCCGCCTGGAAATACGGGATGCCCTTTTTTTGCTATAGCGGTAAAATGTTTTGCTATCTGTGGGTACATAAACAATTGGGGCAACCTTATATTGGCATTGTAGAAGGCAGGCATTTTGATCACCCCAGCCTGATCATCGAAAAACGATCCCGCATGAAAATAATGCTGTTTAATGCGGGAGAAGATTTACCTATTGATATTATCGAGACGATTTTAATTCAGGCTATCAACCTGTATAAAACGGGTGTAATAAAGATCAAATAAAACCCAAACCACCAGTGAAATCTATCAGTCAGTTTATCTCCGCTTCAGAACAGCAGCTTTGCTGATAAAACAAGTACTATTTTGGAGCTCCGGAGGGCCTACACTTATTAAACATAATATTAATAAAAGCAATTTTCTTATTAAAACACTTAAACTAACCCAATAATTACCTATATTGTAAATGTGGGATAATTTAATATTAGCGTAATATCAAATTATGATATTGCGCTTTACCTGCATTGCAGGTAATTAAAATAATTAAATTAATTTACGCACTTTAAATATTTAATGTGCACCCTGTAAAGTAGTTTCATGTATTGGTACGAAGAGGATATTAAACAACTTGAAAAAGTTAGTTTGAATAAGGAATATGAGCCTGAAACTATTTTTTATGGTAGTTCGTCGGTAAGGTTATGGACAAGCCTGTACGATGATTTTAAAGATCTGAAGCCGGTTAACCTGGGCTTTGGTGGCTCCACGCTGGCGGCCTGCGTTTGGTTTTTTGAAAGGGTAATGACTAACTATGCGCCTAAAAGACTAATTATTTACGCCGGGGATAATGACCTTGGCGATGGCAGGCATCCCGAAGAAGTATTTATATTTTTTCAACAACTGGTTACCAAGGTGCAGCATCGTTTTGGCGATCTGCCCTGTTACTATGTGTCCCTAAAACCAAGCCTTAGCCGCTGGAATATAATTGATAAGTTTAAATATGCTAACAATCTGATAGAAACTGAAATTGTTAAAAACACCAATAACTGGCATTTTATAAATATTTACCGGGATATGGTTGATGCCAAGGGATACCCCAAAAAAGAGTATTTTGTAGGCGATGGTCTCCATTTAAGCGTTGCGGGCTATCAGTTGTGGAAACAGGTTATTAATGATCAAATTAAGAGGTAAGCATTACTATTAGTTAAATTTTGATTAACATTTGTTTTGGAAATTTCGCACCAAAAGGCTGAGCCAAAAATGAACAGAGCATACCATAAATGGTTTAGTTCCGGTTTGCATCGTAATATGGAACTCCTGGTATTTGGACATAGCGGCAGAGCGGTGTTATTTTTCCCTACACGAATGGCCCGGTTTTACGACTACGAAAACTGGGGAATAGTTGATGCGTTAAAAGACAAAATAGAAAGTGGCGAGTTACAGCTTTTTTGTGTAGATAGTATTGATGCCGAAAGCTTTTACAACCACTGGGTACACCCGGCAGAACGGATCAACCGCTATTTACAATACGAGCAATACATTATTACAGAGGTTATCCCATTTATGGAGGCCGAAAACGGGGGCTACAGCTTTGAGGTTGCAGGCTGCAGCATGGGTGCTTATCATGCCATAAACCTGGCCATGAAACACCCTACCCTATTTAATAAAGTAGTTTGTATGAGTGGCCGATATGATTTAACCCAGCAGATAGGAGATTTTAAAGACCTTTTTGATGGTTATAGAAATGACGATATCTACTTTAATATGCCGCTGCAATTTATGACAAACATGGAAGATGGGGTTGTTTTAGATACCATCCGTAAAATAGAGATCATACAAGCCATTGGCGAAACCGACCCCTTTATACACAGCAATCGCGACTTTAGCAATGTACTTGCAGCCAAAGGCATACCCCATAACCTATACGTTTGGAATAACTATGCCCACCGGCCACGGTATTGGAAACAGATGGTGAACTTATATTTGTAGGGAAATAACAGCCATGGCATTTAATTTAGCCATTCGACCATCGTACTGTTCTGTCTTCGAATTTGTTTAGCGATTCAAATGGCCTGTTAATCGACACTTAGCTATAAACATGAAGTAGTTGCGCCATATTTAGGCGTTATACCTTATAGCTATTTAAATGTTGGTTGCCCTGAAGGTTAAAAAAACGTTTACCCTTATTACTGGTTTATTATTTATAATGCTTTTTGGCAGGCAGGCGCATGCACAAAGCCTGGGCGACCCTGTTGTTAAAATAACCTTTGGCTCGGGCACCGCATCACGGGGCGGGGCATTATCTGCAGACTCGGGCACAACCACCTATATATACAGCGGTAGCGGCGAAGTAGGCGAAAACTACTATACTATTACCAACCAGGTAAACACTTCGGTACACGGCAGCTTTGTTACCAGTTATGACCATGATTACGAAACTACCGGCAATACCAACGGCTATATGATGGTAGTAAATGGCAACCTGCAGGCTGGCACCGTTTATACCCGTACGGTACCCGGCCTATGCGCTAATACGCAATACCAGTTTGGCGTGTGGATAAAAAACGTACTATCATCAAATGGCATTCCTCCAAACATGGTGTTTCACATTTACGCGGCCGATGGCACCACCGAATTGAGTACGCCGGTATCAACAGGCGATGTGCCAACCGGGAAGGTTTGGCATAACTACACGGCCAATTTTACACTGCCCGCAGGCACCGGAGATGTAATAATTAAACTGGTGAGCAATGCCAGTGGCCAGGTAGGCAACGATTTTGCGGTAGATGACATTACCTTTAGCCCCTACGGTTCCACGGTTTCGGCGGTGTTTGCACAGTCAACCAGTGCTACCGAAAGTACCTGCGCCGGATCAACCCAAACTTATACCATAAATGCCACCAGTACGCTGGCAAGTGGCTACGTACAAAAACTGCAAATGTATGTTAATGGCGTGTGGCAAGATCTCAGCACCGGGGGCACAACAGGTACCTTTACCATTTCGTCGCCAACTGTAGCAGGCACCTACAAATACAGGCTGGTTTCGGCCACTACAGATAATATTAGTTCGGCCAGTTGTGTGGTGGCTTCTAATAACCTTACATTAACCGTAACCCCGGCCCCAACTGCAGCGTTTACCGCACCCGATGCCACCTGCCTGGGCACGGCCACTGTATTTACCGATGCGTCGGTAGCCAACGGCACAACCATCAACTCCTGGCTCTGGAATTTTGGCGATGGGCAAACATCAGCTTTAAAAAGTCCGTCGCATACCTATGCTACAGCAGGTAGTTACACAGTAACGTTAACCGTAGCCGGTAACACCGGTTGTACTCCCTCTGTTGCAACTAAAATAATTACTATTAGTCCGCTGCCCGTTGCCGCGTTTACCTTTTCAACCCCAGATTGTTTAACCCAGGCGGCTACCATTACAGATCAATCAACCACAGGTACCGGAACCACCATAACCAGCTGGGTTTGGGATTATGGCGATGGCACCACCGAAACCAAAACCAGCAATGCCATATTTCAGCATTTATACGCTGCCGCAGGTACATATGCTTTAAAGCTTACGGTTACAAATTCTGGCGGGTGCACCGCCACCAGCACAAAAAGCATTACGGTTAGCCCGCTGCCCGTAGTAGCATTTATAACGCCCGATGTTTGTTTAGCCGATGCCTCTGCAACCTTTACAGATAACAGTACCATTCCTGATAACACAACATCCGGCTTTACCTACCTGTGGAATTTTGGTGATGCCAATGCCACGGCTACAAATTCTAATACATCTACGCTTAAAAACCCATCGCATAAATATACCCAGGCAGCAGTTTACCAGGTAACACTTACTGTAACATCGGCAAGTGGTTGTGTATCTACCTTAACCAAAAGCTTTACGGTAAATGGCTCTATACCGGTTGCCTCATTTACAGTGGCTGGCACCACTTTGTGCAGCGATAAGCAGGTTACCTTCACCAATACCTCAACGGTTGATTTTGGCAACATAACCAAACTGGAGTGGTATTACGATTATGCCAACAACCCAAGCACAGTAGTAACCGACGATAACCCCACCTACGGCAAAACTTATAATTATACTTATACTACGTTCCACACACCGGCTACGCAAAACTACCAGATCCGGCTGGTTGCGTACTCGGGTGGTACCTGTGTATCTATCATGGATAAAACCATTACTTTACTGGCTGTGCCCGAGCTTACTTTTACGGCTCCATCTGCCGTTTGCGTTAATGGAGGCACAGTGCAACTGGCAGCCCAGGAAGTTGCAGGGGTAGCGGGTTCTGGAATTTATACCGGCACGGGAGTTAGTAGTACGGGCCTATTTAACCCGGCAACCGCAGGGGTAGGCACTTATAACATCAGCTATATTTATACGGCCACCAATGCCTGTCCCGAAACCGTTAGCCAAAGTATCACGGTGAGCCCTATACCGGTTATTACTGTAGGCCCCGATATTACTGTACTCTCTGGCGGCAGCGCCAAAATGCCAGCTACAGCCAGTGGTAGTGCACTCACCTATTTATGGTCGCCGGCTACATACCTTGATGATGTTACCAAGCTAAACCCTACCATTACTCCTTTACAGGATGTTACCTATACGCTTACAGTAACTAACAGTGAGGGATGCCTGGTAAGTGGGCAGGTTAAGGTTTCGGTATTGCAGGGACCAGTAGTGCCCAATGTTTTTAGCCCCAACGGCGATGGAACCAACGACCAATGGAACATTAAATATCTGAACACCTATACCGATTGTACAGTGGAAGTTTTTAACCGCTATGGTGCACGGCTATTTGCATCTGTTGGCTATAATGTACCCTGGGATGGCACTTACAACGGTACAGCGGTGCCAAGCGGGGTTTATTACTATATTATTAACCCCAAACATGGCCGAAGCACCTTATCCGGCTCACTAACCATACTCAGGTAGATAGAATATTATTTAACTACTATCTTATTTCCCATTCTCACCCAGCCACAGATCGAGCATTGCTCCTGGTGGTAAGTACAGATGACACATAACGAAAAACTGACGTTTTGCCATGATGATAAATTATGAGCAGTGAATAGTTATCTATTTAACATCAACCGGTGAAAACTACTCACCATTCTCCAATCAACCACTCACTATTTCTTATAATACTTCATCGCCTCGGGTATAAGGTTTTGAATATTTGCTATACGTGTGGCATCTGCAGGGTGAGTACTCAAAAATTCGGGCTGAGAAGCACTAGTATTTTGGGCGGCCATACGTTGCCAGAAAGCTATTGCCGCATGCGGATCGTAACCGGCCATAGCCATAAAGGTTAAACCCAAACGGTCGGCCTCCGATTCCTGGTCGCGGGAGTATTTTAGTAAAACCACCTGTGTGCCTACGCCATAAGCCTGGCTAAAAAGCCCCTGCATTACCTGCGATTGTTTCGCTACGGCAATACCTGCCAATGAGCCGCCAAATTGTGCCAATGTTTGCTGCGATATCCGCTCGGCAGAGTGCCTGGCGATGGCATGACCAATTTCGTGCCCCATTACAACGGCAAGATAGGCATCTGTATTGGCAATAGGCAGTAAGCCGCTATAAACCGCTACTTTACCACCAGGCATACACCAGGCGTTAACTTCGGGGCTTTGAATAAGGTTAAACTCCCATTGAAAGCTGTACTGATCGCCATAGCCATTACTTTTTAAATAGCTTTCTATGGCCATTGCCAGGTTATTGCCAATACGCTTCATACGCTGGGCATCGGCACCATAGCTTATTACTTTTGTTTTAGGATCTGATAATAGTTGACTGTAGCTGGCAGCAGCCGATTGGTTTACCTGGGCATCGCCAACTAAACTTAACTGACGGCGGCCGGTAAGTGGCACTGTTGAACAGGAGAACAGGGCAATAACCATTGTTATTACCGTTAGGGCAGGCAGGAATTTTTTCATAATGATCAGGCAGTTTTCTTCTTCAAAAAATTAACTTTCGATTCGGTGCCCTTTAGCAAACGTTCGATATTTTTTTGGTGGGTTACCAATATCAGCATACAAATACACATGCCATATATCACTACCGATCTGATGGACGTTGGAAAAACGAACGAGACCCCTATCGGGTAAGTAAACGCAGCTGCAATGGAGCTAAGCGATACATACTTTGTAATTAATAACACCACCACAAATACCACAACGCACAATAAAGCGGCATGTAAGTGAATAGCTAAAATCATTCCAAACAATGTGGCCACACCTTTACCCCCTCTGAAACCCGCAAATACCGGGAACAAGTGCCCCATTACTGCGGCTACACCCAAGGCAAGCGCATAGTTCATATAGCTGGCCGAATTGTAAGCACCTGTGGTAGATACGCCTATAAAAAAAGCGAGGTTGGTAGCCGTCCACCCTTTTAAAATATCAAGCAGCATTACGGGGATGCCGGCCTGCTTGCCCAATACCCTGAAAGTGTTGGTTGCACCGGCATTGCCACTACCATATTCTCTTACGTCTATATCGTAAAAAGCCAATCCTATCCAAACAGCAGTTGGGATAGAGCCACAGAGGTAAGCCAGGATGAGCGCCGAAACTGAGTATACGTTGATCATTTCCCTGCAATATTACAAAATTGATGTCGTACTAAAACTCTAATCATAATTTAAACGCCAAGCGTTAAATTCAAAATTCTAATAGCTAAACCCTAAGTTAAATGTTAAAAACAAGGATACAGAATAAAATTACTTTACGGCCTTCAAACTAAGGTCGAGGCTTTTTACCGAATGCGTTAGTGCGCCAACAGAAATATAATCAACCCCGCAATCTGCATACTCGCGTATAGTATCAGTTGTTATACCACCAGATGCCTCAGTTATAAACCTGCCGTTGATGATATTAACAGCCTGCCGCAATTCGGCGAAGTTAAAATTATCTAACAAGATACGGTTTACGTTGCCGGTTTGTAAAACCTGTTCTAATTCTTCCAGGTTGCGTACCTCAATTTCTATAGCCAGTTTTTTATTATTATCTGTAAGATATTGATTTGCACTTTCAATAGCCGGCCTTATACCACCAGCGTAATCAACATGATTGTCTTTTATCAATATCATATCGTATAAACCAAAGCGGTGATTTACGCCTCCGCCTATCTTTACTGCCCATTTTTCGAGATACCTTAAACCGGGAGTGGTTTTACGTGTATCTAAAACTTTGGTATTGGTACCTTTTAAAAGATCTACTATCTCATGTGTTTTTGTAGCAATTCCAGACATGCGCTGCATACAATTTAGTACCAGGCGCTCGGCCACCAGGATGCTTTGAGCACTTCCTTCTACCTCAAAAGCAATATCTTTGTGCTTAACAGCAGCACCATCCTGTAAAAATATATTAACCTTAAGTTCGGGGTCAACTATCTTAAAAATCTCTATTGCCAGTTCAACACCGGCTAAAATACCTTCATCTTTTACCAAAAGCTTAGCCTTACCAACGGTACCGGCCGGAATTGTTGATAACGAGGTATGATCGCCATCGCCAACATCTTCCTTTAAAGCATTAATTATAAATTGGTCAACAAGTTCCTTATCCAAACTAATTAAATTAAAGCATCAAAAGTAAGAAGAATTTCCGGATGTGGGGATGAGAAGAAATTTGAAGATTCGAAAATTTGAAAATGAAACGCGAGATACATTAATTAAAAAATGCAATGAATGTAGATAGACATCTGATTAATCATTTTCAAATTCTCAAATCACTTCACCGTCTCGTCTTCAATTCTTAATTCAATAATATTCATGGTGCCTCCAATATTCTTGAGGGTAAGGGCCACGCGGTATTCCTGCCTATCGGCAGTGGTTAAAATATATACACCAAGCTGAATATTGGCGCTTGAATTTACTTTATGAAGCAGTTTGATAGATTGGGGTTTATGTTTACTAAAAAAATCGTTGAGCAAAGCTGTGGCCTGTGCCTGGGTGCAGGTTTGCTCATCGGCCATCACCGTCATATCTACCGATGTTGCAAAAAATTTGCTTATTTCTTTACCGTTACCCTGCTTAACAAGGTTAGCGAGGTTGTCTAAAGCATCTGCCGATACCAGGTTCGGCATCAGCAATAAAAATATAAACGATGACAGGTAAAGTAGCTTCATATGATCGATACGTGATAAAACAACTTAAAGTTACAATTACAAAAACCGAAGCGCAACCTTTTGCAGAAGCTGTTAGCATATAACTCATTTCGGACTAAATTATTACACTAAACATCAGCAACTTACAGGTAAAAATCTAAATTCAAAATTTATAGCTATAAGTACGGTGTTGCATTTATATTTGCAATGTGGAAAATCAAAAAAAACTTGCATTAATTATCCTCGACGGCTGGGGTTATGGCCGTAATGATGAGTCGAACGCTATAGTTGCAGCCAATACTCCTTTTGTTGATTCGATGCTGCAAAACTATCCAAATTCAAAACTGGAAGCATCTGGCACCGCCGTAGGTTTACCTGCCGGCCAAATGGGCAACTCCGAAGTTGGGCACATGAATTTAGGTGCCGGACGCGTAGTTTACCAGGAGCTGGGCCGTATTCACAAAGCTGTTGATGATAACGAGTTACCAACCATACCTGTATTAAAGGATGCCTTTGAATACGCCAAACAAAACAATAAAGATGTTCACTTTATTGGCCTGGTATCTGATGGTGGGGTGCACTCACACATCAGGCATATAAAAGGGCTATGCGATGCAGCTAAGCAACTGGATGTAAACAACGTTTTTATTCATGCGTTTTTAGATGGCCGCGATACCGACCCAAAATCGGGTTTAGGTTTTGTTACCGACCTGGAAGAGCATATAGCAGGCACATCTGCACAAATAGCAACTGCCATTGGCCGCTATTACGCTATGGACCGCGATAACCGTTGGGAACGTGTAAAACTGGCTTACGACCTGATGGTTAACGGTGAAGGCGAAGCCACCCAACATATTACCGATCTGATTAAAAAATCATACGAAGAGGGGGTTACCGACGAATTTATTAAACCCATTGTAAGGGTTGATGCCGAAGGCAAACCACTGGCTGTTATAAAAGATGGCGATGTGGTGATTTGCTTTAACTTCCGCACCGATAGGGGCCGTGAGATCAGCATCGCTTTAACACAAAAATCTTTCCCCGAATATAACCTGCACCCGCTTAATGTGCGTTATATCACGATGACACCGTATGATGAAACGTTTAAAAATGTACAGGTAGTTTTCAATAAAGAAGACCTGACCAAAACATTAGGCGAAATTTTGCAGAATGCCGGCAAAACGCAGATACGTATTGCCGAAACTGAGAAATATCCACACGTAACTTTCTTTTTCTCTGGCGGCAGAGAGCGGGAGTTTGATAACGAAAAACGTTTGCTGGTACCATCGCCAAAGGTTGCCACTTATGATCTGCAACCAGAGATGAGCGCGGCCGGCATTCGTGATGCTATTATCCCTGAACTGGAAAGCGGCTGGCCCGATTTTATTTGCTTAAACTTTGCCAATACCGATATGGTTGGCCATACCGGCGTTTTTAGCGCGGTTGTTAAAGCTGCCGAAACTGCCGATGCCTGTACTAAAGCGGTTGTTGAAGCCGGTTTAGCCAATGGCTATTCGTTTATTATTATTGCCGACCATGGTAATGCCGATTATATGGTAAATGAAGATGGCACGCCCAACACGGCGCACACCACCAACCTGGTGCCATGCATTATAATTGATAAGGATGTTACCCATGTAAATGATGGTAAGCTTGGTGATATAGCCCCTACTATTTTAAGTATACTAGGTGTGTCTATCCCTGCGGAAATGACGGGTAATGTATTGGTGTAAATTAAAAATAACTCCTATAGCCGCCCTGCTGGGCGGCCTTTTGCTTTTATCTGGCCTGCAGGCTTGCAGGCCAGATAAAACGCAATCAAACGGCACCTTAAAGTATTTTGATATAGCCGGATTTTTTAGGGCCGATACTGCAAAACTCACCAAACTGAACCCCAGGGTTGATAAAACGGTTACCCACAACGGCGTAACCGAAAACAAAACCGTACAAATCCCAAACTGGGGGCAGGAGTTTAATCTCTTTATCCAATCTGACATTAACCGCCCGGCCTGGAAAAACAGTTATACCGTTTTAAATACCGATTCGTTGATTATTTATACCGCGAAAACTTCAGATTTGCGCACTACCAAGATCCTGATCAAGAAGAATAAGGATAAAGTGAAATGGATGGTGATTTACAACCATACTAAAAACCTGCTTTACGAAACCAAAGAAAAGTTAAGCTACTTTCCGGATTCTGTTTACCAGATAGAAAAATCGCAACAAGTTAGATTAATGGGAAAAAACCTGTACCGAATAAAGGGAGAGTTAAAGAAGTAGCGAAAACGCATTTGCTCCTTTGGCCGTATTTAATCTTCTCACAAAAAAACTTAATGCTTAACCATGGCCGTAGAGGTAACCTGCCCTAGTCTTTCTTTAGATTGATCTATAAGTACGGCAATATCGTTTCGGCCCGGATTACTGTTTAAGATCTTTTCCAGATCGGCGATGGAGGCTTTAAGGGAATTGATACCGCGGCTTTTATCAAAAAAATGAGAATTGGTTTGCAATTTAAACAAACCATAATCGCGATAGGCTATACCCCTATTTTGGTAATATTTACTGTCGCTTGGGTCGCTGTTAATAGATATGGCTTTGGTAAGGTCAACAATAGCGCCTAATAAATAGAGTTCTTTATCGGCATCTTTTGTCTGGCTATCCTTTCCTAAATAACTTTTAGCCCTTGCCCTGTAGTAATAGGCGGTAGCATCTGCCGGTTTAATGGCAATAACACGGGTGTAAGCCGCAATAGATTTTTTGTAGTTATCACTATGATAGTAAGAGTATCCCAACATCCACAACGCGTTGGCATTAGTAGAATCGGTAATGCACGCTTTTTCGAGATGGGTTACCGCCGATCTGAAATCACCGTCCATCACAGCTTGCTGACCCATTTTTACATAGGCGCTTTGTGCCAATGTTGTTTCAATGGTTGAGAGTAGCAGGAAGGGTAAAATAACTGAAAACCTCATCAAGGGATTAATGGTAAACAAAATTGTATATCAATAACTAACTTTACTTCAAAATATTATGCCAAATATCAATTTGTTTTAAAAAAGTTATTTGGCAACTAAATCCGAAAAGCGATACTATGACTTTTTTTCATCTTTAGCAACAAAATCTTATTTATTTAAAAAAATGGGCATGCATTTACAAACAACACATAATCAAACAATTACACACTCAAATGAATTGTTATTGGTTATTAGTGTAACTTGGCACAGCTCTTGAAACATAGTATAGTACAGGTTTTAACCATCATTTACCTGTATATTACAAGCCCTGCAATTTTAAGGGCTGACAACATGACGTTATTTTCTACACAAAAAATATTTTAATGAGTTTTGATCCATTTGATTTTAAGAACACTTTGCCTGTTATAAACGAGGATTCGGAATTTTTTCCTTTAATGTCTACTGAAGATGAGGAGGAAATGAACAATGAGCAACTGCCCGAGGTATTGGCCATACTACCATTACGTAATACTGTATTGTTCCCTGGCGTAGTTATTCCGATAACAGTAGGCAGGGATAAATCAATTAAACTGATACGCGATGCCAATAAAGGCAACCGCATGATTGGGGTAGTTGCACAACAGGATGTGGGGATTGAAGACCCTAACTTCGATCAGTTAAACCGGGTAGGTACCATTGCGCTTATCATCAAAATGCTGCAAATGCCAGATGGTAACACTACCGTTATATTACAAGGTAAAAAGCGTTTTGTATTAAAAGAAGAAGTGCAAACCGAGCCCTATATAAAAGCCACAGTTGAGCCCTTTCACGAAACAAAAATAAAAGAGGATAAAGAATTTAAAGCCATGGTATCATCCATAAAGGATATGGCCATGAATATTATCCAGCTATCGCCCAACATACCGAGCGAGGCCGGTATAGCTATTCGCAATATTGAAAGCACCTCATTTTTGATCAATTTTATATCATCAAACATGAATGCCGATATGGCTGCCAAACAACGCCTGTTGGAAGTTGCAAGCCTGCGCGACCGCATTAACCTGGTACTGGAACACCTAACACTTGATTTGCAGATGCTGGAGCTTAAAAACCAGATACAAAGCAAAGTACGTGTTGATTTGGATAAACAACAGCGCGATTATTTTTTAAATCAGCAGCTTAAAACAATACAGGAAGAACTGGGCGGCAACTCTCCCGACCTGGAAATTGACAGCCTGCGCCAGCGTGCCGTTAAAAAGAAATGGGCAAAAGAGGTTAAAGACCATTTTGCCAAAGAACTGGAAAAACTTGCCCGCACCAACCCTGCCGCGGCCGATTATTCGGTACAGATAAACTACCTGGAGCTATTGCTGGATTTGCCGTGGAACGAGTTCACGAAAGATAACTTCGACCTTAAACGTGCCCAAAAGGTTTTGGATAAAGATCATTTTGGGTTAGATAAGGTTAAACAGCGTATTATAGAATACCTGGCCGTGCTAAAATTAAAGCACGATATGAAAGCCCCTATCCTTTGTTTGGTAGGCCCTCCGGGAGTTGGTAAAACTTCGTTGGGTAAATCAATTGCCAAAGCGCTAGGGCGTAAATATGTGCGTATGGCATTAGGCGGCATCAGGGATGAAGCCGAGATCAGAGGCCACCGTAAAACCTATATCGGCGCTATGCCCGGGCGCATCATTCAATCAATAAAAAAAGCCGGTGCAGCCAACCCTGTGTTTATTTTAGATGAAATTGATAAAGTAGGTAATGATTTCCGAGGCGATCCTTCATCGGCGTTACTGGAGGTGCTTGACCCTGAACAGAACGGTACTTTTTATGATCATTATGTAGAGATGGATTTCGATTTATCCAACGTAATGTTTATTGCAACGGCAAACTCATTAAGCAGCATCCAACCGGCTTTGCTTGATAGGATGGAGATTATAGAGGTTAACGGCTATACCATTGAAGAGAAGATAGAAATAGCCAAACAACACCTGGTACCCAAACAACGCGAGGCACATGGCTTAAAGCTAAAAGATGTTGCTTTGAAAACCGATATACTGGAAAAGATCATTGTTGATTATACCCGCGAATCGGGCGTACGCTCGTTAGAGAAAAAAATCGGCTCGGTTGTGCGCGGCGTTGCCAAAAACATTGCGCTCGAAGAGCCCTACAACCCGGCAGTTAATAAAAAAGATGTAGAGAAAATACTGGGTGCCCCAATATTTGATAAAGACCTTTACGAGGGCAACGATGTAGCCGGCGTTGTAACAGGCCTGGCCTGGACATCGGTTGGCGGCGACATCCTGTTTATTGAAGCCAGCTTAAGCCCAGGTAAAGGCCGCCTAACGCTTACCGGCAGCCTGGGCGATGTGATGAAAGAATCGGTAACCATTGCCCTGGCTTATTTAAGGGCGCATGCAAATTACTTCGATATCAACCCCAAGCTGTTTGATCTTTGGGATGTACACGTACACGTACCGGCAGGTGCTACTCCTAAGGATGGCCCATCGGCAGGTATTACTATGCTTACTGCCCTGGTTTCGGCATTTACACAACGCAAGGTAAAACCAAATTTGGCCATGACGGGCGAGATCACTTTACGTGGCCGTGTTTTAGCTGTAGGTGGCATAAAAGAAAAAATACTGGCTGCCAAACGCGCCAATATTAAAGAGATCATCCTTTGCAAATCAAACCAAAAGGATATACTGGAGATTAAAGAAGATTATATAAAGGATTTAAATTTCCATTATATAACCGATATGCGCGACGTGATAAAGCTTGCTCTTTTAGACGAAAAAGTAAGCGAGCCGATTGATCTTACTATCAAGGAAGAAACTAAAACGGCTTTAAATTAAGCCCGGATACTCATTTATATTTAAACAGAAAAAGCGCTTGAAAGGCGCTTTTTCTGTTTAAATAGTTAGTGTTTTTCCCGCCGGTTATAACATCGTTATAAAACCACAAATTCCAACTTTGAAACCTTTTATAACCCATTAGCGTAATACGAGATGAATTGTATATTAAATTCAACGTACCTAAAGAATGAAGAAACTTTTTACTCTAAACGCTATTATCTTATCTCTACTTCTATTATCCAGTATTAGCTCATCAGCCCAAATTGTTGAACCAAACATGCAGGATACTGTTAAAAAAGTACATCCAACAGGTGTTAATACTGTATTTATTGATTCGGCCAAAGTTGATTCGGCTAATGCCGAACAATCCGGTGAAAAGGCCCAAAGTGTATATCTTGAAATTGGAGGCCCCGGTTTAGCACTTACCGCTAACTACGATGCCCGCTTTGGCCACAGGCGTAACGGCCTGGGTTACCGTGTTGGCGCGGGCTATTTTGCTACCGATGGTAATAACGTTTTTAGCGTTCCATTGCAGCTAAATTATTTATTTGGTAAAGGCAAAAGCCTGATTGAAATTGGAGGCGGCACCACCTTTTTAAATTCGCACGGTAACAGCAATGGCAAGCATTTTATTTTCGACAGGATAACCGGCTTTGTAGGCACAGGTACCATAGGCTATCGTTACCAGCCCCAGGAAAAAGGAATCAATTTACGAATAGGATTTGTACCCATATTTTACGACGAGGGTATTATTGCAGCCGGCGGCATAAGCGTGGGCTACAACTTTAAGTAACTTAACCAAATATCTTATCATGCAAACCGGGTTCTGTGCTGTAATACAGCCAGAACCCTTTTACTTTACACAAACGGCAGGGAAATCGCTTTTAAAAATTTGGTGTATAAAGAAAGGTAACCCCTACGGGGCAAAAGAAACATTTAAACTTTCATTCTACAAATTGGTAGCCACTACGAGGCAAGCATCTTTATTAGTATGGTATTATGCCTCGTAGAGGCTACCAATTTGTAGAAATATTTATCTAAGATTCCTTTTTGCCCCGTAGGGGTTACCTGTCTCATCATTAAAAACTGTAAAAAAGTTTAAAAGCGATTTCCCTGATACAACCTGCATCATCAGCATAAATCAACTCATTTTTTTTATATTAGTCGCTGATATATTTATACCCTAAATGTTTAAAAAGCTTTCTCTTACGCTGATATGTATATTAGGCACTATCGGCCTGTTTGCCCAAACACATAGCCAGGAATTTGGCATCCAAACAGATAACGACTCATACCTTGCCCAGGGATCTGACAGATATTACACCAACGGTATTTTCTTTTACTACCGCAAGGCGTTAAAAATAAGCGATACCGGCAGTAAACTTCAAAACAAAGTTTTAGGGATAGAGCTGGGCCAGAAAATGTTTAACGCGCAAACAGGCGACGTACCTGGTGCCAGTTTTGTCGACAGGCCTTTTGCCGCTTATTCATACATTGGCACAACCCTTAACCTGCTTTACAAAAACGAAAGTACACTTAAACTGAGCGCCCAGGTAGGCGTAGTGGGCCCCGCGGCAGGCGGCGAACCGGTACAAAAGCTTATTCACAACACTTTTGGCTTTTATACGTTAAACGGGTGGCAATACCAGATCAGAAACGATGTGGAGTTAAACCTATCTACCGAGTATAACAAGCTGCTCGCCCGCGCATCGTGGGTTGATGTAAGCCTTGCCAGTTACGTAAATTTAGGTACCGGCTTTACCGGTGCCGGAGTTGGCCCACTAATTCGCTTAGGCAACTTTAACCAGCTTTTTAATTCTATCAGTACACAAAGTACAGCCTCTTTAACCGAGCAAACCGGGCTGTTACATAAACACGAAATATTTTTCTACTACAAACCCCAGGCAAACCTGGTTGCTTATGATGCCACCATACAAGGCGGTTTGTTTAGCACTCACGACCCTAACAGTATGGAAATTACGGGCACCAAAAAGCCTTTTGTATTTAGCCAGCAGTTTGGTGCGGCAATTAGCTTTAACCGCTTCACATTTGATGTAGCCGCCATCTTCCATACCCGCGAAGTTAAATCGATGATACAATCGCACCAATGGGCAGCAATAACAGGAGTTTACAGGTTTAAATAGACAGATGTGCAGATATGCAGATTTCAGATGTGCAGATGTTTTTTTGATGGGTGGAGGCATCTGTATTATAACAACTCCCTACATCTGCACATCTGAAATTTGAAATCTGCACATCTGAAATCTATTATCTGCACATCAAAGACTAATCATCATGATTAGTCTTCCGGTTCTCTTTTTTGACAGATTGTTTCTTTTTATTATCCAGCCGCGCTGCTTTGGCAGCTTTGCTTACCTTGGTTGCTTTACGTACCTTTTGTACAATTAACGATCTTGTTAAAAGGGCTATCAGGCGTTCTATCGCCTTTTCTTTGTTGAGGTACTGGCTACGTTCTTCGTCGCAAATCACCTGTACCAGGCCGTCTTTATTAAGCCTGTTCTGCAATTTGTATGCAAGCAGCAACTTCTCTTCGTCTGTAAACAATTGCGAGGCTGCCACATCAAACAGAAGCTCAACCTTGCTCGATACCTTGTTAACGTTTTGGCCCCCCTTCCCCCCGCTGCGTGATGTTTTATAAGTTATTTCTTTTTGTAGATCGGCTTTATTAAGGTTCATTTTTCAAAAGTACTGTTTTTGAGAGAAGGTTTATTGAGGGGTTTGTTGATTTAATTTTGAAATTAACGTTCCATATAGTCAACAAATTAAAGTGTATAATTTGCACAATTAACTTAAAACAACAACTGCCTTTATCCAGTACTAAACAAAAATTACTATTTTAGTCACTCTTATGAGCAAAAACATTGTAGTAGCAATTGATGGTTATTCGTCATGTGGTAAAAGCACTTTGGCAAAAGCCCTGGCAAAAAAGCTTCATTTTATTTATGTAGATACCGGCGCAATGTATCGTGCTGTGGCCTTATATTTTTTGCGTAACAACATCAATCTGCAAGATCATGCCCAAATTGTGGATGCCCTAAATAACATCCACCTTAATTTTCACTCCCGCGATTATCAAACCCATATTACCTTAAACGATGAGGAAGTATCTGACGAAATTCGCCAGATGCATGTTGCCGACAAAGTAAGTGCAGTAGCCGCTATTCACGAAGTACGCGTTGCTATGGTTAAACAACAACAGCGCCTTGGTAAATCAAAAAATGTTGTTATGGATGGGCGCGATATTGGCACCGTTGTATTCCCCCACGCTCAGCTAAAGCTGTTTATGACAGCCGACCCTAAAATACGTGCAGAAAGACGTTATAACGAGTTATTACCTACAAACCCTAATATCACTTTAGAAGAGATCTTTGACAACCTTGCACACCGCGATTACCAGGATACTACCCGCAAGGAAAGCCCCCTGATGCGTGCCGAAGATGCTATTATTTTGGATAATACCGATCTAAGTCCAGACGAGCAGTTACTTTTTGCCTTGAGCCATATTGAGCCATTTTTGGCCTGATGGATTTTAGGTGGAGGTTATTTTGTTAAAATTCCTTTTTTCACCATATCATCAATAACAGATTTACTAAAATCTGCAGATAAGTTTGCAGCAGATCCCGGGTCAAATGCCTTTACCTGGGCCGAATATTGCAGCTCATTTGGCTCTGCCTCATAAAAATTAGCCTCCAATTCGTAATTGGTAGAAGTGGTATAATAGCCTGGTGTGTAAACACGATCATATAAAACACGATAATTTCTTGACCACCGGCTACGTATCACTGCGTATGGGGTACGGGTAACCATCCCCGGCGTATAGTTTTTTTCCTGGTTTTTATCTAACAGGGCCAGCATCATTATTCCATCAAAGCCATCATCCTTTACCAACTTTGCAGCCTCCTCGTCGCTCATATTCTGAAACGTACGTGGCCCGTATTTACTGCTTGCCGTTACTGCGGTTACGCCATACTCATTAAGCTTTTTAGCAACCGCGCTCTCTACACTTTCGCGTATTTGGCGATCTTTGGCACCCGTAAGCCCAATAACCAATACGCTGTTATATTTATGTGCCGTGGCCCCTGGCAACACCCACGATGAGATCAATTTAGCGCTGTTACATGCTATTATAAAAACGCTGCAAATTGCAATAAGGAGGGTTAGGTACTTTTTCATAGGTAAACTATTAATGATACTATAAAATTGAAAATAATAAATTACAATTCCATAAAACCTATAAAATAAACTATAAACCGGTTACCCAATTTCCATGCCTCTTTAATCCTCAATAAACTTCACCGTAGGCACTCCAAAACGATTCAAAAAATCAACCCCCTCGTCGCTGCCGATGCCTTTATATTCGGCATACGACTTATCAAAATAAACCTGGGTTATACCTGCCGAATAAATTAACCGGGCACAGGCAATACAAGGCGATAGCGTAGTATACAATGTGGCACCCTCCAATCGTGCCCCATTTTTAACGGCATATAGTATGGCGTTTTCTTCGGCGTGCAAAGCCAATGAACAACTTCCCTTTGAGTCGCGCGCGCAACCATGCTCGGGCCACTCTATATCGCAGTTATGCGTACCCGCTGGCGGTCCGTTATAACCGATGGATATAATACGTGTATCGCGGGTTAAAACGGCGCCTACGTGAGCCTTAACGCAGTGCGAGCGCTTAGCCAGATCTGTAGCCAGGTTCATGAAAATAGAATCGAAGCTTGGTTTCATATATTTAGTAGTTTAGGTCATTAACGTCATTGGGCCATTAAATCATATTTAAAAATGATTTAATGACCCAATGCATAAATGATATTGTTAAATTTTTAGTGTCCGCCGCTTTTTTCAACAGTCATATGATCGATGTTAATCCCTTGTTTTATTAACTCCGATCTAACTTTCCATGCGAAGAACACGATATAGGCAAAACCTAAAACTGGCACTACATATGATTGATGTATGCCAATTGTGTCGGCCATCAATCCTTGTACAGGAGGTATAATTGATCCACCCAAAATCATCATAATTAAGAAGGCCGACCCTTGACCAGTATATTTGCCTAAGCCGGTAATGGCAAGTGAGAATATAGATGGCCACATGATGGAACAGCACAAGCCACCGCTAATAAACGAAAATACGGCAAGCATCCCTGTCGAGAATAAACCCACCAACATAAATATAACACCTAATATACCTAAGGTAACTAAAGTGCGCACTGGTTTTTGTTGACCTATAAAGAAGGCCCCTATTAAAATAACGATGCTCACCGCATATACAAATAGTGTAGTTACATCGGCCACTGTTGATCTGTTCACCAACAATACGATCCCGAAGGCAGCGAAAGGCACAACTACAGTCAATATATTTTTAGTTATTTTTGACAGGTTAAATGCACCAATAGCACCGGTGAACCTACCGATCATCAAACTACCCCAGTAAAGCGAAATATAAGGTGCAATCTCCGAGTCTTTAAAGCTTCCGAATAATGGCAATTTAAGCAAGGCGCCCATGTTACTTTGTATCGTTACCTCGGTACCTACATAAGTAAAAATGGCGATCATACCTAAAATTAATTGCGGATATGCCATTGCGCCCCAACCTGCTTTATTTTTTTGTGCTGAGAATAATGAGACTACTAAAGTCAAAATAATAAGCGCCAAAGCAGCATAAACAAATATAGGTTTTGAAATGCCTGTATACTTAACTAACGGGTCAACGCCTAATATGATTAAAAAAGCAATAAACATCACAAATAAAGGTGTACCAGGCTTACTGGTAGATTCAACCTTTTCATCGCTGCTTACAACCGGCAATTTAGATACATAGAAAAACAACGCAACTGCTAGTAGAAGGCCTGCGAAAATGTAATACAGGTTATCTATAGATGAAATTTTTACGTCTTCCGGGGCTATGTGCTTACTTGCCGATCCAAATAATACGATACTGATAACAGCGGGGCCCAATAAACCACCAATGTTATTGACACTACCTGCAAAATTTAAACGATTTGACCCAGTTTCCGATGGCCCCAGGGCAACCACAAATGGATTTGCTGCGGTTTGCTGTAATGAAAAGCCTATAGTGATAATGAATATCGCCGATAAAACGAGTGCATATGAACCAGCTGCCACCGCGGGTATCATTAACAAAGCACCTGCCGCCGATATAACTAAGCCTATAATTATACCGTTCTTGTAACCCATTTTATTTAATATATCTATTTTAGTTAACTGAGATGCAAAATACAATATCAATGAACCTATGAAATAACCTCCATAGAAAGTAAAGTCGATAAGTTGAGATTCAAACTGTGACAGGTGAAAGTGTGATTTACAAAAAGGTATAAAAATACCGTTTGATGCGGCTAAAAAGCCCCAAAAGAAAAACACGGTAACCAGCGTATATAACGCCGACCCGTAGTTTTTTTTGTCGTTTTGTTCCATTTTTAAAATTAGGTTATACAGAATTGATTTGAATCGCTAAACATAATTGATTTTTTGTAAACCTGACCATACTTTTTTAAATTAAAATAAATCACAATTTTAAGTTTCGTTGTTTAATAGATAAAATTGCATATTCGCAGTGTTCAAAAATGAACATAGCCTAACTTAATGATAAAAGCCATTATTTCGGGAATTGGGTTTGGATTAGTGTTGACGGTTATTACTGGCCCGGTCTTTTTTGCTCTTATTAAAACCAGCATTGAAAAAGGTTTTCATGCTGGTGTAGCCCTTGCCCTTGGTGTTGTAACCAGCGATGTGGTTTTTGTAGGTGCCTTATTATTTGGTTCGCAATATATTGATGTATCAGATCATGCAAAGCTGATTGCTGGTGTTGTTGGTGCCGTAATATTATTTACCCTCGGTTTATATTACCTGTTTAAAAAAGCCGAAGTAAATTACGACAACAAGGTACCAACAGGTATTAACCGCGCAGGCTATTTTTTAAAGGGTTTTTTAATGTGCATCTTCAACCCCACCCTCCTATTCCATTGGACGGTTGTTATTGGGGCCGCCAGTACCACATTTTTGGTTGGTACGCCTCACCGCTCCTTCCACATTGCGGTAATGTTTTTAACTATCCTTGTCGTTCAATTCGGTATGGATACCACCAAAGCTTTTTATGCAGATAAGCTGCGCGATAAAATTTCTGTTAAGCTGATACACCGCTTAAACGAACTGGCCGGAATAGCCCTCATTATAGCCTCACTTGTACTTATTGACAAGCTGGTTACCCACTTCATTTTCGCAGCACCTGTAGGGGCGTAAAGCCCCCCAGGCCTCTGAAGGGGGAGTCTTTTGATTAACTTATTCAGAAATCGCAAACACGTAATTTTATTTTTCTACCATTACTTTACAGCCTTCGAAACAAAAAAGGCGATAAGTAAACTCATCGCCTTGATATTTTCACTCCCCTTTAGGGGGCAGGGGCTTACATATAAGCTCTTTGGTTTTTGCCTTCCATCCAGTTAACAAATGCACGGTTAACAACTTTGTTACCGCCCGGGGTTGGGTAATCGCCGCTAAAGTACCAGTCGCCGGTATGATCCGGACAGGCAATATGCAGGTTATCTAAAGTTTGGTAAATTACCTTTACCTCACATTTGATCTCTTTAGGAGTGATGATCTGCGCAATACGGTCAGATACCTGCTGATCTGTGAACAGTTCATAGATAGCCTTTACATGATTTTTCACCTCTTCTTTAGGCTGCTTAATACTGTCTTTACATTTCTGGTAAACGTCAAGTATCACATCTTCCCTGTCCATTTCCTTTAACAGGCTGATAGCGGCCTCAAAGGCTACAAACTCACCCATACGAGACATATCAATACCATAACAATCCGGATAACGGATCTGCGGAGCCGATGATACTACAACAACCTTTACAGGGCCTAACCTATCCAGTATCTTCAGGATACTTTGCTTAAGGGTTGTACCACGTACAATAGAATCATCCAACACAACCAGTGTATCGGTATCTCTTTTTATCAAACCGTAAGTGGTATCATAAACGTGAGCAACCATTTCGCTACGGTCGGCATCCTGCGTAATAAAAGTACGCAGTTTAACGTCCTTAATAGCTATTTTTTCAACACGGGGTGCTAATGCCAGTATTTCGGTAAGCTCTTCGTCGCTCACTTTATCTTCGCGGCTTAACAACCTATCGCGCTGGTATTTTTTTACGTATTTGTGTACACCCTCTACCATGCCATAAAAAGCAACTTCGGCAGTGTTGGGAATGTAAGAGAATACGGTGTTTTTAATATCGCTGTTAACGGCATCTAATATCTGCGGGCAAAGTAACCTGCCTAATTGTTTACGTTCGCGGTAGATGGATGCATCGCTGCCGCGTGAAAAATAGATCCGTTCGAAAGAACATGATTTCTTTTCCTTTGGCTCGCTAAACATCGTTTCAGATATCTTGCCATTCTTTTTAACAATAAGCGCATGACCAGGTTTTATCTCCCTGATTTCCTCCATTGGTATATTAAACGCAGTTTGAATAGCCGGACGCTCTGAAGCAGCCACAACTATCTCATCGTTATAATAATAAAACGCCGGACGGATACCAACAGGGTCGCGCATTACAAACGCGTCGCCATGGCCCAGTATACCGGCAATGGTGTAACCACCATCCCAGTTTTTGGCCGATTTGGTCAAAATTTTGGCAACATCCATGTCATTGGCAATCAGCTTGCTAATCTCCACATTGTCGTCCAAACCTTCGCGTTTGTATTGGTCAAACAAGCCCTGGTTTTCGGTATCAATAAAGTGGCCCATTTTTTCGAGCACTGTAATGGTATCGGCTTGTTCTTTAGGGTGCTGACCCAGGTCATAAAGTTGCTGCAAAAGCTCATCAACATTAGTCATGTTGAAGTTACCTGCAATAACCAAATTTCTGGTTTGCCAGTTGTTTTGCCTCAGGAACGGGTGGCAGCTTTCGATGCTATTTTTACCATGGGTACCATATCGCAGGTGCCCTAATAAAACTTCGCCGGTAAAGCTTACGTGTTCCTTGAGCCACTCGGCATCAAGCATCCTTTCGGGGGTTTCTTTCTGAATCTCCGCGAATTTCTTCTGGATGTATTCAAAAATATCAGCAACGGCATTTGAAGCCATTGAACGGTGACGACTGATGTACCGCTTGCCCGGAGCAATATCTAATTTAATGGTTGCAACACCTGCGCCATCCTGGCCGCGGTTATGTTGTTTCTCCATTAAAAGGTAAAGCTTGTTCAGGCCGTACAGCGCAGTTCCGTACTTTTTCTGATAAAAAGATAGTGGCTTTAATAAGCGGATAAATGCCACACCGCATTCATGTTTAATCTGATCGCTCATGATTCGGAATGAGGCTGCAAAGGTATCATTTTATACCGAACTCTTGTAAAATCATTTGTCATTACATTGCATTTATTTGTCGCAACATTAATTCTATGCTTCCGGGTAAAAAGAATGAATAATTTCAATCACCCCGATAATATGATCGTTAAATTCTTCCAACTCTTCGGCAGGTACCCAAAGCTCGTTATGGATGGGTCCACCAACATTTTCAACGTTGTATTTTGTCAAAAAATCGGTCGGTAAACTAAACGTGGTCACAAAACCCGATCCTGATGCAGGAACATTCCAGTCTCGTGCTATTTGCACCGCGTAAGCTTCATTCATCACCGGGTAAAAGATGGGCTGCTCAATTAATCTTTTAGGAAACCTTTTAAAACCAGATTCTTCTATCAGTTTAAGCTCCTTAGGGCCAACAGGGCGGTACAATGTAGTCAATTCGTTAGTTTGCACAACGCTAATTTACGTTTTTATAGAAAACGCTATCGGCACATATAAAATTCAGGGAAATCGCTTTTAAAAATTTGTTGTAGAAAGACAGGTAACCCCTACGGGGCAAAAGAAACATTTAAACTTTTATTCTACAAATTGGTAGCCTCTACGAGCAATGTCATTAAGTTAAGGGTTTCTTCCCCCGGCGGGGGAACCGCTTTGTAGCAAAAAAGCAAGATGCAGTTCCGTACCAGAGGTACGGAACGTTAAGTGGCGTACCTCTGGTACGCAAAACACTAATTTATTGTTTGCTACTAAGCTTTTACTCCTCTGGAGCAGCCTGGCCTCTCTTAACTTAATGACATTGCTCTACGAGGCATAATGCCATACTAATAAAAACGATTGCCTCGTAGAGGCTACCAAGTTGTAGAAATATTATCTAAGATTCCTTTTTGCCCCGTAGGGGTTACCTGTCTCAGCATTAAAAACTGTAAAAAAGTTTAAAAGCGATTTCCCTGATATAAAATTTACTCATTTAATATTTTACATCCCTAAACGTTATATTTATCCTCGGCCCTGGCTGCCTGGCAGTTTTGGGTACCTGATGCAGCCAATGGTGCTGCGTTGCTCCCTGCATAATAAGTAGACTCCCATTGTTAAGCGCTATGGCTACTTTGGCATCTTTATGCTGCTTGTGTTTAAAACGGAAAGTTCGGGTAGCGCCAAATGAGGCCGAAGCAATAACCGGATTGTCACTTAATTCCGCCTCATCGTCGCTATGCCAGCCCATACTGTCGCTACCATCACGGTAATAATTGAGTAAGGCCGAATTAAACTGTCTGCCGCATTGCTGTTCTGCGGCTTCCTTTATTTTAAGCAATAAAGGTGTAAAAGGGATAGGCGTATTTAATACCCCAGAATAGGTGTACTCCTGATCGCCGCCGGCATACCACGAAGTTAGGCGCGGAAAGTTTATGGTTTTGCCATATATCTTCATCTTATCCTGTTTCCATAGAATGCTATGCTTCAATTGTTCAAAAATAGCGAGGGTTCCTTCCTCTTCATAAAAATTAGGGTACAGGTAAACTCCCCCATCAAACGGTAATATGTTTTGATGAGCCCTGCTAAAAATATCTAACTGATTATCTGAAAACATTTTTTCTGAATCAAAAAGTTAAGAGTCACGAATCAAGACAACGCCATATCTTCACTGCTATATATAGACAAAATAAAAACCGAAGCGTTTAAAAACGCTAAGTCTTTTCTTTATTCAATACAGATCAATCTGATCCTTGCTCCTTGATCTTTCCATCCTTATTCCCCGGGTAAAAAAAAAATCCGGCTTCGCAGCCGGACTTTCAGGTTTATTTGATTGGTTTGAAATTCAATAACTAAAGTTTTTCGCCGTGCTGACTAATATCCAACCCAAGCTCTTCATCTTCGGCCGAAACCCGCAGTGGCGAGATCATGTCTGTAATTTTTAACAGCAACAACGAACCAAAAAACGCGAAAACAGATACACCTACCATCGCTAAAAGCTGTACCAGAAAAAGATGTGTTTCGCCAAAGAAAAGGCCGTTACCCGTAGTATTACCCGCATTTACATGCTGATTGGCAAAAACACCGGTTAGCAGCATACCCACCATACCACCTACCCCATGGCAAGGGAATACGTCGAGCGTATCATCGATGGTAGTGCGTGTACGCCACTCCACAACCAGGTTGCTCACAACTGCCGATATAATACCGATAGCCAGCGAATGTGGTACAGTTACAAAACCCGCGGCCGGTGTAATAGCCACCAAACCAACTACCGCACCTATACAGGTACCCATAGCCGATGGTTTACGGCCGCGAAGCATATCAAAAAATATCCAGGTAATACCGCCAGCTGCCGAAGCTGTTGTACTGGTGGCCAAAGCCGTTACAGCCAACGCGTTTGCTCCAAATGCCGAACCAGCGTTAAACCCAAACCAGCCAAACCATAAAAGTCCGGTACCTATCATTACATACGTGATACGGGCGGGTGAATGATTGGCCTCGTTACGGCGCTTTAAATACAGGGCAGAAGCTAATGCAGCCCAACCTGCCGACATGTGCACTACCGTACCGCCTGCAAAATCCAACACGCCCAGTTTGGCTAAAATACCATCGGGATGCCAGGTACAATGCGCCAACGGCGAGAATATGAAGATGGAGAACAGTACAAGAAAAATGATGTAAGAGTTAAAGCGGATACGCTCGGCAAAAGCGCCGGTAATTAACGCAGGCGTGATGATAGCAAACTTTAACTGGTACATGGCAAACAACAGCAATGGTATGGTTGGTGCCGCCTTCCATGTTGCATTGCCCAGCATGCCCTTCATCATAAAATAAGTAGCAGGGTTGCCTATAAAGCCGTGAAAGCTTTCGCCAAAGGCCAGGCTAAAACCAAATATACCCCAAAGTACGGTGATGATAACCATACAAACAATGCTTTGCAGCATGGTAGAGATCACATTTTTTTTGTTAACCATGCCGCCGTAAAAGAAAGCCAGACCCGGGGTCATGATCAAAACAAGCGCCGTTGACATCAGCATCCAGGCTATATCTCCCGTATTAAAATGGGGATTACCTGAGTTTTTGAACTCAACAGATGGAAATATAAATGTTAGTGTTAAAATTATAAGTATAACTAGGAAAGGAAAATACCGCTTCATTAATAACTGGAGGTTTGTTGTTAAAACGGCCTGAAAGTAATACTTTTATAGCAATAAAACAAAGAATATATCTAATTTTTATTAAATAGACAATAAAAAACGGATTTCTAAAGATATTTAAGTACAAAATCAGGAAATACCCCCAATAAAATAAGCGCAAAGCTTATAATTACAGCTAAAATCACAGAATTGTAAGATTTTACATATACAATATCCTGATTTTCTGCCCTTTTTAAAAACAAATTCAAGGGGATTTTAATATAGTAAAACAAGCTAACCACCGTTGTTAACGCCCCTGTAGCCATCAGCAACATTAGCCAGATACTGTGCGTTTGCTGATAAATGCCATAAACCGCCGAAAACACAAACACCTTCCCGGTAAAACCCGCGCTAACAGGCAGGCCCGTAAGCGATATCATTATAATGGTAAAACAAACCGCTGCAACCGGATATTTTAAGCCCAGCCCTTTGTAACCGTCCATATCTTCAGCATCGGCAACATTGCTAAAATAGGTTGCCAATACCAGCGCGCCAATATTGGCCAATGCGTAAACCAACAGGTAATAGGTTAAAGCCGAAAGTCCCTGCTGGTTAAAAGTTACCACGGCCATCAGCGCGAACCCTGTATGGCCAATGCTGGAGTATGCCAGCATCCGTTTAACATTGCTTTGCATTACCGCTGCAAAATTACCGGCTATCATACTAATAATGCCCGCCACGGATAATAAGATACCCAAATCGAAGCCCGTTCCCTTACCCAACAATATAAAAGGTGGTAAAAAGTTAACCAATAATGCAAAAGCAGCTATTTTGGGCAGCGTTGAAAGATAAGCCGTAACCGGCGTTGGTGCACCCTGGTATACATCGGGTACCCAAAAATGAACAGGCACAAATGATAGTTTAAATCCTATACCTACCAGTATCAGTAAAATGGCAAAAAACGAGCTTAGGGGATTTACTTTTAAAAGCTCGGTAACTGTAGATTGCAATACAATATCCAGCGAGCCGCCAAAACCATACAACAGCGAAATACCATACAGCATTATAGCCGAAGACGCCGCGCCAAATAACACATACTTTAAGCCGGCCTCGGTACTAAAAGCGTTCTCGCTGCGGTAGGCTACCATCAGGTACGATGCAATGGATACCATTTCTATAGCCAGGTAAATAGACAGCAGGTTTACGGCCATCACCATTAAATGCAGCCCAAATATGGAAGCTATAGTAATAGTATACAGGTCCGACAATCCCTTTTTGTGCGATGCCAGCTTTTTGTCCCAGGTAAAATATAGCAGCAGGATGAATGCCAAAAGATCAATAACCAATTTAAACCACACAGCAGCCGGACTAAGCAGCAACATGTTGCTGAAAATGAAATGCTGCGCGTTTAATGTAATACCCACCTGCTGCAAATCTTTAAACAGTACCACCAACAGGCCAGCGCAGGCTACCGTACGACAAAGGCTTGTTGATTTTTTACCAAATAACACATCGGTTATCATAACCACCAGAAAAAGCAGCCCGAGATAAACCTCGGGTATAAAATAGCCTAAGCTGCCAAAAATATCGGTTAAGTGATCGGTTATATGTGGAAGCAGAGGATGCATTGATTATTTAAGATGTAAAAACTGGATGAGTGTTAAAACCGAATCATTGATCTTATCAAATACAAGCGAAGGCATTATACCTAATGCCAAAGCGATAATAGCGAGGGGGGCAAGCGTAAGTTTTTCGCGCAGGTTAATATCGGTTAACGCTATTTTCCAAACGCTGCCGCCTTTTAATGATTCCTGGCCGAAAAACATGCGTTGCAAGGTCCACAAAAAATAAGCCGCACCGAGCAGTATACCCACCGTACCGCAAATGGCCATCCAATAAGGAAGCAGACCATTGTCTGTATGCGATTTAAATACACCTGCCAAAGTAAAAGCTTCGGCCACAAATGCCGAAAAGCCGGGCAATCCCAATGATGCAAAAAAAGCGATCATTACAAAAGCGGTGTATTTTGGCATCAGGGTACCTAAGCCACGGAAATGATAAATATCCCTGTCATGCACCCTGTTGTAAATTACACCCACCAGGAAGAATAGCATGGTTGATAAAAAACCATGGCTCACCATTTGCATTACCGCGCCACTGATGCCTTCGGCAGTTTGGGAGGCTATACCTAACAGCACAAAGCCCATATGAGATACGGAGGAATAAGCGATCATTCGTTTCAGATCGCGCTGGGCAAGGGCGTTAAAGGCACCATATAAAATAGAAATGACACCGAGCAGGCCCAGCCAGAAAGCATGCGCTGTAGCAACCTCCGGAAAAATGCCGATACAGATGCGAATGATACCATACCCACCTATTTTTAACAGGATGCCTGCCAGAATAATAGAAACAGGTGTTGGGGCTTCTACGTGTGCATCGGGCAACCAGGTATGCAAGGGCACAACGGGCACCTTAATGGCAAATGCAATAAACAGTACCACAAAACCAACTGTGCGGGCGGGCATCCCCAATATGGTTTGATGGCTTGCCAATGAGAATACCGAACCTGCGCTGTAATTAGCTGGATTCATCATTTGCACTATATTAAAAGTATGGCTGCCGGTTACAGGGTCGGTAACAGAAAGGTACAACCCAACCATCACCAGCAACATAAATACCGAACCGAATAACGTATACAGGAAAAACTTAATAGCTGCATACTCCCGCCTTGCGCCTCCCCACATCCCTATAAGGAAATATAATGGCAGCAGCATCAATTCGTAAAACATGTAAAACAGAAAGAAATCCAGCGCGCAAAACACACCAATAACGGCCATATCCAACAATAAAAACAGCAGGAAGAAACCTTTAAGGTTGCTCTTAATTTCCCATGAGGCCAGGGTGGCAATTACCATTACCAGCGAGGTCATTACCAGCAGAGTGATAGAGATACCATCTATCCCCACAAAATAATCGATCTGCATTTTACCCAGGCTGCCCAGGTTAAGGCCTATCCAGGGTATTTTTTGCACAAACTGAAACTGATCTTCGTGGTTAATACCGCCGTAGTTGGCCCCGGTTTTAAAGTTAAGGTATATCCATATAGCAATGCCCAACTGAATAAGGGTAGCGGCAAGCGTAATATATTTAAAGCTGTTGCGCATAGATGATGGCAGCAGCATAATAATAAAGCCAAACAGTACAGGTATAAATATGAGTAAGGTTAATATATTCATCAGGTTTATATCAGTATTTTTAAAATAAACAGCGCCAGTACTATAGCCAGCATACTAAACAAATAGTATTGCACTTTACCACTTTGAAATTTACGTGCAAAATTGCCAATACTTTGCACTGTGGAAGCCATTAAATGCAAAAAGCCATCTACCAGGTATTTATCTATCCAAGCGGTTGCCCCAGCAATGCACCCGGCTATAGCAGCAAGTAGGTGAATAAAACCGTCGATAACGTTTTTATCAAACCAGTAAAGAAACTTACCCAGGCCCAATACCGGTTTTACAAATATCCGCTTGTATATTTTATCAAAGTACCACTGGTTATAGGATAAGCGATAGAAGAAACCTGTTTGCGGAAACGAGAAAGCAATTTGCTTTACATAGATAGCATAAGCCAGGTATATAACGAGTAAGCTAAAAACATTTACCACCACCGGAATAATGAGATGATAGCTACTTTCACCAATCACAAAGCCCGGCAGTTTCAACCCGCTAAATAACCAGGCATGTTCGTAAGCTATAGGATTGAAAGAGAATAAGGGAAAGAAACAGCAAAGCATCAAAAACACCAGCGGCAATTTATAAGGCCAGCCGCCATCTGTAACATGTAGCTTTAAATTAGGGTAAGCGTTCGTTAGCCTGAAATCGCCAAAGAAAACTTTAAATATCAATCGTGCAACATAGAAGGCGGTAAGCCAGCTGGTAACGAGTGCCATTACGGGGATGATGCTGAACCATGCGTCTTTACCATCGCTCCATTCAAAAGCCTGGATCAGGATACCATCTTTAGATAAATAGCCTGATGTAAGCGGCAGCCCTACCAGGGCCAAACCACCAATAACAGCGGCTATAAAAGTAAGCGGCAATTTTTTGCGGAAACCGCCCATCAATGAAATATCCTGCGGATCGATATCAAGGTGATTATCCTCTTTAATATGCTGCATCTGGTGAATAACGATACCCGCCACCAAAAACAACAAACATTTAAAAAACGCGTGTGTGGCCAAATGAAACAGCGACGATGAATAAGCCCCAACGCCCATACCTAAGATCATATAACCTAACTGCGATATGGTAGAGTATGCCAAAATACGTTTCAGATCGTTTTGTGTAAGTGCAATGGTTGCCGCCATAAAAGCAGTAAAGCAGCCTATGCAAGCTAATATGGACAGCTCTGTACCCGTAAACATGGGGTATACCCTGCCTAACAGGAACACGCCTGCTGCAACCATGGTAGCGGCGTGAATAAGAGCGGAAACTGATGTTGGCCCCTCCATAGCATCGGGCAACCAGGTATGCAACGGAAACTGGGCCGATTTAGCAGCAACAGCTAAAACGATACCTGCAACGGCAATGTACTGGCAAATGGCGGGTAAAGAGCCTACAGGCCCATTCCACAACCCATTATTAACAACCGATTGAACTACCAATCCTTTTTGTGCAAAAAGCAGTTCGATATCAAAAGTACGGTATTGCACAAACAAGATAATAATGGCGCTCAACAGACCGATATCCCCTATCCTGTTCATGATGAAAGCTTTTTTATTGGCCTGTACCGCTTTGTCCCTGGTAAACCAAAAACCGATCAACAGGTATGATGAAAAGCCCACCAACTCCCAAAAAGCATAAAACAATACCAGGTTATCAATTACCACCAAACCCAGCATGCTAAAACAAAAGAAACTGAGGTAAGTAAAATACCGGCTGTACCTATCATCATGCTTCATGTAGGCGGTAGAGTAAATATGTACCGGCAAGGCAATAACCGATACCAGCAACAGCATCAATACCGATAGGTTATTTAACAGTATACCTGCGTAAACTTTGGTATGCCCAATGGTAAACCAAACCTGCTTTACATGAATCTGAGGATTATTCCATACCCCGGCAAATACTTTGGCAGCCAACACACAACTGATTAATATAGCCAGCGTAGATACCCAACCCGCAGCCTTACTTTTTACCGGCAGGCAAAAGTTTACCAAAGCAGCAAGCAAGGGCAATGCTACAGCTGCGAGAGTGCAGGTGATGAGGATGAGATCTGTATGAGATGAAGTGTTGTTCAATCTGTATTTGCCTTAGGCGTATATATAAATAGTTTTTAAAAGCGTCATTACGAGGTACGAAGCAATCCCCTATTTACTGAGTAGCTATGCACGGCCGCTCTTTATAGTTGGGGATTGCTTCGTACCTCGCAATGACGCATTTTTTACATGTCATTATTGTTTTTTCCGAGCGCAACTTATGATCACTCGCACCGACAATCTCTTTAATCCTCTTCATCATTAATCCCTCAAATTATTAATCTTACCTGGATCAATGGTTTTATATCTGCGGTAAACATTCAGGATAATAGCCAGCGCCACTGCGGTTGTTGCAGCGGCAAGTACAATGGCAAACAGTGCGAAAATTTGGCCACTATTATTTAGGCTGTCGTGTTTGCCAAATGCTACCAGGTTTAATATGGCTGCATTTAATATTAACTCAATGCCTATCAATATCTGAATAGCGTTGCGTTTAGATACGATCATATACAACCCTATGCAAAACAGTGCCGCGCTTATGATCAGAAAATCGTTTAAAGTGATCATTCGCTGCCCTCCTTCCGAGACAGGTGTGCCGCGCCAACCAATGCCATCAGTAATAAAACAGAAATGGCTTCAAACGGCAGCAGGTAACGGGTCATCAGGTTAACGCCAATGTTATCAATCATCACTGCGTTTGGTGTAATGGTATTATTATTGGCGATAGAATCCTTTACCCAACTCAGGTTATTGGCATCGGCTTTAAATATCACGTTGATGATTACTATAAAAAACAAAACAGCCAGCAAAATAGCAGGCAACTTGCCGATGCTAAAAAACTTACCCTTTTGTTGCTGTATTACATCCAAGGTTTCTTTACCCGATAACATAAACGCAAACAGAATGAGCACCAGGATGCCCCCTACATAGATCACCACCTGGGTAACGGCTACAAAATCGGCCAGGGCCAATACATATAAACCGGCTAAAGCAAACAGTGTAACAAAAAATACAAAAATACTGCGTACCAGGTTTGTGGTGGAGGCCGCGTACAATGCCGAAGCTACCGCTATAAAACCCATCAGATAAAACAGCACGCGGACTAAGCTCATGCACCGCCCTCCTTTTTTTGCATAGCAGCCAGTTTGGCAGCCTGCTTTTCGGCCTGTTGTTTATCAAACAAGGCACGTTTCTCGGCAGCAACCTCGGCCGGCATGTCCGAAAATTCGTATACCAGGTCGCTCAGTTCAAAAACAGTTTTATCGTATTGATTGGTCATTACAATACACTCTGTTGGGCACACAATGGTACACAGGCCACAGTACATGCATTTGGCCATATCAATATCAAACTTGGCGGCATACAAACGTTTGGTGGTACCATCTGATGTTTGACCAATAGCTTCAGTTGCCTTTATCGCTTCAATATCTATACAATCTACAGGGCATACTTTGGCACACAAATCGCATACAATGCAATCGTCCATCTCCACATCCAGCTGGTACCGCCCAATCTCGGGTACCGGCAGTTGCTGCTTAGGATATTGGATGGTGTTGGTGCCTTTCTCCAACTGTTTAAAGTAATTACTATCGCTTACTGTAACTATTTTACGTTCAGAATTATTAGCAAAGAGGTGCTTCACGGTAAGGCTTAAACCTTTCCATGCCGTTGTAAAACCGTTGATTAACTTTGTTAACAAATTCTAAATATTGAAATACTAAATTCTAAACTCTAAATACTAAACCTAATTTTAACATTCTAAATTCAATTTCTTAAATCCGAAATCGAACATCCGAAATCCGAAATCACATTAGCCACAATCGCCACACGCCCGATATCAGCATACATAAAAATGCAAGCGGGGTGAGCACCTTCCAGCAAAGGTTCATCAGTTGATCTACCCGGAAACGGGGCAGTGTCCACCTTATCCACATCTGGATGGCTACAAGGCCTAATGTTTTTAATGTTACCCACAATATGCCCCACCACATGCCGGTTGTCCAGCTAGCTAAATGGGCCGGCCCTATATTGGGCAACGGCGTGTTCCAGGCGCCTAAAAATAGTATCACGCCTATCATGCTTACCAAAAACATCATCGAATACTCGGCCAAAAAAACCAGCGCGAAACGGATGCCTGTAAACTCGGTATGGAAACCGGCAACCAGTTCCGATTCTGCTTCCGGGATATCAAATGGGGCACGATTACTTTCGGCCAGCGAGGCTATAAAGTAAATAACAAACGCGATGATCAGATGCGGGGCACGAAATATGTTCCAACTAAAGAATCCTCCCGTTGCGGTTACATCCCAAAAGCCCGCAAACTTTATTTTTTCGGCAGATAGCACACCTTGCTGCATAGCTATAGCCTGCAGATCTAAGGTTTGGGCTATCATCACTACAGAGATAATGGCAAAACCTGCCGGGATCTCGTAGGATATGATTTGGGCGGCAGAGCGCATGGCCCCTAATATCGAGTACTTATTGTTTGATCCCCAGCCGGCCATCAGGATACCCAATGTTTCGATAGAGATAATGGCGAAAATATAATAGATGCCTAAATTTATTTTTGAGGGGATGAGTCCGGGCCCCCATGGCAGAGCTGCAAAGCCCATATAAACTGCGATGAATATTACCGCAGGTGCCAGCATAAACAGCCATTTATCTGCAGCCGCAGGGATGATGAGTTCTTTTTGGATCATCTTCATAATATCGGCCAGGGTTTGCAGCGAGCCGAATTTACCCGTTTCGGTAGGGCCAAGCCGGTCTTGTATAAATGCAGAGATCTTTCGCTCGGCGTATACCCCAAACAAAGCAAAAAAGGCCGAAAAACTAAACAACCCTACAGCAACAATAAAATATGTGATATAATAATTCAAGCGCCTTTTTGATGAAGCTGCAAACTTACTAAATGTTGAACTAATTTAGACGACAAGTTTAGTATATTAAATTGGCGAGTGGTTGATTAAATTGTCTGAAGCCAAATTTTCAGAATTTAAGAATTAACAGAATCGGTCTACTTACTGTAGTGATTACGTTATTATAAACTTAATCTAACCTAATCCAACTTAATCTAACCTAATCCAACTTAATCCAACCCAATCCAACTTAATCTAACCTAATCCAACTTAATCTAACCTAATCCAACTTAATCTAACCTAATCCAACTTAATCCCCCCACTAACACTTCACCAGATCATTAGCCGCCACAAAGGTAGATTTTACCGGCGACGAGAAAAACAGCGAGGCATGGTGATCAAAATCGGCAGTATCATCTGTAGTGGTGTAAAATTGGTTGGTGCCGTTTCTGGTCAGTTTCGTTTCCATTTCGGGATGGCGGTGCAGGTAATCAACCAGGCTATTGGCCACAATATCGCCCTGGGCTACCACTTTAACATGTGCAGGCAGCTGAGCTTCAATTTTATCTTTTATAATGGGGTAATGGGTGCAAGCCAGTAAAATGGTATCGATATTGGGCGATTGGGCCATAACCTCATCAAGATATAGCTTCACAAAATAATCGGCACCGGGCTGGTTGTACTCTCCATTTTCTATCAACGGCACCCATAACGGGCAAGCTTGCTGATAAACTTTTACATCAGGGAAAAAGTTATTGATCTCGATAAGGTACGACCCCGACTGCACGGTACCTTTTGTACCCAGCACGCCAATCTCTTTGCTTTGGGTATAATTGCCAATAATCTCGGCAGTTGGCCTTATAACGCCTAATACACGCTTTGTGGGGTCGGCATCTTTAAGGTCTTGCTGCTGAATAGTACGCAATGCTTTGGCCGATGCCGTATTGCAGGCCAGTACTACCAACGGGCAACCTTGTGCAAACATCCATTGTACACACTCCCAGGTATACTCGTGTATGGTTTTAAACGACCGGTTGCCATAAGGTGCACGGGCATTATCGCCCAGGTAAAGGTAATCGTAACCGGGCAGCTGCTCAACAATGGATTTAAAAACAGTGAGGCCGCCAAAGCCCGAATCAAAAATACCTATGGGATGATGTTGCATATACAAACATAAAAAAAGCGCCCCGTAAATACGAGGCGCTCTTTTATAAATGACTAATGGTTGATATTATTTTAAACCTAATTTTAGTTTTACAGCAGCCATCAAATCATCAGCTTCCGGAGAAACCAACAGGCTTACCTGTGATGAATCTAAAACGTAAGCGTAACCTTTTTCTTTAGCAACAGCTTGTACAGCTGCGGTAGCTTTATCAAAAAGTGGTTTACCTAATTCGTTCTTTTTAGCTTCAACTTTCTGTTGAGCGTCTGCCTGGTAATCAGACATACGTTTTTGCATGTCTTGCAATTCGGCACCTTTCTGGCTACGGATAGCATCAGTCATGGTAGCCTGGTTTTTTTGGAAATCCTGACCTTTTGTAGTGTACTCATTGTTCATACCAGTAAGTACATCAATGAAAGTTTTTTGGTAAGCCTGGATCTGGGCCGAAACGGTTTTAGTTTCTGGCATTAAGTCAATAACAGCATTGAAGTTAATATGGCCAATTTTGGTCTGCGCATTGGCAAAGTTGCCGGCAAATATCATTCCTACTGCAACTAAAGCAACTTTAAATAGTTTTTTCATTTTTTTTGTCCTGTGTTTAAAAATAGTTCTGTTCTGTGTATTTATTTAAATATTTATTTGGCAATTACTCCGGGTTTAAGCCCTAATTTGGTTATTACTTCGGCGCTCCTATCAAACCTTGGGTTTGCATACAGCATAATAACCTCGCTGTTTTTATCAAAGATCATATCCAAATCATCGCTTTCGGCTACTGCCTGTACAGCTTTAGACACCCTATCCTGAATTGGTTTAACCAACGCGGTGCTTCTTTGTGATAACTCGCCATCGGGACCAAATTTTTGACGTTGAAAATCCTTAGCGGCTTTTTCTTTATCTACAATTTCGGCTTCGCGGCGCTTTTTCATATCAGCCGTCATTAAAACCTGATCGGCCTGATAAGCTTTGTATAAGCGGTCGATTTCCTGAAAACGGCCATCAACCTCTTTCTGCCACTGATCAGATAATGCTGCCAATTGCTTTTGCGATGAAGCATACTCTGGCATGTGCTTTAGTATGTAATCCGAATCGACGTAAGCAAAACGTTGTGCATAAGCTCCCGCAAATGCTGTAAACGTTAAAATGGCTAATAAAATTATCTTCTTCATAAGGCGCGGTGCAAATTAATTAAATCCGCCGGATAAACTCTGAGAAATTGTAAAATGGAACTGGCCTCTGTTTGCATCAGGCGCACCCGGTATTTTATCAAATCCATAACCATAATCTAATCCAAGCAAGCCAAATATAGGTAAAAATATTCTTGCTCCCACACCTACCGAACGTCTTACGTTAAACGGATTAAACTGGCTGAAATTATCCCAAACGTTACCACCTTCGGCAAATGCCAGTAAGAATATAGTAGCCGATTGGCTTGCAATAACAGGGTGACGTAACTCCATTGTATATTTATTGTAAATGGTACTACCTGTATTGGTGTTCTGGTTTTCATTTGAACCCTCTGGTACTATAGAGAAGTTTTGGTAACCTCTTAAGCCTATAATCTCGCTACCCTGTAAAAACTGGTAGCTCTGCATACCGTCGCCGCCTAATTTAAAGCGCTCGAACGGTGATGGACCAACTTCTTTGTTGTACATACCCAGGAAACCAAACCTCACCTGGCTCATCAATACAAATTTACCCACAATTTTGGTAAACCACTGCGCATCATATTTAAACTTGTAGTATTCTACAAAGTGGTAACGCTCTTGTGGTGTTGCAATTTTATAGTTCACATTATTAAACAATGAGTACGGAGGTGTTGCCTGTATAGTAAGTTTAATGTTTGACCCCTGTGTTGGAAAAATAGGCATGTCAATTGAGTTACGGGTTAACTCCTGTGTTAACTTAATGTTGAACGATGTACCATTACTAAACAGGTAACCGGTGTAGTTATCCAGGTTATAGTGGTCAAAGTTTAACGAATAGTTTAGCTGGAAATAGTTATCCGGCCATTTTAATTTTTTACCCAGGGTAACACCCACACCATTAATACGCAGGTTATTGTAGTAAGGGCTTGTTTTTGCATAATACTGGCCTGTTGAACTTCCTTGTGTGTAAGCAGACAACGCGAAGTAAATAGGTTTTTTACCACCTAACCACGGCTCGGAGAAGGTGAACGAAAAGTTTTGATAACTACGACCGCTCGACTGACCTCTTAAGCTCAGCTTTTGTCCATCGCCTTTTGGCAGTGGCTTATAGGCTTTAAGATTAAATATATTACGTAACGAGAAGTTGTTAAAAGTAAGCCCCAGTGTACCCACCAGCTGCCCGCCACCAAAACCACCCGATAGCTCTATCTGATCTGAAGGTTTTTCAACAACGTTGTAAACAATATCTACAGTACCATCCTGCGGGTTAATGTTAGTTGGCTTAGGTTCGGTTTTTTGCTCATCAAAGTTACCTAACTGACCAACTTCACGTGCACTACGGATTAATAACTCTTTGTTGAATTTTTGACCTGGCTTGGTTTGGATCTCGCGCAATACAACCTTATCGTTGGTTACATCATTACCTTTAAGGCTTACACGGTTAATAGTATACTGAGGGCCTTCATAAATACGAATATCCAAATCAACAGTATCCCCATAAATCCTTGTTTGAACCGGATCGGCGTTGAAAGTTAAATAACCATCATTTAAATAAAGTGATGATACATCGTCGTTGCTCGGTGTAGGGCCGCTTAAACGTTTGTTTAACTCATCTTCGCTAAATACATCTCCTTTTTTTATGTGCAGTATCCTGCTCAAAAGTTCGGTTGGGTATTTTGCATTACCACTCCATTTAACTTTACCGAAGTAATATTTTGGACCTTCGTAAACTTTAACTTTCACGTTAACAGTGTTATCATCAAATCTGTAAACAGAATCGCTTATCAATTCGGCATCACGATAGCCTTTGGCCTGCATTTTTTCGATAAGGTTTACCTTATCTTCATCGTATTTATCCTGTTTAAATTTCTTTGATCCAAAAACATTATACCATCTTTTTTTGCGGGTTTTGCTCAAATAAGAACGGAGTTCGCTCTGCGAAAATGCTTTGTTCCCTTCAAAAACAACATCGTTTATCTTTACTTTGGTTTTCTTATCTATCTTAACATCCAGTATTACACTGTTTGCATCTCCCGGATCTTTGCGCTGCGTCATGATCACGGTAGTGTTTAAGAAACCTTTTTCGTTAAAATGCTTTTTGATGATGGCCGATGTGGTGCTCAGTAAATTTTCGTTTACTATTTTACCTGTTTTATCGGTTAATTTTTTCTGCACATCCTCAATTTCGCCCTTGCGGATACCGGTTATATGCAGGCGCGATAAACGCGGACGCTCTACAACCACAATTTCGAGGTAAACGGTATCGAGGTTTATTTTGGTGATATTTAACTGTACATCGTCAAATAAACCCTGCTCGTATAATTTCTTTATAACCTCGGCATTACGTTCGCCCGGTAAATTAATACGATCGCCTTTGGTAAGTTTTGAAAGTAATATCAAATTATCTTTATCAAGATATTTAACGCCACTTACACTAATGCCACCAATAATATAATCGTGCGGATTGAGGTAACTTAAACTATCGGCCGGTATCTGTTTAGTGAGTTGTTGCCTCGGCGCATTTGAAACCTGGGCCAGTGCAGCAGTAGCAAAAACAGTGAAAAGAATAGCAAAGAGAAATTTATACATTCGAATATTTTAGTGGGCTAAAATTAATTTATACAGTTGTTAAAATTTGTTAAAAGAAAAAATTTAGTTAACCTGCTCGCTGGTCATACCAAAACGGCGTTCGCGTTTCTGATAATCCAGTATAGCTTCGTACAAATCTTCCTTCCTGAAATCGGGCCATAGCTTGGTTGTAAAATACAATTCGGCATAGGCTATTTGCCATAATAAATAGTTACTTATCCTATACTCGCCTCCGGTTCTGATCAATAATTCGGGGTCGGGCATATCATTGGTGAATAAATTGCGTTCAAAAACAACTTCGTTAATATCTTCAAGCTCCAGCTCGCCGCTTTTTACCTGGGCCGCTATGTTTTTAACGGCATGTAAAATTTCGCGCCGAGAACCATAGCTTAAAGCCAGGGTAAGTACCACGCCGGTATTTAATGAAGTTTTTTGCATGGCCGAATTAAGCTCTTTTAAGCATTTTGCAGGCAACATGTTCAGATCGCCGATGGCATTAAGCTTAATGTTATTTTTCATAAAACCGGCAATCTCTTTATTGATAGTACTTACCATAAGCTCCATAATGGCCATAACTTCAAATTTAGGCCTGTTCCAATTTTCTGAAGAAAAGGTGTAAAGCGTAATGTATTTGATGCCCAGTTTATCTGCGCCTTCAACAACATCCCTAACAGATACCACGCCGTTATGGTGACCAAATATGCGCAATTTGCCTTTCTCTTTTGCCCATCGCCCGTTGCCATCCATTATAATGGCTACATGTTTAGGTAGTTTTAACAAATCAATCTGATCCAAATATCCCATATTACTCATTATCAAAAGCCGGTGTTAAGGCTTATAAAAAGACATGCCTGTTGTTTTTTACTATCAATGCGATGTCTAATAAATATTTGCTTTTAGACTAATCTACGTTTAAAATCAACCGGTAACTACAGCGTTTAAATGCCGAATTTCCGGTTTTTTCAGGGTACAAAGGTAAAACTTACTTTGTATTTTTTTAGTATGCAACAATAAAAGAAAATGTTATTGTAATAAATGCCCCAAAATGTCATAAAAAACACATAAATGGCATTTTATAAGCACATTTATTATCACCTAAAAACCCTGCAAATGCAAAATGGGCATCAATGATCTGTAAATGACCATGATGCCCCGGTGTTAAAACTGCGTATAAGGTTAGGTGGAAACTCTTTATATAAATACGGTATACAATGGGCTTAGTAAATGTTCCTGAGCTTTAAAGCATCAACATCCGGCTGGGCTATGTCAACAATAGCGTAGGATGGAATTTGGGTGATATTAAGCTCATCTAAAGTGCTTACCACATTGCTGTACACGGCATGGTTGCTTGGCTTTACCAGTACAATCATATTTTTACCGTATTTGTCGCGAATCATTTTGCTGGTTTCAATAATAGCATGCCGAAGCCCATCATTGCTAAAATTGGTAACTGTTGGCGGTATTATCGGGTTCTTTAATTCGCCCAGGTACCACATTACCTGGTTGTTTTTACCCAGGCAGATGGTAAAGCTGCGGCTTGCGGGTATAAAGTCGTTGGGGCCATCTACGGGCATAGCCACATCCATCGCCTTTGTTTTTGCAAGCGTGGTGGTCATAATAAAAAAGGTGATGAGCAAAAAAGCCAGATCAACCATTGCGGTAAGGTCTACACGCGCATTTATTCTTTTGCGTTTGTGTTTTGAACCTGATTGTTGCGGAGAAGAATTTAATTCGGCCATGACTTTATAGATTAAGGTTAAAAATTAAAAATCAGTATTAAATACCGACATTTAAGACTTAAACGAACTATAAAATCAATTATTGTTCATTTTACAAAATTTAATTTTATCAAATTAAATATATAAGAATTTAATTCTGCAAGGTACTAATAATAACATTTTTGACTCACAAATGTATAGGAGATACTAAAGCCTACTAAAAAATAGGTATCCCTGGGTTTAAAATCGCCACGTTGGGTACCTGCCGTGCCTATGTAAACGCCGCTATTCTCACCAGAGCGGTCTGATAATGCCCTCGCTATGCCGGTCAATTTGCTTTTATCGGCGTATACGCCACTTACATCATCCAAATAATCTGTAAAGGTGTAACGGTAACCTATATCGGCAGCCATGGTAAACTTACCGCCAATATTGTATTTTATGCCAACACCATACGGAATAACAACGGTATTATTACCATAAGGAGTTTTTTCACCCTCGGTTTTTAATGGCCTTAAAGCTACCATACTCCCATTATAAACCGTACGCGGGTCATAAGCAGCCAACCCTAAACCGGCATATATAAAAGGTGTAAATTTATTGGGGCCCGCATCTGGTATGTATTTTAAAAAGTTAAACTCGCCAATAACGCTTAGTTCTTTTATACCATCGGTAAAACTTAAATTACGATCCCGAAATTGCTGGCTGGACGATGTGCTATCGGCAGCGGCAATGCGACCGTAGGCAAAATTCAACTTCGCCGAAAAATAGCCATCAAAATTACGCTTTACAAATAAGCCTGCAGATGCGCCGCTTACTTTAACAGGGTTATTGGGGTTTAAATCGCCCATGTAGCCGGCAGCACCAAAAGAGCCGCCTATCTCCCAGGTTTGAGCCTGTAAATGATATGAAACCAGTAAAAGAAATATAAAAAGTACAAATTTAGGCATCCGGTAAATTTAATAATTACGGGCATCCAATCCCCATAATAGTTTGTTCCTTAACGTTGTTAAGTAGCTTTCATTATTGAGGCGGATTAAATTAAGCTGAAAACCCGCTTTTTCTACATGAAACTTCATGGTTTCGTCCATAACAGCCATACGCGAATCGCAGGATACCAGGTATTTAGAACTGCGGGTTTCTACCTCAAAGCAAAGTTTACTATTGTCGGGCAATATAATAGGTCTTACATTGAGGTTATGCGGCGATACCGGGGTAACAACTATACTGTTTGATTGCGGAAATATAATGGGGCCACCACAGCTTAACGAATATGCTGTTGAACCTGTTGAGGTTGATATGATCAATCCATCGCCCCAGTAGGAGTTTAAAAACTCATCGTTTAAAAATACATGGGTAATAATCATCGCCGCATCATCGCGCTTGTGGATGGTTACATCGTTAAGTGCGAAGTTATCGATACCAAATACATCGGTTTTCGAATCTATTTTTAACAGCTCGCGGCTATCGAGCGTAAACTCCTTATTTACCACGGCATGAATAGCCGCGTTAATATCACTTTTATTTACACTGGCCAAAAAGCCCAGGCGACCAAAATTGATACCAATAACAGGAATGCCCGAATCGCGGATAACGGTTACCATATCCAACAGGGTACCATCGCCGCCAAGAGTAATAAAAATATCAATAAAGCCCTTTAACGAATCTGTACTTTGCAGTACATTATATTTTACGCCGTTTATTTTATCCTGTAGATACTCGTTAAGCTGGTAATGCACGTAAATATCTACATTGTGCAGAGCCAAATTATCAAACACCTGTTGTATATAAGGTATTACCGATGGTTCGTTAAATGGCCTGCCGTAAACTGCTATCTTCATTTTGTTGGTTCATTTGTTTTTCGGTTCATTCGTTCATTGGTCTTGTTCTGGTTAATAAAGCGCAAATTATCAAATGGGATAGGTAAACGCTTTGCAACCAATAAACTAATGAACCAGTGAACCAATGAACTAATTATAAGTTGAGATAATTCATGAGTGAATCGTAGCGGTCTTTGCCGTTATCATTATTATCGGTATGGTTAAAGGTTGCTTTAATATCATACTCGTAACGTAAAAACGTAGCTACTATATTGGAGATGTCCTGTTTGTTCACTTTTAGGGTAACTTCCATCCGGGTTGAATCGGGGAAGGTTTGAACGTAGGAGCTCAGGATCTGGGCATTGTCTGATTCTACAATTTGCGACATATGCGCCAGGGAATTGTTTTTATTGTTGATCTCGAGCACGATGATACCGCCGGGCTGAGATACGGAGGTAATTTTTGCAAAATACTCGGTTATGGCATTTATAGAGATAAGCCCCAGGTAATTGTGCTTGGCATCAAGCACGGGTACAACAGTAAGCTGGCGCTCATAAAACAGGCGGATAACATCATAAATATGCTGATCATCCAGCACGTAAGGGTTTACCAGCGATAACGCCAATGCCCCTACCTGTACCTGGTAATCACTTTCGCCTAACATATCATCTTCGGCAATAAGGCCCAAAAACTGATCTTCGTTTACAATTGGCAAATGCCTGAGGCGAAACTCCACCATACGATCATAAACCTTCTGTATAGTATCAGAGGTATGTACCGGCGGTATCGCATCAGCTATCAGTTCAACTGCAACCATGTTATGCTTCTATTTTTTCTACCTTTTCTAATTTCTCTAAAAACGCGCCCAGCAATACGTTAAACTCCTCGGGCCGCTCCATCATAGGGGCGTGGCCGCATTTATCAATCCAGTGCAGTTCGGCGTTGGGCAACTCTTCACTAAACTCAACAGCTACCTCGGGCGGGGTTATCTTATCATCTTTACCCCATATTAAACATACCGGCAAATCCATTTTATGCAGATCTTTTTTCATGTTATGGCGGATGGCCGATTTTGCCATTGCCAGTAACCGAAGCACGCTATGCCTGTCGTTTATTAGCTTATGTATGTCGGTAACCATTTCGTCTGTAGCAATGCCCGGATCATAAAACGTATACTGCACCTTTTCTCGCACAAAATCAATACTCTCGCGGCGCGGAAACGAACCTCCAAAAGCGTTCTCATACAAACCCGAACTGCCGGTTAACACCATGGCCTTTATATTTTCGGGATGCGCTAAAACATATACCAAAGCTACATGGCCGCCAAGCGAATTACCCAATACTGTTATATTACTCAGTTTTTTAAACTTAATAAATTTATGCACAAATTTAGACAGGCTTCTAACGCCTGTTGTAATAAGCGGCATATCATAAATAGGCAATATAGGTATTATTACGCGGTATTTTGATTTAAACTGATCAACCACCCCATCCCAATTGCTTAACGACCCCATTAAACCGTGCAGTAGTAACAGCACCTCGCCTTCGCCCTCATCGATGTAACTAAAACCGTGTTCCTCTTTAAGCACGAAATCCATATAAATTATTAATATTAATTTTCAATTAACTATACCAAAACAAGTTTTAGTATAAAATGTGTCAATTCGCCATAAAATTAGTTTATTACGAACGAGTTTCAACAATTATAGTAATAATTTATCAATGTAAATATTAAGCTTACGTTGATAAATTGGTAACTAACCCAACAATTGCCTTACAATTTCAGATATGGTTTTGCCATCGGCTTTGCCTGCAAGCTCTTTATTTGCAGCGCCCATAACCTTACCCAGATCTTTTGCCGAAGTAGCTCCTACACTTTCTATAAGCCCTTGCAAATAACCTTCAATTTCAAAACGGGTCATTTGTTGTGGCAGGTATGGCTCAATCACGCGCATCTCTTCCATCTCAATCTCGTACAGATCTTCGCGGTTTTGTGTACGATAAATATCTGCCGACTCTTTACGTTGCTTAATAAGCTTTTGAAGTACCTTAATTTCAACTTCTTCTGTAAGTTCTTCGGCAGCGCCTTTTTCGGTTTTAGCCATTAACAAAGCCGATTTTATAGCCCGTAACCCTCTCAGGCGATCTGGCTGTTTAGCCAGCATAGCTAATTTTATATCCTGGTCTATTTGTTTAATTAGTGACATTTTAATTGAATATTAGATGTGCAAATTTCAGATGTGCAAATGTGCAGATTATAATTTCGGATGTGCATATATATTTTTTCATCTGCACATCTCAAATTTGCATATCTGCACATCAAATTATCATTTTCGATATATATTTCCGGCTGTTGCCTGGGCTGTTGGCATAATTACCAAATCGTTTATGTTTACGTGGGCCGGGCGCGATGCTACAAACCAAATGGTTTCGGCAATATCCTGTGCTACCAGCGGTTCAAAACCATCGTATACTTTTTTAGCACGGTCTTTATCGCCTTTAAATCGTACCTCCGAAAACTCTGTTTCTACAGCTCCAGGATGCACGGCCGTAACCTTAATGCCATATGGCAACAGATCAATCCGCATACCTTTATTTAAGGCATCAACCGCGTGTTTGGTTGCGCAGTATACGTTACCATTAGCGTAAACCTCTTTACCTGCAATAGAGCCTAAATTAACAATATGCCCCTTACCGTTCTCAATCATCCAGTTAGATACCACCCGGCTTACATACAGCAAACCTTTAACATTGGTATCAATCATGGTTTCCCAGTCATCAATATTACCGTTCTGTATGGGGTCTAAACCCTGGCTAAGGCCGGCATTATTAATCAGCACATCAACTTTTTTCCACTCGGGCGATAACTCTTCAAGGCTATCAATTACCTGCTGGCGGTCGCTCACATCAAATACCGAGGCAATAATTTCTACATCGTACTTGTCATTAAGGTGTGCTGCAACTTTGTTAAGCCGCTCTTCGCGCCTGCCTGTTAATATTAAATTATAACCCTCGCGGGCAAATACATGGGCGCATGCCTCGCCTATGCCCGAGGTTGCACCGGTAATTAAAGCTATTTTACTCATGGTATAAGGATAACTATGGCAGCGAAATTATGTTTTTTAGTTTAAATTATTGTCTTTTGGGAGTAAGGATAGTTTTGTGGAGGTTTCGCACATGGCGCAGACGACTCACCCCGACGAGGCTGCGCCCGTCTGCCCCTCTCTCCGACTGCGTCGCATAGAGGGGCCGGAAAACCTTTCTATTTCTTTTTATTTTTTCTACCCTCTATGCGACGCAGTCGGAGAGAGGGTGGCCCAGCGAAGCGTCGGCCGGGTGAGTCTTCGTCGCTATTCAACCATGGGAAATTTAGCCCCTATTCAAAAAACAAACTAAACATAACCGTATGTAACGATAGCTTGCTGATGGGCGTTGCAAATGGATGATTTTCTGGCACCAATAAATTGCCGAATGAGTTGGATACCTTTATCTGGGGCGAGAGTTTAAAAAACTCGAAATAAATATCGCAGCCAAGGCCTGCTTCGTACGAGCTAAAGCCACCAATATTTTTTACCGTTTTATCTAATGGGTCCAGATTGGTTTCGTTCTTTTTACCGCCAATGGCCTGGGTATATTTAACGCCCCCAAGAATATAGGCCCTGAAATCGCCCAACCGGTCTGATTTTATTTTAAACGCCAAAGGTACCTCAACCGACGTTGACTGAATCTGCTTTACCTGGTTTTGATCGGGATTAGCGTAAGTATACGTTAAGTTACGATCGGCAAACACCAGAGACGGCGTTACGCGCACCTCAAAATGCTCGGTTAATGTATAGCGGGTTAAAAAACCAATGGCAAAGCCGGGCAGGCTTTTTGAACTGATGCTGTTTACCGAATCTGTAATATAGGTACTGGTTCCGGTATCGAAAAAGGGCTTACGCCAGTCGGGCTTTTTTACAATTTTAAAATCGCTGCTTACGTAACTGAAACTAAAACCAAAGCTCAGATCCTGCTGATCGGCCCCTCCGCCCCATGCCGGTACATGTTGTGCCAGCAAAAGCTTGCTGCAAAACATAAGGCACACCACTAAAAGGAACCGTTTTTTTATCATTTAACGCCGGTATAAATGGAACAGATACCAAACGCCAGGGGCCTCTGTTTGGTATTTTTAAAACCTACTTTATCCATCAAAGCAACAAAATTTTTCCCATCCGGAAAAGCCGCAACAGACTCTGGCAAATAACTATAAGCCCTCGAATCTTTACTGAACAACTTACCAATACCAGGAGTTATATAGTTAAAATAAAAGTTATACAATTGTTTTATAGGGAAAGCTTTAGGCTTCGAAAATTCAAGCACCACCGCTTTACCACCTTGTTTTAATACCCGGTGAATATCGGCCAGGCCAACTTCCAGGTTCTCGAAATTACGCACACCGTAAGCTACGGTAACGGCATCAAATTCTTTATCATTAAATGGCAGTTTTTCCGAGTCGCCCAGTTTTACGCCAAACTTATCGCCTAAACCGCGTTTGGCTATCTTTTGCTCCGCGATGTCGAGCATCCCACGGGAAATATCCACACCGATAATTTTTTCGGGTTTCAGGATCTTTAAAGCTTCAAAAGCAAAATCACCAGTACCTGTAGCCACATCAAGGATCAGTTTGGGCTGATCTTTTTTCAACTCGTTGATAGCTTTTTTGCGCCAGATGATATCGATCCCTAATGACATGAAGTGATTAAGGAAATCGTATGTTTTTGATATATTGTTAAACATATCGGCCACCTGTTCTTTTTTGGTAGCCTGCTGATTGTTGTACGGAGTTATTGTTTTGCTCATTTTTATAATGGCAACAAAGATAGTGATTGTATGTTGATTGCCTTTATCCGGATAGATTAAGTTAACAGACTTGTGTAAATGTTAAGTCAATTCACTAATTTTAAATGCCAATTAAACCACAACCGTTCCATAAGGGTTGCTATTTTAGTATCTTATCAATTAACCATATTATAAAAGTTCAGTACCTTATCTATGAAAGAAAAACCATCTTCATCCCGCCGAAGTTTCCTTAAAAAACTAACCACAACAACCGCCGCCGTAGCCGTAGGCAACAGCTTATTTGCTGCCGGGAATACAGTAAAACCCTTTGCCATACTTAAAAGGCAACTGGGCTATGAATATAACGACCAGATAAACATCGCCTTAATTGGCGCCGGAGGTATGGGTAACAGTGATACCGAAACAGCCCTTAAAATACCCGGTGTAAAGCTGGTTGCCGTTTGCGACCTGTACGACGGCCGCCTTAAAGATGCCAAAGCCAAATACGGCAACGACATTTTTACCACCCGTGTTTATAAAGAGATACTAAACCGCAAGGATATTGATGCTGTAATAATAGCCACGCCAGACCATTGGCACCAGCAAATTTCTGTTGATGCCATGCATGCCGGCAAGCACGTATACTGCGAAAAGCCAATGGTACATGCCATTGGCGAAGGCCCCGCCGTGATAAAAGCGCAAAAAGAAACTGGCAAAATTTTCCAGGTGGGTAGCCAGGGCGTATCATCATTAGGGAACGAGAAAGCGCATGAATTGTTAAAAAGCGGAGCCATTGGTCAGCTTAATTATGCGGAGGGCTTTTGGGCCAGGCGCGAGCCGCTGGAGGTTTGGCAGTACCCCATCCCGGCAGATGCATCGCCGCAAACGGTTGATTGGGAAACATACATCAGCAATACCAAAAAGCGCGACTTCGACGAAAAGCGTTTTTTCCGATGGAGAAACTATACAGATTATGGTACAGGTATGGCGGGAGACCTTTTTGTACACCTTTTCTCCAGCCTGCACTTTATAACCGACTCTGTTGGACCAAACAAAATATATGCCTCTGGCGGCCTGCGTTTCTGGAACGATGGCCGCGAAGTACCCGATGTACTGTTAGGCACCTTTGATTATGGCAAAACACAGGCGCACCCTGCGTTTAATCTATCCCTGCGCTGTAACTTTGTGGATGGCACCAGCGGCACCACCTACCTTAAATTGGTTGGCAGCGAAGGCTCTATGGATGTCACCTGGGATAAAGTAACCCTTAAACGCAATAAAACCTTCGCCTCCGACGACCCTTTCTATCTCGATAAGTTAAAAAAAGCAGGCACCGGCTATGCCGAACGCAAAAAAATGCTACCACCCGAAGAGATCACTTACGACGCAGATAAGGGCTACAAGGGCGGTCCGTATGACCATATGAACAACTTTTTTGACGCCATACGTAATAATGGAAAAGTAACAGAAGATGCCATATTTGGATACCGCGCGGCCGCGCCTGCCTTGCTTTGCAATGATAGCTACTATAATAATAGCCCCATGTTTTGGGACCCGGAGAAAATGCAAATAGCGAGAAAAAGTTGAGAATAAAGAAGAAAAATTCAAGAATAAGGACAGAAAAACCGGTAAATTTAAGAGATTAATGAAACAACAACTAAAAAAATTAAGCCTGGCACTGGTGGCGGCGGCTATAATTTGTGTACAAACATCGGCGGTGAATGTTAAAGTAGCGCCGCCTGCAAAAAAGGTATCGACAAAAAAGGGCCCGTGGGTAAATTTGTTTGATGGCAAAACCTTAACCGGCTGGCATGGCTTCAACAAAAAAGGTGAGGTAAAAAACTGGACCATTGTTGATGGCGCACTGGTTTGCCTGGGTGCCGCCGAGGGCGATACCGGCGGTGATATTGTAACCGACAAAGCCTACACCAATTTTGAACTGGAGTGGGAATGGAAAATTGATAAAGGCAGCAACAGCGGTGTACTATACCATGTAATTGAAGATCCTAAATATCACTCCACCTATGCCACCGGCCCCGAGTACCAGATCATCGATGATAACGGCTGGCCCGATAAGCTGGAAGAATGGCAAAAAACCGGCTGCGACTATGCCATGCACCTGCCCAATACCCTTAAAAAGGTAGAAGCTGTTGGCAGATGGAACACCAGCAAAATTGTATTTAACAACGGACATGTAGAGCACTGGCTCAACGGCGCCAAGATCATCGCTTTTGAAGCCTGGACAGATGATTGGAACAAGAAAAAAGCCGACGGAAAATGGAAAGACTACCCCGATTATGGCATGGCCAAAACCGGACTCATCGCTTTACAGGATCATGGGCATAAGGCTTATTTTAGGAATATCAGGATAAAGGAGTTATAAGTTATTTGCCTAAACCGGGGTTTATCGAATTTTAGGATTAACAAGATTTAAACCGAATTAAAATCCTTAAATCCGATAAATCCCGGTTCAAACAATTATTTAGCTAAAGCCAATAGCCCTTCAATATCCAACCTCCGGGTAAACATCGTCAAATCGCCAAGCTCGTCTGTTGGCCACTGCTCTTTGGGTTTGTCCCAGTAAAGCTCTACACCGTTTTCGTCGGGGTCGTTAAGGTAGATGGCTTCGGATACTCCATGATCAGATGCACCTGTAATAGTGTATTTGGCATCTATCAATCTTTGCAGTATCAACGCCAGATCTTTCCTTTCGGGGTATACTATAGCTGTATGATACAAACCCGGCGCATACTCTGGCGCGGGTGAAGCGCCCTTACTATGCCAGGTGTTTAAGCCAATATGGTGGTGATATCCACCGGCCGATATAAAAGCAGCCTGATCGCCGTACATCATCATTTTATCAAAACCCAATAAGCCACAATAAAAATCGAGCGATTTTTGCAGGTCGCTTACTTTTAAATGCACGTGACCGATGCGGGTTTGGGCAGGTATTTTATATTCGTTCATTATATTACATGTTTAAACATCAAATTTAAGTATTATTGCATTTATATTTGTTTACCTATTGTAAAACAAGCTAAAGCACTTGGCTTATACAAAGCTACACAAATTGGCAGCCGTGCACGTGCGGCTAAAAATAATTACCTTTGCAGCATGATTGTTAAAACAGCCGAATTTATTTGCAGCAATACCCAGATCTCTAAACTCCCGCCACCCATTAAGGCGGAGTACGCGTTTATTGGGCGCTCAAACGTGGGCAAATCTTCGCTGATTAATATGCTTACCCAAAAAAAGGGATTAGCAAAAACATCGCAAACACCGGGTAAAACCCAGCTCATCAACCACTTTTTTATTAATGATAGCTGGTACATTGTTGATTTACCGGGTTATGGCTATGCGCGTGCATCAAAAACCAACAAAGCCAACTGGAATAAATTTATCCATAACTATTTGGATAAGCGTGAAAGCCTGCAATGTGTAATGGTACTGATAGATAGCCGGCTGGAGCCACAAAAAATAGATGTCGAATTTTGTAACTGGCTGGGCGAAAAAGGCTTGTCGTTTGTATTGGTTTTCACTAAAGCCGATAAACAATCGAGCGTAAAAACCGACCAGAACATTGCCAAATTTAAAAAAGCAATGCTGGAAACTTTTGAAGAAGCCCCTCAATATTTTATCACCTCTGCTGAGTTACAATTAGGCAGGGATGAGATTTTGGGCTTTATAGATAATATTAACAGGAGCTTTGTGATACCTCCCTACACTTCTCCTCTTGAAAGAGGGCGCGATGGGGTGGCGTGATAACCGGTGTGTGTTGTATGGCACCAACCGTTGCTTTTTTTTGATCCCTCTTGAGCGCGCAATGGAAAGCGCGGCCGCAGAGGTGTGTTGCAAGCCGTAAAAGTATTCAACAGAAAGTAACGCGAATTTATGCCACGCAAAATAATACCATACAATCCTAAACTAAAAGACTTGGCCCGCAAGCTAAGAGACGATAGCACTTTAGGCGAAGTATTACTTTGGAATGAATTAAAAGGTAAAAAATACTTTGGATATGATTTTCACCGGCAAAAGCCATTGTTAAATTATATTGTAGATTTTTATTGCAGTGAGCTAAATTTGGTGATTGAAATTGACGGACATTACCACAATCACGAAGAAAAGGTTGAGGCCGATGTTTCGCGCGATCAGGAACTCGCAAAATATAAATTAACGGTTATTCGTTTTACCGAGCAAGAGGTAAGAAAGGACATTATTAACGTTTTAAGAACAATTGAGGCATATATTGTAGAATACAATGCTTTATCGTCTCAAGAAAATAGCTGATTCTGGGTAGCGAATTGATTATTTCTAAATTTAAACATTGTAACACACCCCTCCCCCCTCTCAAGAGGGGAATCGCACAGGGCCATTGCTTTTTTTGATCCCCTCTCGAGAGAGGGATGGAAAGTGCGGCTGTAGGGGTGTGTTGTACGCCATAAAGGCGAGGCGATAGGTAGCCTACGTTCTTTATTAAATACAACGCAACACATCCCTCCCCCTCTCAAGAGGGGGAATCGCACAGGGCCATTGCTTTTTTTGATCCCCTCTCGAGAGGGGGCGCGATGGAAAGTGCGGCTGTAGGGGTGTGTTGTACGCCATAAAGGCGAGGCGATAAGTAGCCTAAGGTCTTTATTAAATACAATGCAACATACACCTTCGTCTCTCAAGAGGCGAACACTTATATAACATGAAAAAATACCTTTCATTAGTAACGTTTACGCATACCATCTTCGCTATGCCGTTTGCATTTATCGGCTTTTTTTTGGCGGTTACCACCACGCAGCACACTTTTGATTGGCGTAAGCTGGTGTTAATGGTGTTGTGTATGATCTTCGCGCGTAACTCGGCCATGGCGTTTAACCGTTACCTGGATAGGGATATCGACGCGCAAAACCCCCGTACCAAGCAAAGGGATATCCCTTCTGGCCGCATAAGCGCACCCGCTGCTTTAACTTTTACATTGATCAATTGCAGCTTGTTTATAGCCGCTACGTTTTTCATCAATCCTTTATGTTTTTACCTATCGCCAATTGCCTTATTTGTGGTGATGGGGTACAGCGCTACCAAACGCTTTACAGCACTTTGCCATTTGGTACTAGGTCTGGGCTTGTCACTAGCTCCTATTGGCGCTTACCTGGTTGTTACCGGCGCATTTGCTTTAACACCTGTATTTTTCTCCCTTTCGGTTTTATGCTGGGTGAGCGGATTTGATATCATTTACGCCCTGCAGGATGAAGACTTCGACCGCAGCCAAAACCTGCACTCTATCCCGGCCTACCTCGGTAAAGTGAACGCTTTAAGGTTATCCACCTTTTTACATGTGCTTTCGGCTTTATTTATCATGATGCCGGTTTTCTTTACACACGTAGGCATTCTGTACTATGTAGGTATCGCCTTTTTCTGCGCTATGCTTATCTACCAGCACCTGTTGGTAAAACCCAACGATTTGAGCCGGGTAAACTTCGCCTTTATGACAACCAACGGCATAGCCAGTGTAGTGTTTGCGGTTTTATTTCTGTTAGATAGGATATGGACACGCTAACAGCCCTCGGCAAATTTAGGGAGCATGTGGAAACATATGTTAAACTGAATGATGTAGAATGGCAGGCATTAGCTCCATTGTTAGAAGTAAATATCCTTAAAAAGAAGAAAAACTTTGCCGAACCCGGTAAGGTCTGTAATCAAATAGGCCTTGTTGTAAAAGGGGCTGTACGCTACTTTTTGGTAAAAAATGGCGAAGAGATAACAGGCTATTTTAGTTTCGAGAACGAACTGTTAAGCTCTTATAAAAGTTTTTTAACCCGCCAGCCCGGCGAAAATTACATACAGGCATTAGAAGATTGCCAAATAGTTACATTAAGCTATAAGGCCATGCAGCAGATTTATGGCGATGTGCTTATCGGCGCAAAAATGGAACGCTTTGGCAGACTGATTGCCGAACATTACCTTATTTGTTACGAAGACCGTGTAAGTTCATTTGTTACCCAAACACCCGAAGAACGCTACAACAAACTCATGGAAACAGGTGGAGATATTTTACAGCGCATTCCGCAACATTATATAGCCAATTTTTTAGGTATCACCCCGGTTTCGCTCTCGCGGATAAGGCGCAGAATTATGAAGATAAGCGCGTGATAAGCTGAAGGCAGGAGACTTAAAGCAAAAGCTTGCTCCCCAATATAAATCCGAAATCGAACATCCCAATTCCGAAATCAAAAATTCTTATCTTTTGTTAACGTTTTGACTTTCAAAGCCTACTTACCTTTGGTATAACAAAACGAAAAAGATGATACACACTATATTAGGAGCCGGCGGTCCGGTGGCAAATGCCCTTACCAGCCAATTGATAAACGCTAACGAAACCATTCGTTTGGTTAGCCGCAAACCATCAAAAATTACCGGGAATAACATAACCTGGCAAAAAGCCGATCTGCTTAATTACGACGAAGTTTTAGCAGCTACCCAGGGTTCTGCAGTTATTTACCTGGTTGTAGGGCTGGTTTACGATAAAGATGTATGGAAGGTACAATGGCCTGTTATTATGCAAAACGTTATTAACGCTACCAAAGCAACAGGCGCCCGGTTAATATTTTTTGATAACGTGTACATGTATGGCCTGGTTAACGGCCGCATGACGGAGGATACACCCTACAACCCAAGCAGTGTAAAAGGCCAGATCCGTGCAGGTATTGCCGATATGCTGATGGATGAAGTAAAAGCCGGCACCATACGCGCTACCATTGCCCGGGCTCCCGATTTTTATGGTACCGATTCCCAAAACAGTTTTGTAGATATGATGGTACTCAGCAAATACGCCGCAAAACAAACTGCTCAATGGATAGGTGATCCTAACAAAAAACATAATTTTATATTAATTGAGGATGCAGGCAAAGCCATGTACCTGTTGGGCCAAAACCCCAATAGCGATAACCAGATCTGGCACTTGCCTACCCCAGCTGCCATAACCGGTAAACAATTTATAGAAATTGCCGCCGGGGTTTATAAGGTAAAACCCAAATACTTCAGCATCAAAAAATTTATGCTCTGGATATTCGGCCTGTTTCAAAAAGTAGTAATGGGTACGGTAGAAATGTATTACCAATACGATCACGACTATATCTTCGACAGCAGCAAATTTGAGAAAGCATTTAATTTTAAACCAACAAGTTATGAGGATGGGATAACCCAGGTTTCTGAAACTTATTATAAACCAGTTAACGGATAAATTTAATCCTGATCTAAACATTAAATACAGCCCGGAGATTATCATAGATAAACCTCCGGGCTTTTCAATTTTCGGTTTTTATTATCCATCCTTTTTACCTTCCACTGTTCTACAATCTGCATATTTGCACATTTATAATTTGCACATCTGCATCCATAATCTGCACATTTGCATATACGCATATCTGCACATCTAAAAACTATGATCCACAAAAAAACAAGAACATATATCCCGGCTACGCTTGATATTAAATGGGAAACCCTCGAACCTTTTTATAAAGAACTGTTAGACCGCCCCATCAATTCGGTTGAAGAACTGGAAAAATGGCTGCAAAACAGAAGCGAATTGGAAGCTGCTTTAGAAGAAGATTCAGCCTGGCGCTATATCCGCATGACCTGCGATACCACCAGCGAAGAACTGCTACAAAATTTCCAGTATTTTGCTACCGAAATCTCCCCCAAAATTGCCCCTTACGATAACGGACTTAACAAAAAGCTGGTTGCCAGTCCTTATATCGATCAATTGGATAGCGAGAAATATTTTATCTTTTTAAGAGCGATCAAAAAATCGTTAGAGCTCTTCCGCGAGGAAAACATCCCGGTACAAACCGAGATACAGGTGGAGCAGCAAAAATACCAGTCGATAACCGGAGCCATGTCTGTACATATTGACGACAAGGAGTTTACCCTGGAGCAGGCTTCTGTATTTTTGAAGGGAACCGACCGCGCAAAACGCCAGGAAGTTTGGGAAAAGATCACCGGTCGCCGTTTGCAGGAGAAAGATACCTTAGATACACTTTTCGACCACCTGCGTAAGCTACGCCATACTGTAGCGCTGAATGCCGGATTCGAAAACTTCAGGGACTACATGTTTCAGGCTTTGGGCAGGTTTGATTATACCCCGCAGGATTGCTATGCTTTTCACGAGGCTATTGAAAAAGAGATAGTTCCAATACTACGCGAACAGGCCGAAAAACGCAAAACCGCACTTGGTTTACCAGCGCTAAAACCATGGGATATGGACGTAGATGTTTCGGGCAAACCTGCGCTAAAACCATTTGAGAATGGTAATGACCTCATCGAAAAATCTATCCAGTGTTTCAGCAATATTAACCGTTACCTGGGCGAGCGTTTGGAGATAATGAAAGATAATAACCTGTTTGATGTAGAAAGCCGCAAGGGCAAAGCACCGGGCGGTTATAACTATCCGCTATCAGAAACCGGTGCTCCTTTCATTTTCATGAACTCGGCCAATACTTTCCGCGATCTTACCACTATGGTGCATGAGGGTGGCCACGCGGTACATACCTTCCTTACTGCCGACCTTGAACTAAATGATTTTAAACATTGTCCATCCGAAGTTGCCGAACTGGCCAGCATGTCGATGGAGTTAATTTCGATGGATAACTGGGATGTATTTTTTGATAACGAAGAGGACCTTAAACGCGCCAAACGCGATCAGTTATTTGATGTATTGAAAACATTGCCCTGGGTAGCCGTGGTAGATCAGTTTCAACACTGGATATACACCAACCCCGGCCATAGTGATGCCGATCGCCGTGCCGCCTGGATGGAAATTTACGAGCCATTTGGCGCCGGTTTTGTAGATTGGAGCGAACACCCGGATGCCGAAGCCAACCTATGGCAAAAACAGTTGCACATTTTTGAAGTGCCGTTTTACTATATAGAATATGGCATGGCCCAGTTAGGAGCCATAGCAGTATGGAAAAACTACAAAGAAAACCCAGAGAAAGGCTTGGAACAGTATATGAATGCACTTAAATTGGGCTACACCAAAACCATTAAAGAAATTTACGAAACAGCAGGCATCAAGTTTGATTTTAGCGCTGCGTATGTAAAGGAATTGGCAGAATTTGTAAAAGGCGAACTGGATAAAATTGGATAAAGCTTCGCATTAAAGTGCCATATTTTGCCATTGCGGTAATTTCCAATGGCACATGGAAAAAAAGTAATGGCATCTTAAAAAAAGACGGTTTTTGGTTCGCCGTACCTGCTTATAATGATGCAATTATAAAAAATTGATTATCAGTACATATGCCGCAACACTCTCGCAGCGTCATTGTGAGGCACGAAGCAATCCCCGACTTACAGAGTAGTTATGCAAATCCGCCCTGTAAGTTGGGGATTACTTCGTCTTACCTCTTCGTACGACGGTGGTCAGGGCGTTGCGTGTGCCTATATTCTGATAGTCAATACCATATAAATATAACATCGCACTCTCATAACTCTGCAAGCGGATTTACTTACCCGCCTTGCATAGCTACGGGGTTGCTTATGTAATTCCTCAATCAATTAAACATAGCCTATTTTTGTACTGATAAATTTACCAACCAATTGAAATCAACTAAAACGCTTTTCGGTCAACTTACACGCATATTGCTATTGATTACTGTTTATCAAAATATTACGCCGGTGCACGCCCAATCACTTCCGGTTTGGAATGCCAAAGCAGAACAAAATAACGCCGCCGATTGGTTGCTAAAACCGTCACTTGAAAAGGCCGAAGTATATCGTAGTGCCGATAGCAAAAATATTATTCTATACAACGGGTTGTTAGAGCGTAGTTTCCGTATCTCGCCAAACGTGGCTTGCTACAATTTTATCGACCTGCAAAACAATCAACAGTTGCTACGCTCGATAAAGTCAGAGGCACGAATTGAAATAAATGGCAAGCCTTACAACATAGGTGGCCTATATGGACAAAAGGAAAATGCCTACCTGGTACCGGGCGACTTAGATAACCTGAAAGCAAATGATAACGATTTCAAGTTTCATCATTACGAGGTAAGCCCAATAAAAACCGTAATCAACTGGAAAAGTGACGGCTGGTGGTCTACCAATAAAAAACAACCTACAGGTAAAACAATCACTTTTGTTTATCAAACATCAGCCAGCGAACTAAAAGGCATTGTGGTAAATGTTCATTACAGCGTTTACGATGGTATCCCGCTTATAAGTAAATGGGTAACCGTCGAAAATAAATCTGCCACAATTGTTAGCATCGGCCAGGTGGTTAACGAGATCATGGGGATGGTAGAAGAAGAAAGCGCTGTAGTGGGTAGCCCTGCGCAAATGCAATCGCCTAAAGGTATTTATATCGAAAGTAATTACGCCTTCAACAATGCTATGCGTTACGGCTTGAGCGACCAAACCACCCACTGGAAGGCCGATCCCTCCTATACATCGCAGGTTAATTACGATTATCAGACACCATGTTTACTGGAAGTATATCCCGAAAAAGTATCTGGCATAGAACTAAAACCCGGCGAAGATTTCACATCGGTACGAACCTATGAATTAATGATGAATAACTACGACCGGGAACGGCGAGGGCTGGCCATTCGCAAAATGTACCGTACAATAGCGCCCTGGGTTACCGCCAACCCCATTTTTATGCACCTGGTGAGCAACAATGATAATGAAGTGCGTACTGCTATAGACCAATGTACAGCTACCGGGTATGAGGCTTTGATCCTTAGCTTTGGTAGCCAGATAAACCAGGAAGATACCACCACGCAAAACTTAAAGCGATGGAAAACACTTGCAGATTACGCCCATAGTAAAAACGTAAAAATTGGCGGCTACTCGTTGTTCAGCTCCCGGCGCATAAGCGATTCTGACGATGTTATAGACCCCAAAACCGGCAAGCCTGGCGGTGCGCTTTTCGGAAACGCCCCCTGCTATGGCAGCAAATGGGGATTAGGCTATAGAGATAAAATCAAAAGGTTTTATGCGGCTACCGGTTTTGATATCTGGGAAAACGACGGGCCCTACCCCGGTGATGTTTGCGCTTCCACAACCCATCCGGGCCATACTGGTTTAAATGATAGCCAATGGAAACAGATGGCTATTCAAAAAGAGTTGTACCAATGGCTCAACAATCGCGGCGTTTACATCAACGCACCCGACTGGTATTTTCTGGATGGCACCAGCAAAATTGCCATAGGCTATCGCGAGGTAAATTTTTCGCTTTCAAGAGAACAACAGATCATCCTTAACCGGCAAAATATTTTTGATGGACTATGGAACGAGACCCCATCTATGGTATGGGGATTTGTACCACTCACCAAATACCAGGGCGGTGGGCCCGAGGCCGTGTTGGAACCGTTAAAAGATCACCTAAAAAACTACGGGGCATTGATGACACAATATTACGGATCGGGTGTACAGGCTTGTTACCGTGGCCCACGTTTATATGATAGTGAGGCAACAAAACAAACGGTTACCGGGGTTATTAGCTGGTACAAAAAATACAGAGAAATACTTAACTCAGATATCATCCACCTGAGGCGTGCCGATGGCCGTGATTGGGATGGCATTATGCATGTGAACCCGCAGTTGAAAACAAAAGGGTTTGTTATGTTATACAACCCGCTTAAACAAAAAATTACACGCACAATTGATATACCGCTTTATTATACTGGCCTTGTAAACACGGCAACATTTTTTGAACAGGGAAAAACTAAAGTTATTGTGAAATTAAACCGCGATTATAGTGCTAAACTAACTTTTACAATAGATGCAGAAAGCTATACCTGGTTTTTAGTGGAGTGATAGTTTTGTTACCACTAAGGCGTAAACAAAAAAAATTCGCAATTAGGCCGGTATACTTGTTTACTAATTTCCGCAATAGAGACAAAAACGGATACCGGCCTGCCCCTAATGCTTTGCGCGCGTATGAGTGTGTGGCCCGGGCCGCAGGCATTGCCGTTGTTAGAAAAAGAGCTTTAGAATGAAGATTACCTTGTATTGAGGGCTTGCGCATTTTTTGGACAAAATGCTATCTGGCAGAGGATATCTAAAAGGTGGATACACATACCAATCTCTTAATATTCTACATTTAAAATAGTAGAACCCCCATCTAGTAAAACGTAAAAAACTAAAAATCAAATAATTACGACATTCATAATATCGTCAAAAAACGTAACCGGTATTTATTTTTAAAACCGTTTACTCTTTTTTTAGTTAAATAAACTATGAAAAAGACAATTTTAAGTTTAAGCCTCATCCTGTTTGCGACTTTAGGTTTTAGTCAGATACTTAAACCGGTAAAGATAGATAGTTTGGTTACGGTCTCTCTACCTGCAAACTTTACCAAGAAAGATACATTAGGCCAGCAAATTTACCAGGGTACCGCCGCTTTGGGGTTTATAACCGTAATACGTGCTCCAAACGCTACCAACAATAAACCGCTCAACAAAGAAAAAGATCTGAAAAACGTGTTTAAAACCTTCGCAGAAGGTATCAGAAAACAATCGCATAATGGCAGCATCATGAATGCGCGCGATACCACCATTGGTAACCTGGAAGCAAGAGTGTTTACATTAAGGGTTGATAATAGCGGATCTACAGGTGAAGCCGTCCAATTGAGGCTATTTATATTGATATACACCACAGAGGCAAGCTATACCTTCGAATATTACTACCCCGAAGCAAGGACCGACCTTGCCAAAGACGAGTTGAAAGAATTTTCGAGTTCTATTAAAGTGGCTTCCGATCTGAAGCGTAATGATCAGTACATCTCCAACGCCAAAGGCCTTTCAACCCCGGTTAAAGTAGCTTTGTATGGCGGGGTACCTTTAATACTTATAATTGTGTTTATAGCCATGCGCCGTAAAAAACGTTTAGCCTCCGAGGCATAACTATTTAAAAATAGTTTTTAAAAGCCCTGTACGCCATTTTTCTGAATGGATAAACTGTTTGCTTTCTATCCAGCTTAACCAAAAAATGGTAACTAAAACACCGGTAACTGAGCCTGCCACAACATCTTCAAAAAAGTGTTCGGTAAGGTACATTCTCGAATAACCAATTAAAATTGCCAATAATAAGGCTGGGACACCCCAGCCTTTTTTTGCGCTTAAATAAGCCAATACTACCGCTGCCGAAAACGCACTGGTAGTGTGCCCCGAAGGAAAACTGTTGAAGCTGCTGAGGATATAAACGCCCTTAACCGTATGCACCTGGGCCCATTGTGCTTTAAAATATATACTTGGCCTGGGGAAATCTATAACGTATTTAATTGCCTGGGCCACAAGGCCGGTAAGGATATAACTTGATGCCAGTAAAAGAAACTTTCGGTAACTGAATAACAGGAAAATTAATGATAGTACAACCGCTGCAATACCATCGCCAAGGTCGGTCATGTATGGTTCAATATAGTCGGCCCAGGGGCTGTTCCACCCGTTTACTGCAAAAAATATTTGCTCGCGGGTATAGAGTAGTTTTAGAATTAAACAGGCACATAAAACTACGAGATAGAGTATAAAAAACGGCCTGATCCTGTGTAAAACTTCTTTTATTCCTATCTTCATGTTGCAAAGTAAGCATATACTTATTGATTGCAAAAATTTGATTAGTTTTGGAATGGGTTATACTAATTAATTTAATTTAAATGTCGAAAAGCATATTTCGTAAAAAATCGGTTGCCAAAATATTACATGATGTTGAATGCGGTTTCAGCGACAGCGAACACCCGGGAACGGCTTCAACACAACTCAGAAAAGAATTAAACGTTAGAGACCTCACCCTCATGGGTATAGCCGCCGTAGTTGGGGCAGGCATTTTCAGCACCATTGGCGAAGCGTCATTTCAGGGCGGTCCGGGTGTAAGTATACTCTTTATAATAACAGCGGTAACCTGTGGTTTTTCGGCTTTATGCTATGCCGAATTTGCATCGCGCATACCTGTTGCCGGCAGCGCATACACTTACGCTTACGCCTCATTTGGCGAATTGATTGCCTGGATTATTGGCTGGGATTTATTGATGGAATATGCCATTGGTAATATAGCCGTAGCCATATCCTGGAGTACATATTTTGTAAACCTGCTCGAAGGTTTCCATATCCACATGCCAAGCTACCTTTTTGTAGATTACCTTTCGGCATTTAAAGCACATACCGAGATTGCTAAACTTACAGCCAGCCATGATCTGGCTGCCATTACCGATACGCTTAAAATAAACGCATCCGCCTGGGCAACGGCACCAGGTTTCGGCAATTTTAAGTTTATAGCAAATTTACCGGCTTTAGCTATCGTTGTTATTATTACTTACCTGGTTTACATTGGCATACGCGAAACCAAGCGCGCTACCAACGCCATGGTTTATTTAAAAATTGCCATAGTATTGGCGGTTATCGTAATCGGCTTTTTTTATGTAACACCAGCCAACTGGCATCCGTTTATGCCTAACGGTTTTAGTGGTGTAATGAAAGGTGTATCGGGTGTATTTTTTGCCTACATCGGCTTTGATGCTATATCAACCACCGCCGAAGAATGCGAGAAGCCACAACGCGATCTGCCAAGAGGGATGATCTATTCCCTGGTAATATGTACCGTGTTATATGTTTTAATATCACTTGTGCTTACCGGTATGGTAAGCTATAAAGATTTGCAGGTAGGCGATCCGCTGGCTTATGTATTTGCCAAAGTTGGGCTGCACAACATCAGCTATGTGATCTCTATCAGCGCGGTTATTGCTACAGCCAGTGTGTTATTGATATTCCAATTAGGTCAGCCACGTATCTGGATGAGCATGAGCAGGGATGGTTTATTACCCAAAGTATTTTCGCGCATACATCCCAAATATCATACGCCATCGTTTTCTACCATTGTTACCGGCTTTGTTGTGGGTATACCGGCGCTGTTTTTAAACCTTACCGTAGTTACCGATTTAACAAGTATAGGCACCCTGTTTGCCTTTGTGCTGGTTTGTGGTGGCGTATTACTTTTACCGCGTGAAAGTGCCGTAAAAGGCAAATTCCACCTGCCTTACATCAATGCGCAATGGATAGCACCCGCGGTTTTCATTGTAGCCCTTGTGTTTTTCTGGAAAGATTTCCTGGGCTTGTTCTCTGGCAGTAACATCCACGAGAAGTTTCCGTTTTTCCTGTTCGTAATTCTGTCTACCGCTTTAACTATACTGGCATTTGTTAAAAAATTATCGCTCATCCCTGTTTTAGGTTTACTAAGCTGTTTTTACCTGATGGCCCAACTGGGTTATGATAGCTGGATTCGTTTTTTAGTATGGTTGATAATAGGCCTGGTAATTTACTTTACTTACAGCTACAAAAATAGCGTACTGGGCAGGGAGGCTAAAAACGCAGCATAACGCTTATGTGGATCTGCCCCATCTGCAACCGGGAATTTAATAATATCAACCAGGTACACTCGTGCCGCGAACGCAACCTGGGCGACTTTCTGCAAGGAAAATCGCCACACACTATTGAGTTGTTCGATCACCTGGTGACCGAGTTTTTGCAGCTGGCCCCCATAAAGGTTTATCCCACCAAAAGTATGATAGCCTTTGGGTTGCGAACCAATTTTGCCTACCTAACCCAGTTAGGCAAAAACTTTATAGATGTGGTGTTTCCTTTCAACCACATTTATGCCGATAACCTGTGTTTTACCAAAATAAAAACCGTACCGGGTACTAATGATCATAATCATTACTTCAGAATGTACTTTAAGGAGGATATTAATGAGGAAGTGAGAGGGTATATGCTACTTGCGCTGGAACAAGGAAAGTAGGGATATTGTCTAATCTGTGCCCGGTTACACGAGTGATCACCAATGATACGTGAAAAAACGGTAATAACATCTTAAAAAAGATCGTCATTGCGAGTGACAACCGGGGGTAACCCAGAAAAAACAGTAATGACATCTTAAAAGAGACCGTCCTTGCGAGGAGGTACTACGAAGCAATCCCCTACTTACAGAGCGGATTTGCACAGCTACTCTGTAAATCGGGGATTGCTTCGTACCTCGCAATGACGGCGGCGAGGGTGTTGTGTTAAAAAAAAACATACTGATAATCAATGCTTTGAAAGTATGTCATTATAAGTGATAACTAGAGTTAACCTGAAAAAAACGGGAATGACCTGGTTGCAAATGGGCGGTTGTGGACCAAATAATAATGGGGTCTTCTTTAAAAAAGTGGTGGGAATGTGCGATTCCCCTCTCGAGAGGGGCGGAGGGGTGTGTTTATGCACGCGAAAGAACGCTGTAGAACACACCCCTGCCAACGCACTTCCCACCCCGCCCCCTCTCGAGAGGGGAACAAAATTATGAAGACACCTAATTGTATCTCGGGCATTAGAAACTTAAAAAAAATACACTGAAAATCAAGACTTTACAATCATGTCATTATAAGGAGGTACGACGAAGCAATCCCCGAATTACAGGGCGGATTTGCATAGCAACTCTGTAGGTTGGGGATTGCTTCGTGCCTCGCAATGACTGCGAAGAGGTTGTTGTGTTTTTAAATATACAGATTGATAATCAGCGATTTAAAATCGTATCATTAGATAAAATAGACGCCCATATCCTAATGAGCAATATCTCTAGGCTTCTTCTTCCCCACAATCCATTTCTGCAATTTCCAGGTTAAATATGCCGAGCCGGCTCCTACAACCGCACCTGCTAAAACATCGCTGGGATAATGCACACCCAAATACATGCGCGAGTAACCAACTGCGCTGGCATAAGCAAACGACGGCACTATTACATACCATTTGGGGATAGCCAAACTTAACGATGTAGCGGTAGAAAATGCAAAAGCCGTATGGCCCGATGGAAAAGACGCGTCGGTAGGATGTTCTTTGGCGTATATCACATCCGGGTGGGTAATAAACGGCCGATCACGGTTAAATATTTTTTTGCCCACAAAGGTTGCGCCACCTGCAACAATAAAAGAGGCTGCCGTTTGCAGACCACTTATTTTAAGGTTATCATCGTTATTAATATACCCTGCCACAACCAAACTCACAGGCGCAGCTATATCTACAACAATTGCCTTATTACTTATAAACTTCCAGGTTTTATCGGCTCCGCTTGGCGGACCATTGATACTTTTAAGCAGGCTAAGATCGATGCCCTGAGCAAATAAACCACTTGCAAAAAAAAGGGCTAAAAAGGTTATTCGTATTTTTTTATTCACAGGATGTACTTTTTCAGGGTAAATATGGAAAAACAATCTGTATTAATCCTGAATTATTTACCTCACCCTGGGCTCTTCAAAGGAGAAGGCTCTATGAAGCTGTAGTCAATCAATTTCCCTATACAATAACATCTTGTAAATCAATACAAAAAGCTACATTACCAAAAAACCTCCTGAAACAGGAGGCTCGTTGGTAATATTTTACAATAGCTATGGTGTTATCGCTTTTTAGCCTCCTCTACCCCACTCCTTTCGAAAGGGCGGCATAAGGCCTAATTCACCCTATGTATCTCAATAGCTTCGGGTATCGATAGCATCAACGGTACTTTTTCAACCGTTACAAAACTCAGATCGAGGCCAAAACCGCGTTCTTCCGATAAACTAAGCTGTTTCAGATAAACGTAAAAATCCATGATGAAACGCTCGTAGAACGACAGGCTGTGCGAGCGAGAGAAAATTTTCTCTATTACCACAAACCTAAAGTCGCCAACAATTTTATGCTTGTTTAATGAAGTATAGTTGCTGGTAATATCCACTTCGCCTTTTTTAACCAGATCTTCAACCACCTTACGGAACAACAGGTTAATCTGCTGCTCAACCCGGAAACCAAGTTTAAAGTCGATACGGATCAGTTTATTGGGGATCAAAAAGTCTACCTCGTATTCGCGTTTGTAAGGCTCATCCACCACATCAACGTGTACCAGCCAATAAACATCGGCACGCTTAGGCTGCTTTTGCAAAATAGAGTAAATTATTTTCGATTCAATTTCGGAGTTAAAATTAGCACTGGTTAAATACACCAGCTGCGACGCGTATTTGGGAACGCTTTCATCGGCGCTTAGTTCGTTAATAATGTTGTAGTAGTCATCAATGCCTACAAACTTCACGTAACGGTTTCTAATCTTGCGGGCAGTATGCCAGGTCCACATTACGGTAAACAACACAAAACCTATAGAAAGTGTAAACCAGCCACCATGTAAAAACTTAACCAGGTTACCTGTTAAAAAGGTACCTTCAATAAGCAGGTACACCGCCAAAAAGGTATTGATGATATATGGAGGTACCTTTTTCCGTTTCAAAAATTTAGATACCAGTATAGTGGTCATCAACATGGCTACGGTAATGCTTAAGCCGTAAGCCGCTTCCATTTTATCGGAGTGACGAAATATAAGCACCACACCCAAACAACCGGCCCAAAGCAGCCAGTTAACGCTGGGTACATATAATTGGCCCTTTTGCTCAGATGGGTAGTTGATTTTCACTTTTGGCCAAAGGTTAAGCCTTACAGCCTCGGCAATCAGCGTAAACGAACCCGATATCAACGCCTGGCTGGCAATAATTGCCGCAACGGTAGCGATACCGATACCGTATATTAAAAACCAATGAGGCATTATGGCATAAAAAGGATTGTTGGCATTAAGGTCCATTACAGACCCTTTGCTTTGCAGCAACCAAACAGCCTGGCCAAGGTAATTGAGTATTAAGCAGGCTTTAACATATATCCAGCTGATGCGGATATTTTGCTTGCCGCAATGGCCCAGATCTGAGTATAAAGCCTCGGCACCTGTGGTACATAAAAAAACGGCGCCTAATATAACGAAGGCCGTATGACTGCTGCTTGAACTTAACAGTTCATAAGCATAATAAGGGTTTAGCGCCCTTACAATACCCGGCGAATGAGCCACATAAGTGATACCCAAAACGCCCATCATGGTAAACCAGATAAACATAATAGGGCCAAACGCTTTACCTACCAGCGATGTACCAAATTGCTGTATAATAAATAAACCGGTAATAATGGCCATTACAATTTGCACAGTAGGCAAATTGGGGTAATACGTTTGCAAACCCTCAATGGCCGATGATATGGTAATTGGAGGGGTAATAATACCATCGGCAAGCAAGGCGCAGCCACCTACTACAGCAGGAACAATAAGCCATTTGGCTTTGCGGCGTACTAACGAGAATAGTGAAAAAATCCCCCCTTCACCTTTGTTATCTGCCCTTAGCGTAATTACCACATACTTAAGCGTGGTTTGCAAGGTTAAGGTCCAAAAAATAAGAGAGACACCCCCTAGTATTAATGTTTCAGAAATGGGATTTGGGCCAACAATAGCTTTAAATACGTATAATGGGGAAGTTCCAATATCACCGTAAATTATTCCTAAACTGATCAGGAGGCCTGCGGCCGACAGTTTTTGCAGATCTTTATGGTTCGACATCTGTTATTTTTATGAAAGCGCAAAAGTATCAATTTTTTCAAATCTTAGCTTACATTCCTATGGCAATCCATACCTGTAAGTGTGTTTTTATAAATAATGTAAATTTTAAGGCCATTCTAATATCAATATTAAAGCAATTGAAAATCAACCATATCTACCTTTACAAATTATATAAAATTAAACCAGCGTACTGTAAATCAGCTGGCTGTACACTATGCATAAATACAACAAGCAACCCAAACTTGTTTAACTTATAGTTTAAAACCACAACACGCTCTAACTAAAACACCCCCGGTTTTTATATTTACACATCCGATTTAAATAAAGCCCTCATTTTCAACACAAACAAAAAACAATTATGGGCAGGCCAGCCTTTACTGCTATATATGGCTTTGCGCATACAACGGTTTATCATCTGCAAAATATTAATTTTTCTTGTTAAACTTTAATAATCTTTAAACGTATAAGTAAAAAAGCAGTCTATACCATAAAAACAGCCCTCATTGTTAAATTTTGTTAAAAAAAATAACAAAAACATCATTTTTCTATGCCGTGAGGGCATTATTTATACTTTTGTACGGAAACTTAATAATGAGGCGAAAAATTACTTACTCTTTTATTTACACCTATGCATGGTTCACCTTAATTGCGATGGCGATTTTTATGAATTTTGCATTTGCTAAAGGAGTTGCGCCCATTAAAGTTATCTACCCGGGTAAATCTAAAAGTGATACTACCTACCACGTAACAAAAACCAAGGGCGGTAAACCATCCTATTTAAAAAACGGCTTACACCTGGCATTACCCCCGCTAAAACCGGCAGTAACATCAGCCGCCAAAGTAAGTGTATCGCGCCCCGATGATAAGTTGCTTAACGATGTACAGTTATACCCTAACCCGGTAACTGATATGATCAACCTTAAATACACCATAAGCCGTAACGCCAACGTAACGGTTAAAATAATGGATGTACTGGGCAACAACATCACCACTGTATTTAACCAGCGCGTTGATGGCGGCGACCATAACATCAACTACCCCATTAACAATAAGCTTACCCGCGGTTTTTATTTTGTGCGCGTAGTAGCCGGCACCGAATCTGTTATTAAACGGATCTCGGTACTTTAAATAGTCATTGGTCATTGGTCATTGGTCATTGGTCATTGGTCATTGGTCATTGGTCATTGGTCATTGGTGGAAAATTCGCCTTGACGAGTTTTTGTTTTGAATTATTTAACATAAACTCATCACCCACTTACTCACCGCTCAGTACTCAGCCTTTTTTTTTAGCTTTGGCGTTTATAGCATATTGAGATATGAAAATAATTGCCATAGGCCGCAACTATGCCGAGCATGCCAAAGAGTTAAATAACCCGGTACCAACAACTCCGGTTATTTTTATGAAGCCCGAAACCGCTCTTTTAAAGGATAACAAACCCTTTTATCATCCCGATTTTTCGGAAGATATCCATCACGAGATTGAGATAGTGCTTAAAGTAAGCAAGGAAGGCAAGCATATTGGCGAAAAATTTGCCGCCGGTTATTATGAAGAGATAGGCCTCGGGGTTGATTTTACTGCCCGCGATATTCAAAGCCGCCACAAAGAAAAAGGCCTGCCCTGGGAACTGGCCAAAGCATTTGATGGTTCGGCCCCTATTAGCGGTTTTGTACCCAAAAGCAACTTTGCCGATATCTATAACATCAACTTTAAACTGGATATCAATGGCGAAACCCGCCAGCAGGGCAATACCAACATGTTACTCTTTAGCTTCGAAAGCATCATCGCTTTTGTATCGCAATATGTAACCCTAAAAAAGGGCGATCTGATATTTACAGGCACACCGGCAGGCGTAGGCAAAGTAAAAGTGGGTGATAGATTAGAAGGTTATATTGAAGATGAAAAAATGCTTGATTTTCAAGTGAAATAAGAAGTAATTTAATAAATAGATCGTCATTGCGAGTGACAGCCAGTTCGACTGGAAAAAACATTGATGACATCCTAAAAAAAGATCGTCATTGCGAGGAGGTACGACGAAGCAATCCCCAAATTACAGGGCGGATTTGCACAGCTACTCTGTAAGTCGGGGATTGCTTCGTTCCTAGCAATGACGACTGAATATGTGTCTAACGAAAAGTAAAAAAACATCATTGAGTTTTAAGCATGGTTAAAAAAAGAATTGTTACTATCTGCATATTATTTTTAGGCTTTTATTTAAACCTGCATGCCCAAACTCCCCTTATACAAAGCAGGCAATATCCGCAAAATTATTTCCGCTACCCGCTTGATCTGCTGCCGCATACTACAGCCGGCTCCTTTGGCGAATTGAGGCCCGCGCATTTCCACTCCGGGCTCGATTTTAAAACCAACCAACGCACCGGATACCCGGTATATGCCGTTAACGATGGTTATATCTCCAGGGTGCGGGTTCAATTCGGCGGCTTTGGCAGAGCTATTTATATTACGCACCCTAATGGTTACACCACGGTTTATGGCCACCTGCAAAGCTTTACACCCGTTGTTGCAGCTTTGGTAAAAGCCTACCAATATGAGCATCAAACCTTCGAGGCCGACTTTAAATTACAGCCTACCCAGGTACCCGTTTGTAAAGATGAAGTTGTGGCCATATCGGGCAACGCCGGCGCATCGGCCGGGCCCCATGTTCACTTTGAGATCAGGGATACCAAAACCGAAGAAACCATTAACCCGCAGCTATTCGGCTTAACCATTCCGGATAAGGTGCCACCTACTATCACATCAATAGGCATTTATCATTTAAATGGCGCTCCCTTCAGCGAAAAAACACAGCGGGAATTTATGGGCGTAACTGGTGCGGCAGGTAATTATCATCTTACCAAACCCGAAGTATTGCATTTAAGCGGTAACATTGGTTTCGGCATCAATACCACCGATATGAACAGCACATCGGCTAATCATAACGGCATCTACTCCTTAGAGCTAAAGCTGGATGGTCAAACTGTTTATACTTTTGCTGTCGAGCGTTTCGCGTTCGATCAAACCCACGCCATTAACGCCTATATAGATTACCCTACTTTTGAATCGTCGCGCCGCTGGATGCAAAAGTGCTTTATTATGCCGGGCAGCCATATCTCCCTATATCCTCAATCCATTAACCGGGGTATCATCACCTTTAATGATAATGCCATACACGAGGTAGAATATGTGGTAAAAGACGTAGCAGGCAACACATCTACCTTAAAACTTAAAGTACAGGCCAATCCATTTAACCCGGTCGCTGTTAGAATGGCGGGCACACTGTTCCATTACGATAAAAAGAGTGAGTTTAGCACTGATAAGGTAAAAGTTACCGTGATGCCCGGCAATTTGTACGACGATCTGGATTTCATTTACTCCATTTCGCCAAAACCAGCCGGAGGCTATTCGTTGTTACACCATATCCACAACCGCCTTACCCCTATCCATGAGAATTACGACTTATGGATAAAACCCGAGACCGATTTGGGTAAATATGCCGATAAGGCAGTTATTGTAAGCACCACCATGGGCTGCGTAGGCGGTTATTACCAGGATGGCTGGGTAAAAGCACAACCCAGTACTTTTGGCGATTACTTTATCAAAGTTGATACCATTCCACCGGTTATCCATCCGCTTAACATCCAAAACGGCAGCAACCTGAAAGCAGCCCACAGTATCAATTTTAGAATGAGTGATAACCTATCGGGCGTAAAAACCTATTCCGGAACCATTGATAATAAATGGGTTTTGATGGAATTGGATTATAAAACTAAAATTCTAAGTTATACCTTTAGCGGCGATATTGCGCCGGGCAAACACACGTTTAAACTTACCCTGGTAGATAACAAGAACAACTTTGCAGATTTTACCGCAGATTTTTACCGCTAATACCCTAAAATTATGTCAATATTAAAAGAAGGCGATAAAGCCCCGGATTTTACAGCCAAAGATCAGAACGGTAAATCCGTTTCACTGGCCGATTATAAAGGCAAAAACGTGATCCTTTATTTTTACCCAAAAGATGATACCCCGGGCTGTACTGCCGAATCATGCGATTTCAGAGATAATTACCAATCGTTGTTAAGCAAAGGTTACGAAGTAATTGGCATAAGCACCGACGACGAAAAATCGCACAAAAAATTCGAAACCAAATACAATTTGCCGTTTACCCTTATTGCCGACGATGAAAAGGCTATTGTAGAAGCCTATGGCGTATGGGTAGAGAAAAACATGTATGGCAAAAAATATATGGGCACCGCCCGTACCACTTTTATTATTAATGGCGATGGTACCATTACCCATTTAATTAATAAAGTAGATACCAAAAACGCATCACAACAAGTGCTCGACTTAGTAAAATAAGTGTTAAAAGAACAACAATTATTTTTACTTTAGCCGTTCAGTTTCCCTAAATTTATAATGAAATCAACTATTCAAGACTTAGAAAAAACCGCGTCGCAAATTAGGCGCGACATTGTACGCATGGTACATGCTTGTCAATCCGGCCACCCTGGTGGTTCATTGGGTTGTACAGATTTTTTTACCGCCCTTTATTTCGAGGCGATGAACCACGACCCTAAATTTAATATGGATGGTATTGGCGAAGACCTTTTCTTTTTATCAAACGGCCACATTTCGCCGGTGTTTTACAGCACCCTGGCGCACGCGGGCTATTTTGACAAGGCCGAACTGGCTACCTTCCGTAAACTTGGTACACGTTTACAGGGCCACCCTACCACCCATGAGCATTTACCGGGAGTGCGTATTGCATCTGGCTCATTAGGCCAGGGCTTATCTGTTGCTATTGGCGCGGCATTAGCTAAAAAATTGAATGGCGATAAAAGCCTGGTTTATACTTTACATGGTGATGGCGAATTGCAGGAAGGGCAGATTTGGGAAGCGGCTATGTTTGCACCACACAATAAAGTAGATAACCTGATCTCGACCATTGATGTTAACGGTCAGCAAATTGATGGGCCAACCAATTTGGTATTATCATTAGGCGACCTGCATGCTAAGTGGGTAGCTTTTGGATGGGACGTTTTGGAGATGAAAGGTAATGATATGGCCGAAGTGGTTAAAACACTAGAGCTTGCAAAAAGCCGCACAGGCCAAGGCAAACCTATCATGATATTAATGCATACCGAAATGGGCTACGGCGTTGATTTTATGGTCGGTACCCACAAATGGCACGGTACTGCTCCTAACGATGAGCAGCTTAAATCGGCTTTAGCACAGTTAGAAGAAACTTTGGGCGATTATTGAGCCCCCCGGCCCCCTGAAGGGGAGCGTAAATGCATATCATTAATTAACAAAACATTATCCACAATTAAATCAAAAAGCCCTCTCCTTTGGAGAGGGTTGGGTGAGGCTATGAAAAAGTACACATATACAGATAAAAAAGATACCCGCTCGGGCTTTGGCGCCGGGTTGCTGGAAGCCGGCAGAAAAAACGACCAGGTGGTTGCACTTTGCGCCGACCTTATTGGTTCGTTAAAAATGAATGATTTTATTAAAGAATTCCCTGAGCGTTTTGTACAGGTTGGTATTGCCGAAGCAAACATGATGTGTATTGCCGCAGGTATGACCATTGGTGGTAAAATACCTTTTACAGGTACTTTTGCCAACTTCTCTACCGGCAGGGTTTATGATCAAATTCGTCAGTCTATAGCTTACTCTAACAAAAACGTGAAGGTTTGTGCTTCTCACGCGGGCTTAACTTTGGGCGAAGATGGTGCTACACACCAAATTTTAGAAGATATTGGGTTGATGAAAATGCTGCCCGGGATGACTGTGATCAATCCTTGCGACTATAACCAAACCAAAGCCGCTACTATAGCCATTGCCGAGCATGAAGGTCCGGTTTATTTACGTTTTGGAAGGCCTGTTGTACCAATTTTTACAGATGCCGATCAAAAATTCGAGATTGGAAAAGCATGGATGGTGAACGAAGGTGCAGATGTTAGTATATTTGCTACCGGTCACCTGGTTTGGGAAGCTATTTTGGCAGGCGAGAAACTTGCAGAAGAAGGTATTGATGCCGAGATCATTAACATCCACACTATAAAACCATTGGATGCCGAAGCGATATTAAAATCGGTAGCTAAAACAGGTTGTGTGGTTACTGCCGAAGAGCATAACCGTTTAGGTGGTTTGGGCGATAGCATAGCACAACTGCTTGCTGTTAACAATCCAACCCCGCAGGAATTTGTGGCGGTAAACGATAGTTTTGGCGAAAGTGGCACACCAGAACAACTGATGACCAAATACGGTTTAGATGCAGCACATATTGTACTGGCCGTTAAAAAGGTTATTGAAAGAAAAAACAAAAATGCTTAATTAGCATTTAACTATAAAAATTATAAAATGTTGGTGCAGGTAGAAGATTCAGAGATTTTAAGCAAGTTCCAGGACGAGAAAACGCGAAATGAAGCGTTTAACCTGTTGCTTAAAAAATACCAGCAAAAAATTTACTGGCACGTTAGGCGCATGGTTATTGATCATGACGATGCGGATGACCTAACTCAGGATGTTTTTGTAAAAGTTTGGAAAAACCTGTTGGGCTTCAGAAATGACGCGCAGCTTTATACCTGGATGTACCGCATAGCATCCAACGAATGCATTACTTTTTTGAATAAGAAAAAACAAAAAAATAATGTTTCGTTGGATGATGTTGCTTACGAGCTGGCAGATACGCTGGCCGATTCGACCTATTTTAATGGCGACGCGGCCCAACGAAAACTACAGGAAGCATTGCTTACCCTGCCCGAAAAACAGAAGCTTGTATTCAATATGAAATATTATGAGGATATGAAGTACGAAGAAATTTCGGCAGTATTAGGTACAAGTGTAGGCGCGCTAAAGGCATCTTTTCACTTGGCAGTCAAGAAGATAGAAGCCTATTTACTGTCGAAAGATTAAATTCAGAATTAATTCAGATTTGCATTAAACCTTTTAGCACTTTGTTCATCTATAGTTATGTATGAAAAGCGATATGGACAATAGGGAATGGCTGGATGACTATAAGTCACTAAAACAGGTTGGCGCAAGCAACCCGTTTATAGTGCCGTCTGGCTATTTCGATGAATTAGCGCAGCACATAACATCACGCATCAGGCTGGAAGAGCTGAAAGGCTCATCAGAAGGGTTTACTATTCCTGAAAATTACTTTGAACAATTAAACAGCAACATACAAAGCCGCATCAATATTGAAGCAGCTTTAGGTACTGAAGAAACCGGTTTTACTACCCCCGAAAATTTTTTTGACGGGCAGGCAAGCCACATCCAAAGCAGAATTGCCATTGAGCAATACGTGAATAATGATGCTGAAAGCTTCAGCGTTCCCGAAAATTATTTCGAGGAACTGGATAATAACATCCAAAGCAGGGTGGCTATAGAAGAATATTTAGATAGCCAGGATGAAGGATTTGCGATACCTGAAAATTACTTTGACGAGTTGGGCGGCAACATCCAAAGCCGTATAGCCGTGGAGGAGCTGATGAACAGTGAGGCCGAAAGCTTTACTGTACCAGCCAATTACTTTGAGCAACTGAGCCAGAACATCTTAAATAAAACAGTTAATGAAGTTGCAGAGCCTGAAGTTGAGGAAACTGATAATGTGATTAGCTTTAAGCAGGCGGTTGATAAACGTAGCGTTGTACGCAAGATGCTGGCCTCCGGCACTTTCAGGTACGCTACCGCAGCTTGTTTTGCACTTTTAATAAGCATTACTGTTTTGCTTAAAGGATCGGCACCAGATCATAACCACTCATTTTTACATGAGCAGGTATCAACCGTACCGGTAGATGAAATAAAAAGCTATCTGGAGTTGCATAGCGACGCGAGCGATACCCGCACGCTGATGGATGCAAACCAGAAAAGCAACAGTTCTAACACAGATGAAAATCTGTCGGATTATATAGATGCTAATTAATAAGGAGTTTTAATGGTTAATTTGGTAAGGCATATTTTTACAGTACTTTTTTTTGTAGCAGCAGGCTATAACGCTTTTGCACAGGCACCAACCCAACTGGTACCCAGCCAAAGAACTGCACCTGCCAATGCAAGGTTAAAAAAAGGTACGGGTGCCAAACTGGAGGCAGCCCGTAATAACTACATTAGCCGCCAGCTTGATCTGAGCGACGAGCAAGGGACCAAGTTTTGGCCCTTATACCGCCATTACCAACAAGAACTTACTGCTGTACGTATCTTAAAACGCTTAAATAATTCCAAAGCAGCCTCTAATGGCACCGAGCAGATAGATAGAGAGATTTACTACGAAAGCCAGCTGGTAGCCATCCGCAAGCGCTATCGCGATGCCTTTGCCAAAATTCTGCAGCCCGAAAAAGTAAGCATGCTTTACAAAAGCGAACAGGAATTTAACGATGAACTCATTAAACGCCTCAGCGAAAGCGGCGAAAGAGCGGGGAATTAGTTTATTGGTTCACCGGTTTATTAGCTTATCGGTGAAATGTTGATGAATCCCGTTGTTTTAATTTTCACCGTTAAAAAACTACAGTTCCCTGTACATGATATAGGTATCTACCAATCCCAGTTGCTGATGCCTGAATCCCTTAGGTGTTGTGCCTATTATTGAAAAGCCATTTTTTTGCCAAAGTTTTACCGCTGCTACGTTTGTAGAAACTACGATATTAAATTGTATAGCCAGATATTTTAATTTGATGGCTGTTTCAATAGAGTGTTGGCAAAGTAGTTTCCCAACACCTTTACCCTGTGCATCCGGGTGAACCATATAGCCGCAATTTGCTATATGGTTTCCCAAATCTATCTGGTTAGGCTTAAGAAAGTAGGTTCCCAATATCTTTCCATCATCTACCAGCACAAAAGTTTGCATAGAGGGTGCCAACCAATTTTTTCCCAGGTCGGATTTAGGTGTATTAGGGTCAAAAACATAGGTGTCTCCCGTTTTAATCACGGTTGAAAATATCTCCCAAATAGCATCGTGATCTTGTTCTGAAGCCGCTCTGATTTCCATTGTTGTTTAATTTTTCGCCAAGATAGTCATTCTAAAAAACACCTCCATTTACTTTACATTAAACTATCTTTGCAGCGTTAACACAAAAATATCTTACTTCTATGCCCACCCTTCGTCAGCTTTTTTTGGCCAATAACGCGCAGACCACCAATTTCCCTTTGTTACTGGAATTTGAGCGCGCCGAGGGCATTTATATGTACGATGCAGCGGGACGAGCTTTTATTGACCTCATCTCGGGTATTGGCGTTAGCAGCCTCGGGCACGGTAATCCTTACGTAAAAGAGGCCATTAAACAACAGGTTGATAAATACATGCACCTGATGGTGTATGGCGAGTTTGTGCAAACCCCACAGGTGATGTTTGCAGAGAAACTAACATCGTTGTTGCCAGATAACTTACAGTCGGTATATTTTACCAACTCGGGTGCCGAAGCCGTTGAGGGGGCTTTAAAACTGGCCAAACGCTTTACGGGCAGGCAGCAAATTGTAGCCTGCAATAACTCGTACCATGGCAGTACCCACGGGGCCTTAAGCGTTATGGGTAATGAAGAATTTAAGCAGGCTTATCGCCCTTTATTACCGGGCGTTACTTTCATCCGCTTTAATGAGGCTGATGACCTGCAACTGATAACCGAAGAAACAGCCTGCGTAATTTTAGAGACCATACAGGGCGAGGCCGGTATCCGTGTACCCCATGTTAGCTACATGCAGGCGCTGCGCAAGCGGTGTGATGACACCGGCACGCTACTGATTTTGGATGAAATACAGGCTGCTTTTGGGCGCACAGGCAAGCTATTTGCTTTTGAGCACTTTGGTATAGTACCCGATATTTTACTACTGGCCAAGGCTTTGGGCGGCGGTATGCCGATAGGCGCCTTTATTGCCTCCACCCAAATTATGGATGCATTAAAGGATAACCCTATACTTGGGCACATCACCACGTTTGGTGGGCACCCGGTATGCTGTGCGGCAGGTTTGGCGGCGCTGGAGGTATTAATTAATGATAACCTGGCATCGGGCGTAGCCGAAAAAGAAGCCCTTTTCCGCAAACTGCTGGTTCATCCAGCTATCAAACAAGTACGTGGCAAAGGCCTTATGTTGGCGATTGAACTGGAAAACTTCGACCTCAACAAAAAGATAATAGACCGCTGTATAGCAAATGGCGTAATAACCGACTGGTTTTTGCATTGCAGCAATTCCATGCGACTGGCCCCTCCCCTCATCATCAACCCAGATGAAATTAAAAAGGCCTGTGCAGTAATCATTGAGGCTATTGATTTTTACACAACCTGATATATCAAAACAGGCCTTAAGTATTTAACTAACCTACCGATAGCATCAACACAAAAGTTACCGGCTTTTTTGTTATATTTGAAATGATACGATTATCCCAAATATCGTAGCACGAATCTGCTTCTGATCCTTAAAGCAAAACCCTTTAAAAATCATCAAGTATTAATTATTGACATTTAGCAATCTGCCAGGGAAGAAGCAATTGAGTAACTATCAATACATAATATATTTCGCATAGTACAACAACGGTATTTGGCAGGTATTGCAACGGAAGAACTTGGTAAAACCCCTTAGATTAAGCAAAGGGATAAATTATCCTGTACTCTCTTTAGTAACTTTTACGCTACCATATTAAATAATATCTCATAAATTTTAGTTCTAGTTAAATTGGTATGATTTATGCATTTATCAAATAACTACGGAAAAATGCGCTTCCTAAACTTCTATTTTGAGAATTAAGCACACAAATGCACTTTTTTATAGTCATCCGTTAAACAATGAGCCAAAAGCAGCTGTTTAATTTTATACTATAGTTTTAACATTTCTATCTAAACATGAAAATAGCCTATATATCCACCTACCCTCCGCGCGAGTGCGGCCTGGCAACATTTAACCACAATTTGATGCATGCTATAAGTGCCAATTACCCCGAAAGGAAATCATTATTACAAGGCGGCTTTGTTGTTGCCCTTAATGATTCTGAAAACGTGCAGGAATATGAATACCCAGAGGAGGTAAAATATGTTATTCGCCAAAATCATCAGAAAGATTATATCCGTGCGGCCAACTACATCAATACAAGCAACGCAGATGTTTGCATTATGGAGCATGAGTTTGGCATTTATGGCGGCGAAAGCGGCATCTATATTTTGCCACTGATAAACAGGCTTGAAAAACCTTTAATATCTATACTGCATACCATACTTAAAGATCCCAGCTATGTACAGCGCATTATCATCCGCGAAATTGCCGAGCAATCGTCTAAAATTATTGTGATGAGCCAGCGGGCTGTTGAATTTTTGACTACCATTTACGAGATCCCTGCCGATAAGATTCAGATAATTGAGCATGGCGTACCAGATGTGGAAGCCCCTGAAGAAAATCCGGTTAAAAACCTTTCGGCCTTTAAAAACAAAAGGGTGATGCTTACATTTGGTTTATTAAGCCGCAACAAAGGCCTGGAAACCGTAGTTAAGGCATTACCAAAAATTGTTGAGAACCATCCCGATGTAATGTATGTAATATTGGGTAACACCCATCCCGGCGTTATCAAAAACTCTGGTGAGGAATACCGCGATCATCTGAAATCATTGGCAGCCCAGTTGGGCGTATCCAAAAATCTGGCGTTCATCAATAAATTTGTAACTGAGGAAGAACTGGTAAATTACCTTACCGCCTGTGAAATTTATGTAACTCCGTATCTTAACGAGGCGCAAATTACCAGCGGTACGCTATCTTATGCTGTAGGTGCAGGCGCTGCCGTAGTATCAACCCCATACTGGCATGCTACCGAGCTTTTGGCCGATGGAAGGGGTCGCCTGTTCGACTTTAAAAACGCAGATGCGCTGGCCGATGTTATTGTTGAACTGCTTGAGCAGGACCGCGTTTTACAGGAACTAAAAGACAACGCCTACCAATACGGCCTGCACCTGCGCTGGCCGGTTACAGGCGCCGAGTTTATTAAAGTTGCCCAGGAAGCGATGTCTCGCTTCGACTTTAGCGACAAGATACTAAAAAACAGCATTGTAGATCCCGAAATATTACCCAAATTCAGTCTTACCCACGTATTGCGTTTAACTGATGATACCGGCATAGTACAGCATGCCAAATATGGCATCCCCAATTTAAAAGAAGGCTATTGTTTAGATGATAACGCCCGTGCGCTTATTATGGCACTGATGGCCTATCAGCGTAGCGGAAGCAAAGAGGCATTTGAGTTGCTGCCCATCTATTTAAGCTATATTCATTATATGCAAACGGATGATGGTAACTTTCGCAATTTCCTGAGTTTCGACAGGCGTTATCTTGATGAAGTTGGTTCTGAAGATTCTTTTGGCCGTACCATCTGGTCGTTAGGGCATTTGATAGGTTGTGCTGCCAGCAACTCTTACAGGGAGTTTGCTTTGGAGATTTTCCATAAATCGGTACCGCATTTTGCAGCCTTGAAACACTTAAGAGGAATAGGCAATACCATTATCGGTATCAGCCTTTATTTACAGGCTATACCTGCAGATGAGGGGATGATTGGGATTCTAAATGACCTGACCCAACCGCTGATAAACGCTTTTGAAAAAAACCAATCTGACGACTGGCAATGGTTTGAAGAAAAAATGACCTACGATAATGCTATACTCCCGTTGGCACTGCTACACTCCTGCGAAATTACCGGGAACGAGGATGCCAAAAGAATAGCTTTGGCCAGTATGGCTTTTTTAGATAACCTTACTTTATCAAACGGCTACTTAAGCCCTGTTGGTAACGATGGCTGGTATTATCGCGGCGGCACCTTCCCTACCTTCGACCAACAGGCTATTGAAACCATGGCTATGGTGCTGATGCATTTTCAGGCGTACCAGATATTCAGGATACCGCAATATATAGAGAAAATGTTTTTGAGTTATAAATGGTTCCTGGGCGAAAACACGCTACGCGCGCCTTTGTATGACCACGAAACCAAGGGCTGTTGCGATGGCTTACTGCCAAATGGCATAAACCGTAATCAGGGGGCCGAAAGTACCCTGGCGTACCTTATATCGCACCTCACTGTACTAAAAGCCTTTGAGTTGGAGTACGAATACAACAAATACGGACAAAAACTGGAGATCTGCTAAATGAAAGTAGCCGTTTTAGCCCCTGTAGCCTGGCGCACACCGCCCAGGCACTACGGTCCGTGGGAACAAGTTGCATCAAATATAGCAGAGGGCCTGGTAAAACTTGGAATAGAAGTTACGCTTTTTGCTACCGGCGACTCGCTTACCGGTGGTAAATTGGATGCCGTTTGCGCTACCGGTTACGAAGAAGACCGCAGCCAGGATGCCAAGGTTTTGGAGTGCCTCCATATCAGCAACCTGATGGAAAAGGCTGCCGAATTTGATATTATCCATAATAACTTTGATTTTTTACCACTCACGTATTCGGGGTTGATCAAAACACCTGTTATTACCACCATACATGGTTTTTCATCTCCGAGGATAATTCCGGTTTATAAAAAATATAATGATATCGGGCATTATGTATCCATCAGTAATTCGGACCGAAGCCCCGAGCTTAATTATTTAGCTACGGTTTACAACGGCTTAGATACCCGCGACTTTCAGTTTTATGAAGAGCCGGAAGACTACCTGCTCTATTTCGGCCGTATTCACCCCCATAAAGGAACTGCCGAAGCCATTGAAATAGCCAGAAAAAGCAAACGAAAGCTATTGATAGCAGGTATTATACAGGATGAAAATTACTACCGGGAAAAGGTTGAACCTTTTTTATCAGACCAGGTGCAATACATTGGCAATGCCGGGCCTGATAAAAGAAAGGAGTTGCTGGGGAAGGCAACTGCCCTATTGCACCCGATTAGCTTTAACGAACCCTTTGGTATGAGCGTGGCCGAAGCAATGCTTTGCGGCACCCCCGTTATTGCCTTTAACAAAGGTTCGATGCCAGAACTGATCAAAGATGCCCAAACAGGCTTTTTAGTTGATAATGTTGATGAAGCAGCAGATGCCGTAAGCTGGCTAAACCAGATAGCCCGCATTGATTGCCATGAATGGGCAAGTACTCAATTTTCAAGCGATAAAATGGTGGCAGATTATTTGGGATTGTATGAGCGGATTTTGAGTGGAAAGCTGAAGAGGTAAAACTTAAAATTTTTAAGGTTGAAACCATACTGGCCGCCAACTGGTCGAAGTGGCATTACCTTCATTATTTAATCAAAAAACTCTTTAAAAGAGTCAATCGTAACCTTTTCGTCGGCCGATTGCATATAATATGCCGGCACGGTATTATACAATGACGCCCAACCGGTAAAAGTGCTTGGCGGACCAAACATATAATCGCATTGAGCCAATAAGTAAAGATCGACAATGGCCGGGCGCTCTTCTATCAAGGTGCTAAAATCCACAAACTCGTCTTTATTCAGTGGCTCTTGCGAGCAAATGATAAAAACACATTGCCTGCCTTCAAAAAGCTGTTCAACCTGGCGCATTTTATTTTTGTACACGCTATTATCATAATACCATTTACCTCCGTTAAAATCAATATAATCGCCGCGCCTGATGTGTACACCAATAATGATATCGCCCGTACTTCGGGCTAATTCTACGCATATCTTTACTGCGCTCTTAAATTCGTTCTTAGGCGAAAACAGATTTCTAACTTGTGGCAGGTATTTTTTTAAGTTGGCATAATCGCGGTAAACCCATCCCTGGGGTATAAGCACTTGCTGTTGCGCCAGTTTCACAAACTCGGGCAAATTCATATCGTACTGGGCCAATTGCAAATCGTACCCGGGGATGGAGTGAAAAATAATGCCTGGAAGCTTGATCTTTAATTTTAAGGTTACCACATGCAACTTATTTAAAATTTTACTTATTGCGCTTTGCCTTATACCCCTCCGGGCAATGGTTACGTTAAGCTTATCATCGCCTACAGGCGCAAACAGATCATGAAATTCGGGAAAACAGGTTATCAGCAGCGAATAGTTATATGCCTTGCCATTTGCAATAAAATACGAGAAGAAATGAAGCCTGTTGGCCAACTGCCCACTAACCTGCTTAATAACAATCACTTAATATCCCTTTATAATAAATAACCAAATTAGCACTATTTAAGCTAATACAAAAAGAGTTTATTCGCTATGATCCTTCTTAAGCTTATCCAGCAATTGCTGCAAACCAACCTCCGCAAACGCGGTCGACGAATCTGATACGCCGTAAGGAATGATCAGTTTTTCGTTGTGTACTATTGCGCCGCAAGAATACAATACATTAGGAACATAGCCTTCGCGCTCATCGCTATTGGGGATAAGTAAAGGCTCGCGTAAACGACCGATCTCTACAGCAGGATCATCTAGCTTTAGCAAACTTGCCCCCAATACATAGCGGCGCATAGGGCCAACACCGTGGGTTATCATCAGCCAGCCATCTTTAGTTTCAATTGGCGAGCCACAGTTGCCTATCTGCACAAACTCCCAGGTAAATTCGGGATGCTGCAGTAAAATGGGCTTCTCCCATATATTGATCTTATCGGCATACATGATATAGTTATTACAGCCATCAATCCGCGAGATCATTACAAACTTGCCGTTTACCTTGCGTGGAAACAGCGCCAGGTTTTTATTTTGGGCACCGGCACCATATAAAGGCATTATTTTAAAGTTATAAAAGTCGGTAGTTTGCAGTAGCTTAGGCATAATAAGCGAGCCATCATAAGCCGTATAAGTTGCGTAATAAACCGATGTATTATCATCATTTCTGAAATGTACAAAGCGGGCGTCCTCAATACCCTTACGCTCGTATTCTGAGATAGGGAAAATTACCCTGTCGGAAATATCGGTATCCAGCGAAAAAACTATTTCGTAATAAGAGTCGGCCAGCCAAAGCACTTTATCGTACTCCAGTTTTTTCATGTCGCTTTCCTGCAATTTTTGCGAATCGATAATAATGCGACGCAGGTTTGCATATTCAAAATGATGATCTAACTTAGATTCCAGCTCATGTAAAACATCAATGTTTATTTGGGTGATGGCTGCTTTATCAAAAAAAAGCTTTTTATTATATACCGCATTACGTACAATTTCGGCCTCATCTATATAATTACCGGCTGGTAAAATGGTAATATTATTATCCTTATCAATTAACCCACGGCGAAATGTAATGGACGAAATATGCCCCTCGCCTACCGCTCTAAAACTGATAATTACCCGCCGCTGCCCATCTTCCAGTTCGGTTTGGTCGGGGTCTTCTACTATAGATGGATTAAAAAACGCAGCCGATTCTATGGAATATTCGTGTGTAAAATACGAGCCTATCAACAGTTTACGGGTAACCGAAAGCGTATCATAATCAATATTCAGCTCTAAAAACAATGGCTTTAACTTACTGCAATGGCGGTTTAAAACCCGGGTTATATTACGATGCCGTTTTGAGTATTCCTGTAACAGCGGCGAAACAATACCAAAGGCAATTTCTTCGCTGATTTTCATAACGCGTTCAATCACCTCTTTAGCACGATCGTTCCCATTAAAAAAAAACCTGGCAATAACACGTTTCGGATCGGGATTAACTCTTATTGGTTTACGTTCGATGGAAAGTCTCATATACAATAGTAGCGTTTATTTGGTAACAGCGTTTAATAGAAATTGATTTAGCTATTTTGAGAAAAGAAGCAAGGATTTGGGAGTAAGGACAAATGGAGCAAGGAGCATAGATTTTTGGAACAAAGACAAAGGATTAATTTATTAGCCAGGTAAAACGTTTACTTAACAATCGCCTTATAGTTGCTATGCATTCAAAATCCCTTGTCCAAAAATCCTTGCTCCAAAAATCTTTTATCTTGATGCTTAAATCTCGTAAATTGCAGCCTTATGAATGTATTGATTGTTGAAGACGAAAGAGGCTTGGCCCTGGAGGTTGACGAATTTTTAAGTCACGAAGGGTTTACGGTTGAGCATGCACGCACAAAAAAATCGGCAGAAGAGAAAATCTTTGTAAACAACTACGATTTTATTCTGCTTGATCTTGGTTTACCCGATGGTGATGGCTTCGACCTCTTAAAAATGTTAAAGGGGCTTGATAAGCGCGATGATGCTGTTATCATTCTCACTGCCCGTGGCGCTGTTGACGATCGGGTTTCTGGCCTGGAACAAGGTGCCGACGATTACCTGGCCAAACCATTCTCGTTAAGCGAGCTACTTGCCCGTATGCACGCAATTACCCGCCGCAAACACCGGCTGGAGAGTAACGACATCAACATTAAAGGCCTTAAGGTAAACATCCAAAACCGCACGGTAATGTTTAATGACGAGCGCATTAACCTTACCAAAAAAGAATTTGAGATTTTTAACTACCTGGTACTTAATAAAAACAGGGTAATATCGCGCACCAACCTAACCGAACACGTTTGGGGCGATGTACTGGAAATCAACAGCGACTCCAACTTTGTAGATGTGCACGTAAAAAACCTACGTAAAAAACTATCCCAATTTATCCCTATTGATTGGTTTGAAACCGTAAGGAGTATTGGTTACCGCATTAATATTTAAGCAAACAAATAAATGAAATTACAGGTAAAGCTGGCCCTTTATAACACGTTAACTAAAGTGGCTATTATCCTTTTTACGGGCCTGCTTATCCTGTTATCCATCGAAAAAATTTCCTACAACCATATTGAGCTCCGGCTGGAAAACGACAAGGAGCAAACGTTAAAAAACATTTCTTCAGACGAGATAAGTAGTATTTTAGGCGATCAGAAAGCTTACACAGACTATAATATTTTAAAGGAAGAGTTTATAACTATTACCCGCACAAAATATGATCCCCAAATTACTAAGGAAGTAAAGTTTACAACCGAAACCCGTTCTTTTGATAAGTACACGCAAACTTACCGCATATTAACACACCGTTTAAACTATAACGGGCATACCTATTTGTTGCGCATCGGTGTAACGCTTGAATCTGTTGAAGAGCTAAAATCCATCATCAAAAAATTTACCATTGTGGTTTTAGTGATCGCGCTGTCGCTTACCCTCATCAGCGACCTTGTATTTACCAAGTTTTTGTTGGCTCCCTTTTATCAGATCATCGACCGTAAACTCATTAAAGTGAACGACCCGATGAACTTTGACTACGAAAAGATAAAAACCACCACCCAGGATTTTGAACTTCTGGATGATAGTATCAGTTCTCTGATGAAAAAAATATCGGACCTGTTTATACTCGAAAAGCAATTTATAGCCAATGTATCGCATGAGTTGCTTACGCCTATATCCATCATTAGTTCGCGGTTGGAAAATATTTTATTACATGAGGAGTTAAGCGAAGGCAGCGAAAATAAAATGCATGCCTCGCTAAAAACACTGAACAGGCTCAAATCTATTATTAACAGTTTATTGCTGATATCGAAGGTTGAAAACAACCAGTACGATAAAACAGACATGGTAATGATTGCCGCCGTGGTTATGGAAATACAGGAAGAACTGGAAGACCGTATTGAAGAAAAGCGATTGCTGTTTACTAATAACCTTAAATATATTTATACCATACGTGGCAACAGGCCCCTGATGCATACACTGCTCTTTAATGTTATTAACAATGCCATCAAATACAATAACCAGGGCGGCAGCATTACCATTGCCGACGAGCAAAAAGAAGGTAACTATATTATTACTATTGCCGATACCGGCGCGGGTATGGATAAAAAGCAAATTGAAAGCGCATTTAACCGCTTCGAGAAATTTGACACCGATGAAAAAGAAAGTTATGGCCTGGGCTTAGCCATTGTTAAAAGTATAACGTCGTTTCATAATATAAAAGTTGAAATAAAATCGGTAAAGGGTAACGGCACTTCGGTAATTTTAATTTTCAATACCGCGCTTCAGCCTTAGCCTGCCATGCTTTTACACCATTTTATTGCGCTTGGCCAGGTAGGTTTTTAACATGGTATGATATCCTTCGTTAATATCAACATCCACCAGATCTATGTGGTACTGGGCACATTTAAGTTGCAGTTGATGACGATACTCTGCTAACGATGCTTTATAGGCATCCCTTACTTTACCGGGGTGTACTTTTATTTCGGCACCACTTTCCATATCAACAAAATGATGTGGGCGATTATCAAAATCAAATTCGAGTTCTCTTTTCTTATCGCTCACATTAAAAACGATCACTTCGTGCTTGCTGAACTTTAAATGCTGAACTGCTGCAAACAGGGCCTGTAACTTGTTCGGATTAACGCTATTTTCCAGCATATCACTAAAGATGATCACCATAGATCGCTGGTGAATCTCGTTAGCTACATGGTGCAGTACTTGTGTAATATTGGTAACCGTGTTAGTTTTGGGGTTATTATAAGCCTTTTCCAGTTCGGCATACAAATGGAATAAATGTGTTGAGGTAGATTTTGCAGAACTGAGCCAATCAACCTTATCCGAGAACAGGCACAACCCAAATGCATCCCGCTGCTTTTTAAACAGGTGCATTAATGCCGCAATGGCATAAATTGAAAACTGCAGTTTGTTCACCCCCTTTTCTGGAAAATTCATGGATGAGGAGGTATCCAATAACAGGTAACAGCGCAGATTGGTTTCTTCCTCAAATTGCTTTACAAACAATTTATCGGTGCGAGCCAGTAACTTCCAGTCGATATTTTTTACCGATTCGCCATTGTTATATAAACGATGCTCGGCAAACTCCACAGAAAAGCCATGGAAGGGGCTTTGGTGCAGGCCGGTTATAAAACCTTCAACCACCTGCCGGGCAAGCAGCTCCAGGTTGGCCAGTTGCCGTATTTGCTGATCGTTGTTTAATTGAGGCATAAGGCTAATATAGGGCATAAAAAAAGCGTTGCAAAATTGCAACGCTTTTTAAAGTAAAATATGGTGGATTAAGTTATTGATAAACCTAATTTATGCCTTTGCTAATTAAGCTAATTGTTTAGCCAATTTATCAGTTAATACCGATTTTGGAACTGCACCAATTTGTTTATCCACAATTTCGCCATTTTTAAAGAATAATAAAGCGGGGATATTACGGATACCGAATTTCATTGATATACCTGGGTTGTTGTCGACGTTAACTTTGCCTACAACAGCTTTGCCTTCGTATTCTTTTGCAATATCTTCAACTACCGGACCAACCATTCTACATGGACCACACCATTCTGCCCAAAAGTCAAGAAGTACGGGTTTGTCTGATTTTAAGACAAGTTCATCAAAGTTTGCATCAGTTATTTCTAAAGCCATGATTTCTATTTTTAAATTTTGTATTACAAATATATACTATTCAAATAGCTTGCCACAAACCACACCTGACAATGTGACAATTATATTAATATAAGTTATCCACTTAACGTTGGGGTGACTATGAGTTTTTAACAGCAAATAATAAAAGAACCTATTCTACCGTCATTGAGTGAACACCCGCTCGGCTGGAAAAAAATAGTAATGACATCTTAAAAAAAGATCATCATTGCGAGTGACAACCGGGGGTAACCCAGAAGAAACAGTAATGACATCTTAAAAAAGGCCGTCCTTGCGAGGAGGTACGACGAAGCAATCCCCAAAATACAGGGCGGGTTTGCACAACGACTCTGTAGGTCGGGGATTGCTTCGTTCCTCGCAATGACGGTGGAGAGGGTGTTGCGAGATAAAAAACATACTAGTAATCAATAATTTACAACCATATCATTATAAGGCGCAAAGCAATGACGCGATTACTATTTGTTTCCCTACCCCAACACCGGCTGCAAATTTGTAATATTAAAAATGCTCTCTATTAAATCGTCGCTCGGGTTCACTTTAAAGTTTTTGGAGGATAGCTCTACCTGCATGGCTTCTTCGCGGTTATTGATCTTGAAACGAAGCTTACAGTTTTTTACCGGGTATTTCTGGTTATTTTCGTCGATGATGTGTTGTATATCATCCAGCAGCTTGCTGTTGAGCATACTGATATCAACACAAACGGTTAATGATTTGGTAAGCTTGTCGCGCATTTCTGATAACAAGTCCATCACCTGAATACGCAGATCCCAGTTGTCCTTCTGCCGAAATTTTTCTTCGATGTTACCTTTAATGTGCAAAAAGTAGCCATCCATCATCAGGTTACGAAATTTTACATAGTCGTCGCCAAACAGTGCAAACTCGTACGATTCGTTGTAATCTTCTAACACAAAAGTACCAAATGGCTTACCGGTTTTGGTAATTTTATGCTGCACATTACCTACCAGGCCACCTATGCGGATCTCGCCGCGTTTACGCAGATCGTTAAACGCGCCCATGATCTCTTCACCACCCTCGCCAGAACGGGCTTTTTGCATCAGCTTCAGATCGCTGATAGTGCTATTGCAGAAACGATCCAGCTCTACCTTATAATTATCGAGCGGGTGCCCGGTAAGGTAAATACCGATCACCGTTTTTTCGTATTTCAGTTTTTCTATCAGCGGCCACTCTTCTGCCTCGGGCATAGCGGGTTCTGGAACATACGATGCTACCGAACTACCAAATAGCGATGATTGTGAACTGCTTTGCACATTCTGATAATCATTGGCATATTTTATGAGGCGCTCTACACCGGTTAATATACCCACATCCGTTTTAGCAAAAAACCGGGAGCGTTTGTAGCCAAACTCATCAAAAGCACCACCATAAACTAAATTCTCGTACGATTTACGGTTTACACTGCGGGTGTTAGACCGGCGTGCAAAATCATACAATGATGTGTATGCTCCGGCTGTGCTCCGCTCTTCAATAATACTTTCAACTGCTTTATCACCTACCCCCTTCACACCGGTTAACCCGAAACGGACCTGGCCTTTTCTGTTCACCGCAAAAGCCATATCCGATTCGTTAATATCCGGACCTAACACTTCTACGCCCATTCTGCGGCATTCTTCCATAAAAAAGGTGATCTTTTCCATGTTGTTTTGGTTATTTAAAACCGCCGCCATGTACTCTGATGGGTAATGGGCTTTTAAATAAGCTGTTTGATAAGCCACAAAGGCATAACAGGTAGAGTGCGATTTATTGAACGCGTACTGGGCAAATGCTTTCCAGTCGGTCCAAATTTTGGTGAGTTTATCTTTGGGGTGCCCTTTGGCTACTGCCCCATCCATAAACTGAGACTCCATTTTATTGAGTACCTCTATCTGTTTTTTACCCATCGCCTTACGCAAAACGTCGGCATCGCCTTTACTAAAGCCGGCCAGTTTTTGCGACAGAAGCATCACCTGCTCCTGGTACACCGTAATACCATAAGTTTCGCCCAGGTACTCTTCCATATCCTCCAGATCGAATACTATAGGCTCACGACCATGCTTACGGCTAATAAAGTTTGGGATGTACTCTATCGGGCCTGGTCGGTACAGGGCGTTCATGGCAATTAAATCCTCAAACTTATCGGGCTTAAGCTCGCGCAAGTACATTTGCATACCATCACTTTCAAACTGGAAAGTACCATTGGTATCACCGCGCTGATAAAGTTCGTATGTTTTTAAATCATCAAGCGGAATGTAATCTATATCGATATGCACACCATGATTTTGCTTAATCATTCGCAGGGCATCCTTAATAATGGTAAGGGTTTTTAAACCCAAAAAGTCCATCTTAATTACGCCTGCATCTTCAATTACACGCCCATCATACTGGGTAACCAACAGATCAGAGTCTTTGGCTACGGCAACGGGAACAATATCCGTTAAATCGTATGGAGCTATAATAAGCCCCGCCGCATGCACACCCGTATTACGTACAGACCCCTCCAGTTTAGAGGCCTCGCGCAATACCTGGCTACGCAGATCGTTACCGTTTAATATTTCTTTTAGCTCGGGTACCTGTTCAATGGCCTCTCTTAAGGTAATGCCCAGAGTATCGGGCACCAGCTTTTTAATTAAGTTCATTTCAGATAGCGGCATATCCAATACGCGGCCCACATCCTGTATACTGGTACGGGCAGCCATAGAACCATAGGTAATAATTTGGGCTACCTGGTTTTTACCGTACTTATCTACCACATAATCAATAACCCTTTGCCTGCCGGCATCATCAAAATCCGTATCAATATCGGGCATCGATTTACGATCGGGGTTAAGAAAACGCTCAAACAGGAGGTTGTACTTCATCGGATCGATATTGGTGATCCCTGTACAATAGGCCACTACCGATCCGGCAGCCGAACCACGGCCTGGACCAATAAATACTCCCATATCCCGGCCTGCCCTAATAAAGTCGGCCACAATTAAAAAGTATCCTGCAAAACCCATTGTTTTAATGGTGAAAAGCTCAAAGTTGATGCGCTCCTCGGTCTCGGGCGAAATATCAATATATCTTTCCTTGGCACCCATAAAGGTTAAGTGCTTCAGGTATTCCCACTGGTTTAGCGTGTCGGCATCACCGGTGGTGTGGATCTTAAATTCTGGTGGAATAACGTAGTTGGGCAGCAATATATCCCGTTTTAGCTTCAGCACCTCTACCTTATCCACAATCTCGTTGGTGTTATCTAATGATTCGGGCAGGTCGCTAAACAGGGTACCCATTTCGGCCTGGGTTTTAAAGTAAAACTGATCGTTAGGAAAACCGAAACGATAGCCACGGCCGCCTTCTTCGTCGGTTGCTATAGGCGTACTTTGCATATCGCCCGTGTTTACGCAAAGCAAAATATCATGCGCGTTAGAGTCCTGCTGATCTACATAATGCGAATCGTTAGAGCAGATAATTTTTACGTTGTACTTTTTTGCGTATTGTAATAATACCTTGTTTACCGTATTCTGGTCGGGTATATCATGGCGTTGCAGTTCGATGTAAAAATCCTCACCAAACAAATCCAGCCACCATTTAAATTCGGCTTCGGCCGCCTCCGGGGTATCACGTAATATAGCCTGGGGTACCGATGCACCTATGCAACAGGTTGTTGCAATAATACCTTTGTGGTGTTTTAATATCAGTTCTTTATCAATACGGGGCCATTTACTGTACAGGCCTTCCATATAGCCGTAAGAGCATAGCTTAACCAGATTTTTATACCCCTCGGGATTTTTGGCCAGCATTAACTGGTGCCTGCGGATATCTTTTTTCTCTTTAGTAAACTGTTTTTTGTGCCTGTCTTCAACCACATAAAACTCGCAGCCAACTATGGGTTTTACGTTATGTTTACCTGCCTCGGCCACAAACTTAAACACACCAAACATGTTACCATGATCGGTAATGGCCAGGGCTTTCATCCCATCAGCTGCAGCCTTTTTGTATAGTTTAGAGATGTCGGCAGCACCATCAAGTAACGAGAACTGGGTATGTACGTGTAAGTGAGAAAAATCTGGCATAGTAAATCCGTTTCAGCAAAATCTTTAGAAATACAAAGTTATTAAAAAACAAGTTTATGGGGTTGTGTGTTGAAAAGTTAAAAAAGCCTCGCCCTGCGCGCTCCAAAGGAGAGGGTAAAACAAATTTATTAAAAAACGCTGCCCTACCGGGGAGATTATTAGCATTAATTTTGTTTTAAAGGAGCTAATGAGGGCTTCACCGTTTATAGGGGCAGGTTATGCTTTAACATACTATTTGCCTATATTAAGCACATCGATCTTTACCTTTGAAAAATTAATACAATTGAAAAAAATATTACGAATAACCCTCAAAACAATACTTTGGATACTGGTAAGTGTAGTTTTACTGGTTATCCTTGTGGTAGTTTTAATACAGCTACCTGCTGTTCAAAACTTTGCGAAAGACAAAGCTGTAACTTTTTTACAGGGAAAAATTCACACCAAAGTTAAAATAGGGCATATTAGTTTAGGCTTACCCAAGCTGTTGGTTTTAGAAGATGTTTATTTTGAAGATCAGAAAAAAGACACCCTGATAGCCGGCGAAAAATTAAAGGTTGACATTAGCATGCTGAAGCTACTGCACAACCAGGTAGAGATCAATGAAATTAACCTACAGGGCATTACCGCCAACATCAGCCGGGGTGCGGATAGCGTTTTCAACTTCGACTATATCATCAAAGCTTTTGCCGGCGAACAAAAGAAAGAGGTTAAGCCTACCGATACTACATCTACCATGAAATTTTCTGTAGATAAGGTCATCCTCGATAAGATAAACGTTAAATACAAAGACCTGACAACCGGCAACGATGTAAAATTTATACTTGGCCACTTTGATACCCGGATAAAAGATTTCGACCTGGATAAGATGAAATTTACTATCCCCAAGATCAACTTATCGGGAGTTAATGCAAAAATCATCCAAACACCTACAGGCTCGTCAATAGCGCAGGCAACTAAAGCTGATACCGCCACGGTGCAGCCCATTAATTTAGATCTGACCCTCGGCCAGATAGATCTATCCCAAATAAAAGTAGACTACCGCGGCAGCGAAATGACCGCCAACGTGGATATGAACAAGTTTTTGGTTGATATGGACAAGATAGACCTTAAACATCAAAAGGTAGGCATTAAAACTATCCAACTGAATGATACCAAAGCGGCCCTAAGCCTGGCAAAGCCACAAACAGTAACCAAGGCCATAGTAAAAGTTGCCAAAAAACTGGATACATTGGTGGCTTCGCCCCAATCATCGCGCTGGGCGGTTACTTTGGGTAAAGTCAGTTTTAGCAATGATGATATTAAGTTTGATAACGACGCCCAAAAGGCCATAGCCAAAGGTGTTGATTTTGGGCATATGCACCTGCGCAGCCTAAACGCCGATGCGGAAAACATCTCTTATAATCCAGATACCATTTCCGGGAAGATCAACAGCTTTTCATTTAATGAAAAAAGCGGCTTGAAGATCAACAAATTCCACACCGCCTTTTTTTACGGGCCTACTAATGCCTACATGAATGAACTGTTGCTGGAAACGCCACAAACTACGTTGCAGAAATCTGTACAGGTAAGGTATCCGTCTATCGCGGCTATCAGCAAAAATATTGGCTCGCTGGGTATCAACGCCAATCTGGACGGCAGCCGTTTAGGTTTAAAAGATGTGCTATTGCTGATGCCAACAATGGCCGGCATAGAGCCTTTTAAATCATCGCCCGGTACTATATTTAAAATAAATGGTAAGGTAAAAGGGCAGGTAAATAACCTTGATATCCCTAACCTGGAAATTACAGGTTTAAGCAATACACACATTAAAGCTTCTGCCAAATTGAAAGGCCTGCCAGATGTAAACAAGGCTTACTTTGATGTTACCATTAATGATTTTAACACCAGCCGCACAGATATTGCCAAACTTGCACCCGCGGGCAGCATCCCGGGCAATGTAAGCATCCCCGAAAACATGAACCTCAAAGGCAACTTTAAAGGCGGCCTGTACAATTTTAATACTAAACTGGGCCTACGCTCCAGCTATGGTGCGGCAGATGTTATTGCCACTTTAAAAAACGGAAACAACAAACAAAAAGCCAGCTATAAAGCCAACATTAAAGTTAACGAGTTAAATGTTGGCGCGCTCACCAAACAACCGCAAACTGTTGGCAAAATAACCTTAACCGCCAACGTAGATGGTTACGGCCTCGACCCTAAAACCGCAAATATTAATTTTGATGGCAACCTGGCTAAAGCTTACGTAAAGGGATACACTTATCAAAACCTGGCTTTAAAAGGCAGCTCGCACGATGGCGCATATACCGCTGTTGCCCATATGAAAGACCCCAACATCAATTTTAGCCTGGATGCCAAAGCTAATTTGAGTAAAAAGTATCCGGCTGTTGTTGCCACTTTAAATGTAGATAGCATTAACCTGAAGAACCTCAATTTTGTTAAAACCGAAATGCGCTTCCACGGAAAAGTAGTAGCCAATGTGCCTACCGCCGATCCGGATTATTTGAATGCCGATATTGAAGCAACAGACCTGCTGGTTGTAAACGGAACCCAGCGTATAAAACTGGATACCATAACCCTAAAATCTACCGCTAATGCCGATAGCAGTACCCTGCACCTAAAAACACCTATCATGAGCGCGCATCTTGCCGGTAAATATAAGCTTACCCAAATTGGCGATGCCGTACAGGATGTAATTAACAAATACTTTAATACCGCAATTGCAGGCGGCCAGCAGGTAGTCGTTAAAACCAAAGATGCCCAGGGAAAAACTATTAAAATCACTAAAGTTAAACCGGCCGAAAAGCCCAAATACACACCACAGCAATTTGTGTTTGATGCAAAGCTGGTTAAAACCCCGTTGCTTACCCAGTTTGCTCCCGACCTCAAACAGCTTGATCCTGTACTATTAAAAGGCAGTTTTAACAGCGAGAGCGGCGAACTGATAGTAAACGGATCTATACCAAAAGTTGTGTATGGTACCAATACCGTTAACCGGGCAAGCCTTAAAATAAATACAGGTAACAACGCGCTCAACTACAATTTTTCTGTTGATGAAGTAAAAGTGGGCTCATCGGTTGACCTGTTGTATACCAGCATATCTGGCAGTGCACAAGACAATAAGCTGGGTATAAGCGTGCAAGTGCGCGATGCTGCTAAAAAAGAGCGTTTCCGCATAGCGGGCATCCTCGGTATTTTGCCAAACGAATATCAGTTTAGCTTTAACAAAGATGGACTGTTGCTGGATTATATGCCATGGGCGGTTAATGCCGATAACTCTTTACAATACGGACCAAAAGGTGTTCTGGCGCACGATTTTACCATTACCAACAACAACCAGGTGCTGAGCATCAACAGCAAAACGCAGGAATTTAATGCGCCCCTGGATGTTAAGTTTGAAAACTTCCATATAGAAGCACTCACCAAAATGGCCAAACAAGATAGCCTGCAGATAGGTGGTGTTTTAAACGGCACGGCCGAGGTAAGCAACTTCCAGGCATCACCGGTATTTGAAGCAGCCATCAACATAAATGATTTTAGCTTTAAAGGCGATACCATTGGCAACATAGCTGTAAAAGTGAATAACCAAACCGACAATGCTTATGCAGCCAATGTAAGCATCACAGGCAAGGGCAACCAGGTTGATTTAAACGGCACTTATTATACAACACCCGAAAGCCGGTTTGATATGAACCTGAACATTGTAAGCCTTAACATGAAGAGCATCGAAAGCTTTGGCTTTGGCAGCATCCGCAATTCAACGGGTAATATTACGGGGATGCTTAAAATATCGGGCACTACCACGGCACCGTCTATCAGGGGCGATGTTAATTTTAACAAGGTTGGTTTTAATGTAGCCATGCTTAACTCCTACTTCAGGATGCCTAAGGAGAGTATCACCTTTAATGAGGAGGGCATCCGCTTTAATGATTTTACACTGGTTGACTCTACCGATAATAAAGCGGTTATCAGCGGCAGCATTTATACCAAAACCTATACCGATTTTGCATTTGGGATGGATATAAACGCTTCTAACTTCAGAGCGGTAAACTCTACACAGGATGACAATAAACTGTTTTATGGTAAGCTTTATATAGATACCCGCATAAAAGTGCGTGGTAACATGGATAAGCCGATGGTTGATGCCAGCCTTACCGTAAACGATAAAACAGATATGACCTTTGTACTACCAACAAACGACCCGGGTGTTGAAGACCGCAAAGGCGTGGTAGAATTTATTGACCAAAATGCGCCAAAGCTCGATTCTATATTATTGGCCAGGCAGCTCGACTCGCTCAAAAAATCAAACGTAAAAGGGCTCGATCTATCTGCCAATATTGTGGTAAACAAAGATGCCGCCTTTACCATTGTGGTTGATGAACGTAACGGCGACGTTGTGCATCTGAAAGGCGAAGCAAACCTAAACGGCGGTATAGACCCCAGCGGTAAAACAAATTTAACCGGCACCTATGTGGTTAACTCGGGCTCGTACAACCTGGCTTACGCTACGGTAAAGCGTACTTTTAAATTTAAAAAAGGCAGTACCATTGTTTGGACGGGCGACCCAACCAGTGCCAATATAGATCTGACGGCAGTTTATGTAGCCAATGTGCCCCCTATAGATTTAGTTGAAAACCAATTATCGGGTTCGGATAATTCTACCATGTATAAGCAAAAGCTGCCCTTTAACGTAAACCTTAACCTTAAAAACCAATTACTAACACCAGATATCAGTTTTGATATTGTTTTACCCGATAGTAGTTATACCGTATCATCAGATGTAATAAATACAGTAAACACAAGACTTAGCCAGATTAGGCAAGACCCTAACGAACTAAATAAGCAGGTGCTTGGGGTTTTAATACTGGGCCATTTTATTGGCGATAACCCATTGCAAAGCCAGGGCGGCAGCGGCGGTGTGGAAGGTGCTATCCGTAGTAGCGTGAGTGGTTTACTTACAGATCAGTTAAACAAGCTGGCAGGTAACCTCATCGAAGGAGTTGATCTTAACTTCGGGGTAACATCCGGAGAAGATTATTCGTCTGGCACAGCCACTAACCGAACTGATTTGAATGTTGGCCTCTCCAAGCGTTTCCTTAGCGACCGGCTAACGGTTAGTGTTGGTAATAACTTTAACCTGGAGGGCAACCAACAAGGGCAAAAGGCAACCAACATTGCCGGCGACGTATCTGTTGGCTATAAACTGAGTAAAGATGGGCGATATGCTTTACGCGCTTACCGTAAAGACGAATTTATAGTAATACAGGGCCAGGTTGTTGAAACCGGCTTAGCATTTACGCTTACTGTTGATTATAACCGTTTCAGGGAAATTTTCCGCAAACGTACGGAAGAGGAAAAAGCTATGCGCCGCAAGTACAAACAAGAGCAGAAGGAAAAGGATAAGGCAAAAGAAACAGCAGATAAAGCTGCCGCAGAAAAAGCCAAAGCCGATAGTACTATTACACACTAAGCCCATGATTAAAAACTTAGGATATTTATTGATATTGACTCTATTGCTCAACGCCTGCAGCAATACCAAATACCTTGCACCCGGTCAGAAATTATATACAGGTGGCGAAGTAAAAATTGCCGATAAAGATTCACTTAAAAAAGGCGAAGCAAGCATGCTTACAAACGATCTTACAACCTTGCTGAGACCTTATCCAAATGGATCTGTTTTGGGTTTAAGGTTTAAGTTGTATATCTACAATATCACCAAAACAAAAAAAACAAAAGGCCTGGCCCACTGGCTTAATACCAAATTTGGCGAGCCACCTGTTTTAGCAAGCTCTGTAGATTTGGATAAAAACGCCAACATATTACAAAACAGGCTGCAAAATTTAAGCTACTTTCAGGCACAGGTTACCGGCGATACAGTAAATAAAAGCAAAACTGCCAAAGCGGTTTATACAGTTCAGGCTGGCCCCGGTTACCGGATCAGGAAGGTGACTTTTCCTAAGGGTAGTGAAAGCATAGATACGGCTGTAGCCGGCGCTGCTGCAAAAACTCTTTTAAAAACGGGAGATAACTACAATTTGGATGTGATTAAAAATGAGCGCATCCGCATAGATGCCCGGTTAAAAGAAGAGGGCTTTTTCTTTTTTGCCCCCGAAGATCTGATCATGAAGGTTGATAGTACCGTGGCTGGTCACCAGGTAGATATTTTTGTTAGGGTTAAAAATGACATTGCCGAGCGGGCCCAGGAAATTTATACCATCCGTAGTATTTATGTTTACCCAAGCTATTCTTTAACAGATACATCGCTGATGATGGATAAGGCTAAACCCTACCGTTGGTACAATATGGTTGAACGCCGAAAAACCATCAGTAGCTTTGCTTTCGCAAATACCGTTCAACTGCATCCAAATGATGTATACAACCGTACCGCCCACAACAACTCTTTAAACCGCTTTGTAAACCTTGGCCCGTATAAGTTTGTAAAAAACAGGTTTGAGGATGTAACCCCCGATTCGCCAAAGCTGGATGTATATTATTTTTTAACGCCCTATAAAAGAAAATCGTTACAGTTTGAGATCCTTGGGCGCACAACCTCTGCCGATTATACCGGCACACAGGTAAACGTAAGCTGGAAACACCGCAACGCCTTTATGGGTGCCGAAGCCCTATCGGTAACGCTTTTTGGTAGTACCGATGTGCAAACCGGTGGCAGTAATAATGGCTATAATGTTTATCAGTTTGGTATCCAGTCTACCCTATCATGGCCACGCTTTATCAGCCCGGTTAAGCCCGATGCCGATAATGCCTATATCCCGCATACCAACCTAACTTTAGGCTATACAATTACCGACCGCCAAAAACTGTACAACCTTAACTCGTACAATGCGAGCTTTGGGTACCAATGGAAAGAGAACGCGCACCGTACACATGAGTTATACATACTTAATTTTACATTTGTAAACCCACTTAGCGTATCGCAAAAATATTTAGATAGCCTACATGGTGTAAACCAGCCTGGCGTACTGCCCAACCCGGCATTAAAACATGTTATCGATAAACAGCTGATCCTCGGGCCAAGCTATAGCTACACTTTTACTAATACTACAGACGATTACCGGACCAACACGCTTTATTATAATGGCAAAGTAAGCCTATCCAACAACTTATATGGCTTAATTACCGGTGCTGATACTACGGCAGGGAAAGTGCGTAAACTTTTTGGCGCTACGTTTAACCAGTATGTAAAATTGGAGAACGAACTCCGGTACTTCCATAAAACCGGACCAAACAGTACCATTGCATCGCGTATAATTGTGGGGGTTGGTTTGCCCTATGGTAACTCAACGCAGTTACCTTACAGTCAGCAATTTTTTATTGGCGGACCAAACAGTTTACGTGGTTTCCAGGCCAGGTCTATTGGTCCTGGCACGTTTAACCCTACTGCTAATTTATCAAGCGGCGGCTTTTTGCCAGATGAATCGGGCGATATTAAGTTGGAGGCCAATATCGAGTACAGGCCAAAACTGTTCAGCATAGTTAGAGGTGCATTATTTGCCGATGCCGGTAATATCTGGCTGTTTAACTCCAACGGAGGCCAGCCAGGCGGGGCATTTACCAAAAAGTTTCTGAATGATATAGCTGTCGACGTTGGCTTTGGTTTACGTTTCGACGTTACTGTGCTGGTATTACGTACCGATCTGGGTATTCCGGTACGTTCGCCATACGTAACATCAGGAGAGCCACAATGGAATCTCGACTGGCACCGCAGCGTATTTAATCTGGCAATAGGCTATCCGTTTTAATTAATTATCGAATTATTGAGTGACTGAATTATTGAATTAAGAAAGTCATTTATGATGGCAAAGCGACGTGATTTTTAACTTACCCATTCAATAATTCAGTAATTCAACAATTGATCACAATCAGCATATTTGCGCGTGTTAATCAATAATTCAGTAACTCAATAACTCATTAATTAAAATGCCCACCATACCTCTCCAGATCATCGACCTGCACGATGATGGCTTTCATCCGCTGATTGAAGTGATCCTTTTCGGCAAAGCTTTCATTATGGTGTTGGATACCGGCGCTTCAAAAACGGCTTTTGACCAAACCATGTTGGCCGAAGCAAGCCAAACCACCTCTATACTGGCCAGCGACAGGCTCTCTACCGGCCTCGGCACCAATACGATGGAATCATTTACCGCAACCATAAAAGGAATGCGCATAGGCAGCTTTAAAGTGGCTGCTTTTGAGGTAGCGGTTTTAGACTTGTCTACTATTAACATAGCCTACAGCCAAATGGGGCACCCGCAGGTATTAGGTGTTTTAGGCGGCGATATATTGATGAAATATAAAGCGGTGATTGATTATGGTAAACAGGTTATTAAATTAAAAAAGCCGCGAGGTAAAAGCAACTCCAAAAGAATTAGCTGATCGCTTTTTTATTTGATCATCCTTACTTTAATTTCGTCTTTACTCAATTTGAAATAGGCTAAAAAATATACCGTATACATCACTGCTCCTATTGTTACCATGGCCGGACCAAGGTAAAAAGCTGTAGCGAATAAACCATTTATAACATATAAGGCTCCTGCTGCAAAAAACACACGCATAGGCAGCATGCTTAAATTGTTCATCGTATTATCGCGGATCGATCTTTTAGTTTCGCCGAAAATATACCCGGTGTAAAAAAGTCTTATAGGGATAACAACGTAAGGCAGAAGTGCCATTCCCCCAAACACCCACTTTATGGTATGCATACTTAATAAAGATTTGGTTGCAATCAAATACAAACCGAAGGAAGCCCCCAATACAAGTAGTAGGTACGGAAATTCAAAAAATGAAACAAAGTAGCCAAACTGTTTATTGCGCAGCTCTTTTCCCATCGCTTTTTTACAGTTATTTTCCATAGTAATGAGGTTATTATGCCCACCAAAGTCGCGACTAATGATATCATTTACAGTATCCTGAAATGATTGTGTCGCCGGTAGTTCATGCAAGGCGCTAATCACGTGGTCGTAAACCTCTTCGTAAGTTTCGCGGTATAAAAACACCTTGCTCAGGTAGTGTTTCAATAATTCGTCCTGGCGTGTATCTGGCTTCATATGGTAGTATTGGCTACGTTAAGGAATTAACAACCATCATCTGTTTACAAAAACGGATGGCAGTTAAATTAAGCAGTACAAATCCCATTAAAATGGTGGTGATTACTGTAGGGGGCACCTGCTTAAACAGGTTCCAGTTATCATCTCCATCAGTAAGTAATAATACTACAAATTGAGGCGCGTACATCAGCAAGTTAAACAATGCCCCGGGCAGAACAGCCTGGCTAATCATGTGACCTTTTATCAGCGACTGTTTCCCCTTAATAGTTTTAATCTTGCCCGATAAAGAGAAATGAGTATGCAACAATGGCGAAAAGGCCAGCAGAATGCATGCCACCAGTAACGCTGCTCTTACAGCCTTTACATCGGGTAGTTTAAAACTTATTAAAATGGCAGCCAGTGTAAAAACAAGCATTTGCCAGTTGATGTAATACCTGAAACATTTACTCCATAACCGGCGCACCCCTTGCAGGTAAATATCTTTTTGCCTGGCTGCCAGCTTTTCTACACCAAAAAAGCCACCGAAATGCTCATCAACCACCTGCTGAAACAGCCCATTGATTCCTTGCTCATCACCGCCCTTCCGTTTCTCCTCAATAGCGGTAATGATGTGGTCAAGAATTTCGTTATAAATTTCCTGATATTTGATATCGTAGATCTTCATCTGCTCATCAATCCACTTTAGCTCATCAGTAGTCAATATCATTTTATCGCGGGTTATAGGTTTAACAATGTTTGTACCTAATCATTAAATGGGCGCAATTAAGTCGTTACGTTCCTCTGGTGCATATTATCGGGTTACAGGTTTTAACGTTTTAAATTGCTGGCAAAAGCGGATAGCGGCAAGGTTAAAGACCAGGCAGATCATCATAAACACCGTGAATATCATTGATGGTAAACAAGCCATAATATTCCACGGCACATAAAATAAAAGACAATAAAAAAAAGCAAATGACGCGGATACTCTTTTAAGTAAATGAAATCGTAAAAAGGGCTGTTGCCCGTTAACCGAATTTACCACTCGTCCTTTTAAAGAAAAACTGGTGTATACGATAGCTGAAGTAGCCAACAACATACATCCCATTAATAACGATGCTTTTACCGCTTCGCTATTGGGAAGCCATGCACTTATAATTAACGCAATAAATACAAAGCTAAACACAGGCAAACTAAGGTAATATGACACACTTTGCCACCATACCTTTTGGATACTTTGTTTGTAGATAACTTCCTTATCTGATACAAGTTTCCTGATACCGTCGTATCCGCCAAATTGCCCGTCTACAACCTGCTGAAACAAAAGCTCAATATTACTATTATCGCCATCTTCACGTTTCTTTTCAATGGCAGATATAATATGATCAAGAATTTCATTGTATATCTCCCCGTATTTGATCTGGTATGTTTTCATACGCTTATCAATCCTTTTCAATTCCTCGTTGGTCAATATCATTACACCGCTGGTTTAAGGTTTAACAATGCCTGTAACTGATCTATAAAAGAGCGGGCTTCTTCCAGTTTAGTGATTACTTCCCTACCCCCCTCTTCGGTAAGGCGGTAGTATTTGCGTACCCGGTTATCAACCACCTGGGTAAAAGTTTCGAGCATACCATCGGCCTCCAACTTATGCAAAGCCGGGTAAAGCGCCCCTTCGGTAAGCATTATCTCGCCGGCGGTAACCTCTTTTACCTTTTGGGTAATCTCGTAGCCATACATCTCGGCATTATCTTCCAGCAGTTTTAAAATGATGGTTTGCAGGGTTCCTTTCAGCAATGGATTTGTGCTCATAAACCAAATGTATAAATTATTTATATACATAACAAAATTATGTATATAGCCCCCCGGCCCCCTAAAGGGGGAGTTTTTGATTTGCTTATTTTTGAATTAAAGCAAAAAAGCCTTCTCAAATTATGAGAAGGCTTTTAATTACTTGCGTATTTGCCCGTTAACTCCCCCTTCAGGGGGCCGGGGGGCTGCTATGTATCTATCTTAGCGTATTTAGCATTGCGCTCAATAAACTCGCGGCGAGGGGCTACTTCGTCACCCATCAGCATGCTGAAAGTATGATCGCACTCGGCAGCATTTTCGATGGTGGCGCGTTTAAGGGTACGGGTAGCGGGGTTCATGGTGGTATCCCAAAGTTGGATATCGTTCATCTCGCCCAAACCTTTGTAACGTTGTATGTGTACACTGTCTTCTTTACCGGCACCTTTTAGGCGCTGTACAGCAGCATCGCGCTGCACATCGTTCCAGCAATATTCAAACTCTTTACCTTTTTTAACCTGGTAAAGCGGTGGCGAAGCGATGTAAACATAACCGGCCTCTACCAACTCTTTCATATAACGGAAGAAGAAAGTAAGGATCAGCGTGGTGATGTGCGATCCATCCACATCCGCATCTGTCATGATGATGATCTTATGGTAACGTAGTTTGGTAATGTTAAGCGCCTTATCATCATCAGGAGTACCGCGGCTTACGCCAAGGCCGGTAAACATGTTCTTGATCTCTTCGTTTTCGTAAATTTTGTGCTCCATGGCTTTCTCCACGTTCAGAATTTTACCACGTAATGGCAAAATAGCCTGGTACTCGCGGTCGCGGCCCTGTTTAGCGGTACCACCCGCCGAGTCGCCCTCTACCAGGTATAACTCGCAAAGTGATGGATCGTTATTGGCACAATCAGATAGTTTACCCGGCAGGCCAGATCCTGTCATAACGCTTTTGCGTTGTACCAGTTCGCGGGCTTTACGGGCAGCAGCACGGGCTGTAGCAGCAAGTATTACCTTGTTCACTATCATCCTGGCCTCTTTAGGATTCTCTTCCAGGAAATTACCCAGAATCTCTCCTACCGCCATATCTACAGCACCCATTACCTCGTTGTTACCCAACTTGGTTTTGGTTTGGCCTTCAAACTGCGGCTCCTGCACTTTTACCGAAATTACAGCGGTTAACCCCTCGCGGAAGTCATCACCGGTAATTTCCATCTTCATGTTTTTCAACAAGCCCGATTTATCGGCATAAGCTTTTAATGTACGGGTTAAGCCTCTACGGAAACCGGCAACGTGCGTACCACCCTCAATAGTGTTAATGTTATTTACGTACGAGAACACATTCTCTGAGTAAGTATCATTATATTGAAAAGCAAGCTCAACCGGGATGCCGTTTTTAATACCATCAAGGTATATAGGCTCGGGAATGATAGCCGTACGGGTGCCATCCAAAAACTTAACAAACTCGCGTAAACCACCTTCAGAATAAAACTCTTCTGTTAAGAAAGTTCCATCCTCTAAAGGCTCCCGCTCATCACATAAAGTAAGGCGGATACCTTTATTTAAAAAGGCAAGCTCGCGTAAACGGCCTGCAAGTGTGTCGTATTTATACTCGGTAGTAAGGGTAAAAATGGTAGCATCCGGTTTAAAGATAATGGTAGTACCTCTTTTATCGGTTTCGCCAATGGTTTTAACATCAAACAAAGGCTTACCTTCAGAGTATTCCTGTGTCCAAACTTTACCTTCACGGTAAACCAAAGCAGTTAAGTGGATAGATAACGCGTTAACGCAACTAACACCCACACCGTGCAAACCGCCAGATACCTTATAAGTATCCTTATCAAATTTACCACCGGCGTGTAATACGGTCATTACCACCTCTAAGGCCGATTTTTTCTCCTTAGTGTGCATTGCGGTTGGAATACCGCGACCATTATCTTCAACCCTTATCGAGTTATCTTTTAATATAAAAACCTTAATTGTGTCGCAGTGGCCGGCAAGGGCTTCATCGATAGAGTTATCAACAACCTCATATACCAAGTGGTGCAAACCTTTTACGCCTGTATCACCAATGTACATGGACGGACGCTTACGCACCGCCTCTAAACCTTCTAATACCTGTATATTATCTGCTGAATAATTGGATTTGTCCTGATTTTCTTCGCTCATATTTATTTAGTACAACAACCTTCAAAAGTACGCAAAATAGCTGGTAATGAAGAATAGTTGTGGATAAAAAGACGGATGTTAAGAAGAGTAAAAGATGTGCAGATATGCAAATTTCAGATGTGCAGATAAAGCCCCATTTATGGCGATTAAAATATTGATGTTGCGGTTTTGTTGCGGTTTGCATTTTATGACAATTCTTAATTTATTGATTGTTAATAATATAACATTTCTCACCGTTTCACTTGTTGCAATACTAAAGTTTTACATGCCCGTTTACCATCTCAGATTATCAACACTATCCAAACATCTGCTACTCAACACCACCGCTATTTTCATTTGCACATCCAAAATCTGGAATTTGCACATCAAATTAGGATACTTGCAATGAAAGTTTATCTTTGTCAAACTTTTTTAAATTTTTACGCGAGATAATGAAAACTACTGTTTCAACTTTAACAAAATTCACCTTTGGAATACTAATTGCAGGTAGCGTTGTAGCCTGTAACCAAAATAAAACTGCCGATAAACCGGCTGCCGCCAGTGCAGCAACGGTTGATAGCAAGGAAACCATTGTTTATATCAATTCTGATACTTTATTAAGCAAGTATGAGTATACAAAAGATATGAACAAACGTTTAGAGGAGAAAGGCAAGGCTTCTCAAAGTGACTTACAATCTAAAGGACAAGCGTTTCAGCGCCAGGTTGCCGAGTACCAAAAAAACGCGACTACTTTACCTGCCGATCAGCGCCAGGCAACTGAACAACAGTTACAGAAAAAACAACAGGAATTACAAGGCTACCAGCAAAATGCAACTGCCGAGTTCCAAAACTTACAGGCAACTGAAAACTCCAAACAATACGATAAAATTTCTGACTTTACAAAAGCTTACGCTAAAGAAAAAGGTTACAGATTAGTGTTATTATACTCAAAAGCAAGCCCGGTTGTACTTTACGGCGATCCATCACTGGATGTTACCAGCGATGTAGTTAAAAAACTGAACGACGCTTACGCTAAAGAAAAAAAATAATTTTTTAGATGTGCAGATATGCAAATGATAAAACATTTTCATATCTTCAAATCACTGAATTTTCAAATTAAAAAATTAAAAAACCTCAACTTCGGTTGAGGTTTTTTAATTTAGAGGACTATGGAAAACACGGTACACGAAAAATTTATGCGGATAGCTATTGAGCTGTCTGAATATAATGTAAAGCAGGGAATGGGCGGCCCTTTTGGTGCCGTTATTACCAAGGATGGAATGATATTGGCCCGTAGTGCCAACCGTGTTGTACCTACTAACGATCCAACCGCGCATGCCGAGGTTTCGGTTATTCGACTGGCCTGCCAGGAGTTAGGCACCTATGATCTATCCGGTTGCGAAATTTATACCAGCTGCGAGCCCTGCCCTATGTGCCTTGGCGCCATTTACTGGGCCCGTATTGATAAAGTTTACTACGCCAACACCAAAGCCGATGCCGCTGCCATAGGCTTTGATGACCACGCCATATACGACGAACTGGAAAGCCCTATGGCCGACAGAAAATTACCTTTTGTACAACTACTGCGCGACGAAGCTATGAGTGCCTTTAAACTATGGGAAGTAGAAGAGAATAAAACGAAATACTAATTCAATTTGAAGATTTGAAAATGCTTTTTTGATTTACCGCCTTGAAATAAATTTTCAACTTAATCTTCTTTCCATTTTCAAATCTTCAAATTCTCAAATCTTCAAATTAATCTTCATCCTCTTCCTTCTCAAAAAGATTTTCCTTTAAATCATCAATCTCCCTGCGATCCAGTTTGGTGGGGCGCCCTGTACCTCTGTCGCGTTTAAGCATCGGTGCATGAAACATCGATTTAAAGGCCTGGGTTTGTTCAACCGGGGTAACATCCAGGTAATAGTCTACCGCTTTTTTAGCATCTACCCTATTCTCCAGCAAACCGGTTACACGAATAATTTTACGGTCGGGCCCTTTTGATACCTGGTAGGTATCGCCAATTTTCACTTCGTACGATGGCTTTATATTTTTGGTATCCAGTTTTACACGCCCGGCCTTGCAAGCATCAGATGCCAGTGTACGGGTTTTAAAAAGCCGGATGGCCCACAGGTATTTATCTATTCTTAATTTCTCTTTTTCGGGCATAATAGTGCAAAACTACGCAATCTGCCTAAAAAACAATTATTGCTTATCTCTCCAGGCCTGCAGGTCTCTTTTAATATATTTATGAAACAGGTATTCTACGTATCCAACACTGGCATAATCAGGAAATTTCCAGGTAGGGTAATAAGTTCTCTTGATCCATTTTAAAATACTAAAAAATACAATTCCAATAATAAGCAATGAGGATATTGCTAATAAAATAATGCAAAAAATGGCCATGGGGTTCATAATCGGGGAGATTTGGCAAATGGTAATAACCGGGTGATTTATCAAAACAATAATAACACTTTTTTTCTATTACGTAATTATATATCATTAAAAATCAGCATAATTAGCTTAAATTTAACTATCAAAAGTTCTTTTTTAACAACAGGTACAATTTCAAGAAATTATACCTGTTGTACTACTATATCTTAAACATTCAAAATCTTTATCAAATGCTCAAATTATTAAACCTTATCAATTTCGCCTAAAAATCCTTTAATTTGCCAAAAGTTAATTTCACCAATGCAAGATCTTAAAAAACTGATTGAAGATGCCTGGGATGACAGGAATCTGCTAAACTATAATGAGTACATTATCGCCATTGAAACCGTTATTGAACGTTTAAATAAAGGCGAGTTCCGCGTTGCCGAGCTTATTGGCTCACGCTGGCATGTAAACGAGTGGATAAAAAAGGCGGTTATCCTTTATTTCCCTACCCGTAGCATGAAAGAAATTAAGGTTGGCCCTTTTGTTTTTCATGATAAAATGGAATTAAAAACCGACTATAAAGCAACCGGCGTACGTGTTGTACCTCATGGTATAGCCCGTTACGGCGCTTACCTGGCAAAAGGAGTTATCATGATGCCTTCGTACGTAAACATTGGCGCTTATGTTGATGAAGGTACCATGGTTGATACCTGGGCTACAGTAGGCTCATGCGCGCAAATTGGCAAGCATGTACACCTAAGCGGTGGTGTTGGTATTGGTGGTGTACTGGAGCCTTTGCAGGCTGCCCCGGTAATTATTGAAGATAACTGTTTCCTGGGTTCCAGGGCTATTGTAGTTGAGGGTGTGCATGTAGAACGCGAGGCCGTATTAGGTGCCAACGTGGTTTTAACTGCATCAACCAAAATTATTGATGTTACCCACTCAACCCCAATTGAATATAAAGGCCGTGTACCTGCCCGTTCGGTAGTTATACCAGGTTCTTATGCCAAAACATTTGCTGCCGGTACTTACCATGTACCATGTGCGCTGATTATTGGCACCCGTAAAGAGTCGACAGATAAAAAAACCTCGCTTAATGATGCGTTAAGAGAAAATAACGTAGCCGTTTAAGATAGATTTAAGATGTTAGATATGAGATTTGAGACAGTTTTAAACGCCGGGCTTTTTTCTCATATCTCACATCTCACATCTCATATCTAAAATATGAAGATAGGATACGATGCCAAGCGGGCTTTTTATAACAACACGGGTCTGGGTAACTATAGCCGCTGGCTCATTAAAGCTTTAGCCTACTTTCATCCCGAAAACTCCTACTTTTTATATACGCCAAAAGCTAAGGCAAATAACAGGCTCAGCTTTTTGGAAGATAGTGGCAATATCAGTACAGTAACCCCTAAAAGTAAATTCTTTACCTCATTTTGGCGTAGTAAAGGTATTGTTAAAGACCTTTTGCGCGATGGTATCGAATTATATCATGGCCTTAGTCATGAGTTGCCCTCGGGCATCGGGCGCAGCGGCATCCAGTCGGTAGTTACCATACACGATCTCATCTTTATGCGTTACCCCCAACAGTTTGGCTGGTTTAATTACCGCATTTACCTGGCTAAAGTAAAATACGCCTGCAAGGTTGCCGATACCATAATAGCCGTAAGCCAAAAAACTAAAGACGACCTGGTTGAACTGCTCAACATCAACCCAAACAAAATTGAAGTTGTTTACCAGGGCTGCGATCCTGTTTTTGCGGTTATGCAACCCGACGAACAAAAGGCTGCGGTAAAAATAAAGTACAACCTGCCCGATAATTTTTTACTGAGTGTAGGCACTATTGAAGAACGCAAAAACCTGTTGCTGATAGCCCGGGCTTTAAGCAGTATTCAAAACAACACGCCCCTGGTGGTAGTTGGCCGACCTACAAAATATGCCGATGTGGTTAACCAGTATTTAACTGCCAATAATTTACAAGATAGGGTAGTATTTTTGCACGGTGTTACCTTTGCAGATTTACCCGCCATTTTTCAGTTAGCTTCAATATTTATTTACCCTTCGCGGTACGAAGGTTTTGGCATCCCGGTATTAGAGGCGCTAAACGCTGGCGTACCCGTAATTGCGGCAACAGGATCGTGCCTGGAAGAAGCCGGCGGACCAGATAGTTTGTACGCCGACCCTGATGATGCCGACAGACTGGCACAAAAGGTAAACTTTTTACTGAACAATGATAACGCAAGGCAAAACATGATTAAAAAAGGCTTGTTATTTGCTGATAACTTTACCGACGATAAACTGGCCCTGCAAATGCAGCGCCTATACACAAATACATTAACCAATGCTTAGAGACGAAGTTGCCAAGGCTTTTAAAGTGCTACAGGAAGGTGGCATTATACTATACCCTACCGATACCATTTGGGGTATTGGCTGCGATGCCACCAATGATGAAGCCATTAAAAAGATCTTTCGCCTTAAACAGCGCGATGAGGCCAAAAGCATGGTTATATTGGTAGATACCGAAAACAAGCTGGAAAGTTATGTACAGGATGTAAACCCACTGGCCTATGATTTAATTGAATACGCCGAAAACCCGTTAACCCTGGTAATGCCTGGCGCAAAAAATTTATCGCCGGCAGTAATAGCGGCCGATGGCAGTGTGGCAATACGTGTAAGCAGTCACCAGTTTTGCCAGCAGTTAATACAACGCTTGCGCAAACCATTGGTATCAACCTCGGCCAATATAAGCGGCAAACCCGCGCCGCAGTACTTTTCGCAGATAGACCAGGAGATTATTGACGGCGTTGACTACGTTGTTGACCTTGAACAACACAGCAAGGAGATACGTAACCCATCAACTATAATGAAGCTGTCGCCAGATGGTCAGTTTGAGTTTATAAGGAAATAGATAGAAAAGAGTCAAGACGTTAGAATCAAGAGTTAAGCCTTTTTATTTGGGATGTTGAATCTAGATTGGTGGACGTTGCCTTTTTTGTAGGAGACGCATCACACGCGTCTTCCGCTTTACAGCACCAACATACAAGCCCCCATTAAAAACCAATCGCAAGTACTTTAGTATAAATTTCAGATAGCTGCGTACAATTTGTACCTTACAATTTAGAGTTTAGAATTTAACCTTACCTTTGAACTTTAGTTTAAAGTCCAACATTTTTGGATTTAGAATTTAGTTTTTAGCGTTTCACCACTATGCAACACCATCTGCAGCATTCTGTATTTTCGGTTATATCAAAACTTGCTGCGCAGCATAATGTACAGGTGTACGCCATTGGTGGCTTTGTACGCGATATTTTTTTAGAGCGCCCGTCTAAAGATATCGATATTGTAATTATTGGCAATGGTATTGAATTTGCCGAAGCTGTAGGCGCGAAACTCCGGGTAAAGGTTGCCGTTTACAAAAATTTTGGCACAGCCTCACTTAAATACCAGGATCTGGAAATTGAGTTTGTAGGTGCCCGTAAAGAATCGTATCGCCGCGATTCACGCAAGCCCATCGTAGAAAATGGCACTTTAGAAGACGACCAGAAGCGTCGTGATTTTACTATTAACGCGCTGGCCATTTCTCTTAACCCGGATACTTTTGGCCAATTGCTTGATCCGTTTGACGGCATGGCAGATATGGACCAAAAACTGATCCGCACACCGCTCAACCCGGCTGAAACTTTTTCTGATGATCCTTTACGTATGATGCGGGCAATCCGTTTCGCTTCGCAACTTAATTTTAGGATAGATGATGTTGCCGTGGCTGCTATTAAAAACAATGCAGACAGGATCAGTATTATATCGCAGGAGCGGATCACCGATGAATTAAATAAGATTATTCTCTCAAAAGTACCATCCATCGGTTTCAACTATTTGTTTGATACCGGCTTGCTGCACAAAATATTCCCGCTGATGGCAGGCCTTTATGGGGTTGACTATATTGATGGCAAAGGCCATAAAGATAATTTTTACCATACCCTACAGGTACTGGATAATATTTGCGAAACCACTACCGATCTTTGGTTGCGGTGGTCGGCCATTTTGCATGATATTGCCAAACCCGCCACCAAACGTTTCGAACCCGGTCACGGCTGGACGTTTCACGGCCATGAGGATCGCGGAGCCCGCATGGTACCCAAAATATTCGGCCACTTAAAACTACCCCTTAACGAAAAAATGAAGCAGGTACAAAAACTGGTTCAGTTACATTTAAGGCCAATTGTATTGTCGCAATCTGTCGTAACAGACTCGGCAGTAAGACGTTTGCTTTTTGAGGCTGGGGACGACATAGAGGGACTAATGTTGTTGTGTAAAGCAGACATCACCACAAAAAACGAATACAAGGTTAAAAAATATCGTAACAATTTTGAGTTGGTTCAACAAAAGTTAAAAGATGTTGAAGAGCGCGATAACGTCAGAAACTGGCAACCACCTGTTACCGGACTGGATATTATGGAGCTTTTTGGCATAAAAGAAGGCCGCGAAGTAGGAATTATCAAAAATCAGATCCGCGAAGCCATCCTGGAGGGCGAGATTCCGAACGAGCGCGAGGCTGCCATAAACTATACAATTGCCAAAGGCTTAGAAATTGGCTTAAAAGTTGTGGCAAGCTGAAATTGAATTAAAACACTATTTTTGTCCCCATTAAAAATTTATTCAGACAATGGCACTATACAGGTTCAGGGTTACTTTCGAAGATTATGATGATGTGATGCGTGAGATTGATGTAAAATCGAATCAAACCTTCGAAGATTTACACCGCGCAATACACCAGTCAACCGGTTATAATCCCGAATTTTCTTCATCTTTTTATATCAGCAATGATCAGTGGATGAAGGGCGAAGAAATCACTTACTTACCCAATCAAAAAAGAAAAGATCGTGGCATTTCATTAATGACCAACGTAAAGTTATTGAGCTTTATTGACGATCCGCACCAAAAATTTTACTATACTTTTAATTTCGACCGCCCATTTGATTTTCACGTAGAGTTGATGAAGATTATTCTTGACGAAACACCGGGTACCACCTACCCTGCCGTTATAAAATCGGTTGGCGAGGCACCAAAACAGTTTGGCAATGTATTTATGCCTGCGGCAACGGCGGCCGCGCCTGATGAAGATTTCGACTTTTTAAACGAAATGGCCTTTAACCCCGAAGATGCCGAAGACTTTTCTGAAGTTACCGACATGGGTACAGACCTACCCGAAGAAAAAGCAGAAGAGAGCGAGGATGAAGACGATGAGTTTGGCAACGAATTTGCCGATGACGAAGGCTTTGATGACGACGAAAAACCACATCGCGGTGGTGATGATTATTAATACTTAAATATAGAATTATATTAGCCTCGTCATTGCGAAGAACGAAGCAATCCCCGATATACAAAGCCGACAGGCAAAGTTTGGGATTGCTTCGTTCTTCGCAATGACGTTTTTATATAAACCCCATGTCGCCACCAAACAAAACCCTTATTGTAATTGCCGGCCCAACTGCTATTGGCAAAACAGCAGCAGCAATTGAAGTGGCCAAACACTTTAACACAGTAGTGGTATCGGCCGATTCGAGGCAGTTTTTTAGGGAGATGAGTATTGGTACAGCCAAACCCAGCGCAGACGAACTGGCACAGGTAAAGCACTATTTTATTGATTCGCATGGTGTAACCGAACCATTTTCGGTAGGCGATTTTGAAAAGCAGGGACTTGTATTACTCGATGAATTATTTAAAACACACGATCATGTTATTTTGGCAGGTGGCTCGGGCTTGTACATCAAAGCTATCTGCGAAGGCTTTGACGACCTGCCAACTGCCGATCCATCTATCCGCGAGAAACTGAACCAGAAATTGGAAGAAAAAGGGATAGCACACTTACAAGAGAAATTAAAACAGGCAGACCCTGTTTATTACCATGAGGTTGACCTTGGCAATCCACAAAGAATTATAAGAGCACTGGAGGTTTTTGAAAGTTCGGGCCTGCCTATTTCATCGTACAGGCAGGCTACGGTTAATAAACGCCCCTTCCGTATCGTTAAACTGGCCTTAAACATGCCACGAGAGTTGCTGTACAAACGCATTAACCTTAGGGTTGATATGATGCTGCAACAAGGTTTATTGGCAGAGGCAGAGTCGCTGCTCCCCTATCGCCATTTAAACGCGTTGAATACAGTAGGTTATTCTGAAATATTTGATTACCTGGACGGTAATACAACGCTCGACAAAGCGGTGGAGATGATAAAACAAAATACCAGGCGATTTGCCAAAAGGCAACTCACCTGGTTTCGTAAAGATCAGTCTTTTATCTGGCTGGATGCCGGAACACCCGGTTTAGTGGCAAAAATGGTTGAAGCTGTTGAAAGCCCGTTACGATAACAGGCTTTGCAAATAAGCGCCATAACCACTCTTTATATACTTTTGCACCAGCACTTTCAATTGTTCATCATCAATAAACCCACGACGGTAGGCAACTTCTTCAATACATCCTATTTTGGTCGACTGGCGCTTTTCTATCACGCGTACATACTCCGTAGCATCGCTTAACGAATCAAATGTACCGGTATCCAGCCACGCTGTGCCCTTATCCATAACCCCTACATGTAAATTATCCTGCTCCAGGTAAAACTTGTTTACATCGGTTATTTCGTACTCACCACGCGGTGATGGTTCCAGGTCTTTGGCTATCTGAATAACGCTGTTATCATAAAAATATAATCCCGGTACCGCGAATTTTGATTTTGGGCTGAGTGGTTTTTCTTCAATAGACAAAGCTTTAAACTCATCATCAAACTCTACCACCCCGTATCTTTCCGGATCGGCAACATGGTAGGCAAAAATGGCAGCGCCATCCACATCATTAAAACTACGAATCAACTCCGGGAAACCTGTGCCATAAAATATATTATCGCCCAAAATAAGGGCTACTTTATCATCGCCGATAAATTTCTCGCCAATAACAAAGGCCTGGGCAAGCCCGTTTGGCTTTTCTTGTATCGCGTACTCAAATCTACATCCCAGCTCGGCGCCATCACCCAAAAGGCGTACAAAGCCCGGGTTATCTTCGGCCGTGGTGATGATCAGGATCTCCTTAATATCGGCCTGCATTAAAACAGATAGCGGATAATAGATCATCGGTTTATCATATATCGGCATCAGTTGCTTACTTATTGCCCTCGTAATTGGATAAAGTCTTGTGCCCGATCCGCCCGCTAAAATGATACCTTTCATAAATTGATTAGGTGTGTGAACTTATTTTCTAAAAATAGTTATTTTTTTATTGTTCAATTATATTATGCTGCGACAATCTCCTTTAAGTAACAACTACTATGCCTTTTAACGGGCGTTGCAGCTACAAAGTAGGTACATATAACGCTATCGGCAAACTTATAATTTATCCGGCTAAAATAAATACAATATCAACCATTAATATTACCGGTTGGGTAAAAGTTAAAATCCATTTAAAAGCCTCAACATTAGCATAAAATTACTAATATTGCAGTTTAAATGCTAAATACTACTATTTAGGTGGATTTAGCGGGTTTTAAAGGTTAGCATGCACAAATATTATCTTACTCATCTGCAGGAATTAGAATCGGAAGCCATTTACGTAATAAGGGAAGTGGTTGCCCAATTTGATCGCCCTGCTATACTGTTCTCTGGCGGTAAAGACTCCATTGTTATTACCCATCTGGCTCAAAAAGCCTTCTGGCCGGCTAAAATACCTATGCCACTTATCCATATAGATACCGGGCATAACTTTCCCGAAACCATGGAGTTTAGGGATAAACTGGTTGACAAGTTAGGCGTACAGCTTATTGTAGGCTCGGTACAGGATGCTATTAACAATGGCCGTGCGGTTGAAGAAAGCGGCATTAATGCCAGCCGTAACGAATTGCAGATCGTATCGCTACTGGATACCATCGAAACGCATAAAATTGATGCAGCTATTGGTGGCGCCCGCCGCGACGAGGAAAAAGCACGTTCAAAAGAGCGCTTTTTTTCGCACCGTGATGAGTTTGGCCAGTGGGACCCTAAAAATCAACGCCCAGAATTGTGGAACATTTTTAACGGTCGTAAGCGTATGGGCGAACATTTTCGCGTATTCCCCATCAGTAACTGGACCGAGATGGATATCTGGAATTATATTTTACAGGAAAATATTGATATCCCTTCGTTGTACTTTGCACACAATCGTAACGCTGTTTACCGCGATGGCACCTGGTTACCGGCATCGGAGTTTTTATCCCTGCGCGATGGCGAATTTGTAGAAAACAAACTTATGCGTTTCCGTACCCTGGGCGATATTACCATTACCGGTGGTATTGAATCTGACGCCGACACATTGGAGAAAATTGTTGCCGAAGTATCTGCCACCCGCAGTACCGAACGCGGCAACCGCAGCGATGATAAACGCTCGGATACATCCATGGAAGACAGGAAAAAACAAGGTTATTTTTAAATTGATCAATCAGCTTTTTAGCTAAAATATATTACGCGAGCCTGGTAACGGGCAACACGTAACTCATTAAATTATGGAACTATTACGTTTTACAACAGCCGGCAGTGTAGATGATGGGAAGAGTACCCTCATAGGGCGGCTACTTTACGACTCCAAATCTATTTTTGAGGACCAGATGGAGGCCGTAAAACAATCGAGCGAAAGGAAAGGATTACAGCACATCGATCTATCATTGCTTACCGATGGTCTGCGTTCTGAAAGGGAGCAAGGGATCACCATTGATGTTGCGTACCGTTACTTTGCCACCCCAAAACGTAAATTTATTATTGCCGATACCCCGGGCCATATTCAATACACCCGCAACATGGTTACAGGCGCATCAACAGCCAATTTGGCTTTGGTGCTGATAGATGCCCGCAAAGGTGTGGTTGAGCAAACCTGCCGCCACTCTTTTATAGCTTCGCTGTTAAAAATTCCTCATATTATTGTTTGTATCAATAAAATGGATCTGGTAGAATACTCGGAAGAGACCTACAACAAGGTTGTTGAACAATACAATGATTTTGCATCAAAAATTGATGTTACCGATATCCGTTTTGTACCTATCAGCGCTTTAGAAGGCGATAACGTGGTAAACGACTCTGTAAACATGCCCTGGTATAAAGGCGAAAGCTTGTTACATACGTTAGAAACCATCCACATCAGCAGCGACGAAAACCATGCCGATGCACGTTTCCCGGTGCAAACGGTGATCCGTCCGCATGCTGCGGAGTATCATGATTACCGTGGTTATGCAGGCCGTATTGCAGGTGGCATATTTAAACCCGGCGATAAAATTACCGTGTTGCCTTCGGGCTTAACATCGGCCATTAAATCTATCGACACATTTTCGGGTCCGGTTGAAGAGGCTTTTGCGCCAATGTCTGTTTCTATTACTTTGGAAGATGATATTGATGTGAGTCGCGGCGATATGATTGTTAAAGACGACAGCGAACCATTTGTAAGCCAGGATCTGGAAGTAATGCTTTGCTGGATGGGTAGCCGTGGACCGCGCCCAGGCGCTAAATATCACCTGAAAAATACTACCCGCGAGGTAATGGCCATTATTAAAGAGGTTTATTACAAGCTGGATATTAATACCATGGAAAAACAGGAAAATGCCGGCGATATTAAAATGAACGAAATGGCCCGTGTACGCCTGCGTACAACCCAGCCTCTTGTTTTTGACGAATACCGCAAAAACCGCATTACCGGCTCATTAATTTTAGTTGACGAAGCTACTAATGAAACAGTGGCTGCCGGAACTATACTATTATAGGCTACACCTGTTTAAAAAATGCATGTTTAATTTACCTATAAATATACGGAAGCCCGGTTTTAAAGAGCCGGGCTTTTTTTATAAATTGGGCATTCGTGCAACCTGCTAAAGTTGCGTGGCTAAACCCATTACCCTATGCACAGTGCCCCTTCTTCAAATAACAACATTAAGGTTAATAATGCCGGGCTTGTTCTCATCAATAGCTATATACTATTACTATTTGAACGATTACACCTGCTAAGCGAAAATTTAAATGTAATAATAAACCCGGCTCTTGCGGTAAAAACGCTAAATTTTATAGCTCTCGGGATTGAAGCGAATGCTGAACTAAACACTCCTTTATGTAAGCTGCTATGCAGTGTACCTCAAAGCCAGAATTTAACCGGCGCAAGCGAGCTATTACCAGAACAGATTGAATTGATAAATGGCCTTATAAACGCAATGATAGACCATTGGCCGGCTATTGGGAATAGTAGCATAGATGGCTTCAGGGGCAATTGGCTTGTGAGGGATGGCTTGCTTACGGAGTATGAAGATAAGTGGGAATTAACCGTTGAAAAACGGGCTTATGACTTACTTATCTATAAATCGCCGTTTTCCTTTTCAATCATTAAGTTTCATTGGATGCAAAAGCCCTTACATGTTAATTGGCTGTATTGATAGCCGTAACATATTTAAAAAACATTGCCTTTTCTTCAGAGCCCCCGGGTTTCACCACTCAGCGCGATGCAAAAAAAACAAAGCTTTAAACTAAAGATTCCCTTTAATTGGCTTTGGATTTAGCTTTTCTAAGCAATCCACCAAACTATCGCGCCAGTAAGGTATTTCTATATTGAAAGTTGATTTGATCTTTGCCTTGTCCATTACCGAATAGGCCGGTCGTTGGGCCTTGGTTGGGTACTCGGCTGTACGGATTGGCAGTACCTTTACTTCTGTTTGCGAGATATCAAATATAGCCTTGGCAAAATCGTACCATGATGCTACTCCCTCGTTACTGTAATTATAAATGCCGTAGCTTTCATTACCAGATGCGATGATATCAAGAATACATACTGCCAAATCTATAGCATAGGTTGGCGTACCCACCTGGTCGGCAATTATTTTAAGCAAATCTCGTTCGGCACCCAGCTTAAGCATGGTTTTAGTGAAATTGGCAGCATACTCAGAATACAGCCAGCTGGTGCGAATAATGTAATGCTCATCCAACAATTGGGTAATCAACTGCTCCCCTTCCAGTTTGGTAAGGCCATAGATGCCTATCGGATCGGTGGTGTCATCTTCGCTCAGCGGATGAGGTTTATCGCCTCTAAAAACAAAATCTGTAGAGATATGGATTAGCTTTGCACCAAATTGCCTGCATACAGCTGCCAGGTTACCGGCACCCGTTTTATTGATTAAACGTGCCTGTTCAACCTCATCTTCTGCTTTATCAACAGCAGTATAGGCTGCGCAATTAATGGCAAAAGAGGGTTTGTATTTTTCAAAACAAGCTACCAACGATGCCGTATCTGCAACACTGGCTTCTGCCGATGAAGCGAAATAGACATTTTTTATTCCTCTGTCGGAGGCTACTTTTCTGAGGCATTGCCCTAATTGGCCCAAGCCTCCTAATACTACAATATTTTGCATCATTCAGCGCTTAAAAGCCTAGATCGGCTACGTCTTTTAAAAACGGGAGCTCTTTATCTTTATCAGAAACATTAAGGTCATCGGTACTCATCAACCAGTTGATGTTGATTTCCGGATCGGCATAATGCAAACCACCTTCTGATTGCTTATTGTAATAGTTATCGCATTTATACTGAAAAACAGCACTATCGCTCAATACAATAAAACCATGCGCAAAGCCCCGGGGGATAAAAAATTGCTGATTATTTTCGGCAGAGAGCAACACACTTTCGTATTTACCATAAGTTGCCGAACCACTACGGAGGTCTACAGCCACATCAAGTACTTCGCCCTGCGTTACCCTCACAAGTTTAGCCTGAGAATGTTTACCTTTTTGCAGGTGCAAGCCGCGTAAAACACCTTTAGTAGAAAATGACTGATTATCCTGCACAAAATCTACCGCGTATCCAACAATATCATTAAAAGTATGGGTATTGTAAGATTCAAAGAAGTATCCTCTGTCATCGTTAAAAACACGCGGTGTTAAAATTATAAGCCCCTCGATAGAGGTTTTTGTAATGGTCATATATCTATTTATAGACGCAAAGGTATTAATTTTGGGTGATTAGGTTGAGGTTGATTAGGTTCGACTTTCGATATAAAAGTCATATTTCAAATCTACTCTTAACCTAATCAACCACTTGCATGCCTTTAAATATATTTAGCGCCAAACTTGCTTTTCACATCGGCAACTACCTGTTTCACGTTCTGCTCTTCGCTTCGCGGACAAATCATCAGGGTATTGTTTGATTCAACCACAATAAAATCATGTAATCCTTTTAATATCACCAATTTTTCGCCAGGTACGTTTACCATACAGTTTGAAGAATCGTACATGATAACCTTCTCTGAAGGAATAACGGCATTGCCTACATAATCTTTATCAGCCAGGTCATAAATAGACGCCCAGGTGCCCAGATCGCTCCAGCCAAATTCTGATGGCAGCACATAAACATTATCAGCTTTTTCCATCACCCCATAATCAATAGAAATATTTACACATTGCTGGTAAGCTTTATGAATATGTGCCTTTTCCTCTTCTGTATTATAAACAGGCCTGGCATCTGCAAATATTTCATGCATCTCTGGCAAAAAGGAATCAAATGCTTTTACAATTGCCTTTGCAGACCATACAAAAATACCGGCATTCCATAAAAAGTCTCCGCTTTGGATAAAGGTTTTGGCTATATCAAGCGTAGGTTTTTCGGTAAAGGTTTTAACTTTATGAAAATCTTCGTTAATGGTGTTATCGGTATACTGAATATAACCGTAACCCGTATCTGGCCTTGATGGCTTTATGCCCAATGTTACAAGGCAATCATTTGCTGTAGCTGTCTCCAATGATTTAAGAATAGAACTTACAAAACCGTCCTCATCCAGTATCTGCTGATCTGATGGAGCTACAACTATGGCTGCATTGGGGTTTAAGCTTTCTATTTTAAAACAACCATAGGCTACGCAAGGGGCTGTGTTACGCATTACCGGTTCGGTTAGTATTTGCTGGTCTTCCATATCCGGAAGCTGCGCTTTTACCAATTTGGTATAATTCTCGTTGGTTACAATGTAGATATTTTCTTTCGGACAAACTTTCAAAAAGCGCTCGTAGGTGTTTTGTATCAAGGTTTTGCCGGTTCCAAGAATATCGATAAATTGTTTAGGGTGCGAAGTGCGGCTTATCGGCCAAAAACGGCTACCTATCCCGCCTGCCATGATGATGGCATAATAGTTTTTGTTCATGTGTAATTTTAAGAATTAAGCTGAATATATCATAATCAAAAATGATCAACAATTTGGACTAAAATACGTTAACAATTCAACAAACCAGTAGTTTTGTTATAAAATATTTAATAAGTAAACTCCTCATCCTTAAGTACAAAAAAATCCCGGCCAAATTAATACCCGGGATTGGTTTATCAAAAGCAAATATTTATCAGGCCTTAAACATGCCTATTGGTTTAGCCGTAAAATCTGGAAACAGTACTTTATCATTATTTATTTTCAGATGCTTGTCGGCCACCTCGCTAAACACGTTTCTAAAATCGGTTGTTACGGCAAGGTCCCTACCATCCTCCAGGTTTTCGATGGCAAGGGGCTGCATGTTACCATGTACCCGGCCACCGTTAACGCTGTTACTTAAAATAAAATTACATGAGGCACGGCCATGATCTGTACCACCCGTGCCATTTTGGTGAACGGTACGCCCAAATTCGGTCATGGTCATTAGGGTTACGTCATCCTGGTAGTTACTGCCAATATCTGTCCAAAAAGCCATCATGCTATTGCTCAGGTCGGCAACGTTACGTGCAAATATACCATTGCCTGTACCCTGATTAAAGTGAGTATCCCAACCGTTAGATTCGGCAAAAGCTACTTCCATCCCTACATTCATTTTAATGAGTTGGGCAATTTGTTTCAATGAACTGCCAAGGGCCGAGTTTGGATAAACTGCACCGTTGGCTGGTTTGTAATTTTTAACATCGGCCTTTTGCAGCATTTTTAAAGCATCAAAACTTTCTTTACCTGTATCTTTTAATAAACCGGGGGCAGTTTGATCATACAATTCTTCAAAACTTTTGGCAGCCAGGTTGGCCCCCATTGGGTTGCCGCGCATTTGCAATGCAAAATCCTGCAAATTGCTGATAGCCACCGCAGGGTTATCACCATAGAAAGACCGTGGCATGGCCGACGTTAAACTCACGGCCGTAAACGGTGTTAAGGCATCGTGCCCCAACAAACCAACCGCACGGTTAAGCCAGCCACTAGCGGTACCTTTGTTAAATGGAGTACCACTTTCCATATAATCCTGCGCATCAAAGTGCGACCGGGTATTATTTGGCGAGCCAATACCATGCACTATGCCTAATCTTTTTTCGCGAAACATGGGTTCAAAAGCCTTCATAGACGGATGTAGACCAAAACGGCCATCCAGATCTATCAGCTGGCTATCGGGGTCGTTTTTTGCCGCGTCTATAAATAAACCCGGGCGGGCCGCCTTTAGGTATTGATCTGTAAAGGGCGTAACAGCCATTAGCCCGTCCATTGCACCCCGTTGAAATATACAAACCAGCGTTTTTGCTTTTTTATACGGCGCAATTATCTTATCCTGCGCCGCCGCTTCTGCAATAAACGCGGGGATACCGCCCATGAGGCCTACACCAAAAAGTGTAAGCCCACCTGCTTTTAAAAATCCTCTTCTTGATAACATCATCTTTCTAATTTATCAGATTAACGTCTTTGATATTCGGGCGAACCTATGATTATGCCAACTACCTGCGCCATCATCGATTTATCTTCATCTACTTTGGATATCATCCGCGCCCTGATTTTATTGCCTGCCGAATCACCCACCATAGCCAAAGCGTTTTTTACCGGCGGCGGGTTACTGCTACTTGCCTTATCCACCTTTACCATTAACTGTGGGTCGTTAAGCATGGGGGTTAATTGTTTTATGGTATTATCCAAGGGCCGCTCGGGCATAATTATTTTGCTATAAGTTACCAATGCTGCCTGGGCACTTTCGGGTTCGTGCCCGTTGTTTAATTTCAACAGATCGAACTTTACCCCGGGGATGCGGCCGGTAGCAAAGGCCAATCCAAAATTCATCCGGCTTAGTAAGGCACCGGTATTTATCCAATACTGCCCTTTATCAGGAAAACCGGTGGGTGCCTGGTAATAATATACTTTTTCGCCCATACGGTTTATCCAGTTATATAGCTGATAGGGCTGGATTATTTGTGCGTTTAAGCTACGTACAGTATTAATGGCCAATTCAAAAGGCGATTTCGTTTTTTCGCGCAGGGCGGATGCCGACCAAAACTCGGGCGCAGATACCATGGTGATCAATACCTGTTTAATATCGCCATCGCTGCTTAAAAAGGTTTTGGCCATTTTATCTATCAATATTTGCGGTGGCGTATCGCTAACAAACCTTACCGCCAGCTTACGCGATATAAATTTTGCTGTGGATGGGTTATGTGCCAGCATACTCAATAATTGTACACCCTCATCATAACCTCCGTTGGGACCAAAGTGTTTCCCGAGCACAGTTTTCTGGCTATTGTCATGACGGTTAGGTGTAAACAAAAAATCGCCATCGTGTACCACCCCACTATTATTTGCGCCGCCCTTGTTACTGGCATTTGCAACTACATTACTACCCTTACCATAATTGCCCATAGGGTAAACCGACCAACCGGTAAGTACTTTTGCAGCCTGGGTAACATCCTGCTGGGTATAACCACCATCTACACCAAGGGTGTGCAACTCCATTACCTCACGGGCATAGTTTTCGTTAAGGCCGCGTTGTTGCCGGGCTTTTTTTAACTTATTAAGCAGCATACCTTGTTTACCGGTATCAGCGTTCATGGCTTGGGTTATTATTTGCGGCTTTTGCTCCAAAGCTGATGCACTGCTGAAGTTATCAAGATAGTACAGCATAGCCGGTGATTTGGCTGTAGCCAGCAACAGGTTATTAAATTTACCAAGGGCATTGGGTCTGATCACATCGCGCTCATAATCGGGAATAAAATCGGCGCATTGGTTTTTGGTGATAGAAACATTGAAATGATTAAACCAAAAGCTGGTCATCACTTCCTGGAGCTGATTACTACTGTATGCCGCCCTTAATATTTTTTGGTTGATAAACTGCCTAAACAATTCCTGCTCGGGCTTCAGCCCGTTTTGGGTCATGTAATCCTTCAATATTTTTTTGTACTCGACCCTGTTACTTTGTACCGAATCTTTATTGATGAGCCCTTCTTTAACGGCTCGCTGGGCTACAATGCCGGGCCGAGGATAGGTATCGGCTATTTCGGTATTGCTTAGTTTCAAACCATCAAAAGCATCTAACAGTTGGTTCAGAGAATCGTTGGGCAGTTGGGCATCCAGTTGTTCACTAAACCATTTTTCGAGCCCCTCGCTGGCTACGGCATCAACCTCGCCAGGCGTGGCGCCATAAGTAAAGCGGCCGAGTAAGTGCGCGGCGGCTTGTTTTTTAGTTAAACCAGCTTTTTTATACGGAAATTTATGAATCTCGCCTTCATTATGCCGGTTGTAAAATGACGACAATACCAGCAACCCGCCAACTAATACAAATACCGGTAGGATAGTTTTTTTTAATAGCCTCATAATAAATTATTTGCCGTTTACAATGCTATGACGTAAATAAAGATCAATAGTTTAATTGCTATTTACAGTAACAATGTAACAAATACATGCAGGATATTTTAAACACAAAAGGCCCGCAAAAAAGTTTTGCAGGCCCATCACAAATATTTGTTAAACGCTAATTAAAAGCAAACCGCCCGGCGGCCATATCGGCAATGGCATTACCAATAGCCAGCGATGCTGTTGCTGCCGGTGAAGGCGCATTTATAACATGCAGCATATTACCTTTTGCTTCAATTTTAAAATCATCTAAAGTTTCGCCTTCGGCAGATATGGCCATTGCGCGCACGCCTGCCCTACCGGGCTGCAAATCGTCCATAGTTAAACTTGGCACCAGTTGTTGTAAACCTGTTAAGAAACGTTTTTTGGAGAAAGCTCTGCGGTATTCATCCAAACCAAAACGCCAGTGTTTGGTAAACAAATTCCAGGTGCCTTTAAATTTAAGGGCCTCAATGGTATCGCCTAATGAAAAATCTGTTTTGTTGTAGCCTTCGCGTTTAAATACAAAAACCGCGTTTGGGCCACACTCTACAGTGCCATCAATCATCCGGGTAAAATGCACCCCTAAAAACGGAAACTCCGGGTTAGGCACCGGGTAGATAAGATTTTTCACCTTCTTTTTACCCTGCTCTGTTAAATCAAAATAGTCTCCTCTAAAACCAACAATATGTGCTTCGCTTGGTGCGCCTGCCCCTGCCGCTAATCTGTCGGCCTGTAAGCCGCCCGCGGTAATTAAATACCTGGTATTAAAGCTGCCTTTGTTGGTTACAACCGTTGTGTAATCGGTATGGTGTAAAAAAGCTTTTGCTGCACAATTGGTAAGTACTTTGCTTTGAGGGAATTTAGCCTCAAACAGTTCACGGTATTTGCGGGTAACTGCAGCAAAACTAATGATACCTGTGCAGGGTACCCAAATACCTTCAATACCTTCGCAATAAGGCTCAATTTCTTTTATCTTATTAGCATCTATCTTTTCGATGCCTTCTACACCGTTGGCCAAACCATTATTAAAAACTTTGCCCATATGGGCCAGTTCTGATTGTTTGGTGGCTACGATGATCTTACCGCAAATATCATGTGGTACATTGTGTTCTTTGGCAAATGCTACCAACTCGCGGCGGCCATCTACACAAAGTTTGGCCTTATATGAGTTTGGCTTATAGTAAATACCAGAGTGAATAACACCAGAATTATGCCCTGTTTGATGTGCGGCTACTTCGCCCTCTTTTTCAAGCACCAGGATCTTTTTATCCGGGTTGCGGGTATTGATCTTATAGGCGGTAGCCATGCCTACAATGCCGCCACCTACAATAATGAGGTCGTATACGTTTTCCATAGCCTAATCTAAATGTCAACTCAAAATTATCTACTTTATTTATTAAAAAAGGCATCCGCTTTTAAACCAATGCCTTTTATATCATTTAATAAAAATCTCACCTGGGTAGTTTCCCTGCCACCATTTACCTGTTAAACTTTGGTGCCTATTGATTGTACCTGAAAACCAATAGCTCTTAATTTATTGGCATTAAGCAAATTACGACCGTCAAATATTTTGGCGGGTTTTAACATACTATCATATATTTTTTGCCAATCGTAATCTTTAAATTCATCCCACTCGGTTAGTACGGCTATTGCATGCGCTCCGCTACAGGCTTCGTATGGATCATTTATTACCTTGACCCCATCTTTATTCTCTTGCGGAGTTCTTGTACCCAAGTAATCCAAGTCAAAATAAATCTGACCTTCTAAAACTTTAGGATCATAAATCATAATATTGGCTTGCTCATGCAGCAAATGATCAGCTACGTAAATAGCAGCCGACTCGCGGGTGTCATTGGTATCCTTTTTAAAGGCCCAACCTAAGAAGGTTATTTTTTTCCCATTAACAGTGTTATACAGCTCACGGATCATTTGGTTGGCAAAACGCTTTTTCTGATGATCATTCATAATTATAACCTGTTCCCAATAGTCTGCAACTTCGTGTAAACCATAGCTGCGGGCTATATAAACAAGGTTTAAAATATCTTTCTGGAAACACGATCCACCAAAACCAACTGAAGCTTTTAAAAATTTAGGACCAATCCTACTGTCGGTACCAATTGCCCGTGCAACTTCATTTATATCAGCCTCTGTCTTTTCGCATAGCTCTGTTAAAGAGTTAATTGAAGATACTCGTTGGGCTAAAAAGGCATTTGCGGTAAGTTTTGATAACTCAGACGACCAAACGTTTGTAGTTAATATACGGTCTTTAGGAATCCAATTGGCATAAATATCGACTAACGCCTGGATAGCTGCTTGTCCTTCCGGTGTACTATCGCCACCAATTAAAACACGATCCGGCGCATCCAGATCCTCTACAGCGGTTCCCTCCGCAAGAAACTCAGGATTAGAGAGGATCTGAAACTGCGATCCGTTACCGGTATGCGTAAGTATATCTTTTATAGCACTGGCGGTTCTAACCGGCAGGGTTGATTTTTCAACTATAATTTTGTTATCTTTTGCTACCCTGGCAATTTGCCGGGCACAAAGCTCAATCCATTTTAAATCTGCAGCCTGTCCTTTACCGGCACCATAAGTTTTGGTTGGAGTGTTTACAGATATAAATATCATTTGGGCTTCATTTATAGCACCTTCCACATCTGTAGAAAAGAATAGGTTGCGCCCTCTAGCTTCCGCAACAACACCACTTAAGCCAGGTTCATAAACCGGGATATTTTCAACATCCGGATCATTCCAGGCAGCTATACGTTGTTCATTAAGATCAACTACTGTTACTTTAATATGCGGACACTTCTTGGCAATCATAGCCATAGTGGGGCCGCCAACATAGCCCGCTCCAATACAGCAAATTTTAGTAACTTTTGTCATATATATTTTTAGAGGTATTCAGAAAATCAAGATGCTTAAATGCAATTAAAAAATAACTACGAAACTGATATGGCATATTTTTTCAGAAAATCATCATAGGCTAAAGCTATTCCCTCTTCCAACTCAATAGTGTGTTTCCAACCTTTGTTGTGCAATTTAGATACATCCATTAATTTGCGTGGCGTTCCATCTGGCTTTGATGTATCGAATTGAATCTCGCCCTGGTATTGAACTATTTTTTTCACCAGCAGGGCCAGATCTTTTATAGAAATATCATCACCTGTACCAACATTTACCAAACCTTCTTCATCATAGTTTATCATCAAATAATAGCATGCTTCGGCCAGATCGTCGGCAAATAAAAATTCTCTCTTTGGCGATCCCGTTCCCCAAATGGTTACATCTGGTAAACCTTGCTCTTTTGCCTCATGAAACCTCCGGATTAAAGCCGGTAAAACATGTGAATTTTGCGGGTGATAGTTATCGTTGTAGCCGTATAGGTTGGTAGGCATTACAGAAATATAATTACATCCGTATTGGGCACGATAAGCGTCGCACATTTTTATACCTGCAATTTTTGCAATAGCATAAGGCTCGTTTGTTTGCTCAAGTAAACCGGTTAGCAAATACTCTTCTTTTAAAGGCTGAGGAGCCATTTTAGGGTATATACAGCTAGAACCTAAAAACATCAGTTTTTTTACACTGTTAAGGTATGATTGATGAATGATGTTATTCTGGATCTGTAAATTCTCATATAAAAAATCGGCACGATAGGTATTATTTGCAACTATACCACCTACTTTAGCCGCCGCCAGGAAAACGTATTCGGGTTGCTCTGCGTCAAAAAAAGCAGCTACGGCTTGTTGATCGCGCAAATCAAGTTCTGCAGATGTGCGCGTTGTAAGATTATTATATCCCTCATTTTTCAGTTTGCGAAAAATGGCCGAACCAACCATTCCGCGATGGCCGGCTATATATATCTTTGCATTTTTTTCCATTTAAATTTTATTAAAAAGAGTGTTATTAAACGTGGTAAACAACCAGGCAAAGGCACAGCTATAACAACTTACCTAAGCTACAATTAGATATTTTTATTAGATACCCGTGATAACTTTAAAAGAAAAATGGGTCCATAGTAGATGTATCTTTTCCACATTCTTGAAGGTTCTTTTAAAAGCCTTATAAACCACTCTAAGCCCAAGTTTATCCATATTTTGTGCGGTCTTTCTACCGTTCCGGCATAAAAATCAAAAACCGCACCTATTGTACAAATTACATGGGCGTTTATTTGAGGTTTAAATTCGTGAGCCCATTTTTCCTGCTTTGGCGCCGTCATTCCAACAAAAAGCACATCCGGCTTAAATGCGTTAATGGCATTAAGCATTTGAGTATTATCCTCGTCGCTGAATTTGGCTTTGTATGGGGGAGAATAAAATCCGACCTTAATGTCAGGATATTCTTTACTTAAACGCTTTTTAATTTCCTTTAAGGTTTTTTCTGACGAACCAAGATAAAAACAAGTCTTATTATTTTTATAGCAGGATTCTAACAAATGCGAATGAATATCAGCTCCGGCAATTTTCTTTATTTTTAATTTAAGCATTCTCCGTACTGCCATTACTATAGCAATACCATCAGGTAATAGAATATCAGAATTAATTAAAGCATCTTTAAATCCACTGTCTTTTTCTGCAACACAGTAGGAGTATTGATTAATTGTATTAACCAATATTTTATTTTCAAAAGAGATCTGTTCAAGATCTCCTTTGAAAATATTATAAGATAGCCAATTCACAGATTCAAACTTGCCCATTTTATGATAAATGTTGTATATCTGTTCACCGGATTTGATTTAATATCAATTAAAAGCGAGAGTAACCAGATAGTATTAATAAATTATTAATATGATTAAACCGACTGATTATTCATATTGATTTTTGATGGCATAACCAGAATCTTTAAGGAGTTTTTCTTTACGGAAATGATTAACGTCGGCCGTCATCATGTCTTCAACCAGCATTTTCAAATCATATTTAGGTGTCCAGCCTAATTTAGTTTTTGATTTTGTTGGATCACCGATTAACAAGTCAACCTCAGTTGGTCTGAAATATTTAGGATCAACGCTAACAACTTCTTTGCCAATTTCTACCTGAAAATCAGGAGAATCACAAGAAACTACATATCCTACTTCGTTTACACCTTCACCTTTAAACTCAATTGTAATTCCAACTTCGGCAAATGCCATGCGTACAAACTCTCTTACCCTGGTAGTAACACCGGTTGCAATTACGTAATCTTCTGGTTTTTCCTGCTGCAATATTAAGTACATAGCCTCAACATAGTCTTTAGCATGTCCCCAATCCCGTTGAGAATCAAGGTTACCAAGGTAAAGTTTATCTTGTAGCCCCATAGCTATTTTTGAAGTAGCGCGCGTTATTTTGCGGGTAACAAATGTTTCGCCACGTAAGGGACTTTCGTGGTTAAACAAAATGCCGTTACAAGCAAAAATGCCATATGCCTCCCTGTAATTTACGGTTATCCAATAGGCATACATTTTAGCTACCGCGTATGGAGAGCGGGGATAAAAAGGAGTTGTTTCTGATTGCGGCACGGCCTGTACCAAACCATACAATTCTGAAGTGGATGCCTGGTATATTTTTGTTTTTTTCTCTAAACCCAAAATTCTAATTGCTTCTAACAGGCGCAGGGTACCAATACCATCTGCATTAGCCGTGTATTCGGGGGTATCAAAACTCACTTTTACGTGAGACATAGCACCCAAATTATAAATTTCGTCTGGCTGCACTTGCTGAATAATTCGGATCAAATTTGTTGAGTCACTTAAATCGCCGTAGTGCAAAGTTAGCTGAACATTATTTTCATGTGGATCTTGATACAAATGATCTATACGATCAGTATTAAAGAGAGAGCTTCTCCTTTTTATACCGTGTACTTCATAACCTTTGGATAATAATAACTCTGTTAAATAGGCTCCATCCTGGCCTGTTATACCTGTAAGTAATGCGATTTTTTTCATGATAAATTATGTTTGAACGTTTTGTTGCTGAGTTTAAGCATCTTAAATAATGCTGTTATTTTGTTAAAAAGTAATTAATAATTAAACCAATATATTTATTTCAATTTGTTTACTAAGGTTAACTTAGTTCGTTTTCGTATAAATCAAAAGCAGCCTCCATTGCCTTATCCATATTGTAATATTCCCATTCAGCAAATCTGCCCAGTAAAAAAATCCCCTTTGCTTTTAATGCCCTTTTAGCAGCACTTATTTCTGTTCTCGTGCGATGATCTTGAATTACATATGAATTAGGCTCATAATTATAAGATAAAGGTGATAAGTTGCCTGGCAATTTTTTAATTTCATTTACCATAACATCATACTCAACCTTTCCTGAAAACTCTACAACGCACGTTTTCTTTGATGATCCTCTATTATTAGTATCACTAAAGTTTCCTGTATATATTATCCGATGTGCTTTTGTAAAATCTTCGGGGATATACATCCAGGAAATATCATTTTCATCAGTTTCGCAAAATAAATTTGATGTGCCGTTAGATCGCAAATTCTCCAAATAGTTGACATCGACACCTGATTCTACAAGAATTTGTTTACAATAGGCTGGTATTTTTCTAATATCCCCACAGAAAATAAGCTTATCAAACTCGCGGCCTTCAATAACCAGTTTTTCATCAACTTTATCGATAGTGGAAATATCTAAGTCATTTAAAATTGTTAAACCAGCGGTAAGTCGATCAACTATAAACTGCGAGCCACCTTCTTTTGGATAATAAAAAGTAGAATGCACCATGTTATCTTCTTCGGCTCTTGTAATATTATTTTGAATAATCTCTTCAATGTTTGGCATAGGCAACTTCCCATCCAGCCATTTCATTGAAACGGTATTGAGATCAGTTCTCCAAATTTTATGATTATAAGGCTTGAAATAAACCTGGTATAAAGTATTGCCGAAATTTCCCTTTAAAAAATCTTCAAAATTGTCATAATCGAAAGGAGAAATCTTAGGTTTTGTTTGTAGTTCCAAAAGTTCAGAAACAATATCCTTTATCAACTCCTTATTAAAAAGATAGATATAGTTCTCTATGGGATAACCAATAATGTTGTTATTAAAAAAAACCTTAGCGTTTCTCTTTGCCTGAACAAACTCCTTGTCTTTATCAAAATGCGACCAAAACCAATTAAAAACTATTTTATTTTTTGAATTAAAAACATGCCCTCCAACCTTATGAAACAAACAGTCGTTTACCCTTTCACATTTAATAAGGCCACCAAGCTTCTTTTGCTTCTCAAACACAACCACGTCGTGGTTTTCTTTTAAAAGATTTGCTATACTTAACCCGGATATTCCACTACCTATTACTCCAATCTTCATAAATTATTTTTTATTCACTATTAATAAACATTAAATTGACACCGGGGCATTTTCATTTAAAGAATTTATTTTTTTGATCATTACATCAACAGAGGCCTCCCAGGTAAAATTTGAGAGACAATAGGCTTGACCTGCTAACCCCATTTTCTCTAATAAATCCGGATTTTTAAAAGCATAGCTAATCGTTTCAGCCAATAAATCCTCCGAAGGAGTATCTATTCCAAAACCAAATTCTCCGTAATTTGAAAGTTCTGGAAAACTATTTCTATTTAGGCCCACAATCGGCATTTTACATATTAACGCTTCAAGATATACCAGTCCCCACGGCTCATAAAATGCCGGCATCAAAAACAAACTGTGAGTTTCAAATAACGATTGCAATTCCTCTAAAGGAATAAAACCATAAGTTTTAATTTTAGGATGTATATCTAAGTGAGCGTAAGACTTTTGGCCTACAATGGTCAACTCCAAATTAGGGTTGCTCTCCAATGCCTTTTTGAAGGCATTGATAACCAAATGTCCCCCTTTATCTTCAAAACGACCTTTGGCAACAAATAATATTTTACCATTATTATAATTCTTAATACCTGTATAGGGCTTTATTACGCCAACGCCAGTTCCAACAACTGTTATTTTGTGCTCCGGTATTAAATAATGTTCAATCAAATTCTTTTTTACATACTCGCTTATCGTAAATATATGCTTACACACATTGAAGCTATTACTTTCCAACAATTCGGCATCCTCAATTAATCTTTTTGAGTACTTGCCCATAAAAGCAGTCTGCGTTGATCTGAGTGCCCATGTTGAATCAATATAAATGTAATGATTTTGATTATCGGGCATTTTCGCAAATGAAAACCCCAATGTCCCAAAATGCAATGTGTTTTTTGAAGATGATTTTCGCAAGCTATTTAAAACAATTCTTCTACTTACTATTCTAGACAACCTACCACGAAAAACATCCTGATTATTAAAATAGTATAATAGGGAAAGAAACTTTGCTCCCCTTTTAAAAATAAAACTTTCATGCAAACTAAAAATAGTATCGACCAAATTCTTTCTTTTCAGTTCAGAAAAAATATTAAAAGGAGTACCAGACCATGTTTTTGGATTGTCAACATCGCCAGAAGCACATAAATTTATTTTGACAGGAAATTGTTCATTTTTCATTTAAAGATGGAATGGCGAATAATTAATCAAATGGGTAAAATATTTTATGCCGTTTTGCTGCTTCTATCATTATATGGACTTTGGGTAGACAGTAATATCAGGAACTCATCGGCAAGTATTCAATATTGATTTTTATTAAGTAAAGTTTTAAACATCATATTGATACCTTTCAAAGGTAAATAATCTTAAGTAAATTTTCAATTCAACAACAAAGTAAATGTTTCATTATTAAATTTAGTTGATTTAATAACATTTTTAACAACTATTCATTTTTATCCAAAAATCTAACGATATGATTTAAGCTTCTGTAGATTCTAATATTATGGATTGAAACCTTCCGCCAAAGTCAATTGTGCGTTTAGTTAAATCATCCTCTTTAATATTACTTCTTTGTTCTATATTCTCTTCATGCTCCCATTTCTCAATCAAAATATCTGCCAATTCCACTGGCTTATCAGGATGAAAGAATACAACCTGATGAGGCGCTTGTTCGCGATGGACCGGAATATCAGAAAGTATAAGATTTCTCCCCATACTTTTTGATTCCTCAACAGTTGAACTCCAACCTTCAAAATAAGATGGATTAATTATTGAAATGGAATATTTCATAAGTAACAAAACGTCTCCAAAAGGAATAAGCCCCAATAGAACTATGTTACCTTGCAATTTGTTTTTTTCTATAAATGTTTTTAATTCGATTATATGTTTTACATTTCTATCGTCATTTAAATGGCCACTGCATATTAATGTTATATCGGGCACCGTTTCTATAGCCAGCTTAATTGCTTCAAATACTACTTTATGATTTTTGTGAGCCCAGAATTGATTTGGTAAAAAAAAGTACCTGCCTTTTATTTTATATTTTTCTTTAATATACCCTGCACCTTTGTCTTCAAACGATGTTGTTTGGGAAACAAAATGAATTACCCGGGCTCTGTCGGTATATTCGGGGGTAAATTTCTTATAGTCATTTAAAGCATCATAACTGCTTAATATAACAATATCGCTGTATCGTGCCAACGATCGTAAACGATAATCCCTTACAAGCAGGTGGAGCTTTGAATACAATTTCGGCAAATGAACGTGCTGAAAGTCGGGTATCCAATTAATTTTTATACAATTAATATCAGGACCATAAATAAATGAATGGCTAAACGCATCTATATTATATTTTTCTACTATTTGATTAACAGCGGGGTTTCTCTTAAAAACGTCCCTTAAAAAAGTATATACAATCCATTTAGAACTCTTCCTGTCAAATAATGAATCCTGGTGTATTTCGGCTAAGTCTTTGAAATCTTGAATAATTTTATTGTCGATGTTATTTCCTAAAAATAATACAGGCTGAATTTTTTTTTCTTCCAATTGTGAAATTGCATAAAGCAAATTTTTAAGATAATTTATTCCTCCCATCCAATTTACTTTTCCATCAATAATTGTAAATCCTACTCTTATCATATATTTTATATTCTTTAAACCATGTATTGTGGTTTTTGATACATCACGCAAAGCAATTTTAGGCATTTCATTTTTACGCCCATGGTAATGTTTTGAATTGCCTTACCCAAATTTATTCTTTTGGTAAACTTTTAAGTGTTTTTGCCGGCACACCACCAACTAATGTATATGGGGGTACATCCTTCGTTACCAGGCTACCTGCAGCAATGCAAGCCCCTTCACCTATCGTTACACCTTTTAAAATCCTTACTTCAAAACCTATCCAAACCTTGTTATTTATTTTAACGGGTTTAGTAGTAACGTTTTCCCATATTTTAATCCCCTTTAATCCATTTATTACATCTTCCTTCCTTTCGGAAAACAACAACGAGTGTGAATCATGATCGACTATGGTGCATCCCCAGGATATTAAAACGTCATCCCCAATTTCAATTTTATCGGCACAAATTAGTTTAGAACCTCCAATAAATGTTCTGCTACCTATAATTACATGTCCCTCAGACTTATCAAAATATACATTTGATTCAATAATAGATTTCTCTCCAATTGAAATAGTACATCCTTCTTTAAATTTAAACTTATTGAATGCCAGTTTAGATTCACTACCGATAGTTAATTTATTTCGAAATTTTCTCGTTAAATAAAAGTGGTATAAAAATTTGATTACTTTTTTTAGCATTTTTCAATTTACATATTTGATTATTTTAGCTGGACTCCCTCCTACCAGTGCAAATGCCGGAACGTTTTTAGTTACAACACTTCCTGCCGCAATTATTGCTCCCTCCCCAATAGTTACTCCTTTTAGAATGATACTATTGAAATTTATCCACGCATTATCACCAATTATAATAGGAGCGGTATTTACATTTGCTGCCTCTTTGGGATGCCCATCTGTAATGATATTCAAAAAACCGGCAGCACGCTCTAAATGATTAATTTCGTGCGAATTGGTATCCATTATATTTACATTATGAGAAATTAAAACATCGTTGCCTATAATAATCCTATTACCAGACCAGATGCGAGTACCTTCGCCGATATAACACCTTTTTCCAATTCTAATCTCGCCACCAAAACCAAACACATGTAATTCACCATTGATATGGCTTTGATCACCTATCACTATTTTATCGGGATTATTTAATAAGTTATAAACCTTAACTCCACTATAAAAAACCACATTTGATGCAGCGGTAACTTTTCGACGGACGGGAATACTTAAAACTCTTCTTATTATATATTTTAATTGCTTTTTTAAACTCATCCTTTAATAATGATTATCAATATGAATTATTTACGGTTAATTCTTAACGTATGACCTATTACTTTAAGAATTAGAAGTAGCTTTCGCATTCTAAGTATTTTGATAATTTGATTCCTACATTTAGAATTTTCTTCTACCACAGTAGGGAAAACAAATTCATACGCTTCCGATTTAATTCTACTGGATGCTACTAAATAATTTTTGGCATTTTGACCAGTACCATCAAAACCAATTTGGTCTACTAATGTTTCAACTGGATAAAGCGTTAAACCATTTTTCTTAAATATATTCCAATACCAAACTATTCCCCATGATTTGGCTTTACCAGTCTTCATATCATTTAACATTTTATAATAATTGTATGAGTTATTATAATTAAACAGATATTTAAGTTTTCTATTGGCATTTAAATCTTCAATACCCTCCAATCCATTTGAAAATATTTCCCAACGGTTAGCCCACGTTGCCCATCCCCAGGTACTTGTGATTTTTAAAAAATATGACTGGTTCTCCACAATTTTAGATGTTTTGTTTATATGTGAATAACCTGTTATTTCATAAACATTTGAATTATTTTCATATAATTTCAATGTTTCATTCATGTATTGTAAAAACTGTTTGTGAGTGATGAGGTCGTCTTCAAGTACAATTATTTTTTTGTACCTATTTATAATATCGGTTACACCTTCTGATATTGATTTTATTAGTCCGAAGTTAACTTCCCGCTCAATAATTGTTACGCTTTTAAATCCTTTGATGTTTTTTATCAAATCCCTTACAAGCTTAACATTTTCCATGGATTCGCTACTTTTAGCAGCATCTGAAAATATAAATAAATCACTTTCAGAGGCCAGGTAATTATCAAGGAGGGCATTAACTGTTCGTTCAGTATGATTTGGCCTGTTGTATACAAAAAGTACTATTGGTGCGTAATTATTCATTGGAACATCCATACATATATTAAAAAAAGGTTTGGTCATTTTACTGTTTGATGTAACTTAAATGAGGTCTATATGTTTTTTAATAGTAAATTTTATTTTATCTCTCATGGTTCTAAAATATTTGAGAAAAACCTAATGTATAATTTGGGCTTGACGATTAATGTATAATGATTCTTTTTCCTATTTAATACAGAGAGTTTATCTATTTCATGTCAGTGCCTGCAACATTGGATATATCTGATTTTAATTACGAACTTTGATATCAGAGTTTCACTTTATTAAATTGTTAAATAACCCATCATTTAAAACACAATTACGATAACTTTTAGAGATCAATTACGTTTTGACTATACTAAATCCAGTATTTATAGATAGTTTGATTATTAACAATCAATTTTTAACAAAAAACCACACAAATGAAATATTTTTTCTTTTACGCGCTACTTTTTGTCAATTTCTCATCTTTTGGGCAAGTTACGTATTATTTTTCTAATAGTGGAAATGATCTTAATAATGGAATGACAAAAAACTCCCCCTTTAAAACCATTGATAAGTTAAACCAATTAACATTGCAACCGGGTGATAAAGTTCTATTTCATTGTAATGATATCTTTGTAGGTCAGATAAATATTAAAAATTCTGGACAGCCTGGAAAGTTAATAACAATTAGCTCATACGACGTTGGTAAAAAACCCATTATAACCGGCGCCAAAGAAGTTACCGGTTGGACCAAAACACCAACAAATAGTAACATATGGCAAGCTGTTTGCGAAAAAGATTCCGACATTACCGATTTCTACCGAAACTCGTTGCCACTTCCATTAGGAAGGTATCCCAATACTGGTAGCTTGACTATAGCAAAACACCTGGATAAATACCAGATGATATCCAAAGAACCTGTTACAAGTGATTGGAAGGGTGCAGAATTGGTTTTTAAATCTGCAGAATACCTAGCTGAAAAAAGAAAAATTGATTACGTAAAGGACAATCTAATAAAAATTCAATACAATCAATTTAATTTCGTTGATGGCTGGGGCTATTTCATTCAGAACAGTTTGGGGACGCTAGATGTAAACGGCGAATGGTATTTTGATTATAAAAACAAAAAAATCTATTTATACGCTAATACCGGCAATCCAAATAATTCAAAGTTTGAAATTCCCTATTATGCCTATGGTATACACATTAATAACGCCAATTATATTTCAATTCAAAATATTGAAATTAATAAAACTTCCAATATCTCTGTTTATGCCCATAATTCATCTTATATAACATTAAATAATCTCACTGTAAATTATGCCGGACAGGATGGGATAACGTTTGATGGGGCCAGCAGCGGCTGTAAATTAACCAATAATATGATAAACCACGTTAATAATAACGGTGTGGCACTTTGGGAATCATCGAATATTGAGTTTAGCAATAACACCATTAAAAATTGCGGACTAATTCTCGGTAGAGGTAAAAGTGATAACGGTCAATACCTGGGATTTTTATATTCCAGCAAAATAGGCCATGCAATAATTTCAAATAATGTTATAGATAGCATTGGCTTTAATGGCATTAATTTTACATCAGGAAATGTTTTGATCAAAAACAATTTGGTATCAAACTTTTGTTTAATAAAAGGTGATGGAGGAGGGATATATACCTGGAATGGTAATGGAAATAATAATGGCAACATAACTATAACACATAATATAGTTACAGGTGGCAATAGCGAGCCCCTGCTAACCAATATTAGCAGGCCTCATGTGGAGGGTATTTATCTTGATGATTGTGCTTTAAATATCCATGTAACTAATAATACGGTTTTAAATTGCGTTGCCAGCGGCATTTATCTTCACGGTACAACAAACGTTTTAGTTGATAGCAACACTTTTTACAACAACAACTTACAATACTACTCGGTTAATAGTGACAAATGCAACTCTAAGAACAATATCATAAGCAATAACACATTCTTTAGCAAGCTAAAGAGCCAGCCCGTGGCTATTTTAGCAACAAAAAATGATACATCAACCATAGGCCGTTTTTCAAAAAACAACTATATATCTCCGGATAAAGAGCACATGATTGTAGTAACACCTACTACTGCACAAATGCCCTCTACATCCAGAATGTCTTTATCAAAATGGAGGGATACTTACAGTCATGATGATTCATCATCAGATTTAAACGCCGGAATACCTTTTGCTGATAGCGATGTTGAGTTAAAATGTAACAAATCCGGTGTTGCAACCAAAATAACACTAACACATCTGTATAAAGATTTAAAAGGCAAACAAGTGAATAAAGAGATCACGCTGGCTCCATATTCTTCTGTAATACTTATTAAACAGAATTAAATAAACAAGAGGCTGCGTGCTTACGCAGCCTCTTGTTTATTTAATTTAAAAATCCGCCAAACTTAGGGCATTGCCAAACTTCGTCCTTTAAAATGTAATTATTAGTCAATTGGTGCTGACTGGCCGTCCTTTACATTGACCTAAAGGCTAACCCGATGATTTTACGAAAAAATATAGAAGATCATTAATTTTGATCCCAATCTTTTATTTCTTTATATAAAGCTATTACCTTATCAGAAACTGCGCTGGCGCTGAAGTTATCCACTATATATTTACGAATGATACCCTTATTATATTTGTTAAAACCATTACTCATCGTTAATAAAGCATCTTTCACAGCATCAGGATTATTTTCTGCAAGTATGCCTACATCTTCAGTTACAAAGTCTTCGGGCCCACCAGATCGGGTGGCCACTACAGGTTTACCCATTGCCATAGCTTCTATTAATACAACCCCAAAGGTTTCAATATTACTGGTTAAAACAAAACTACTGCAAAGCCCCATTTGTTCTTTAACCGCTTGTTGCGATAATGCCCCAAGCATAGTAATTTGATCTTGCAATTGATACTTTTCTATCTGTTTAATGAGTACCGGTTTCATGGGGCCTTCGCCTCCAATTGTTAACTTAACCTGCATGTTGCCTTTAAACATTTCGTAAAAAGCATCTATCAATCGATCCAAGCCCTTCTTTTTTTCCAAAAAGCAAACCGTCAAAAATAGAGTTGTTGAGCTTTGCGGCTCCGAATCAACAGGCGGTTTAAAAAAATCTACATCAATAAAATTTGGAATAACCCTAATATGATTGGCATTTATAGAAAACCTTTCAGCAATAAGGTTTTTAAAAGGCTCACTTACAGCTACAACACAATAGGCTTTGTTATAATACTTTTTTAAATTTTCAATTTCTTCAACCGAAAATTTACCGAATTTAACACTTGATGCATGCTCGTTGATAAAGTAAGGTAAATTATACCTCTTGTTTATCAGGTAAGCAAGTTTACCGGCCGCAAATGCAGATTGAACATGTATAAAGTCTGGCAGCCCATACTCGCTTACATATTTCTGAAAAAGGCGAAACGAAGCATTGATCCAAATTTCTGTACCTAATTTATATTGTGTAGGAATAATATTCCATGCATGGCATCGGTAAACCAATAAATTTTTTTCCTGGTATCCTTTTGTCTGAAAAAAATTCTTTAAATTTTTTAGCGCCTTTAACTTTTTGAGACTTCTTAATTCATAAAATAAAACATGAATTTCAACATCGTCTCTAACACATAGCTGAGCTTGCTGTTGAAAAAAAATGCCGCGATTAGGCTCGTCTTCAGTAGGATAAAATGAGGGTAATATAAGTACACGCATAATAAAAAATCAAATGTTAAAGTTCGATTGAACCGATGTAAAATAACATTAAACTACGTTGTTGATATAACAATCCGTTGCATTTTCGTCATACACTATTTTTGCAGGATTACCTATCACAATGCTATTAGGTGGCACATCAAAATTTACATAAGCATTAGGCGCTATCAAAACATTATCTCCAATTTGTATGTTTCCTACCACTACACAGTTTGGACCTAGCCAAACTTTATTGCCAATTTTTGGAACGCCCTTCATCTTCCCCCTATTTGTTTGCCCTATAGTTATTCCATGAGATATATAGCAATTGTCTCCAATAATGGCACCACCATTCAGAACTATTGATCCAAAATGCTTAATTATTAAACCTTTTCCAATTTTAGAAGTCAAAGGAATTTGAAACCCTAGAAAGTAAAAATAATACCGGTAAAAAACCCTGCTAAGTAAGCCAATTACATTATACTTTTTATAATGCGCCGCTAACCTGTAAAAAAGAGTGACACGAAAACCAATCTCCTGAATAAAACATTTGAAAAAATATTTCGAACCAGTTTTACCGTAATATCTGTATATATCCGCCTTAATACGGGTGAGCAATTGTTCATTCATAGCAACTATTAGTTATCGTTGATTTAAATTACGGTACACTACTTAACCCTTGAATTAAAGATTGCGCCACCGTTAGCTAACGAAATTATTATTTTAACGACCTATGATTTTTTTTAAAGTAAGTTTCAGCCGCTTTAAAAAGAATTGCCTTTTAGTTATTAAATTGTATGCAAGCCTTACTTTTAAAGATTCTAAGACGGCAACAGACGTAGATGATGCCCCCCCGATAGTAAAATTCGAGATAATTTTATCGATGTAATAAAAATTTACTTTTTGCGCATCGTATTTAAGTATGAGATCTAAATCGGCCGAATATTTATATTGAGTATTATATAACCCATATTTTAAGTACAAATCTTTTGTAATGAAAGTGGCCGGGTGCAAGATCATGTAGGTACTTAGAAAAAGGTGTGAACGGCGTTCCAGCAAATACTCTTTGTTGTTGAGCCATGACCGCATTATTCCAACATAAATACCACTGCCCGAAACTTTCCAGGCATCACAAATATCCATAAACATATTGCTCTCGTACCAATCATCACTGTTTATGATCCCTATCAGATCCCCTTTTGCAATTTTAATACCCTTATTCATTGCATCGTAAATACCGCTGTCGGGCTCAGAAATAATGGTCGATTTAATATTACTACCACTCAGCGCGCTTTTACAAATCTCTACTGTATTATCGGTGGATGCGCCGTCGACTATAATGTACTCTATATTTAAATAGTTTTGCTGCTTCACAGATTCGATAGTGCGCCTTACCGTTGCAGCACTATTATAAGTTACTGTTATAATTGAGATTAGGGGTTGTGTCATGAGGCTGAATTGAGGCTGTCTTTTTTTTATTAGTTTGCTGCATTTGATATTTGCATATAAATACAATTAACACGAATAGGGGAACATAATACGAAGGTTGTATTAATCCACTGGAGGTAATAGACGTTATAAACGTTAGGACAATAAGCGTAAATATAACCTTAGAAATTTCGGGTATAAAGGAGTTCTTTTTAAATTTCAACAATATCCAGATAAAAATCAAAGCATATAAAAATGTCCCAACAAAACCCAATGTTAAAAACAACATTGACCAGGCTATATCTGCCGTGTAAACTTTGGTGATCCTGCCTGTTGATGGATCGGCTAAACCCCAATGGAATGGAAGATGATCTACTTGCGGCGCTCTTTCATCAACCAATCCAATACCAAATAACCAACCTACAGGTTCCGTACTTATATAATCTATTCTTTCCGCTAAATGTTGTATGCGATAAGTAAATGTGTTATCGTCTAAAATGGTGTGCCCGGAGGAAATAGTTTCCAAAGCAGATAAATTTTCTATCGCCTCGTTAACCCTTTTTTGCACAACACTGATTGAAAGAACTGCAAAACCAACGATAACAATGCCTAAGATATAAAACACCTTGCGATCAAATCTATTATAAATAACTGCGGACAAACCGATAGCGGCGAACCATGCAAATAAATACCCTCTATCTAATGGACCAACAATATTACAAGCAAAAACAAAAATCATTGCCCATCTCAGCCACTTTATCTTTGTGAATGGATTCCAAAACAAAACAATTAGCATCGAAAAATCCACTAACTTAGGGCCATTATAGAACCGTACATAATTTAAGTCCTCCACCTCCAATTCCTTAGGCCCCTGCAATATAGAATGCCCTGTTACAATTTGTAATGAAAATAATATAGATTGAATGAAGGTTATAAATATTAACGTCTTTATTAATTTATAGATTATTTGAAGCGGTATTTCAGTAAACATTAAAAAGCTTAACAGAAAAAAATACAATCGCCCACCTTTAAAAACATCTGCAAAGGAGTAATCCATTACAACTAAACCATAAATCAGGTTTAATATAACAAGGCCAATAAATACCATAACCAATTTGGCAAACGAAGCTTGCATAATGGGATGTTTAAGCCAAACTCTTCCCCTCAACAAAAACAAGCCGATAAAAACGAACAAGGCACTATCTAAAGTTGCCCCCGAAAATGATCCCGCAGTTAAAATGTCTAATGGAATTATTTGAAACCCATCAAGAAATAAAAAGAAAAATATCATTAACGACGGAAAATACTTTTTCCTTAGAAATAAAAAAATACTTATTGCCGCTAAAAAAAGACTGATCATATTTTATTAACTATTTATAAACTGTACATCACTTATACAACTATAAGTTTATAATTAAGTATTTACAAAATGTATATTATAGCTACTGTTTTAAATTCCTAACCGTTTAGGCAGGCAATTCAAACACCATCATAATTCATTATACTTTAACGCCCCCAAAAAATCCACCCCAAACCTCTTTATATTCATTGTATAATCTATAAAAAGCCGTTTTGGTTTTTTTACCAAATAGCTTTCCATTAATGAAGCTAACTCAGCAGGGTTATGAGGATCAAAAAAAGAACAATTTTCAGATATCTGTTCTTTATGAACCTTAAGATCACTCAAAATAATATTCTGGCTTAAAGCTTTAGCATCTTCAACCACCGTACTCCACCCTTCAAAAAGCGAAGGTTGAATAATAGCTACCGATTCATCCATTAACTTTAACTGTTCTTCCCTTTCAATAAATCCTAAAAAAACTATATACTTATCTAAATCATTAACTTTAATAAACTCATCAAGCGTATTAAAAAATTCGGGGTTCCTTTTATCCCGTGTGCTGCCAGTAAACGCCACCTGAAAATCAAGATTCTTACTTTTAAGCAATGCAATTGCCTCTAATATTATCCTATGGTTTTTATGAGCCCAGAATTGATTGGTCACCATAAAAAAATTATCTTTAATACCGAATTTACCTTTTAAGGTATCTATCGAAATACTTTTAAACTCGGGTAAAATACAGGCAAATCTAACCAAGGCAATGGTACATGCATAGGCCGGATAAAAAAGTTTAAAGTCGTTCATAGCATCCATACTACTAAAAACCACTACGTTTTTTTTGCTTTTAGCAATAAACTGATGCCATTTGGAGCGGGTGGCTATACTTTGTTCAGAGAACAGTTCGGGTAAATATTTCTCCTGAAAATCAGGTATCCAAAAAAATGAACGCCTGCCATAATTTAAATATTTAAAATAGGTATATACCAAATCTGGCTTTTCCTTAAAAAGAAAAGACCTTCCAAATAATTTGATGCTTATAAAACTTAACGTACTTATTATAAAAGGCGGCGGGTAATTTTTTATTTTTAAAAATTTGAGATAAGGATAACCTATCTTCCTCACGTCTTCAATAGGGGCAATATCATTATAATAGATGTATAGTTCGGGTTTAAGGGTATCCTCCAGCAAATTCAACGAACTGATGATATTTAATGTATACATCACCCCGCCGGCCCATCCCTTGTAATCATAAAAAAACGTTAACCCTACTTTTAACCTTTTCATATTGTTTTAGCCCATCTAATATACTCTGCTATGCCATCCTCTATGGCTACTGTAGGTGAGTAACCCAACGACTTCAATAAGGTAACATCGGCCCTCCAGTACAAAGGATCACCAGCCTTAACAATTCCATTAAATTTCACCTGCTTCGTTTCAGAAAAATGCTGTTTAAAAATATCAACTATTTGCTGCACGGTTATTTCAACGCCGTTGGCTATATTAATAATATCAGCATCAAATTTATTTGCATTTAAACAACACTCTATGGCAATCAAAAGATCTTTTATATTAATAAAATCCCTTGATTCTTTACCAGTACCAAACAATTCGATCACATCCGAAGTGACAAATTTCTTATTCAGATCCCATAGCAGCTGCTTAGTTAAACCAACGCCGTAGGCAGAAAATATTCTTAGAGAACAGCTTTGGATACTATAATAGTCGAAAAACTCTTTACAAATCATTTCGGCCTGCAACTTGTGGTTTCCATACGGGGATATAGGTGCAGGCAAAAAACTCTCTTTAACGGGTAAAGTCAGCGGGTTTCCATACACAGCAGCGCTTGATAAATTAATAAATTTACATTTTGGTTGGTGTAACCTAATAGCATCAAGCATTTTAAACACATTGTATGTATTTAAGTTATAATCGCGTAAGGGATGAATTATTGAATCCGGAACACTTGCTGCTCCCGAACAATTGATGCACAAATCGAAGTTATTTTCAGAAAACACCGTATGAAAATCGGAATTTGATGCATCAATTACTATATAATTCTTCTTTTGATAATCAACAGCAACATCACATTCAAATACCTCGTAATTTATATTCTTTGAGAAATAAACAGCAAGGCTACTACCAATAAAACCCTTTGAACCAACTATTAATATTTTCATTTTTCTAACATTTTAACAACCCTGGCAGGATTACCGGCAACTACCGACCATGCAGGCACATCCTTTGTAACAACGCTGCCTGCAGCCACTATTGCACCTTCGCCTATAGTTACACCTTTAAGTATAATACATTGCATACCAATCCATGCATTTGCGCAAATTTTTATAGGTTTTGAATTTACAACATCCCAATTTTTACTTGCTATAAAGTTTTTTCCGTTCCTGTAATCATCAAGCTGACGAATGATATCCAGCTCGCGTTCTGTGTAGCTCAATGAATGCGAATCATGATCATACAAATAGCCGCCCCAGGCAATAAATACGTTATCGCCAATCTCAATTTTCGATCTGCATATTATACTGCCGGCTCCTATAAACGTTTTATTGCCAATTACTACTTCACCTGCCGATGTTTCAAAAGTAATTTTACAATTTAACATCGTATCATCTCCAACCGTCAAATATATTTTTTCATTTAACGGCGCGTTTAAATTTAATTTAAAGTCGTTTAATAAATGAGAATTACCCATCGAAATAAAGGGCGCAATGCTATTAAAGTACTTTTTTAATTTAGAACGCTTAATAAAATTGACCAGTTTACCTATCATAAAAACTTTTCTTGGAACCTTAGGGGTGCTTTAATATCTTTTCCGGGCTTTCAAAAAATGGTTTCCGACACCTCTTATTGAATTTTCAAAAGACTCCGATCTTTAAATGATCAATTTATTACCGTTTGCTACTTCTTTCTCATTAGCCATTGCAACAAGCTTATGAGCCTCATTAACCTAACAAAGTACAAACTACCTGCTTTTTCAGGATATTAAATTACTTATTCCAAAAACCAGTAGCTCGATTTGAAATAATCTTCTTATATTGAATAGAGGATAAGATATTCCCCCCTACCATTACAATAATAGTTGACAACGGTACAGCTATGATTCCTAAATGAAAGCTTCTAATTAAGATAATAGCCAAAGGAATATTTACTATCATACCAACTACTGAAAAATATAGTTGCAACCGTATTTTGCCAACGCCATTTAGAAAGTTGGCAAATACTACGCCCCAATTCATTACAACAAAATAAATGCTCATTGTAATAGATAAGGCAAGTGGAACCATTACACTGTTATGAGTCCAAACTTTAAGCAGTGGCTTTGAAATTGCCAATTGAATCAATTCACAAATTACTAAAGCTCCCCATAATAGTGACAGTTTCTTTACCGCTTTGGATATCCAATTGAAATCTCCCTCAGAAAACGCCTTAGTGGTCATAGACCAAAAAGGTGTTAGCACAATTGTAAATATCATATTAGTAATACTAAAATATTTAAACGCAATATTGTAGACCGTTACATCTGCCGGGGTAAAAAATTGAGTGATTATAAAATTGTCAGAAGCGTACAAAATAAGGGCGGCTACTTGTATCACAAAAAAACTCAGACCTAAGTTTAACAGACTTTTAACATGATCGAGCTTAATAAAACGAAATGAGGGTCTAATAATTTTATATTTCCCTACATACAATATAAAACTAACCACAGAAAATATACACACTGGCGTGACTGAATAAACTAAAGCAACTGACGATAGACTATTATAATGTAATACTTTCAACATATATAAGCCAGCCAATATAGATATCTGGGCTAACGTGCCAACAAAATCGACAAATGCAGACCGTTGAAAAGCATATAGCACAGTATTTATAAGACGCAGAACAAACTGTACAAATAACAAACTTACTGCATATAATACAGCTAAATTCAAGTCGTGCCCCAAAGTGGCAGGGGCATTGAAAATTCTTGTCCAGTTTACAAACTGATTACATATAAAAAACAGAAGAAGTAAAGAGCCGAATATTGCGCTCAGGGCAGCGTATGTAGTTGAGACATATATCCTTCCGTCAGCATTATTATTAGTGGCTACAGATAACGTCAACTTGTTTCTCAAGCCGTTTCCAAACCCCAAATCAAATAGCGAAAACCAGCTGATTATAGCCATTAAAGTTAACCAGATGCCATACTGTGTAGTACTCAAGAAACTTAATACCAGTGGCACAGTTAAAAAGCTGACAAATATATTTATACCCTTTATAAAAAATGATACGGAGGCATTAACTAAAAACACCTTGCTTTTTTCGCTCTGTAGAGAAAACCTTTTAGCCACTGAGGCTGGTACTATTTTAAGAAGAATACTCAACTGTATGTAATTAGTAAAATTTAACAAATAAAAAGAGGAACCTATTTACCGTAATTACCGTAGCCATAACCGTAGCCGTAGCCATAGCCATAGCCATAATATCCACCTTTCTTCTGGTCAATATCATTCATAACCAGATACGTGTTTTTAAATTTGCCCGATGAAATCAAATCATTTACTATTTGAAGCTGAGATTTGTAAGTATAGTTTTGCCTGGCCACATATAAATTCAAATCGGTATATTTCTCTATCAACTGAGCATCAGAAACCAAGCCTACAGGTGCACTATCTATGATGATATAATCAAAGTTCTTTTTCAAAGTATCAAGCAATGTTGCCAACCGATCTTTCATCAATAATTCTGCTGGGTTTGGAGGAATAGGGCCAGATGGCACTATAAAAACATTTTCGAGGAAAACTACGGGCTTTATAATTTCAGAAACATCCATCGTTTCCGAAATAGCGAAGTTTGTGAACCCCATGTTATGATCTATACCTACATTTGCCGATAGTTTGGGTTTCCGGAGATCCAACTCCATAACCACCACTTTTTTACCACTTAAAGCCAATACCGCCGCCAGGTTTAATGTTATGAAGGATTTTCCTTCACCGCTCATACTGGAGGTTACTAAAATTGTATTACACTTATTGCTATTTACTATAAATTGAAGATTGGTTCTTAATGCCCGGAATTGCTCGGTAACCAAAGAACGCATACCTTTTTCTGTTGACCAAATATGTTCGTCTTTATTATTTCCAATTTCTCCTATAATGGTAACTTTAGAATTTTTTGCCACATCTTCTTTACTTAATATTTTGATGTTGAGCAAAGATTTAAAATATAGATATAAGCAAGGAAATAGGATGCCAAAAACCACGCCCGCTAATGTGATGAGATTGCCCTTAGGTTTGTAAGGAACAAAATCGCTTTTTGCAGGGTCTATTATCCGTGCAGTGGAGATTGTAGAAGTTCTTGAGATTGCTGTTTCTTCCCTTTTTTGAAGTAGCAATAAATACAGCTCTTCTTTTAAGTTTTGTTGACGGGAGTAATCTAAAAATACACGTTGCTTTTGAGGCACCGTTTTTACTTCGGCATTTAACGAAGAGTTTTGAGATTTTAAAATATTAATACTAACCTGTAAACTACTCTTGTAAGATGCAAAAGTTTTTAATAAATTTTTTCTGGTTACATCAATTTCCGAATCAAGATTTTTTATCACCGGGTTATCATCCTTATAGGAAAGGTTAAGCTGAGACCTTTGCGCCAATAGTTGATTATAGTAGCTTATGGCGTTAGTATACGATTGATCCTGGCTCATAAGTGAACTTGGGATAACCTTATTATTAGCGGGATTATTTAAAAAGCTTGATACATCATCTAATAATTGAAGTTGCAATATCTGATCATTGAGCTTTTTGTAATATTCAGAAACATTACCTACCAAAGTTCTTCCCTGTTCCTCGGCATTTGCTATGTTATTATCTTTTTTAAATTCTGTAAATTTTTCTTCTACGCCTTCTAACTCGCTGGATACTATTTTTAGGCGGTTATCGATAAAAGCTATCGTACTATCGGCAGTTTGTTGCTTAATTTGGAGATTAGATTTTAAATATAGGTCCATTAACTTTTGCAAGATCACTTCGCCTTTTTTAGGGTTGGGATATTCAAAAGTCAACGCTAATGTGGTACTCTTTTTATCGGTTAAATCAACACTGAAGCGACCAGATAAATCCTGAACCTTATTATCTACAGACTGAATTGCTATTTTATAACCACTGGGATTGATATACCCCGGTTTTTTTGTAAAAACAAGAGCATATTGCCTACACTGAACAAGCTCACCAAACTTTACAGTTTTATCTAAATCCTCTTTTGTGTTTTTTATATGAATTAAACCATCGGTTAAATCAACGGTAAACAGGCCTGATACAAGGGAATCTGTTTTTGCAATTAATTTTACTTCAAAAGGAGCCTCATCATATAACTCAATAGATTTAATGCTTTCGCGGCTATAAATTGTGGTATTTAAATTTAAGTCTTTTACCACATTGGTCATCAATGTTTTGGAATTTAAAATATCCATTTCATTGTATGAATTATTAGGTGTACCTAATAAATCGGAAAAATCCATTCCCCCTTTTCCTAATGCTTTCCCGCCCGATGATCCCGTTTGATCATCAATAGTTATCTTGCTATTAATTTTATAGGTTGGTGTTGCGTATTTGGCGTAAAAGAAAGCTAATACACTGCAAACAACAATGCTAATCACAAACAAATACCAATAGCTTACAATCTGCGCGATACTCTTTTTGAAATCGAATCCTTCATCGGTATCTGATAATGCCTTGAAATCTTCGTTTTGAAATTCCATATTTAAACTGTTATTTGTAAATTAATACTCGTTTTTAAATCATTTTACTAACTTAAAAACGAGCCGAGTAGATAATTATTTGAAGTTTATTCTTGACACTACAACTATTATTATTGTAATTATAGAGCTTATGATAGCATAATTTTTTGCCGAAGAAGCATCATTGGCAGCAGCTTTACCCTTTCCAGGTTCAACATAAATGATGTCGTTCTGCTTCAGGTAATATGCCGGGCCGCTGATCGTACTGCTTTTCCTTAGATCTACGCGGTAAGGCGTTTTTGTTCCATCGGGATTTTCTCTGATCAATAACACGTTCTCTCTCTTTCCAAAAATAGAAAGGTCGCCCGCCATGGCTATGGCATCAAGAATAGTAATTTTTTCGTTTGGTACAACGTACTGACCGGGTTTCTGCACTTCGCCTGTTACACTAATTTTGAAATTAGCAAATCGAACAATAACTGTTGGATTTTTATAATACTTTGATGCAACATTGTAAACTGAGTCCCTCGCCTCTCTTGTTGATAAGCCCTGCAATTTTAGTCGCCCTAAAATCGGAATGTCGACAAAGCCTTCGCTATTTACAAGATAACCTGACAATGGCTGCTGAGTTATCAAACTTGAAGAAGCCATAGCCGATGCACTTACGCTAGGAACATTACCTAAATTAATTGGGGCTGTAGCTTGCGGATCAACTGTTTGAACGATAATTGTCAAAATATCATCAACTTTAATTACTGGCTCTGCATATTCTGCTTTAGCGATTGTCTTTAACTGACCAGAATCCGGAATATCTTGAAAATATTTAATATTCTTGGTCGACGAACAGGAGAAGAATCCTACCGAAACGAACAAAATTAACAGAATTAAATATGACTTTAATAGGTGCGTTTTTCTCATAGAATTAAGGGCTCGTATTTTTATAGGCATAAGTTATAAAACGCTGCAATATAGATACTTTTTTTTTAAATATAAACAGTAAATTATTAATTTTTTTAAAAATTGGGCATTAACCTAGCTTTTTTTTAACCAAATGCATATTTTAATATAATATTGAAAATTATGCCTGTCCCATGGTGCCTCCAAAATTCATCGGAAAACCCGAAGGATCTTGCTGAATTTTAATCCGGCCATTTAATGTTTCAAATTTTTCGATATTATCTTCCAATGCCGATAAAAGACGTTTGGCATGCTCCGGAGTTAAAATTATTCTTGATTTTACCTTCGCTTTTGGAACGCCGGGCATCACCCGGATAAAGTCGAGCACAAACTCCGAACTGGAGTGGGTAATAATAGCCAGATTTGAGTATATCCCTTCTGCTATCTCTTCAGAAAGCTCAATATTGAGCTGATTTTCGTTTTGTTCTTCCATGCTACTAAAATAACAAAAAGGCCTGTTTTTTTGGCAGGGTCTTTTTGGGGGTAATTATTTTGCTTATATCCTGTCTTTAATCTATATACGCAATTGTAAGCTGTGCATTATGAACAAGTTGATGCTACAACATACAAACTTGCTCATTGTTTTAATTATTTAAAATTATTCATAAAAAAAGCCCCCCGGCAAAACCGGGGGGCTTAAAACTATCCGAAGCTTAAATTATGCTTCTACTTCCTCGGCTTTTGAAGCCATTAAGCGATCAAATTCTTCTTGTGAGCCTACACGGATATTTTCGTATTCGCGTAAACCTGTACCAGAAGGTATTAAGTGACCAACAATAACGTTTTCTTTCAAACCAAGCATTAAGTCTTTTTTACCTGCTATGGCGGCTTCGTTCAGTACTTTGGTAGTTTCCTGGAACGATGCTGCAGAGATAAACGATTTGGTACCTAATGATGCCCTGGTGATACCTTGCAGTATCGGGCTTGATGTTGCAGCGATAGCATCGCGCACTTCAACCAATCTTAAATCTTTACGTTTTAAAATCGAGTTTTCATCACGTAACCTTCTCAATGATACTATCTGGCCAGATTTCAGCGTATTTGAGTCGCCTGGCTCAGTTACAACCTTTTTGTCAAATATCTCATCGTTCTCGGTCATAAAATCCCAGCTATCAACAGCTTCGCGCTCTAAGAAACGGGTATCGCCCGCATCTTCAATAGCTACTTTCTGCATCATCTGGTGAACAATAACCTCAAAGTGTTTATCATTTATCTTCACACCCTGTAAACGGTAAACTTCTTGTATACCATTAACCAGGTACTCTTGTACAGCAGCCGGGCCTTTAATAGCCAGGATATCTGCAGGAGAGATTGAACCATCTGATAACGGCATACCTGCTTTCACAAAGTCGTTATCCTGTACAAGGATGTGTTTCGACAATGGAACAAGGTATTTTTTAACCTGGCCATCTTTTGATTCAATGGTCATTTCGCGGTTACCTCGTTTAATACCACCTAAAGTTACCACACCATCAATTTCGGTTACTACAGCCGGGTTAGATGGGTTACGTGCTTCAAACAACTCCGTTACACGTGGTAAACCACCGGTGATATCCCGGGTTTTACCAGTTGAACGAGGAATTTTAGCAATAACCTGTCCGGTTTGTAGTTTCTCACCCTCTTCAACAGCGATGTGTGCCCCTACCGGAATGTTATATCCTTTAATGATGTTGCCTTTATTATCAGCAATTTGAATTACCGGATTCTTGGTTTTATCTCTTGTATCAATAATTACCTTTTCACGGTGACCTGTTTGCTCATCAGATTCTTCACGGAAAGTGATACCCTCTAATACGGCATCAAACGTTGTGATACCTGCAAACTCTGATATGATAACCGCATTGTATGGGTCCCATGAACAGATACGATCTCCTTTGGTAACCTTGCTGCCATCTTGTATGTACAGGTATGAACCGTAAGGGATATTGTTGGTTACAATAACTTTATTGCTTCCTTCTTCAACAATACGGAACTCGCCAGAACGGCCTAATACCACATCAACAACACCTTCTTCGGTTTTGTATTGAACAGTACGTACGTTTTCAAATTCTATGATACCATCAAACCTTGCATTGATCTGCGATTCTGCAGCAATGTTAGATGCGGTACCACCCACGTGGAATGTACGTAATGTTAACTGTGTACCCGGCTCACCAATTGACTGTGCTGCAATTACACCCACAGCTTCACCTTTTTGCACGCGTTTACCGCTTGCAAGGTTACGGCCGTAGCATAAAGCACACACACCACGGCGGCTTTCGCAAGTTAATACCGAACGAATTTCGATACCTTCTAACGGTGAGTTCTCTATTCTCTTACCAATCTCTTCAGTAATATCCTGACCTGCATGTGCCAACAATTCGTTGGTTATAGGATCATGAACGTCATGTAAAGTAGTACGACCTAAAATACGATCATATAACGGCTCTACAATATCTTCGTTATCTTTTAGCGCAGTTGTGTAAATACCCCTCAAGGTACCGCAATCAACCATACCAACAATCATATCCTGGGCAACATCATGCAGCCTACGTGTTAAGTAACCAGCATCAGCTGTTTTTAACGCCGTATCCGCCAAACCTTTACGCGCACCGTGAGTTGATATAAAGTACTCTAATACCGACAAACCTTCTTTAAAGTTTGAAAGGATCGGGTTTTCGATGATCTCGCCACCTGAACCTGATTTTTGAGGCTTAGCCATCAAACCACGCATACCTGCAAGCTGACGGATCTGCTCTTTAGAACCACGCGCACCAGAGTCAAGCATCATGTACACCGAGTTAAAGCCCTGGTTATCGTTGCTCAGGATGTCCATCACATTCGCGGTTAAGCGGTTGTTGATACGTGTCCAGATATCGATAATTTGGTTATAACGCTCGTTGTTGGTAATGAAACCCATGTTGTAGTTACCCATAACCTCTTCAACTTGTTTAGAAGCTGTTTCTATCAGTGTAACTTTCTCTGCAGGAATGTTGATATCCTTCAGGTTAAATGATAAACCACCCTGGAATGCCATTCTGAAACCTAACTCCTTAATATCATCAAGGAATTGTGCCGCACGTGCCATACCGGTAATTTTCACCACCTCGCCAATAATATCACGTAATGATTTTTTGGTAAGCAACTCATTTATGTAACCTACTTCAACAGGTACATGTTCGTTAAACAACACGCGACCTACAGTAGTATCTATAATTTTGCTTACTATGCTGCCATCACGGTCTTTTGTAAAAGCTTTAACTTTTATAAAGGCGTGCAGGTCAATTTTACGTTCGTTGTAAGCAATAATTACTTCTTCAGACGAGTAAAAAGTTAAGCCCTGGCCTTTTACCACACGTCCATCATCAGTTTTACGGCCTTTGGTTATGTAGTACAAACCAAGCACCATGTCTTGTGATGGTACTGTAATAGGCGTACCGTTGGCAGGGTTCAAAATGTTGTGTGATGCAAGCATCAATACCTGGGCTTCCAAAATTGCCGCGTTACCTAGTGGTACGTGAACGGCCATCTGGTCACCGTCAAAATCCGCGTTGAAAGCCGTACAGGTTAATGGGTGCAATTGAATCGCTTTACCTTCAACCAGTTTTGGCTGGAACGACTGGATACCTAACCTGTGCAGCGTAGGCGCACGGTTTAGTAATACAGGGTGTCCTTTCAATACGTTTTCCAAAATATCCCAAACTAATGGGTCTTTACGGTCAACAATCTTTTTGGCAGATTTTACTGTTTTAACCACACCACGCTCAATCATCTTGCGAATGATAAATGGTTTAAACAGCTCGGCAGCCATATCTTTTGGTAAACCGCACTCGTGTAATTTAAGGTTTGGCCCTACAACAATTACCGAACGGGCAGAATAATCCACACGTTTACCTAATAAGTTTTGACGGAAACGGCCTTGTTTACCTTTCAGGATATCCGAAAGTGATTTCAAAGCGCGGTTACCTTCAGTTTTAACCGCGTTAACTTTACGTGAGTTGTCAAATAACGAATCTACAGCTTCCTGTAACATACGTTTTTCGTTACGTAAGATAACTTCCGGTGCTTTGATCTCGATCAAACGTTTTAAACGATTGTTACGGATAATTACACGGCGGTAAAGGTCATTCAAATCTGAAGTAGCAAAACGACCACCTTCCAAAGGCACCAACGGACGCAATTCTGGAGGGATAACCGGAACGATCTTAACGATCATCCACTCAGGGTTATTTTCGATCCTGGTTTTTGCATCACGGAAAGCCTCAACAACCTGTAAACGTTTTAAAGCTTCGTTTTTACGTTGTTGTGAAGTTTCATTTGCTGCCTGGTGGCGTAAGCTAAATGAAAGCTCATCCAGATCAAGGCGTTTTAATAATTCTTCTAAAGCCTCGGCACCCATTTTGGCAACAAATTTCTGAGGATCTTTGTCATCAAGGTACTGGTTTTCTTTTGGAAGAGTATCTAATACATCCAGGTATTCTTCTTCAGTAAGGAAATCCATTTTGTTGATTCCGTCTGATTCTTTGATACCTGCCTGTATTACTACATAGCGCTCGTAGTATATAATTAAGTCTAACCGTTTTGTTGGTAAGCCCAGTAAGTAACCGATTTTGTTTGGTAACGACCGGAAGTACCAGATGTGCGCAACAGGAACTACAAGGTTAATGTGGCCCATGCGCTCGCGACGTACTTTCTTTTCGGTTACTTCAACACCGCAACGATCACAAACTATACCCTTGTAACGGATACGTTTGTATTTACCGCAATGGCACTCATAATCTTTAACCGGACCAAAAATACGCTCGCAGAATAAACCATCACGCTCAGGTTTATAGGTCCTGTAGTTGATGGTTTCTGGTTTTAAAACCTCACCGCTTGAACGCTCAAGAATGGACTCGGGAGAGGCCAGGCTGATAGTAATTGTGGTGAAATTACTTTTGATTTTATTATCCTTTTTGTAAGACATAGTCTCCTTTATTTTTAATTATTGAAGGATGAATTATTGAATTATCTAATTCTAAAAATTACTGAAGGACTGAATTAATCAATAATTCAATCCCTCAATAATTCAATAATTATTCTAACGTGATATCTAAACCTAAACCTCTTAACTCGTGAACCAATACGTTGAATGATTCAGGAACCGACGGTGTAGGCAGGTTTTCACCTTTAACAATAGCCTCGTAAGTTTTGGCACGGCCGATAACATCATCCGATTTAACGGTTAATATCTCTTGCAGTATGTTTGCTGCACCGAATGCTTCGAGTGCCCAAACCTCCATCTCACCAAAACGCTGACCACCAAACTGGGCTTTACCACCCAATGGTTGTTGTGTAATTAATGAGTATGGCCCAATAGAACGCGCGTGCATCTTATCATCAACCATGTGGCCTAATTTCAGCATGTAGATAATACCTACTGTGGTCTGTTGATCAAATCTGTCGCCTGTTAAGCCGTTGTATAAATAGGTACGGCCAGATTCTGGTAAGTTTGCCTTTTTAACCCACTCTTCTACTTCTGTGTGGCTTGCACCATCAAAAATAGGCGTAGCAAATTTAATGCCTAACTCTTTACCTGCCCAACCTAATACGGTTTCATAAATCTGCCCTAAGTTCATACGTGAAGGTACACCCAGTGGGTTCAACACAATATCAACCGGTGTTCCGTCTTCAAGGAAAGGCATATCCTCATCACGTACAATACGTGCTACAATACCCTTATTACCGTGACGACCGGCCATTTTATCACCAACTTTAAGCTTACGCTTTTTAGCGATGTAAACTTTAGCCATCTGAACTATACCTGATGGAAGCTCATCACCCACACTGATAGCAAATTTATCACGACGGTAAGCACCTAACTCCTCATTAACCTTGATATTGTAGTTATGAAGTAAGATTTTTATCTGATCGTTTTTATCATCGTCAGTTGTCCATTTAGTTGGGTTGATATTTTCATAGCTAAGCTCAACTAAAATCTTTTGGGTAAATTTTACACCTTTAGGCACATGAAGCTCTTTGTAAACGTTGTAAACACCTTGTGATGTTTTGCCGTTCACAATCTCAAATAACTTTTCGATCAAAGTATTTTTAAGATCTTTTACTGCTTTATCATGTTTGTTATCCAATTTCTCTAACTGTGCTTTTTCTTCGGCTTTCGACGTTTTTTTAGCACGGCTAAACAATTTGGTATCAATAACCACACCGGCAATTGACGGTGGCGTTTTTAAAGATGCATCCTTAACATCACCTGCTTTATCACCAAAAATGGCGCGTAACAGTTTTTCTTCCGGTGATGGGTCAGATTCGCCTTTAGGAGTGATCTTACCAATCAGGATATCGCCTTCTTTAACCTCGGCACCTACACGGATAATACCGTCTTCGTCAAGATCTTTAGTAGCTTCTTCTGATACGTTAGGGATATCCGGTGTTAACTCTTCCTCACCACGTTTGGTATCACGAACCTCTAACTCAAACTCCTCTACGTGAAGTGAAGTAAAGATATCCTGCGATACAACGCGCTCAGAAATAACAATCGCATCCTCAAAGTTGTAACCTTGCCAAGGCATGAAAGCCACTTTTAAGTTACGGCCCAGTGCAAGCTCGCCTGCCTGTGTTGCGTAACCTTCGCAAAGCACCTCTCCTTTTGATACCCTTTGGCCTTTTTTAACAATAGGCTTAAGGTTCATGGTAGTACTTTGGTTGGTTTTCTTGAACTTGGTTAAACGGTAACTTCTCGAATCGCCATCAAATGATATCAGGCGGTCAAGATCGTTACGATCATATTTAATACGAATTTCGTTAGCATCAACATATTCAACCACACCATCGCCTTCGGCATTGATAAGTGTACGTGAATCTTTAGCCACACGACCTTCTAACCCGGTACCAACAATTGGCGCTTCAGGGCGTAACAAAGGTACAGCCTGGCGTTGCATGTTCGATCCCATCAATGCACGGTTAGCATCATCATGTTCCAAAAACGGAATTAATGAAGCCGCGATAGAAGTAATCTGGTTTGGAGCAATATCCATTAAATCCAGTTTCTCGGGATCAATGATCGGGAAGTCACCTTCAAAACGTGCTTTTACTTTTGGTAAAGCAAATACACCATTATCATCATAATGGGCGTTTGCCTGGCCAATTGTTTTACCATCTTCATCCTCGGCAGATAAATAAATAACTGCCTCATTAACCTGTACCTTACCTTCAACCACACGTTTGTACGGTGTTTCGATAAAGCCTAAGTTATTGATCTTGGCGTGTACGCAAAGTGACGAGATCAAACCAATGTTTGGTCCTTCGGGAGTTTCGATGGTACACAACCTACCGTAGTGGGTGTAGTGTACGTCACGAACCTCGAAGCCTGCACGCTCACGTGACAGACCACCGGGCCCAAGGGCTGACAGACGACGCTTGTGCGTGATCTCTGCCAGTGGATTGGTTTGGTCCATAAACTGTGATAACTGGTTAGTTCCGAAGAACGAGTTGATCACAGATGAAAGTGTACGTGCGTTGATCAGGTCGGTTGGGGTAAACACCTCGTTGTCACGGATGTTCATACGCTCACGAATAGTACGTGCCATACGGGCCAAACCAACACCAAATTGAGCATATAACTGCTCGCCCACTGTACGAACACGACGGTTTGACAAGTGATCAATATCATCCACCTCAGCTTTAGAGTTGATCAGTTTGATCAGGTACTTAACAATGGCAATAATATCCTGTTTGGTTAATACCTTAGTTTCATCCGAGGTACTCAATTTCAACTTACGGTTGATGCGGTAGCGGCCCACATCGCCCAGGTCATATCTTTTATCAGAGAAGAATAAACGATCGATGATACCACGTGCAGTTTCCTCATCAGGTGGTTCGGCGTTACGTAATTGACGGTAGATGTGCTCAACCGCTTCTTTCTCTGAGTTTGAAGTATCCTTTTGTAAGGTATTATATATAATAGTATAATCACCGCTGGTTGAAGCATCTTCCTTGTTAAGGATGATAGTTTTAACACCAGCATCGATGATCATATCAATATGGTCATCTTCTAATACGGTTTCGCGCTCAAGGATGATCTCATTACGGTCGATAGATACCACTTCACCGGTATCCTCATCCACAAAATCTTCCACCCATTTTTTAAGCACCCTCGCAGCAAGCTTACGGCCAATGAATTTCTTCAGGCCCGATTTGCTAACCTTTACTTCATCGGCCAGTTCAAATAACTCTAATATATCTTTATCAGAATCATAACCAATGGCACGAAGTAACGTGGTAACCGGGAATTTCTTTTTACGGTCAATATAAGCATACATCACGTTGTTAACGTCTGTAGCAAACTCAATCCATGAACCTTTAAAAGGGATAACACGGGCAGAGTATAATTTTGTACCGTTGGTGTGGCGGCTTTGGCCAAAGAATACACCTGGTGAACGGTGCAATTGCGATACAATTACACGCTCGGCACCGTTAATAACAAAAGTACCCTTAGGTGTCATATAAGGGATGGTACCCAAATAAACATCCTGTACAATTGTTTCAAAATCTTCGTGCTCCTCATCATTACATGACAGGCGAAGCTTGGCTTTTAATGGTACGCTGTAAGTTAATCCGCGTTCGATACACTCTTGTATATCATAACGTGGCGGATCAATAAAATAATCCAGAAACTCTAAAACGAAGATGTTTCTTGAATCTGAAATAGGAAAATTTTCAGCAAACACTTTAAACAAACCTTCTTTATAGCGGTTGTCTGAGGTGGTTTCCAATTGAAAAAATTCCTGGAAAGATTGTAACTGAACATCCAGGAAATCGGGGTAATCAAGTACCTTTCTACTGGTTGCAAAGTTTACTCTTTGATTAATGTTGTTTGCCAAGGTGTTTAATTTTTAGTTTATTAATAAACTTTCGTAGACGTGAGATTTAGATTATGAGACGTGAGATTTGAGATTTGAGACCGAAATTTGATTTAATTTTAAACCAGTTGTTATACAAGTTAAAACCATCAATCTCTAATCTCTTATCCTTTATCCCAGATAATCTACACACCAAACCTTTATAAACAGCAATAGACCCCGACCAAAATAGGTCGGAGTCTCATGCTATATTTTATTGGGTTAACTTATTTAACCTCAACTACTGCTCCAGCTTCTTCTAATTGTTTTTTCAAAGATTCAGCTTCTTCTTTAGTTACACCAGTTTTAACTTCTTTTGGTGCACCGTCAACAAGATCTTTAGCTTCTTTCAAACCTAAGCCAGTTAAGTCTTTTACTAATTTAACAACTGCTAATTTAGCGCCACCTGCTTCTTTCAGGATAACGTCAAATGCAGTTTGTACTGCTTCAGCAGCAGGGGCATCATCGCCACCAGCAGGAGCAGCAGCAACAGCTACAGCTGCAGCAGCAGGCTCAATACCATACTCATCTTTTAAGATCTGAGCTAATTCGTTTACTTCCTTTACTGTTAAGTTTACCAACTGTTCAGCAAACGCTTTTAAATCCGCCATTTTATTTAAATTTTACTTTTAATGCTTTGTTTTTTAATATCTAACTTTAATAAGGTGTTAGTTAACCTCTTTCTTGTAATGTTTTTACAAGGCCTGCAATGATAGTTCCGCCTGATTGTAGAGCAGAAATAACGTTCTTGGCCGGTGATTGCAACAATCCGATAACTTCGCCTATCAACTGCTCTTTTGATTTCAACTTGATCAATGTATCGATCTCGCTGTCGCCAATAAATATTGCCGAATCAATGTAAGCTGCTTTTAAAATCGGTTTATCACTTTTTTTCCTTAATTGTTTGATCAACTTTGCCGGAGCAGTTGCTGATTTTGAAAAAAGGATTGATGATGAACCTTTTAAAACGTCGAATATTGGAGCGTAATCATCGCCAGCTGCTTCCATAGCTTTTTTAATCAAGCTATTTTTCGCAACCTTCATAGTGATGTCGCTTTCGAAACATTTACGACGGATATCGTTGATTTTTGCAACCGATAGATCAGAGGTATCAGTAATGTAGAAATTACCGTACTCCTTCATTTGCGCAGTAAGGGCAAGAACAAGGTCGTATTTTTCTTCTTTATTCATGATTAGATCCCCGCTACTGATTTAGTTTCAACTGTTATTCCAGGAGACATGGTTGAAGAGATATGAATGCTCTTAAAATATGTTCCTTTTGCTGCTGATGGTTTTAATTTAGAGATAACCTGCAATACTTCTAATGCATTCTCATAAATTTTATCTGCAGGGAATGATGCTTTTCCTATTGAGGTATGGATGATACCTGTTTTATCAACTTTGAAGTCGATTTTACCGCCTTTTACCTCAGTTACAGCTTTTCCAACTTCTGGAGTTACTGTACCTGATTTAGGGTTTGGCATAAGGTTACGCGGGCCTAAAATTCTACCCAAACGACCTACCTTAGCCATTACACTTGGCATAGTGATGATAATATCAACGTCAGTCCATCCGCCTTCAATCTTGGCAATATATTCATCCAAACCTACGTAATCTGCACCTGCATCTTTAGCCTCTTGTTCCTTATCAGGAGTACAAAGCACCAATACACGTACAGTTTTACCGGTTCCATGAGGTAATGTTGCAATACCACGTACCATTTGATTGGCTTTACGTGGGTCAACACCTAAACGAACGTCTATATCAACTGATGAATCAAATTTAGTTAAGGTTAATTCCTTTACCAAAGCCGATGCAGCTTCTAATGAATACGATTTGTTTGCCTCAATTTTGGAGAGTGCCGCTTTTTGATTTTTTGTTAATCTAGCCACTGTCTTAAACTGATTTTGTATAAATTAATAATTTTTAATTTTGGATTTCGGATTTTCAATTTCGGATTTAACTCCTGATTTATTTCTTCAACTCAAAATTTAATTCCAGGGAGCCGTACCTGATACGGTTATTCCCATACTACGGGCAGTACCTGCCACCATTTTCATGGCTGACTCTACAGTAAATGCATTTAAATCTACCATTTTATCTTTGGCTATAGTTTCAACCTGCTCCCAATTTACATTGGCAACTTTTTTACGGTTGGGTTCAGCCGAACCACTTTTTAAACCTGTTGCTTCCAATAACTGGATTGCAACCGGTGGGGTTTTGATGATAAACTCGAAAGATTTGTCAACATAAACAGTAATCAAAACAGGCAACACCTTTCCAGCTTTATCCTGGGTACGTGCATTAAATTGCTTGCAAAACTCCATGATGTTCACACCTTTTGCACCCAATGCAGGGCCAATTGGAGGTGATGGGTTTGCGGCGCCGCCTTTAACTTGCAGCTTTACCATTGCACCGATCTCTTTTGCCATTTTAATTTACTTTAATTATAACTCAATGTTAGTAAGTGGAAGCTAAGTAACATTTAAGGTTGTTTTGATTTCTTATTTGGGATTTTCCATTTCGGATTTATCTCAAATAAGAAACCTTATATTTTTAATTCAAAAATTTCGAAATCGAAAATCCGACATCCGAAATTTTTAAAAAATTATTCTTTCTCTACCTGCATGTAATTCAATTCGAGTGGCGTACGCCGGCCGAATATCTTTACCATAACTTTTAATTTCTTCTTCTCTTCGTTAACCTCTTCAATCACCCCGCTAAATCCGTTGAAAGGTCCGTCCATTACTTTTACGTTTTCGCCAATGTAGTAAGGTACGTTCATTGTTTCGCCTTGCGCACTCATTTCGTCAACCTTACCTAAAATACGGTTAACTTCGGCCTGGCGCAGTGGGATAGCATTACCGGCTTTATCGCCTAAAAATCCTATAACACTGTTTATATTTTTGATGATGTGTTCTGTCTCGCCATCAAGTACGGCTTCCATCAACACATAGCCCGGGAAATAGTTACGCTCTTTAGCGATCTTCTTTCCGTCGCGCATTTGATAGTACTTCTCGGTAGGTATTAATACCTGTGGTACCAAATGCGTAATGCCCAAACGACTAATTTCGGCATCTATATATTGTTTAACCTTCTTTTCCTTACCACTTATGGCTCTCACCACGTACCATTTCAATTGATCACTCATCTCGTTCTTTAAAATTATGCTAATGAGTTATAAAATGTTTTAAGCAAGTAAGCTATAACCTGGTCCATACCTAAAATAACCATAGCGATGATAATTGCAGCAACCAGCACCAATACGGCACTGCTTTGCAACTCGCGCCAGGTTGGCCAGGTTACCTTCTCAGTTAACTCGATATATGATTCTTTAATGTATTCAGTTACGTTAGCCATCTTACTACTTTACTTATGCACGGGAACAAGGATTCGAACCCTGATCAAAGGTTTTGGAGACCTCTATTCTACCGTTGAACTATTCCCGTGTATATTATAATAAAGAAAACAAAAGTTTACTTTTAACAGTAAACTTTTGTCTCCAATTAACCTTTTTGAAATTCTTATTTCAAAATTTCAGTTACCTGGCCAGCACCTACTGTTCTGCCACCTTCACGGATAGCGAAACGTAAGCCTTTTTCCATAGCGATAGCGTTGATCAACTTTACAGTGATGGTAACGTTATCACCCGGCATAACCATTTCTACACCTTCGGCCAATGAAATCTCACCGGTTACGTCAGTTGTACGGAAATAGAATTGCGGACGGTATTTATTGAAGAATGGAGTGTGACGGCCACCTTCTGCTTTTGATAATACGTAAACTTCTGCTTTGAAATCAGTGTGTGGAGTTACTGAACCTGGTTTGCAAATAACCATACCACGACGGATATCAGTTTTTTCAATACCACGTAACAATAAACCTACGTTGTCACCAGCTTCGCCGCGATCAAGGATCTTACGGAACATCTCAACACCAGTTACAGTTGATTTCAAGTTTTCGGCACCCATACCAAGGATGTCAACTTGCTCACCTGAGTTGATAATACCACGCTCGATACGACCGGTAGCAACAGTACCACGACCAGTGATTGAGAATACATCTTCAACAGGCATTAAGAAAGGAAGCTCAGTTAAACGTGGAGGGATAGGGATGTAGCTATCTACAGCATCCATCAACTCCATAATTTTACCAACCCAGGTAGGATCGCCGTTAAGACCACCTAATGCAGAACCCTGGATTACTGGGATATCATCACCTGGATATTCGTAGAATGATAATAATTCACGAATTTCCATTTCTACTAATTCTAATAATTCCGGATCATCAACCATATCAACCTTGTTCATGAAAACAACAAGTGCAGGTACACCTACCTGACGTGCCAATAGGATGTGTTCGCGGGTTTGTGGCATCGGACCATCAGTTGCAGCAACTACAATGATTGCACCGTCCATTTGAGCAGCACCTGTAACCATGTTTTTCACGTAATCCGCGTGACCTGGACAGTCAACGTGAGCATAGTGACGGTTAGCAGTTGAGTACTCAACGTGCGCGGTGTTAATTGTAATACCACGTTCTTTTTCTTCAGGAGCTGAGTCAATTGAATCAAATGAACGAGCTTCTGATAAACCTGCATCAGCTAATACTTTAGTGATAGCTGCAGTAAGGGTTGTTTTGCCGTGGTCAACGTGACCGATTGTACCGATGTTTAAATGCGGTTTACTGCGGTCAAACTTTTCTTTTGCCATGATTTATAATTATTTGTAGGTTAATTTATACTTAAAAATGTAATTCTTTATTCTTTTATTACCTGAGCCAACAATGGGATTTGAACCCATGACCTCTTCCTTACCAAGGAAGTGCTCTACCCCTGAGCTACGTCGGCTAATATTTTGATTTCGGATTTGGGACGTTTGATTTCGGATTTACCTTATCACCCACTCATCTCTTTAATCTCAACTTTTCAAATCCGAAATCGAAAATTCGAAATCCGATATTTCTTGAGCGGAAGACGAGGTTCGAACTCGCGACCTATAGCTTGGAAGGCTATCGCTCTACCAACTGAGCTACTTCCGCTTGTTTTGTTTCGGCTTGCAGTTTTCAGTTAACTTACGCCTGCTGATAGTACAAATTTGAAACCTCTTTAATCAAGTTAGCAGTTCTCAATAATCAGATAACTTTAATGCTATCTGAAAATTGAAAACTGCCTACTCAATAAGTGGGGAGAGAAGGATTCGAACCTTCGTAGCCGAAGCAGCGGATTTACAGTCCGCCCCATTTGACCGCTCTGGTATCTCCCCAGTTGTTGTTTTCGGATTCATGATATCCAAGATTGAAGCTAAACATCACTCTTCCGAAAAAAACAGAGCCTCCTATCGGGATCGAACCAATGACCTACTGATTACAAGTCAGTCGCTCTACCAGCTGAGCTAAGGAGGCTTATATGTTTTACTATTTTCAATTGTTGAATCCCCTGAGGGCTACGTTAATCGAGGCGCAAAACTAATAAGTTTTTTATATTTTAAAGAACAATTTTCATAAAAGTTTTCCGGGGTATTTTACTACGCTGGCACCTCTCTGAAAGGGATTGCAAATCTACAAAAATTTAACACGCTTCAAAATTTTTTTACAAAAAAAATCGACAGGCTGAAAACCTGTCGATTTTAACCATAAAACGGCCTTTTTTATATCAAAATCCTTCTTCTGCCTCCGTTAGTATCGCCTTTTTGGCGGCTGCATCGGCAATTGTTTTCTTTTGTTTATGCTTTTCAATCTGCTTGCGAAGACTTTCTACGGCTAAATCCGTCGCCTCCTCAAAACTTTTACATTTCTCTTTCGCAAAAATCTGGTTGCCCGGCAATAATAGCTTGATCTCGGCAATTTTATTTGCCTCATCTTCCACATTTTCAAGCTTTAAGTACACCTCGCCACTAATAATATGGTCGTAAAAGGTATCGAGCTTATCAACCTTTTTCTGAATAAAATCTAATAATTTCCTGTCTGCGGTAAAATGAATTGATTGCACTGTAATTTTCATGTTTCCTCCTTTAATTACGCCTTTGGATGGGCTTGTTTGTAAATAGACTTTAATCGTTCAACTGAATTGTGTGTATAAATTTGGGTTGCGCTGAGGTTAGCATGGCCCAAAAGTTCTTTAATGGAGTTTAAATCGGCTCCGTTGTTGAGTAAGCTTGTTGCAAAGGTGTGCCTTAGTACGTGTGGGCTTCTTTTTGATTGGGTTGATATGTTAGAGAGGTATTTCTGCACTATAAGGTAAATTAGTTTTGGATACGCGGTTGCACCTTTACTTGTAACGATCAACGTTACCAAATTGTTATCAAAATTTTGATTTTTCTTTAACTCCAGGTACCGCCCAAGCAATATCCGCAGTTCGGTATTGATGGGTATTATACGTTCTTTATTGCGTTTACCAAGTACTTTTACGGTGCCTTCATAATCGTTAATATCACTGTCTTTCAGGCCCAATAGCTCAGACAAACGCATGCCGGTGCCAAACAGCATTTCAATTACTAATTTATCGCGTATACCGCTAAAATCGTCAGAAAAAATATTTTCGGAATCAAGCATTTTGCTCAAGTTTTCGCCCTCCACTACTACCGGTAACTGTTTGGGTATTTTTTGCGACCGTATCCGGGAAGCCGGATTTTGGGCGATCACTCCCTCCTGCAGTAAAAATTTAAAATATTTACGCAGCGTGGCCATTTTGCGGTTTACAGAACGGGCCGTTAGTTTGTGATCTATCATCTCCACCATCCAGTTGCGGATGTGATGGTAGCTGATCTGATCGGGATGGGTAATTATGGGTTCGGGAACAACAATGGCTTTACCAGGGTTGTTGAGGAAGAGCATAAACTGATCCAGGTCTGATTGATAGGCCGATACGGTATGTGAAGAGTACCGTTTTTCGAACTTAATATATTGGATAAAACGCTCTAAAAACATAAAAACTATTTGAACATCCAGAGACTGAATGTACAAATAGTTTTAATATAGTGTTAAGAAATCTGAAAAAAATCTTTTGAGGGAATTAAACAGTTTCTAAGTTCATATTTTGCTTGTAGATGGCATGTTTAATAACATGACGACGGGTAATAGATTTTTTTTCGAAAGCCTGACGACTGCGAAGTTCTCTTAAAACACCTGTTTTTTCAAATTTCTTTTTGAAGCGTTTCAATGCTTTGTCTAATGATTCGCCGTCTTTTACGTTAATAATGATCATAATTTCCTAAATACCTCCTTTCAAGGGAGGGCAAAGTTAAGTATTTGATTTTGAATATCAAATAGGTAAGTTAAAATAGTTGAGGGCTGGTGCCGCTACCGAGCAGGCGAAAAAATGATTCAATTTTAAGTACAACTGTTTTTATCCCGCGTTCCAAATCAACTAGTTAATAAAACAGGTGCCATAGCCTCAATTTTGAGCACAATTACTTCTCGTTTCTTCTCACCTTGGTACAAAATTGAATTTCATTCACTGATTTACAATGCAATAGCTAATTTTATCACACCATAAATAATTAGCTATGCCCTCACCGATATGCAAAAAGTGCCAATCTAAATTGGTTAAACGTGTACACCGCAGTACACTACTCAAAAAGCTCTCTTTCATTTTACCATTAAAAAAATACCGCTGCACGGCCTGCTCAAACTCTTTTTATGTATTGTAGTAATACATTTATAAATGCCAGGCACCGAAGCAAAAATTCCAACACCCGGCATTAATATAAACTATTCAGTCAGTCTTGCTACTTGATACTCCCCCTTACCTATCCCCTCAAAATCTCCCTGCTTATCACAATCTTTTGTATCTCGCTTGTCCCCTCTCCTATAGTACACAGTTTGGCATCACGGTAAAATTTCTCAACAGGAAAATCTTTGGTATAGCCATATCCTCCGAAAATCTGTACCGCTTCTGTAGCCGTACGCACGGCGGTTTCTGAGGCGAAGTACTTGGCCATGGCCGATTGCTTGGTTACGGGCTCGTGGCGGTTCTTCAAATCGGCAGCCTGCATAACCAATAGCTCCGATGCCTCAATTTCCGTAGCCATATCTGCCAGCTTAAAAGCGATCCCCTGGAAATTACTTATCGACTGGCCAAACTGCTTGCGCTCTTTTGAATAGGCCACAGCCGCCTCAAAAGCACCTTTAGCAATCCCCAACGACAAGGCCGCTATAGAAATCCTGCCGCCATCCAACACCTTCATGGCTTGTTTAAAGCCTTCGCCCTCTACCCCCAACAGGTTTTCTTTTGGCACACGGCAATTATCAAATATCAGTTCGGTAGTTTCGGAGGCACGCATGCCCAGCTTATTTTCTTTTTTACCGTGGGTAAAGCCCGGTGTACCCTTTTCAATAACCAGGGCCGAGATACCATGCGAGTCGCCTTTTGCGCCGGTGCGTACCATTACTACAGCCATATTGCCGCTTTTGCCGTGGGTGATCCAATTTTTAGAGCCGTTTACAATATAGTGGTCGCCATCTAAAACGGCTGTGGTGTTCATCCCCAAAGCGTCAGATCCGGTGTTGGCTTCGGTAAGGCCCCAGGCGCCCAACCACTCGCAGGTAGCAAGTTTGGGCAGCCATTTCATCTTTTGCTCCTCGCTGCCAAACGCCAAAATATGACCGGTACACAGTGAATTATGCGCAGCTACAGATAAACCTATCGAGCCGCAAACCTTGGCAATTTCTACTATAACGGTAACATACTCAAAATAGCTAAAGCCCGACCCTCCATATTGCTCCGGCACCAACACGCCCATCATGCCCAGTTCGCCCAATTGCTTAAACAATTCAATCGGGAAATGCTGCGCCTCATCCCATTCCATTACGTGGGGTTTAATGTTCCGTTCGGCAAAATCCCTGGCCATCTGGCCCACCATCCGCTGATTTTCGCTTATAGAAAAGTCGAATCCGTTAACTGCCGGACCGTCTGTAAGTAAAGTTTCCATACTAATTTATATAACTGGTTATACAAATTAACGGTTTAATTACCAGTATAGTTTTACCTAAAATGCAGCGGATTAATAGTACAAAATGGTATTGGGTATGAATATTAGGTTTAGTTGAAATAGGGTTATTTTTGGGATGGAAAATGTGGCAAAAAATATTTTACAAAAATTGCTGACCGTAGGTTAATGGGCATTTAGGGCATAGTCTTGATACCTGATACTAGCTACTTGATACTAATATGGGCGTTGCCTACGGCCGGGCTCTATGCTCATACTGCACAGGCCTTAGCCACATTGGCCGGTATCCGCGCCGATCCCTAACGCAAAAAAATTGTCTGAAGCTGAATTTATGGAATTGTTGGAATTTTCTTAATTAAATTCTGCTAATTCTTTAATTCAGAAAATTCCGTTCCAGGCAAAATCATCTGAACATCAAAAATCTTGCTACTTGATACTAATTACTTGATACTGCAAAGCTAATATTCCGCCAGTACCACCAGTGTATCGCTAATAGACGCTATCCTTTCCCGGCCCTTTAAAAAACCAAGCTCAACCACAAAGGAAAAACCGGCTACTATGCCACCCATCTCGGCTATCAGTTCGCTGGCTGCGGTTACGGTACCGCCGGTAGCCAACAGATCATCATGGATCAGAATATGCTGACCGGGCTCAAAGGCATCAGTATGGCATTCAATTATCGCTTCGCCGTACTCCAGTTTATAGGCTTTACGTTTTATGGTATAAGGTAGCTTACCCGCTTTACGTATAGGTACAAACGGAATACCCAGCCTGGTAGCCAATGTTAACCCAAACAAAAAGCCCCGGCTTTCTATACCGGCAATCACATCAATCCGGGTACCCTTTAATTGCTCAACAAAGGCATCAATAATATTATCGCAAAGTGCAGGATCTTTTAAAATGGGGGTTATATCTTTAAAAATTATCCCCGGTTTTGGAAAATCCGGGATATCGCGAATGGCTTTTTTTATTTGCTCGGTAATCATTTAAAAACTAAATAAGGCCCAATTTTACGCAAAATTATGTCATCAAGTATGGCAATGTTTTTCATATCATCAACAGACTCGTAGTCGCCATGCTGGTTGCGGTATTCTATAATGGCATTCATCTGCTTAAAACTCAGGTACGGAAACCGCCTCAACTGTTCAAAAGCGGCTGTATTTACATTCAGTTTAGTAATGTGTTTGCCATCTACATTAATCTCATTTTTTATTTCGGCGTACTTACTGTCATCAATCCCAAATACCTCTTTTAACTGCTCTTTGCTATAAAATCCGCCCAAACGCTCCCTATATCTTATAATACGTTGGGCAAATGATGGCCCTATCCCCCTGATCATGGTAAGCCGGGCCGAATCGGCACTATTAATTTCTATAACCTCGCCCGGGGCAGCTTTTTTGGTATAATTATCTGTTATCGGCAAATTGATGTAGGGCTCCAGTCGCTTATAGTCGGCATCGGTTATAGCGTATATTTTTTTCAGATCACCCCTGCTGTAAAAATGGCCACCTTTAGCTTCATAGTTTTTTATTACTTTAACCTGATGATCTGTTAAACCAAGCCTTTCCCAATCAGCTACGGGTAAATTATTAGGATTAAAAGTAAAGAGCGGTGTATTTATTGCTTTTGTAGGTGCATTATTTGCCACTACATTAACAGCTTTGCTTAGTAATGCGGCTTCTTTATCAAAATCATTAAAATTTATTGTATTATCTTTGCGGCTTGCCCGATAAACATATGGCGCTGCTAATACCAATGCTATTAAAATAATCAACACTACCATTCCGTTCCATTCCTTTTTAGTTATGGCCAGGTAGTTTTTAATACGCGCCTTCATGTATATGAGTTATCAGGTGTTAAATTAAGTAAAATTTCAGGATATTTATTTGTTAATAAAAGCTATTGTTATTTAAAAATGAAAGTAATAACCACCGAAGAGTTTGCCAAAGCCACTAAACTTGATAAGCTGAAAATGCCGGGCCTTGCCGCTTTATTGATGGAGATAATGAAAATTAACCAGGTTAATGAGCTATTTGCCCAGGCACAACCCAAACAAGGTATCGAATTTATTGATGCTATTTTGGCCGGCTGTGGCATTGATATTGAATTTGACGAACGCGATTTAAGAAACATACCCAAAACCGGTAGCTTTATTGCTATTGCCAACCACCCATACGGCGGTATTGAAGGCTTAGTGCTGTTAAAAATGCTGCTTACCGTAAGGCCGGATGCTAAACTAATGGCCAACTTTTTGCTTAAAAAGATCCCTAACCTCAGCGATTTTTTTATAGCCGTAAACCCTTTTGAAAACGTAGAACACTCATCAAGCATCAGTGGCTTAAAAAACACGCTCGAGTTGTTAAATGGTGGCACCCCCATAGGCATTTTCCCTGCCGGCGAGGTATCTACCTTTAAGGTAGAACAACAGCAGGTAACAGACAGGCTGTGGCACCCGGTAGTTGGTAAAATAATTGCCAAGGCCAAAGTACCTGTTGTGCCTATCTATTTCCATGGCAACAATGGCTTGCTTTTTAACTTACTGAGCCTTATACACCCTGCCTTACGTACAGCCAAGCTGCCATCTGAGTTGTTTAACAAGCATGGGCATACTATTAAACTCCGTATTGGCAAGCCTATTAATGTGCTGGAGGTACCAGATTATAATAATGGTGCCAAGCTGCTTAACTTTTTACGTGCCCGTACCTATGCCCTAGGCACAGGTTTGGAAGAAGAGAAAAAGATTTTCAGTCCGCGCAACCTGTTTAAAATAAAACGGCTACCAGCCGATATTGTTCCCGAAATTGATGCAGCGGTACTTGAAAAAGAGATTGCTCCTTTGCGGGATAATTATAAGGTATGGACAGAGAAAAACTACGAGGTATTTATTGTACCCACCTCTGTTATACCCCATGTGATCAGAGAAATTGGCCGCCTGCGCGAAATAACTTTCAGAGAGGTTGGCGAAGGTTCTAACAAAAGTATCGATCTGGATGAGTACGATATTTATTACAATCACCTTTTTATTTGGGATTTTGAAGCTAAAATGATTGTTGGCGCTTACCGCATTGGTTTGGGCGACGAGATATTTTACAGCGTGGGTAAAAAAGGTTTTTACATTACCGAGCTGTTTAAGCTTAAAACCCAGTTTACACCTGTATTACGCAAAAGCCTGGAGCTGGGCCGCTCGTGGATTCGGAAGGAGTATCAGACCAAACCCCTGCCCTTGTTTTTACTATGGAAAGGCATTCTTAAATTCCTGATCGATAACCCAAGGTACAGGTACCTGATAGGGCCTGTGAGTATCAGCAACTCCTTTTCAAAGTTCTCCAAATCATTAATTGTTGATTACATTAACCGTAATCACTTCGATCATGAACTGGCGCAATATGTGAAACCCCGCAAAAAGTTTAAAGTAGATTTTTCGAGTATTGATACTGATCTATTGATGGCTGGTGAGGATTCTTTTAAAGGTTTGGATAACCTGATATCTGAAGTAGAAACCCGCAACATGAAAGTACCTGTATTGCTGCGCCAATACATTGCCCTTAACGCCAAGATCATCAGTTTTAACATCGACCCTAAATTTGCCGATTGCCTCGATGGCTTCCTGGTACTGGATCTGGAACAGGTACCCCAGGATATACTGGATAAGCTGGGTAAAAACTTATAACTCATACCAACATTTAAAGTCAATAATATTTTTATATCATTTCGTAAGCCACGTATCCAACCGTCATTGCGAGACATGAAGCAATCCCCAAAATACAGAGCCGCTATAGAAATCCGCTCTGTATTTTGGGGATTGCTTCGTTGTACCTCTTTATAATGACACCACTATAAATAATTGATTGTCAGTGTGTTTTTTTTCTCACACAACGCCCTCGCCACCGTCATTGCGAGGAACCACCAGCAGCACTGGAAAAGACAGTAATGACATCTTAAAGAAAGACCGTCCTTGCGAGGAGGTACGACGAAGCAATGACGGTGGCGAGGGTGTTGTGTTTGAAAAAAATGCATACTGATAATCAACACTTTAAAAGTATGTCATTATAAGGCACGAAGCAATCCCCGACTTACAGAGTAGCTGTGCAAATCCGCCCTGTATTTTAGGGATTGCTTCGTCGTACCTCCTTATAATGACATGATTGTAAAGTGTTGATTTTCAGTGTATTTTTTTTAAGTTTCTAATGCCCGAGATACAATTAGGTGTCTTCATAATTTTGTT
>NZ_JACHCR010000002.1:0-144979 GCF_014205845.1 Mucilaginibacter cryoferens
CAGACCATGATCTTTCTCTTTACCCTTTTCTTCTGATTTAAAATTATTCCTTATTTATCTCTTTTCACAATCTCCCACAAACATAGGATGACAAGCGTTTTTTAACTTGTAATAGGTAGTTGTAAAATCAGGGGGCTCTGAATAGGGAATGACATTATTTAAGTTTGTCATCCTGAGATACGAAGGATCTATTCGCCTACAATACAGAGCGAAGAAGTATGGCGAATACTAGATTCTTCACTACGTTCCAGAATAACAAATGCGATTGGAGGGGTAATTAAACAAAATAAACAATCACATAGAAAGGCCTAAAGTCCCCGTCAACTATTGGTTTCAGGTCTTTCGCTTTCAACTTTAAAATATGAAAAAATTACTGCTGTTACTGGCTTTTATAAGCCGGTGTGTAACTCTTTTTGCTCAAAATTTGCCCCAGCCAGATGCGGCAACGTACATTATTAACGATAGCGTATTTATTAAAACCCCGCAGGGGCATCTGCTTTCGGCCGTAATGGTACGGCGGCGCGATGCTGTGGGCAGGCAGCCTGCGGCATTGTTCGCGTTTATTTATTCGGATACCAAAAGAAGCTTATATGAGGCCAAATATGCCGCCGATCATGGTTATGTAGGCATAGTAGCCGATGTACGCGGCAAACGGCTAAGCCCCGGAGAGGTTGCACCCTACGAGCACGATGCCGAAGACGTTTACGAGGTGATTGACTGGATAAGTAAGCAAGCCTGGAGCAATGGTAAGGTGGGTATGTACGGCGGCAGCTATTCGGGCTTTACGCAATGGGCAGCGCTTAAACACAAAGTACATCCGGCGCTTAAAACTATAGTGCCCTATGTATCGGCCATACCAGGTATGGGGTTGCCAATGGAAAATAACGTTTTCCTGAATGCCAATTACGGCTGGGCTTTTTATGTAACCAACAACAAATATCTGGATACCGCCACCTATAACAATCAAAAGCGCTGGCTTGATTTAAATGAAAACTGGTACAAAAGCGGCGCCGCATACAATAAAATTGATAGCGTTGACCAAGCCCCTAACAAATGGCTGCAACGCTGGCTTAAGCATCCGGGTTTTGATAAATACTGGCAATCTACAATTCCATACGGTAAAGAATTTGCAAAGATCAATATTCCCATACTTGCTTTTGATGGTTATTATGATGATGGGCAAACATCCGGCCTGTACTATCTGCGGCAGTTGGCCAAATACAATCCCAAAGCCAATTACTATTTGATATTGGGTCCCTACGATCATTTTGGCGCGCAAAGGGGAGGGGAGCCAGTGCTAAGGGGGTATAAAGTTGATTCTGTTGCTATCATCCACACCCGCGAGCTTACCTTTCAGTGGTTTGATTATATTATGAAGCAAGGCAAAAAGCCACTTATACTTAAAGATAGGATCAATTACGAGGTAATGGGAGCCAACCGCTGGGATCATGCACCATCGCTGGAAAAAATGCACCAAAGTATGCTCAAGCTATACCTCAGCAATGTTAAAAAGGACGACTATTTTAAACTTTCGGCACAAAAACCAACCCAATCTGCTGCCCTGGAGCAGGAAATTGACCTTGCCGACCATACCACCTTCAACAACTACGCTTATCCGTACCCTATCATTCAAAAAGATATCTCCAGCAACGGCTTTACTTTTATAAGCGATAGTTTAAAGCAACCCATGATTGTTAATGGCGCGTTTATGGGGCAAATTACAGCGGCTATTAATAAGAAAGATTTTGACTACAGCGTAGTGCTTTATGAGGTAATGCCCACCGGCGAATATTTTGAACTTACCTACTTTGTAGGCCGGGCCAGTTATGCATTGGATATTACCAACCGTAAATTATTACAGCCCGGTAAAATAACCAATATTCCGTTTTCTAATACCAAGGTGGTAAGCAGGCAGCTTAGTAGGGGCAGTCGGCTGTTGGTGGTTATCAATGTAAATAAAAACAACTTTAGCCAGGTAAATTATGGTACGGGGAAAGATGTAAGTGTAGAAACTGTTAAAGATGGCAAGGTCCCTCTTAAAGTGAAATGGTATAATAGCAGTTATATTGAGGTGCCCATATCAAAGTGAGGGAGAAAGGTGAAATATTTTTAGTTTGAAAATACCTGTTGTTAAATAATCGGTTTTTTTATCAAAAAGATGTCAGGAATTACAATAGCGTAAAACAAGCGGATACATAAATACGTTCTTTACTGTACCTGCTTAACACATGTATCATATATGGAAACTTCAACACTCAAAAGTATCGCGTACCAGCTAATGCAAGGTAGTAAAGGCCTGCTGGCGATGGACGAAAGCACTGCCACCTGTAATAAACGCTTCGCAGAACTGGGTATTCCGCAAACGGAAGAGTATCGCCGTAAATACCGCGATCTGATAGTTAACGCGCCGGGCCTTGGCGATTATATTAGCGGAGCAATCTTGTTTGATGAAACTATAAAGCAAAGTACTGCTGATGGTACCCTGTTTGTTGATATTTTAAAACGAAACGGAATTATTCCGGGGATAAAGGTTGATGAAGGGGCTATCCCGATGTTGGGCTTCCCCGGCGAAAAAATAACCGAGGGGTTGGATGGTTTGGGTGAGCGTTTGAAAGCTTATTACAATTTGGGTGCCCGTTTTGCTAAATGGCGGGCGGTTATTACCATCGGGACGGAGATTCCTTCTACAGCCTGTATAAAGGCAAATGCTTACACACTGGCACGTTACGCCATGTTTTGCCAGGAAGCAGGTTTAGTACCTATTGTTGAGCCCGAAGTGGTGATGGATGGCCGTCATTCCCTGGCGCGTTGTGCCGAAGTAACCACCGAAGTGTTGCACGCTGTGTTTAACGCGCTATACCAGCACCGGGTTGATATGGAATGTATGATATTGAAACCCAATATGGTACTACCCGGAGAGGGCAGCGCCGAAAAACCGGGTGCCGATGAGATTGCAGAAGCTACTATAAAATGTTTTTTAAGAACGGTACCGGCCACAGTACCGGGTATTGCTTTTTTATCGGGCGGCCAATCGCCGCAGCTGGCATCCGAAAGATTAAACAGAATGCATACGCAGTTTGGTGAGGTAATGCCCTGGGTATTAACTTTTTCGTTTTCGAGAGCGGTACAACAACCGGCGCTTGAACTATGGCAGGGGAAAGACGAAAACATAGTGGCCGCGCAAAAAGCCTTAGTGCACCGTGCCGCATGTAACAGCGCCGCCAAAATGGGCCAGTACAGTTCAGAAATGGAGACGGTTTAAAGCAGGTTTAAAATTGAAATGGCTTTTTGCCACCGGCTTTTGGCTTTAAGCCATTAAATAGCTCTCATTTTATTCGCCTTAGGCTCATGCGTAACCTCGGCGAGGCCTAAGGCCTCCATTAATGGCGGTATATACATCCCGAAGCGGCCGCGGAGCCCTTTTTTTAAGCCATACCAGCCGCCATTAGGGTTGGTATCGGCACGGGCCCAGGCTTCTACCGTGCCTTCTTTGGCTGGTTTCTGTTCGTCGGCGCTGCCCAGTTCCATCCAGTCGCCATGCGCTTTAAGCATGGTGTGCAGGTGGGCAAGGCAGCTATAATCATAATGCAGAACGGTTTTGCCAACTGTACACACCAAAATTTCTTTACCATCTTTTACATCGGTATGCATGGTATATCCGGAAGATAGCGGTGGTGTTTTTAAAGCTAAAGGGTTTTCTTTGGTACCTATCTTCTCTTTCATTTTTTTTAACTGGTTTACGTATGGTTTTGTGGTTTAAATATAAGTAGTAAAAAAACATAATGTTGGATGGATAATAGAATATTTAGCTCTTTTTATCGTGTATTTTCAATACTTAAAAGTAGTTTTGATGGATTATTCTACTTTATTTATCGTAAAAATTATGCGATTTTGGCATAATGCTATATACATTATGCAAACGTTTGCAATTGGTTGTTTTTTGGGGTTTGTTTACTTATAATAGCATTGCGTATAAGCAACGGTATGTTTGGTTATATGTATTATTCAATTATAACCCAATTATATTTTTTGATGAGTAGCAGCTTAAAAAGGCGTGATGGTTTTATTGGCGAAAAACTGATAAGCATTCCCCTGAAAGTGTTGGAGGAAGTAAAAAATAAGGAACCCGATCTTTTCCAGGTTTACGTTACACAAATAGGCTACTTTCCCAAAGCAAACTTTCATTACCGCGAACGCCGTAAAGGGTGCGATGATAATATTCTTATTTACTGTTTGCAGGGTAAGGGGCATTATATATTGGATAATAAACGGTACGAGGTAAACTCAAACCAGTTTATCATTATTCCGGCTACGGAGAAGTATATGCGCTACTGGGCCGATAAAGATGACCCCTGGACTATTTACTGGGTGCACTACACCGGCGATGGTATTGATGCCTTTAACCGCGCGCTTAACCTGGGCGTTACCAACGGTCCGGTATTGATCCCCTTTAATGAGAAAGCTTTAGAAATATGGCAAAACATTTACCAAACACTTGAAATGGGCTATAGTATCGAAAACCTGTGTAATGCCGGCTTTTGTTTGTACCATTTGCTGGCAACTTTTTTGTTTCCGCAGCGGCGGGTTCAAAGTAGCCGGGAAAATGATGGCGATTTGATTACCAAAACTATACACAGCATGCGCGATAATATCAATAAGAAGCTTTCTGTAGAAGAAATGGCGGCAAGTCATAGCTTATCGGTTTCGCATTTTTCAAACCTGTTTCGCAAAGCAACCGGGATGCCACCTATAGATTATTTTATCCACATAAAAATGCAACGAGCCTGCCAGTTGCTGTATACCAATAATGATAAGATAAGAGATGTAGCCGTTGAATTAGGGTATGATGATCCATACTATTTTTCGCGCATTTTTAAAAAATACATCGGCTCATCACCAGAGCAATACAGGCTGAATATTAAAGGTATCGGTGATTAAAATCATTCGGCTAAAGTATGTAGCACGATGCGAAAATCTGTTTTAGTAACTTAAGTTATGACGCTGGTAAAACCCCAATTGACGCTTTTTATCCTTGCTCTATAGATCATTGTTCCTTTGTCCAAAAAAATTATCTCCCAACTTCCGAAGCTCCGTGTAACAATTTTTAAACAATGTCAATTAACAAAAAAGCGCTAATTTGCGCTTTAAACATAAGTTGACACTCATGAATAAATATTTACTTACCATTCCGGCGGTTGCCTGGGTTTTGGCGGCGCATGCCCAGCAGGGTGGCGCTTTAACCACAAAGGATTATGAACACGCCGAAAGCTTTATGAGCTATAATACGGGCGCATTGGTTGATAGGGCAGATGTACGCCCCAACTGGTTACCCGGCGATAAATTCTGGTACCGCGTTTTAACTGCCCAGGGCAGCGAGTTTGTGCTGGTAGACCCAGCAAAGAAATCGCGCGAGGTAGCCTTTGATCATCAGAAACTTGCCGAAGTACTTTCTGCTTCCTCAGGTAATAAATACGATGGTAACAACCTGCCTTTTCAAACTATTGGCTACTTGGCCGATGGTAAAATACTTACTTTTTCGGCAGCCGGTAAACACTGGCAGTATAACCTGGTCACCAATATCCTCAACCCTGGAATGGAAGGTGACCACGAAAAAATAAAGGCAGGTGGCCGAAGAGCTAAAACTGAAGAAGTATTATCGCCAGATGGTAACCGTGCAGCCTTTATTAAAGATCATAACCTTTGGGTGCGCGATGTGAAAACCGGCAACCAAACTCAGCTAACTACCGATGGGATAAAAGATTTTGGCTATGCAACAGATAATGCCGGCTGGCAATCATCAGATGCGGCCATACTACGCTGGTCGCCCGATTCAAAAAAGATAGCCACCTTTAAGCAAGATCAGCGTAAAGTGAGCGATATGTACCTGGTTACCACCAATGTTGGTAAACCAACCCTTAAACAATGGAAATACCCATTACCGGGTGATGACATTGCCACCATAACCCGTGTTATTGTTGATGTGGAAAACCCCAAAGTAATCACCTTACAGGTAGCGCCAGATGCACACCGCGCAACACTAAGCGATGATATTAGCAGCAGCGGTACATTTGATGATGTGGATTGGAACGCCGATGCCTCTAAACTGGCCTTTGTATCAACCTCCCGCGATCATAAAAACGAGAAATTTCGTATTGCGGATGCCACTACCGGTGCTGTGAAAGAAGTTTTTGAAGAAACCGTTGCCACGCAATTCGAATCGGGGCAGGGTGCTATTAACTGGCGCTACCTGGATAAAACAAAAGAAATTATCTGGTACTCTGAGCGCGACAACTGGGGGCACCTTTACCTTTATGATGCCCTTACCGGTAAGGTTAAAAATCAGGTAACCAATGGCGATTTTGTAGTTACAAAGTTGCTTAAGGTTGATGAGAAGAACCGTGTAGTTTACTTTATTGCTGATGGCCGCGAAAAAGAGAATCCCTACTTTAGCCAGTTATGTAAAGTAGGTTTTGATGGTAAGCACTTTACCCTTTTAACACCAGAGGATGGTAACCATAATGTTACCTTATCGCCGGGTGGTAATTACTTTGTAGATAGCTACTCAAAACCGAATGTGCCACCTGTTGTGGTATTGCGCAATATGGATGGTAAACTGATAACCGATCTTGAAAAAGCAGATGTTTCGCGCCTGGCCGCAACCGGCTGGAAAGCGCCAACGCCGGTTAAGCTGATTGCCCACGATGGTAAAACAGATATTTATGGGTTGATATTTACGCCAACCAACATAGAGGCAGGTAAAAAATATCCGGTTATTGATTATATATATCCTGGTCCGCAGGGTGGTAGCGTAGGTAGCTGGTCGTTCGCGGCTTCAAGAGGCGATAATCAATCATTGGCCGAGTTAGGTTTTATTGTGGTAGTTATTGAAGGTACCAGCAACCCGTTACGTTCAAAAAGCTTTCATGATATGAGCTATGGCAATATGGCCGAGAATACACTGCCTGATCAGATCGCAGGCATTCGTCAATTATCACAGCAATATCCTATCGACACTAATAAAGTGGGTATCTGGGGGCATTCGGGCGGTGGTTTTGCTACGGCTGCTGCCATGTTCAGGTATCCCGATTTCTTTAAGGTTGGTATCTCTGAGTCTGGCAATCACGATAACCGAAATTACGAGGATGACTGGGGCGAACGCTATGATGGTTTGGTAGCCAACGCTAATTACGATGCGCAGGCGAATCAAAATTATGCCAAAAATTTAAAAGGTAAACTAATGCTGGCCCATGGCTTATTAGATAATAACGTACCGCCATATAATACCCTGCTGGTAGTTGAAGCATTGGAGAAAGCCAATAAAGATTACGACCTGGTGGTATTCCCCAACAGCCCGCATGGTTATGGTGCTTACTCGCCATACATGATGCGTCGCCGCTGGGATTACTTTGTGAAAAACCTTTTAGGTGTAGAGCCTCCGCACGAGTACGTGTTGAAATCGACACCAGACCCGAGAAATAAAGCGCAGTAAGCACTATTCGCTCAAAATACAAACGCCTGATGTCGGTTAAGACCTCAGGCGTTTTCTGTTTAACATAGGTATAATATAGGGCTATTTGTATTTCACATTTGGGAAATCCTTTTGTGCCTGTTTAAATTGCTGCTCCCATTCGTCGGTCCAGCCAAAGGCGATGGTAGCCTGGGTTTTAAGGTTTACACCTGCTGCACCGCTCCAAAAATGTACAAACTCTCCCCAGTTCATATCCCGGCTGTACGCCTTGCCCTTTTTGGAGAAATTGGCGGCCAGTACTTCAAAATAGCGGTTTAAAACCTTGCTGCCACCATGTTCGCTATAAATTGGGTAAAACCAGTTTTTGAACCATTGCGTTCCCGGGCGTGGAAAATTATCCTTTTGGGTTTGCATTTGGTTGTAAATATTATCGGCATCGGCAGTTTTGCCTAAAGCTTTTAGCACATCATAAATGTATATTTCCATCCATTTACTATCGCCCCAAAGCGGAAAAGACGGTGAGTTGTGGATGCCCTTTGAAGCGCCTTCCACAATATGGCCAACCTCGTGCACCGGTACGCGTATATTGTTGCCGGTAGCTTCTGTCCAGGCATTCGGATCGCCCGAGCCTACGTCTATAACGTTACGGTTGTTGTGGCTGGCATCAAAATACGTTGACGGGTGGCCGCCGCCATACCTACCCGAGTGGAAAACAACAAATAAGCGCCCATCTTTACCAAAGCCGCCATACGTTTTTTTGGTGTATACCCATACATCGGCCATCACTTTAAACGGCCAGGTAATGCTGCGTTTTACGCCATCATCATAGTATACGGCAACGTTGTCATCGTAATACACCCGGGTTAAAAGTTGTTTGTGTTCAAACCAATGTTCCTGCCATGTGTAGGGCGGTATACCGGTTGTATCGGTAACGGTTTGCTTAACAGAAGTAGGATACAAGGTTGTGGTTTTAGCATGGGCAATGGAAGCACCACCTAAAATTAAACCCATCATAGCATATTTAATAGGGGTCATTGTTATATTTATGAAATTTGATAAAACGTTTTATCATTCATGTTCAAATATAATCAAGTAATCATAAAAACCATCAGTTTTCTGACGATGGTTAAAGTTTTTTTTGAGAGAGGGCAGCGCTGTTCTTATTTTGTTTGAGTTTTTTTAAAATGGATGAGTGCCCGGTAGCTATAATTTTATAGTTTTATAGAATTATTTCCCTGCGTAAATAATTCAAAACTTAAAGTATTCAATCACTATTTAAAAAATGAAAAAAGTAATTCTTGTTACAGGGGCATCATCAGGTTTGGGTTTGGCAACTGCTAAGGCTTTAGTTGCCCAGGGCCATACCGTTTATGGTACAACACGCGATATCAAACGTATTAGTGATGTGCCATTTGTGCCTCTGCAAATGGATGTTACCGACGATGCATCTGTAAACGCGGCTATTGCAACCATTATTAAAGCCGAAGGTAAAATAGATGTATTGGTAAACAACGCAGGTAACGGTATCACCGGGCCGCTTTATGCTATGCCAGTTGATGCAGCCAAAAAACAATTTGAGGTTAACTTTTTTGGGGTAGTGCGTGTAAGCAGCGCGGTTTTACCCGGAATGATAGAAAAGAAAACAGGTTTGGTTATCAACATAGGCTCATTGGCCGGTTTGTTTGGTTTGCCTTACCAGGGTTTGTACAGCGCATCTAAATTTGCTATTGAAGGTTATTCAGAAAGCCTGCGCATGGAGTTGCAAAACACAGGTGTTAAAGTATCGGTGGTAAACCCCGGCGATTTTAAGACCGATTTTACCGGCAACCGCGAAAAATTACCTTTCACCATTAAAAATGATAAACTAAAAGGTGAGTTTGATGCTGCAGTAGCCGCGATGGAAAAAGACGAAAGCATAGGCGCAAGTCCGGATAAACTGGCCGCACAGATCGTTAAAATAGTATCCAAATCAAAACCTGCACACAGTTACCTGGTTGGGGCTATAGGCCAAACCATTGTACCTACTTTAAAGGCCATATTACCAGGCCCCATCTTTGTAAAATTAATGAACGATCATTACGGGATTAAGTAAGGTTTGATTAAGTTAAAATAGGTTGATTAAGTTGGATTAGGTTGAATGAGTTTTTAAGTCATAAGCCTCATCCAATTCATAACTTAATCAACTTAATTCAACTCAATAAACTGAATCCAACTTCTCCTAAAAAACGATGCAAGAAAAAAATAACAAGAAAACCATCTGGGCATGGGCTATGTTCGATTGGGCCAACCAATCGTACAACATGGTAATCACATCTACTATATTCCCGGCTTATTATGTGGGTATTACGCAGGATAAAAATCCGGGCGGGATGGTTACCTTCTTTGGTCATAAATATGTAAATACGGTGTTATCAAACTATATCCTGGGGCTCTCGTACCTCATTATAGTAGCAATACTGCCAATATTAACTTCAATTGCCGATTATAAGGGCCATAAAAAGCTGTACATGCAGGTGTTTACCTGGCTGGGTGTACTTGCCTGTTTTGGTTTGTACTTTTTTAAGATGGATACCTTCGAGTTCGGGATGATCTGTTTCGGACTGGCATCTGTAGGGTATTGCGGTGGTTTTGTGTTTTATAACTCGTACCTGCCACAGATAGCCACGGTTGATAAGCAGGATGCTGTAAGCGCTAAAGGATTTATTTATGGCTTTGCAGGCAGCATCGTAGTGCAGTTGCTTTGTTTTGTGTTTGTATTATGCCACAACACGTTTGGGATGACTGATGACGCCGCCGCACGCTTATCGTTCCTGATAGTTGCCGTTTGGTGGATAGGTTTCTCACTTATTCCGTTCTACCTATTGCCCAAAGGGGTGCCAAATGCAGGTTCGCATGAGTATAATGTGTTTACAGGTGGCTTTAAAGAGTTGGCCAAAGTTTGGAAACGAGTAAAGCAACTGCCACTATTAAGGCGCTTTTTGCCAGCGTTTTTCTTTTACTCGGTAGGGGTGCAAACCATTATGCTGGTTGCGGCCAACTTTGCTGCCAAAGAGCTTAAAATGCCCGATGAAGATTTGATCGTTATTATTTTAATTATACAGGTGGTGGCTATCATCGGCGCGGCAATAACAGCAAAAGCATCCGAAAAATATGGCAACATTAAGGCCTTATCTGTAATTGTTGCTATTTGGTGCTTAATTTGCGCTTGCGTTTATTTTGTTGCCAATGCTCACCAGTTTTATGTTGCCGCCGTTTTTGTTGGTTTGGTAATGGGAGGGGTGCAATCGTTATCACGGTCAACCTACTCTAAATATATCCCTCAAAATATCCCGGATACGGCATCTTATTTTAGTTTTTATGATGTTACCGAAAAACTATCCATCGTAGTTGGCCTATTCACCTTTGGATTTGTAGAGGCCATGACCCACGAAATGCGCGACTCTGCATTAGTGTTGGATGGTTTCTTTACTATCGGGTTTATATTGTTAATTGTGTTGCTTGTGTACGAACGAAAAGCGAAGGCCGCAGAAGCAATAGCTGTTTAGTCTGAATCAGAATTTTTAAATTAACAGAACCTCTTGCGTTGTGAAAATTCTGGAAGTTCTTTAATTCCGAAAATTCTGATTCAGCCCCCTTATTTTACAATTACACATTCAAAAGACACAGCATCTGCCAAAACTGAGTACATTTGCGGTTTGTTAAGTAAAAGTAATGGCTAAAGTTTCTATCAACCTGGCAACAGGCTCGCTGCAAAAAGAAGATATCATTGTAGGTATCGATCTGGGTACTACCAATTCGCTGGTGGCGTTCATTAACCCCGAGAAGCAACCGCACGTAATAAATGATACAGGTAAAGGTGTTTTGGTGCCTTCTGTAGTGCATTTTGGCCCTACAGGCGATGTATTGGTGGGCAACGAGGCAAAAGAATACCTGATAACAGATCCGCAAAATACCGTTTTTTCGGTAAAGCGCCTCTTAGGCCGCAGTTATCACGATATAGAAAATTATAAAGATTTTTTCTCGTACAAAGTTATTGACGATGATACCGAAAGCCTGGTTAAAATAAAAGTTGGCGACAAGTTTTATACACCTATTGAGCTATCGGCCCTGATATTGAGGGAGCTTAAAGCCCGCGCCGAGCACGCACTTAAAACCCCGGTAAACCGTGCGGTAATAACCGTACCTGCTTACTTTAACGATTCTCAGCGCCAGGCCACCCGCGATGCCGGTAAATTGGCCGGGTTGGATGTTTTACGCATAGTTAACGAGCCAACAGCTGCGAGCTTAGCCTACGGCATAGGGCTTGATCCTGAAGAAGTAAAAACCATAGCTGTTTATGATTTGGGTGGTGGTACTTTTGATGTATCTATACTACAAATTCAGAACGGAATTTTTGAGGTGCTGGCCACCAATGGTGATACCTTTTTAGGTGGTGATGATTTCGACCGTATTATAGTTGATTACTGGATTGAGAAAAATAACCTTCATAAAGCCGAAGTAATAGCCAATAGTGAACTGGCCCAGCAACTACGCCTTAAAGCCGAAGAAGCCAAGAAAGCTTTTGCACATCAAAGTCTGTTTAACGAAAAAATAGGGGAGATCTGGTGTACATTAGATCGCAACACTTTCGAAGAGCTGATTATGCCTAAGGTAAAGCAAACTATTGCCAGTTGCCAAAGCGCACTGAAGGATGCTAAATTAACCATTAAGGAGATTGATGAAGTAATTATGGTGGGCGGCTCAACCCGCACGGCCTTAGTTAAAAAAATGGTTGGTGAGTTTTTTGGCCGACCGGTACATGACGATGTTAATCCGGATGAAGTGGTGGCCTTAGGGGCAGCTATTCAGGCCGATATATTGGCCGGTAACCGTAAAGATATTTTATTATTGGATGTTACACCACTTTCCCTGGGTATTGAAACCATGGGTGGTTTAATGGATGTAATTATCCCCCGTAACAGCAAAGTGCCAACCAAGGGCGGCAGGCAGTACACCACGTCTGTTGACGGACAGGTAAATATGAAAATTGCCGTTTACCAGGGCGAACGCGATCTGATCAAAGAAAACCGCAAACTGGCAGAGTTTAATTTAAAAGGCATTCCAAGTATGCCGGCAGGTTTCCCTAAGGTGGATATTAACTTTTTGCTGAATGCTGATGGTATCCTTACTATTCAGGCCATTGAACTACGCAGCGGTGTTAAACAGGAGGTAGAAGTTAAACCTACCTATGGCATTACCGATGAACAGGTAGAACAAATGCTGATGGACAGTATTACCCACGCCAAAGACGATGTTGCCCAGCGTATGCTGATTGAAGCACGCACCGAGGGCGAACAGATGGTTTACACCGTGGAGCGGTTTTTGCAAAAGAACAGCAGCTATGTATCTGCAGAGGAAACTGAACAGACCAACCAGTATATAGCCGCTTTAAAATTGGCTATTGCAACGGGCGACAAAGACCTCATTCTGAAAAGTATAGACGAGATAAACGAATTTACACGTCCGTTTGCCGAGCGTTTAATGGATCAGGCTATTAGTACAGCAATGCGTGGCAAGAGTATTGAATAATATACAGAACTAAACTTTATAGATGAAACGAGTTACAGCAGTATTTACATTTTTAGCCCTCGCGGTTGTTTTTTTAACAGGTTCATTTAATAAAGTTTATGCCAATAGTTATTTAGGTGGTGTTAAGGCCGATACTTCAATGAAAAGTAGGTCGGTTACTATCGATACCATGCTTTACGATTCGCTTATGAAGCATATGGCCAATGGCGATAAAACCGGTAAATGGCCGGTGAAAAAATCACCCCTGCCTTTGCCTGGTGCTATTTTGCCATTTAACCGCATTGTAGCTTACTATGGCAATATGTATTCTAAAAACATGGGTGCATTAGGCGAATACGAGCCTAAAGTGATGATGGCCAAACTAAAAGCCGAATGCAAAACCTGGGAAAAGGCCGATACCCTTACCCCTGTAATACCTGCTCTGCATTACATTTGTGTAACTGCCCAGGCCGATGCTGGTAGAAATGGACTGCATAACCTCAGGATGCCTTTTAGCCAGATAGATAAAGTGATAGAGATGGCCAAAACCATGAATGCGCTGGTGTTTTTGGATTTGCAGGTTGGTTTCAGCACCGTTCAAATCGAGATACCGAAGCTGGAGAAATACCTGCTGATGCCCAACGTGCATTTAGGTATCGACCCGGAATTTAGTATGAAGGAGGGAAGTGTACCCGGCAAACGCATTGGTACTTTTGACGCCGATGATATTAATTATGTAACCGAATACCTTAAATCGCTGGTTAAGAAAAATAACCTGCCGCCAAAGGTTTTTGTAGTGCATCGCTTTACCAAACGAATGGTAACCAATTACAAAGATATTAAGCTTCGCCCCGAAGTGCAGATAGTAATGGATATGGACGGCTGGGGTGGCCCCGATCTTAAAAAGGGAACCTACAAATACTTTATAGCCGACGAGCCCGTACAATTTACAGGCTTCAAACTATTTTATAAAAATGACATCAAAAATGGCCCTAAACGCATGCTTACCCCAAAAGAAGTATTAGCATTAAAGCCAAGCCCAATTTATATACAGTATCAGTAAGAGGGAAGTATCAAGTAGTTAGTATCAGATATCAAGATTTTTTGCTGTCGATGACGGTCAGCTCCGTAAGCTCTTTTGGCGTAAAAAGTCAATAGAAGAGAGATTTACGAAGTTTTTAAAACTTCGTAAATCTTTAGAACACCGCCTGTGAGTTAAGATCCGAAAATCTGACAAATCTGTTTAATCCAAGCTCAGACAAAACTCTGATTCATACTATCTACTGCGATAGGGATAAAAGCGGATACCGGCCTGCGCCTAAGGCCTTGCGCGCGTATGAGCGGTTAGCCCGGGCCGTAGGCATCGCTATAGAAAATCAGCGAATGTTTGCAATTGGGTAAATTGCAGCATGTTTACAATTCTTAAATCATATATTAGCTTACCTGAATGATCACTATGAAGCCCATTTTTAAGTACGCTTTGATCTTTTTATTTATTGCAACAGGAAAAGTGTTGCAAGCCCAAAATATGGGAAGTGTAAACGCTATGCTAAGTCAACAACAGATGCAATGGAGCATGCAGCGGCAGATGACCATCTCCATGATGCTAAACCATTCTGACGCCAACTTTAAGTATAAGTTTGTTGTAATAATGGCTGATAGCAGCCGGAAAGAAGTAAATTCAAAAATATTATCTGATGAACAAACGCATAAAACTTATTTGTTATATGTTGATAAAAGCCTGCCGAAAAGTGATACGAACCGAAACCAAAAGATATATCCGGGTCAAACAATAAGTATCGAACGTAGCAGTCCCCTTATAACGGATCTCAGAGCGCCTGTTAAAAATACTGTTCGCGAAAAAATCTATAAAGGATTAGCTAAAGATAGTTGCTGGATGTTTAAGGCTATGTCGGGCAGTATCAGCGTATACTCGTACTTAAGTGTGGAAACCGATAGAACTTTTGATGAACGTACAATTGTTGGCATTCAGCTACATGACGATGGGCCGATACTAAAATATAACGCAGAGAATTTAAAGCAGATGGTAGGTGATGATATTGATGCTTTAGAAAGCATTCAAAATAAAAGCTACCTTAAGGCTATAAAGAAATATAACCATAACAGGCAAAAAGAAGCTGAAAAAGCTGCTAAAAAATAAATCCCCGTTTCCGGGGATTCTAATTTTTTACAATTTGTTTATCGCTTCCTGCTCCCGTAAAGCGGCGATGTTATTTTTATCGCTGAAGGTATCTGTTTGGTTTGCAAAATCTTCGAGGATGCTGGCAATGGTATCCAGGTTATCGGCTACGCGTTGGTGCATATCGGGTAGGTCTTTCTCCAGGCGTTTGTCGCCAAGTTCTATATTGTCAACTTCAATTTTGGCCAGCTTGGTAATGATGGCTTGCTGACTGTTTTTTAAATCTTCCAGTTCATGGACAATTTTCTCCATCAGCCCAAATTTCTTTAACTTATCCATAGGTTTTAATTTTTAATTTATGTTACATATGTAACTCCAAATAATAAAAATTGTTTACCATTTGGATATTTCAGATATAACTAATATTTTAGTTTAAAATAACTAATATATTAGTTGATATGAGGAATGTAATTATCGCCGTTTTATTGATATGCTTATTTAGGCCGGCTGTTGCCCAGCAGCCAGGAACGGCAAATGATGCTTTATTGTTGGATTTATACCAGAACCAACGCTTTGCCGAAGCTGCAGAACTGCTTAAAAAAACATACCCCGAGCCGGTAACCGATATAAGGGTGCTGAGTAAACTGGCCTATACATCGCAAATGGCCGGCAAACTACCCGATGCCGAAGGCTATTACCAACGGATGTATGTTATAGATTCTGCCAATAACGGTGTGTTGTATAACCTTGCTTCCATCAATCTGCGCCGGGGGAATAATGTGAAGGCCGAAATGTTTTACAAGATTCTGAGCCAAAAAGATACTACCAATTTTTTGGTGTTTAAGCAACTCTCTAAAATTTACCGGGATAAAAATGATCTGGAGAGTATGGTTATTTATCTGCAAAAAGCAAATAAACTAAACCCAGCTGATGCCGATGTTGCATCAGACCTGAGCGACATGTATGTAAATCTGAAACAAACCGACCAGGCCGAAAAAGTGCTCGACGGCGCGATAAGCCAGGACCCGGAGAATATAGTGCTGCTGCAAAGTCTTCTTAAGCTATCTTATGCCGAAAAGAACTACGAGGTAGCGAAAAATACCTGTCTGAAGCTAATTGCGGCAGGGGCGGAGAACGGACTTGTTTTAACCCGGCTCGAATCGGCCTATTATAATCTGAAGCAATATGAATGCAGTATTGACGCTTTTAAAAGGATACCGGAGATAAGCCAATCTGAAACAAGTTACTATATAGCCGCACTTACTTATAAAGAACTTAAAGATCAGTCGCAGGCTATTGAAAACCTGGGCAAGGCCATTGAAGCGGGTATATCGCCAAATATAAGCGACTATTATACCGAAATGGCTGATAGTTACGATGTGCGGAAAAAATATAAAGCAGCCATACACGCCTATGAAAAAGCCTTGCAGTTTGATGAGAAGCCTATTATTTACTACCTGATGGCTACGATGTACGATGGATCGCTTAAAAATAAAAAGCAGGCGGTTAAGTATTACAAAAAGTTTATGAGTACTAAACCTACCGGAAAACAGCAGAAGTATGTAGCCTACGCGCAGGCACGGGCTACGGAGTTGTCACGGTAACGAGGATTTACGATACAGATGGGTGTCAAACCCATCGGTATGATATTAAGGGTAGTTGCAATAATGTCAATTACCGGTTCATTAACCGGGCCACATATTTGCCAATAATATCAAACTCCAGGTTTACTGTTGAGTCTACGCGCACATTGTGCAGGTTGGTATGCTCAAAAGTATAGGGGATAATGGCTACCGAAAAGCTGTTGGCATGTGAATTTACTACGGTAAGGCTAATGCCGTTTACACAAATAGAGCCTTTCTCTACCGTAACGTTGCCGTTGGCAACATCATATTCAAAGGTGTACTCCCAACTGCCGTCCAGCTCTTTAAATGCGGTACATATAGCGGTTTGGTCTACATGGCCTTGTACAATGTGTCCATCTAAGCGGGCATTCATTTGCATGCAGCGTTCCAGGTTTACCGGTTCGCCAATTTTTAAATGGCTAAGGTTGGTTTTGTTCAGCGTTTCTTCAATAGCGGTAACTATATGTAAGCCATCGGCCACTGCAATAACCGTTAAACAAACGCCATTGTGCGCCACCGATTGATCTATCTTCAATTCATGCGCTATGTTAGATTCAACTGTGATATGTAAATTACCCTGATCTTGTTGCAGATCGGTTATTTTTCCTAAAGTTTCTATAATACCTGTAAACATGAGGCCCCCTAACCCCCTAAAGGGGGAATTTTTTGAATAGCAAAGCTATAATAATACACCAGCTTGTTTGTCAGCCAAAAATGAATTTATTTGAAATTGCTGGGCAGGTCAAGTCGTTTGTTGCGCAGGTCTTTTCCGCCTTCAATAACCGATTTAAGGTTGGCGAGGTAAAATGTCCAGCCTACCTGGCATTGCACATACAGATTTTTTGATGGATCGCTTTCTTCGGGGATGTTTTCCTGGGTGAGTTCTACAACGGTTAGCCCGTATTTACTTTGAATATCTACGGTAACTATGCTCCCGCCCGAGAAGATAAATTTAAGTTGGTCGGTGCCGTTATTTTCAAGTACCTGGCCGTTCTCCACCGTGGTATCATCATAACCATGCCAATACCAGGAGTAGGTATCTTCTTTTTTAATAAATTCTTCCGGATCGCGTAGTCGACCGGCAATGGCATAAAAGTTTGCCTTGCGTAAAAACCATTTCTCTATGCCGGCCGCAGTAGCCCATGCCTCATAGATACTGCGCACATCGGTATCAAAATCCGCAGTAATTTTAAACTTACTCCATCTTTCGTCTGCCATGTTTAATTATTTTAGGGTTGTTGGTTTTTTATAAAAATAACAATATTACTTTACGCTTGTATAATAAAAGCAAAAAGCTTGAGGCAAAAAATCGAAAGCGATAAACGTTAAAATAAATATGCCCAAACATAGCGCCGGAGTACTGCTTTACCGTAAACTGAACGATGTGCTCCAGGTTTTCCTGGTGCATCCGGGCGGGCCGTTCTGGAAAAATAAGGACGAGGGTGCCTGGTCTATCCCCAAAGGCGAATATGAGGATAGCGAAGATCCCCTGGAAGCCGCCAAGCGGGAGTTTAAAGAGGAGACAGGCCAGTATATTGATGGTCGGTTTACAGTGTTGAAGTCTGTTAAACTAAAAAGCGGCAAAATAATAGATGCCTGGGCTATGGAGGGGGATATTGATCATCTGCAAATTAAAAGCAATTTATTTGAAATGGAATGGCCTCCAAAAACGGGTAAAATGCAGGCTTTTGCTGAAGTGGATAGGGGCGGTTGGTTTACAGTTGACGAAGCTAAAGTGAAGATAAATATAGCGCAGGTAGGGTTGCTGGAAGAGCTATTACAATTATCAAATAAATAATTTGACATCCCGAACCCCGTCGAAATATAACGGGTAAAGGCCTCTTCACGGGAGTATTCGAGAAGCTTCCATAACGTATTGACGCATACTTATAGCCGGCTCTGTATACCGGATAAGATTCACCCGCCAGTCCCCACTTTGTCGGAACGGCCCCCTCTATACGGCTTTCGCCGTATAGAGGGGGCCGAATGGTTTGTTACTATATCCGGGTTTAACTTAGTGTACATCTGCACGGTTCAAGCCCCTCTTTGCTGCGCAGCAGAAGAGAGGGTGACGAGCGTAGCGATGTCGGGTGAGTATTAACCTTGATTAGTTTACGTCAGTCCCTTTCAGTGTCTCCGGATATTATCATGCGGGCAGATAGCCCCCGTCAAACAATTCTCACCTTTTGCCCTTATACTTTTAGCTTTCACGTCAAATATTTACCTTAGTAAAATGAAGTTTTTCAAATACATCCCCGCCGCGTTTATATTGGTTATCATATCATCATGCAAGCCAAAACCCAAAGCCGTTAATATTCCGGTTGTTGGTTTTGTTGATGCCTTGGAGGATGCAACCCTAACACAGGCCCGTACGGGGTTTACCGATGCTTTAAAAAAGGATGGCTTTAGCGAGGAAAAGAAAACGGTACAGATAGAATATCGCAATGCCCAGGGAAATATCCCTACACTTACTCAGATCACCAATTACTTTATATCAGAAAAGGTTGATCTGTTGGCAACCTGTACTACTTTGGCCACCGTAACCGCCTTGCAAAATACTAAAACCATCCCCGATTTTGCAATGGTTTCACCAGTGCCGGAGCGGATGAAAGTACTGGATGCCAGCGGTAAAGCCCCTGCCAACCTGTTTGGCGCTTTGGAAGAACTCAATTATATAGATACTGCATTCTCTATCATCCCCAAACTACTTAAACCAAAAGGTGCCAGGCTGGTTGTCGGGATGATCTATAATCAATCAGAACCACAATCCACAGACGCTTTTAATCGTATTAAATCGTTAGCCGAAAAACAGCATGTGACAATAGTTGCCTTGCCGGTAAACACATCTGCTGATGCACAATTGGTTACTCAGTCGTTATTAAGCAAAAATATAGATGCCTTTTTTGCCAACCCGGATAATACAGTATTCGCGTCTTTTGAGACCATCTTGAAAAGCTGTAACGAAAAAAATGTACCCATATTTACCAGTGAAGCCGGTTTAGTACAACGTGGGGCTGTAGCTGCCTTTGGTGCCGATATTTACCAATGGGGGTACCAGGCCGGTGTACAAGCCGCTCGGTATTTAAAAACGCATAAAACCGATGGTTTAAAATGGGAAATGGTAAAGGTGAGGAAGCGTGTATATAACCCTGCTGCTGCTAAAAAATATCATATTACTATCCCGTCAAATTTCGAGGCTGTTAAATAAATTAGAAACTCAGAGCCTGTTTAAATTTTTTTCAGGAATAATGTTATACACTCCATTAAGCGCATATAGAGCCGTCATTGAGGTACGAAGCAATCTCTACAAAGGCAGGTACTATATGCAAATCTGCTCTGTATAGCATAGAGATTGCTTCGTACCTCGCAATGACGATTTGTTTATTTATTTTAAACCGGCGCTAAATCAATATCATATCTAAAATTAAGATAATTTAGCTTTCAGCTTTTAAATATGGATTTTTACCTTACGGCTTTATTGCAGGGATTGTGTTTTTCGGCGCTTGCGCTGGGAATTTATATCTCCATGAAAATCTTTAATATCCCCGATATCACCACCAACGGAAGTTATACTTTGGGCGGTGCAATTACCGGGATTATGCTTACACATCACCAATCTACTTACGTTATTTTACCCATTGTAATTGTTGCCGGCGGAATTGCCGGTGCGTTAACAGGAATAATAACAACTAAATTGAGGGTAAACGCCTTATTAGCTGGTATTTTGGTTATGACAGGGCTTCACTCTATTAACCTGATAATAATGGGGCGTTCTAATTTACCATTAATAAGCACATCGTCATTGTTTTCTATGTTGAATATTGCCGCCGATCCAAATCATAATACATTTTGGATACTATCTGTTTTTGTGATAATTATCACACTGATGATAGGTTATTTATTGAAAACGGATTTTGGAATAGCCATGAGGGCTACGGGTAATAGCGAGTCTATGATCCGTGCTCTGGGTGTTGATACCGATAGAATGAAAATTACAGGGCTTGCTTTAGCCAATGCACTAACCGCTTTGAGTGGATATCTGATTGTACAATTTCAGGCATTTGCCGATATAAATATGGGCGAGGCCATTGTAATAATAGGTTTAGGTTCGGTAATAATAGCAGAATCTTTTATAAACTGGTTTTCTATTACCAACGTTTGGGTAATTTTAATCTTAGTTTTGATAGGTGCCATTATATTTCAATTGGTATTGGCGTTTACTTTAGCAGTTGGCGTTGATCCTAATTTGTTAAGTTTAGCTACATCAGCCTTTGTATTGCTTATTGTTAGTTTGCCCCGTTTATCATTCAGTAAAGCCTCATGATAGCTATTAACAATATACATAAGGTTTTTAACACAGGTAAGGCCAACCAGGTAAACGCTGTTAACGGCATTACGCTGCAAATTAAAAGCGAAGAGTTTCTGGTTATTGTAGGTTCCAATGGTTCGGGTAAAACTACTTTACTGAATTTAGTGGCCGGCAGTGTTATGCCAGATAGCGGTACCATCATTATTGATGATAACGACCTAACTAAAATGGCCGACTATAAACGCAGCCAGTGGATCGCCCGCGTTTTTCAAAACCCGATGAGTGGTACAGCATCTGATCTTAGTATTTTGGATAATTTTCGCCTGGCAGCTATCCGCACCAAACCTAAAGGATTGTCTATTGGGATTAATGATAAATTTAAACAGCAGGTAAAGGACAAGATAGTCGCACTGGGTATGGGGTTGGAGAGTAAGATAGAGCAACCCATGGGCACGCTCTCTGGCGGGCAGCGCCAGGCCCTTACGTTGTTGATGAGCGTGATGGATAGCTGCAAGGTTTTGCTGCTGGATGAACCCACCGCCGCCCTCGACCCACGATCTGCCGAAATGGTAATGCGTACAGCTGATAAATTAATTAACGATTTTAAGCTAACAGCCATATTGATAACCCATAATTTAAAAGATGCCTATAATTATGGCACACGAATAATACAAATGAGGGAGGGTTTAATAACCAACGATTTAGATAAAACGCAAAAGGCAACCTTAAAGCAAAATGACCTTTTTGACTGGTTTGCCTAAAAACTGGCAAAATAATTGTTATGGTACCCGTACCATGAAAAATAAGAATTTTGAAAATATATTCGACGCCTACCAGTTAGTAGCCGGCGCAAAAATAAAAGGCAAACAACAAGACGAGATTTTTGAACTAGGTGTTTACGATGCCCTTAAGCGCGGCTATACGCTTTACCCGCTTGAACATGGCGTTAAATACGACGATTTTAGCGTGATAGTATCTGAAAAGGAATTGAAAAATAACTTTTTGATAGAAGGTGGTAAGGATAATACGGCTATCGCAGCGTAATAAACCCAACAAAGTTACATATAAAGCGATAGGAGACTTACGCAGTTTTTAAAACTTAGTAAGTCTCAAAATCCGAACTTATGTGAGTTGGATCTATATGTTCGTTTACCCCCAAATGCGATAATTTCAGAGCTTTTTCTCCTCGTTTTGCAAATTGCCACATTAATTGTAAATTTGTAAAAAAATAAATGATGCTGTTTCAAAATTCATTCTGTAAAACTATAATGTGGCCCATGGTGTCGCAGCAGAAGGATTGTGCATCCACAATACGCTTCTCCACTCCGGTATAGCCGCAATACATTTTATACCGACAGAATTTTATTACATTATTATTTATTAAAACCCAAGTGCTGCGCTTTTTTGCAGACTTTATACAATTACAAAATTTATGGACACTTATTATACTATCGAAGAAAAGTATTTGCAGGCCGTGGATAAACTCTCTTATGGTAAGACTACTAAGGGACTAAAATTACTGAACGAAATTATCAGCAACGATCCTTTATACGCGCGTGCACACCACCAGTTGGGCATGTTATATTATTACGAAGTTAAAGATTATCAAACCGCCGGTTACCACTTTAAAACCTGCATGGAACTGGAACCCTCATTTCCTGATAACTATACACATTACCTGGATCTGCTTGTTTTTTTGAATATGGAGAAACTGGTAAACAATGTATCTATCAAAGCACTGAATACAGCCGGAGTAGATACTGCGGAAGTATACAATCTGCTTGGCCTTTTCTGTGAAAAAAGCAAAGACTGGACAAAAGCTTTGGTAAACTACCAAAAGGCGTTTATGGAAGTAACTGATCATAACGACAAGATAGATATTGAACAAAGCATCAAACGTATCCGCTCAAAAATGAAGCATACACTGGCTTATACTTATCAGATAACCGAATAAAAGAGCCTCACCTAAATCCTCTCCAAAGGAGAGGACTTTTGATTTGCAAAGTTGCAATACTTCATTAAATAAAGAAACCGGCCTAAAGCCGGTTTCTTTATTTAAAAACTTTTACTGGAGAGGGGCGGGGTGAGGCTCTATTTTCCATTAGCAGCCCTTGCTGCTTTCACCTGTGTAATGGTAACTGCCGATGCTTTATTGCCAAAGCTGTTTCTAACATAAGTTAGCAGGTCGGCAATTTCCTGATCTTTTAAAAAATCATGAGAAGCCATGGTATTGGCGTATCGCTGGCCATTAATTTCTACATCGTCGCTAAAACCATTCAATATTATTTTAATCAGTTTGGTTTTATCGCCCAAAACAAAAGTGGTTTTGGCAAGCGGCGGGTTCATATTGGGTATGCCCATACCATCGGCCTGGTGGCAGGCCACACAGTTTTCGGTAAATATGGTGCTACCGGCTGCTATTGATGCCTTTAACTTAGCCGAAGATGGTTTTACCGCTGCTTTATGCTTTTTGGTTTGTGCCTGTAAGCCAGTGGCTATAAATATGGATATCAATAACAGGATAGGGGCTTTTTTAAAGTCCATTATTATTTTTTATAGGTTATCTTGTAAATAGTTCCTTTGCTATCGTCTGTTACGTATAGTGCACCATCGGGGCCTTGTGCCAATCCGCATGGGCGGTGTACTGCGCTGCCCTTCGCGGTATTTTCGGCACCGCCAGAAAAACCGTCGGCAAAAACCTCGTATTTACCATCGGGCTTACCATCTTTAAACGGTTGAAAAACTACAAAATAACCAGCTTGTGGCTCTGGTGCACGGTTCCATGAACCGTGGAATGCTATAAAGGCACCATTTTTATATTTTTCCGGAAACTGATTGCCGGTATAAAACAACAAGCCGTTTGGTGCCAGGTGACCTGGGAAAGCAGCAGTTGGGTTAATGGCAGTTTCGCCGCCTTCTTTTTTACCATCACCACCATACTCGGGCATTAATATTTTTTTGTTCTGCTGCCAATCATAGTACATATAAGGCCAGCCGGCGTTATCTCCCTTTTTAATGGCGTACATACATTCGGCAGGTAAATCGGCCGATTGTTTGGTGGTATAATATTGAGGAAACAGATCATGTAACTGATCGCGGCCGTGTTGCATCACAAAAAGCTGATTGTTTTGCTGGTTCCAATCCATGCCAACTACGTTGCGTAAGCCGGTTGCATAACGAATCCCATCGCCATAATGCTGGTTAAGTTTATCGGCTTTAAATTGCCATATACCACCTGCCGAATCTAAAATAGGGCACCCTTTTTGGCCGGGCGAACCTTTTTTACGATCCAGCACCTGGCATGAGTTGGAGTAAGCGCCTATATTTACATAAAGGTTTCCGTCGTTATCTAACGTTATCGCCTTTGCCTCGTGCTCGTTACGGCTTATTAAACCGGTAACAATCTTCTCGGGCTTATCCGGGCTAATTACTTCGTTTTTATCATTTAGCTTGTAGCGAAAAACTTCCTCATCAGATGAGGCGTACAGATACCCATTTTTAACATACACACCGGTACCCTTAAAATCACCAAAGCTGGTTTTTAAAGTGGCCTTGTCGCCATCTTGTGTTAAGTATAAAATGGTTTTGCCATCTTTTAAGTTATTAAGCTTTACATAGATGTTGTTTTGCGGTGTAACAGCAATTTCCCGTGTTCCGCCCATGTTTTCGGCAATGGCGGCCGCGCTAAAGCCATCGGGCAGTTTAAGGCCGGCGTTGGCAGTTGGGGCAGTGGTTGTGCTATCGGTAGCTTTTTTATCGTGCTGGTTGCCGCTTTTGCAACCATTAAATAGTATGGTGCCGGCAATAGCTGCAGCAGGGAGCATTGTCCAGACTAAATTTCTTTTTTTCATGGTTTCTGATTGATTATCAAATTAAATAAATATACGGGTAATCCCAAAATCTGTTTTGTAGTAATTGTATGACATGGAGATTTTTAAAATCTTGAATCTCTGAATAAGTATTTTTTCGGCTTTTATTAATGATTAAAAAATGTGATGAGAACATAAGCTTGAAATTTTGTAAATTTGTTATTATGATCCGAGCAATATTAAAATCCAATAAGAATAGCCTTACGCTTGAATTGCCGGACGATCTTGTTGGAAAGATGATTGAAGTTATTGCATTTTCTGTTGAAGATGTGAACGTGGCAAAAAAAGACACCACTTCAAAAGAAATAAAAGTTGCCACTTTTAAAGATAAATTAAAAGGGTTTACTTTTAATAGTGGAGGGTATAAATTCGATCGTGGCGAAGCGAACGATTATGAGTGATATTGCTATCGATACCAACATCTTGCTTTATGCCTTAGATGAATTTTACCCCGAAAAGCAAAATATAGCTATTCAGATTATTGCAGATAAACCAATATTCTGTTCTCAAAACCTTAGCGAATTTTCAAATGTTTGCCTTCGCAGATGGCAGTTTCCCAAATCAAGGGTTGCCGAATTGATAGCGGTCTATCTCCAACAATGCCAATATATTGCATTAAGCGAACAAGTGATATTGAGATCTGCCGATATTATGAATAGGTATGATCTTCAGTTATTTGATGCTATGATAATTTCATCTGCGCTTGAATCGGGATGTTCCATATTATATTCTGAAGACATGAACGATGGGCAGATGATTGAGAAACAACTGAAAATAATAAACCCATTTAAAGCTTAATATCTTAATTGTTAAAGCAAATATCTTCGATATAATTCCCGTGCTATTCTTTGTACTGCTTAAAACTACTAAACTCTAATTGCTATAAAGTCTGCCGCTTTTTTATAGTAATGCATTATCGCCCGCCTAATTAAATTTCCCGCAATCGATCCCAATAAAAATTAAATGCTGATTTATAGCTGTTATAACATATATAACTGCAATGGATTAAACCATTGCAGTGCTGTGTGGTCATAGATGTATAAAATTTAACAAAATGAAAAAGTTAATCATATTATCAGCAATAGCAATGAGTAGTTTAATAGCTAATAAAGCAAACGCTCAATTCTCTATACATATAGGTTTTCATATCCCTGGTCCTCGTGTTTATGTACCGGCTCCTCCACCTGTAGTGGTTCAGGAACAACCTGCGTACTATGATGATAACGCACAGGTAAACTATAACGATAATAGTAATGATTATTACTATTTACCTGAAGTAGAGGCTTATTACAGCGTTTCTAACCACAACTACTACTATAACGATGGTAACAATTGGGTAACCTGTGCTTACCTGCCCGGTGCCTACCGTAACTACGATTGGCGCAGCGCTGTAAGGTACGAGGTACGTGGTAACCGTCCTTATATGCACAACGATGTTTACAGGCAAAGGTGGGGCGGTTATGCCGGCGACCGTGGCAACTGGGGCCACCGTTTTGAAAGAAGGTATGATGGAGGATATGCTTATCAAAATCATGATAACAGATACGATAACCGTGGATGGAACAGGGGCAGAGATGATGGTAACCGTGGCAATTGGGGCGGCAGGCCAAATGATGGAGGCAACCGTGGTAACTGGGGCGGCCAGCCAAACCAAGGCAACGGACATAATCAGGGCGGCTGGGGTGGTAACCAAAACCACGGCAACCAGGGCGGGCAGCCTAATAATGGTGGTCAGCAACCAGGCAATCAAAACCATGGCGGTGGTAACTGGGGTGGCAAGCAAAGCAACCACAATGATGGTGGTAACCGTGGTGGCGGGCGTGAGTTTGCCGCTAACCGTGGCGGCTTTGGTGCAAGGCAATAAGCTAAACGCGCTGATAACGATATAGCACTATTTTAATCCCTATATATAATGAAGAGGTCGCCTTTTGTGGGTGGCCTTTTTTGTTTGTGGGGCAATTAATTTGCTTATCGCAGGTTTTGCATGTTCTTTATTTTTAGCTACTTTGTATGCCATTATAAACATCACCCCACGATGAAAAAGACTTTTACTTTGATGCTGTTTACGGCCTTTGCTGTCTGTGTTTTTGCACAGGGCAATATGTTACAGGTTGGCACCCCGGCTAATGAGAAATTCTCTGTAGAAAGGCTCCAGCGTATTGATAACATGATTGAGCAAAATATCGACTCTGGCTATATAAACGGCGCGGTAGCATTGATAGCCCGAAATGGTAAAATTGTGTACAATAAGTCGTTCGGCGCGGCCGATCTGGAACAAAAGAAATTGATGAATAACGATGCCATCTTCCGCATTGCATCGCAAACCAAAGCTATAACCAGCGTTGCCGTGATGATGCTTTTTGAAGAAGGTAAGTTTTTGCTGGATGATCCTATCTCCAAATATATACCGTCGTTTGCGCATCCAAAGGTGGTAGATACCTTCAATGCAAAAGATACAAGCTATACAACAGTGCCCGCGAAGCGCGAAATAACCATCCGCGATCTGCTTACCCATACCTCGGGTGTAGAATACGCGCAGGTAGGCTCGCCAAAAATGAACGCCATTTACGCCAAGGCAGGCATCCAGGCAGGTTTTGTTACCGATAAAATACTTTTGGCAACATCCATCAATAAGCTGGGCACCCTGCCATTGTTGCACCAACCCGGCGAACGCTGGACGTATGGGCTTAACGTAGATGTGCTTGGTTACCTGGTAGAGAAGCTATCGGGCAAAAGCTTAGATCAGTTTTTAAAAGAACGCATTTTTGATCCGCTGGGAATGAAAGATACTTATTTCTATATCCCTGCAGCCAAGCAAAACAGATTGGTGCCTGTTTATACTCCCGATAAGCAAGGGCATTTGATAAAATGGAACGCATCTACATTCCCGGGAGTGAACGTCGACTACCCAACGGTAAACGGCACATACTATGCTGGTGGTGCCGGGTTAAGCTCCACCATTAAAGATTATGCTACTTTTTTACAGATGATGCTTAACGGCGGGGTGTACAACGGGCAACGTTTACTGGCCCGGCATACGGTTGCACTAATGACCACCAACCAGATAGGCGATCTTTACATCAACCCCGATAAAGATAAATTTGGCCTTGGTTTTGGCATTACCACCGATACAAGCTCTAAAAAATTAGGTGTAAGCGAAGGCTCATTTGCCTGGGGCGGTTTTTATGGCACGCTTTACTGGGTAGATCCTAAAGAGCATTTGGTTTGCCTGCTGTTTGCCCAAAACTGGCCGTTGCCGCATAATGCCTTTCAGGATAAGTTTAGGGCGATGGTTTACCAGGCTTTAACGGATTGATATTATGGCTTTGAGATCCCTGAAAAAAGAAGAATATGATTTAATTGCAGTGATATTAAAAGAATACCCGAATAACGGATATCTAATCGATCAATTGGATTGCGCCATGGTGGAAGATATGAAGGATGGAGGTATGGGGAGTCTGCGTTTTTTCAACAAAGAACACAGGGTGTTTGGAAAAGAGATAGGTGGTATCGACTGGATAGATGACGACGGTGTTCCTGTTTTTTCTTTGCGTATATTTAGATAGCAAAGGCGATCTGTTTGAACTGGATTCGTTTAAGGGTGACTTCTCAAAACTCATCAGTTTTCCCCTTTCTCCATATCCTCCAATCAATAAACGGTCTTAAATATCCGGCTAAAGACTTACGAAATTTTAAAAATTTCGTAAGTCTGGGATTACGTCGTTGTTAATAAACCGCTTTTGGATTTTCCAATTCTCCCTTTAAAACCTCCCAAACGTTACTGGCCACAATTTTGGCACCTTTTTCTGTTGGATGGATGCCATCGCCCTGATTCAGATCGGGATGGCCGCCTACACCTTGTAGCAGGAAGGGTACCAACGCCATCTTATTTTTAGCGGCGAGGGTAGGGAATACGGCTTTAAATTTATTTGCATAGTCGGCACCCATATTTGGAGGCACCTGCATGCCCAGCATTACCAGTTTTGCTTTCGGATATTTTGCTTTTACCTTATCGATGATAGATTGCAGGTTTTTGGAGGTTTCGGTAGGCGATATGCCACGCAGCCCATCATTAGCGCCCAGTTCCAGTATAAAAACATCTACCTTTTGTTTCAGTGTCCAGTCTATCCGGCCATTGCCGCCTGCAGATGTTTCGCCGCTTACACCCGCGTTAACTACTTTGTAGGGCAGCTTTAACGAGTCGATCCTTTTTTCGATATCGCCGGGGAACGATTGCGACGGATCATCAAGCCCATAGCCGGCAGTAAGGCTATCGCCAAAAAACAAAACGGTTTGCACGTTTGCCGTAGCTGCTGCATTAGCCGTGGTATCCTTTGTTGCAGAAGCGTCGCCTGTTGGTTTATTGCTACTACCGCAACCGGCCAAAACAAGGCTGACTGCAAGCGTAAAAATGATGTTTACCTTATTCATAAAATAAATACAACGCGATTAAGCGTTTGTTCTTAATATTTCCAGTGGTGGTTTGTTTAGTACCCCTCTGCTGTTTAACAAGCCAATAACAACCGTTAATAAACTAATGATCAAAAATAACACGAGCGCCGGTATAAAGCTAACCGCATAAGGGATCTCGAAGCTATACTTAGCTAAAAACCAGGTGCCCGCTACGGCAATTAAAATACCGGTTAAGGCCGATAAGCTGCCTAAAAATAAATATTCTAAAGCGGTTATGGCGAAGAGCTGTTTACGGCTTGCACCTAATGTGCGTAACAGCACACTTTCTTGTATGCGCTGATACTTGCTGATGCGCACCGAGGCTATTAATACTACAATACCTGTAATGATGCTAAACGCACTCATAAAACGAATTACATAGCTGATTTTGCTGAGCAACTCGTCCAGAATGCTCAATACCAAACCAAGGTCGATAATAGAGATATTGGGGAACTGCCGCACTACGTTTTGCTGAAAAGCTGCCGATACCTTGTTTGATGGCACATGCGTCATCAATACCTGAAATTGGGGGGCATCTTCCAATACCCCGGTTGGGAACACCACCTGGAAATTGGTTTGCACTTTACCCCAGTTTACCTTACGTACACTGGCTACATAGGCGGGCATAGGTACGCCTTGTACATTAAATACCAGCTTATCGCCAATTTTTAAATGGGCCCGTTTTTGCAGGTTCTCTTCCACCGATACCGGGATATCTTTATCTGCTTCGGCTTTGCCTATCCATTTGCCATCCAATAATTTTTCTGATGACGATAGCGTATCTCTAAACGTTACCCGGTATTCCCAGGCAAATACGCCATGCGGAATTTTTATGGTGGTATCCTTAACCAGGTCGGCCGCTGTTTTACCATTTATTTGCGTTAATCTTACGGTTACTATAGGCACCTGTTGTAAAACCGGCAAGCCGTTTTTGCGCGTAATATCGGCCACCGCATCTTTCTGACTTTTCTGAATATCAAACAAGATCATGTTTGATTGATTGCCGCTGCTTGATAAATTTACCTGGCTAATGAGGATGCTTTGAATAAAGAACAGTGTACATATAAAGGCTGTACTTAGGCCGATGGAAACCATCAGTATTAATGTTTGGTTATTTGGCCGGTATAAATTGGCAAATCCCTGTCGCCATAAATAGCTCCAGTTACTGTTAATAACCAGTTTCATAATACGCATTAGTAACCAGGCCACCGTTGCCAGTATCAAAAAGGCTACCAGTATACCAAGAGTAAAAAACAAGCTGCCTATCCAACTATCTAACTGTAGATAAGTAAAACCCAAAACAAAGCCGATGATGAGTAAATAAACCAACCAGCTTAAAGGATCGCGCTTACGGCCTGTCTCGTCGAAAGACATGCGCAGCGTGTTTAATGGCGAGATATTACGCACCGATATCAGCGGCAGTAAAGCAAATAGTATAGATATGATAACCCCCAATAAAACACCCTGCCCAATAGCCAGCCACGAAATTTCTACAGAAATAGTAAAGGGCAAAAAGTCTTTAAATACTATGGGTAACAAATGCTGAATTGCCGTGCCCAAAGCTGCACCCACGATAGAACCTATTAACCCGATACCCACAATTTGAATGAGATAGATCAAAAATGCTTCTGACGCTTTAACACCCAAACAACGCATTATGGCTATAGATGCTATTTTTTCGCGCACATAAATATGGATGGCGCTGGCAACGCCTACACAGCCTAACAACAGCGCTATAAAGCCCACCAACGATAAAAATCTGCCCAGATCGCCAAACGCCCTGCCGGTATTTTCCTTACGGGTTTCGATGGTATCGTAGTTCATGCCGTTTTTATCCAGTACGGGATCAAGCTTTTTGGTAAGCTTATCCATATCTACCTTTTGGTTGTACTTGTAGTAAAAGGTATAGTTAACACGGCTGCCGGTTTTCATGAGGCCGGTTTGCTCCAGGTATTGCATAGGGATGTAAACCACAGGGGCAATACCCGCCATAGCGCCGCTTTGGCCGGGCGCCTTGTTAAGTGCCCCTGCTATTAAAAATAGCTCGTTACCCACTTTTACAGAGTCGCCTACGTTTACGCCAAATTGCAGCATCAGTGTTTTATCAACCAGCGCAGTTTTACCTTTTTTAAAGGCTGTCCCCGCAATCTCGGGTGTGGTTTCAATGGCGCCATAGTAGGGGTAGTTACCCTGTAAAGCCCTTATCTGCACCAATCTTGTGCCTTTACTCTTGGGGAAATAGGCCATTGAGGCAAAGCTGCGCTCTGTTGAGCGATCATCGCCCAAAGAATCCAGCATGTGTTTTAGTTTGACATCGGTAGGTTTATTGCCAGATACCAGCAGATCGGCACCTATTAATGTAGCCGCCTGCCCGTTCACATCATTCTGTACATTGTACCTGAACGAGTAGATAGCCACCAGCGCGGCGATGCCAAACACAATGGCAGATATAAAGAGGAACAACCTCGAACGGTTTTTCCTGCTATCACGCCAGGCCATATTAAAAAGCCAGGCTACGTTTACTTTTCGTTTATAATTAACCGGATCAATACCCATAACTTATCCGTTAATTGTTTTTTCGTCGGCTACCAGCTTGCCACCTTTTATCCTGATGATGCGTTGCGTTTTGGCCGCCAGATCCAGGTCATGTGTTACCACAACCAGCGTAGTGCCGGCCTCTTTATTTAAATCGAAAATGAGTTTAATCACCTTTTCGCTGGTTTCGGCATCCAGGTTACCGGTGGGCTCATCGGCAAACAAAATTTTGGGGGCATTAGAAAAAGCCCTGGCCAGGGAAACGCGCTGTTGCTCGCCACCAGATAATTGGGAAGGGTAGTGGTGTCCACGGTCGGCAAGGCCAACCTTGTCTAACAGATCTAAGGCTCTTGCTTTAATGTTTTTCTCGTTCCGTAATTCCAGCGGCACCATCACGTTTTCTAAAGCAGTGAGTGTTGGCAGCAACTGAAAGTTCTGGAAAATAAAACCCACATGCTGGTTACGTACCTGCGCACGCTGATCCTCGGTTAAGTTACCAAGGTTGATGCCGTTTAATTCTACAGAGCCGGTGCTTGAACTGTCAAGGCCGGCACATAAGCCAAGCAGGGTAGTTTTGCCGCTACCCGATGGGCCTACAATAGCATTGGTAGAGCCTTCTGTAATAGCGAAGTTAATACTATTGAGCACGGTAAGGGTACGCCCGGCGCTCTGGTATGTTTTACTGAGATCTAAAATATTTAAGATTGTTTCCAATGGATAATTTTTATGCTATGATGATTTACAAACCAAATTGTTACCGCGTTGGTTTCCATAAATATCCATTTATTAAGCTGTTTATAGCTGTGTACCCAAGCGCTTTTTAATTTAATGACATAGCTGTGTTTTTTAAACAGCTACAACCTCGTCTTCAAATTGGCTTTAACGCCTTTATCCCATTCATCCTTCAAAATGCTCAATACAATAGAATCGCGGCGACCGCCATCTTCCAGCGGCATGTTGCTGCGCAGGATGCCTTCTACCTGGCAGCCTATACTTTTCATGGCGGCTATGCTGCGCTGGTTACGGGCATCGGCCCTAAACTCAACCCGTATCATGTTCAACTCTTCAAACGCGAATTGCAGGAGTAAAAACTTACAGTGTTTGTTGAGCCCGCTGCCTCTAAATTTTTCGCCATACCAGGTGTAGCCCAATTGCAGCGAGTTTAATTTGGGTTGGATATCGTAATATCGGGTACTGCCGGCATATTCGCCGGTTTGTTTATCAATAACTATAAAGGCGTATTCACGGGCTTCGGCGCGGGCTTTCAGGGCAGCTTCTATATAGCGGGTCATGCCATCTTCGTGTTTGGCGCTTACGTTAGAGTATCGCCAGGTATCGGGTTCATCAATGGCAAACGGAAGCAGGTGTTGCAGGTCGTCTGTCTGTAACGGGCGTAGTATCACCCTGTCATCCTCTAAAATGTAATTTGCGGCGGCATCGAAATGGGAGGTCATTGTAGCTTAGTATTTTTTATAAAACTACGTGAATAAATGTTTCGCTAAAACACCTTTTTATTTATTGCTGGGGCTTATCGGCCATAACCTGCTCATACATCTGGTCGAACGGCTTGTTTTTTAGTTCGATAGCGACGGACGAGTTGCGCTGTTCGCAAAATTTAAGCATCTCAAAGCAGTCTATCATTATATTGTCATCAATGCCTTTAAAAGTCATTTCCACAACCTGGCCCGATATTTTGTAGTATTCGTCAAGTGCTTTTAAACCGCTATCGGTTATCTTAATCAGCTTGGCACGTTTATCTTCGGGCGATGTTCTTTCATCTACCTTTTTTCCTTTTACCAGCCTGTTAATAACCTCCATGCCGGTAGTGGTTTCGGCAAACATGTAGTTAATGAGGTCGCTTTTACGTACTTCTCCCAAATGATTGAGCCCGTTGAGGTAATAAAAGCTCTCGGCAGGAGGGATGCCTATATATTTTACTGCCGACCGGAAATATAAACTATAGGCGCTAAGTATACGCCCCATGGTTTTTAATAAATAACCACCGTTCATCATTCGCTCGCCTTCCTTACCCGGTTTTTTGGGTGCCGGACGTTGTTTTTGCAAATAATACCTGCAAAATGTTTCTATCCGATGGTCGGCGTTTAGCTCCTCAAACTCCGACCATTCTTTAATCAACTCAACAATAGGCTTCATGATATTGCTATTTGGGTGTAAAATTATATAATTATTTCTAAATAGTTGTATTTATTCCTAAATAGTAATAGTTTTGTTGAAGTATTCCATTTTAGAATTATTTATTGTTGAAACATTTAAAATGTTTTTAGTTGTTAATCGTCCTATTAAGCAGAGTTTATTTGTAATATTACTGTACCCGATATAAGCTAACATATGCAACCCGATAATAAAACCAAACCGGCCGGCAAACCGCCCGGTGTATTCAGTCTGCTAAAACCCTATATGGGCCTGGTTACTTTGCTGCTGCTTTTTGCCTTGTTAAGTAATGGCATTAACCTTTGGCTCCCTAAAATAATTGCCAACGGCATTGATGCCTATACTCATGGGCAGTTTGTACTGGCAGATATTTTGAAGAAATTTACGTTGGCCGCATTACTTATTTTTGTGTTTGCGTACCTGCAAACCATTATTCAAACTTATGCTTCGGAGCGTGTGGCACGTGATCTGCGCGAGCGTTTATCGGATAAAATTTCGCGCCAGAGCCATGCCTTTATTGAAATGGCCAATCCATCCAAACTGTTAACCAACCTTACCGCCGATGTGGATTCTATTAAATTATTCGTATCGCAGGCTTTGGTCTCTATCGTATCGTCGCTGTTTATTATTATTGGTTGTAGTGTAATGCTGCTTACCATTAACTGGAAACTGGCGCTGGCGGTTATTGTTATTATCCCAATCATTGGTGGTACGTTTGCCTACGTGCTTAAAAATGTACGGGCTTTGTTTATGAAAAGCCGTGGCGTTATAGATCAGTTAAATAAGGTTATTAACGAGAGTATTCTTGGCTCGGCGCTTATCAGGGTTATCAATTCGCAGCAACTGGAATACAATAAATTTTTGGAGGCCAACACCGAAGCCAAAAATTATGGATTAAAGATCCTGGGCTTTTTTGCGGGCCTTATACCTATTGTAACCTTTACGGCAAATATGGCCGCCTTAACCATTTTAGTAATGGGTGGGCATTTTGTAATAAACGGCAGTATGAGCCTGGGTAGTTTTGCGGCCTTTAACAGTTATCTGTCGCTGTTGATATTCCCTATATTTATACTTGGCTTTATGAGCAACCTTATTGCACAGGCCAGTGCTTCATTTACCCGTATAAGTGTTGTTTTGGATGCGCCCGATGTTGCAGATGGGGGCGATTTTAAAGAAACCCTGAGGGGCAATGTAGAACTTAAAAATGTAACCGTTACTTATGGGCAAAAACGGGCATTAAAAAACATATCGCTTAAGGTAGGGGTGGGTTCTAAAATTGCCATAATAGGGCCAACATCTGCAGGTAAAACCCAGTTGCTTTATTTACTTACCGGACTTATAAATACTACCGAGGGCGAGGTTTTGTTTGATGATAAAAGCATAGCTGCTTATGATAGCGAAACGTTTCACAGCCAGGTAGGTTTTGTTTTTCAGGATAGCATCATTTTTAACATGAGTATTCGCGAAAATATAGCTTTTAGTGATACTGTTACCGATGAGTCGTTACAGAAAGCTATTGATACTGCCGAGCTGAAAGATTTCATCGGCAGTTTGCCAGATCATTTGAATACGATTGTATCTGAGCGTGGCTCCAGCTTATCGGGTGGCCAAAAACAGCGCATTATGCTGGCGCGTGCATTGGCAGTTAATCCTAAAGTTTTATTGCTTGATGATTTTACTGCACGGGTGGATGGCAATACCGAGAAAAAGATTTTAACCAATATTCAGAAAAATTATCCAGGTCTTACGTTGATATCTGTTACCCAGAAAATTGCGTCTGTGGAGCATTACGACCAGATTATACTACTGATGCAAGGCGAAATTGTAGCCAGCGGCGTACATGACGATCTGATGAGAACCAGTACCGACTATGTGCAGATCTTCAACTCGCAGCAAAGCACCAGTAATTACGAATCGGGCGTTGCCCATTAATAACAACAGTTAAGACCATCAATATATCAACACAAAATGAACTACGATCTTAACCAGATTAGCAAAACCGCCCCAAAAACATCAACCTGGGCCGGGCTTAAAAAGCTGATACAACTGATCTCGCACGAAAAGCGGACGTTGATATTAGCGCTTATCGCCATTCTCACCAACTCTACATTAAACCTGTTGGGGCCGCTTATTATTGGCCATACTATTGATAAATATGTGCAGCATAAGGATTTTAGCGGCGTTATCCACAACGCCATATTACTGCTGTGTATGTACACCGTGGCCCTGTTTACCAGCTATAAGCAAACAACGCTGATGGGGGGCGTGGGGCAACGAATGCTGTTTACTTTGCGTAACTCCATATTTAACAAACTGCAACAACTACCGGTAGGCTTTTTTAACCAGAATAAAGCCGGCGACCTGATATCGCGCGTAAATAACGATACGGATAAACTTAACCAGTTTTTTTCGCAATCGCTGATGCAGTTTATCGGCAATATATCTACCATGATAGGGGCGGGTATATTTTTATTACTGATACATTTTGAATTGGGTGCGGCGGCCTTATCGCCTGCTATTATCATTCTTGTTTTAACATTGGTATTATCACCGTGGATTAAAAGAAAAAACGCTGCCAACCTGAAAAGCACAGGTGGTATGAGCGGCGAGATACAGGAAAGCCTCAATAATTTTAAGGTGATCATCGCCTTTAATCGCCGCGATTATTTCAGAAAACGCTTTGCAATAGCCAATAAAGACAATTATAAAACCGCTATAAGCGCAGGTTTGGCTAATAACGTTTTTGTGCCGGTGTATGGTTTGTTTGCCAGTATAGCGCAGCTTATTGTTTTGTCGTTTGGTATCTATCTTATCAGTCGCGGGCAATTTTCTATCGGTTTGCTGGTGAGTTATTTATCGTACTCCACCAACTTTTACAACCCGTTGAGGCAGTTGGCTGCATTGTGGACAAACTTTCAGCTGGCTATGGCCGGTTGGGACAGGATATCGCAAATCCTCTCTTTAGAAAGCGATCTGCCACAGCTTGAAGTTGGCATAACCGAACCCAACGCGGCCCTGCTTGAATTTAGAAATGTACATTTTAGTTACGACGAAAGCAAAGAGATACTACACAACATCAATTTTAAGCTGGAGCAAGGCAAAACTTACGCCCTGGTTGGGCCAACGGGTGGTGGTAAAACAACTACAGCATCGTTGATTGCACGTTTGTATGATCCATCAGAAGGATTGGTTTTGCTGGATGGTAAAGATATTCGTACGTATAACCCAGAGGAACGCAGCCTTAAAATTGGCTTTATTTTGCAGGAGCCGTTTTTGTTTAGCGGTACCGTAAAGGATAATATTTTATACAGTAATGACATGTATGAAGGCCATACCAATGAACAACTGGAAAAGGTGATCACCGATGCAAACCTGGGCAGCTTGCTGGCCATTTTTGAAAACGGACTGGATACGCCGGTACTTTCGAGTGGGGATAGCATCAGTCTTGGCCAGAAGCAACTGATAGCCTTTATGCGGGCCGTGTTGCGTAATCCGCAGATATTGATATTGGATGAAGCCACTGCCAATATTGATACCATTACCGAAAAACTGCTCAGCGATATTTTAAACAAACTGCCGGAGACCACCACAAGGGTAATTATAGCTCATCGCCTAAACACCATTGAAAATGCCGACGAGATCTTTTTTGTGAACTCGGGCGAAGTGATTCGCGCTGGTGGACTGAACGAGGCTATTGATATGTTATTGCATGGAAAGAGGGTGAGTTAGTTATTGCCCGGCGAGCGACTGACTCTTAATTAGGGGTTAGGAGTTTAGTACCTTCCCTGGGGGCACATGAAGCCTTTCAGCGTTGCTGGAGGGCTTTTGTTTTTATTGCTAATTGCTGCCGCTTTTAATTTTCTGTAGATAATCCAATACGCTTTTGCGCTTTGTTTTGTTTTGTAAGGCTTCTTTTAATGTTCTGTAATGTGAGTTTATAAACAATAAATTATTTCCCGGAAGATAATATGATAAAATTTGACTCTCGTTAATTTTTGCCTTCTCATACTGCCCTTTTAAAGTCTTCGAGTTTTTATCCCAAATATATTTTATGGTAGTTGAGTCATTTATTATCGAGGGACCAAAATCGACAGTGCTCGTGTCTGGAAATTCATCATGATAAGTCATTTTAATAGTTAAGGGATTTGTTTTTAGTACTTTCGATTCTAACCAAAGCGCGCGGGGAACGGGCATTGATACATTACCATTTTCAAGCTCATTTAAAACAGGGATCAGTTTATTGCCGTCATATTTATAAAAAAAGTAATTAAACCACCACTCATTTGATCCTTCGGCAAACATATAAGAATAATAGATCACCGTTTTGCCATCACTATCCTGGTAATGATATAAACCGGGTGCAAAACGCTGGTTAAAATTGTGCATAGCTATAATCCTTTTACCTTTAAGGAAATATAGGCAAGCATTTGGGCAATGATTTGGATCTCCAATACAAATACCGTATTCATCGAAAGTATTTTTGTTCTTACCGAAAGGGTAATACTCAATGGGTGTGAGCCCTGGTTTGTAGTTTAAAAAAATGCTTTTTTCGGTACATGAACTGTCAATTTGTGGATTATTAAAAATGCGCCTCGCAGTATTAACGCTAATTGCGCCTTTGCGAATTGCGAATTTTAATTTATTGAAGTCTTTTGTTGAGATAAGCGTATCAAATTGTCGTTGATTTTTGAAAATGGAATCAGCATAAAATGCCTCCTTATCTGCAAGTAATTTTGTGCGTAATTTGCCGGTGCTATCTAAAAAGGCTTCCAATTGCAAATCGCTATATCGAATTTTCTCTATTGATTCAGCATCAAACTTTCTAACTTTTTTCTCCGTGTTTTTACTTGCTGGTTTATTAATATGGTTGCAAGAAACAACAGTTAATATGGTGAAAAAATAGAATATGTTTTTCATTGCTGATAAAGTCGGAGTGTGGTTAAACTATCTTTATTGATAGCCTAAAACCTATATAAAGCTAATGAGTAATTATCGGATAATTTACCACCAAATTGCTATTTTGTTATAAATTAATTGAAATAGATCTTTTCAAATATTCGATAAAAATATTCGGAAACTGTGGCCTATAAGTTACTTTAAATCGCGGATTCAAATTCTCAAGTCCAACGCAGATGCCGACCTTCCCTCGACGATGCTCTAAATCTAATAGATGATTTTTTTCTTTTTGCTAAATCGATTTACAAAATTTATTTCTATTATTGCTTAATCAATTTAAACCACCGATGAGACACTTCTTTACCACAATATTAGTAGTTGCTTTTGGATTAGCAACGGCCGGATCTGTATGCGCTCAATCTGCCAGTATTCAGCCTTCGCAAAGATCATGGAACGCCAAATGGATAGCGGCGCAGGGCGATAATGGGAAAATTTATGGCGTTTATTACTTTCGGAAAAATATTGATTTAGCTGTTAAGCCAGCAACTTTTATTGTTCACCTATCGGCCGATAACAGGTACAAACTTTACGTTAATGGCAATCTGATATCTTTAGGCCCAGCGCGCGGCGATACTTACTATTGGAATTATGAAACTGTCGACCTTGCACCTTATCTCTCCGCCGGAAAAAATTCGGTAGCTGCACTTGTTTGGAACGAGGGGCAATACAGTCCGGCAGCGCAGATTAGTGTGCGCACCGGTTTTATTTTGCAGGGTAATACACCAACAGAGGATGTGTTAAATACCAATGATAGCTGGAAAGCTATCCGGGATGTGGGCCACCAACCAATACCAGGATATTTTTTTGCCGCCAGTAAAGGCGAAATGGTGGATATGAACAAAGCGATTAAAGGCGACTGGAAAGCCATCAGCTTTGACGACAGCACCTGGCCGGGGGCGGATAAAATATCCGACGGAAAACTCAAAGGTACAGCCTGGGGTATAGACTGGGCATTGGTACCATCAACACTGCCGGCAAGGGAAATGACCTACCAGCGCCTGGTTAAATTGCGCGGCGCCGTTGGTATAAATGTGCCTACGGAGTTTCCGGCGGCAAAGGCTTCGTTAACCATCCCTGCAAACACTACAGTTTCTTTATTACTCGATCAAACTTTTGAAACAAATGCTTTTGTTACGTTAAATTTTAGTGGCGGCAAAGACGCTGGCATCTCACTTGGCTATGCCGAATCGCTCTATGAAAAAGGTACTAAAGGCTTCAACAAAGGTAACCGCAATGATGTTGAGGGAAAAGAATTTGTAGGCCGAATAGACAGCCTGGTGGCTGATGGCAGTAAAGGGCAGTCTTTCACAACATTAAACTTTCGCACCTATCGCTACATCAGGGTATTTGTAAAAACAAAAGATGAGTCATTGGTGATAGATGATTTATACGGTACTTTTACCGGTTATCCTTTTAAGCGAGCGTCGGTAATTAATACAGATAATGCCGAGATCAGGCAAATGCTGGATATTGGCTGGCGTACAGCACGGCTAAATGCCTGGGAAACCTATACAGATTGCCCGTATTATGAGCAGCTGCAATACATTGGCGATACCCGCATACAGGCAGTAGTATCCTACTACAACACAAGCGACGACCGGCTTGCGCGTAATGCCCTTAACCAAATGGATCATTCGCGCTTACCCGAAGGCGTAACCGCCAGTTGTTACCCATCCAACGGTACACAGGTTATTTCTCCATTTTCGTTATGGTACATTGGCATGCTGCATGATTACTGGATGTACCGCGGCGATAACGCCTTTATCAGAAACAAACTACTTGGCGAACGCGGCGTGTTGGATTTTTTTAGCAAATATCAACAGGCCGACGGCTCTTTAAAAGATACCCCGTACTGGGCGTTTGTTGATTGGGCTGGCAATATGTGGGGCGAGGTTAAGGGTAAGGATGGCAGCGCGGCAATTTATGATCTGCAGTTGCTATGGGCCTATCAATGGGCTGCAGATATGGAGGCCAAAATTGGTTTGCACGATTACGCCATTATATATAACAAAAAAGCGGCGCAGCTAAAGGCCACTATACAACGCAAATACTGGGACCCGGTTAAAAAGTTATATGCCGATACAAAAGAAAAAAACGGTTACTCCCAGCATGTAAATTCGCTGGCCATACTTACGGGTGTGGTGGGCAGCGCCGATATGCCGGCTGTTGCCAGAGGGTTGCTTAACGATAAAAGCTTAACGCAATGCTCTGTTTACTTTAAATATTATTTGAACCAGGCATTGGTAAAAGCAGGTTTGGGTAATGATTATACCGGCTGGCTGGGTATTTACCGGGAGAATATGGCAATGGGGCTTACCACCTGGGCAGAGTATTCTGACGTTAACACATCCAGATCTGATTGCCATGCCTGGGGTGCCAGCCCCAATATTGAATTTTTTAGAACAGTATTAGGTATCGATAGCTATGCCCCTGGATTCACTAAGATAAAAATAGAACCCCATTTAGGGAAATTAGCCCAAATAAGCGGCTCAATCCCTCATCCCAATGGAAACGTTTCTGTGGCTTACGCGTTAGAAAATGGTAGGTGGAAGATAAATATCAGTTTGCCCAAAAAAACATCGGGGATATTAGTTTGGAAAGCTAAAAGATATGATCTTAAGGGAGGGGCTAATTCATTCGTGATGTAAGTTGTTGGATACTGCAAAGTAGAACGATTAACTTCGTAACATGTGGTAAATCCCAGACTTACGAAGTTACTTCGTAAGTTTTTCGTCGCTTTGTCATTCCCTCTTCATAGTTTCTCGCAATTTTATCACTCGGTATAACAGTGAAGTGGAAGGCGGTGAGATGCTTCATCAACTAAGTTTTTCGTCACTTTGGCATTTTTTCCATTTTTCGTTCTCTCAAATTTAGTTGTCGGTTTAACAATAAATAATTGCATAATTATTTTTACACTTGTAAATAAACTCTAAACTAAATTATGCAGAAGTATAGCGGCCAAAAACGCATTTTAGTGGCAACCGATTGTATCATATTTGGATTTGATGGCTGGAATATAAAGTTATTACTTGTACAGCGTGGCCTGGAACCCGAAAAACATAAATGGAGTTTGATGGGCGGATTTATCCAGCCGTCAGAATCACCAGATGATGCCGCTAACCGTGTACTGGAACTTCGTACCGGGCTTAAAAATGTGTATATGGAACAGTTTCAGGTGTTTGGGCAACCAGGCCGCGACCCTGTTGAGCGTACCTTATCCATAGCCTACTTTGCGCTTATAGATATTCACCAATACGAAAAGCAACTGAGCGAAGAATATCATCCCGAATGGTTTCTGCTCGATGAAATGCCCGAGCTGATATTTGACCACGCCGAGATGGTAAGACTTGCCCTGAGGCAGCTACGCTACAAAGCTGCGCTTCATCCCATATTATTTCAGTTATTGCCAGAAAAGTTTACTATTCCGCAATTGCAGGCACTATATGAGGGCGTTTATCAAACCAAATTCGACGACAGAAACTTCAGCCGTAAACTGCTTTCTACAGGTTTGCTGGTAAAACAACCCGAAAAGGACAAGCTATCGTCAAAAAAAGGTGCGTTTTATTACAAACTCGATCAATCGCACTATGTAGAAAATTTTGAATCGTTTTTGAACCTGGTACCAAATCCTGAAAAGTTTTTTTAGATAGGGGAGATATCAGACCAGGTTTTTAGGGAGTAGGATGGTGAACGTGGTGCCGGTGTCGGGTGTTGATATTACCTCTATGCTGCCCTGGTGTTTTTCGATAATGCCAAACACAATAGATAAGCCAAGCCCGGTGCCTTCACCAATATTTTTGGTGGTAAAAAATGGCTCAAATATGCGTTCTTTTACCTCACTGCTCATACCAATGCCGGTATCTGTAATTTCGATGGAAATATACTGGGCGAGGTTTTGAGTAATTATAGAGATACTTTGGTCTTGCTGTTTTTCTTTACTCTTTATGGCATAAATGCTGTTGGCTATCAGGTTAATAATAACCTGGTTAATTTTACCGGGGTAGCAGTTTAAGGGCTCAATCTGGTTTAGCGTTGGTTTTATTTCAATGTAATACGGAATGGTGCTTTTTAAAATAAGCAGGTTGGCAAGGATGGCTTTATTGATATCAAGCTTTCTTAAAACCAGTTCATCGCTACTGCTAAAGGTAAAAAGGCTTTTTACAATCTCGGTGGTACGTTTAGCTCCTTCTTCAATGCCATTCAACAAAATGTTTATTTCGTCCTTAATAAAATCAGGGTTGATGTTTTGGCGATAGTTATTAATGGCCGATAACGAGGCTTCGTCTGTAGAATTATTCAATGCCGCCTCGTACTTACTGAGCAAAGTAAACAGTTCATCTAAATCGAGTTTAAGTGGGGGGATATTTGAGCTTACAAAGTTTATCGGGTTGTTAATCTCGTGGGCAACACCAGCTGTGAGCCGGCCCAATGAAGCCATTTTTTCGGTATCAACCAATTGGTGCTGGGTGCTTTTAAGGTCATCAATAATTTTAGACAGGCCTTTGTTGGCATTTAGCAATTCGGTTGTACGTTCTTTAACCTTGTTTTCGAGCAATATATTCTGTTGGGTTATTAGCCGTTCGTTTTCGCGGGCTACGGCAATAGCAAAGTTTTGGATGTCCATTTTTTCGTTACGATAGTAGTTTATTTTATCGGCCAGCGCTACCGAAAATAAAACGATGCCTATAACAAGGCTAAAAGGCGTAAGATCGGCGGTTATTGCATTGTAAGGGACGATATCCTTACTACGGGCACCAGATATCAATATGCCAACTAAGAAAAACCCCCAGCCCCACATAAATAGTTTGGCGGGCTTAAAGCCCGCCCTGTATAAACGAGAGCCTACAAAAAGCAAGTATACAGCGGTGATAACAATGCCTATATTAATAAGTGCGTAAGCAACAGCGGTTATACGGCTAAAAATTGCAATAGTGATGATGATGTATAACGCGCACAGAAACAAATTGATTTTATAGCTGCCATTTAGGTTTTGCTTTATTTGTAAAAATTCGCCTGCGAAAAGTATTGTAAATATGCCAAAGCACACCCTCGACAATGGTATTACATAATTGTTTAAAATATTTTTATCGCCTATTAAGTAAGTACCATACCCCCTGAGCAGGGTTTGTGTTATACCCATAAAAATAATGTATAACACGTAGTAGAGATAACTCAGGTCGCCAACAACAAAAAAAAGCATTAAATTATAAAGTATACTAATCAATATAATACCAACAAAGGCTGCGGATATGGCATTTTCAATTCCCTGGCTTTTAAAATATGCCCATTTACTATAAATTTTTATTGGAATAGCCGACCATGCATTACTTTTAACACGTAAATAAATTGTTTTTGCCTTGCCAGATGGAAGAGGTAGGTTAATGCAATTTGCATTTTGCGATTCTAACTTATCTGGGCGCTCATTTATAGTTAGGTGCAATATCTTTTTATCAGTATCAACATAATACAAATCAAATTCATCAATAACGCCTGGTCCGGTGGAGATAAAAATACTGGGCTCTTTATCGTTGTTTTTAACTGTTAATTTTAACCATATTATAGAATTAAAGACTCTTATTATAGGCAGAGCGTTATGGCTTGCTCTAAAATTATGACTTTGTAAAACTTTATTGATTGTTAGGGTGTCTGCCCTATCTTCAAGTTCATCAAAAAAACGGTTACCTAATAGTGATGACTGGTTGTTGTTAATAACAAGGGTATCAGCTTTATAAGCAAAAGCAATAGCATTAAGGAATAGTAGGTACGCTACTATCAATATTTTTTTCATATTTACGTACTGCTATTTTGCATCGGGCATTAATTATAATAAAAATGTGCTTTAAATAAAACTTTCTATAAATTTACTTTTATAGCCCATTATAAATAATAATTTTTTACCTAAGTATTGTACTATGCCTGTTGGAGTGTTGTATGTTGATGATGAGATAAATAATTTAAATAGTTTTAAAGCAGCTTTCAGGCGTAATTTTAATATTTACACAGCCCAATCTGCAGCCGAAGGTTGCCTGGTACTGCAAGCCCAGGAAATTGGCGTAATTATTACCGACCAACGCATGCCGGTTACTACCGGGATCGAGTTCCTGGAGTCGATTTTGCCCTTGTACCCAGATACTATCCGGATACTTTTAACCGGCTTTTCGGATGTAAACGCGGTAATGGATGCTATTAACCGTGGGCAGGTTTATAAATACCTGGTAAAGCCCTGGCAAAACGACGAACTTAAAATTTACATCCAAAACGCCATTGAAATTTATGAATTGCGTAAAGAAAATAAGGAGCTTACCTACAAGCTGCAAATAGCCAATATAGAACTTGAATCGCTTGCTAAAGCCAGCGAATAGATTTTTGATATGAAAATTTAAGTATGAGATATGAGATAGGTTTACCGGATTGCGTATGTTTTATAAAGGTTTCCTGCTTTATGTATCTAATTTCATATTGAAATGAGAAAGATATGCCTCACCGGGCTGTGCAGCTTTTTTTCTCTAACGCGTATAAAAAGTCTCAAATCTCAAATACCATATCTCCTATCTGTAATTTTATTATGTTGTTGCCTTGATGCCGAAGCCCAGGGTGGCTTCTCTAACCAGGGAACTGAGTTTTGGACAGCCTATATGGATCATATTGATGGCTCAACAACAACCGATCCCCGGAGAACGGTAAGCCAGATGGATCTTTACATCACCGCCGACGCCAGCACTACCGTAAATGTTGCCGTTGCCGACGGTTCGTTTTCTCAAACTTATACCGTAGTTGCCCGGGAAATACTCACTGTTGTTATACCTGCAAGCGCTTTTATTGATCAGCAGGGTGTTTTTAACAAAGGCATTCACATAACATCGCAAAAGCCGGTGGCAGTTTACGCGCATATTTTTGCACAAAGCGTTTCCGGAGCAACGCTTTTGCTGCCTGTAAATGTGCTTGGTAAAGATTATATTTCTATTAACTACACACAAATATCAAACTCGCTTCAAAGCGGTAACGAGCAAAAACCTTCATACTCTACATTTGCCGTAATTGGTACAGAAGATAATACCACGGTTGAAATTACACCCAATACCTATTTGCTTAATGGTGAGGTGCCCAATAAACCGTTTAACATCCTTTTAAATAAAGGCCAGGTGTACCAGGGGCTTTCAAATGCCGATTTAACGGGTACGCGCATCCGTACCATCAGTACGCAGGCCGGCGCATGTAAAAAAGTAGCCGTGTTCTCTGGCAGTTCAAAAATAATGATAGGTTGCAACTCGGGTAATACAACGTCTGATAATCTTTTTCAACAGGTATATCCTACAGCTACCTGGGGCAAAAGTTATATAACCGCACCTTTAAAAAGTCGCGATTATGATGTTTTCAGGATCATTCTAAGCACCCCAAATACTACCGTGAATTTAAATGGGAATAACCTTTCATCATCGTCGTTTATTAACGGACTTTATTACGAGTTTAATTCTACCAGCCCCAATATTATTAAAGCCGATAAGCCAATACAGGTTGTGCAATACGCTGTAACGCAGGCTAAAACCGAAAATTGTTTTGACGATTTACAGGATGTGGGCGATCCCGAAATGATTTACTTAAACCCGCTTGAGCAAACACTAGATCATGTTACCCTAAATTCAACCAATAATTTTAGGATAATAAGCAACTTTATTAACGTAATTATTAAAACCAGCACGGTACCCACGTTTGCGCTCGATGGTAAGCCATATACCCAATTTAGCGCCGTTAATGCCAGTCCCGATTATTCGTACGCGCAAATTAGTGTAGAAAGCGGTGTACATCATATTAGCGCTTCTGACGGCTTTAATGCCATAGCGTATGGTTTTGGCGTGGCAGAATCATACGGTTACGCCGCGGGAGCAAACCTTAAAAACCTGGTTGAGTTTATAGCCCTTAAAGATCCTGAATTTCCTGCATCGCAGTTAAATGGCTGCTCGGGTGTTAATTATAAGCTGCAATTAACTCTTCCGTATAAAACAACAGATATAAAATGGGATCTCAAAAACGGCACTACTTATCACGATGCCAATCCTATTGTAAAATCAACCACTATAAAAGGTAATCAAACTTTATATGTATATGAGTATCCGCAAAATGAAACGTATTCAAGCGGCGATTACAGCGCTGTAGCCACGGTATTTAATCCCGTGGCCGATGAATGTGGAACAAATGATGTGATTGAACTTGATTTTAATATCTCCGATCCGCCGGTGGCGAAGCTCAGCTTTAAAGGAGCCTGTTTGGGCGATACCACTTTTTTTAGAGATACCTCACAAACTAATGGCCGCGAAACAAAAACGAGGCTTTGGGATTTTGGCGATGGAAGTACTGATGTTGTGCAAAATCCGGCTCATTTGTACAAACAGGCCGGTAGTTACGCGGTGCGGTTAAGCATCACTAACGAAAACGGTTGTGGAGATACATCGGTGCCCGTGATAGTTAAAGTAAATAATTTACCTGTTGCTGGTTTCGATTTTTCGGCCCCGGATTGCGCTGCACAACAAATCGCCTTTACCGATCATTCAACAAGCGCCGATAGCCCTATTATAAAATGGTTATGGGATTTTGGCGATAGCACCGCTATTGTTGTGCGGTTGGATAATACGCCGGTTACCCATATTTATAGCAAGGCAGGCACTTACGCCGCTAAACTAACCGTTATTACCGCAAGTGATTGTGCCAGCCTGCCGTTGCAGAAAACTATAATGGTAAGTAGTTTACCAATAGTTGATTTTATTTTGCCCGATGCCTGTATTGCCGATAACGCCCGGTTTACAGATAGCAGTACCATTGATGATAATTCTGAAGCCAGTTTTACCTACCAATGGGATTTTGGAGATATGCATGCCAGTGCTGCCGACAATACATCAACAGAAAAAAATCCCCAACACCATTACACCGAGGCGAGAGACTACCAGGTTACCTTAAAAGTTACATCAAAATATGGTTGCGTGTATACCAAAACACAAACCCTGGTTATCAACGGCGATATCCCCGGAGCCCATGTTATTGTAACCGACCCCAGCGCGTTGTGTAGTAACCGCGAAGTGTTTTTTGAAAACAGATCGGTAGTTAACTTTGGTAGCATTACCCGGTTAGAGGTTACTTTTGATAAAGATGATGCCACCTCCATGCGGGTATATGAACATCCCGTTTATGGGCAGCAACTGCGTTTTACTTACCCGTTTTTTACCGATGGCAACCGTACATTTAATGTTCACGTGGTAGCTTACTCTGGCCTGGCGTGCCAAAACGTGCAGGATTTTTCTGTTGTAATAAAACCTGCCCATGCCATTACATTTGCCACCCCGCCCGTTTTTTGCCTGGATGATAATCCTTTTCAGTTTACACCTTTAAGCATAACCGGTTTAGCAGGCACTGGGATTTACACAGGTAACGGAATTAGTACAAGCGGCTTATTTAACCCCTCTGTTGCAGGGGTGGGGGTTACAGGGGTTAGTTATATTTATTCAACCCCAGGTGGTTGCCCCGATACAGTAAAACAACAGCTATTGGTTTATGCTTTGCCTGCCGTAAGTATTGACGGGCCTTTAACGATGCTCGAAGGCGGCGTTATTACCCTAAATGCTAAAGCGAGCGGCCATAATTTAAGCTATAAATGGACACCTACAGCAGGCCTTGATAAGGACGATGTTTTAAACCCTGTGGCAAGCCCAACCGACGATGCGGTATACCGGCTTACAGTAACATCTGCCGAAGGTTGCAGCGCATCAGCTGACGTTGCTATTAAAGTATTAAAATACCTACAGGTACCCAATGCGTTTTCGCCCAACGGAGACGGCAACAACGATTATTGGAACATTAAACACCTGGATAATTACCCCAATAATACGGTAGAGATTTTTAACAGGTACGGTGCAAAGATATTTTCATCCGTTGGTTATGCCGTACCGTGGGATGGCAGGTATAAGGGGAGCTACCTGCCACCCGGTACCTATTATTATATCATCAACCCCAAAAACGGGCGCAAAGTGGTGGCAGGTAACGTTACTATTATCAGATAAGTCGGTTTTGTTTTGCTGGCTTTATAATGGGGAGTAAAGAAATGATTTATTGATAGTTTAGTCGAGCGCTCAGTTGTATCCAGTCTGTAATAAACTGCCCGGTCGTTGATCAAAAATATACTTCATGAAAAATTTCCCCGAATAATAACGGTGAAATATAAAACACATAGATAGAAAAGCTATATTCGTCAATTGGTTATAGCATTGCCCCGGAGGATGGATCTAATGGAACTATTAATACCCCGGCAACGTATTACACATAATAAACACAAAAAACTAACGTAAGGTTATCTCAAAATCTATAACCATCATTAGATAAATTAATGAAGAGAATTTTATACGCTATTGTTTTGCTGGTTGCCGCTGCTCAATTTGCAAATGCTCAACAAAAACCGCAATACACACAATATATTTTTAACAACTATTTGCTAAACCCCGCGTTAACCGGTATCGAAAACTATACCGACGTAAAAGCGGGCTACCGCAGCCAATGGACAGGATTGGAGGGGGCCCCGGTAACCGGGTATTTAAGTGTAAATGCACCTATTGGCGACAAATTTATCCAGGGCGATGCCAGCGCTTTTCCGGCGAGTGGCGGTCTTAATCCATCAAGCAGGTTGTATACGCAGCAATACCAGGCGGCAGAGCCTCACCACGGTATTGGTTTTACTTTGGTAAACGATAAAACCGGTCCAATAACCACAACCAATATTGATGCTACCTATGCCTACCACCTGGGTATTACCGATAGGCTGAACCTGGCTGTGGGCGTATCGGCAGGGGTAAGCCATAATATGCTCGATCGTTCGCAGTTACATTTTGGCGGGGTAGACGATTCTGATCCTATTTTGACCAATTTGAATACCAACCAATGGAAACCCGATTTGGGTTTTGGCGTATGGGCTTATGCGCCCGATTACTTTTTTGGTGTGTCGGTTCAGCAAATACTACCGCAAAATTTGTATGTATCCACATCAACTACCACAACGCAGAATAAAACAGTGCCGCATTACTTCTTTACGGCTGGTACCAAGCTGTTTTTATCAGATGATGTAACTCTTATACCGTCAGTATTATTTAAGGTGATACAGCCCGTACCAACTACGTTTGATGTTAACCTAAAAATGTCGTTCCAGGATAAATTCTGGATAGGAGGCTCATACCGCCGTAACGATTCATTCGCGGCCCTGGTAGGCTTTAACCTTAGCTCATTTGTAAACGTAGGGTACTCTTATGATTTTACCACTTCGGCCCTTAATACGGTAAGTAACGGCTCGCACGAAATTGTGATCGGTATCTTATTAAACAACCGCTATAAAGTTACCTGTCCGCAACATACGTTTTAATTATTTGATGTGCAGATGATAGATTTCAGATGTGCAGATTGTTACCGAATTATAAATGAAAAATGACCTGATGTTTTGATCAGGTCATTTTTCATTTATAATTTATCAACACAAAGCGATGAATAAAAAAACTCCCCCTTTAGGGGGCTGGGGGCCTACAATTCTCTTCGCAATCTTGCAACGGGGATATTCATTTGCTCGCGGTATTTGGCTACTGTACGGCGGGCAATGTTGTAGCCGGCATCTTTTAGTATGTCGGTAAGTTTTTCATCGGCAAGGGGGTGACGCTTGTCTTCCTGGCCAATGTGCTCTTCCAATATCTTTTTAACCTCTTTGTTTGATACCTCTTCGCCGCTCTCGGTTTGTATAGCTTCAGAGAAGAAGGATTTTAAAAGGAAAGTACCAAACTCGGTTTGCACATATTTAGAGTTTGCTACGCGCGATACGGTACTGATATCCATGGCTATCCTATCGGCAATATCCTTAAGGATCATTGGCTTCAGATTTTTGTCGTCGCCGGTAAGAAAAAACTCGTATTGGTATTGCATAATGGCGTTCATCGTTTTTAGCAGGGTTTGCTGGCGCTGTTTAATAGCATCAATAAACCATTTGGCCGAATCGAGTTTTTGCTTTACAAATTGTACGGCTTCCTTTAGTTTTTTATCCCGCTGCGATGCCTTATCATAGTGTTGAAACATCTCCTGGTACGATCGGCTTACGCGAAGCTCGGGGGCGTTTTTGGAATTAAGGGTAAGTATCAGCACCCCATCATTGTTGATGATATGGAAATCGGGTATCACCTGCATCTGCTTGGTATTAACCTCGTTGCTGTCGCCCGGTTTAGGGTTTAACTTTAGTATTTCATTAATAACGCCACGCAGCTCGTCAGAGTCCATGTTTAATGATTTCTCCAGTTTATCGTAATGCTTGCGGGTAAATTCATCCAGATAAAACTCAACCACATTGATAGCCTTTTTTATGATAGGATCATTCGGATCTTTTTTGCGAAGCTGAATGAGCAGGCACTCCTGTAAACTGCGTGCCCCTACACCGGCAGGGTCGAAGGTTTGAATCACCCTTAGCATATCCTCAACCTCTTCGTCTTCGGCCATTACATTTTGTGAAAAAGCGAGGTCATCTGTAAGCGACATGATAGGCCTGCGCAGGTAGCCATCATCATCCAGGCTGCCGATGATCTGCTTGCCAATCCTGAAATCTTTGTCGTTTAGGGGCAACAGGTCAAGCTGCAATTGCAGGCTTTCAAAAAATGAACTTTGTACGGCAATAGGTATTTCTTTACGTTCGTCCTCATCATCACCATTTTGATCATAGCGCGATCCGTAATCGTTTACGCTATCATCCTGCAGGTAATCATCAATATTAAATTCGTCCATTTCGCCCTTTTCTTCATCACCGTTAAAGGTGTCTTCGTCGGGGTCGCGGTCTGGGTATTCTTCAACAGGGTCGTTAAGGTTGGTTAAACTCAGGTCTTCAAGGGCAGGGTTTTCTTCCAGTTCTTCTTTAATACGGGTATCCAGAGATACAGTAGGCACCTGCAACAATTTTATAAATTGTATTTGCTGCGGCGAGAGCTTTTGTAAAAGTTTTTGTTGAAGGTTCTGTTTTAGCATAATTAAGATGTGTCAAAAATACATCAATTACAGTTAACTTTAAAATAACTTAGTGTAATTGAAACAATGATGATAAATATCAAATAAAATTTTTTGTTTGGGTGGCATGAAAATTTATTCGTTAATTAGATAAACCAAAAATCATTATTATGGCAATAGTTAAAGAATTTAAGGAATTCGCAATGCGCGGCAACGTTGTTGACCTTGCAGTGGGTGTTGTTATTGGTGCCGCTTTCGGTAAAATTGTTACCTCGTTGGTAACTGATATTGTGATGCCACCAATAGGTCTTTTAACGGGTGGGATTGATTTTAAAGACCTGAAGATACATCTGAAAGATGCCGATGTAGTTAAGAAAATAGCCTCTGTTGATATTAACATTGGTAACTTTATTAACATAGTAATAGAGTTTCTGATTATTGCATTTTGTATTTTTATGGTTGTAAAAGGAATAAACTCCCTTAAAAAACCGGAGGTAGCTGCTGTAGCACCAGAGCCTGTGCCAACAAAAGAAGAGTTGCTACTTGGCGAGATCAGAGATCTGTTAGCGAAGAAAGCATAATTAGGATCGAGGTTGGGGGAGTGAGAAGCGGGACAAAATAAATTTAGAATATTTTCCAGCAACACGCGCCCCGATTCTCGTACCTGTTAAAAGCTCCGCGGCAGCTTTGGGTCGGTTAATATAATGTAATCGGCCAGTAGTTTAAATTTGCTCCAGTCGGGATTGTTAAAGTTGTTATCCGTATATGCAGCTACGGTAACCACGCGTACATTGGTCGCATATTTTTTTAGCTGGGCTACTGCGCCCAGCTTTTCTTCACTATGAAACCCTCCGTTAAGTTGCAATATTTTAAAACTGGGGTGGGTTTTATAAAACTTGGCTATAGACCATGCCATGGTAGCATCCCACAAGTTTTGTGATTGATAGAGTTGCATACCTGCCATTGCACCATGGCCGCCCATTATACCAATAAATTTATCGTAATAAGCTCCCGTGGCGGTATCAATGGGTAGCGGAGCCAGGTAGGCCTTGGCTTGTGCATCCAATTGCTGTAAGCTGCCCAGGCCGTTTCGTGTTACCATGTTGGTATAGCGGGATGGCGCGTTGGCTGCTATAACCGGTATCTGGTTCTCTTTAGCCAATTCTACAAGCGGGCGGTAATCTTTATAGTTTGGCCAGGTGCGGGCATCACTTATCAGGCTTTTTTCGCGGATGAGGCCGCCCAGGTACTCATTTAACACCAGTTGGCAATCGGTGGTGAACATCTCCATTGATAGCGCCGTTTTATGCGGGTATTGTTGCGCCAGTTGTTTAAAAAGTTCAAGTTCCAGCAAATGCCCGGTAGAGTCGTTGTGCTCTTCTCCAAAAAATAATACGTCGGCTTGGGTCATGTTATTAACTATATCGGCCGTTGTTGCTGGTTTTTGTGTTGCGGTGTTATATATTTTATAATGAATGGCTGCCGTTGTTTGACTTAAAACAATAAAAGGTAAGCAGGTGAAAAGCAATATGATAGATAGTTTCATTTTGTGATTTTAAAACGCTTAATTTACAGGAATAAAAATAGAGCAACAAATAAGAAAAATAGTGTTTGATATGTAGTACATTATTACTACATTTGCGCTCTTGTTTTTAAAACTACGAATAGAATAAAATAGCCATGAAAAGAACGTTTCAGCCTTCTCAAAGAAAAAGAAGAAATAAACACGGATTCCGTGAACGCATGTCAACTGCTAACGGTAGAAGAATATTAGCAGCCAGAAGAGCAAAAGGCAGAAAAAGATTATCAGTTTCTGACGAGGGTAGTCATAAAGCATAAACCGGTTGCGCCGGTTGGCCATTTGGCCAACTGATGGATACCGATTATCTGCTAAAATCCCGGTTCCAATTAGGCAACTATGTATACTTTTAAAAAAGAAGAACGGTTATGTAATAAAAGGTTTATTGATAAGCTTTTTCATAGCGGCTCTTCTTTTTTGTGCCATCCGTTTAAAGTCTCGTGGTTGTATCATACAGAACCACAGCAATATCCTGCCCAAATATTATTTTCGGTTTCAAAAAGGCGTTATAAACATGCTGTGGACCGGAATTTAATAAAGCGCTGTATGCGCGAAAGCTACAGGCTACACAAACAACAAAATTTATACAACCTGTTGCAAACCGCCGATAAAACAATTGTGCTATCGGTAGGGTATATTGGTAAAGAAATTGTGCCTTACAGCGTTATCGAAAAAAAGATGCTGAAAATGCTTGCGCAGCTTGCCGGGCAATTAGCAGTTGCCAATGATACGGCTGTATGATTTGGCTGTTTAGGTTAATTAAAACACTGGTGGGCTATATTTTTATAGCACTGATAAAAATATACCAGTATTTTATTTCGCCTATGACGGGAGCCTCGTGCAGGTATACACCAACTTGCTCACAGTATGGTGTAGAAGCCATTAAAAAGCACGGTGCCTTTAAAGGTGGGTGGTTAACCATAAAACGAATTGCCAGTTGTAACCCCTGGGGCGGCCACGGGCACGATCCGGTACCATAATTTAGTCTTAAGTGCTATGTCTTTAGTCTAAAGTGTTAACGGTAAGTAGTTTTTGTATTTACTGAAGATTTAGAACTCAAGGCTCACTACTCAAGACTTGTAACTTTAGAACTTAAGACTTAACTCATGAGCCTCATTTTACAAATAGAAACCGCAACAACATCATGCTCTGTAGCTTTGGCTGCCGATGGTAAGGTTTTGGCTTTTAAACAGGTAAATGAGCGCAACAAACACGCTGAAGTAATCACTCTTTTTACTGAGGAGTTAATAACAAGTGGTAATTTTACCTATCACGATCTGGATGCTATTGCAGTAAGTTGCGGCCCTGGTTCATATACCGGCTTGCGGATAGGTATCTCAACAGCCAAAGGACTTTGTTTTGCCCTCGATAAGCCCCTAATAGCCATAGAAACCCTTGAATCCATGGCTTATGGCGTAATTAATGATGCGGCTATAACTATCGGCCACGATACGCTTTTATGCCCAATGATAGATGCCCGCCGCATGGAAGTTTACTGCGCAATATTTAATACCGCCGGCGAACAGCTAAGGGCTACTTCTGCAGATATTATTGACGAAAACAGTTTTAATGATTTGTTAAAAGATAAACAGATCTTGTTTTTTGGCGATGGCGCCGATAAATGTGAAGCTGTTTTAGGATCAAATACCAATGCCAAATTTTTGCATAAGTTTGAAAACTCGGCCACGCACCTTACCCAAAAGGCTGCCGAAAAATTTGCCGCAAAAGATTTTGAAGATGTGGCCTACTTTGAGCCTTACTATTTAAAGGATTTTATAGCCGGAGTAAAGAAGAGTTAAAAGTCAAGAGCCTGAAGTTTAGCGTCTAAAGTCAAAACTTTTTTCAGTTTGATTATTTTCTTTGAATGATTATGCTTTTGACACCGAGAAGATAGGCGGAGCTTCGCAGGTCACCAGATAAATTTTAAGTAAATAAATCCGAAATCGAACATCCCAAATCCGAAATCAAAACTCAAAAGTCAAAACTTTTTTCAGTTTGATTTTTTTTTTGAAAAATTATGCTTCTAGCACCAGTAAGATAGGCGGCGCTTCGCAGGTCACCAAATAAATTTTAAGTAAATAAATCCGAAATCGAACATCCCAAATCCGAAATCAAAAACACGCTAATCTCTTGATTCTTCCCCCCTCTATTTGTCTGTTTTAAACAAACGTCCCCATAATCGGCCAAAAAAGCCTTTTTCGCCCATTGGGATAAAGCTGGCGTTCATAGGATGTTCAATTACAGCGCCAAATTTCAAGGAGAATCCTATAAATAGGTCCATGCCCGTGTATGACCCCACATGGTCTATTTGTGTTTGGTTGCCAAGGGCAGCAAAAGCCAGCCGCCCGGTATTTAACAGTCTTTCCGAGCCGCCAAAAATCTCAATATTGGGCGTTTTATACATAAGCTGAGCGCCTACATTAAATAAGTTGAGTTCATCATATGTTCCCGAAAGGCTAAAAGTATAGTTTTCATACTGCACATGGTTAACCAATGCAGCAGTGAAGCCATTATACCACAATTCTTTTGAAGCTACCAGGGTTGGCGAATATTTGAAGTTACTATCGTAGTCTATCCAATAAGTTTTTGAAGCACTTAACTCCGCTTTCGCATTTGTTTTGGTGGTAAATGATTGTGTGTGCTCGTTTGCGGGCGGCCCACTCCTAAGCAAGCTGATCACACTGTTGTAAATACTATCTTCACGAAACTTTGAATCCAATCCACCGATGGTAGTGGAGTTATTAAAATTAGATATAATAGACCGGTTACTCCAATGAATGAAGCCCAGATCTTTAACGTTGGCTTGTATGGTAATTTTATCGTCGGTAAGGTACGATGTGCCAAATGTGATAGATGCACCGGGGTTACGAAAACTAGGCAGGTAATCATGTGCCGAAGGCTGACCCGGGATGTAGCTTGAATAGTAACGGCCACGCAAAGCAATAGTAGCCTGACTTTTAACCGAATCGAATACCGCGTGCGAACTTGCAATGTTAAATTTTGAGTATTTTACACCTAATAATGCGCTTAGTTTAAAACCAAAGGCAAGCTGTTTATTAATCCGTTCTCTATACGAATAGCTTATCTGGTTATAAGTTTGCATCTGAAAATTATTATTAAAAATACCATCGTAAGGATTGCCCTTAAAATTTGCCACGTTATCAAATAAAGCAAGGGTTTCGTCAGAAACTAAGCCACGTGCTTCAGCCTTGGTTTGGTACGAGAAGCCCATCTCTACATCGCCGTTAAGGCTGGTAAATGTTTTAAGCATAATGCCATAAGCATTTACGTTGGCATTTAAATGATTGTATTTGAATTTGCCAATTTTAAGATCGGTTGATTTATAGGACGGGTATTTTGAAAACAACCTATTTTTGAGCGCTTGCTGTATATCGCCGGTTATGGAGGCGTTTGCACCGAAATTTGGTATAAAAAAATTGAAAGCATATTGCCTGCTGGAATCTGGTATAAAAGATCTTACGGAGGGGTTTTCGAACGAATCGTAAAGTGTACCGGTATTGTACTGTGTAAATTGCTGGGCTGAAACCGAAAGGGAAACGAGTAGAAAACAAAAAATAATGTAAATCTTATTCATATAGTATCTCACCGGGCGTTTGCTGCTATAATTTTAAAAAGATAAAATCCAAAACCCATTATCTGTAAAAAAGAATAAAGTAATCAATCAGTTTAACGTAATTAAGCCGATTTGGTTGTGTAATAGCGTAAGTAATTTACTTTTTTACCTGGGTGGTGTCGGCATTGGGTATACGCATGCAAAAATTGGTATAAAAGTTCCCGTCTGAGGCTGTAAATTGATATGCGGCTCCGTAAAAGTTTTTCCATCCCGGCTGGTTGTTTTCAAAACCATCATAAAAAACATCTTTCAAATCCCGTTTTAATATTTGTTGAGCGTTTTTAAAGTTGATGAAAAAAGCCACATTGCTTCGCTCGGCCAATAACTGATCAAACTGGTTATACTGATCCATCTTACTAATAAATTTACGGCTGATATAAGTATCTGTATAGCTTACAAGTTCTGCTGAGGTAGCAGCAAGTACCAGGTAATTATCAATGATCATAAAATACGGCTTCCTGAAAATGCTAAAGGCATCTCCCAATAAAAAGAAAGGCAGTTTCTCGTAATTAAACTGGCCAATGTTATCCGTAGTCATTGTGCTGATGTTTGTCATCAATGGTCGTAGTTTCGAGCCATCTTTAACAGCTATTATGGCATATTTTTCCTGGTAACGGGTGGTTACTACGGCAAACTCGTTGCCCAGTAAATGCTCAAACTCTGTTTTTAAAAACAGGCCGGTTTCCAGCTTTACTTTTGCCAAAAGCTTATCCTTTTCATCGTTTACGCCGGCTTTAATATGGAATTGCGATAAATCGACCTCAAATTTGTGGGGATCGGATACTGCGAAGTTGATGCTGTATGCCGTGGTTGCCGGGAAAATATCTTTTAGATGATTAACTACGGGTTGTTGCCCGGCAAACAGGTTTAAATAGCTGTAAGGATGATTATTTATAGTGGTTAAGCCGTTAAACATCAAGGCGTCGTTTTTATAGTTGATGCTAAGCGCCGCAACGGCAGGCAACAAACGAAAGCTTTTAAATAAGTCGGTGTTTTTGTTTTTGAACAGTTGATCAAACAGCGGCGAAAGCTGGGCGTAATTGATGTATAAATTAGCCAGGGAATTGGCGTTTTGCTGATCGGGGAGGGGGATAAATATGTTTTTACCCTTTTCGTTTTTATACAGAATGCTTTGGTCGATCAAAGCTTTTGAAAAGCTGCCCACAAAAATATTATCATCTTTTTTGATGAGGTAAAAGTGCTTGTTAATGGCCTTTACCAAAATATCGTATGCTATGCCAACAGTATTGCGCCGGGTAGTTATTAACAGTGCTCCTTTTGATTGCGTGCTTATTTTTGAAAAAGCATCGGTATTAAATCCGGCTGATGCTGTAGTGGTTACCAACAGGTTAACGGCATCAGCATCTGATGGATGGACTGATATGAAAATATTTTGCCCCGAAAAAAACTGATCTGATAGGGGGGACGAAAGCAATAACTTGCGCAGTGTATCCAAATCGCTTAGCTTTTGCCTGCCAACTACGGCGCTTAGCAGCTGGTTACCGTTAAATATATCGTAGAAGCCTTTTTCATTATTAAACTCAAAAACGGCTACCGCGTTATCCGGGATGCTTTGCATTACCTGGTTGTTACGTACCCCCGGCGGGCTTAAATTTTTGAAATAGACAACCGTTATGGATACGGTGGCAGCCAGCAAAATTAGGGTTATTACTATCAGTCGTTTCATAGCGGTTCGCTTTACAAAGATAGAATTTTACCCTGCGGCATTAAAGTAATACTTTCAATTGGTTAACTTAGCTTTTTATATCTGCATGAACAAACAAATAATCATCACTGCTTCTGTTTTAGGTATGCTGGCGGTAATAACCGGTGCCTTTGGTGCGCATGGCCTAAAAGCCGTGTTGCCCGCTGCACAGTTAGAGGTATGGCATACCGCTGTACAATACAATTTTTACCACGTATTCGCGCTGCTTTTTCTATCTACATTAAAGGGGTATAAAAGCAAGCTTATCACGGCTTCGTATTATCTGTTCACTTTCGGAGTTGTGTTTTTCTCCGGCTCGTTATATTTGTTAAGCTGTCGCAGTATCATCGGTTGGGATTGGTTGGTTGTTATGGGGCCAATAACACCACTGGGAGGTCTGTTGTTTATTTTAGGCTGGCTAATGCTGGCTATATGGGCTTTTAGAGATAAAGGTTTTTTGGACAAAAGATAAAGGCCTTTTTGATAAAAGATTTTGTCTTTTGCATACTTTAAACAAACCATACCGTGAAAAAAGAAGCCGCTTTAAATTTTGCGTTAACTCCTGATTATAACTTCTTTACTCTTTAAAAATGCTGGAATTTGCCGAAATTGAGCATACCGATCGTAAAACACTTTTTGTTGAGGTGATTTTGCCTTTGTCTATCTCAAAAAACTATACTTACCGTGTGCCCTTTGAAATGAACAACGCTATAGCCGTGGGCAAAAGGGTAGTGGTGCAGTTTGGCAAAAGTAAACTCTATACAGCAATAGTTAAAGAGATCAGTTTGCTTGCTCCGGAGAAATACGAAGCCAAATATATTATTGAGGTACTAGACGACAGGCCTGTTGTTACTTCACATCAACTCCATTTTTGGCACTGGATAGCCGATTACTACCTGTGCAACGTTGGCGAGGTGATGAATGCCGCCCTGCCCGCCGCTCTTAAACTGGCCAGCGAAACCCGGATAGCGCTCAATAAAGAATTTGATATAGACCGGGCTACACTGCACGATAAGGAATTTTTAATTGTAGAGGCGCTGGATATTCAGCCCGAACTAACTATTAGTGATATTGCCAAACTGCTTGGTCAAAAAACGGTAATGCCTATTTTGAAGCAGATGTTTGAGAAAAACCTCATCCACATCAGCGAGGAAGTGAGCGAGCGGTACAAACCACGTAAGCGTACTTTTATCACCATAAACCCGGTATATAACAACCCAGAGAATTTGCGCGAGCTTTTTCCGATACTGGAAAAGCGTGCCCCCAAACAAGCCGATGCGTTATTGGCCTACATAAAACTGTCTCGTACCCAAAAAGCGATCACCAAAAACGAACTGATTGAGGAAAGCGGGGCGGGCGAATCGAGCATAAAATCGCTGATAGAAAAAGAAATTTTATTGGCGGTAGAAAAAAATGTGAGCCGCCTGCATTTTGAAGAAAATGCCGATGCTGTAACCAATTTTGAACTGAACGAGCAGCAAACCGAGGTGCTGGAAAGTATTCGTATGCAGTTTAAGGAGAAAGATGTTACGCTGCTGCACGGGGTAACTTCATCTGGTAAAACGCAGTTGTATATACGGCTGATAGAAGAAATGATGCGTAACAACAAGCAGGTGCTTTACCTGCTGCCCGAGATTGCGCTTACCACACATATTATAGAGCGCCTGCGTATTTATTTTGGTGCCGATATTGGTGTGTACCATTCCCGTTTTAATGATAACGAGCGGGTTGAGGTTTGGCAAAAGGTATTAAATAACGATTATAAGGTGATATTAGGTGCCCGGTCATCACTGTTTTTACCTTTTAATAATCTGGGCCTGATAGTGGTTGACGAAGAGCACGAAACCTCATATAAACAGTTTGATCCCGCGCCAAGATATAATGCCCGCGATGCGGCCATCTTTTTGGCAAATATGCACCAGGCCAAAGTACTGCTTGGGTCAGCCACGCCATCATTTGAGAGTTATCACAATGCCAAAACCAATAAGTATGGCTTTGCGGAACTCACCGAACGTTTTGGCGGTGTACAGCTGCCGGATGTGGAGGTGGTGAGTATTGCTACAGAAACTAAACAAAAAACTATCCAGTCGCACTTTACCAGCGTATTAATGGCTGGCATCACCGAGGCTTTGGCGAATAAAGAGCAGGTGATTCTTTTTCAAAATCGCCGTGGATATGCACCAGTATTGATGTGTAAGATTTGTGCTTACACGCCCAAATGTATCAATTGCGATGTAAGTCTTACCTATCACAAAAGTAGCGGCAAGCTGCATTGCCATTACTGCGGATACAAGGAAGATTCGCCATCTATTTGCCCGGCCTGCGGATCAACCCACCTGGAATATAAAGGCTTTGGTACCGAAAAGATAGAAGACGAGTTAAGCCTGTTATTACCAGAGGCCCGCATTGCCCGTATGGACCTGGATACAACCCGTTCGCGCAACTCGCTCCAAACTATACTTAACGATCTGGAAGAAAAAAAGATAGATATACTGGTGGGTACCCAAATGGTAGCCAAAGGGCTCGATTTTAGTGATGTTACCCTCATTGGCATTATCAACGCCGATAGCCTGCTTAAGTTTCCGGATTATAGGGCCAACGAACGTAGCTTTCAGATGCTAGCCCAGGTAAGTGGCAGGGCAGGCCGCAGGGGTAAGCAGGGCAAGGTGGTGATACAAACTTATGATCCATTTCATCGTATCATAAAACAGGTGATAGCTAATGATTACAGCGATCTGTACCATACCGAAATGGCAGAGCGTAAAAGCTTTAAATATCCACCGTTTTACCGCATCATTAACCTGGATATCAAACACCAAAATCCCGAGGTGTTATATAATCAATCGGCATACCTGGCCAATGAGTTGCGCAAGCACTTTGGCGAACGGGTTATAGGACCCGAAGCTCCACTTATTAGCCGGATACGGAACTATTACATCAAATCTATTATGCTGAAGTTTGAGAAAGATGGTATTTCTATTGTAAAAGCTAAGGCGATATTAAAGGATGTTATTGTGCAGTTCCAAACTACCAAGTTGAGCAAGGGATGTATTGTGCAGCCAGATGTTGATCCGTACTAAACACGATTTAAGGGTTTGGCGATTTTGAATGGGAAGATTTCGCGAAATTCTAAAGGGGAATGACAATATAAAACTATGTCCTTGCGAGCGCAGCAATTACGTAGCCATGCTTATTCACCCTGTAGAGTTACGAGATTGCCGCGCTGCGCTCAATTACAACTGTTTTTAAACGTGTCATGGGTAGAAACGAAGAATCTATTCGCCTACATACGTAGCCATAAAGAAAGTTGGCGAATAGGTCCTTCTTATCCCAAGTATCACAGGCGAGAAATTTAATGCTTAACGCATAAGTGTTTACCTTATGACCAGCTATTACATCGCCCAAAATCACCGAAATCCTGCTAACTTTACAGCGTAATGGCTCAGAAATATATAGATAATTACCGCGAAAAGGGTGCCCGTAAACGACTGGTGGATATTCTGGAAAAAAAGGGAATCCAGGATAGGGAAGTGTTAAACGCCATAGGTAAAGTACCCCGTCATTACTTTTTTGCCGAAACTTTCTGGAACCAGGCTTATAAAGATATCGCTTTCCCGATAGGTGAGGGGCAAACCATATCGCAACCCTACACCGTTGCTTATCAAACAGAACTGCTGCACATTCGCAAGGGCGATAAAGTATTGGAAATTGGCACAGGCTCGGGCTATCAAACCTGTGTGTTGTTAGAGATGGGCGCAACCGTTTATACTATTGAGCGGCAGGAGAAGCTTTACGAAAAAACAAAACATGTGCTGCCCGAAAAGATGGGCTACAACGCTCACTTTTTTTGTGGCGATGGCTCTATCGGCATAGCGCAATACGCGCCTTATGATAAGATTATTGTAACCGCTGGAGCACCAACCGTTCCCGAAATTTTGCTGAAACAACTCCGCATAGGAGGCATTTTAGTGATCCCCGTTGGCGACGAAGAGACCCAAAAGATGGTTACCATTTTGAAAGTAGCCGAGCACGATTATGAAAAAATTGTGTTGGATACTTTTAGGTTTGTACCATTGGTAGGTGATAAGGCCTGGTAAAACAGCGAAGCCCCCTAACCCGCTGAAGGGGGAACTTTTTGATTTGCATTTGCTACTTTTTACTACCCCTTTAGGGGGTCGGGGGGGCTTTGTGGCTTAACGCTTCATCGCTCTATCCATCTCTATCTTGGTATCCCGTTCCTTCATGGTATCGCGTTTATCAAAGGTTTTTTTACCTTGTGCTAAACCGATTTCTAATTTGGCAAAGCCTCGTTCGCTAATGAAGAGGGCGAGGGGAATAATGGTTAATCCTTTTTCTTCGCCACGGGTAAGGAGTTTTTTGAGCTCTTTTTTGTTAAGTAGCAGTACACGGTCGCGTTTAGCTTCGTGGTTATAGAACGAGCCATACGAGTATTCAGAGATATGCAGGTTACGCACATATAGCTGGTTGCTTATAAAGGTGCAAAAGGCATCATTAATGTTGGCTTTCCCCTCACGGATGGATTTAATTTCGGTACCCAGTAGTTTAATGCCGGCCGTGTATTTGTCCAGTACGTGGTATTCAAAGTAAGCTTTTTTGTTTTTAATGTATATTTTATCCTCGGCCATTTTATCCAGATGTAAAGCTTGCAAACTTACATAAAATTTTAATTGCGAAATTTAATACAATCGTCATTGCTTCGTACCTATCCATGACAAGTTGTAGATTTCCAAACTTGCGAAGTTTTTAAAACTTCGCAAGTTTTTCGCCGATCTGTCATTCCCTCTTCAAAAAGTCGTGAAATTTCACCACTCGCAATCATGAGTTTTGAAGAGTGAGGGACTATCCTCTTTGAGGCTTCACAATAAGCACCGGTACATTAACCATGTGCCTTACCGAATTTACGGTGGTGCCAAATATCAGATCTTTTAATGCTTTGTGGCCGTGCGATCCCATCACAATAAAATCTATCCCGGTTTTGTTTACTATTTCGGCAATGGCTCCGGCCGGGCTTCCATAGCCTATTTCGGCGCTTGCATTATAGCCTAGTTTTTGCATGGCCTGTACGTATTTATCCAGGTTGTCTGCGTCACTTTGGGTTTCGTTGTCCATTACCTGGCCGCCGTAGTAGCGCGCACCGGCAGTTTCTACCACGTGGATGAGCGTGTAAGTGGCTTGTTTGCCTCCCTGCATTATGGCATGGCGCAGGCAATCGTTATCGTTTTTAGAAAAATCAATAGTGATTGCCAGGTGCTTATAAGTTACCGCATCCAACTCGGTAATGGCGTTTGCAATGCCATGTGGAATGTAGGCAGGGTGATCTGCATGTTTGTACAACATTGGCCTTAAAAAAACATATATGAGCAATAGGACAATAGCAATAACAATTGGCACAACAATAGTATATATCCAGATATCGGCCGATGGATTTCCTTTTAGCCAATCGCCAATTTGCTCGTAAACCAGCTTGCCGTTTAGGGCAACTATTAAAGCGGCGCTTGCCCAGGCCAATATTTTTACTTTAAGGCTGATGGCAAAATTACCCATCCGTTTTTTATCAGATGTAAAATGAATCAACGGTATTACCGCGAATCCCAATTGCAAACTCAATACCACCTGGCTTAGTATAATAAGGCTGCCTAAGGCATCTTCACCATAGTAAAGGATTGTGAATACAGCCGGCGTAATGGCCAGTACACGTGTAAGCAAACGCCTTAACCATGGCTCTATACGCAGGTTAATGTGGCCCTCCATAATAATTTGCCCGGCAAGTGTACCCGTAATGGTTGAGCTTTGGCCCGATGCGATGAGCGCTATGGCAAACAGCACCGGTGCTGTGCGCCCAAAAATATGTTCCAGTAATTTATAGGCATCCTGTATCTCGGCAACTTTAAAATAACCATTGTTGAAAAAGGCGGCAGCAGCAAGTATAAGGATGGCCGCGTTTACAAAAAAAGCAAGGTTTAGCGCAATAACGGTATCAAACAGGTTGAATTTTATAGCCGATTTAAGTCCTTGTTCTGTACGGGTAATTTTACGGGTTTGTACCAGGGATGAGTGTAAATACAGGTTATGAGGCATTACGGTAGCCCCGATTATGCCGATGGCTATATACAAACCCTCGCCCGATAAATTGCCGGGTATAAAGCCCTTGGCAACATCAACAAAATTTGGCTCAACAATAAACATCTCTACCAGGAACGATACCCCGATAATAAAGATCATCGATATAATAAAACCTTCCAGCTTGCGCATGCCCTTATTCATTAAATAAAGCATCAGCACGGTATCGGTAATGGTGAGCGATACGCCCCAGATAAGCGGCAGGTGAAACAGTAATTTTAAGCCGATAGCCATACCAATAATCTCGGCTAAATCGCAGGCTACAATGGCTACCTGGGCCAGTATATAAAGCCAAAAGTTTACAAAGCGGGGGTAGGCGTTTTTGGAAGCCTGCGCCAGATCGAGCCCGCGAACGATACCCAGCCTGGCCGCCAGTGATTGGAGTAATAAAGCGATCAGGTTAGATGCAAACAGTATCCAGATAAGTTTATAACCAAACGCGCTGCCGCCGGCAATATCAGTTGCCCAATTGCCCGGGTCCATATAGCCTACACTTACCAGGTAAGCCGGGCCCAAAAAAGCCATGATTTTGCGCCAGCCGGTAAGGTTTTCGGGATTAACCGAGCCGTGTACATTACCTAATGAGTGATTATCTTTTGTGTTATCGTTGATCATAGGGCTATCAGTAAATTATTGGCAACCTCACGGCTGATGTGTATTTCTTTGTTTGCTTCCAGTTTTAGGGCTACCGAATGGTCGTATTCAATAATATCGGTAATGGTTATTGTTTTGCCAATGGTGAGCTGTTGTTTTTCGAGGTACTGCAAAAATGGGGAAGAGTGATCGCGCACGCCCGAAATAACCCCGCATTGGTTAACCGTTAACGTGGAAAGCGGCTTCAACTCGGCCGATTTGAATTTGCCGTTACAATCGGGTATCGGATCGCCATGGGGATCATGTTTGGGGTGCCCCATAAATTCGTCGAGCCGGTCTATCAATTCTTCAGATGAGATATGCTCCATCTCTTCGGCCATATCATGTACCTGGTCCCATTTAAAATTTAGCTTCTCTACCAAAAAGTACTCCCAAAGCCGGTGTTTGCGAATAATGCCAACCGCTATTTTCTCGCCAGCAGGGGTAAGGCTCACTCCCTGGTAGCGGGTGTAGTTAATGAGCACCTTATCGGCCAGCTTTTTTAGCATGTCGGTAACCGATGATGCCTTGGTATTTAGCGATGCCGCGATTTGATTTGTACTCACTATTCCGGCATCTGCCGATAGGTGATAAATGCATTTTAAATAGTTTTCCTCGGCTAATGTGTTCATTTATACAAATCTAATAAAAAATTTAGACTAATCTAAAATATGGAGGTGTGAGAAATATATTTTTGTTTTACACGTTTTAACTAAAATTTAATTTCGTGAAATGCGGAATATATTATATTTGCAACACTATGGGCGCTGAATTAGATAAAATAGACTTACAGATACTGAAGATATTACAGGAAAACGGAAGGATAACCAATCTCCAATTATCCAACGAAATTGGCCTTTCGCCGGCACCTACGCTTGAACGTGTACGTAAACTGGAGAATGCCGAGTACATAAAAAGCTATCATGCCCTGGTAGACGAAGAAAAATTGGGCCTGGGTATCAAAACCTTTATCCAGATATCGTTAGATTTTCATCAAAAAAACACCATCCAAACATTTTTGGATGAGATTAAAACCATTAAAGAAGTTACCGAGTGCCACCACGTAACCGGCCAGTGCGATTTTTTGCTGAAAGTTTATGTACGCGACATTAAATCGTACGAGCAACTGATCATGGAAAAGATTAGCCGTATCACGGTTGTTAAAACTTTTCAAACCATGATGATCATGTCTACCAGTAAAAAGGAGCCGATAGTGCCATTGGAATATTAGCCCCCCGGCCCTCTGAAGGGGGGAGTTTGAAATTTACGAAGCCTGTTTTATCATAGATGAAACAGGCTTCGTGTTTTTGCAGGTAAAAAAGTTCCCCCTTTAGGGGGGTAGGGGGCTTAGCTTATTTGCCAATCTATCTCCTGCTTCCCTTCTTTCCTCAATATCTCGTTAGTTTTTGAAAATGGCTTGCTGCCAAAAAAACCGCGGTCTGCCGAGAATGGTGAGGGGTGTGGGCTTTTGATGATGAAATGTTTTTTTACATCTATCAATACCGCTTTTGATTGCGCGAAGGCTCCCCACAGGATAAATACTATGCCTTCTTTTTTATCAGATATAGTTTTGATCACTTCGTCGGTAAACTCTTCCCAGCCTTGTTTTTGGTGCGATGCGGGTGCGCTTGCCCTAACGGTAAGGGTGGCGTTTAAAAGCAGTACGCCTTGTTTGGCCCATTCTTCGAGGTTGCCATGGGCAGGAAGGGTAAAGCCGGGGATATCTGTTTTTAACTCTTTATAAATATTAGCAAGCGAGCGGGGGATGGCAATACCTTTTTGTACCGAAAAGGATAGTCCGTGTGCCTGGTGCGCGCCATGGTAGGGATCTTGCCCTAATATCACCACTTTAACATCATCAAAATGGGTAATGTTAAAAGCGTTAAAAATGTCGGCATTTTTGGGATATACTATTTGCCCTGCTTCTTTCTCCTGCTGTAAAAAATGTTTCAGTTTTACCATGTAGGGCTTATCAAATAAGGGTTGTAAAACAGCCAGCCACGATGGATCTAATGAATTAGCCATAAATATTTTTATAGATGTTGATTTAGCGTACAAATAAACAGATATTTGCGCTTAATATATAGTAAAGTAAATTATGTCAAATATTGTTCGTTTAGTTGTGGCGTGTGTGTTCTTTGGTGCAGCCGTTGCGCTTAGTGCTTTTGGCTTTTGGGGCTGGGGCATTTTGGTATTGCTATTTGGTGGTATCACCCTGTTGAGTTTCTTCTTTAATGAAAATATGATCATATCTCAGTATTTTTTACGTAAAGAGAACTCCGAAAAGGCTGAAGCCTGGTTATTGAAAATAACCGATTACGAAAAACAATTACACAAAAATCAGCATGGCTATTATAACCTGTTGATAGGTTTGATAGAATCGCGTAAGGCGCCGATGAAATCTGAAAAGTATTTTAAGAAATCGTTGCAGCTGGGCATGAAAATGTCGCACAACATAGCTTTAGCCAAATTAAGCCTCGCCGGCATTTCAATGGCAAAACGTAACAAGCGCGAAGCACAAATGTATTTGTCTGAAGCTGCAAAAGAAGATAAGAATAAATTACTTGCCGACCAGATAAAAATGATGAAAGGCCAACTGGCTCAAATGGATAAGCAAGTAGTAAGAGGCGGATATCGCCAGTTTTAATATAGAAAAAAGATTTTTGGAGTAAAGATCAAGGATAACTTCTTAGTTGAAAGATAGATCTTTAAGGAAAAAAAGAGTAAAAAATAAAAGGGACCCAAAAATGGGTCCCTTTTATTTTTCGTCGATAGCGCTAAAATAATCGGCAGTTGCAGAATGATTTTGGTAGGGGGTAACTACGCGGTCGCTATAAGTGTAATCGCTGTCTTCGGTTGGGTTTGATACTTCAACCATTTTTAACAAACTTCTGATAAACGACAGGTTGAAGTTGCTCCTGTTTAGTTTTATCAGGTATTCATTTTCGGTTATTTCCAGAATTGAATTAGTCATAACATTTATAATTATTGTTTATTGCAATTATAACCATCATTATTAAAAGCAAAGTTGTATTTGGTTTAAGCTTTCATTAACAAATTGTTATGAAGTTTTTTTGCCGGCACACCCGGGCACTATATCACCATATTGGGTAGCGGTAGCATTATAAGTCGGTTGGCCGATGAGGGGCTGATAGATGGTTTTCAATTAATGATAGATCGGTTGCATTAGGTAGTGGCACAAACTTATTTAGTGGCTTAAGTAAACAACTACACCTTAAACTAACAGATAGTAAGATATTTAAAAGCTGGGCCATTAGAAATGTTGTAAATTGAAGGAGGATTAAACCAAAGGGCCCAATGCCTGTCATACCAGCTCAAAAAAACATTAAAAAATGAAAAAGTTATTATTGGTAGTTACCCTTATTGCTGGTTTTGGTATACTGGCAAACGCCCAGCAAAAAGCACCTAAAAGCCCCGAATTAAAGGCTGCCAAGCAAACCAAGGCATTAACCAAACAGTTAAACCTAAGCAATAACCAGGTAGCCAAAGTGAACGCCGTTTTATTGGAACAGGATAAAAGCCTTGATAGCTTAAAGGCCCTTAAAGCTACAAACGATAAAAAGGAACAAAAATATTCGCATAAACTGATCCGTGATCAGGCCGGGGCTAAGCTGAATGCGATTTTAACACCCGATCAAAAAGCAAAGTTCGCGGCTTTAGAAACTGCTAAAAAGGAAAAGAAGGCGGCAAGGAAAAAAGCCGATGCCGCGCCGACACCAGTGGGGCAAAACTAATATAGCGATAGAAGTGGCAGCTGCTTAAAGGGCTATCCTTCCGCAAAGCATTTGAAAGTATAAAAGCTGTTTCGATATATCGGGGCGGCTTTTACATTTTTAATACAATGGGCTTTAACTACATTGCTTACTTTTGTTTGGCTCCATGCTTATGAATCAGAAACACGATGCGCTAAACGAAGTATTAAAAAGCTTTGCCAATTTAACAGATAATGATATTGCCGTTGGCGGAAGCTTTTGGCGTACCCGCAGGATAGGCAAAGGAGACTTTTTTAATATGCAAAGCTTTGTTTGTACCGATCTGGCACTTATAACCAAAGGTATTTTTAGGGTTTATTATGTACACCCCGAAACGCAGGAGGAAAAAAATGTGTTCTTTTTTTCGGAGCGCCAGTTTTTGGTGTCGTTTCGCAGCTTTATTAACCAGTACCCATGTTACTACTATATTCAGGCGTTGGAGGATGCCGAGATCATTAGTATCAATTATAAAGATCTGCAATATTTATATACGACGCCTACAGGTTGGGAAAAATTTGGCCGCCTGGTAGCCGAGTTGTTCTTTAACTACTCGCAGGCGCGTGCCGAAGAATTTTTGTTCAATACTGCCGAAGAGCGCTATGTTAAGCTCAGCAACGAGCATCCAAATATCGTCAATCGTATTCCGGCCTATCACATATCATCTTACCTGGGTATTAAAAATCCATCCTTAACCCGCATTAAAAAGCGATTGCTTGGTCAGAAGTAAATAGTCTGCTGCGTTAGCAACCCAATATTAAAATATTTTACAAAACATTGCCGGATTTTCACTTAGGTGAAAATTTGCTGCTTTTATTGTGCCCAACTTTGTGCTATCAAATTAAAAACAACACAAAAAAATAACACAATGAAAACTAATCAAACCGCCACCAATAACGCAATTGCAAAGCTCGGTGTAGCAAAAGCAATGCGCACGCTTTACTTTACCCGTGTGGCATTTTCGGTAATATGGGTAACGCTTGTTGCCGTTTACGCACCTACATCGCCCCAGGTAGCTGCTGTATTATTAATTATTTATCCGGCTTGGGATGTTGTTGGTACATTTTGGGATATCAAGATCAACCGCCAAAGTAATTCGTTAAAGCCACAATATACCAACGCTGTTATTAGCGTAGCTACAACCTTTGCCGTGGGCTTAGCTTTAAATTATGGTGTGCCGGCTGCGCTTATAGTGTTTGGTGTATGGGCTGGCTTAACGGGTATTATACAATTGATACTGGGCGTGCAACGCCGTAAAGAGTTTGGTGGTCAATGGCCTATGATATTAAGCGGGGGCCAATCATTAATTGCGGGTGTTACATTTGCGGTTTTGGCACATCAGCCAACTATGGGTATTGCCAGCCTGGCAGGGTACTCGGGCTTTGGCGCATTTTATTATGTTTTGGCGGCAATTCGTCTAACTAAAAGTACACAAGCTGTACATGTTCAAACAGTGTAAGAAACTTGTAAGCTAAAATAGTATCGGGTTTTTAATAAATAGTATCATCTTCTGCAAGCTTTGTAATATTTTGCACAAAGTTTGCAGAACTTTTAATAGAAGAGTGTTATTGGTATCATTATTGTTAAGTATAATCATATTGATACACAGGTAAATAAGATGTTTAAACGACAATTATATTATTGCCATTATTGTATGCAAACAAGTTCTATGTTATCAAATTGTTAATACTTAAGTTTTAAGCTTAAAATATTTGTAAAATAAAAGATGTATTGTATATTTGCAGTGTAATAATTGTAAGGCGCTGATCGGCAGCACCAAATGGTTCGAGACCTCCCTTACAAACTCTTCTCATAATTTAGGTTTATAATTGGTTAGAACGCGCCCCTGCCCATCAGAGGGCGCTTCTTGTTTCTAAAGGTTTTGTAAACGCTATTCCACAAACAATATCGCCAGCCCTTTGTATTATTCTATGAAAATTATACCCTTATGAAAAATCCGCTCTATGTAGATCTAAGGCATGCCGACGGCAGTTCGAGAAATATTATTATTGAGCCTATATTACAGCATAACCTGGCCGATACCGGTGTTTATAAGATCTACAAAACCTCGATAGATAATCAATCGGGCCTGTTTACCGAGGACCTTGAAATAGACGAAAGCCGCCCGGTATTAGCTGATGGCGATAATCCGGATTTCCTGGGTATCATCAAGTTTCCGCAAGCAGGCCCCTGGGAATATGAGGGCGATTTGCTCACCAATGGCGAGCAGCAGCAAATTATTTCTATACTACAACAAAAGGCTTAATCACTTCCCTTTACCCTCATTTGAAAAGTATATACGGCCTTTGAGGCCGTTATAAACAGCATATCCCTGTTTTTTCCGCCGAAACAGATATTGGCCGTCCACGGTTCGTTGATATCAATGTGGGCTATTTTTTCGCCTTTGGGATTAAATATGGTTACACCTTTGCCGGTGAGATAGATATTGCCCAATACATCAATCGTCATTCCGTCTGATCCCTGCGCGGTAAACAATATTTTGTTGCTCAGTGAGCCATCTTTATTAATATCATAACGATAGGTTTTATTATCGCCAATATCGGCTACAAATAAATATTTTCCATCCGGCGTGCCTACTATGCCATTAGGTTGTTTCAGTTTATCATCAACCATTATAACCTGGTGTTTGCCTTTGGGCAGGTAATAAACCTTTTGGCCATCAAGCTCGGGCTTGGTGTGCGTCCAATAATCGCGTTGGTAATATGGGTCGGTAATATAAAGGCCACCATCCGGGCGCACCCAAACATCATTGGGTCCGTTAAATATTTTGCCCTCATAACCGGTAAGCAAAACCTCCACTTTTCCTTTCGGGCTTATAGACCATAGCTCATTTTTCGCGTCGGCACAGCTAATCAAATTGCCTTTACTATCAAAATCCATCCCGTTACTACGACCGGCACTATCTAAAAAAATAGAGAGCTTGCCGTTTGTGTCGTACTTCCATATCTTATTATTAGGCTGATCTGTAAAAAATACGTTGCCTTTTTTATCAACCGCCGGGCCTTCTGTAAAAGAAAACTGTTTAGAAACCAACACCGGTTTGGTGTCCTCCGCATATAATTTGGCGGCATCTTGGGCAAATACGTTGCATGTTGCAGCTATCAGGCTAAATAATATTAAAGGCAGTTTTTTCATATTTAAAGGCAAAAATTGGTTGGCTAATGTAAGTTGTTTTGGATGAGAAAAAAAGCCTCCTCTAAATCTCTACCGGTAGGGGAGACTTTTTTTTGCATTTTTTTAAAAGTCCTCCCCTCCGGGGAGGATTTAGGTGGGGCTTTTCCATTAAAAACGCTATTTTTGCACCTTTATTAAAAATACCGTTCAAAACATGAGTATTGCACTATCCGAACAGGAAATTATCCGCCGCGAATCTTTACAACAATTAAGGGCATTGGGCATTAACCCATATCCTGCCGAAGCATTTGATGTTAACGCCTGGGCACAGGATATTACCGATAATTTTGCAAGCAAACCCGAGGCCTACCAAAATGTAGTGATCGCGGGCCGTATCATGACCCGCCGTATTATGGGCAGCGCATCATTTGCCGAGATCCAGGACTCAACCGGTCGGGTACAGATTTATCTAAAACGCGATGATATTTGCCCCGATGAGGATAAAACGCTTTACAATACCGTATTTAAAAAATTGCTGGATATTGGCGATTATATCGGCATTAAAGGCTACGTGTTTTTAACCCAAACCGGCGAGATATCGGTTCACGTACGGGAACTAATTATTCTTTCCAAGTCGCTTAAACCGCTGCCCGTTGTTAAACGCGAGGAGGATGGTACCATTCACGATGGCTTTACCGATCCTGAGCTGCGTTACCGCCAGCGCTATGTTGACTTAACAGTTAACCCGGCATACAAGCAAATTTTCATCAACCGGTCTAAAGTGATCAGCAGCATGCGTAACTATTTTAACGCGCAGGGCTGGATGGAAGTAGAGACTCCAATATTACAACCCGTACATGGTGGTGCCGCGGCTCGTCCGTTTGCTACACACCATAATACACTTGATATGCCTTTGTTTTTACGTATAGCTAACGAGCTTTACTTAAAACGTTTAATAGTGGCCGGTTTTGATGGCGTATATGAGTTTGGTAAAATGTTCCGTAATGAAGGTATGGATCGTACCCACAACCCGGAGTTTACCGCCATGGAGATCTATGTGGCTTACAAAGACTATATATGGATGATGGCCATGGTTGAAGAATGTTTAGAAACCGTTGCCAAAGCCGTTCATGGAATTGCTGTTGTACAGGCGGGTAGTAACGAGATAAACTTTGCCGGGCCGTACGAGAAATTATCGATGTACGATTCTATTCTGAAATATACGGGTATTGATGTATCTGCTATGGATGAAGCCGCTTTACGCGCAACCTGTGCCGAACTGAAGATTGAAGTTAACCCTACCATGGGTAAAGGTAAATTGATTGATGAGATCTTTAGCGCCAAAGTGGAGCACAACCTTATTCAGCCTACTTATATTACCGATTATCCTATAGAGATGACTCCGCTTGCCAAAAAGCATCGTACCAAAGATGGCCTGGTAGAGCGTTTTGAGTTATTTGTAAATGGAAAAGAAATAGCTAATGCATACTCGGAGTTAAATGACCCTATTGATCAGCGTGAGCGTTTAGAAGAACAATTAATACTGGCCGGGCGTGGTGATGATGAGGCAATGGCCATGGACGACGACTTTTTACGCGCCCTGGAATATGGTATGCCGCCAACATCCGGCCTTGGTATTGGAATCGATCGTTTGGTGATGCTAATGACCAATCAAAGCACCATACAGGAAGTGCTGTTCTTCCCGCAGATGCGTCCCGAGAAAAAAGCTAAAGTTGTTACTGCCGAAGATTTTATAAACATCGGTGTACCTGTCGAGTGGGTGCCTGTATTGAATAAAATGGGCTTTAATACCGTTGAAGAACTAAAAGCCGCAAACCCTAACAAGGTATTTAATGACCTTGGCGGAATGCGTAAAAAAATGAAACTGGATATAACCATGCCTACTAAAGAAGAGGTAATGAAGTGGTTTGAATAAGCAAAAGTTGTCGCTTGGGTAGTACCTATTTTAGATGACAATAAATATGAGCCTTACAAAGATTTTAAAACTTTGTAAGGCTTTTTTTTGCAAGCTTTCATAATGGAGGTGCGAAACAACGACAGATTGTGCTTGTTTCCACTAATGACTAATGACTAATGACTAATGACTAATGACTAATGACTAATGACAGCGTAGCGAAATGACCAATGACTAATTACCCTACCGGCAGCTTCACCACAAAAACAGATCCTTTACCCTCCGTGCTTTCTACGTGAATAGTACCGTTATGGCTTTCCACAATTTGGTGCACAATACTAAGGCCCAGGCCAGTTGATTTTTCACCACGTAAACCGGTACGGCCAGCTTTAGTAAAGCGTGTAAATATATCGGGGAGCATTTCTGCCGGGATGCCCATGCCGTAATCCTGCACCTCAATCATAATTTTGTTTTCAACTTTACTTAGGCGAACGTCAACGCGGTCGTAGTCTTTTGAAAACTTAACGGCGTTGCTCACCAGGTTATCAACTACCCTGAAAAATTTTTCTTTGTTTATTAAGGCATAAGCAGGGTTTACGCCGCTGGTAAACACCACATTTGCATTTAGTTTGCCCTGGCTTTGCCACGAGCTTACTGCTGCCTTTAATAGTTGATTAACTTCTGTTCTTTCGGTTTCAATAGTTACCGTGTTTTCGTTACGGGCGGCTTCAAGCAGGTCGTCTATAATAGAACGCGCCTTGGCGCATGATGCCTTTATCATATCCAGGTTATCCTGGGTATCGGGTGTAACCTCGTCCAGTTCCATGATCATAGCAATAGATTCAACCGATGCAATGGGGTTGCGCAAATCATGGGCTACCATGCCCAGTACCTGGTTTTTAAAAACGTTGGCTTTTTCAATTTGTTCGTTTTTCTCCCGTATTTGCAATACCTGTTGGTAGCTGTTGGCTTTATAAGTAAAAAAGTACCTGGATGTTAAGTAAAAAGCCGAAAGCAGTATTACCGATATTAGCTGATTATAAACCATTTGCGTGGGCGATGTTTGGCTGTATAATAATAAAGCCGTAAAAAACAGCTCCATGGCTATAATCAGTATAAAGGTTTCATAATATTCAAACACCACAATGGCACTTATAAGGCATAGTGCTATCAGGTACAGTGTAAGCGAGTTGCTGGGATCTGATGTGGCAATAAAGCTGGAGTACATGCCACAGGTAATAATATACAACGAAAATAAAAACACGGTAAACGCCATAAGCTGAGTGCCTTTTCTCCGCTTCTTGTAATCATGTATCAACAGATTGCTGGCTATCAGGAAAAATGGTGTTATAATAAGAAATACCCAGTTACTTGTGTTAAATTCAGGGAAATTTTGAGCACGGGTAAGGCTCTGCGGAAAAACAAAGTAGAGTATCCTTATTATTACATTCAATAATAAAAATATCATACTGGCTGCCCTTATGGCAACCAAATTTTGATAGGTGTAAAAATCGCGGTACAATGATCTGTACTTAACAGGCAAGCTATTGAAAAAGAAGTGCGTGTTCAATATTGATCTATTATAAGGTTATGGCAAAAATATCAAAAATTACCAAGAATCCTTCTAAATAATAAAATGTCAAAATGACGTTTAGGTCTGTTTTTATATGACTTTTTATCATGCCGCGACAACTGGCAGGGGATTTGACTAACAATAATCACTATGAATTTTAACAACTTTACAATTAAAGCCCAGGAAGCTGTTCAAAAAGCTTCGGAAATTGCCACTGGCAACCAACAGCAGGCAATAGAACCAGCGCACCTGTTAAAAGGTTTGCTGCTGGTTGATGAAAATGTTATATCGTACTTATTAAAAAAGCTAAACGTTAATCTTAACCGCCTTAACGATACGCTGGATACCCAGATAGCATCGTTCCCTAAAGTAAGCGGCAGTAATGTTTATTTATCATCAGACAGCAACTCGGCCCTGCAAAAAGCACAGGGGTATTTAAAAGAATTTAAGGATGAGTTTGTATCTGTTGAACATATATTATTAGGCATTTTAGCCGCCGGCGGCAAAGTAAGTGGCGCTCTTAAAGATTTTGGCGTAAACGAAAAAGATCTTAAAAAAGCTATCACCAGTTTACGCGGCGATAGCAAGGTAACCGATCAAAATGCAGAAGCTACCTATAATGCCCTTAATAAATATGCCCGTAATTTGAACGAATATGCCGAAAGTGGCAAGCTCGATCCGGTTATAGGCAGAGACGAGGAGATTCGTCGTGTTATCCAGATACTGTCGCGCCGTACCAAAAATAACCCGATATTGGTTGGTGAGCCGGGCGTTGGTAAAACAGCCATTGCCGAAGGGATTGCCTTCCGGATTATCAAAGGCGATGTGCCCGAAAGTTTAAAAACCAAAGTGGTTTACTCGCTGGATATGGGCGCGCTGATAGCCGGTGCCAAATATAAGGGCGAGTTTGAAGAACGCCTTAAAGCCGTTATAAAAGAAGTTACACAAAGCGATGGCGAGATCATTTTATTTATAGATGAAATTCACACGCTGGTAGGTGCCGGTGGTGGCGAAGGTGCCATGGATGCTGCCAATATATTAAAACCGGCGTTGGCCCGTGGCGAACTACGGTCTATAGGTGCTACAACGCTTAACGAGTACCAAAAATATTTAGAGAAAGATAAAGCACTCGAACGTCGCTTTCAAAAAGTAATGGTTGAGGAGCCGGATACTGCCGATGCTATATCGATATTGCGTGGTTTAAAAGAACGTTACGAAACGCACCACAAGGTGAGGATCAAAGACGAAGCTATTATAGCCGCGGTAGAAATGTCGCAGCGTTATATAGCCGATAGGTTTTTACCGGATAAGGCTATCGACCTGATGGACGAAGCAGCATCGAAACTTCGCCTGGAAATGGATTCGGTACCAGAAGTGGTAGATGAGTTGGAACGCCGTATTATGCAGTTGGAAATTGAACGTGAAGCAATCAAACGCGAACACGATGATCGCAAGGTTGCCGAACTGAGCGAAGAAATTGCCAATTTATCGGCCCAGAGAGATTCGTTACGTGCCAAATGGCAGGGCGAAAAGGACCTGGTTGATGGTATAAACATAAAAGTAGAACTGATTGAAAGCTACAAACTGGAAGCCGAGCAGGCCGAGCGTGCCGGGGATTACGGTAAAGTGGCCGAATTACGCTACGGTACCATTGTGGAGGCGCAGGCCGAAGTTGAAAAACTAAAGGCTGCACTTTTAGAGAATCAAAGCGATAGCCGCATGCTTAAAGAGGAAGTTACCGCCGACGATATTGCCGGTGTGGTAGCCCGCTGGACAGGCATCCCGGTGAGCAAAATGATACAAAGCGAAAGAGAAAAACTATTAAATCTTGAAGGTGAGCTGCACAAACGTGTTGCGGGGCAGGAGGAAGCGATAGAGGCGATAAGTGATGCCATACGCCGCAGCCGTGCCGGTTTACAGGATAAACGCAAGCCAATAGGCTCGTTCATTTTTCTGGGAACAACAGGTGTGGGTAAAACCGAGCTGGCAAAGGCCCTGGCCGAGTACCTGTTTAATGACGAAGCTGCCCTAATACGGATAGATATGAGCGAATACCAGGAACGCCATTCTGTTTCCAGGCTGATAGGAGCGCCTCCGGGTTATGTAGGTTATGATGAAGGCGGGCAATTGACCGAGGCTGTACGTCGTAAACCATATAGTGTAGTGTTGCTGGATGAGATAGAGAAAGCACATCCCGATGTATTTAACATTCTGTTGCAGGTGTTGGATGATGGCCGCTTAACCGATAACAAAGGCCGGGTGGTTAACTTTAAAAATACCATCATCATCATGACATCTAATATAGGCTCCAATATTATCCAGGAAAATTTTCAATCGTTAGAAGATCAGAACCGCGATGAGTTGATAGCTAAAACCAAAAACGAATTGTTTAACCTGCTAAGGGCAACTATTCGTCCCGAGTTTTTGAACAGGATAGATGAGATTATTATGTTTACTCCGTTAAGCAGGAGCGAGATTCATGATATTGTGAAGCTACAGTTTGCCCAGGTACAACAAACCCTGGCCGAAATGGGTATAAGCATGGAAGCAACAGACGAAGCGCTGGATTGGTTGGCTCAGTTAGGATACGATCCGCAATTTGGTGCCCGGCCGTTAAAACGCGTTATTCAGAAAAAGATCCTGAATGAGCTTTCGAAACAGATACTGGCTGGTACGGTAGATAAAGACAGCACCATTAAGGTGGATGTGTTTGATAACAACTTTGTATTTCTTAATACGCCAAAGGTTAGCGAAGTGATTGATTAAGCGGGTAGTTGATTAGGTTTTTAACTACACTACCAACTTAAACAGGTTTATAATATAATTAACGCCATTTTATAAAAAATAGCTGCCCTGTTTCGGGTGGCTATTTTGGTTGATAACCTACTGTTGGTTAATGGTATTTAACAATAAGTTAATATATTGGCAATATAATATTGTGAAAATATAATCAAGTTTGATGTGTAGTTAATAATTATAAACTCATACATAAATAACCTAAAAAACACACTATGCGTAAATTTACTAATCCGAGGCTACTTTTCGTAGCCTTAGCTTTTGCCGGCACACTTGCAGCCGGTTGCAAAAAAGATCTTGCAACACCGGCCCAAAGCGCTGTCGACCCAACTTCAGTTTCAAAACTTAAAACAGAAGCGGTATCGCTTACCCAGGGTTTCGAGGTTGGTTCAACAAGCCCCAAAACGGCTTATGATGTTTCTCCCACTGGCTCAAGCAGCGGCGATAATGTTACTTTATCTGGCAATTCGTGGAATATGTACGATGCTCTTATAGGCAACCTTGCCGGCGATCTTAAAGCCGGTTCATGGGCAGGCCGTATCCGTAACACGGGTAAAATTACCATGTTGTTTGATGTTACTACCGGCATTAGTTCGGTTACTATAAAAAGCGGCACCTACAGCGGCGACGCGGCAAGTACCTGGGGCCTGTTTTACTCTGTAGACGGCGGCACCAGCTGGACACAGGCAGGATCAACTATAACTACTACTTCAACCTTAACCTTATCAACTTTTACCATCACAGGTGTAACCGGAACTGCCCGCCTCGAAATTCGTAAGCTAAGCGGCGGCACCAACCGTATTGATATCGACGATATCACCATTAACGATAACGCGGGTACAGGCGGCGGAACCGGTGGTGGCGGTACCGTATTAACAGGTAAAAAATTCCTGTTTGATGCCAGTCACCTCGAAAACGCTGGCAGCGCCGATTGGCAGATTGATGCCGATGGTACCGAAAATGTACCGATCTACACCGGTGGTACTACTGTAGAAACTAAAGCACAACGTATACCAACCCCATCTTACACCGGTATTACCTCAACCACTGCCGAAACTTATTGGAGAGGTGCCCTTTCGTCGTGGGCCATTGAACTGGTTAAGCGTGGCGAGTTGGTAGAGTCGTTGCCAAGCGGATCGACCATTACTTATGGTACATCTGCCGCGCAGGATCTGAGCAACTACGATGTATTTGTGGTAGTTGAACCTAACCGCTTATTTACTGCGGCCGAAAAAACAGCGTTGATAAATTTTGTAGCCAACGGTGGTGGCCTGTTTATGATTGCCGACCATACCGCTGCCACAACAGCGGGTACCGATGCAAACGGCTATAACCCATCAGACAGGGATGGCGATGGTTACGATTCGCCGCGTGTGTGGAACGATCTGATGACCAACAACGGTATCAACAATAATAACCCTTTCGGTTTCAATATCAATTATGTTGATATCAACGAAAGTCCATCAACCAATGTTTACACCGGCACAAATACCAACGCGCAGATTGTATTGAACGGTGCGGCAGGTACAGCTTCTAAACTGGCTTTTTATGATGGTTCTACGGCTACCTTGTTCCCGGCCAATAATTCAAGTGTGCAGGGCTTGTTCTGGCGTAACAGCGCTACCAACGGCGGCACGGCAAATGCTATGGCTTTGTTGGCCACTTACGGCACAGGTCGCATAGTTTGGATAGGGGATAGCTCCGACGCTGATGACGGCACCGGAGATCCTAACGATAGCCTGTTCAATGGCTGGTCTGGCGATGCACCATCTGGTTACACTTCACATCCAGCTTTGCATTTAAATGCTTCGCTTTGGTTGGCTAAGGCGCAGTAAAAGCCTAAGCTCAAGCCTCTCCAAACGGGACGGCTTGAAGTAGTAAACTGAAAACGTCCGGGTGCCAATAAGCGCCCGGACGTTTTGTTCAATAATCAAATTAAAATCCAAACAACATCATGGGTAGTTGGTTATATAAATGCAGGCAGCGATGAGCTGTTAATACCTCAAACAAAACATCATCACCATGAAAAATTATGAAACTTTAGTGGATGCCACCAACGACCTTTTAAAAAGGGGATACACGGCCAATCTTACCTTAGATGGCGATACTATAAACGATAACAAACAAGGCATTCATATGGGTGGCGATGACTTTGAAATTGACGAATTTTATAGGTTTGAAGGTGCCAGTAACCCCGATGATACCTCCATAATTTATGCCGTATCATCAACCAGGTATAAGTTGAAAGGTATTTTAATAAACGCCTACGGCGCTTATGCAGATAATAGCTCATCGGCTATTGTGGCCAAGCTGCACCATGGCCAGGTAAGCCATCATTTGCACAGGGAAGATAAGCCAGACGCGTAGTTTATTTAGATGTGCAGATTTTAAATTTCAGATGTGCAGATGATTGATTTGATAATGGTTTATTTCATCATTTGAAATCTGCACATCGTTTTTAAATCATTTGCACATCTGAAATCTGCATATCTTTTTTCAATTTACAATTCTTTCAATATCTTCTTCCCTCCCGATTGTATCGCTGCGCTGCCATTACGCATTAAAAACTGCATCTGGTTGCCAAGTTCTTCTTTTACCCAGGGAAAGGTGTCTTTAAGATTAAACAGTGCATAGCCTGCAAATATCTTCACTGCAACCTTAGTACCGGGGTTTATCATCCAATCAAACAATTGTTCAACAACCGGTTCCAAATTAATTTCTTTCAGTTTTAGCTGTATGGATGATAGTGCTTTGGCATCTGTTATGTGCATTGTTATTTTTGCATAATGCCGCATGCAACCCTGGTGTTTTACTTCTTTAAACCGCGAGATCATGTAGTATAGGTCTGGCAGATAACTTTCCGCATCTTTTAAAAATACATTTTCCAGTAACCAGGCCGCGCGGAAAGCGACAGCTTTATTGGTGTGAAATGTAATATCTATTAAATCGCGCAGTGCAAATTGTTGCTCCTTCAATATCCGGCTCAGTTCAAGCACCTTTAATTTGCCAATGGTATTGGCTATTTGCCCAATGAGTTCTGCCTGCGTCATAGTTAAAGTTAATAAGGAATTTTTTTATTTTCTTGATTCTTAACTCTTGATTCTTGCATCTTTCCGCCCATTGTCGGCAAAAGTTTTACATTTGCTTTGTTTAAACGTAACTATTCATGGTTAAATTCAACCGATTTACACTGGATAATGGCCTTAGGGTTATTGTTCACGAAGATAATACTACGCCTATGGCAGTGCTCAACATTCTATACGATGTTGGCGCACGTGACGAAGACCCCGGGCAAACCGGCTTTGCCCACTTATTTGAGCACCTGATGTTTGGTGGCTCTGTAAATATCCCAAGCTATGATGAACCTCTGCAAAGGGTAGGCGGCGAAAACAATGCTTTTACCAGCAACGATATCACCAACTATTACATCACCCTGCCGTCGGCCAATATAGAGACCGCCTTTTGGCTCGAAAGTGATCGTATGCTAAGTCTTGCCTTTAGCGAGAAAAGTCTGGAGGTGCAGCGCAACGTGGTAATAGAGGAGTTTAAGCAGCGTTACCTTAACCAGCCTTACGGCGATGTTTGGTTAAAACTGCGCCCGCTGGTTTATAAGGAGCATTCGTACCGTTGGGCAACCATAGGTAAAACTATTAAGCATATTGAGGATGCTAAAATTGAGGATGTAAAGGCGTTCTTTAAAAAGCACTACAATCCGCAAAATGCCATTATGGTAGTAGGCGGTAATATCACTACCGAAGAAGTAAAACAACTCTCCGAAAAATGGTTTGGATCTATCCCGGCAGGTGAAAAATACACCCGTAACTTGCCACAGGAGCCCGAGCAACACGAAGAGCGCCGCGAAACAGTAACCGCCAAAGTGCCCTTGAATGATGTATATATCGCTTTCCAGATGGGAGCCCGCCTGGATGACGATTATTACCCGGTTGAGTTATTGAGCGATATTCTTTCGCGCGGTCATTCATCACGCCTTTACCGCAGTTTGGTGCAGGATAAACAGATTTTTAGCGAAGTGCATGCCTATATTACCAGCAGCCTGGATAAGGGTATGTTTGTGTTGGAGGGTAAGCCGCTGGAAAACATCAGCATTGAACAAGCCGAAGCTGCCCTTTGGGAAGAGTTGGAAAAAGTAAAAGATACCGAAATTCCGGCCGATGAGCTTACCAAGGTACAAAACAAAACCGAATCTACCATGGTGTTTTCCGAAATGTCGTTGCTGGATAAAGCCATGAACCTGGCCTCGTTTGAGCTTTTGGGCGATGCCGACCTGCTAAACCAGGAAACCGCCAAATACCTGGCAGTTACTGCTGCGCAGATAAAACAAGCTGCCAACAAGATATTCAGAAAAGATAATTCGTCAACACTGATTTATCTTGCCGAGCAAGCAGAGATAATGTCTGAATCAGCGTTTTCAGAATTAGAGAATTAACAGAATCAAAAGTAAATGGACAGGATTCTGAAAATTATTGAATCCTGTAAATTCTGAGCACCAATGACCACAATAGACAGAACATTAGCCCCCGATTTTAAGGCTATAGATAATATAACGCTGATAAGGCCCGAGCATAAAAAGCTGGATAACGGTTGCAATATTTATTGCTTTAACTCCGGCGACCAGGAGTTGGTACGTATAGAGTGGATTTTTTGTAATCTGCGTTTTAACGTTAATAAGCCACTGTTAAACATGGCGGTTAATACCATGCTTACCGAGGGTACCACTACTTTAACGGCCGCCCAAATTGCCGATAAGGTAGATTTTTATGGCGCTTTTTTGCAAGTGGACTACGGGTACGAGTACTCGCAGGTAACCCTGTACAGCCTAAACAAACACCTGCACCATACGCTGCCCGTTATTGTTGATATTTTAACCAATTCTACCTTCCCCGAAAAGGAACTCGAAACGTTTAAGCGTAACCAACAGCAAAAATTGCAGGTTAGTTTGCAAAAGAACGATATAGTTGGTCGCCGTAATTTTAACAAGGCTATATATGGCGATACCATTTATGGCGTTGGAGCAAGCTTTGATAATTACAAGGCTTTGCAGCGCGATGAGCTAATTGCTCACTACAGGGAGCAATACCAGCCATCAAATTGTACCATTGTAATTGCCGGTAAAATAGAACCGGGAACATTAACACTTATCAACGATACCTTTGATAAAAACTGGACTAACGGCAATACCCCTGCCGATATTACCCAGCCAGAAATTGTACCAGCTAAAGAATTGTTTTATTTAACCGAAAAGGCAGATGCACTACAATCGGCCATTAGGATAGGCAGGCCAATAGTAAACCGTAACCATCCCGATTTTCAGCCATTACAGGTTTTAAACACTGTTCTGGGCGGATATTTCGGATCGAGGCTGATGGCTAATATTCGCGAGGATAAAGGTTATACCTATGGTATAGGCTCGGGCTTAGGCTCATTTAAGCAAGGTGGTTCGTTCTCTATAGCTACCGAAGTAGGGGCTGATGTTTGTAAAGCCGCCCTGGCCGAAGTTGAAAAGGAGATCAATATCCTTAAAACAGAACTGATACCAGATGAAGAGCTATCGCTGGTGCGTAACTACATGCTGGGCTCGCTGTTAGGCAGCCTGGAGAACGTTTTCTCGCATGCCGATAAGTTTAAAAGCATCTATTTTGCTGGTTTAGATTATGATTATTACGACAGGTATGCTGCTACGGTAAAAAGTGTAGGCGCTGCAAGGTTGCAGGAATTGGCCAATCAGTATTTAAACTTTGATGAGTTTTATAAAGTGATTGTAGGGAAATATTAATTTTTGATTTCGGATTTCGGAATTGAGACTTTGGATTTTTATTTCTAAATCCGAAATTGAACATCCGAAATCCGAACTTTCTCCAATTATCACAGTAAGGCAATTTTTAAATAATTTCGGAATCGAACATTCGAAATCTCAAATAATTTATTACCTTTGCCCGGCAAATAATAACTCCAAAATAATTATTTGCTATGCAGTTAGACCCATCTAAATTTGTTGCCGAAGGATTAACTTACGACGACGTTTTACTACTCCCCGCTTATTCAGAAGTATTACCGCGCGATGTTAACACAAGTACTTTGTTAACAAAAAATATCCGCTTAAACATTCCTATCATATCCGCAGCTATGGATACCGTCACCGAATCTGGTTTGGCTATTGCCATTGCCCAGGCTGGTGGTATTGGTATTTTGCATAAAAACATGACGATACAGGCCCAGGCCGATGAAGTGCGCAAAGTTAAGCGTTCTGAAAGCGGCATGATCCAGGACCCTGTTACGCTGATGGAAAACGCCCTGCTTGCAGATGCTTTCCAAATTATGAAGGAGTACAGCATTGGTGGCATCCCGATAATAGATGCGGAACATAAGTTAAAAGGTATTATCACCAACCGCGACCTGCGCTTTCAAAAAGATATGACAGTACCTGTTAGCGAGGTAATGACCAAAACTAATTTGATCATCGCTCCTGAAGGTACTACACTAACCGAAGCTACCGCTATACTGCAAGGTAATAAAATAGAAAAATTGCCTGTTGTAAATAAAGATGGCAAGCTGGTAGGGTTAATTACTTATAAAGATATTCAGAAGGTTAAAAACTTCCCTAATGCTTGTAAAGACTCTTTCGGTCGTTTACGCGTAGGTGCCGCCGTTGGTGTTGCCGCCGATAACATCGACCGCGTTACCGCATTATACAATGCCGGTGTTGACGTGGTTGTGGTTGATACAGCTCACGGTCACTCAAAAGGAGTTATTGACATGGTAAAGGCCGTTAAAAGCCTGCATCCGCAATTACAGGTTATTGCCGGTAATATTGCTACTGCCGATGCCGCCATTGCCCTGGCCGATGCCGGAGCCGATGCGGTTAAAGTAGGTATTGGTCCGGGTTCTATCTGTACAACCCGTATTATAGCAGGTGTTGGTGTACCGCAGTTATACGCAGTTTACGAGTGTGCCAAGGCGTTAGAAGGCCGTGGTATCCCGGTTATTGCCGATGGAGGTATTAAACAAACAGGTGATATTGTAAAGGCTATAGCAGCCGGCGCAAGCACCATTATGGCAGGCTCGCTGTTTGCAGGTGTAGAAGAGTCTCCGGGCGAAACCATTATATACGAAGGCCGTAAATTTAAATCTTACCGAGGTATGGGTTCGGTTGAAGCGATGGCAAAAGGATCTAAGGATCGCTATTTTCAGGACGAAACAGATGTAGTTACCAAACTGGTACCAGAAGGCATCGTTGGCCGGGTACCATTTAAAGGTAACATGGCCGAAGTTATTTTTCAATACATAGGAGGTTTACGTGCCGGTATGCACTACTGCGGTGCCGCCAATATTGAAGATTTGCAACGTGCCAAATTTGTACGCATCACAGCGGCCGGTATGCGCGAAAGCCATCCACACGATATTACAATAACTAAAGAAGCGCCTAACTATACAACAAGCAGGTAGTTTTAGGTGGAGTAGGTGAGTGGTTTAAACAGATAAAGTATAACAAAGCCTGTTAGGTTACAAGTTTTTTACTTTTAACCTAACAGGCTTTTATTTTTATAGGTGTTTTATTGCCCGTTAACTGATGTTGACTTTGGAATTAGGCTATTGGAGGTTATTATTTTTATGGCCTGGTCCATTGCAAAACCTTCTTTTAAAAGCGCATCGTAATATTTTTTGTTCAGTTTAGCGATCTCTGCTATTTTACCAGGCTGCTGATAGTACGCCAATTGCGCATCCAGAATACTTTTGGCCATAGAAGCATACATGGGTACTACCGAGCTCATGGCACTTGCCATGTCATTAGCGCCGTTTAAAGATTGTCCGGGTCCATTAACCGGTGGGGGAGGCAGTAACACAACATCTGTTACCTTTACACGCTGTTCTCCGGGCGATGAGTGTATAAGATCTACGTTGTAGAAATTTAAAAATGTTACGCCATCGGTTCTTTTGCCGGCGCGTTCAATAATGTCGATGCTTTTTGTATTGGCAGGTATCTTTTTAAAATATATCTTAAACGATAGTTTATCTCCTGCTTTTTTAAAAATATACCGGGTTTCGGGTGCTACGGCAACGTTTTCAGATTTTACATAGTCATAGTGCTTATTGTCAACATCGGTTTGAATATAGATTTCCTTATTCAATATGAGCCAGGCATTATCGGTGGTGGCATACTGGTCTAAACTTACAATAGTATATTGCTTATCGGTTTCAATTTTGGTTATAATGCTGGCTGCACTTTCTGTAACTTCTACCTGGGGATTTACAACGTTTTGAGCGAAAGAGGTGAGGCCGGTTGCAGCTAGTACGACAGTCAGGAATAAGGCTTTTTTCATATGGCATTTGGTTTAAAAGGTTAGGATAAATGTATATCTACAATAATACCTTTTAAATGGATAAACCGGTTAACTTAATGGATAATAATATCGGTTTTTGCTGCGAAATGATTACCTGTAAAATTATATTTGCGGTATGAAAGCTATCTGCGTATTCTGTGGTGCCAACTTTAATGGCGATCCTTTATTGAAACAGGCTATTGAACAATTGGCAGAAGTAATGGTAAGCCGGGAGATAACCCTGGTTTACGGCGGTGGTAAAGTTGGCGTAATGGGGCTTATTGCTGATGCTGTTTTAAGCAGAGGAGGTAAAGCAATAGGGGTGATCCCTCAGTTTTTGCTGGATAAAGAAGTTGGCCACACCGGTTTAACCCAGCTGCACATTGTACAAAACATGCACCAGCGCAAGCAAATGATGAGCGATCTGTGCGATGGCATTATAACCCTGCCCGGCGGACTGGGTACCCTCGAAGAGTTTTTTGAAGTACTCACCTGGTTGCAATTAGGTTTACATACCCACCCAATAGGTTTACTAAATACCGGTGGCTATTACGATTCTTTATTGAAACAACTGGATGTAATGGTAGACCAAAAATTTTTGAAACCCACCAACCGCGAGCTGGTAATAACCTCCGGCGACCCCATAGAACTGGTAAGCCTGATGGACGGCTTCAACGCCACCCCGGCCGAAGTGTGGTTTAAAGACAGATTTTAGGAGGAAGGATTTTTGGAGCAAGGAATAAGGATTTTGGGAGTAAGGTTTTTTGGATGTTCGGACTATCGGACAAGGAGATCTTTTAACTACGATATATAAAAAGGCGATTGATAGCAATCGCCTCCTTTTATTTCCGGATGGTGTCAAAAAATGAGATCCCTGGGATCAGATATGCAACAATCATGTTTCTCTTTGAATCCACTCGTAAACTTGCCCCTTTTGTTGAAAAGACTGAACGTCCGAATATCCAAACATCCGAACGTTCAATCGTCCCAAGGTCCTTATTCCTTGCTACTACAAAAAACCTTACTCCCTAAACTAATTAACCTGGCTAATGGTCCAAAAATCGTCGGCAAGGTCGGTGCTGGTAATATAATCGTATGGCATATAAAAATAACCTTGTAAACCCCAGGCGCTACCCCAGCTGTTGCGGATAATGAAAGCGTTTTTGCTATCGTCGTAACCGGCAGCCATAACGGCATGGCCACCTAAAACGCTTTCTGTTTTTGCGGGCATATTGAGTACCCCGCTTTGGGCAACAGCACTGCTTTCAAAGCTTTGGTAAACGGTAAAACCAAAAACAAAGGGATTGCCGGATGCCAGGCACGATTTTAACTCGTTGATGTTCATGTTGTTTAGCCTGGTATACTGTATAGCAAGATTTTTCTTAGCTGCTGTATATAAAGTTTTGGTAGGTTTTTTGGCAAATTTGGTAATATCATAAGGCCAAAGGGTTTCGTCGCAAACACCCAGGGTTGACACCGTTTTTACACCATCGCGCAGCTGTGCGCCGCTATCCTGGCTTACATGGCCTTCCAATGCGCGTTCGTTATAATAAATAAACAGGCGCGAAGGGTTAAATACAGCCAGTTTCTGCCTCATAAGCTCAAACTGAAATGCGCCGCCTATGGCGTTGGCTGTGCATGAGCCCAGCTGTCCCTGGTCATAAACCGGGGGGCATTGTGGTCGTAAATCTACCAATGGCGGTAAAGCAACGGCTAAAGCCAGTGGACTAACTATCGAATATCTTAAATCGCGGTGATCGGGCAGGTCGGGGGTCCAGCCGTAGTGTTTGGTTTGCTGAATCATTGTCATAATAAAGGAGGCTAAGTATTTGTTTGGTAAAGCTATATTGTTTGAGGTTAATACGTATACGTGTTTTTACGTTAATTAAAACGTATTGCTACTGTATTATATTTAGCTAAAAGTAGAATGGATAAAGCCTAAAGCTAATGGATTGATTTTTAGCATTATTACTTTGGATTACGTGAGATTTATTAACAGATGCTATATATTACAGGTAGAAGCACCAGCAACCTGCCGATTAAAATTTAAGCTGCCAACAGAAAACTGCAAACTAAAAATTAGCTTTGCCAAAGTAATTATCCCTAAATTACGTTTCCTATATAAACCAATTATGGATCTGGCATTCAATATAAATGAAGATATAAACAAACAGCTTGTTTATGAGCTTAATACCCGGCTAAAAAAAGTATACCTGGGTGGCGGCGAAAAGGCTGCGGCAAAGCAAAAAGAAAAAGGCAAAATGCTGGCCCGCGAACGGGTGGCTTATTTGGTAGATAAGGATAAGCCCTGGTTAGAGATTGGTGCTTTTACTGCCGATGGCATGTATGCCGAGCACGGCGGCTGCCCATCGGGCGGGGTTGTTTGCGGTATAGGTTATGTATCTGGCAGGCAATGTGTAGTTGTTGCCAACGATGCCACCGTAAAGGCCGGCGCATGGTTCCCCATAACGGCTAAAAAGAACCTGCGCGCCCAGGAGATAGCGATGGAAAATCGTCTGCCTATTATTTACCTGGTAGATTCGGCCGGGGTATATCTGCCTTTGCAGGACGAGATATTTCCCGATAAAGAACATTTTGGCCGCATCTTTCGCAACAACGCCATGATGAGCAGCATGGGTATTGTACAGATCTCGGCCATCATGGGATCGTGTGTGGCAGGTGGCGCTTATTTGCCTATTATGAGCGATGAGGCTATGATTGTGGAAGGAACAGGATCGGTTTTCCTGGCGGGATCATACCTGGTAAAATCGGCCATTGGCGAAGATGTGGATAACGAAACCCTGGGTGGCGCTACCACCCATTGCGAAATATCTGGCGTTACAGATTATAAACAACCTAATGATCAGGCTTGTTTAGATTCTATCCGCAACATCATGAGCATGACGGGCGACTATAATAAGGCCGGGTTCGACAGGATAAAACCCGTTACTCCTAAATTAGATCCCAAAGATATTTACGGTATTTTACCCGATAACCGCGAGAAGGCTTACGACATGCGCGAGATCATCCTCAGGTTATTAGACGATTCTGCTTTGGAGGAATACAAAGAGGGTTATGGCCAATCCATCATCTGTGGCCTGGGCAGGATTGATGGCTGGGCGGTGGGTATAGTAGCCAACCAGCGCAAAGTTATCAAATCTAAAAAAGGCGAGATGCAGTTTGGGGGCGTTATATACTCTGATTCGGCCGATAAAGCAACCCGCTTTATTATGAACTGTAACCAAAAGAAAATTCCGCTGGTGTTTTTGCAGGATGTAACCGGCTTTATGGTAGGTAGCCGCAGCGAACAGGGGGGTATTATTAAAGACGGCGCCAAAATGGTAAACGCGGTAGCCAATTCGGTTGTGCCTAAATTTACCATTGTAATAGGCAACTCATACGGTGCTGGCAACTATGCCATGTGCGGTAAAGCTTACGACCCAAGGTTAATTTATGCCTGGCCATCGGCCAAAATAGCCGTTATGGGTGGCGCGCAGGCGGCAAAGGTATTGGTACAAATGCAGTCGGCCGGGTTAAAAGCCAAAGGCGAAGAAGTAGATGCGGTAAAAGAGCAGGAACTGCTAAAGCAAACTACCGACAGGTATAATAGCCAAACCACTCCATACTATGCAGCCGCAAGGCTTTGGGTTGATGGTATTATAGATCCGCTGGAAACCCGTAAGGTGATATCTATCGGGATTGAAGCGGCTAACCATGCGCCGATAGAAAAAGCATTTAATGTGGGAGTGATACAAACTTAGCTTTGAAGTCAAAATTCAAAATTAAAAAGTCAAAAAAGTACGCTGTCAATCTGCCTCCCGCTAGGTTAGCGTAGCGTAACTCGTGGGTAAACCTGGAGTAAGCTTTCAGCTTACGTACAACAATAATAAAGATCGACTAAAAGCAGCAATCATATTCTCTACGAGTGATAAGCTCGAGGAAAATATCCCTGAATTAGTAAGCTATATACAAGTTGGGAGTGGTTTTTATTTGGAATATTTATTTGTAATCGGTAGGTTGTTATGTTTTAGGCCGTCCAAAAAACAAAATATAACCATCGGCATCAGCTACTTCAAAACCGCGCAGCCCGTCGTCATCGTCCCGGAGGGATTGGTGAAATGTTAAACCACCAGCACTGTATTCCTCAAATAAGGCATCCGGTTCTGCAGCGTAAATAAATGCATCCAATCGGGCCCATGGATGCCGGGTATTATTGGGTATCGGTTTTATGTCATCGGCAATAGCCTTCAACATAATGGAGATATGCTCGCGGCCCACAATGGCAAAAAACGGGTTATCGTCGGGGGCAATATACCGTACTTCAAATCCAAGTTTATTTATATAAAATGATACCGAGTCTTTTATGTTTGAAACAATAAAAGAAGGCGAAATATAGGTGAGATTTGCCATTGTTTACGTTTTGATGATGAGAAAAGCAGCCATATAACCCCGGGCTATTACAAATATCAGTAGTTCAAATAAAGAAAGCAAATTGCAAATCTTTGTGCACAGTACTATTGGTCTGTTAACGAATAAAGCTTAAACTTTAACTCTCGCGGGATTAGCGTAGCGTAACTCGCGAGTAAGGCAGCTGAAAGCCGCAACTATATTACCCACGAACTGCAAGCTCAAAAAAAATATAAAAAACCGACCTTAAAATTTATATCTTGATGCATGAAAAAACTGCTACTCCTTTTATCGCTGTTTTCACTAAAGCTATCTGCGCAAAACGCTTAACAGATTCATCAGAAAGCCATTTTGATAGATACCCATAACGATGTGTTATCTAACGAGCTGATCACTAAATTTGATTTAGGCAAACGGCAAACCGAGGGTAACTTCGATCTGGTACGCGCCAAAGAAGGCGGTTTGGATGCTCAGATATTTTCTATCTGGTGTGGAGAAAACTATGGTAAGGGTACCGCCTTTGCTTTCGCAAACCGCGAGATAGATTCGTTATATGCCCTTATTAAACGTTATCCCGATAAAATAACTTTGGTACACAACAGCGCCGAATTAAAAAAAGCGGTTGATCAAAAAAAGTTGGCAGCGCTGATAGGTGTGGAGGGCGGCCACATGATTGAAGACCGGATGGATTATATTGACAGCCTGGCCAAACGGGGCATGAATTATTTAACCCTCACCTGGAACAACAGCACCTCATGGGCAACCTCGGCCCGCGATGAGGTGACCCAAAAAGGCAGTCTTAAATTTTTAGGATTGACAGATTATGGTAAGCAGATAGTAAAGCACCTGAATCAATTGGGCGTTATGGTTGATGTATCGCACGTAGGCGAGCGCACTTTTTACGATGTGCTGGCTACTACCACCAAGCCTGTAATAGCATCGCATAGCTGCGCCTGGAGCATAGACCCCAACAGGCGTAATTTAAAAGACGACCAACTTAAAGCCCTTGCCAAAAATGGGGGAGTAGTTTGTGTTAATTTTTACAGCGGGTTTGTAGATAGTAGCTACTCATCAAAAGTAGCTGTGTTTTTACATCAGCATAAAGCTGAGCTGGATTCGCTTACCAAAATTTATAATGACGGCGACTTGGCCAATATCAGGCTTAATGTGCTGTATAAGGCAGAGTCGGATAAAATCAGGCCTCCGCTGAGCTTGCTTATTCATCATATAGATTATATTGTGAAACTGATTGGGGTTGACTACGTAGGCATTGGATCAGACTTTGATGGTGCCGAATCGTATCCCCTTGGGCTTGATAGCGTGAGTGACTACCCTAAGATAACCGAAGAATTGTTGAAGCTTAACTATAGCGAAAAGGATATTGATAAAATTTTAGGTGGTAATGTGATGCGGGTTTTGAAGGCTAATACGGGTAAATGATGGTAGCTATATAAGATTATGAAATATTTCCTTTCTTTTTTTTTAATAATTTCTGCATTGCATTCAAAAGCTCAGTTTTATAAAACTTATCTAACGGCAAATGGAACGTATGCTTCAAATCCCGCGAAGGCGGTATCTTATGTATTATATAAAAAACTTGAAACGGATTCTGGCTGGGCGATGTATCAGTATAATATGCAAGATTCAATAATGGTCTCTGGTACTTTTAAAGATGAGCATTTAAGTATACAACATGGTAAGTTTATATTTTATAAGCTTATACCTTATAGCAAGCATGTTATTTACAATCAAAACCCTGCCATAAAAGAATCTGCTGTTGATTTGGGTGGGAATTTTATAGATGAGGAAGGAGTTTACTTAAACGGTAAAAAAAACGGGATTTGGAAAAAATATACCAGGGGTAAAATTACTTCCGTCACCACTTATGAAAATGATATCGAAAATGGGCTATACCAAACTTATAGCTTTGATACCGGCAAAGTGTTAATACAAGGGACTATTATTAACAATGTAAGAGAAGGGGGCTGGGATATTCTATCGTATGAAGGCGACACTTTAAGAACGGATATTTTTAAAAATGGTGTACTTGTTAAAACTATCTCTTTTATGAATAATGATAAATTTAGATTTGGCAGTGATGATAGTAAGGCTAAATACGATTTGTTGGCATTTGTAAATTCCAGGTTGGCAAATACAAAGTTTAGCAAACATGGCAAATTACATAGCCAATTTGCGTTTAACTTGACGAGGAAAGGAAAACTCGTAAACCCTTCAATTTTAAAATCTGCAGATAAGGAAATTGATAGCGCAATAATAAGCCAGTTAGTTGCTGCGCCTGATTGGTCCCCTAATTTGCGTACTGATGCCACCAAAGTGTTTTTGCTTACTTCTAAACCTATTCCGAACCTCAACGAGGAGAATAGTTCACAAAAGCAACAGTATATTCCGTTTGAATTAGATATTAATGTTGATAAGAACGGAAGGATCACTATATCATATCCCAAAAATGAGGTGTTTACATATAATTAGTATCAAAAATACCTTAGCTCAATTGCTTATGTTCAAATTGTTTAAAAGAAGTTACAGCACTTCTTAGAATTGTAGTTTAGTTTTCTGCCAGAATGTAATTTTTAAAGAGGTGTAAGCCAGTAAATAGTTACGCTTGGTTGACCCATTCTTTTGACTTTTTTCATAGATTTGTGCTTCATTTATAACAAATGTCTGAAGAATTAGAACACGTAAAATGCCTGATCATTGGTTCAGGTCCGGCAGGATATACTGCTGCTATATATGCCTCAAGGGCCGATCTTAAACCGGTTATGTACACCGGTTTATTAGCCGGAGGGCAACTTACACAAACTACTGATGTAGAAAATTTCCCCGGCTATCCCGAAGGGATCATGGGCCCCGAAATGATGGAAGATTTCAGGAAACAGGCCGAACGCCTGGGTACTGAGATTCGTTTTGGTTACGTAAGTTCGGTTGATTTTACCAGTTTGCCGCACAGAGTAGTAGTTGATGAAGTAAAAACCATTTTGGCCGATACCGTTATCATTTCAACAGGTGCTTCGGCAAAATGGCTGGGTTTACCATCAGAGCAAAAATATAGCGGCTTTGGCGTTTCTGCCTGTGCTGTTTGCGATGGCTTTTTTTTTAAAGGCCAGGATGTAGCTATTGTTGGCGCCGGCGATACCGCTGCCGAAGAAGCTACTTATCTTGCCAAATTGTGCCGTAAGGTTTATATGATTGTTCGTCGCGATGAGTTCCGTGCATCAAAAGCTATGGTTCATCGCGTAAAGAATACCCCAAATATCGAGATCCTTTACAATACCGAAACCAAAGAGATTTTGGGCGATGGCCAAAGTGTTAACGCTGTTAAAGTGATCAACAACGAAACCAATGTAGAAACTGATCTTGATGTTACCGGGTTTTTTGTAGCGATAGGCCATCACCCCAACACCGATATTTTTAAAGGCTGGTTAAATATGGACGAGACCGGATATATCATCACCCGTCCCGGATCAACAGAAACCAATGTAGAAGGTGTGTTTTGCTGCGGCGACGCGCAGGATCACATCTACCGCCAGGCTGTTACAGCAGCAGGCACAGGCTGTATGGCCGCTATTGATGCCGAGCGTTACCTGGCAGCAAAAGAGCATGTAGTAACGGCGTAAGCCCCACCCAAACCCTCCCCTGAAGGGAGAGGGTTTGAATAACATATTAGAGAGCCATCTGTTTTACAGGCGGCTTTTTTGTTGCACTTGAAATGTTTTTTTCTGCGGAAGTTACCGTTTGTAAACATCCCATTTTTGGCGAGAGGCCGAAAATTTTGACTTTGGATACCTTACTCTTTTTTCCCTTGCTGTTGCGGTTTTGTTGCGCTTTGTAAATTATGATAATTAGTAATTTGTTGGTTATTAGATAGGTAATGTATTTTACTGTTTCACTTCTTGCACAACAGCTACAGCTTTTGGAGAATATTAAAAATCTAAAAAATGTGTATAGGTAGTAATTTGCCGAATGGGGCGGCTGGCAATGCGCACGGGTTTCTGCGTCATACTATCTACCATGTTTGTTACAAACAAAAACTTCTTATATTTTTTTAAAAAGTTCTATATTCACAACTTAGTACCAACTTTAAACTAAACTATGTTGAAAAAAGCTTCCCTGATGTTGTTTGCGCTGCTTACATCATTTACTATTGTTGTTAATGCCCAGGATACTAATCCTTATGCCGGTATCATCCCTGCACCGGTATCACTAAAAAAGGCCCCCGGCGAATTTATATTAAGCCAGGAAACTACTATTCAGGCCGATACGCCATCAAACAAAGCCGTGGTGTTTTTTAAGGAATATTTGGCTAATAACCAGGCTTATAATAAAGCCATCAAATTAAAAAGCGCTGGTACTCTTTCAAACGTAATTACCCTAACATCTGCCGGTACCGATAATTTGCCTGCCGAGGGGTATCGCTTAACCATTACCCCACAACAAATTACCGTTGCCGGTAAAGGAGCTGGTTTGTTTTATGGTGTGCAAACCCTTATTCAGTTGTTTCCCGCCGATAGGGCTGCTACCGCTAAACTGCCTTGTGTACAGGTAGAAGATTATCCCCGTTTTGGCTACCGTGGCGCTATGCTTGATGTTGGCCGCCATTTTTTCTCGGTGCAAATGGTTAAAAAATATATCGATCTGCTGGCCGCTTATAAGCTAAACAATTTTCACTGGCATCTAACCGAAGACCAGGGCTGGCGTATTGAGATAAAAAAATATCCAAAACTTACCCAAATTAGCAGCATGCGCGCGCAAACCCTTATTGGTGGCTACCGCGATAAAACGCCGCAACAATTTGATGGTACTCCTTACGGAGGCTTTTACACCCAGGATCAGATTCGTGATGTAGTGAAATATGCTGCAGAAAGATATATCAACATTATACCGGAAATTGAAATGCCGGGCCACTCGCAAGCCGCCCTTGCTGCCTATCCGGAATTGAGCTGCGACCCTTCTAAAACCTACAAAGCCGCCGAAACCTGGGGCGTTTTTAGCGATATTTACTGCCCCTCTGATAAAACATTCGCTTTTATTCAGGATGTTTTAACCGAGGTAATGGCGTTGTTCCCAAGTAAGTACATTCATATTGGTGGTGATGAGGCCCCTAAGGATGCCTGGAAAAATTCACCGTTTTGCCAGCAGCTCATCAAAAAGTTAAAACTGAAAGATGAGAACGAATTGCAAAGCTATTTTATCCAACGGATAGAAAAATTTGTAAATTCTAAAGGTCGTAACATTATTGGATGGGACGAGATTTTAGAAGGCGGACTTGCCCCAAATGCGGCTGTAATGAGCTGGAGAGGCGAGGAGGGCGGAATTGCCGCTGCCCAGCAAAAACATAACGTAATAATGACCCCCGGTAGCCACGGTCTTTATATAGACCATGGTCAGGGTAAACCAAGTCAGGAGCCTTTAAGCATTGGCGGTAACGAGCCATTATCGAAAATTTACAGCTACGATCCAACCCCAGAGGCTTTAACTGCCGAGCAAAAGAAATACATTATGGGCGTACAGGCTAACTTATGGACAGAGTATGTTGCAACTGATGCTAAAGTAGAATTTATGTTGCTGCCGCGATTAATGGCGCTATCAGAAATTGCCTGGTCGCCGTTGGCAAACAAAAATTTTAAGGATTTTAGCGAAGAGCGGTTACCATCGCACTTAGCGTGGCTGGATAAAAATAACCTAAATTATCACGTTCCGGTAGCTATTGGCGCTAAAGATACGGTGATGATAGGCTCGCAATTGAGCGTAAGCCTTAAATCGCCTGTTGACGGTGCAAAAGTTTACTATAGCATTGACGGTTATACCCCTCGCGAAACCGATTTGGAATACCATATCCCGATGACGTATGATGTACCGGTTGATCAATACCGCGAGTTACAAACCATTGTAATAACTCCATCTGGCAAGCGTAGCAACGTTACCCGCACGTTGGTTTACAATAAAGCACCTTTTGCAGCCGTTAATTATGCAGGTAACACAAGCGGACTTAAATACCAATTATTTACAGGCACTTTTGGTAGTACAAGTCAGCTGATAGGCCTGGCGAGTGATAGCGGGATAGCGAAAACTTTTAAAATCGCAGATTTTAAGGAAAGTAAGGGTAAGTTTGGTGTAATTTACAACGGATTTATTAATATTGATGCTGATGGGAGCTATGGCTTCTCAACGCTATCGGCCAACGGTTCGGTTTTATTGATCGATGACCAGGTGGTGACTGATAATGAGGGTAAACATAGCGACAATGAGCAATTTGGAGTAGCTCCTTTACTGAAAGGGTATCACAAATTCACGTTAAGATATGTGGATGCGGGTGGTAACAGAGCCTTTAAAGTGTTTATAACTGCCCCAGGTAAAACCAAAACCGAGCTAACGCCCGACGTACTGAAAAACTAACAGAAGGATATAACATATAATGATCAGGAGATTTTATTATATAACTTTTTTAATAGCTGCCGTAGTCTCTATTACAGGCTGCGGCAGTAACAATACAAAACCCGTAGCTACAGCTTCGGTTGCAAAGGCTCCGGAGCTGATGCGCCCTTTTCGCTTTCATAAGCTGATAGAGGTTTCGCCGGGGCAAAGTTATGATGTATTGAGCTGGGGGCGTGGCTCACAGGAGGCCGGGGCATTTATGATACTGCACTCCGATTCATCGGGTATAAAGTATACCACCACTACCGGGGACCTTGATGGCAAGATTATCGATGTTTACAATGCCGATATGGATTTGGATGGCAACCCCGAAATACTAATAGAAACCCAATCAAAGGATACTATTAGCCGCGCCAATATTTATGCCTACGAGTTTAATAACGATAATAGCAAGGCTAATAAACTCGATTTTCCTAAGCTGAATAACTCCCAGCGTAAAGGTTACCGGGGCGATGATAATTTCTATATCCGCGATGGTAAGCTGATTCGTGAGTTTCCAATTTATAAGGGAACCGGTAAAGATGCCAAACCCACTGGGGCCAAACGCCAGCTGCAATATGGTTTAAGCGGCAACGAGTTTACTGTAAAGCAACTAAGCAAGGATTCTGTTGATGTGGCCGATAAAACGGCGGTGGTAGTTCCTGTAAAGAAACCGGAGAATAAAAAGAGCACTTCTAAATCGGAAAAGAAAAAGTCGTCGAAATTGAGCAAGAAGAAAAAGCATAAACACAGAAGGCATAGCGACGAATAAACTATGTTGATTAAGGTGTTCGCTTTTTTGGAGATATAAGTGGGGTGTATTTTAGCCGAACACTTATTTAGTTGAATATTAGTTTGTTAGGTGTTCGCTTTGCTTTATTGCTTGAAATGGATGCTTAATGTATGGTATTGATAGTCAGTATTTTGAATTTTTATAGTATTTAAGCCCGAACACCCGGTTTTAGAAAATCCGAACGCCGGGGCTGGTTAAAGAGCTTACGATCTTGAAAATATCGTAAGCTCTTTTGCATTATAAAAATTTACTTGCCGGGCCTGTCGGTAAGTTTGGTACCCCATTGCAGGTTGGGCTTTGGGCCCATCACAAACTCGAGTGTGCCTCCGTTTATGATTTCTTGTTGAGTGATATAGGTATGCGTAAACGGTTTACCATTAAGCGCCGCCGACTGAATATAAATGTTTTTGGGCGAGCTGTTAGGTGCCAGCACCGTAAAGGTTTTATTTAAGGGGAGTTGCATTACCGATTTTTTCATCACCGGTGTCCCTATCACATAAATACCACCGGCCGGGTTAACCGGGTAAAACCCCATGGCGCTAAAAACATACCAGGCCGACATCTGTCCGCAGTCCTCATTACCTGCATAGCCAGATGAGGAAGTATTATACAATTCGCTGCAAATTTTGGCTACATAAAATTGTGTTTTCCAGGACTGGCCGGCATAATTATACAAATAAGATATGTGGTGACTTGGCTCGTTGCCATGTGCATATTGCCCAATAAAGCCCGACGCATTGCCATTTACCTCACCAGGCTTACTGTTGAGGGTAAAGAAAGTGTCGAGTTTGGCCGTAAAATTATCATCTCCACCAGTTAAGGCTATCAGTCCTTTAACATCCTGTGGTACATACCAATAATATTGCCAGGCATTGCCTTCGGTATATGGGTTGCCCCCGTTACCTCCGTATTGTAGCGGGTTAAATGGCGAAAGCCATTTGCCATCGGTGTTTTTAGCCCTAAAAAAGCCGCTTTGCGCATCGTAGAGATTTTTGAAATATTGCGAGCGCTGTATAAAATGTGCGTAGTCGGCAGTTTTATGAAGCTTTTTGGCCAATTGAGCTACACACCAATCGTCGTATGCCATTTCCAGTGTAAGTGATACCGATTGCGATTGCACATTTTCTGGCATATAGCCATATTTTTCCCAGGCCTTAAGCGGCGAACCGGGATGGTCTGTAACCGACGAGTTTTTAACCGCCTCGTAAGCCTGGTTAATATCAATGCCCGGTGTTCCCTTAAGCACGGCATCAACAATAACCGGAATGGCGTGGTTGCCTATCATACAGTAATTCTCTTGCCCCCACAATTGCCATATGGGCAGGTAACCATAAGCTTTGTACTGGCTTATCATACTGTTAGCAAACCCTGCGCTCCGTTCGGGTTGTACAAGCGTATATAGGGGATGCGCTGCGCGATAGGTATCCCACAAAGAGAAAGTGCTGTAAAACCCGCCTTTGCTATGGTGTACCGTATAGTCGATAGCTGTATAATCTCCGTTCACATCGGCGTAATTATTGGGTTGGATGAAAGTGTGGTACAATGCAGTGTAAAATATTTGCTTTTGTTGCTCGGTGCCGTCAACTCTTATTTTCTCCAGTTCCTTTTCCCATTTGGCATCGGCCTGCGCAACGGTTTTATTAAAATCCCAGCCAGGGATCTCGGTTACCAGGTTTAATCTGGCATTTTGAGTGCTCACGGTAGATAAGGCTACTTTGGCCAGTACAGGGCTGCCGTCTGAAGTATCAAAATCAAGAACAGCCCGCAGATCGGTACCGTTTAACAGCGCCTGATTAAAGTATTGACTGCCACCATCTACCAGATCATTGTTTTTGATCGCTTTATTAAACTCGGCATAAAAATAAACCTTCCTTAACTTTGCCCAGCCGGTTATCACCCTAAAACCTTCAATAGTATGCTCATTCACCATATGAAACTGGGCTGCAATAACTTTACAGCCAAAGTTTGGTTTTTTAAGCGAATGGTTAAGATCGATAACTACTTTGGCATTACCATTTTTGGGGAATGTGTATTTATGAAAGCCGGCATGCTCTGTAGCTGTAAGTTCTACATTTACATTATAATCATCCAGCTTAACCTGGTAATAACCCGCCCTTGCCGATTCGTTACTATGCGAAAACCTCGACCCGTAGCCACTGCCAACCTGCTGCGCATTACCCGCCCTGGTTTTTTCATCGCCGGTGTAAGGCATAAACAGTATATCAAAAAGATCGGGCGCGCCCGTGCCACTTAAATGGGTGTGACTAAAACCCGCAATAAAGTTATCGTTATGATCGTACCCACAGGCTGCATCCCACTCGGGTTCGTCGCGTGTATCGGGGCTTAGTTGTACCATGCCAAATGGTACAGTAGCCCCCGGATAATTATTGCCCGATAAGCTGCCTTTTACAGCGCCTGTGCCAATAAAGGGATTTACGTAAGCGGTGAGTTGTTTTTTTGTTTGAGCTTGGGTTGTAAGCGAAATAACTAAAAGCACGCCAAAAATGCGTACGCTTTTGTAGATATTGATCATATTTTAGGCTGGTATTTTTATTAAACCCAATAACAGGGTATTTTGAATTTGATAAAAATATGCTTATCCCGCCGGATGTTAAATAGACAATATCTTAAATTGAATGGACAATTTGCTGAAATAATTACCCGGTATTTTTTGCAGTAACGCGGTACTGCTCTGGCGATGAGCCAATATATTTTTTGAAAATGCGCGAGAAATAATAGGGGTCTTCGTAACCCAGGTGGGCAGCCACCGCCTTTATTTTATCGCCATTGGCGTATAATAGCTGGCAGGCTTTCTGCATTTTAAGGTGGATAAAATAGTCGATAGGTGGCATTCCGGTTGCCTTGCGAAAAAGGTTAGAAAAATGCGATACCGATAAATTATGTTTGCCGGCCATATCTTCAACACTTAGTTTTTTGTTGAGGTTATCGCGCATGTTGTGGATTGTTTTGGTGATAATGTCGCCTTCATCATCCGTATCGTGCTGAATGTGCCGCTCGGGCATTAAAAAAGTAGCTATAATGTGGTACAGGCAAAAGCAGGCGCTATTGATGTTCTCCAGGCTGTAACCCATTTCCAGCGTTTGATAAATATTATGCCAGATAGTTATAGCATTTTCATTAAACGGAATATGTACCGGCCCCCTGGTAATGCTTAAATTAAGCGATCTGTTAAATTCATCTATCTTATCGCCGGTAAAATGCACCCAATAAATGGTCCAGGGATCATCATTATCGGCCCAGTAACGTATATATTTATCGGTTGCCGGTATTAGTATAAACTGATTGCTGTGTACTTCAAAACGTTTGTTATCAACAATGTAATGGCCTTTGCCTTGCAGGCAATATATTAATATGTTGTCTTCGCAGCCTTTACGGCGCTCGCGATAGTGGAACGATGCTTTAGGAAAATAACCTATATGTGTAATGTAGATGTGAAAAAGCTCCGGGTCGCGTGTTTTGGCATCACGAAGCACTTTTTGAGGAATGCTGATGAATTTTTCACCCTCAAAACCCTGCCGTCTTTTAAAGCTGTTGCTCATCTAAAAATAATATATGGTGTAATTGGTTTTCAGTTGGATACTACATTTAAGGTAATGTAACATCGCACATAAAGGCTGCTATTATAGGCAAAACAATTTGCAAATACAATCATTTATACCCAATTGTTAACGGGGCGCAGTATTATTCTGCTAAATACTAATTCATCATTGTGTTTAGCAGAATAATCCATTAAAAAAAATGTTTTAACTATTATAAACTACCAAACAGGGTTTTACTTTTGGTTAATTCATAATAACCAAATATAACCGGGTCTGTTGATCCTGCTTTTGAAAAATTTGTTGATTATAACTTTACAACAGGCGAACCGAAACCGCCTGTTGTAAACTTTTTTATAAGGTAAAAGCCTTGAGGTTTAAATATTAAAGCATGGTGTGCTCTTTTTTCGCCGGCTTCAACTATAACATATATGCTACTAAAAAACAAAGTGATTTTTTTAACCGGCGGCACCGAAGGTATTGGCTTTGAGTGCGCTAAAATATACCGCGCCGCGGGGGCTAAGCTCAGTATTATATCTAACTCGGCGCCGAGTATTGAGGCCGCACGATTGAAATTACAATCAGACGAGATCTTGTACCTGAACGCCGACGTTGCCTCTGCAACGGATGTACAGCAGGCTATTATTAAAACGGTAAGCTACTTTGGCAAAATTGATGTGATCCATAACAACGCCGGTATTAGTAATCCTTCAAAAGCCCTACACGAAACTACTGAAGATGAATGGAATGCCCTTTTTAACGTAAACGTGAAAGGCATTTTTAACACCACCCGTTTCGGGATTGATGAATTAAAGAAAACACGGGGCAATATATTAAACACAGGCAGTCTTGTGGGCGATATCGGGCAGGAAATTCATGCCGCGTATAGCGCAACCAAGGGGGCTATCAATACGCTAACCAAATCAATGGCATTAGATTACGCGCCTTACGGCATCAGGGTTAATGCCGTTGCACCTGCCGGTGTATGGACACCTATGCTGCGGGTATGGAGCAAGCAGCAACCCGATGCCAACTCTATTGAAAGCTACCTGGATGATATTCATGCGTTGGGTTATTGCCCCGAGGGAGATGTGGTGGCCGATGTATGTTTGTTTTTAATATCAGACCAGGCCCGTTTTGTAACCGGCTGTATTTTGCCGGTTACCGGTGGTGCCGAGTTAGGCTATCGCAGGGTTGTAAATCAAACCATTCAATCTATCCCGCAAAAAAACAACCTTATATAAAATGATCAAAAATATACAAGTTGATGATATTCGTTATAAGCTGGATGGTGCAGCCGGCAGCGACGCTATACACACCGATCCGGTTTACTCTTACGCCGTAACCCGTTTATTTGATGATAGCGGCCACACAGGTGTTGGCTTTGCTTTTACTTTGGGCGAGGGTAACAACCTGGTTTGCAAAGCGGCGCAGTACTATGCTGATAAAATAAAGGGACGGGATATTGAAGATACGATGGCCAATTTTGGCGATTTATTTAAGAGTTTATCTAACGATCAGCAATTTCGTTGGCTTGGGCCGCATAAAGGGGTAGTGCATTTGGCGCTTGCTTCGGTTACCAATGCCTGTTACGATCTTTGGGCCAAAAAACGAGGTGTTCCGCTTTGGAAATTATTGCTGGATCTATCGCCCGCGCAGATTGTTGCCACGCTCGATCTTTCTTATTTAGAGGATGAGTTGAACGAATATCAGGCTATAAAAATGCTGGCCTCACAGCAGGCAAGCCGCCCGGTGCGCGAAGGTATACTTACTGCAGGATATCCAGGTTATGATACCTCCATAGGCTGGTTCAATTATTCTGATGAGAAAGTTAAGGAAAATTGCAAAATAGCTTTGGCCGAAGGTTTTACAGCTATGAAGTTAAAAGTGGGTTCGGTTAACCCCGAGCGGGATATCCGCCGGGCGCATATTGTAAGGGAAGTTGCCGGTAACAATGTAAAGGTAATGCTTGATGCCAATCAGCAATGGAACCTGCCGCAGGCTATATCTATATGCAATAAGCTAAAGAGTATGAACCCGTATTGGATAGAAGAACCCACCCATCCGGATGATGTACTGGCTCATAAAACCTTAGCTAACGCGATAGCTCCATTAAAGCTTGCTTTGGGCGAGCATGTGCCCAATAAAATCATCTTTAAAAATTACCTGCAAACGGGTTCTGCATCATTTATACAAGTAGATGCGGTAAGAGTAGGGGGAGTAAGCGAATTTATCACTGTAAGTTTACTGTGTAAAAAATACGGGGTACCCGTTGTGCCGCATGTAGGCGATATGGGCCAGCTGCATCAGCACCTGGTATTATTTAACCATATAGCCATGGGGCACGAGGCTTTGTTTTTAGAACATATCCCTCACCTGCAAAAACATTTTGTAAACCCGGTAAATATTAGTGGCGGCGTATACCAAACCCCACAGGTACCCGGAAGTAGCTGCGATTTGAAAATACTTGCCCCACCCAACCCTCCCCGGTAGGGAGGGCTTTAAGAAATCTTATGCCTCCATTGTAGATGAAGACATAAAAGAAGATTTATAAATAAAAATTTTAATTAATAAAGTCTCCCCTTTAGGGGGAGATTTAGAGGAGGCATACATGATACATACACCAGATCTGATAATTAGTGCCTTATATATAGCTGTGATATTTATCATAGGGTTATGGTCGGGTATACGGCATCAGCGCAAAACAAGAAATAATAATAACGAGGCTGGTGAGTACTTTCTGGCAGGTAAAAAACTGCGCTGGCCAATGATAGGGCTGGCTTTGTTTGCTACCAATATTTCTTGCGTACACTTGGTGAGCCTGGCGCAAAGCGGGTTTGATACCGGCTTGCTTAACGGCGATTTTGAATGGATGGCTGCATTTACACTGATATTGCTGGCTCTATTTTTTGCGCCTTTCTATATCAAATCCGGCGTATCAACATTACCCGATTTTTTGGAGAAACGTTATGACCGTGCCAGTCGCGACTGGCTGGCTATTATATCTGTAGTATCGGCCGTATTGATCCATATTGCTTTCTCTTTATTAGCAGGTGGTATTGTATTACATACTTTGTTTGGGGTAGATATGTATACCAGTGTTATAATTATCTCTGTTATTACTACTATATATACGGTAGTTGGTGGTTTAACCGCTGTAGTGGTAACAGAATCTATTCAAACGGTGGTGCTTTTAGGTGGTGCCATTATTATGAGTATTGCCGCCTATACCAAAATGGGGGGCTGGGAGCCTATGGTTGAAGTATTGAAACACAGTGGTCAGCTCAATAAACTATCTATGCTGCGCCCGCACGGTGATGCCAGCGGGATGCCCTGGTACGCGGTGTTTTTAGGCTACCCGGTATTAGGTATTTGGTATTGGTGTGCCGATCAAACCATTGTACAGCGTGTTTTAGGTGCAAAGGATGTGAACCATGCAAGGGTTGGGCCGCTATTTTGCGGGTTTATAAAAATATTGCCTGTTTTTATTTTTGTGATGCCGGGGCTGTTTGCCTATACACTGGCCCAAAGCGGGCATTTGGATATTTCGGCCTTGAAAAGTGTGGTTAACGGTAAGGAGGTGGTGAACAGTAAAGGTATTTATACCCTCATGATCACCCAGCTTATCCCTCCCGGATTGATAGGGGTATTGGTGGCCGCGTTATTGTCGGGCTTAATGAGCCAGATCTCGGGAGCGTTAAACTCTATATCAACCATTGTAAGCTACGATATTTACAAACGATACAAGCCCGAGGCTACTGATAAAAAACTGGTGAGTATAGGCAAGATAGCCGCAGGGATAGCACTCATTGTATCGTTACTGATGCTGCCCCTGCTTAATAGTTACGAGAGTATATTTAACGGGCTCAACGATATTATTGCCCATATAGCACCGCCTATAACCTGTGTGTTTTTATTGGGTGTGTTTTGGGATAAAGCATCGGCTATAGCTGCAAAGTATACATTGTGGATAGGCTCGGTAATAGGAGTGGTGGTATTTATAATAGGTAAAGTTTACCCTGTAAGTGCTATAGGCTCCATACCTTTTATGATGATGGCCTTTTACCTTTTTGTCATCTGCCTGTTTATGCAAATTGTATTATCCTACGTGTACCCTGTTGTACATACTAAAGAAAGCGCTGCACTTTATTGGAAATCGCCGTGGGAGCCATTACGTGGAGCGGCCTGGAGTGGCCTGGGCAATTATAAAGTGCTTTCGGTTTTGCTGATAGGCATAATGGTTGTATTGTTTTACATTTTTAGATAAGGGCATATGTTTGGCAAAATAAATCCAGTTACGCTAATTTCTGTTATTGCTTTTGTTTGCTGCGCCTACCTCCTGGTTAGTAACGTAAAGCAGCACAATCAGCTAATGCTGCAAAAGAATAGTGCATTTAAATTGCCGCCGGTACAGCGTTTTGGTATGGTAACCGGCTTAAAGCCCGAAAAGGTGGCGTACTATAAACAATTACATGCCCACGTATGGCCAGGTGTGTTAAAAAAAATAAAGGAGTGTAACATTCGTAATTACTCCATCTATATTCAAAAAATAGAAGGCAAGTACTTTTTGTTTAGCTATTTTGAGTATGCCGGCAATAATATGAAAGCCGATATGGCCAAAATGGCTGCCGATACCACCACCCAACGCTGGTGGAAAGAAACCGATCCTACACAGAACCCGCTTCCGGAAGCCTTAGCTCAAAAAAAGCAATGGCAAAACATGGAAGAGGTATTTCATACCAACTAGTGTTAAGTTAATAATACTAAGTCGAAAGTCTTAAGTATATAAAAAAGAAAAATCCGACTTAGGACTTCTGACTAAAGACTGTTGATTTGATACCTTATTAATATATTTTAAGAAGATGATTGTTGTTTGTGAAAAAGATATACCAGTTTTTTTTGCTTTGTAAATTAATTGAGCAAGCTGTATGGTTTTGATGCACTAATCAACGGCTGTTTTATTGTTAATGTACGATAATCCATCAGGTCGTATTTCGGTGCCTCGTAATTAAGGCATTTATAGGGCGTTGCGTGTGTTGTGTACAATTATTTTTACATCAAAAAAGGTTAAAAAGAGTAGTATAATCCATCTAATTTAAAGATTTATCCATTTCAAATACTTGCAAGGTAAATTAGTTTTACTAAACCAATAGTAACCAATTAAACTTATTAATATGCAAGAAAATTACTTTCCGTTAAATCCCATCTGATAGTATTGTTAATTTACCAAAGCCATAAATGGTAATTTAAGCTGATGCCCTTATTAAGTTGTATTACTTAATAGCATGGGTAAAACGTTGTACCATACAGCTTCGTGATTTTACTTTTCAAAAAATGCTCTTATGAGCCATGGCAACGCTTTGCCGTTTTTTTCGGCAGAAATAAATAAACTGTAAAATATACATTAATCAACAATCAAAAAACAGCAGGGGGTAAAATATCAGCAAAAGCCTGCTGTGCCAATTAAATCATTAAAATATTACCTCAGTAATCTATTTAACCAATTAGTAAACCAATAATTAACCAATTTATGAGAAAATTTTACGATGTATTCAGGCGCCTTTGGGTGTTAAAAATTCCTTATAACTCATTAACAGCCGTAGGTGTGCTGCTTTTTGTGTTTATGGGTTTTGGCGTTGTTAACAAAGCGGCGGCGCAAACCAAAGTTACCGTAATAGGTACCGTTGTGGATAGCCTTGGTGTACCAATTATTGGTGCCAATATTGCCCCGGTAAATACAAAAGGCAATAGCACCGCTACAGACGGAAACGGTAAATTCCTTTTAGACGTTGAGGTTGGAGTTGTTTTGAAAATAAGCTATATAGGCTATATTCCTAAACAAATAACCATTACCGCAAGCCAAAAGGTATTTAAAATAATATTAAGCGAAACCAAAAGCCAATTTGATGATGTGGTTGTAACGGCTTACGGCCGTAAGCAGGTTAAAGAAGCCATAGTAGGCTCGGTTACCACCGTAAAACCAGGTAATTTAAAAATACCTGCCAGTAACCTTACCAATGCTTTGGCCGGCCAGGTGGCGGGTGTTATTGCATACACGCCAAGCGGACAGCCAGGGCAGGACAATTCTAAATTTTTTATACGGGGTGTAACTACATTTGGCTACAAGCAAGATCCACTGATTTTGATAGATAACGTTGAGTTAACCTCAAATGACCTTGCACGTTTAAATGTGGATGATATCGAAAGTTTCTCGGTATTAAAGGATGCAAGTGCTACCGCGCTGTACGGCGCAAGAGGCGGTAATGGTGTAATTTTGGTAAAAACCAAAGAGGGCAAAGCAGGCAAGGCCCAGATCAATTTCAGGGTCGAAAATTCAAGGTCGCAATCAACACAAACGCTTAAGCTGGCCGACCCTGTTACTTACATGAAGCTTTTTGATGAGGCTACACAAACACGTTACCCACTAAATCCGTTGCCTTACACTCAAAATCAAATCAATAACACGCAAAATACCTTAAACAATGCACCAGGCAGTAATCAGTACGTTTATCCGGCTACAAACTGGGTTAATATGCTATTTAAACCGCATACCGATAACCAACGCGGTAATTTAAGTATACAAGGCGGTGGCGGTGTTGCCCGTTATTATGTTGCAGGCTCCTATAATAATGATAATGGTATATTAAGAACCGATATCAGGAACAACAATAATAACAATGTTAATTATAAAAATTATCAGCTACGATCAAACGTAAACATTAACGTTACCGCTAAAACCGAATTGATTGTCCGTTTATCAGGCACGTTTAATGAATACAATGGGCCAAGAAGCACAAATGGAGGTTTAGCAACCGATTTATATAACCTGGCAGTGCATACCAGTCCGGTTGATTTCCCGGCTTATTATCCTGCCGATTCGGCCAATTTAAAAACCAAGCATATTTTATTTGGTAATGTACCTGCGGCAGGTGGTGGCGTTGGATCTACCAATTACATTAATCCATACGCGTCTTTACTTTCGGGGCACCAGAATTTTTCGGAGTCGAGAATGCTGGCCCAGTTGGAGTTAAATCAAAATCTTGATTTTTTAACCAGCGGGTTAAATTTTCATGCCATATTTAGCACCAACCGTTATGCATACTTTCAATCAGAGATGTATTATCAGCCTTTTTACTATAATGTAGGCAGCTATGATAAGGCAAGCAATCAATATACCTTAAACTGGATAAATTCGCAGCCAGGGCAGGCAACCGAGTATTTAATTTACAACAGAGATATTGGTTCTGATAACCTGCAAACTCAAACTTACCTGCAGGGTGTATTAGATTATAACAAAACTTTTGGGAAAGATCATAACGTAAGCGCCGCTTTAATTGGTACCCAGCAACAACAATTATATTCTAACAACAAAGATCCTAACGGTAATTATACGCTGCAATACTCATTACCTTACCGTAATGAAACTGTTGCCGGCCGTTTAACCTATTCATTTAAAAGCAGGTACTTTCTTGAAGGAAACTTTGGATACAATGGATCTGAACGTTTTTCTGCGAATCACAGGTTTGGATTTTTCCCAACAATTGGCGCATCGTGGATAGTATCCGACGAAAAGTTCTGGGGCAGTCTTTACAATGTGATCGACAGGTTTAAACTGCGTGCCAGCTATGGCCTGGTAGGTAACGATCAAATTGGTAGCCAAAGGTTCTTTTATTTATCAGATGTTAATCTTAACGGTGGCAACCCGGCCTCGTTTGGTACAACTAACGGTTATACCCGCAATGGTGTAAGCGTAAATAGCTACGAAAACGACGATGTAACCTGGGAAACATCAAAGCAAACCAACTTAGGTGTAGAGTTTACTGTACTTAAGAAAATTAATGTTATTGCCGAGATCTACAAAAATAATAAGTACAACATTTTGCAAAACCGTTCTTCTATACCATCAACAATGGGTTTAGAAGCACCAATATCTGCTAACATTGGTAAAGCAGAATCGCAGGGTATTGATATTTCTATTGATGGAAAGCAAAACATAGGCCGCGACTTTTCGATGGCTGTAAGAGGTAATTTTACTTATTCAACCAACAAATACACACAATACGAAGCGCCGGATTATCCGGAAGCTTACAGAGATCAGGTTGGGCAACCAATTAACCGTCAGTATGGTTATGTAGCCGAGAGGTTATTTGTAGATGATAATGAAGCAGCAAACTCGCCTTCACAAATTTTTAGTACCGGAGGATTTGCCCCCAAAGGAGGCGATATAAAATACCGGGATTTAAATGGCGATGGTAAAATTGATGCTGCCGATCAAACATTTATTGGTTACCCAACAGTGCCCGAAATTGTATATGGGTTTGGTGTATCCGCTTCTTATAAAAACTTTGATCTTTCGGGCTTTTTCCAGGGCCAGGCTCATGTATCGTTTTTTATTGATCCGGCCCGTACCTCTCCTTTTATCAAAAGCCCCGATTCATATTATACAAGTAATACCCAATTGCTGCAGGCTTATGCTGATAACCATTGGTCTACAGATAACCAAAACCTGTATGCACTTTATCCAAGGCTTGGGCCAGATGGTGCTGTTATTGAAAATAACAGGCAAAACAGTACCTGGTGGCTGCGCGATGGCAGCTTCCTGAGGCTTAAATCTGTTGAGTTTGGTTACACATTGCCAATACGTATAGCTAAATATATAAGGGTTAAAAACTTAAGGGTTTACTTTAATGGCTTAAACCTGTTTACCTGGAGCCCTTTCAAATTATGGGACCCCGAGCTTGGCGGCAATGGCTTTGCATATCCAATTCAAAAAGTGTTTAACATAGGTTTAAATGTCAATTTATAACATTAACTGAATTTAATTCAACATATGAAATCGTATTATAAATATCTGTTCATGGCAGCGCTCGCAATCTCTTGCGTGTCATGTAAAAAGTACCTGGATGTTACGCCTGATAACGTAGGTACCATAGATTATGCCTTCAGGAACCGTAACGAAGCAGAAAATTATCTGTTTACCTGCTATGCTACATTGCAGCAATTGATATATCCGCAAAACAATCCGGGTTTTACCACCTCGGCCGAAATTGTATTTCCAAACGATCTAACGGATTTTCAGGGTATCGATCCAACCGGGTTTAACCTTATAAGGGGTACACAATCCAGCGCTAACCCAGGACTTAATTACTGGGATGGGGCAAATGGAGGTCAGGCCATGTTCAGGTCTATCAGGAGGTGCAATACCATGCTCGAAAACATTGACAAGCCTGTTGATTTAAGCGCGGATGAAAAGAAAAGGTGGATAGCCGAGGTTAAATTTCTTAAAGCTTACTATCATTTCATCTTATTCAGACTTTACGGTGCAGTGCCAATTACTGATGTAAACTTGCCAATTAACAGCTCAACAGCCGAAGTACAGGTTAAAAGATCGCCGGTTGATTCTGTTGTGAATTATATGGTGAGGTTAATAGACGAAGCAACGCCGGATTTACCAGCTATTATCCAAAATCAAACAAAAGAGCTTGGGCGTATAACCCAGCCTATAGCCCTTGCTGTAAAAGCACAGATACTTACCACAGCAGCAAGCCCCTTGTTTAACGGCAACCCCGATTATATAAGCATCAAAAATAAAGATGGTAAGGCACTTTTTCCTGCGGCCTACGATGCAACAAAATGGGATAAAGCCGCTGTAGCTACACTTGCAGCCATCACCTCTGCCGAAGCAAATGGTAATAAGCTGCATACATTTATATCTCCTGCAAATGTTGGCGTGCTTTCAGATTCGCTGAAAACGGTAATGGATCTGCAAACTGCAATAACCGAAAAATGGGACCTGAACACCGAGATCATCTGGGCTTTAAATCCATATTTCCCCGGGCAAACCTATTGTGGACCAAGGTTAACAGCTAAGGCAGCTGCAAACCCATCGTTCCAGGGTACATTTGCTGTGCCAATTGCCGAGCAGGAATTGTTTTATACCAATAACGGCGTACCTATTAATGAAGATAATACATTTGATTATACAAACCGTTACGGGCTAAGAACCGGTGATAAAGCAAGCCGGTTTTATATAGGTAACGGCTATACAACCGTTAACGCACACTTTAACCGCGAGCCAAGATTTTATGCCGATTTGGGTTTTGATGGTGGGATATGGTTTGGTAATGGCCTTGTGAGCCAGGAGAGTTTGTATTATATACAAGCCCGTGGCAGCGGTGCGTTAGCAGGCCCTACCGATAACATCAGGATAAATATTACCGGCTGCTGGCCAAAAAAACTGGTTAACTATTTAACAGTTTATGATGATGGCTACACCATAGCAGATTTCAGGATGCCGATAATAAGGCTTGCCGGCTTATACCTCCAATATGCCGAGGTATTAAATGAGCAGGGAAAATCATACGCAGAAGTTGTGCCATGGCTGGATAAGGTAAGGGCAAGGGCTGGTTTGCCGGGTGTAGTAAACGCATGGTCGAGCTTCTCTAAAAACCCAACTAAATTTACCACACAAGATGGCATGCGCCAGATAATACACCAGGAAACCCGTATAGAGCTAGCCTTTGAATGCGAACCAGGCTGGGACCTGCGCCGTTGGAAAGAGCTTCAAGACGTACTTAGCAAGCCATTACAAGGATGGAGCATTTATGAAGCCGATGCGATAAACTTCTACCGTCCGCATACAGTAGTGGTACCTGTTTTTAACGTAAGGAATTATTTATGGCCAATAACCAATGATGATTTGGTAATTAATCCAAATCTTGTTCAAAACTTAAACTGGTAGCAGCCAATAATTAACAATCATATAATTGAAAATATGAAAAATACAAGAAATTACTTATTACTGCTTTATATAAGCATGATAGTGGCGATAATAGCCTCATGTAAAGCGGATACTGGAAACCATGTACCCATTTCTGCCGATAAAACAAAGCCCGGCGTAATTACCAATATTAAAATTGATAATTATAATGGGGGAGCATTTATAACGTATACTTTACCTAACTCGGATAATATACTTTATGTATTAGCCAAGTACCAGATAAGGAATGGTGTTTCGAGAGAAACCAAATCATCGTACTACACTGATACCGTAAATGTAGAAGGTTTTGCCAAAGAGGCCGACTATGATGTTACGCTATACACAGTAAGCAGGGCCGATGTAATGTCAGACCCGGTTAAAGTTACGGTACATCCTACCATACCTCCTTATATTTCAATAAAGGCAAGTACTACTGTGCAAACTGATTTTGGTGGGGTTAATGTTCAGGCGTTAAATCCGTTAAAAAAAGAGATAGGTATAATTATAACCGCCTATGATAAATCAACAGGGCTCATGGAGGTTCAGGATCAGCATTATACTAAAGCTGATACGATCAATTACTCATTAAGGGGGTATAACACCGACCCCCGCCAGTTTGGAATTTATGTAACTGATAACTTTGGCAATATTTCTGATACGCTTAAGCAAACAATAACCCCGCTGTTTGAGGAACTGCTAGATAAAAGTCAGTTTAGTGTTTACAATTTACCAAGCGATACGCCGATAGGGTATGGGTGGGTACTTCCTAACTTCTGGGATGGTAAAACTGACGGTAGCTCGGCAGGGTGGCATACCAACCCTGGCAATAATCCTCCATTTGTGGGTACGTTTAATGTGGGTACCAGCTATAAATTAAGCAGGTTTATTTTGTGGGAAAGACCGGACGACGGATCTGATAAATATGCTTTTGGCCATGGTAACCCCAGACTATTTACCCTTTGGGGCTCAAACGTAGCATCACCAAAAGATGTTCAGCTACCGGTTTCATCGGCTGTAGGTACAGTGCTTGGCGATTGGGTTAATATCGGAAACTTTACTTATCCAAACCCACCGTCGGGTTTACCGCCGCTTGCGCATAACGCTGCAGATAATGCTTTTGTACTGGCTGGTGTTAACTTCAATATATCATTAGCTGCGCCTCCGGTTCACTTTATCCGTTTTGCAACATCGCAGTCATGGTCTGGCGGTAACTTTGCGCACGCTATGGAAATTTCACTTTATGGTAAGCCACAATAGGTACATTGTTTATCATCAAAAATTAAAAGAAACATGAAAAAGCTTATATATATACTCATTGGCTGTATTGCATTGGCCACGTGGTATGGTTGCTCGAAAACTAACCTGGCAAACGACTACAATAAATTTTATAACGGCCACGAAATTACTTATACCGGAGCCGTAGGCGCGGCAATTGTGCAACCGGGTAATTTAGAAATAGGACTTAAATGGAAAGCAAGCAGTGATCCAAGCATTGTTAAGTATGTGGTATATTATAACAACGGTGCCGATTCGCAGATAGTAAGTGTTACCGGTAAGCCCGATTCTATCAAAACAGTAATCAAAGGACTTGCCGAGTATACTTATTCATTTACCATATACTCGTATGATGTAAAAGGTAATAAATCTATACCTACAGAGGTTAATAATGCCAAAGTTTATGGTCCGTATTACATTGCTACCTTATTAAACAGAGCCTATAATGCGGTTACGCCTTATACGGTTAGTACAAATGGTTATGTAACACTTAACTTTATAACACCAGATACCATTAACGTGGGTACAACTATTAAGTATACCAACAGAAACGGACAATCGGTAGTAAAGGTGCTTAATGCAGATAGTACCTCAATTACGCTTAAAGATTTTAAATCAGGTACAGATGTTACTTATAACTCTGGTTATATCCCCCAACGTACAGCTATCGACACTTTTTATGCTCCTAAAACCGATGTGTTCCCTAAAATATTTGGTTATGCACCATGCGACAAATCACTATTTAAAAAGGTAAAGTTACCTAATGACATGAACCCGTATGAAAGTGATACAGATATTGACAGGCTTTGGAACGGTAATACAACTCCACAAGGTTTTCCAAACATATTCCATAGTGATGGTGCGCACTCTTTGCCGCAAACGCTTACGTTTGATATGGGTAAGGTATATTCAAAACTAACTCAGGTAGAAGAAATTGGTCGTAACTGCTGCCATAACCCAGATGATTTTGAGGTGTGGGGAATTGCAGATATTACCAATGCCGCAACAACTTTGCAGCCTAATGATGCAGGGTGGAAAGCCGAAGCTATTTCAAAAGGCTGGAAACTGTTAAAGGAAGTAAAAAGAAGCGACGACGGACAGGCACCATACAAAGTTGATCTGGATAATACTTCATCACCTGTGCGTTATATCCGTATAAGAGTGATACATAATTCGGATAACGAAGGAAGTTACACCAACATGACCCAGGTAACCATGTTTTACGATGTGCTTAATTAGTAGTTGTATAATTTGAGTAGTAATATGTGAATAGAAAAGCTCCCGGTTACGCAAGTAACCGGGGTTTTCTTTTTGTGGGCTTATTTGCAATTAGCGGGCACATGCTGTAATAACATAATAATTTGCTAAGATTGCTGTTTTGTAACGGCTGTTTTATGCAGATATTTAGCTCATCCGATTTTACCTGAAACATGATCAAAAAGATTTTTTTTATTAGCGCAATTACATTGCGGGTAGCGCTTACCTGCACCCTTAGCGCCCAAACACGCACACATACATCCAAACCCAATAACCTGATAGTGTGGGATAATAAACCCGCGAAAGAATGGATGACCGAGGCTTACCCTATGGGGAACGGCCGCTTTGGCGGGATGGTTTTTGGAGGACTTGTGCAAGAACATATCCAGTTTAACGAAATAAGCCTTTGGACAGGCGATGAAGAGGAGACGGGTTCCTACCAGGCTTTTGGCGATCTGTTTATTGATTTTAAAGGTAAGGATAGTACCCAGGCTGTGCCGGCAAATTATCGCCGCCAGGTTGATATAAGCAAAGCTGTGCAACAGATCAGCTATAACGATAATGGCGTTAATTACAAACGGGAATACTTTTGCAGCCTGCCGGATAAAGTAATGGTATTGCATTTTACTGCCGATAAAAGAGGAGCCTATTCGGCAATTATCAGCCTTAAGGATGCGCACGATTCAAAAATTACCGGTAGTGGTAATTCATTACAGTTTGAGGGCAAGCTGAATAATGGTTTGGCTTACAATGCAGCTATCACCATAAAAACAACAGGCGGTACCGCAACGGTTGAAAGTGATGGCAAGGGCGGCTCGCAGTTAAATATTAACCAAGCCGATGGTTTTACCATATTACTTTCGGCTGCAACAGATTACAGCAACAAACGCGAACAGCGCTGGCGTGGTGAGGCTCCCGGTATTAAGGTGAAGCAAAGCCTGGATGCGGCATCAGCCAAAATATACCAGCAACTACTAAATACCCACGTAGCAGATTATTCGGCTCTTTTTGGCAGAGTTGCCATAAATTTGGGTACAACACCGCCGCCAATGGCCGCAGAGCCAACCTATAAACGCCTCATCAACTACAAAATAGCGGCCGATCCGCAATTAGAAGCATTGCTGTATCAATATGGCAGGTATTTGCTTATCAATTCTTCACGTAAAGGAGGATTACCGGCCAACTTGCAAGGACTTTGGAACAACAGTAACAATCCGCCATGGCGAAGTGATTATCACTCCAACATCAACATACAAATGAATTACTGGCTGGCCGAGCCAACCAACTTGTCTGAGTGCCATATTCCGTACCTGGATTATATAAACAGTATGCGCGAGGTGAAAAAGGTAAGCACCCAAAAAGAATATCCCGGCGTACGTGGCTGGACAGTGAAAACCGAGAACGGTATTTACGGCGGCAGCAGCTTTTTGTGGAACACGCCCGGCAGCGCCTGGTATGCACAGGGCATTTGGGAACATTATGCTTTTACAAAAGATAAAGCCTACCTGCAAACTTTTGCTTATCCTATTTTAAAAGAGATTGTAGAGTTTTGGGACGATCATTTAAAGCACCGCCCCGATGGTACACTGGTGTCGCCATTGGGCTGGTCGCCAGAGCATGGGCCAACAGAGGATGGGGTAACTTATGATCAGGAAATTGTTTATGACCTGTTCACCAATTACATTGCGGCGGCTGATGTTTTAAACGCAGATAAAAGCTATCGCGATCATGTGGCCGATATGCGTGACCATTTGCTGAAACCCAAAATTGGCAAATGGGGCCAGCTGCAGGAGTGGGAAACCGATAGGGACGATCCGAAAGATACACATCGCCACTCGTCGAATCTTTTTGGTTTGCATCCCGGCAAGCGTATCAGCACTATAAAAACACCAGAGTTGGCGCAAGCAGCAAAGGTGAGTTTATTGGCCCGTGGCGATGTATCAACAGGCTGGTCTATGGCCTGGAAAATGAACTTTTGGGCACGCTTACAGGATGGCGACCATGCCTATAAAATTCTGAATAATTTTATCACCCTGGCCGGTGGCTCCGGTGTAAATTACAATGAAGGTGGCGGCGTATACGCTAATCTTTTCTGCGCGCATCCGCCGTTTCAGATAGATGGTAATTTTGGCTATACTGCCGGGGTTACAGAAATGCTGCTACAAAGCCAAACCGACGAAATTCAGTTATTACCGGCTTTACCAAAAGCCTGGCAAAAAGGTGATGTACAGGGCTTGCACGCCCGTGGTGATTTTGAGATAACAGATATGGAGTGGAAAGACGGTAAAATTACAAAGCTTGTTATTAAATCATTAGCAGGTGGCGCTTGTAGTTTAAGATCGCCCAATGCTTTGGCAGCTAATGCTGCTAATGTATCGGGTACAAAATTGAATAGCGACTTTAAATACCAGTTTGACACATTTGCAGGTAAAACTTATGTTTTTAACGGGGTTAACTAAAAGTATGCGGCGTAACTACAGGTATTTAGTTTTTTTGTTGCTGGTAGCTGCTTTTCATATAACCTTACCTGCTTGCGCTGCTATACAATATACCGGTGTTAACGGGCGAATTATATCTCCCGGAAACACCGGCTATTATGTTGATGCCGCAAAAGGTGATGATGCCAATACAGGAACAAGTAGGTACAAAGCCTGGAAAACGCTAAAACAAGTAAACAGCAGGATTTTTTCGGCCGGCGACAGGATTACAATTATTGGCCCTGCGGAGTTTAAAGAATCCTTATTCCTGGTGGCTCGGGGCAATAGTGAAAAACATATTAAGCTCACTTTTTTAAAGGGGACTTATGATTTTTATACTGAAACAAGCTTTAAAAGGCAGTTTTTTATATCGAACACCAATGATGATGCCTATACGCCAAAGGCAATAGCAATATATATAGATAGTTCCCGGTATGTAGATATCGAAGCCGGGGGCGCGAAAATGGTGATGCGTGGTAAGATGATAGAAACCTGTATCGATCATAGCGAAAATATCATTATCCATGGCGCTACCTATGATTATCATCGCCCAACGGTATCCGAATTACAGGTGCTTAAAACCGGGGATAATTTCGCGGAGCTAAAGATCCATCCCGATTCTAAATACAGCATCAAAGATAGTATGCTTACGTGGGAAGGAGAGAGCTGGCGTTATAACTCCATTTCGTTATGGCAGGTGTTTAACCCGGCAACAGGTAACTTACAACGTACCAACATCAATATGGATGGGCTTAAATATGCAGAAACCGGCAACAACCTGGTGAGGGTATATTTTAAAAGCAACCCCGGTTTTAAAACCGGCCTTATTTATCAAAACAGGGATATAACCCGAGATTGTACCGGAATATTTTTGTTGCGCAGTAAAAATTTACGGTTAAAAAATGTGCATATCAATTTTATGCACGGTATGGGCGTGGTAAGCCAGTTTTGCCAAAACATTACTATTGATTCGGTTTTTGTACGGCCAGCCTTAAACTCTGGCCGTACCTCTGCCGCTTGGGCCGACGTTTTACATTTTTCGGGTTGCAGGGGCAAAATAGTTATTACAAATTCATATTTATCGGGGGCAAATGATGATGCCGTTAATATACACGGCACTTATTTACGTATTATAAATAAGCCACTGGCTAATCAGCTATTGGTTAGGTTTATGCATAACCAAACCTTCGGTTTCGAGGCTTTTGAGCAGGGAGATAGTATTGCACTTATTCATGCTAAAAGCCTGTTACAATATGGTACTAATGTGGTATCCCGGGTTGAAAAGATAAATGACAAAGATGTTCTGCTAACCTTTAAAAAGCCCGTAACAGAAACTATGGAACTAAATGACGTTATAGAAAATGTTACCTGGACGCCCGAGGTGTATATTGCTCACGATACTATTGCCCGCATCCCTACACGGGGTGTTTTAGTTACTACCCGCCGCAAGGCAATTATCGAAAAGAATGTATTTGAGGGTACCAATAATAGTGCGATAAGCATAGCCGATGATGCCGCAAGCTGGTATGAGTCTGGTATGATTAGTAACCTGCTTATCAGGTACAATAAATTTAATTTATGCGGAGAGCCTGCTATCGTGATAGCTCCCGAAAACACCCAAAGCAGTACACAAAAGGTACATAACCATATTGTGATCACTCAAAACATTTTTAATCTATCATCGCCTGTAGCTATAGCTGCAAAAAGTTCTGCAGATATCAGCGTAGTAAATAACTATTTTAACTTACCCGGTGTAGCCGTAAAAGAAACCGACATAGTGAAATTTGAGGATTGTGCGGATATTCATTTATCCGGCAACAAAATTTCGGTAAAAAAGTAACTGGTGTTAAGTCAGTAGTCATTAGCTGGAAGTCATAAGTTGGATTTTTTTTCTTTTCTATATTTGGAACTAAAGACTTGGAGCCTATTTAAAAACAAATAAACAGATCGTCATTGCTTCGTTGTACTTTCTTATAATGACAGGCTTTTAAAGTATTGATTATCAATATGTAATTTTAAAACACAGCACCATCGCCGCCGTCATTGAGGCACGAAGCAATCCCCGACTTACAGAGTAGTTGTTCAAATCCGCCCTGTAAGTAGGGGATTGCTTCGTCGTACCTCCTCGCAATGACATGGTTGTAAAGTGTTGATTTTCAGCATCTATCTTTTAAATACAAACCCCTCGCCACCGTCATTGAGGTACGAAGCAATCCCCGATTTACAGAGTAGCTGTGCAAATCCGCCCTGTAAGTAGGGGATTGCTTCGTCGTACCTCCTCGCAAGGACGGTTTTTTTTTAAGATGTCATTACTGTTTTTTCTGGGTTACCCCCGGTTGTCACTCAATGACGGCTGTATAAGGGCTTAATGGAGTGTGTAAAATGTCCTCGAAAACGTTTAAACAGGCTTTTAGTCCAATTAACTTTCTATAAACCATTGACGAAAACAGGATACAGACGTTTTTTGGTCTTAGCTGATGTGAAGTGTTTTCTCCATTTCTACATAACAAAATTGATACAAAGCATATTGCCGATGTAATAAGTATATCAATGATTTAGCGATAGTATTGGTCATAAATGAGTTATCATAGCATAGTTCATATTTGTTTTATTTTACCATGATATATATCAGTGTATTGTCCATCTTTTTAAAAGGTTTATCCATTTTTTAAAAAGTAATAAGCAGATACATTTACGCTAACCAATACAAAACACATCAATTGAATGCCGCATTTTTTTAATACATGTGCACAGCCATGCTTTGGAGTTACAGGTAACTTTTTAGTTTATAAAAACATCAATACATATAAACTTAAAAACTAACATTCTAAAGCTGATAACCGATGCTGAAAACTAAGTACTTAATCATTTTATTGCTTTCAACGGTTGCCTTTTTTAGCGCAAAGGCACAGGATAAAACCATCCTTTGGAAAGGCTTCGAAAAAGTGCAACTTAAATTGGAGGGGCATGATGCCTATTATGTAAAACCTGCTCACCCATTGCCAGGCAATCCCTGGGTTTGGCGTACATCTTTTCCAGACTGGCATACCGATATAGACAGCATTTTGCTGGCAAAAGGTTTTTATGTGGCGTTTATTAATGTAGATAACCAATATGGTGCACCCAGCGCCATGAATTTTTACGATGTATTTTACACTTACCTTACCACGCAACTGGCCTTTGCGCCAAAAGTGGCATTGGAGGCGGTAAGCAGAGGAGGTTTATATGCTTATGCCTGGGCCAAGCGCAACCCCGATAAGATTACCTGTATTTATGCCGAAACTCCGGTTTGCGATATTAAAAGCTGGCCGGGTGGTAAGCTGAAAAGCCCGGGCGATGCCACTTCATGGGCCGAGTTGAAAAAGGTTTACAACTTTACAGAAGAGCAGGCCGTTGCTTTTAATGATAACCCTATTGATAATTTAGAAGGCCTTGCATCTTTTAGGGTGCCAATTTTGCACACTATTGGCCTGGAGGATAAACTGGCCCCGCCTGCCGAGAATAGCGACGTTTTAGCAAAGCGTTACATCGCCTTGGGTGGCCCTATCAGCATCCATCCGGTAACACAGGGCCCGATGGAATTGCAGGGGCATCATTTTACGGTTGATCGCCCGGCTTACTATGCCCAGTTTATCTACAACAACTCGTACCCCGTACAAAAAGTACTGCCCTATACAGATTACGTTAAAACCGCGGGCGGATTAAATAACTTTTATTACGCGGTAACGGTAAAAAAGAAAGCTACTGTTTCTTTTTTAGGCGGCTCTATCACCTTTAATCCGGGCTGGCGCGATAAAGTATGTAAGTATCTTAAAGAAACCTATCCCGAAACCGATTTTCATTTTATCGCCGCGGGTATTCCATCTTTAGGTAGTTTGCCACACGCTTTCAGGCTGCAGAGGGATATTCTGGATTCTGGTAAAACAGATCTGTTATTTGTTGAAGCGGCTGTGAACGATAGGGGCACAGATAGCACCACCCAGGTGCGCGCTTTGGAGGGTATAGTAAGGCACGCTAAACTGAGCAACCCGATGATGGATGTAATTATGATGGCGTTTGTTGATCCTCAAAAAATGGAGAACTACGCCAAAGGCAAGGTATCGCCGGAGTTATTGAACCATCAGCTGGTAGCTACTCATTACAATCTGCCCTACGTAAACCTGGCGTTGGAGGTAAATGATAAGATAGCAAATAAGGAGCTTACCTGGGCCGACGATTTTAAAGATATTCACCCATGGTATCACGGGCAGGAGATATATTTTGAAACCATAAAAGCACTTTTACAGGCTAATATTGCTGCCAATTATAAACAGCCCTTTAAAGCTGTTTTACCAAAGCCAATTGATAAGGCAAACTATAATAATGGCAGCTATTACAACATCACCAATGCCAAGCTGGACAAAGGCTGGGCCATCGACCCGAAATGGAACCCTAAGGATGGACTATCTACCCGCCCCGGTTTTGTTGATGTGCCCATGCTAAATGCTACCGAGCCAGGCAGCCAATTTACGCTGCCGTTTAAAGGTACTGCCGTGGGCATTGCCGTAGTTGCTGGACCCGATGCGGGTATTATATCCTACGCTATTGATAACGGAGCTTACAAAGAGCTGGATCTGCTAACCGAGTTTTACAGCTGGATTCATCTAGGCGTTTACCATTTACTGGGCGATAACCTGAGCAACGGTAATCACATTTTAAAAGTTAAAATAAGCGATAAAAAGAACACTGCAAGCAAAGGTAACGCCTGCCGCATAGTTAACTTTTTTGTGAACAACAAGTAAAAAGCACCTAACTAATTTAAACTATACAATGAAAACAAAAACAGGACTTTTAATAGCTCTTGTATTAAGTACATGCGTTGCTATGGCACAGCAGGCAACAACGGCCGTGCCGGTTAAAACCCCTAAAGCAGTTATGGATCAGTTTATGGATAAGCGCTTTGGCATGTTTATCCATTTCGGTCCGGTTACGCAACGTGGTACCGAAATTGGCTGGAGCCGGAACGACCAGGTACCCGAAGAGGAATATGATAACCTGTATCACGAATTTAATCCCACCTTATTTAATGCTGATGAATGGGTAAAAGCAGCTAAAGATGCCGGCATGAAATATCTTACCATTACAGCTAAGCACCACGATGGTTTCCTGCTATGGCCAAGCGCGTTTTCTGATTATAATGTATCTAAATCTCCATTTAAAAGAGATATAGTTGGCGAGCTTGCCAAAGCTTGCAAAAAAGAAGGTATCACCTTTTGCATCTATTGCACCGTGCTGGATTGGCACGATAAAGATTATCCTATTGATAACCCGCATCACCCCGAAATAAACGCCCGCAAAGGCGATATGGCCGCTTTTAAAACCCGTATGAAAAACGAACTAAAGGAAGTGATAACCAAATATCATCCCTTTATGCTTTGGTTTGATGGTTATTGGGAAACCCCGTGGACAACTGCCGATGGGCAGGAAATTTACAACTACATTAAAAGTGTTGATGTAAATGTAATTACCAATAACCGCCTGGGTAAAGTAACAGATAAATTAAGCGGCGATGCCGTGGGCGATTTTTTAACCCCTGAACAAACTATAGGTAAACTGAATATGGCTGAACCCTGGGAAAGCTGTATCACCATTTGCAATCAATGGGCCTGGAAACCAAACGACCAGATGAAATCACTAAAGCAATGCATCCAAACTTTGGTTACAACGGCATCGGGCAACGGTAATTTGTTGTTTAACGTTGGTCCGGCTATGGATGGCCATATAGAAGCCCGGCAGGTGGCCCGCTTAAAAGAAATGGGGAGTTGGTTAAAGCAAAACGGCGAAGCTATTTATGGTACTAAAGGCGGTCCGTATTTACCAACTGCAGAGTATGGTGCTACACGCAAAGGCAATAAGGTATACATTAATGTTTTTGAGCGGAAAGACAGTACCTTGAACATCCCGTTGATTCCCAATGCCCAGGTTCTGAAATCGTATTTCCTTAACGGGAACACGGTGGCTATAAAATCTGATAGCAAAGGCTATAAGATAGAGCTGCCTGCTACTTTACCCGATGAAAATTGCTCTGTAATAGTACTAGAACTGGATGTTGACGCTACGGAGATCCCCGTAATAAAATCATAATATAAGCATGAATTTAAAGAGTTTTATACCCGCCACAACGGCTCTGTTATTTGTATCTGCCATTTGTTTGGGGCAGCAAAAGCCGCTAACGCTGCATTACGATAAACCAGCCTCGCGCTGGGAAGAAACCCTTGCACTAGGTAACGGCCGTTTAGGAATGATGCCAGATGGCGGAGTAAGCAACGAGAAAATTGTACTCAATGATATTACTTTATGGTCGGGCTCGGTGCAGGATGCCAATAATTATGATGCTTATAAAAAGCTGCCAGAGATAAAGGCGCTTTTATTAGCCGGTAAAAATGTAGAAGCACAGGCACTGATAGATAAAGATTTTGTGTGCAAAGGCCCCGGCTCTGGCGGCAGGCAATGGGGCTGTTTCCAAACCCTCGGCAACCTGAACCTGAAGTTTGATTACAATGGTGCCGATGCATCAGCATTTACCAATTATCAACGGGAGTTATCACTTGATAATGCCATTGCCAAAAGCACTTACACCGTTAATGGTGTTACCTACAGGCGCGAGTACTTTACCAGCTTTGGCGATGATGTGGATATGATTCGTTTAACTGCCGATAAACCGGGGCGGTTGAATTTTAGTATTGATTTAAACCGGGCCGAGCGCTCTAAAACCAGTACCATTGGCAATACCCTGCAAATGGAAGGCCGGTTGGATAACGGCACAGATGGTAATGGCATGCAATACATTGCCAATGTTAAAGCAAAACTTACAGGTGGCACATTAACTGCAACGGATAATACCCTGGTAATAAAGGGTGCTACAGAGGTTGTTATTTATGTATCGGCAACAACCGATTTTAAAAGCCCGGGCTTTAAAGCAAAAATGGAGCAAGCCCTGGCTGCTGCAATTACAAAGCCTTACGCTTTGCAAAAACAACAGCATACAGCCAAATTTCAAAAACTGTTTAACAGGGTGAGCATCAATTTAGGTGATGATAACGCTACAGAAACTACAGATCAACGCCTCATCAGTTTTCATAAATCACCTGCGGACGATAAGGGGCTACCGGTATTATTTTACCAGTTTGGCCGGTATTTAAGCATTTGCAGCACAAGGATTGGTTTATTACCGCCAAATTTACAAGGGCTTTGGGCCAATGAGGTACATACACCCTGGAATGGCGACTATCACCTGGATGTGAACGTGCAGATGAACCATTTTCCGGTGGAGGTTTCTAATTTATCAGAATTAAATCTGCCATTGGTTGAATTGGTGCGCGGCCTGGTTAAAAATGGCGAACGTACCGCAAAAGCCTACTACGATGCCGACGGGTGGGTAGCCCACGTAATTACCAATGTTTGGGGATGGACAGAGCCGGGCGAAAGTGCTTCATGGGGAGTAACCAAAGGTGGTTCGGGCTGGTTGTGCAGCAATATATGGGATCATTATGCATTTACCAACGATAAAAGCTTTCTGAAAAGCGTGTATCCTATTTTAAAGGGATCGGCACAGTTTTACAATAGCATTCTGGTTAAAGACCCTAAAAGCGGCTATATGGTAACAGCTCCATCTTCATCGCCCGAGAATAGTTTTGTGATGCCGGATGGCAGCGGCAACCACGCCAGTATTTGCATAGGTGCAACGTTCGATAACCAGATCATGCGCGAACTGTTCACCAACGTAATTACCGCATCGGAAACCTTAGGTGTTGACGCCGCTTTTCGTGCACAGTTAAAAAAACGGTTAACGGAGATTCCACCAGCCGGTATTATCAGTAAAGATGGCCGCATACAGGAATGGCTGGAAGATTACAAAGAAACCGAGCCACAGCACAGGCATATCTCACATTTGTATGGCATCTATCCTGCATCAGAGATAACTGCCGATGGCACGCCCGAACTGGCTGCCGCCGCTAAGAAAACCCTGGATGTACGCGGCGATGATGGGCCAAGCTGGTCTATTGCCTACAAGTTGCTGTTTTGGGCCAGGCTGCACGATGGTAACCGGGCGTACAAGCTATTTACCGAGATCATGAAACCTACCACAAGCACGGGTATTAATTATGGTGCAGGCGGAGGTATTTATCCAAACCTATTATCTGCCGGTCCGCCGTTTCAGATAGATGGCAACTTTGGTACCACGGCAGGTATTGCCGAAATGCTGATCCAAAGCCATGAGGGCTATATCAACCTTATTCCGGCCATACCTGATAGCTGGAAAGTTTCGGGCGAAGTAAAAGGTTTACGGGCCCGTGGCAACTTTACAGTTGATTTTAAATGGAAAGATGGAAAGGTAATAAGCTACCGCGTTACATCAACCACCCCTCGTAAAGTGAAAATAAAAGTTAACGGGGTGATGAAAGAAGTAATGGCACAAAAGGTTTAAGAAGACTTAAAGTATAAAACTATGCGATTTTATGTTTCTGATTTAAGATAGAATTTATTTTATATGTCATAGTGACAAATATTTTTAATATCATTGCTCTTCAAAACCAATTCAATTTATAACCTGCAATCAAGTTTGCTATTTTTTAATACAGCTAAATGAAAATACGCTTCAAAATAATTTTTACCCTATTATTGGTAATGCACACCTTTTTCGGAATTGCATCTGCCCATAAGCAAGCCGTAACTTTTACCGTCCCGTATGGAAACGGCAATACCATTGTTTATGATTTGAAAGCCGGTTTGTATAATGTTTATCATGGAAAAACCTCCATATACTCCAGCGTAAGCTCAACCTTTAAAATTAAAGACGAAACCATTTCAACCACCGACAAATTGTACCGCAAGTATACCGTGGTACCGGTAAGTGATGGATTTGGCAAAGGTGAAAAATATGTGGTTACGCTTACCGGTAATAACCTGCCTAAAATTGAGCAGGTATTTTACGTTTATCCCGGCAAAGATTTTTTTCTTACGCAGATAGTGCTGTCAGGAAAAAGCCTCGCCAGTAATTCCATTATTCCGTTTTCGGGTAATATACCAACTGTTACAGGCGATGCCCGCAGTGTTTTTGTACCTTTTGATAATGATACTTTCATTCGCTACAATGCCAAAGAGTTTAAAGCCCCATTTAGTAATGTAAGTGCCGAGGTTGGTGCCGTTTACGATAATACAACCCGTAATGGCTATATAGCAGGCTCGGTTGAACACGAGGTTTGGAAAACCGGTATCCGTACTGTTGCAAACACCCAAAGCGGCAACAAAGTAGTGGTTTGGAGCGGGTATACTGAAGAGAGCGTAACCCGCGATCATATAGAGCACGGTGAGGTTAAGGGTGATGTTGTGAAATCGCCAAAGATATTTATTGGCTATTACAACGACTGGCGCACCGGCATGGAAGAATATGCCAAAGCCAACCGCATTGCCGAACCTCCTATTGTTTTTAACTGGACAAAACCAACACCGGTGGGTTGGAATAGCTGGGGCGTAATGCAGGAGAAACTCAATTATGAAAAGGCCACCAAAGTAGCCGATTTTTTTGCCGATAGCCTATCTGCTTTCCGCACAGGTAACACTGCTTTTATCGATCTGGATTCGTATTGGGATTTTATGCTGAAAGGTGGTTTGGAAGGTGACTACAGCAAGTTAAAGGAGTTTGCCGATTACTGCAAAAGCAAGGGTCTGCAACCCGGAGTGTACTGGGCACCATTTACAGATTGGGGCTGGAAAGATGGTCCCGAACGTAAAGTCGCAGGAACTAACTATACCTATGGCGAAACCTGGACAAAGGTGGGCAAAGGCTATCATGATATTGATGGCGCAAGGGCTGTTGACCCAACGCATCCGGGAACCTTGCAGCACATCGACCTGGTAATTGGCAAGCTGAAAGAATGTGGTTTTAAAATGATCAAAATAGATTTCTTGGGTCATGCTACTGCCGAATCAACCCATTTTTATGATCCAACGGTAACTACCGGTATGCAGGCCTACCGCAAGGGTATGGAGTACCTGGTAAACAAGCTGGGCAATCAGATGTTGCTTTACGCTGCCATATCGCCAAGCCTGGCAACCGGCAGATACGTACACACCCGTCGCATAGCTTGTGATGCCTTTAAAAGTATTGATAATACCCAATACACTTTAAATAGTGTAAGCTACGGCTGGTGGCAAACCTATTTATATAATTTTGTTGATGCCGACCACGTAGTGCTCAACAACGAAAGCGAAGGGGCAAATCGCGCCCGCATGCTTTCGGCCATGATAACCGGTACATTTATAACCGGCGATGATTTTTCTGTACATGGGCAATGGAGCGCGCGGGCTATGGCGTGGTATCAAAACCCCGAAATAATGGCAGTAATAAAAAACGGCAAAGCTTTTAAACCTGTTGAGGGCAATACCGGCGAAAATGCATCAGAATTATTTACCCAAAAAATTGGCAATGCTTATTATGTAGCCATATTTAACTACTCGGATAACCCAAAAGAGTTTACGTTGGATTTTAAAAGACTAGGGCTGCCTGCGCAAAAATATAAAGTGACGGAAGTATTGCAAGGCACCAACACAGCTATAAATGTAAAACTTCCGGCTGCCGATGCCGCGCTATATAAATTTGAGTTCGCTAAGTAAAAAACAAAAAAATTAACCTTATTTGTACCTGATAAATAACCTATTAAAATTGAGAAAGACATTTATAAACAAAGTACTGCCCTTCGGCGTGGTGCTCATGAGTTCGGTAGCTATGGCGGCCGGTAGTTATGCTCAAACCGTAACCATCCCTGTAGAAACACAAAACAATGCCCTGGTGCTGCAAACAGATGGTGATAAAAACCTGAAAATGGTTTACTTCGGCACAAAACTGAACAATACCAAAGAGTATGAACACATCCTGAAAATGTACAGGCAGGCCGATGATTCGGGTGTTTTAAATGATGCCTATATGCCATCTGGTTCTGCAAGCCTGGCCGAGCCTGCTATCACCATTACACATGCCGATGGCAACAAATCACTTAACCTGGTTTATGTAAGCCATGCCGTTACCAAAATTGATGATGATGTGAGCCTGTTAACCGTTAAGCTAAAAGACCCTGCTTACCCGTTTGAAGTAACACTATACTATAAAACCTTTTTTAAGGAGGATGTTACCGAACAATGGTCGGTAATAAAGCATAACGAAAAAGGGGTAGTAACGCTAAATAAGTACGCCTCTGCCAATCTTAACCTAAAAGGCAGTGGCTTTTGGTTAAAACAATATCATGGCAACTGGGCCACAGAAATGCAGCCAGAGGAAGCTAAACTTACCCATGGTATTAAAACCATCGATAGTAAGTTGGGTACCCGTGCTAATTTGTACGAGCCATCTATGTTTATGGTATCGATGGATAAGCCAGCTACCGAAGATGAAGGTAAAGTGATGCTGGGCGCTATGGAATGGTCTGGCAATTTTAAGATAGATCTGGAACTGGACGTATCTAATAATTTAAGAGTGATTGCAGGCATTAACAACGCCGCCGCAGAATATCACCTTAAGCCTGCCGAAGAATTTACTACCCCGGCATTTTTATACACCTACTCAGATCATGGTAAAGGTGATGCCAGCCGCAAATTGCAGCGTTGGGCACGCAAATACAAAATTGTTGATGGCGAAGGCGATAGGCTTACCCTTTTAAACAACTGGGAAACCACCGGCTTTGATTTTAACGAAAGCCGCCTTGCCGAATTAATGAAGGATACAAAAAAATTAGGTGTCGACCTGTTTTTGCTGGATGACGGCTGGTTTGCCAATAAATTCCCTCGTAATGACGACCATGCAGGATTGGGCGATTGGCAGGAGAACAAACTTAAGCTCCCTAACGGCATTGGCTCTTTAGTGAAAGAGGCAACTGCCGATGGTGTAAAATTTGGCATCTGGATAGAACCCGAAATGGTGAATCCTAAAAGCGAGCTATATAGCAAACACCCGGATTGGGTTATTAAAGAGCCTAACCGCCCCGAGAAATATTTCCGTAACCAGTTGGTGCTGGATCTTACTAATCCAAAGGTGCAGGATTTTGTTTTTGGTATAGTTGATAACCTGTTTACTAAAAACCCTACCCTTGCCTATATTAAATGGGATTGTAATGCGGTAATCTATAATGCGTATTCGGCATATTTAAAGAAAGATCAGTCGCATCTGTATACCGATTATGTTTTTGGTTTATACAAGGTTTTAGAGCGTGTAAGGGCCAAATATCCAAAGGTGCCTTTAATGCTATGCTCTGGTGGTGGTGGCCGTGTTGATTATGGCGCCCTTAAATACTTTACCGAATTTTGGCCAAGTGATAATACCGAGCCTTTAGAACGCATATTTATTCAATGGGAATATTCGTACTTCTACCCGGCTATTACCAGTTCTAACCACGTTACAGATTGGGGTAAACAGCCATTAAAGTTTCGTACAGATGTAGCCATGATGGGTAAATTAGGCTTTGATATTGTGGTAAGCCGTTTAAGTGATCACGATCTATCGTACGTTCACGATGCGTTAAAAAACTACGATAACCTAAAAGAAGCTATCTGGCATGGTGATCAATATCGCCTGCAATCTCCCTGGGATAACGATGCTGCATCACTGATGTATGTAAACGATGCTAAGTCAAAAGCTGTTGTATTTAACTACCTGGTAAACAATCGTTACAATGCAGGTACCAAAGAGCCTATCCGTTTAAAAGGTCTCGATCCACAAAAAAAATACCTGGTTAAAGAGATCAATCTTTACGCCGGGGCAAACTCATCTATAGAAAATAACCTGGTTTTAACAGGCGACTTTTTAATGACCGTAGGCATAAATCCTGATGTTAACAGCGGCAGAACAAGCGTTGTTTTGCAACTGGACGAAAGCAAGTAACAAGGATGTTATGTAACAAGGCTGCAACAGTTTTAAATAAACCGTTGCAGCCTTGTATTTTTAGGCAATGAGTTAATTACTGTCAGGTTTACATTGAAGTTTTTAGGTCTTTAGTCGGAAGTCTGCTTTTGTATTGCCGACCCATGACTTTTGGCTCAAGACTTTTGACTTAAAAATACCTGACCTGCAACCTAACCATCCGCCTTACCATGAGAAAAATTCTACTGCTACTTTTACTATTCACAATTACGCTTGCCAACCTAACTTATGCCCAAAGTCGCCGGGGAGGCGGAAACGGCAACAACGGTAATTTTGGCCAGCAACGCCGGGGGAACGATCAAAAAGGGCCTTTGCCTTTTAGGGAAGTTTATGGTGTTGTTAAAGATACCGCCAATAAAAAAATGGAGGGCGCAACCGTAAAACTGGTATCGGCCACAGATAGTGTAGTTACCAGTACCAGCCCCACAGGTAAATTTAGGTTTGGCAAAATCAAATCGGCCACATTTGTAATTACGGTTAGTAGTATAGGTTTTCAAACCATTGTGCGTAAGCTGCTCAATAACGATGAATCGCGTAGTTTGGAACTCGATCCCTTTGTGTTAAAACCACAACAGCACATGTTGGGAGAGGTAGTAGTTAACGGCGAGCCAAGTATCTCCTACAAAACAGATACGGTTGAATATCGCGCCAGCGATTATAAAGTGCGCCCTAATTCTACGGTTGATGAACTGATAAAGAAAATGGAAGGCGTTGAGGTTGCCAAGGATGGTACCGTAACCCACCAGGGGCAGGCCATAGTAAAAGCCCGGTTAAACGGTAAGGACTATGTTGGTGGGGATGTGGCGCAGGCCATTAAAAACCTGCCTGCAGATATTGTAGATAAAATACAAATAATTGACGACTACGGAGACCAGGCTGCCCGCACAGGCATTAAGGATGGCGACCCACAAAAAGTACTGAACATTACTACGCGGCCCGATAGATCGGTAGGGAATGTGGGGCGCTTAAATGCAGGTATTGGCAGTGACGACCGTTATGATAACCGCTTGTTTTTTCAGCGTTTGAATGGTAACGAACAGATAGGGGTAATAGGCAGTTTTGTAAATACTGTAAATGGAGTTACAGGTAGTAGTGGCGGCGGCAGTGGAGGTACAACAAAAACGGGTGGTCCAAATATCAGCTACCGAGGTTATCTGACCAAAAAAATTCAGATCAACACCAGCTACAATTACAATTTCAGGGATGTTAATTCTATTAACCATAGCGACGGGCAGCAGTTTAGCACGCTGGGTACAACCAATTTTATCCGTAATAATAATGCGCAAAACAACAATAAAACCCACAATGTAAATTTGGAGCTGGAGTATAATATAGATAGCGCCAATTATTTAAAGGTAACGCCAAGCTTTAGTTATTCTGGTGCAAGTTCATCCAATACTTCTCAAAATTTTAAAACAGGGCTTATTCACCAGGATATTGCCGGTGTAACCAACAGTAACAATACCGTACCAACCTATGGCGGCGTAGTATTTTATCAGCACTTGTTTAAAAAGCCTAAGCGTAATATATCTTTACAGGTAAGCTACACCCGGGCCGATAATGAAACAGTTAATGAGCAGGATAATAATATTATCTATTACCAGGATTCTACCAATCACGTATTAAAAGACTCCCTGGTGCACCGCTACATTAGCCGTAGCAACCTGAGCAAAAATTTTAGAACAAGTTTTACTTATGTCGAACCGCTATCTGATGTATCCCAACTGGAGTTTAACGCCCAGCTAAACTCGCGTAGTTACGATAATCAGGCTTATACCTATAATATCGATTCGGCAGGCCGCAGGAGCCTGGTAGATTCGTTGAGCAATGTTTTTAAATATTCGTTTACAGAAACCCGCCTGGCATTAAACTATCGTATCAATCAAAAAAAGTATAATGTTTCGTTAGGAGTTACCGCTGTGCCAACAGTGTTAGATGGTACAAAAGTTAGTGGCGGCATTGTGAGCACTCACCGCGATAACTTTAATTTAATCCCGATAGCGCGGTTTCAGTATGTGTGGTCAAAGCAGGAGCGTTTTTCGGTTAACTATTCGGGGAGCCCTCAGGAGCCAACATTTAACCAGATCCAGCCGGTACGTGACGAATCCAATCCGCAAAACCCTATTGTAGGTAATCCCGATCTTAAACCGTCGTTCCGTAATTCCATTAATTTTCAATACAATAATTACATTGTCGATTCTAAATTCAACGTATCCGGCAACGCTAACGTTAGCTTTATCAAAAATCAAATAGTTACTAATACCGTGCAGATTGCCGATACCCTGGGTGCTTTAAAAAATGAAACGCACTACATCAACTTAAATGGCAGTTACACTATAGGTGGTAACTACAACATTTCTAAACAATTTGATGATCGTAAATACAATTTGTCGCTTAATGGTACCATCAATTACGGGCACGGGATATCTATGAGTAACAACGTGCAAAACTTTACCACCACCTGGCATTATAACGAACGGTTTGGCCCCCAGATAAACCCCAGCGAATCTGTAGAAGTTAACCCTTATATATCATACGATGTAGCCAAATCGTACTTTACGCTGCCTCATTCGGTAAATACCAATATCCGTACTACGGCGCTGGCTATCGATGGTAAATTTTATTTTTTAACAGGTCGTACAGCAACGTTTGGTTACAGTGCCAATAAAAGCTTTGTGAAGGGGATATCTCAAAACTTAACCCGTAATCCGTTGGTAATTAATGCCTATGTAGAGCAGCAGTTTTTTAAACGCCGTAACCTTACACTCACTTTCCAGGTGTTTGATATTTTAAAGCAAAACAATTTTGTTAACCAGGTAACTACCGAAAACTCGGTAACCAACACGCTCAGTAACGCCCAAAGCCGTTATTTTATGTTTAGCGCCAAATTCAACTTTCAAAAATGGACCGGCAGCCCAATGCGCCATGGCCAACGAATGAAAAGGAGGGGGGATGGAAGTTTTATTGAGTAGAAGCCTCACCTAAATCCTCTCCAAAGGAGAGGACTTTAAAAGAAGAGTTTCAGATTAAAAGGGCTTTTAAACAAGCAAATCAAGAACCCTCGCCTTTGGAGAGGGCAGGGTGAGGCTTTATATCTTTATCAACTCTTGTTTCAGCGCTGCTATTACCAGGCCGGTTCTTGATTTGGTTTCAAATTTTTGAAACAATGCTTCGCGATAGTTATCGATAGTGTGCGGGCTAAGGATCATGGTATCGGCTATTTGCTTATACGTTAAATCGCTGCAGCATAGCTCCAGAAATTTTAGTTCATTGGCGTTAAGTTCAACCTGCGCGGTTTTTGTGGGCTGATTGTTTTGGATGTTGCGGAGTAATTTGCCGCTTACCAGTTCGTTAATATAAAAAGATTGTTTGGCAATACCGGTAATAGCGTCGATAAGATCTGATGACCTGGATTGTTTAAGCATATAGCCGCCGGCACCGCTTTTTAGCATGCCAATAATAGGCTTATCCTCCTCAAACATGCTTAACGCAAGTACTTTAATTTGTGGGTAGTTTGCTTTAATCCACCGGGTACTTTCATAGCCATCCATCAGTGGCATGGTAATATCCATCAATATTACTTCGGGAAGGGGATGTTTAGTGATCTTTTGGATCATATCCTGGCCGTTCTCGGCATCAAACAGTACGTTTATCTTTTCAGAGTCGGTAAGCAAACTTGCCAACCCTTGTCTGAACAAGGTATGATCATCAACAATAGCGATATCAATTTTTTCGGGGATCATTAAAATATCTAATAGGGTATGTTTACAACTATTTCCGATCCGCTTCCTGGTGTTGAATGGATAGATGTGGTACCCCCTATCATAGTGGCACGTTTTACAATGTTGTGAAGCCCCATGCCCGATCTTTTTCTCAGTGCCTCGTCAACATCAAACCCTTGTCCGTTATCCCGGATCGTTAACTTAAACGAATTTTCAATCTGCGCTAAAGTTATAAATATTTCTGTAGCCTTAGCATGCTGAATGATGTTATTTATGATCTCTTGGAACAGACGGAAAATGATGGTTTCTTTACTGTTGTCACCGCCAAAAGCAACAAAATTTTGCTTATCGAGGTTAATAGTAAACTTGTCTGATCGTTGAAGCCACTCCAACTCAAATTCTATGGCTGCAGCAAGGCCACGGTTCACCAACTCTTCGCCGTGCAACAGGCGCGAGAGGGCTTTTACCTCTTTTACAGATCGCATAGTCAGATCTTCAACAAAGGCAAGTTTTTCGGCAGATTTATCTTTGTTGGTTAGATCGATAGAGCTTAGGGTGATGGAAGTAATACTCAATAATTGGCCAATGTTATCGTGCAGATCATAGGCAATGGTTTTAAGGGTTTGCTCTTGTACCTCTATTTGCGTTTTAAGCAGTTCGTTTTCAAAGGTTTTTTGCAGCAACAGTTTCTCTTCCTGGTGTTTCTTTTTTTTGCGGTTGTATGAAACTACATAGATGATCAGAAACAGAGGTGCGATTAGGAAAATGAGGGAAGTTAACCCTATCAGGAAAATGATTTCCTCCGAAGATATCTGCATAAAAAAGCGTATGACCAAAAGGCGTACAATATAATATCCAGTAAGTTAAAAATAAAATACCGGATAGAGTGGCCATACGTTATTGGTTTTGATTTGGCCAGATAATCGAAAAATATGTTGCAGGTGGTGCTGCCAAAATAAAAGAACAATGCGCCGCTAACCCACCAAAAAGGTGCCGAAAGTATAAGCCGTTCAAAGTTCTCGTCCATTAATTTGAGGTAATAATAGTAAAGACTGGCAAACACAAACACTACCGACATGATGGTGGCCGTTGTTGATACAAAACTCTTAAAATGGTTTATAAACAACTCTGTAATGTACATTGCTATAAAAATGCAATACCAGGTAACTAACCAGTTTAATTTATGCTTATAGGGCTTATACAGATAGTAAAAGATGTAACTGGTTACGCCACATTCAAATAATAAAAACACGTTGTATAGTTGATAGTTTGATATATGGGCAACGTGGCTCATATATATACCCGCAACTTCGGTAATACAGGTTAAAAGCAGGTATGCTTTAAATAGCTTCCAGGCGGGCTCCTTATCGTTTGATAAAAAGATAAGTGCCGCCAGGAAGCATATAAATTCGCACACGGTATTTATAGTAATAAACATCATGCTGTTTATGGGTTTATTTTATTGTACCAAAGTAGCCCCAATACTTTTACAGGTAACGGGTGGCGGGCACTGCTCGCCGCGGTTTTCTGGCGGCATGCCAACTATAAATCCTTTAGAGTTTACTGCAGTATTGCCGGTAAGGCTTGTCCCGTAATAATCCCAGTGGTATTTTGAACCATCTTTGGTAGTATCTTTTGTTGATACCATTACTAATGTATTATAACCCCAATATTCTCGGGCTGGTTTATGTCCCTTAAATTTTTCGGTATATACAGTGTCATAAGTAGCCAGGTAAAAGCGTACTCCATCTCCACCTTCGGCCCTTATTTTTTTAACTACGGCTTCCAACCGGTCAATGCTAAACCATATAGCCCGGGTATTAGGTAATTTCCTTTTCTTTTCCACAGCGTTTGCATCGGTTACAGTCGAATCTACCGTGCCTGCATGTTTTTCGTAATTTTTAACATACTTAAGCGCAAGTTGATAACTTAACGTATCCGCGTCGGCGCCGGGAGGGAGTGTAAGATCGGCGTGTTGGTTTTGCTGGCAGGCACTTAGGCTTGTGGCAGCTATTGCCAATGCGAACAAGGTTTTTTTTAGGGTCATGATAATTGTAATTTAAGTTTTATCGAAAGTGCTTATTTATATGTACAAACACAATTTATATCACGCCTTTTTTTACCCTTAAAATCCCCCCTTAAAAAAGCTGATTATACCCTGTTACAGGTTTTAGTTAAAACAGATATTTGGAATGTAGATACAAAAAAAATAAAGCGTGCTTTTTAAAATATATTCCCCCTGTTAAATGTAACTGGTTCGTAATAATTGCAATATATAATGATAATAACGCGGTGATATTGGAAATTAAATTAACCAGTAGTGTGTTTTTATTAACATGTTGATAATTAGGCAAATGTTTGCAATTTTGGCTTGTATTCATTTGCAACGAGCCATGTTTTTATTGTACAATAATGATATATATTTACCCAGCAATTTAATAATTGTAAACCTAAAGATAACCTAAAACTAAAACCTAAAATTCACTCACTATGGAACCTTACATTGGCGAAATCAAAATGTTTGCCGGTACTTTTGCACCACTAGGCTGGTTTTTTTGCGATGGCACATTATTGCCAATTTCTCAGTACAATGCATTTTTTGCTTTAATAGGCACTACCTATGGCGGCGATGGCGTACAAACTTTCCAATTGCCAGATCTTCGTGGCCGCGCTCCTGTGCACTCCGGTAACGGACAGGGAAGGAGCGTATCTCGTTATGAGCTTGGGCAAGTTGCGGGTGTAGAAAGTACTACTATTACAGCTCAGCAATTACCGTCTCACTCGCATTTGGTTAATGCAGCTTCGGTAACAGGTACTTCGTTGGCGCCCGCTGGTGGTCTTTTGGGTGGAGCTCCCGGCGACCCTGTTACTGGCGCCGGCGCAACTATATACACCGACCCCACTGTAAAATCCGATGTAACGTTGAGCCCCACTACTATTGCGCCATCAGGCGGTAATCAGCCACTTAATATTGTACAACCGGTGTTAGCGGTGAACTTTATTATAGCGTGGCAGGGTATTTGGCCTCAAAGACCATAATTATCAAATGAATAAGGCTTTAATGAATTTTGATACAGGCCAATGAAAATGGGCATCGTATCAAATTCAAAAATATGTATACCCCTGCTTTCGCACTTGAACAGTATTAAAGCAGGGGTTATGTTATACTTCGGCAAATCGCCCGATGCTGATATCTACGTGAACGACCTTGCCGCCTTTTGCAGGATGAACCATATTCAATTTCATGCAGAAGATGAGAAAAAAGAGCTTTATAACTGGCAGCAATTGAATGAGCCGGATATTATTTTTATAACAGGTTGCAGCAACAAAATTGATGTAAAGGAATTAAGCGGCGTGCCAAAGGGAATATATAATATACACTTTGGTAAACTGCCACAATACCGGGGGCCATCGCCGTTTTTTTGGCAATTAAAAAACGGAGAAGCTAAATTGGGTATAACTATACACCAATTAACCAATAGGCTGGATAGCGGGGCTGTTGTTTGGGCTCAAGATATTAAAAACGAAGAATTTTATAACTACAATTATATAAACCAGGTATTTAGCTAGGTGCAGGGGGTATTGCAGATACTTACAAATTTAAACAGCGCGCACACATCAAATAGTAAAATACAAGATGAAACCGAAGCCCGGTATTACAAAAGACTCCAACTGGCCGATGTAATGATAAATTGGGATACAATGCAAGTAAAAGAAATACTGGACCTGGTAAAGGCCTGCACATCGTGGAATAATGGGGCAAGCGCTTTAATAAACGGGTACGAACTAAAAATATTAGATGCCGAAATAGTTTTAGCAGCAGCAGTAAATAGTAAACCCAGCACAAATAGCATAGCTAACAATAAATTTAATGTGGCCTGTATAAATAACAAAGTACTAAGCATTAACTTTTTCAATATAAATAGTACTTGCATACCGGCCCGGTATGCAGGTTTTTACGGTTTAAAAACAGGGCAGTCATTTATTAACTAAATATAACGGCATTGCCGAAAAAAATAAACCTGAACGCTTAAAATTTCATTATGAAAGAACTTCTACTCCTGTTAAAAAATCTATTAACAAAAGATCTTGGATATTTGTCAATAGCCTTAATTTTACTGGTATTGCTTGGTATTAGCAACAAAAGTGGGGCACAGGTTTATTACATGACCAATGATGCCGTATCCGGAACTGCCTCTACAGTTGACGGTATAAACCGTATGGATTATAGCGGAAGCAATGCCACTTTGCTGGCCAACTCTTTTACTCCGTCGCCCGGAATTATGGAGGTTGATTTGCCCAATAACCGCGCGTTTGTATATGAAGCGTTTTCTACAAGTCCGCCAAACGGCCTGTCAATTAAAGTTGTAAACTTGACAACAGGGGCGGTAACGGCCACAATACCTATAACAGGTACCGGTGCAAGGTGTTATGCCATTAAATACGATCCGATAAATGATTATATATACTATGTTGTGGCAGATAGCTCTCCCACAACTGCAACGGCAGATGACGCACTATACAAGGTGAAGCCCGACGGAACAGGTAAAACTACGGTGGTATCCGGTTTTGCTACAAACCCAAACCTGCTGGCGTTAGATATTTTACACAATAAAGCGTATGTGTATAACCAATTGGTTGCAGGGAAATTTATATATACAATTAATTTAGCCACCAGTACTGCTACAAAAACCGGTACTATAACCGCAGCAACCACTGGTGTTTTTTCGGTAAATGATATGGCGTATGATTATTATACAGATTATATTTACTACCTGTCATCAAATGGCGCAACTAGTACAAATGCTAATGATGCTCTAAATAAAATTCATCCCGATGGCACAGGTTATGTGGTTGTCACTGGTGTTGCACAATCGCCTACTTTAATGGCGGTTGATTTTGGAAATAACCGGGCCTTTGTATTTGATAATGTTGCGCCGGCACGTACTATATCAACTATTGATCTTACAGCAGGTACAACAACAGTTGTAAAATCATTATCAAATTTAACAGGAAGCGCAACGGTTACTTCACTATGGGTGCCCAAGAGGGCTATGCTAACCACTGCAGCAGCAGCTTCGATATCTTCAACTGTTGCTACACTCGGGGGGAACATTCTCAGGAGTGATGTAAGCGTAACCGAACGTGGTGTAGTGTACAGCAGCAGCAATACTACACCAACTATAGGCGGCAGCGGTGTAACCAAAGCAACAAACGGTACGGGTACGGGCAGCTTTTCTCAAAGCATTTCCGGTCTTAGTGTTTCAACAACCTATTATGCAAGGTCATACGCAATAAGCACTGCAGGTACAGCTTATGGCGATGCAGTTTCTTTTTCAACGCTATCAAATGATGCTACGCTTTCGGCGCTTAGTTTAAGCAGTGGTTCCTTAAACCCGGTGTTTTCTTCGGCCACTACTTCTTATACAGCATCAATAGCAAACGCCACATCAACAATTACCATTACACCAACACAGAACAATGGTAACGCGAGCATAAAAGTTAACGGCACAACAGTTGGCTCTGGTGGAGCATCGGGTAATATCAGCTTAAATGTGGGAGATAATGCCCAAAGTATAGTTGTAACTGCGCAGGATGGTACACTCAAAACTTATACCGTAACCGTAAACAGGGCAAAAGCTGCGCAAACCATTACTTTTGCTCCAACGGCCTCACAAACATATGGTAATGCAGATTACGCGCCAGGCGCAACATCAAGCAGCGGCTTAACGGTTAGCTACAGCAGTGATAATGCGGCGGTGGCAACTATAGTGGGGGGTAACGTTCACATTGTTGCGCCAGGTACAGCCAATATAACGGCCTCACAGGCAGGCGACGCCAATAACCTGGCCGCAACCAGTGCAGTGCAAGCCTTAACCGTAAATAATGCCGCAATAACGGTAACTGCAAGTGCCGCCAGTAAAATTTATGGCGATGCAGATCCATCGCTTACTTATTCGGTAACTGCAGGCGCATTGGTGGGCAGCGATGCTTTCAGCGGTTCGTTAACCCGCGATGTTGGTACCAATGCAGGTACTTACAATATTACCCAGGGAACGCTGGCCCTAAACAATAAATATACACTCACTTTTGTAAGCGGCGTTTTAACCGTTAATAAACGGCCGCTCAGCATTCAGCCTGCACCTGCAAGCAAATCGTACGGCGACGCCGATCCGGCTGCGTACCCTTATTTTTTTAAAGTGGGTTCGGTAGCAGCCAGCGATGGTATGACGGGCACATTTACGCGGGCGCCGGGTGAAATTCCAGGTACATATGCTTTAGGTTTAGGAACTAAACGACCTGTTAATGCCACAACTGGCGCCGAGCAGATCAATAACTATGACCTTACTTTTATACCCGAGTATTTGACCATTAGCAAAAGGGCTATAACCTTGCAGCCTGCGCCAGCCACTAAAGTTTACGGCGATGCTGATCCTACCTTCCCTTATTATTTCCGGGCAGGGTCGCTTGCACCCGGCGAAGGTATGACCGGTACATTTGGCCGGCAACTGGGTGAAGATGCTGGTGTTTATACGCTAAACCTCGGTACCAAAAGGCCGGTAAATTCTACCACAGGGGTATTTACTGATCAGTATTACACCATATCTTTTTTACCGGAGAATCTTACCATTACCCAAAAAACGGTTAATGTAAGCGCCAATACACTAAGTAAAAACTATGGTGATGTTGATCAAACTTTAACTTATGCGGCCGATGCGCTTGGTTTCAGCGATACCTTTAGCGGTACCTTAACACGTGCCGTTGGGGAAATTGCCGGCACTTATGCCATTAGCCAGGGTAGTCTTGCTTTAAATACCAATAACTATAACCTGAATTTTACAGGTTCGGTATTTACAATAAATACCAAAATCATTAACGTTACCGCCAACGCCCAAAGCAAAACTTATGGCGATGCCGACCCTGCTTTAACTTATACTGCTGATGCATTGGTCAACGGCGATAGCTTTAACGGTTCGTTAACGCGCCTGGCAGGCGAAGGGGCAGGTAGTTATGCCATCAACCAGGGTAGCCTGGCCTTAAGCAGCAACTATACTTTAAACTTTACGGGTAGTAACTTAACTATCGGCCAAAAAGCAATTAATCTAACAGCAAGCACACAAACTAAAGCTTATGGTGATGCCGACCCTGCTTTAACTTACACTGCCGATGCATTAATAAACAGCGATACCTTTAGCGGGGCGTTAGCGCGCGATGCCGGTGAAACTGCCGGTGTCTACAATATTAACCAGGGCAGTTTGGTATTAAACGCCAATTATGCTTTAAATTATACGGGTAACACCCTAACCATTGGCAAAGGCGTTTTAACTTATGTGGCAACTCCAGTAAGTAAAACCTACCTGGCGCCTAACCCAGCCTTTACGGGTACGGTAACCGGGTTTATTAATGGCGAAACACAAAATTCGGCTACAACCGGTACATTAAGTTTTACATCAACGGCTACAGACGCAAGTTTGCAAGGGAGCTATCCTATTAATGGTTCTGGATTAAGCGCTATTAATTATGATTTTGTACAATCAGCGGCAAATACATCGGCCTTAACTGTTGTATTATCACCAGATGCCGCGGTGTCTAATATTTCTATCTCCCAGGGCACCTTAAACACCCCATTTGATGCTAATACGTATCAATATACTGCAAATGTAGATCATAGCGTTACATCGTTTGATCTTACCGCTGTTGTTCGCCAGGCTAATGCTACAATGGTTGTTAACGGTGTGGTGTTAACATCAGGCTCGGCAATTACCTTGCCTTTATCTAGTGGTAACAATTACTTTACCATTGTGGTAACTGCCCAAGATGGCACCACCACACAAAACTATCTGGTGACAATGAACAGGGCATTTTCTACAAATAACCTGTTAAGCAGTATCACCATGAGCGGTGTTACGCTCAATCCATCATTTGATTCAAATACGGTAAGTTATACCGCTTCGGTTGGTAACCTTACAGATGGCACAGATATTAATGTTACCACCGCAGATGTTGATGCTACCGCCAATGTTGGTGGCAACCCCGTGTCTGCAGGTCACCCATTTCACCTGCCGTTAATGGTTGGCGGCAATTCTTTTAGCGTTAACGGGGTAGCGCAAAATGGTGATGTTAAGGCTTACAACATAACTATAACCAGAGCAGCCTCCTCAGATGCCACATTGTCATCGCTTAATACTACTGTTCTGTCGTTTAACGAGCCATTTAGCAGCACCACTTATAATTATACTGCAACTGTGGCCAACAATATATCGCAGTTTAACTTTGTGCCGGTTGCTACAAATAACGCCGCTACAATTACTGTTAACGGAAATGCAGTAAATTATTTAGGCGTTACGCCAACACTTAATTATGGCGTTAATACCTATACTATAGTAGTTAAATCTGAGGACGGTACCACAACAAATACTTACACCATTACAGTAACCAGAACGCTGTCGTCAGATAATAACCTTGCAACACTTAGTATACCGTTTGTTATTTCAATAAATGAGCCGTTTGATCCTAATTTGTTAAATTATACCGCTACACTGGCCGATTCGACAATAACAGGTTTGCCGCTCACGGCTTATTCAAGCGATGAAAATGCCAGTATGAAAATAAATGGCACCCCGGTAGTAAGGTTTGCAAATTATACAATGACTCTACATGGCGGTGTTAATACTTTCAACATAGTAGTTACACCACAGGACAACATTACACCTAAAACATACACACTGGTGCTTACACGTGCCGGGCAGGCCCCGCCACTGTTTTCGCCTAATGCTACTTTAGCCGCAATTTCAGTTTCGGCTACCGGCTATAGTTATAACTTCAATTTCGCTTTTGATGCGCTCACGCCTCTCAACGTAGCAAATAAAATTACCGCGGTAAGGCTTCATCCCGTAACTGGAGACAGTGGTGCTACAACTACCGTTAATGGCGTTGCAATAGCTTATGACGCCAGCACCGATCTGCTGCCATTAAATATAGGCGATAATACTTTTGATGTAGTTGTAACTGCCGCAGATGGCGTTCACAGTACAACAACTACGCTACACGTAAACAGGTTGCCTGCTGCAGATGTTAGTCTGGCTTCTTTAACCATTAACGCAGGTACGCTAAATCCCGTTTTTACAGGTACAATATTTACGTATACCGCATCGGTGCCTTATAGTTTTAGTAACTTAAGTGTAACACCAGTCGCCAATGCGGCCGGTTCAACAATTACTGTAAACGGCAATGTTATTGATGCGGGCAACCCCATTGCAAGTGTGCCGCTTAATCTGGGTCTGCCTAACCGTATAAGGGTTGTAGTAACCGCTGCTGATGGTGTAAATACGCAAACTTATACCGTAAATGTAACCCGGTTAGCGCCAGATGTAACGTTATCTGGGCTGAGTATAAGTGCAGGAACGTTGAGCCCTTTATTCAACCCCTCAACTACCAGTTATACAACAAGTGTAAAAAGTTCAACAATAAGCATCACATCTGTTAGCACAGACCAGAATGCAACTGTGACAATTAACGGAAATATCAATACCACTAATTTGCCATTACATGTAGGTGATAATATTTTTTCGGTATTAGTTACAGCCCAGAATGGTACAACAGTGAAGGAGTATACTGTAAAAGTGACCAGGATAGCCCTTTCATCTGATGTCACCGTAAAAACTCTTTCTATAAGTTCAGGTAATTTAGTACGAGTTGGCGGCAGCAATACGTTTACGGCCTCGGTTAGTCCGTCGGTAAGCACAGTCTCTATCACCGCAATGCCAACAGACACAAACGGAACGGTAAAGGTGAATACGATAGCAACGGTTAACGGGGTTGCATCAGCACCGGTAGCATTGCCTGGTTATACTACCACCATCCCGGTACTGATAACAGCAGAAGATGGTGTAACAACACGTGCGGTTACAATAATAGTAAGTAAGGGTGGTTCAAATAATGCCAATATAAAAACCTTATCAATCAGTTCTGGTTTGTTGACAAGTATTCCCGGTACAGGTGATTATTCAGTATCAGTAAGCCGCTCTACGGGAAGTGTTGCAATTACCT
>NZ_JACHCR010000002.1:145077-484361 GCF_014205845.1 Mucilaginibacter cryoferens
GGTAAGCACAGTCTCTATCACCGCAATGCCAACAGACACAAACGGAACGGTAAAGGTGAATACGATAGCAACGGTTAACGGGGTTGCATCAGCACCGATAGCATTGTCAACAGATACCACCATCATCCCGGTACTGATAACGGCGGAAGATGGTGTAACAACACGTGCGGTTACAATTATAGTAAGTAAAACAACTATACCATCATTGGTGAATAGTATTGTGCCGTCCGGCATCGCTAAAAAATCAAACGATATCACAATTGATCAACTTGTTGTTCACCAGGCGGTTTCACCAAACGGCGATGGATTGAACGATTACCTGAACATTGAAGGCATAGAGAAATATGTTGATAATCATTTATCAATTATGAATGCCGGTGGCGCGTTGGTGTACGATGTGAAGGGTTATGGCAGCAATGGTAATTTGTTTGATGGTCACTCCAACAAAAACGGAAGTCTGCAAAAGCCAGGTACTTACTATTACTCGCTTGAATATAAAGATGGCAATGAAACCAAGCGTAAAACAGGGTTTATAATACTTAAATATTAAAAAGTAAAGTAAATGCCAACCCGGCATTTATAAAGAGTTAATCCCGGCTGCCAATATCAGATGAGCAGCCGGGATTATTTATGATTGGCGTATTTGCAGGTGGATATAAGTTGTTAAAAGCTGTAGTTATAATACAATACCTAACATTGAAGTAAAGGTGTAAATACTATTCACGAGGCGCTAAATTCACCTTTGTTGGGGGTAATAAAAGGGTGAAATCAGCCTGTAAAAAGTTGCAATTTAGGTGAATATACACTTGCGATACCTCAATAATTCAACCTAATATTACTTAAGCTTTATCAAGCAGTAATTAATATACAAACCTGCTGATAAAGCTTCAAAACACAAATGCTTAACAAGCAGTACTATCACAATTAATAAACATGTTCATCAAAAAAATAATTATAGTTCTAAGTTTTTTACTGGTATGGATAAGCGCTAATAAGCTTTTTGCACAACAACAGATCTATAACTATAGTCAATATGCAGATAACCTTACACCTGTAAACCCGGCTTATTCGTTGCTTGATAAAGCCGGCTCTGTTAGTGTGCTGGGGCGTAAACAGTTTATTGGTATTGATGGTGCGCCAAGTAGTGTAATGGTAAATGGTAATTTCCCTATAGAGTCTGTTAACGGTGCGGCAGGGGTTTATGTAATGAATGATCAGGCGGCTGTTGAGCGCCAGATAGAGGCTAATGTTTTTTTTGCCAAGGGAGTGCAGTTAACACAAAGCGATTACCTGGCCGTATCGTTAAACCTGGGGGTACGCAATTACGTGGGTAATTACTCACAATTAGATGCTTCTGACCCTCAGTTTATGAACGATGTGCGGGAAACAAAGCCGAATATTGGTTTTGGGGTAATGCTGTACAGTAACAATTATTACCTGGGGCTATCGGTGCCTGAGTTTACTATTCGCAGCCTGGGTACGGCATCAGAGCAGCAGGCCAATTACCTGCGTACACATTTTTACTTCTCGGGCGCATACCTGGCCGATGTAAGCGACGATGTGAAATTTAAACCGGCCTCGCTGGTTAGTTATGTGGGCGGATCGCCGGTTTTAGCTAATGTATCGGGCACGTTGTATCTTAAAGAACAATTGGGTATCGGGCTTAACTATCGTACCGATAAAAAAGCGGCGGCAATGTTATCGGTAATTAACAAAGCCTTTATGGTAGGGTATAGTTACCAGTTTGGTACATCATCAAATAACCTGGGTGGGGTTAATATTGCCACCCATGAAGTGAGTATAAGTTACCGGTTTGGAAATGTAACCGGCAGCAAACTATTATAAACCGAAAAATAAAACAGTATTAGCGAAAGTAGATTAATGGCATGTAAGATATGCTAAACGGAAAAGCTTTGCCCATATTTTAAAACCTAAACCAACAGGCGGATACCGAAAAGCCTTAAAAAGAGTAGGTATAAAAATCAACCTAAACAATAATACCATGACACCTACATCTCCAATTGTAGAATTGACCCCAGCAGAACAGCAGCACTTACTTTTTTTGTTTCTGCCTGTAAAAAAAGGCCCAGCAGAACACGTTAATGAAGCGGTAACTCATCTTAAAAACGCGTTTGTTTTAAAAAGTGCCGCCGGTAACGATAGGCGTGCCGCAACAGGCGTACATTTTTTTCTGTTTTACCTGCTTGGGCATGGTCAAAATGCAGGTCTTCCGATACCTAGTTTTCAGGCGAAAGAAGATAGGGGCTTGCTGGTTGTGCAGGCCATTTACGACGCTGATTTTGCACCTTATATCGGTTCGTTTGTTGAGGACGACGATATTGCTAAAGGACTTAATACCATATTATTCCTTATGGATGAAACGGGTATTATTGATCCGTCAGATCCAACTTCGGCAGCGTTTATTCTGGAAAATGGTGGCGTACAAAGCAACGTTTCGGCATTTAACTGTTTATTAATGCGCTACAATTTTGCCGATCCAACAATTCCGGCGGCCACACCAGCGCTGGGAGGAAAAAAATACCTGTTTGGCGGTACCTTCCCTGGTTTAACCGTAGGTAAAATATTACAGAACTATCCTGCGGCACCAGAACTTTGGCCATCAACCCCGGTACCTATATCATTTGATGAATCTGAACAACCGGTGTGTTAATAACAAAAAGCTCCGCCAAACGGCGGGGCATTAATTTTTAATCCCAATTTTATGAACGTCAACACCAATGATATTGAATTGAGTGCCGCCCCCATGCCCGAATTGAGTGATACACAGGGGCTGATATTGCGTGGATATAATTTCCCTTTTGTACGCTACCTTATCTTTACTATTAAAGATGTTACCGGCACACAGGCATTTCTAAAGCATATTTTACCGGGCAGCAACGCGCCGCTAACTGTTACTACGGCAACACCCTGGAAAACAGGTGAAAAACCAAACTACTGTTTAAATATTGGTGTTACCACGTTTGGCCTTAAAATGCTGATAGGCGCCGAACAATTTAAAACCGTATACTATGGAAGCTATGGCCTTTTTCAGCTATATAACACTGGTGCGGCTGTAAATGCCAAACAGGTTGGCGATACAGATGATAGCGCGCCCGCATTTTGGTGGAAAAGATCTGGCGGATGGCTGGCGCCTGTTGATCCGGCAAAGGATGGCTCTGACCTGCATATACAAATAACCCTTTTTGCGCACGATGCCGATGGGCTTGAAAGCAACTATCAAACATTATTAAAAATGATACCCGCGGGAGCAGGCGGCCCATCTATGGTTGTTGCTTTTACCAAAGATTCGGAACCTTTACCTAAGGGTAATGATTATATCCATTTTGGATATAAGGATAGTTTCTCGCAACCGCGCTTGAGTAAAGTACCTTGGAATACAACTAAACAACGGTTACTTTTAGGTAAAAGTACCATTGATGACCGCCCTGTTGTGCCGCCGTATAACTTTGCCATTAGTACCGACAGGTTTCCCGAAAATCCCGATGGTCCCAAATATAATGCGCATCCTTTGCTCGAAAATGGCAGCTTTGCAGCTTTTAGGCTATTATACCAGGATGTAAAGGCTTTTAATACTTTTATAAATAACAAAACAAACGGTATTACTCCCGAATTGATGGCCGCCAAAATGTGTGGTCGTTGGTTTGATGGTACACCACTGGTGGTATCGCCCGAAAAACCTGATCCAAACCTCAAAGATTTCGATTTTACCAATTTCAATTACATCTATCGGACTGAAAACCAACAAGGCGTACGCCAGGATGACGATCTGGGGCAATTGTGCCCTTATGCTGCTCACATTCGCCGCACTAATCCGCGCGATGATACAAAAGTAAAAGGCAATGTTAATCCGGATGGAACGCCGTCTTATGCCGAGTCCAGGCGTATTATGCGCAGGGCAGGGGCTTATGGCCCCGATTATGTGGAGAACGAACCGGATGGCATTCAGAGGGGATTGGTGGGTCTGTTTATATGTGCCAGTTTAACTGATCAGTTTCAGTTTATTATGCAATCGTGGATAACTCAAAATGGTTTCAGGCCCGGTGCTGATGCCAGCCAGAATCAGAGCGGTTTCGATCCGCTGTTTGGGCCGCCAAACCAAAAGGTAGCGGCATATAACGAGTTTGATTATCTGCCCGATGGTGCAACAGATCAACCTTATAAACAGGTAAAAGGCCTGGAGAGGTTTATTCGTACCGATGGGAGTTTGTTTTTGTTTTTACCCGGCATAGCCGGCCTGGAAAGCCTATCTAAGGGGCTAATTCCGCCAGTATCCAAACCATAACCCTAAATACCTTAACCATGAAAAGTACATTATTATTTACACATGAAGATCGGTTAAAAAAACGGCCTGTATCTTTTAAAGAAATTGATGAACAGGCCTTACATGCCATAGTGCAGGCTGCTGTAAATGTAGAGCTGTTCACTATTCCACTGTACATGACCTCTTTGTACTCGTTACAGGGAATGCATGAAATAAACAGTAAAGGCAATAATTTTTATGAAGGCCGCATATGGCCGGGAATGGCTGCCACCGCCGATCCGAGAAACGCTAATGAAAAAGCATTCAATGCCGTTTTTAGTGTTTTTGTGGCCGAGATGCTTCACCTACAAATTGTATCAAACCTGGCCAAGGTAATAGGCTACGATCCTAAATTTACCTGCGAGCCTTTACAGGATGAGAAAACCTATGCCTGGAAGTGTTATGGCGATGATAAAACCATATTACCTCACATACTGGATTTTGAAGACACTATTGCGCCGTATAACAAAATAAAGGTAAAAACGGGAGCTATGAACGTGGAGCAAATGCACCTGTTTTTGGCTATTGAGCAAACAGAGACCGATGCCGAAAAAGTACTCGATCCTGAAAAAATATCAAAGTACAGTGAAAAGGCGCCTTTTAATAACTGGAAGCCCGGCACAAACTTGCCCTGGTTTGGATCGATAGGAAATATGTACCTGCAGTTGTGGAACTATCTTTCTATTACCTATACTGATGATTTAACCCTTTGGGATATTGTTTTTGAAAAGGCCAAAGCAAAGGCAAACCCCGATGGGGATACACCGGCAGTGCAACAAGAGGTGTTTAACCCCGACAGGTTAAGCAAAGAGCCTGTTGAGCCGGGCAAAAGCTTAAACGAATACCCGGGCATTGCAACCAGTATTCAACATACCGAATCGGAAGCAGCACTGAAGGATGTTATGAACATGATAAACGGGATTACCGATCAGGGAGAAGGTGCCGGTGTAATTAAACAGATATTGGATAAGGTAAAAAAAGATAAGGATACCCATACTACAAACCTCACTGCTGTACAAGACCGGTTTAGGCCAAGCTGCCCGGTACTGCGCAATAAATATCCATCGTTTACAGCAACCGGTGCCGATGCGCCATCTGCAAAAGCCGATGCAAGGCATCATTATGGAGCAATGGATCATTTTGAAACATTTGCTTATGTGCTTGACCTGATTAAAGATGGCGAGATCCTAACCTGGGATCAATGGCATGCACAAGGCAATACCTGGGCCGCCGAAGCATTGCAAACAGCAGCTTATGACCCATCAAGAAACCCTAAATTACCCGCATCCGGCGATATTGCCGCTGCCTTAAACCGTTTAAAAATAAACGATACTGCCGATAAAGCCAACTTTGACCTCTTCAGCCGCACATCAACGGGGGCAATTGCGGGCGTAACCAAAGTACTTAACACTTATTTTGCTACAAAAGGCGCTGCGTTTCCATATCCATCTATGGGCGGCTCTGGCGATAGAATGTCTATATGCTGGGCCATATTTGGTAAAGCGCCGGATCTTTCACTGGGGATTGTATCGCCTACAGAACCGCCTATCAATCGTAGTGAGCACTTGTATCACGCCTGCCAGGGGATGAATTTAGATGATACCCTGAAAAGCGACCCAAACAGTTGTGCGCCATCAGAGTTATTTCATACCTGCAAAGGATCAAATGATTGCCGTGCCGAAGGTGGCTGCGGTTTTGTACAGTCGGTAAAAGGTGGTACAGGTTGCGGGGCATCTGCCGCTTTTACCTTTTATAAAGCACCGCCTGTAAATGCCGATTCGAGCGACCAGTTTTTTAGTCCACCGTCTGATAATGCCTGTGGTGGTTTAGGTGGTTGCGCTGTACCTATTTCGGCATCGCAAATGTATCCGGCGTTGCCAAAAGAAACAGATGTTTACCGGATGCAGCTTAATGATTTTGGACCCAAACCTCATTTTGCATCAGATCCTTTTGCCACCATGTATTATGATAAAGGCGAACTGGTTTATGATGTAGCCTGGAAGGCTTATCGGAAGGTTTTGGAAAAACGCGGTTTACCGGTACCCGAAAAACCAAAACCAGGCGATCTGCGTTTGGCATTCCCTCCATCAACCTAAAAGCATAAATATGAATACCCATACTACACCACGCCTTGGCCTCCCTAATTTGGGCCTGGGCGTGGGTTTACGCAATAAGCATTTTAATTACCTACTGCATAACCCCGCGCAGGTTGATTGGTTCGAGATCATCACTGAAAATTTTATGGATGATTTTGGCTTTGCCCGTCATGTGCTGATGCATGTGCGAAAACAGGTGCCTGTAGTAATGCACGGTGTATCGCTATCTGTTGGCAGTACCGATCCTATCAATTATAAATACCTCGAAAAGCTGAAAGCACTGGCCGAAGCTATTGAACCGGCGTGGATCTCGGATCATTTATGCTGGACCGGCGTTGCCTATACCAATACCCACGATCTGTTGCCCATGCCCATGACGCAGGAAAGTCTTAGGCATGTTTGCGAGCGGGTTATGCAGATACAGGATTATCTGAAACGGCCGCTGATATTAGAAAATCCATCAACCTATTTGCAGTTTAAGGCCTCCACTATATCCGAATGGGGCTTTCTATCATCATTGGCAACCTCCACGGGCTGTGGGTTGTTGCTGGATGTTAATAATGTTTTTGTATCGGCCACCAATCATGGTTTTGATGCGCCCAATTACATCAATAACCTGCCGCATCAGCATATTGTACAAATGCATATTGCCGGCCCAACAGATTGCGGCGATTTGCTGATAGATACACATGATCAGCCAGTGCCATCGCAGGTTTGGGAGCTGTACGCGCAGGCGCAAAAACTAACAGGGGGAGTGAGCACCTTGCTGGAGTGGGATGCCCAAATACCCGACTACCCCGATTTACTTATTGAACTTTATAAGGCCCGTGAAGTTTTAAAAGGGAATATCCCTATACAGGGAATTAACAGATCCGCGCATCAGCAGGTATCAAACCCGGTTGATTTTCAACTACAGGCAGCAAATGGCTAAAGAACAAAAACTGGCATTATTGCAAAGCTGGCTTAAAACAGTTGTGACTACGCCTGGCTATCTGCCTCAAAAATTGGGGCAGGCCCATCATTTGCACGGCCTTAGTGAAGCAGATGTAGTAGTAAACGATGGCCCAGCCTCTGTTTATGCCCGTTTAAATGTATACAGCGCCGGTTACCTGTTGCGCCTGTTAGATTGTATGTATGCCGATTATGCCATCAGCAAAAAGTTTATGGGCGATGAGGTATTTGATAGCTTTGCAAAGGCCTACCTCATTTATCATCCGTCTACATCTTTTACCCTTTATGATCTTGGTAAAGCGTTTCCCGCTTTTTTAGCTAAAACAAAGCCACCAGGTACTGCTGGCGATGAGCAGGAAATAAGCGATTTTATGAGCTTGCCCATAGCCCTCGCCAAATTGGAGCGTGCCCGGCAGGAGGCTATGCGCGCACCCGGTACAGAGGGAAGCGCTGAACGTGAAAATGAACCTGGCATCCAGGATATTCTTTTTAATACCATTAACGTAGTAACACCCGGCTGCCTGCAATTATTGGAGCTGGATTTTCCAATGATCGATTTTTTCAGGGTAGTTCATCGCGATGAGGATTACGAATTACCATTGCCACAAAAAAACTATACTGCTGTAAGCCGCAAAAATTTCCGGGTTACCATGACAGCGCTTACAGAAGCACAGTACACTTTACTATCATTATGCCAAACCGGAGATAACCTGTACGATGCGATAAATACAACCGCATCGTTTTGCAAGGTTCAACCTTCCCAGCTTTTAGCCGATGTGTGCCTGTGGATGCCTCAATTCAGGCAAAATGGGTTGCTGGATTGGGCTTGAAAAATATCTGAAATGACAATTTACCCCATAGTAATTACAGCAAAATATTTTTAAGAGAAAACAAAAAGAGCTTCTACAATTTGTAAAAGCTCTTTTTTATGTGCGTTTTGTTTTATCTCAAAAATCGTGATCAACTGCCGATAAAATGATGCCATGATGCGCATTTACCACCCCATTTGCATAGCCGTTATTGTCGATAAACATTTTTTCGTTTTCGATGAGAAAGTGAACACCGCTTACTTTGAAATTACCCTTTATAGTGAGTACCTTATCCGGATGTTGTACATTAATTTCGTTTAAAATATGACTCGATAGCCCGTGAAATTCATGTGGATCGAGCTGGTAAACGTCGAGTAGGGGCTCTTCGTGACCGGCCTGGTATATTTTTACCCTGTTTGCTGTTACCTCCGCACGTACATCCATTCGGCCTTCAATGTTGTTGGCGTTTACGTGTACAATGCTTCCGTCTAATGTAGATACGCTTGCATTGATGCAAAGTGATTTATTGGCACTTTGGTGGTTGTTGAATGATAAGATCCTCAAAAACTCTGCGTTGGTATCGCCATTATTTAGTGTGAGTGTATTTTGTTCACTCAAAAATATGGTGGTTCCAAAAATGAATGCGTGTTTCATAATTTTGTGTATTGGTTTATTTTATCAATAAGTGCTGAAAACGCAAAAAGTTTTAATAATAATATATTGTTACACAACCCTACACAAAATAGCCTCCCGGCAACGCCGGGAGGCTATTTTGATAATTTAGCTTGATAAAGATAGATTAATACGAGGATGCTTTATTCAAAAATCCTTACTCCTTAATCCATTTATCCTTACTCCAAAAAAACTATTTATCCAGTCCACCCCGGCGTGTAGCTTTTGTTTGCACCGGCCATTTAACCCCTCGGTTTTGGTGTTGGTTGTTTTAACCGGATCTTCGCTGGCCATGTAAGCCATTATGGCGGCCAGCATGGCATTGTTCTTTAGATCATCAAATACTATCTTGTCGTAAGTATCGCGGTTGGTATGCCACGTATACGCTCCGTACGACCAGTTAAGCGAACTTAACGAGAAGCCCGGCGCGCCAACGGCCACAAATGAAGCAAAATCAGACCCACCACCGCCCGGCTGACCAGGGAAGTTGGTTTTGATCCTGTTTTTCAACGTATCCGGCACAGCGGCAAGCCACCTGGTTAAATAATCTTTAGATTCTACGTAGCCCTGCCCACCAATATTAACAACCCTGCCGGTGCCGTTATCCTGGTTAAACAGCGCTTGCAGGTTTTTTACTATTTCGGGATGATCTTCTACAAATGCACGTGAGCCGTTCAAGCCTTCTTCCTCGCTGCCCCAATGGCCTACCAGTATGGTGCGTTTAGGGTGGGGGTAATATTTTTTCAATAAGCGTAAGGCCTCCATCATGGTAAGGGTGCCGGTACCGTTATCTGTAGCTCCTGTACCGCCATCCCATGAGTCAAAGTGCGCGCTAAGCATTACATATTCGTCGGGCTTTTCGGTGCCTTTTATTTCGGCAATGGTGTTAAAGTTTGGCACTACACCCAGTTCTTTCGACTCGCAATGGATGCTGATCCTGGGGCTGGTGCCAGATTCTGTTAAGCGGTAAAGCATTCCATAATCCTCCAGCGCAATATCCACCGTAGGCACAATTTTAGTGTAAGCGCCAAATATTTTATCAACCCCAAAACCTGCCGACCAGTTATTGGTGATAATACCTACAGCACCGGCGTTTTCAAGGGCCACAGGCAATGTTTTGTTGGTAAAGCCGGTTTTGCTGATTCGTTTTTTCCAGGCATCAGTTTGCGTGGTACGTGCGGCTTTCATTTTATCAAATGATTCTTTGGTGGCAAATTCCGTCCAGTTATAATCCGGGCGGCCAGTTGGCTGGCACATAGAGATCAATACAAATTTACCCTTTACATTGGGCAACCATTGCTGAAAAGCAACAGAATCGGCCAAATCTGGCAAAATGATCAATTCGGCTGTTACCGTTTTTTTGCCCATGCCTGGGCTCCATGCCAATTGGGTGCCTTCTAATGATTTTACCCTTGGCGAGACCATATCTATATGCGATACGCCACGTTCCCAGCCGCGCCATTCGCCCCACTTTTCGTTGTGGGCCTGTATATCCCAGCTTTTATACTTGGCAACGGCCCAGTCATTGGCCTGTTTCATTTGGGGGGTGCCTACCAAACGGGGGCCAATACCGTCAAAAAGTTCATGTGCCAGTTTTTCTACCTGCGAGTTGCTGTTTTCCTCCGTCATGATGTTATTGATAACAGGATTGCTTGATTGCGCGCTGGCGATGCCGGTACATAGCATAATGCCCAACACAAATGGGCTGGCCTTATGCCAAATTTTATAGCCTGAATTTTGGTTAATGTGTTTCATGAACCTAATTTATAAAAAAGGGGTGAGTACGGGTAATTTGCACCCTGTATTGCGCCCATAGCAAGTACTTTGTTACATAATATATGGCAATATCGTTTTATGTGTAGATCTGTAACATGTGGTTGCCACCTTTCTGAAACTCATAATCTACCTTTATCAGCTTTAATAGGTGTTGGTTTTTGAAATGGGCTATTACTGCGTCTGTTACCGCATGTTTTTCGGCATTAAGATTTAATACGGGGAAAATACGCACCTCTTTGCAAATTCGTAACATTTCTTCTATAGCTGCAATATGGAAATCGATGCCCAGATCTGCGTACAAAAGCAAGAAATGTGAGCTTAGGCCAATATCAAATTGTTGATTTTTGTAGTCTGTTCTATCGGGCATCAGGTGGGTTACGTAACGGCCCTCTGCTTTACCTTTTTCAAAGTCGTCCAAAAAAATATCCATTGCCTCAACTCTTATGTTTAACAGATCATCAATCGTTTTTATTTCGGTCCAAATAAACTTGTCGCTATTGTTGGTCATTTGTTCAATGATCTCCGTTTTGGTTTCATTTATCCGCTGCGCTATTTCTGCGCTCGCAAACTGATAAATGGGGTCGATAGAAGTTACAGTGCCTTGCAGGCGACTGAGTTCGGCATTGAAGCTTGCTGGCCCGTCGCCAACGCTTAACAGGTTAAGTTTTAATTCGGCAGGGGTGAGGCCAAACATTTTTTGATACTCGGCCAGGGTACGGCCCCAGGGCACCACAGATTTTAGGTTAAATGACATGACATTGGATTTAATTAAATGAAAAAGCCCGCTATATAAGCAGGCTTTAAAGTATATGTGCTATAAACAATAATATAAGCTGCTACAATAAATTAATATTGCGCGGTTGCCAACTATTATTTGTGATCGTCTTCATCGGGATAACAAATTTATCAAATTACTAATAAACTTCAAATTAATAACGGTGTTAAAAATAAGGAGCTTAGAGATTAATAATATTCATTAAATCAGTTAACCCTTTTCTTCTGCATTTTTACCGCCCAAAATATCGAGTTTCTGAAAAGGGTTGTAAAATTATCATCGTTGAAAAGCTCGGGGAAATGCCCCATGGCAATGTAGATGTTTTTGGCTCTTATCTTGTCATTTGTCCATATCACCGGATGATCGCCCATTTTGATGTTGATTTTGGGTATGTAAGTGTCTTCATTAATACTGGCCAACACATGCACATTTGGGCGCGGACTTTTATTATAAGTATACCATTCATCTTTAGTGTTGAATGTATGGGGAAGGTTTTTTAACGCGGGGTGCCCGCTGTCTTCCACCGTTAGCAAAGCCGTTGTACCGCCATGGATACAATCTTTAAATTCAATACCTCCCATAAATTGCGAGTACCACTGCCACATAGGGTAGCCATCAAAAACACCCAACAGGGTAGGATGATGAACGCCTATCCAGCCGCCTTTATTGTGTTTCAGGTAATCGGTAAACGCCTCCTGGGCTTCTTTTTGCCAGGGGTACGGCGGATAATCTAATTGAATAAAAAGCTGATATTGTTTAAGATACTTTTTTGTAATGGGTTTGGTATCGCTAATGTAATCGATTGTGAAATTACTGTCGATAGCAAGCTTGTTGAGCCAGATGCGGGCAGCGCTGTCAAAACGGGCATGGCCACCGCCGTTCTCTGCAATAGCTATGGCCTTAAAACGTGGTTTATGGGTTTGCGCCTGCAGGTTGTAGCCGCTATAAATAATCGTAAAAAGAGTGAAAAAGGTTACAAGCGAAGCCTTCATAATTGTAGTACTGTTATTCGTTGAAGGCAATTATAGGGCAAAGTTTTTATCCAATACGGGCAAATGCGTAACCGTAGTGGTAATGTAGGGCGATAGCGGCAACAGTTTGTAACGGTTAATATTGATATTTGATAAAGGATACAATGTAACCGGTTAAACCTTGTACTCAATAACTACGATGCAGAAAATACATATCAGATACCTATTTTTTACTTTATGTATACTGATGCCATTGGTAAACTATGCCCAGCAGGATACCACCCGCATACCTATCCCCATGAAAAATGGAAAGATATACTATGAGCAAACATTTGCAAGTAGCAAAGGCAAAAGCGAGCTGTTTGAACTTGCCGGAAAATGGTTTGCCAGTACTTTTCCTGATGAACCGCAAGCGCTTTATAAGGCAGATAAAGCTACCGGGCAAATAACCGGGACAGGTATGTTTAAAGTAATAACCAGCAATACCGGTAATTATTACTGGCTAAAGTTTGATGTGGCGATAACAGTAACGGATGCCGGCTGTTTTGTCACTATCGGTAATTATTACGAAAAGCCTATTGAAAAAGGTATCAGTAACCAATATTCAAAGATATCGTACCGGTGGTGGGATTACAGGCAGGGCCACCCATGGTCGGCAGAGGATAAAACATTGTTTAACGGGCTTAATCAAAATACGCTCCAGGTCATATCCTCATTTAAACAAAGCATCAACCAGTAATTGTAAAATATATTCATGAAAAAAATACTCTTCCTTATCAGCATAGTTGTTTTTGCTTCCGTAAGCACAAAAGCTCAGTCCCAACATTTTAAAGTGCTGGCATTGTACGAGAATGGTGGCCATCACCTGGAGTTTTCAAAACGGGCCATAGTTTGGTTGGATAAACTGGCGGCCGAAAAGGGTTTTACTATAGATTATATTCAGAAAACGGATAAAATTGATGATGAGTTTTTAAGCCACTATCAACTATTTCTGCAACTTGATTATGTGCCCTACGCCTGGAGCGATAAAGCAATGGCAGCTTTTCAGAAATATATAGACGAAGGTAGAGGCGGCTGGGTTGGTTTTCACCATGCTACTTTATTGGGCGAGTTTGATGGCTATCACGAGTGGCAGTGGTTCTCTAACTTTATGGGCGGCATCAGCTGGAAAGGTTATATAGCCACATTTGCCAGAGGGAAAGTTAATGTAGAGGACAAACGGCACCCGGTAATGAAAGGCCTACCGGCCTCATTTACAATTGAACAGGAGGAATGGTATACGTACGATAAAAGCCCGCGGCCAAATGTGCGTGTGCTGGCCAGTGTTGATGAAAATACCTACGAACCACAGGGCGATGTAAAAATGGGCGACCATCCGGTGGTATGGACGAACGAGCATGTTAAAGCGCGCAATGTTTACATTTTTATGGGGCACTCGCCAAACCTGTTCGATAACCCGGCTTGGGTAAAACTGGTTACCAATTCAATTTTATGGGCTGCGGGTGGCAAATAATTTTTAAATAGAATACGATGTTGAAAAAACTTTTTAGCCTGATTGTTATCGCGGCTTGTGTTGCCGCAGCACAGGCGCAAATATCTAAATTCAAGGTGCTGGCATTATATACCACCACGGTAGAATCTGATCATGTGGATTTTGCCAATGATGCCATTAAATATTTCAAAGACCTTGCTGTTAAAGATAATTTCGCATTTGATACCACTACAAACTGGAAGAATGTGAACGATGAGTATCTGAAAAAATATCAGTTGGTTATCTGGCTCAATGATTTTCCGCAGGACGAATTGCAGCGTGCAGCATTTGTAAAATATATGAATAATGGCGGTGCATGGCTGGGCTTTCATGTAGCTGGTTACAATGATAAATACACCAAATGGCCCTGGTTTGTGAGCTTTTTGGGCAGCGCGGTATTTTACAACAATAGCTGGCCTCCGTTGCCGGCAAAGCTAATTGTTGATGATGTTAAGCACCCCATAGCCAAAGGCATTCCGGCTCACTTCGTATCGCCCATAAATGAGTGGTATGGCTGGCTGCCAAGCCCAAGGTTAAATAAAGATGTAAAAGTGTTGCTCACGCTTGATCCTGCTAACTATCCTTTAGGTAAAAAAGACCTCATCCGTGAGGGAGATATTCCGGTGGTATGGACTAATACCAAATACAAAATGCTGTATATTAACATGGGGCACGGCGATATGATATTTACATCGCCTATACAAAATAAGCTTTTTGAGAATGCGGTGTTGTGGTTAGCAAGCCCCACGCAACCCTCCCAAAAAGGGGAGGGCTTTAAAAAGTAAGGTGCAAATTATTGCAATACATAACTATTAAAAATCTCCCCGAAAGGGGAGATTTAGAAGGGCTCTTTATTTCAGCCGCTCGTTAATAGCATTCAATAAATATTCCTTTTTATCATCGGCATATTCCCAAAACATTACACCTGCCATTTGATGATCTACCATGTACTGGCATTTGTTTTTTACCGACCATTCATCATCAAAAGTGATAAACTGTTTGGTGCTGGCCTTAAATAAATAGGGGGCGGCGGCGCTGCTATCGCGGTAGTAGGTAAAACCGTTGCGGTTTAGCAGGCTGTCTTTAAGGTGCGTGTAGCCGCCTACCCAAATATGTTCGCCGGTTTTCATGCCAATACCGTTTTGTGCCGAATCTTTTACCATTACCGATCGACCGTAAAAAGCAATACCCATTACCAGTTTACTGGCAGGCACGCCCTGGGCAATGTAATCAGATACCGCCTTGTCGGCCGAGTTTTGCGTTTGATATTTGTTGGATGCAAAAAGATTGGTATGGTGTACGGCTATGCCCTGTCCGTCCTGGAAATAATCATACGTCATCAGGTTAATGTAGTTGAGGTATTGCGCAACCTTGGCCATTTCTGTATGCTGTAAAAAGCGCTGAAAGCCACCTACTGCCGCGGTAAGTAATTTTTTGCTGCCGGTTTCTTTTTCGAGGCCGTCAAGTTCGGCACGAAGGGCCTGAAACATGAGGGTGTAGTTTTGCTCATCTTCGGGGCGTACTACATTGCCATCGCCTTGTAACCCGGGATATTCCCAATCAATATCTACACCATCCAGTTTGTATTTACGGATAATATTAACTGCGCTGGCAGCAAACGCCCTGCGCGAAGTATCAGTTAGCGCCGCATCCGAGAAGTTTTTACTCCAGGTCCACCCGCCAATAGATATCAGGATCTTCAGGTCGGGATTTTTCTTTTTAAGCAGTACCAGGTTACGGAAATTGGTGGTGTCGGTTTTTTCGTGCGTAAGCCATGCCCGGTTGTTGTGTACGTTTACAAAAGCATAGTTAATATGGGTAAGCTTTTCGGGGTTTACCATGCTCATATCAGTGAGGCCTTTATAGCCGCCAACGTAGCCTATCACTACGTATTTATGTTTTTTTACTTGCGCTTTAAGTACAAATGCGGGCAGCATTAGTGTTAATAAACAAAGCATAGCTTTGCCAGGGTTAACCTTTTTTAGGGTTAATGTGTTCATTTTTAGGTTGTGGTTAAATGGTGATATCGGGATGTACTATATTTTTAGGCGGATGTGTTTTTTCTCCATTAAACCAACCATGGCTATCAGTATAAAAGCTGTGGCTATACTGCGCAATAAGCCTGTAGCGCTGTTGTTTAATATGCGGGGGTAATTAATATTAAAAAGCATCAATATAAATACCTGGTAATAAGGCATCAGGTAACAGGTAAGTGTGCTTGTACCGGCCGGCCAAATGGGTTTAAACCAGTTTTTTTTGCCTTTAACATCCACCATGTATATCATCAGCTCAAAAACCAAAATGGTAATGCCGCTGCAAATAAAGATCCAGGCAGGGGTGGAGTGTATTTTTGAAATACCTTCGGCATAAGGTCTGATCAGTAAGGCCAGGCCAATAAGTAATACGCCTGTTGCTCCAAATATGGCCCACAATAACTGCGTTTTGTTTTTTGATACCAATAAAGCGTATATCTCTGATATGATAACGCCTCCCATAACCAGGCTTAGGGTTGATGCATCGCCCAGTACAGGAATCTTAAAGTTGATAACATCGGTGTGTTTGCCAATATTTAGGGCTACAAAGGCTATAAGTGCTATGGTGAGTATACTCAATTTGCCTTTGGCCAACAGATATATCAATGCGCATATGAGGTAGGCCCAGCCAATTAAACCAAGTATACCCCACCACGATGGACGCATACCCCTAATTACACCATCATCGCCGCCTTTGTATATAAAGGCCATGGCTATAAGCAAGGCTATACCTATACCCATAAAGGTGTAGCGTTTTGCTTTGCCCATAGTTTCGGGATAATCAAGCCAAATAAGAAAGAAACCGGTTGTAATAATAATGGCCCATAAAGCTTTTGGTATAATGCCTGCCGCGTTATTATAACTTTCCAGGTTAACATGAAAAAAGCCCATAATAATAAGCGCCGCGCTGCGGGTAAGGATGTAGATTAGTATAGATTGAAAGGAATTGCCTTTGGCCATCCTGTTTTTTATGGCAAAAGGCAACGATAAACCAACAATAAATAAAAACGCAGGGAAAATGGTATCGGCAAAGCCCATTGCGTCGGCGTCGCCATCTGCATGATCTATCCAGGCCGGGATGTGTTTTACACCACTGGCATCATTAACAAATATCATCAGTAGCATGGTGATAGCTCGTAATACATCAATAGAAAGCAGCCGCTTAGGGAGTTGGTTCATTGTAGATTTAGAAATTTATTTCTGTTAACAAAGCTATAAGGTATTGTTATTGCGCGGTATTAACAAGCCACTACATTACTACTACCATATTGCAGTAACCTACTAAGCCTGGTTAGCCAAGTTAAAAACAATAAGGGAGTGTGGATCAAAACTCAGCTGTACAATGTTGAGGTTGCTATGGGGGGCATCGCATAATTATGGTACGCCGGTTTAGTAAAGCCCCTTAATCAATACAATAATTGATAACCAGCCGGGCTGGTTGTAGTTGTATTATTAATAGAGCTGTTATGTTTAAGTTCTTAAGGTTTGATAAATATTAGTGTTGTTTTTACACTATGTTTTTATTTAAAAATTTATTTGTGTCTATTTTTTCTTTTTTTATTTGTTTTATTGTTGGTTTTGTAACTGTTTTGTTTTTTTTTTAATGTTTTTTATTGTTAGATTTTATTAATATTCTAATATTGTTTAATTTTTATTGTTTTTTAGTGTTTTTATTTTGCTATTTTGTATTTGTTGTTTAAATTAATTGAAGATAATATTTAAAATTTGATTATTTTATTGATTGTGTGGTGTTTTGTTGGTATTTAATGCTAAATTGTTAGTCAATTAACAAGAATTAATATCCCAATCAAACAAAGCATGAATTTAAAATTACATTTTTTCCTTTTGGGCGCATTTTTGCTCCTCTGTTCCCCGCTTTTTGCGCAAAGGCTTACGGGAACGGTAACCAGTGGGGGGCATTTGGTAAGTGCAGGTACCGTTAAAGTAGTACCAACAGGCACAGGTACCATAACCGATGCCGATGGTAAGTATAGTCTTACTTTAAAAGCAGGTACTTACCAGGTAAGCTTTTCGGCCATTGGGCTCGAAAAGAAAACCGTTTCAGTTTCTATCGCCGCCGGCGAAACTAAAGTGCTGGATATGGAACTGGCTGCTTCGGCAGAGGGTTTAAAAGAGGTAATTGTGGTAGGTAACCGTGGTGTTGGCCGTACAAAAATTGAATCGGTGGTACCTGTTGATGTTATTAAAATGAACCAGGTAGATGCCATAACTGCCAAGCCCGATCTGATGAGCCAGTTAAACCAAACGGTGCCGTCTTTTAATTACAACAAGCAAAGCGGTGGTGACGGTTCTGACGCCATCGATTTTGCCAGTTTACGCGGCCTGGGTTTCGATCAAACCCTGGTGCTCATTAATGGTAAACGCCGTCACCTGTCGGCCTTTGTAAATGAGGTGGGTACACGCGGTCGGGGTAATAGTGGTACCGATTTAAACGCTATTCCAGAGGCCGCTATCGATCGCATAGAAATTTTGCGTGATGGAGCTTCCGCCCAGTACGGGTCTGACGCTATCGCGGGGGTAATTAACATCATTTTAAGACGAGATGTTAATCACCTAAATGTTACTGCCGGCTTCAGCGGTTATAACGATCAAAAATACAATACCCTCAACAATGTTGATCCATCGGCTTACTATACCGACAAACATTTTGATGGACAAGCGTTTACTTTAGGTGCAAACTATGGTTTAAATATTGGTAAAAGCGGCGGTTTTATAAACTTTGGTGCCAATTATTTTAACCAGGGTAAAACTTTTAGGGCAATACCAGATACCAACTGGCAAACCAACCCCAATGCGCAGCCCGTTGCCCGCGAGCGCCGTGCGTTTGGCGATGGGTCTGTAGTATCGGGCGGCGGCATGTACAACATGGAGTTACCTATAAAAGGCACCAAAACTGTTTTTTACTCTTTTGGTGGTTATAATTATAAGCACTCTAATGTTTATGCCTATACCCGTAGCTGGAATTATGATAATGGCTTACGCGCTAATCCCGAAAAATTTCCAACTGATGCCAACGGCAACCTGATATTTGTGCCCGGTATTATGAAGGTGCAAGGCGTTCCAGATGGTTCATTAAGCGCCAATAACGTATATTATAATCCACAGGAGGATGTTTATATTAAAGATTACTCGGCCGCGTTTGGGTTTAAAGGTACCACGGCGGGCAATTGGGATTGGGATATCAGCAATAATACAGGCAAAAATGATTTCCATTATTGGGGAAATAAAACCTTTAACGCATCATTACCATATGTGCCCGGCCAACCTATACAAACCCGGTTTGATGATGGTGGCTTTAACTTTTTACAAAATACGGCCAATGCCGATATCACCAAACACTTTAGCTCTGTTCTACAGGGTTTACAGTTATCATTTGGTGGCGAATTTCGGTACGAAAAATACCAGCTTTACGCCGGTGAGTATAACTCATATGCATCGGGTGGTGCAAAATTGCCAGATGGTACTTTAAAGGCTTCCGGATCTGAAGGGTATCCCGGCTACCAGCCAAGTGATGCTGTAAAAGATCATCGTACCAATGAAGCCGCTTACGCAGAGGCAGCCCTGGATGTAACCGATAAATGGCTTATTGACGGAGCTGCCCGTGCGGAGCATTACTCTGATTTTGGTGGCGTAAGTACATTTAAATTTGCAACACGCTATAAATTAACGGATAATTTTAACCTGCGTGGGTCTGCAAGTACCGGTTTCCGTGCACCAACCTTACAGCAGATAGATTTTAGTAATACCAATACTACAGTTGTAGGTGGCAACCTGTTGTATACCAAGCTTGTGCCAAATTACTCCGACATTGCAAAAACAGCAGGTATTCCTAAATTAAAACAAGAAACATCTGTTAACTACAGTTTGGGCTTTGCATGGCAGGCCGCCGATGGTTTTACGGTAACTGTTGATGGATATGACATCAAAATTAAAAACAGGATTGTGATCTCCGGCTTATATTACCAGGGAGATGCAACATTGGGCGATGATTTAAACAATCTGCTATTAAAGCAGGGTATTGCAGCAGCACAGTTTTTTGCTAATGCCGTTAACACAACTAATACTGGTGTTGATATTGTTTTGGATTACAAGAAGCACTGGGATAAAAGCCATTTCTCTGCTTTATTAGCTGGCAACATTCAGCATTTATCAATTAATAAGATCAATATTCCCGCTAAGTTTAAGGGATCACCTTTAGATAGCGCTACCTTCTTTTCGGATAGGGAGCAATATTTTCTGAAAGCAAGCGCGCCTACGGCCAAAATTAACCTTAACCTGGAGTATGGTATAGGCAAGTTTGCCGTTGGCTCCCGCTTAACGTATTTTGGCGACGTTAAAGAATTGGGCTTTGGCGAAACCACGGCACCAGCCGGTGTTGCCGACCCGTATTTTCCCTACGTAACTTTAGATAAAGACGGTACTAAGGTGAAGGAGATCTTCGATTTTAAACCTAAAGTAACTACCGATGTTTACGTATCATACAAAATAAATAAAACTGTATCATGGACGGCAGGTGTAGACAACCTGTTTAATGTGCATCCAAGCACCAATGTTGTAAAGGGTTCTGTAAATCCTAACACTACCAGTTCATTTGGCGATAGCGAATCGGGCGGTCCGTTTGAGGCTGTGCAAATGGGCTTTAATGGTATGCGCATATTTACAAAACTGGCATTCCACTTTTAGTACCTACGTTTATTAAACATTTATCCCCCGGCTTTATATTAAGCGGGGGATTTTTTTTGATCCTTTTTTAGTTTTGAACAAATATTATCCCTTTCGGTTGATGAAATAGGAATTTTATGGTAATATTTGCCTGTTGTTGAGCACAGGCAAATGAAAGTTTTACAGTTTACCATCCCGGTACCACACGATAAAAGCGTAATTGCCGATCAGTTTAGCCTGCCTTACTTTTACCCATACCTGCACCGGCATAAAGAAGCCCAGATAACCTGGATACAGTGTGGCGAGGGTACGCTGATAGCTGGTAATAATATGCACCAGTTTGCTCCCGGCGATGTGTTTTTATTGGGTGCCAACCTGCCGCATTTATTCAAAAGTGATCCTGTTTATTTTAATAATGAAGCTGAAGATGCTATAAGCGCCCTGAGCATATTTTTTAATCCCGAAGGAATACTAGATGCTCTTTTTGAACTGCCCGAAATGCGCACTTACAAAGTGTTTATTCAGCAGCACCAGCAAGGGTTTAAAGTACCCGTTGCCGATGCAGAAGGTATTATAGCAATTATGACCGCCTTGCGGGATACGGCCAGTGCCGATCAATTAGTACAATTTATACAGCTGATGAAAGGTTTGAGTAGTATAGACGAGGAGGTGCAACCACTATCATCCTACGGTAAACTCCCCGGTATTACAGAAAATGAGGGGATAAGGATAGGTAATATTTACAACTATATTATGCAAAGTTATACCGAAGCCATCACCCTTGATGATGTAGCCAAGGCCGCTTTCATGACCTCCGAATCTTTTTGCAGGTATTTTAAAAAACACACGGGGAATACGTTTGTCACCTTCTTAAACGAGGTGCGGATTAACGAAGCCTGCAAACTGCTTACCGGCAATAAATTCGAAAGTATTTCGGCGGTGGCTTACCATTGTGGTTTTAAAAGTATCACCAATTTTAACCGGGTTTTTCGCTCGGTAACGGGTAATTCGCCAAGGGGGTATATGGATAATTATAACGGGAAAATAGGGGAGCGTTAATCTCTACAGTGGACTTTTTATTTAAACTACCGGTGAGATTTAGAGGGGGCTCATCCTCACCAGGTATTGCTGGTATTCATCCTCCAGTAAAACTTCCATATGGTAGCCTGTTTCTTCGGCTATGGCAATAAGCGTTTTTTCATCAATATAAAGCCATGGAAACCAATCTGTAGTTTGGCGGTTGTATTGGTATTGGTAACTCAGTTCGCCGTAGTATTTGCCGGTATCGGGCAGGTTGCCTTCGTACAGGTAAGCTATATCCGACGAATCGAAAATAAGCTGTCCGCCTTTGTTGAGCAGCAATTTGGCATGTTGCAGAAAAGTTTTCAGATTAGCTATTGTACCTGTAAGCCCGATGCCGTTCATCAGTAATAGCAGGGTATCGTATTTGTGCTCATGGTATTCAAAAATATCGGTGGTTAGTACTTTTTTAACTCCGCGGGTCTGCATTACCTCCACTGCAATGGCAGAGATCTCCAGTGCGGTTACGTCAAACCCGCGTTCTTGTAATAGAAGCGCATGGCTGCCGGCGCCGGCTCCAATATCAAGTACTTCGCCACGGCATTCGTTAAGGGCAAGCCATTCAATATCGGGCATGTCATCCTCATCTCTAAAATAGGTTTCTATAGGCATTTCCTCCTTAGGACCATACTGATTGTTGATCCACAGTTTGTGTGCCGTTTTCTTGTGGTAATGATTATAAATGGCCTGGCCTAAAATATCTTTCATACGGTGGCAAAAATAGCAATTGAATGCCTAATTAGCGGCACAATAAATACCTTTGGCAGGGAAATCGCTTCTAAACGCTAATTCAGACCTTAACCATAGCGATGGGTTTCAAACCCATCGCTATTTGCCAATATTTAAGGGCAGTGAATGTTTTTTATCTTTGCTAATAATCTAAACGCGATTTCCCTAATACCTTTGGCAATTATGTTTAACAGTAACATTTTATTGGCCCTCATTGTTATTGCCGGGATAACCTATAGTGTTACCGCAAAAAAGTTAACTTTTGCCGCAGCCCTAACCGGGGGATTGGTAGCTTACCTGGTTTTTGCCGGTGCTAGGTTCACCGGTATAGCTATGATGACCACCTTTTTTATTTTGGCATCGGCAGCCACGTCGTGGCAGGTGCATATTAAAGAAAGCTTTAATATAGAGGCCGAACATAAAAGTGGCCGAACAAGCGGGCAGGTACTGGCTAATGCAGGTGTAGCTGCTATAACAGGTATCCTGGTGTTGTTTTACCCGCAATTACGCCATTTATTGGTATTGATGATGGCCGCCGGCTTTGCATCGGCAACGGGCGATACTTTATCGTCTGAATTAGGTACGGTTTATGGCAGGCGCTTTTTCAATATCATTAGCCTTAAACCCGAGCAACGAGGATTGGACGGTGTGATTAGCCTGGAAGGTACATTGATAGGTATTGCCGGAAGTTGTATCATCGCTGTAATTTACGCCATTGGTTTTGGCTGGGAGCTAAACGTGATCTGGATAGTTGTTGCCGGCACCGCGGGCAACTTAAGCGACTCGGTATTGGGGGCGTTACTGGAACGTAAGAACATCATCGGTAATAATGTGGTTAACTTTTTAAACACTTTGATAGCCGCGTTGGTTATGCTGTTGTTTTACTTTATTTAATCCTCATATTTGCCGCATGACTTTTATAATAACCGGTTTTATTGTTTTTGCATTGATAGCCTATTTCTTTTTAAAGAATAATAAAGCTAAGGCCGCCGAAATTGTTGCCAAATCTGATTTAAAGCCTCTTTTAGCGCAGCATATCTCCTTTTACCGGGATCTGGATGATGAGAGCAAACTTTTATTTGAGCAGAAAGTAAAGTTGTTTTTAGGAGGGATAACGATAGAAGGCGTGGGGACCGTAGTTGATGATAACGATAGGGCAATGATAGCCTCAAGTGCTGTGATCCCAATTTTTGGATTTAAAGATTGGGAATATCAAAACCTAACCAATGTAATATTGTACCCTGATACCTTCGACGGTGAGTTTCAGTTTGAAGGGGAGGACCGTAATATATTGGGTATGGTAGGCACCGGTTATATGAACGGGCAAATGATATTGTCGCGTGCGGCATTAATCAAAGGTTTCTCCAAATTGGCGGGGAAGGAGAACACCGCCATACATGAGTTTGTGCACCTGCTGGATAAAAGTGATGGCGCTACCGACGGCGTGCCCGAAAACCTGCTGGCGCATGAGTATGTGCTGCCCTGGTTAAAGATGATTCACCAGGAGATCCATAAAATAGAGGCCGGCAAATCAGATATTAACCCATACGCTATTACCAACGAAGCTGAGTTTTTTGCTGTAGTGGCCGAGTACTTTTTTCAGAAGCCTGATGAACTTAAACACAAGCACCCCGAGTTGTACGAAATGCTGAGTACTATTTTCAGGCAAAACAGAGCTGAGGATTAATTAAAGCCCAGATCTAACTGTCCTAAAACTTCCAGCGTTTTGCCGGCGTTGCCGTCAATGTGATAAACCGGTGTTTCCTCATGCCGTGAGGCTACAATAACATGGATGCCATCTGCGCTGGCGGTAAACATATCTTCTACCAATTTTGGGTCGTTATTGTGTTTTGACAGGTGGGCCAGCAATAAATGCGTCATGTGGGCAGGGCGATGGGTCATAAATAAGGCCAGCGCCTGTTTATTGCTCAAATGGCCTTTACCACCACGAATGCGTTTTTTAAGGTGGTAGGGGTAGCCACCATTCTCCAGCATGTCGTCATCATAATTAGCCTCCAAAAAGGCGGCATGGCATTGGCTAAAATACCTGATCAACCTATCGCACACCACGCCTAAATCTGTAAATACGCCAACCTTAATATCGCGGCAGCTTACCATAAAGCTATGTGGCTCGGATGCATCGTGCTCTTTGGGGAAGGAAGTTACTTCCAGTTCGCCAATGGTTACGGTTTCAAACTCGCGCAGGTGATGCACCAGTTGGGCATCTACGGTATTACCTAAATGAAGCAATGTGCCCGGTGTAATGTACACCGGCAGGTTGAATTTTTTTGCCAGTACCGGGATTCCGCGGATATGATCTGTGTGTTCGTGCGATACAAAAATAGCTTTTACCTTACTCATGGGCAGGCCAAGCCGTGCCATGCGTTTTTCAGTTTCACGGCATGAGATGCCTGCATCAACCAATATAGCCTCCTGATCGTTCCCTACGTAATAGCAATTGCCATTACTCCCCGAATTTAGTGATGTAATGAATAAAGACATGTTTTTAAGCTCAAAGCTTTAAGCCGAAGGCTTAAAGCTAATGTTAGCGGTTATTAACCTAATGCAAAATAACGGATTTATGGTAGATTTTGTGCCCCGTTGTTAATAATAATTACAGCTATATATGGTGTGAATAAAACGTATAATTATAGCGATGAGTTTGCAAGCTATCACTATGTGGAATGCTGTTAAGGTTTGATTTCTTTTAAATATTAATGATGATTTTTTGCGCTTATAAAAACCTGCTTATATTTAGCCATGGATTTACCGCAAACTTTACCCGTACTTGATGCCGCCGAACTACGCGTGCTTGGCTCCCTAATGGAAAAAAGCAAAACCACGCCCGATTATTACCCAATGACCCTCAACGGTTTAACTGCTGCCTGTAATCAGAAAACATCGCGCAAACCGGTAGTTAACTATGATGAAGCCATTGTAACCGAAGCACTTAATACGTTAAAAAGGCGTGGATTGATCTCGACTGCCACCGGTGGATCTATCCGCAACATCAAATACAAGCACAATTTTGCCATAGTTTTTCCGGTGATCCCGGCTGAGGTGGCGTTGATTTGCTTGTTGATACTGCGTGGCCCGCAAACACCGGGCGAACTTAATACCAACTCGGGCCGGTTATATGAGTTTGAATCGATAGAAGATGTACAGGAGATGTTAGAAAAGCTGGCCGATCCGGCGATGCCCTATATTTTACAATTGCCCAAACGCCCCGGCCAAAAAGAGCAGCGCTATGCCCACCTGTTGGCCGGTACGCCCGAAATTAATGATGATGACGAACAGGAAGAAACCGGCGGCAGAACATCAGGTGGCCTCGAAGCCCGCGTTACTAAACTGGAACAAGACCTTGCCGAAATGAAGGAAGCATTTGATAAGCTGATGAAGGAGTTGATGGGGTAGGTGGGCTATACTACCCGATACTCTCGTGAATTTGCAGTCGTTGAGTAACTATGGTTCCAATCTTCAGCGAAACTAAGTAAGAAGCTATCTAAATTGGATTAAAAACGTTATTATAAGTAATCACCAGTGGTAACCTGTAAAAATAGTAATGACATTTTTTTTAAAAAAAATATCTTAAATGACTGATTACCAGTTTGTAAAATAAAAAAAAACAGTAACGACATCTAAAAAAAGATCGTCATTGCGAGGAGGTACGACGAAGCAATCCCCAACTTACAGGGCGGATTTGCATAGTGACTCTGTAAGTTGGGGATTGCTTCGTACCTCGCAATGACGGTGGCGAGGGTATTGTGAGTGAAGAAAAATATATGCTGATAATCAATCATTTACAATCAATATACCGTACGGAGCAATGACGTTTTGTTTTTATGTTCTATACAGCTTCTAAGTTATTACTTCTCCTTTTTATCCACCAGTTTCATCATTTTATGCGCGGCCTTTAATACGGCTATCAACCCTTCAGATTTCATGGGTTTGGCAATGTAGTCGTCCATACCTTCGCTAATGCACAGGTCGCGATCATCAGCACCGGCGTTGGCGGTCATGGCTATGATGAATGGCTGTAGTTTGCGGTTGCTTTCGCGGATAGAGCGGGTTGCTTCAAAACCGTCCATTTCGGGCATCTGTACATCCATCAGTATCACGTTAAATTCCTGCGCATCCAATTTTTGCAAAACCTCAAGCCCGTTTTCCACTAATGCAAAATCATACCCAAGCTTGCTTAGCATCCGGCTGATGAGCTTTTGGTTTACCAGGTTATCTTCGGCCACCAGTATATTCAACGGAAACTCTGTGGCAAATTTATCGTCGAGTAGTTTTGCTTGTTTAGGCAGTTCCGGCACAATTGTGCTTTGTATTCCCCGCAGTTCGGCCTGAATACTTTTGCCCAGCTGATTCTGTTTAACAGGTTTGGTTAAGATAGCCGAAAATAAGCCGGGATATTTTGCTTTGGAGCTATCGCCGATAGAACTAAGCATAATAATAGGTAGCTGACTATAAGCTTCCCTTATAGCGGTTGCAAAGGCAACGCCATCCATATCGGGCATTTCCATATCGGTGATCACAAGGTTGTAACCCGGCCCGGTAGCCAGCAGATTAAGCCCTTCTGTGGCAGATGAGGCGGCAACGGTTATTAAGCCCCATTGCTCCAATTGCGTTTTAAGTATAAAACGGTTGGTTTTATTGTCGTCTACAATTAATACCTTTTTGCCTTCCAGGTCGGCAGTGTCAAAAACCAATGGTACGTATTTAGATTGTTTTTTGCTTACCGGCACTTTAATGGTGAAAACAAAAAACGATCCTTCGCCATAAACACTCTCTACCCAAATATCGCCGCCCATTAAATTTACCAGGCGTTGACTAATTACCAACCCAAGCCCTGTACCTCCGTATTTACGGGTGGTTGATGAGTCGGCCTGCCAAAATGCGTTAAACAGGTGTGCAACCTTTTCTTCGGGAATGCCTATCCCGGTGTCCATCACACTAAAACCAATTTCTATTTCGCCATCGGCATGTGTTTTAGATAAAAATACTTTTATAAATACTTCGCCCTGGTGGGTAAACTTAAGCGCGTTACCAGTTAAATTGGTAATTACCTGTTTTAAGCGCAGGCTATCGCCAATAACCTGGTGGGGCAGGGCTGGGTCTATCTGGTAAACAAGTTCCAGTCCTTTTTCTGATGCTTTGGGCGAGAAAAGATCAAGCACCTCTTCCATGCAATGGCGCAGATCAAAATCCTCCTGCTCCATATTCATCTTACCCGATTCTATTTTAGAGAAATCTAGAATGTCGTTTATCACGTTCACCAGGCTATCCCCACAAGAGATAATGGTATCGGTATATTCGCGCTGCTCGTTATCAAGTTCGGTTTCGCCCAGCAGCGAGGCCATTCCTATAACGCCATTCATTGGCGTACGAATTTCGTGACTCATGGTAGCCAGAAAAATACTCTTGGCCTGGTTGGCTTTGTCGGCTTCTTCACGGGCCTCTTTTTCGTGGGTCATGTGCACTTCCAGTTCTTCAGATTGAGCCAGCAGCTCTTCGTTGAGCGCTTGTAATTCTTCTGATTGGGCCTGTAACTCCTCATTTAAAGCCTGTAAATCTTCTGATTGTTTTTTTAATGCCTCAGATTGTACCAAAACCTCGGCAGTACGCTCAGATACCTCGGTTTCCAGAAAATGCTTTTGCTCCTCAATATTATTCACTTTGGCCCGATATAGTCCATAAATTAGGGCCACCAAAGCCACAATGCAAAGCGATATAAACCACCAGGTGAGCCAAAAAGGAGGCAAAACGGTAAGGCTTAAACTTAATTGGTGTTTAGACCATTTGCCATCGCTATTACGGCTTTTAACTACCAATGTATAATTGCCGGCAGGCAGGTTGGTATAGGTTGCGTTATTTTTGGTGCCTACGTAGTTCCATCCTTTATCAAAACCTACCAATTGATAGGCGTATTCCTTCTTGTTGGCCAGTGCAAAATCCAGGGATACAAACTCGAAAGATATTACCGATTGCTCGTGAGTAAGGGTGATAGCTTTGGTTTCAGATATATCTTCTTTTAATGGTGATGGGGCATTATCACTAGCTACCTGTACCGTTTTATTAAATATCTGGAAATCTGTTAATATCAGCGGTGGATCGTAAGCGTTTTCAACTATCTTATCCGGATCGAACGTATTAAACCCATTAACGCCTCCAAAATAAAGTGTACCATCCAGGGCTTTAGCGGCAGCGTGCGGCTTAAATTCGTCAGATTGTAAGCCATCTTCTACAGTGAAATTTCTGAATGTTTTTGTTTGTGGATTAAACCTCGACATGCCATTATTGGTGCTCACCCAAAGGTTGCCTTTATTATCTTCCCTTATCGCATAGGTATAATCGTTAGGTAAACCATCTTTGGTTTTGTAGGTGACAAAGTTGCCGGTTACCGGGGCAAATTGGGTTAAGCCGTTATAAGTACAGATCCAGATATTGCCCAAATGATCTTCAAACAGATCGAGCGCGGTATTATTGCCCAGGTTGTTTTTTGATACGTTGTACCTGTATATTTTAAAAGAATTGGTTTTGGGTTGAAACAGATCAATACTGCCATCATTGGTGCCCACCCAAAGGTTGCCTTTTGTATCTGTCAAAAGTGAGTTAATGTTATCGCTGCCTACGCTTGTTGCATCGGTGGGGTTGTGCCGGTAGTGTTTAAAGCCGTTTGTTTTAGGATCAAACAAATCCAGCCCATCGCCAAGCGTACCAAACCAAACTTTATGATCTGGTGTTACCGCAACGGCGTACACGTTATTGCCACTTAAGCTTGTAGAATCACCCGGTTTATTACGGAAGTTGCGAAATTTGTGTGTTTGCAGATCCATCACACTTACGCCATCGCCCCAGGTACCTATCCACAGGTTGTTTTTATCATCTTGTTTTAGTGCCAAAACATAATTACCACCAATAGTTGCTTTATCGGCCTCATTGTGCCGGTAAGGTTTAAACGTGCCTGTTTTAGGATTAAACTCATTTAATCCGCCGCCATCGGTACCTATCCAAATATTGGCTTTTTTATCTTCCAGCATGCTTAATACAAAATTGTTGGATAAGCTGTTGGCTTGTGAATTGTGTTTGTAATGGGTAAAATTGTCTTTAACCTTTTTGTATAAATTTATACCCGAAGCAAAGCAGCCGATCCACATATTGCCCATATTGTCTTTCAGTATCACATCAATAGAGCTACTGGAGATGCTGGTATTATCCACATCATCCTGTAAATGATTGCTAAAAGTGCCCTTATCAAAGTTGAATATACTAAGGCCGCCATTCTCGGTGCCTATCCATAAATTATGGTTGCTGTCTTCGGCAATGCATTGGATGCTGTTGTATGATAGTGAGTTACTGTTGTTGGGGTTGTTTTTAAAATGTTTAAAGGAAAGCGTTGCTGGCTCAAATAAGTTTAATCCTCCTCCGCTAACGCCTATCCATAAACGATGGCTGCTATCTTCAAAAACACTGGTTACCTTATCGGCGCCAAGGGAGCCACTATTTTTTTCATCGTGCTTAAAACTGGTAAAAGTTTTTGTTTTTGGATCAAAGAGATTTAAACCTCCGTATGCAGTACCAATCCAAACGTTGTCCTTGCTGTCAACGTAGGTAGTTCTGCTGTTATCATCGCTTAAGCTGCCGGCATCATCTTTATTGTGTTTGTAGTGGATAAACTTATGCTGATCAATAATGTATTTATCAACACCATCTTTTAAGGTAGCTATCCATAAATTGCCATCGTGATCTAATGCCACATTAAGGGTAAAATTGCTGACCAGTGAGTTAGCCAGTTTACTGTTATGCAGGTAACGTGTAAAACGGTTCTTTTTACGATCGAATTTGTTGAGCCCGCCACTGGTGGCAATCCATAGGTTTCCGTCTTTATCTTCAGCAATACTGTTTACATAATTATTGCTGATGCTGGTATTATCACCCGGAATGGTACGAAATACTTTAAATTTATTGCCATCGTACCGGTTTAGCCCATCGCGTGTGCCTACCCAGATAAAACCCCGGCTACTCTGTATCATAGAGTTGATGTTGAGTTCGGATAAGTTTTCCTTACTGCCTATATGCTGAAAATGGAGCGGTTGCTCCTGGGCAAAAACCGAAAGTGAACAGGCAAGAAAAATGAATACCAGGTAATACTTAAAGCCATTTATTAACATCAGGAAATGATTAGATTTTGGCGTATGCACAGATTTCTAATTTAAAACTTTATTGGTGAAATGTTTATAATTATCTGATCCGTATTGGCCTGGATGTTTAAACGATGGATGGGGGGAATAAGTTATAGGGCAAGGGAAGGTTTGGCCGCTGGTTGAGTCTTCTCCATCATATTTTTTTACCTTTGCATATGGATCAAAAAAGCAAAGACCCGCTTCACGGTAAAACTTTAGAAATGATTTTGAACGAGTTGGTTGCCCGTTTTGGCTGGCCCGAGCTAGGTTACCAGATCAGGATCAATTGTTTTTTGGATGATCCCAGCATCTCATCAAGCCTTAAATTTTTGCGCAAAACGCCCTGGGCCCGCAAAAAAGTTGAGGACATGTACATTCACTATTTTACCAAAAAGAATTAGTGCTTGCGCTTATTGTTCATTTTAGCTTTCTGGCCCGAACTGAAGTTGTAAGTTTTTGAGTTAGCCGCCTTTTTCTCGTGGAAAGCCGCGCCAACTATAGGAGCATCCGGGTTGGGTTTTGGTGCTTCTTTTTTAGCCTTTACTTCTTTTTCTATTATAAGTTCTTCGGGCAGTTCGGCAATGACTATTTTTTTACCACTGGCTTGTTCTATCTTTTTAACCTGGCTTAGTTCAAGGTCGGTTGCAAAGGTAAGGGCCATGGTTTCGTTTTCGCTCTCTGGCTTATGGTTGGTTACACGCTCAATAAACAGGTCTTTTTCGGCAGGCAGGTCAAAATGGATCAGGAACGGGATATCTGTAAGATCTAAAGTTTCTTCATTCTCGTTGGCAACCAGCAATACTCTCGAACTTTCATCTGCCTTAAAATCTGCTATAGATTTAAAACCCGGGCTATCAAAAAACTGTGGATTTAAGTAGGCCACCGCGGTACGCAGGCGGGTTTGCAGGCTTTTGTAAACCTTATCGGCAGTTGCACGGGTGTTTACAAACACAACGGTTTTGGTAAACAGCTCTTCATCGTACATAAACAAATTAAGCAGGTTTAGTTTTGTGCCAAAGTTGGGTACGTTATATAAAAACTGCGGATGAGTTTCCAAAGGTTTTTCTGCTAGGGCTTCTACTTCAACAATAGCAGGCTCGTGCATAAAAGGATCGAGCATTTTTTGCAGCTTGCTGTGCATTACCTCGGTAAATACCAGTTTTTGGCTTTTGCCAATGCTGTTTGCCAGCTCAACTACAGGCAATTGCAAGCCTTTTTTAATCATCTCATCGGCATCATCAACCACAAACATATCAACCTTGTTAAGGTTAAGGGCCAGTTTAAGGTAAATGGCGCGTGCCCTGTCTGGTGTTGCTACCACAATATCGGCACCATCGGCCAATGCATCCATCTGGGCATCGATACCCGGCGCAACATATAGGCCAACAATTTTGATTGATTTATTTTTGTTCAAACGATCGAACTGTTCGATCACCCCAAATACATCTTCTTTCTCTGGTACCAGGATCAATACACGCGGAACGCCCTCTGGTGCATAGTTAAAGCGGTTTAATACACCTAATACATAGGTAGTGGTTTTGCCGCTGCCTTCGTGCCCAATGGCAATAATATCCTGACCACCTACAATACGGGATAGGGTTTTTAGTTGCAGTTCTTTCGGGTTTGTAAAACCAGCTTCATTTACCGACCGAACCAGCTGTTTTTTCAGCTTCAATTTTTCAAACCACACCATCTTAGAACGTTATTAAATTATTAAAGAGGGCGAATTTACCTAAATTTAAACTCATATCCATGAATAGATTTGAGATGTTAGATATGAGATAGGAGACAGGCAGTGTTTGTGCCCTTATATTGGTTGCCAAATAGTAGTTTCGCTCTTTTGCAATAAGCCGGAAAACGTTGGTTTGGCAGGGATGTCGAGATAGGGGTAAGTAACTTTTGATAGATATAAACCTTGCGGATAAGCCGGTATAATGATCTTCGGCGTTTGCTTGTTGATGAGGTGACTTTCAAACTCGGCCACACTGAGTTGGCCCCTACCAATTTCCAGCAGGCGACCTATTATTATCCTGATCATTTTACTTAAAAAACGGTTGGCCGATATATTGAATCGGAGCCTGTCGCCGGTTTTATCAACAAATAAAGTGGCCTGGGTTACATTGCAAATGGTGTGGTCTATCCTGTCGGGCATTTTACAAAACGCTCGGTAATCGTTGTATAAGGGCAACAAGGCTACAGCCTTCTTCATTTCATCAATGTTGAGACTCTTGTCTGGATATAACGCGCTGAAGCCGCTTAAAAAGGGATCTTTGTAGGTATGGATAAAATAATCGTAAGCGCGTTGTACGGCATCGAACCTGGCATGCGGAAGGCCCTGCATCGCGATGATATCAAACACGGCTATATCATCTGGTAATATTTTATTGAGGCGAAAAAAGAGGTCGAAATCCCATTCCCGTTCCACATCTATGTGGAAAAAAAATTGGCTGGCATGTACCTGCGCATCGGTGCGGCCACAGCCATTAACGGCTATTGGCGTTTTTAGTATTTGGCTTAAAGCGGTTTCAAAAACCTCTTGTATGGTTTGTACCCCGGCATGTTTTTGCCAGCCGTTGTAATGTGTGCCTTGGTAGCCAATATGAAAAAAATACCGCATAGTTATAGGCTCAAAAATCCACAAAATATATGGGAAAGTATCTGTAAAAATAAAGGCCTGCTGTGTTTATACAGCAAGCCTTTAAAAATATAGGTGATTAACCGTTATTTAAACTTTTTTAGGAGGCAGGTCAAATGCAATTGCATCGTGCTCAAAATGCCCCTTGTGTGAACCATCGCAAAATGGTTTGTTGGCCGACAGGCCGCAGCGGCAAACAGAAACGATAGTACGGCCTTGTAAGCCGTAGTTGTTGCCTTGCATATCTACAATTTCGAAGTCGCCATCGATTTTTACAGAGCCGTTGTTATTGATAGTAAGTTTAGTTGTTGCCATACATTAAATTTTGCGCAAAGTTAACCAATGCTACCACCTTAGCCCGTTCTATTTGCTATTTAGAAGGGTTCCTGATTGGGGAGTGAGAGGTTATAAATGACATAGATATGATGTGCAAAAATCAATCTCCAAAAGCATAAATTTTAGCTTTGTTGCAAGCAGTGTAAAATGAATAAGCTTAAATGGCTTGTTATAAGCTTTTGGCCCTTTGCTTTAAGCTTTCTGCTTTAAAAACTACCATAATGGAATACAGACAATTAGGAGCATCGGGATTGAGAGTTCCCGTACTGAGTTTGGGTACTGCCACTTTTGGCGGCGGTAACGAGTTTTTTAAAGCCTGGGGAAGCACGCAGGTTGATGAGGCAAAAAGAATGGTTAATTTATGCCTTGATGCCGGTGTTAACTTTTTTGATACGGCAAATGTATACTCCAGGGGCATGTCTGAAGAGATTTTAGGCAAGGCCCTGGAAGGTATTCGTAACAATGTGCTTATTAGCACTAAAACCACATTTACCATGGGCGATGGCGTAAATGATTATGGATCGTCGCGATTTCATATTGTAAAACAGGCCGAAGACAGCCTTCGCCGTCTGCAAACAGATCATATTGATATTTACCACATGCATGGTTTTGATGCCACCACCCCGGTACAGGAAACCCTGCGCGCGCTTGATGACCTGGTTACCAGCGGTAAGGTGCGTTATATTGCTTGCTCTAACTTTTCGGGCTGGCATTTGATGAAATCGTTATCTGTATCAGAGCGTTACGGTTGGAGCCGTTATGTGGCGCACCAGGCCTATTACTCGCTGCTGAACCGCGAATTTGAATGGGAACTGATGCCCTTAGGTATCGATCAGAATGTAAGCACTATAGTTTGGAGCCCGTTATCATCGGGGCAGCTGAGTGGTAAATTCAGAAGAGGGCAGCCAACACCCGAAAATTCAAGAACTGTACGGGGCGGGGCGCATGGTCCGGCAACCAATTTCGATCATTTATATAATATAGTAGATGTGTTGGATGAAGTGGCCGAAGAGACCGGCAAATCGGTTGCGCAGGTATCGTTAAACTGGTTATTGCAAAGGCCAACGGTAGCCAACATTATAATTGGTGCCCGCGATGAAACCCAGCTAAAACAAAACCTGGGTGCTATCGGCTGGAATTTAACTACCGACCAGGTTAAAAAACTGGATGCCGCCAGCGAAGTGTCACCTATATACCCTTATTGGCACCAACGTCAAAATACCAAATTGGTGCCATTGCCAATACAATATTAATACATTAAATGTGGAGTGATGCAAAGCCCCGGTTATTTGGTTTAAACCCTGTAGCCGGGGCTTTGCATTTTATTGCGTAAAAACACGTAGGGTTTAACGTTCATTTTCCGTAGTAATACTAAGCTAAAAATTATAGATGATGCCTACTTTTACCGCAGTAGAAAGCAATAGTTAATAGTACTGCCTAAATCTTATCAATTTTAAAAAACAAGCCAGGCTACCTCTGGCTTGTTTTTTTATTTTATCCTGGCTTTAAATTGTATTGGTAACAGCTATATTACAATTGTATTGAAAAAAAGGGTCTCTTTTTTTTCAATGCTTTATAAAACTTAGCTAATTTGCTCATCCTGCCCGCCGGGCAATGCGTTATAAACCAATTAACCATTTTTAGCTATGCTCAACCGCAGAAAGTTCATTCAAGCTACATCAGTTGTGGGCACAAGTTTTTTGCTTGCTCCCCAGATATCAAAAGCAGCCGGCTTTTTCAAGGGCTCGCCCAATGAAAAAGTTGTTTTAGGCTTTATGGGTACCAACAGCCGCGGCCTTTACCTGGCCCAGAGTTATGCCAAAATCCCAAATGTAGAAATTGGCTATATCTGCGATGTGGACTCCAGGGTTGTAGATAAAACTATAGAGGAGATCTTTAAAATTACCGGTAAACGACCTAAGGGCATTACCGATATCCGCAAGATGCTGGAGATAAAAGATATTGATGCCGTTGTAGTTGCCCCGCCAGATCACTGGCACGCCCCGGCTACCATTATGGCCTGCCAGGCCGGCAAACATGTTTATGTAGAAAAACCTTGTAGTCACAACCCGCACGAGGGCGAGATGGCGGTGGCGGCTGCAAAAAAATATAACCGCCTGGTGCAAATGGGCAGTCAGAGGCGATCTTTTTCCAATGTACAAGCTATGGTTAAAGAATTGCACGATGGCGTTATCGGGCGTATTTATTACGCTAAAGGCTGGTATACCAACCACAGGTTGAGCATTGGCCATGGTAAACAAGTCCCGGTGCCCGCCAATTTAAACTACGATTTGTGGCAAGGCCCCGCCCCGCGGAAGCCTTACCAGGATAACCTCATCCATTACAATTGGCATTGGTTTTGGAACTGGGGCACTGGCGAAGCTTTAAATAATGGTACGCATGAGCTGGACGTGATCCGCTGGGGACTGGGCGTTGATTACCCCAGCAAGGTAGTATCAACCGGCGGTCGTTTTCATTTTAATGACGATTGGCAAACGCCCGATACACAAAACATCCTCTATAATTTCCCCAACAATACCGCCGCCGAATGGGAAAGCCGAAGCAGTAACGGGTTTAATATTGAGCAATTGAGTCGTGGTGTTGTATTCTATGGCGATAAAGGCACCCTGTTTTACGGCAGCGGCAACAGTTACCAGGTGTACGATGGCGATAACAAACTGGTAAAGGAAATTAAGGATGATTCTAAGGTAGATGGTACCAACAAAGTAAGCCCTACCGAGGCGCTTGACGGTTTTCACATGCAAAATTTTATTGACGGCATCAGGGGAATAGCGCCATTAAATTGTCCTATAGAAATAGGCTTCAAATCGACCTTGCTACCACAATTAGGCAATATTTCCTACCGTGTAGATCGGGTTTTACATATTAATCCAACTAATGGCCACATTCTGAATGATTCTGAAGCCGAAAAGCTTTGGAGCAGGGAGTATGAGAAGGGCTGGGAAGTGAAGGTGTAAGCCCTTGTAGTGATTTCTTCTGGCCGCGACTAGGAGAGGTGAGATACACCCGGAGCCCTGAATGAGATAAAGAAATTGTCATGCTGAGGAACGAAGCATCTATTCGCCTACTATACAGAGCGAAGACGCATGGCGAATAATAGATGCTTCGTTCCTCAGCATGACAAGCGTTTTTAAATACGATATGAGTAGGAATGACCTGACTAAATTACACTAATATAATCACCATGAAAAAATACATCTATCCAATTATCCTGTTACTTACAACCGCCTCGCTAACCCAGGCGCAAACCAAAATATTCGATGGTAAAACGCTTAACGGCTGGAAACGCGTTGCCGGCATGGCCGATTATAAGGTTGAAGATGGAGCTATAGTAGGTACCACCGTTTTAAATTCGGGCAATACCTTTTTAATTAGCGAGAAAGAATACGGCGATTTTATTTTAGAACTGGATACTAAAATAGAAAGCAAGCTGAGTAACTCCGGCGTGCAAACCCGAAGCCATTTTAATCCTGCTGGGCGCGATGGCAAGGGGCTTGTTTATGGTCGCCAGTTCGAGATCGATCCGTCTGACCGTAGGTGGACAGGTGGTATTTATGACGAAGGTCGCCGCGACTGGCTTTATCCTTTGGATTTAAATGCGGCGGCTAAAGATGCTTTTAAAGTAGGGGAGTACAATCATATCCGGATTGAGTGCATTGGCAACGAGATGAAAACCTGGGTAAACGGAATCCCAACTGCCGATGTAGTAGATACCATCGATACCAAAGGTTTTATAGCATTGCAGGTACATGCCGTGAGCGATGAAAAACAGGCAGGTAAAAAAGTATACTTTAAAAATTTTAACCTTCAAACCACCAACCTAAAGCCCAAGCCATTTCCTAAAAATGTGTACGTGGTAAACCTGCAGCCCAACAGCATTACACCTGCCGAAAAAGCTGCCGGTTGGAAGCTATTATACGATGGCAAAACCAGTACAGGCTGGCGCGGTGCAACCCTTAAAACTTTTCCAGCCCACGGTTGGGAGTTTGCAAATGGTACCATGCATGTACTACCCTCTGCTGGTAAAGAAGAATCTGGCGGCGGCGATGTGGTTACCGATGATAATTACAGCGCTTTCGACCTCTCTTTTGAGTTTAAACTTACGCCGGGTGCCAATAGCGGCGTTAAATACTTTGTAACCCTTAGCGAAGTTACCACAGGCTCGGCCATTGGTTTAGAATACCAGGTACTGGATGATAAATTGCACCCCGATGCCAAATTGGGTCGTGATGGCGACAGGACGTTAGCTTCGTTATACGATTTGATAAAGGCCAATAAACAGGAACGTTTTGTACACCCCATAGGTGCCTGGAACATTGGGCGTATCATTGTATACCCTAATAATCATGTAGAGCATTACCTTAACGGTATTAAAGTATTAGAATATGAGCGCGGCTCAAAAGCCTTTAAAGACCTGGTCGCCCTCAGCAAATACACCATCTGGAAAAACTTTGGCGAAGCTCCACAAGGCCACCTGCTATTGCAGGATCACGGTAACGAAGTATTTTTTAGAAGTATAAAGGTGAAGGAGCTGAAGTAAGCTCTAACCCAAATTTCCGCGTCATTGCGAGGTACGAAGCAATCCCCGAATTACAGAGTCGCTGTGCAGATTTGATCTGTATAGTTTGGGATTGCTTCGTGCCTCGCAATGACGATTTATATATTTCGCTTCTACAGTGAACTTCTCAACTTAACATTAAACGGCACCGCGAAATGCTCATGACAATTGCTTAATGCAAACTCTGCGGTTTTGCTGCCCATGAGTTTAAAATCGGTTGATATAGTGGTAATACCGTCTAAAATAATCTCCTTTAGTGCGGTTTCATTATAAGAGATAACTCCTACATCTTTAGCTACTTTTAAATCGGATGCAATGATCTTTTTGATAAGCTCAACCAGGTCATCTTCGGTTAGGCTGATATATACCGTATCTTTTTGGATAGTTTCGGCGGCTAAAGAGTCAACCACTTCATAATCAAAAGCATATTGTCTGCAAAAATTAAGAAAGCCTTTCAGTATCTCTTTAGAGTGATAAGTTTTACCGGGGAAAATGAGTTTAATGTTACGGTATTTGGTGAGTTTATCTATCAGTTTTTTAAGAGCCTCGTACACATCTGAGGCAAAATTCTCATAAATAGCCGCAAACTTACCGTTAACCCCGGGCACCAGGTTATCTAATAATATCAGCTTATCCTTGGGGATGGTGTTGATGATCTCGTGAGCCTTAGTTTCGTTATCCAAAAAATGAGGAATAATGATGTATTTGGCATAATCGCTGTTAAAACTTTCGGCGATGATCTTTTTAAAAAAGTAAAAATCGTTGTTGTAGATATAAAAGTCGATGGTGGCCAACTCGCCTATGGTTGCTACAAAAGCATCGTAGATGATCTTTTTATGGGCACTCAGTTTGTTAAACAGCAAAAAGATCTTTAAGGGTTTCTGAAAATCGGTGTTGGAGATGAAGAAACCTTTGCCCGGTACCGAACTTACTATGCCTTTATCCTTTAACTCTTTATAAACCCGCTCTATGGTATTACGTGAAGTATCCAGCGCGAAACTAAGGTCGTTGATGGATGGCAACATATCATCCTTAACAATATCACCACTTTCTATAGCCCTGATAATGGCATTTGAAAGTTGCAGGTATTTCGGAGTAATGGAGTACTCGTCTATCGATAATATTTTGAGATAGTTTTTCACGCCTTATAATTGGATATCAACAAATGTAATATTCCGCAATTATATATTTTGTTTAAAAAGATAGTTAAGGATGGTACCTGGTGTATAACTGGGAGTTGCACGCCTGTTTACTTTATAAGGAAGTATCCGGATATTTTTCAGACGTAATCTGTTGCATTTGTCTGAACCGGGATTTATACGGCTTTGAGGATTATCCTGTTTGTTTTTAGTCGTATAAATCCCGGTTGAGGCAATTAATTAATCATCCGCATCCGTTTCACCAGCATATAGTTCATCTATATCGGCAGCATATTTTTTCTCAATAACTTTGCGTTTGGCTTTCATGGTAGGGGTTATTTCGCCCTCATCCATACTAAAAGGATTACGCTTTATTTTGAATGATTTAATGCGCTCAAACTTGGCCAGCTCATTACTAAATTTGCGAATGTCCTGACTGATCCAGTCTACAATTTCTTTATCCTCAATAAATATTTCGGGGCGTTCAAAAAACTCATTATTAAGTCCAAATTGTTCCTGCAAGCCCTCTTTACCTGGTACAATTATGGCGGCAATGTATTCACGTTTATCGCCTACCAAAAATACCTGTTCAATTTTAGGGCTTTTAAGGTAAGTGTTTTCTACCGGCGTAGGGTATATGTTTTTGCCATAAGCATTCACCAGCATGTTTTTAAGCCTGTCGGTAATTTGCAGGTTACCACGAAAAAAACGACCGATATCGCCCGTGTGGAACCAACCATGAGCGTCAATAACCGTAGCGGTTTCTTCTGGTTTATGCCAATAGCCCTTCATCACACAATGGCCGCGTACAATAATTTCGCCCTCTTCGGTCTGCAGGTCTTCTTTAAAGCTTTCGTGGGTTTGTACGGAGTAGATCTGCTTTGTATCTACATTTTGTATAGCAACTTCAATACCCGGAATAATGCGGCCAACTGTACCGTATATTACCCGGTGGCGTTCGGTAACCGCCATCACCGGCGATGTTTCTGTTAAGCCAAAGCCTTCTAATATCACAATACCCAGATCGCCAAAAAACTCACCGATGTTTTTAGGCAAAGCGCCACCGCCAGATACCATAAACTGTAGCTGCCCACCGGTTTTTTCTTTTATTTTACTGAAAACCAATTTTTCGGCGATGCCATGCTGCGCTTTCAGAAGTATGCCGGGCGATTTACCTGCTTCGTGTATATGGCGTACTTTTTTGCCAATTTCAAAAGCCCATAAAAATATTTTGGTTTTTATACCACCGGCAGATGTCCCGCTTTTAATAGCTTTATCATGAATCCGCTCCAACAAACGTGGCACACAGCATAGTATGGTAGGTTTGGTTTCTGCCATGTTTTTGGCCAGTAATTCCAGGCTTTGGGCAAAGGCAATTTGCGAACCTTTTAAAATAGCTATATGGTAAATGGTACGTTCAAATACATGAGATAGGGGTAAGAAGGACAGGAAACGATCCGTCTTTTTTACATACGGGATCTGGATAACGCTATTGTGCGCATTTTCTGTAAGGTTATAGTGGGTAAGCATAGCACCCTTGGGGATGCCTGTTGTACCAGATGTATAAATTAAGCAAGACAGGTCGGTTGGTAAAATGGCCTCCCGTGCGGCATTAATAGCCGGGCGAAACTGATTGACCAGGGCAAGCCCCTCTTTAATTACCTCGTCGAAACCAATAACACCGGCGTTAAGACTGTGCTTGTCGCTGTGTTTTTCAAAATCATCAAAGGCCGGGATAATGCGGATCAGCTCGGGGCAGTTATTGGCAATTTTAAGCACCTTGCGAAATAAAAACGGATTACCCGCAATAATGGTTTTCGCGCCCGAGTCGTTCAGGATATACTCAATTTCGTTTTCGGTAAGGGTGGGGTATATGGATGCATTTACAGCACCTATTTGCTGTAACGCCTGATCGTAATAAACGTAGTTAGGGCCGTTTTCGATAATGAGCGAAAGCCGGTCGCCTTTTTTGATCCCGAGGTTAAGCAACCAGGCCGATATAGCGTCAATTTTCTCCAGCGCCTCACCATAGCTTATCTCTACCCAGGTATCTTTAACCTTATGAATTAAAAAAGTGTGGCTTTCTGGATGGATATTGGCTACCGTATTGCGGATAAACGACGGAACAGTTAAAAGGTCGGTTCTACTACTCATTGGGATAATTGGATATTGCAGACAAACTTATAGTATTTACCAACAAAAACCAACCCATATGAGGGTTTCCTTTGCCTCTGCGCCTTGTATTTTATAATGATTGTTCTTACACAGAAATTAGTTTTTGAAAAAAAGCAACAGCCCGTAACAATTCCCTTACAATGTATTTTAGGCTAAAAATAAGGGTGTATTAATTACACAATGAATTGCTAAATCGTTAATATTGTTCAACCAATTAGTTCGCCGGTACTTTTTTACCATTACTTAATACGTTTTTATCATTGTAACTCAACCCCTCTCAAAGTTGGGTTTTACTAACGATGTTTTGTTTGGTATAGCTACCGGTAATAAATTGCACATCAACTAAATATCTCAAATAATGTCGTTAAAATTTAAACTTACCTGTATTTTATTGATAGGGCTCAGCTTTGGGCTGTATTCGTTTAAAAAGCCAGCGCCAGCGCAGCATGTACTCGTTTTTTCTAAAACCCTGGGCTGGCATCATTCCTGTATTCCGTTTGGCGTAGCAGCCATCCAAAAACTGGGCAGCGAAAATAACTTTGAGGTAGATACCACTACCAACTCCGAGGCTTTTACCGAAGAGAATTTAAAAAAATACGATGCCGTAATATTTATGTGTACCACGGGTAATGTGCTTAATGCGTTGCAACAGGCCGCTTTTGAGCGCTATATTCAGGCTGGTGGCGGTTATGCGGGTTTTCACTCTGCTGCCGATACCGAGTACGACTGGCCCTGGTATGGTAAGCTGGTAGGCGCTTATTTTTCAAGCCACCCCAATAACTCCAATATTCGTAAGGCTACTATTGATATAACCGACCGTACAAATCCCATAACCGCCGGTTTGCCCGCTCGTTGGGAACGCACCGACGAGTGGTATAACTACAAATCTATATACAGCGGCATTCACGTGCTGGCCAGCTTGGATGAAAATACTTACGATGGCGGAACCAATGGCTCAAATCACCCTATTACATGGTACCACGAGTTTGATGGTGGTCGCTCGTTTTACACTGGCTGCGGCCATACCGACGAAAGCTACAGCGATCCGCTTTTTTTAGGGCAGATGCTTGGTGGTATCAAATACGCCATGGGCAATGGCAAACCGCTTGATTACAGCAAAGCTTATTCAAAAGTATCGCCAGATCAAACCCGGTTTATTAAAACAGTATTGGTGAGCAATGTAGCTTCGCCAATGGAACTGGCAACAGCCAAAGATGGACGTGTATTTTTTACCCAGCTAATGGGCAATTTTTCGGTGTATAACACCCGCACCAACCAGTTTAAGGTGATCCATAAATTCCCCATCACTTATGAGGGTGGCACTGGGGTAATCGGCCTTACGCTCGATCCTAAATTTGAAACCAACCAGTTTGTGTATATATACTATATGCCCGCCGGGCAAACTATCGAGCCGCTTAATTTTCAACTATCGCGATTTAAGTTAAGTACGGATAATGTGCTCGATCTGAAATCAGAAAAGATCCTGCTAAAAGTTCCGGTACAAATTGTGAGTGGCGCGCATCATGGTGGTTCCCTGGCCTGGGATAAAAATGGAAATCTCTACCTGTCAACCGGCGATAGTTCAAGCCCGTTCCCTGCCGACGGTTACGCGCCGTTGGATGAACGCCCGGGAAAAGAACACTATAGTTTAGATGCACAACGCGGCGCCGGTAATACCAACGATTTTAAAGGTAAAATATTGAGGATACACCCCGAGGCCGATGGCACTTATACCATCCCCGAAGGAAACCTTTTTCCTAAAGGAATGGCTAAAACCAAACCCGAGATTTATGTAATGGGCTGCCGCAACCCATACCGTATTGCTGTAAACCCAAATACCTCTGTTTTATACTGGGGCGAGATTGGGCCCGATGCCGGTAACGATTCGCCCCGTGGACCGCGTGGATACGATGAGTTTAACCAGGCCCGTAAGGCGGGTAATTTTGGCTGGCCCTATTTTGTGGGCAACAACTTTGCTTACTCGCACTGGGATTTTGCAACCGGAACCCCGGGGCCAATGTTCGATCCTAAGCACCCGGTAAATAATTCGCCCAATAATACCGGCTTAAACGTGTTACCACCTGCAATGCCAGCCATGATCTGGTATCCTTATGCTGCCTCAGATGAGTTTCCGGAACTGGGGCTGGGCGGCAGATGTGCCATAGGTGGCGATTTTTATGAGTACGATGCCAATGTTAAAAACCCAAACAAGTTTCCCGAATATTATAGCGGTAAATTATTTGTGGCCGACTGGATGCGTAACTGGGTAATAAGCTTATCATTTGATAAGAACGAGAACTACTTACGTAACGAAGCCTTTATGCCGGCCAATGGCGATTTCAGACGGCCAATAGATATGCAGTTTGGCCCCGACGGCGCTTTATATATGCTGGAATATGGATCTGTTTACGGTGCGCAAAATGAAGATGCCCGTTTGGTGAAAATTGAGTACAATACCGGCAACCGGGCGCCAATAGCCAAAGCTGGTATTACCGATACTGCCATGCAAGCCTACTATCAGCATACCAAATACCTTACTGCCGAGCTGAAGGAAATGCCTGTTAAAAAAGAGATCTCGGGCCAGGCACCATTGAGCGTAAGTTTTAACAGCCAGAATAGCAAGGATCTGGATGATGATGATCAAATAACCTATCAATGGCTGTTCGACGGTAAAACAGTAGGTGCCACTACACCATCGGCAAGCTATACCTACACCAAACCGGGCGTTTACAAGGCCATATTAAAAGTGACAGATAAAGCGGGTGCAGTGGGTAAGGATACCACTATAGTGCGGGTAGGCAACACGCAGCCTGTGGTAGCTATTGCGAGTACCGGAAACAGATCCTTCATTAAAAAAGGGCAGCCGTTTAAATACCACGTGGTAGTAAAGGATAAAGAGGATGGTAAAATAGATCCCAAACGGGTTAAACTGTTTTATATTTATAACCCGCAGCCGTCAACAGATGGTAAAACGGTACAAAGTCTGGCTGCTTTATCGGCAAACGAGATAAGCTACCCCGGCAAATCCTTGATGGCAAATAGCGATTGTAAATCGTGCCATACCATTAATAAAACAGCCGTTGGGCCAAGTTTTATAGCTATAGCAACAAAATATAAAACACAGAAAGGCTCGGTTGATAAACTATCTAAAAAAATAATTGCCGGCGGTGCAGGCAGCTGGGGTACAGAGCATGTAATGAGCGCACACCCACAGCTTTCGGCAGCAGATACCAAAGAGATTGTGAAATATATTTTCTCGCTTACCGATAAAAAGAGCAAAGCCATGCCATTGCCGCTTACAGGTAGCTTGAACCTCAAATTTAATGATGCTGAACCACGCGGACAATATACCTTACTGGCATCTTATACAGATAAAGGCGGCAAGGTTGTTGGCCCTTTAACAGGTACCGATGTGGTAACTTTGCGCAATGCCGATGTTAAAGCAGTTTATGCCGATGAATTGAAAGGTTTTAACCGTTTTAAAGACGACCTTTCGTTAGGTAATCATAAATCATTCGTGCTTTTCAGGGATGTGGATCTTACCGATATCAAAAAGTTGAGCTTCCAGTATGCATCCAAGGGGATAGACGGGGAGATTGAAGTACGGATGGATTCGCAGGCCGGTCCTGTTATTTGTTCTACTGTTTATGGCGATACCGGCAGTTGGGATAAGCTTGCCTGGTTAACCGGCGATGTACAAAAGCAGGTAACAGGCAAACATAACGTGTTCGTTTTTGCTATTAAACGTACCAAACCAAACGACGGCATCCTAAAGTTGAGTGATATCCGTTTTGAATAATATTTAAATACACATAGTACACTTGATATGAAAAGATCATCAGTTATAATAAATGCCTGCATAGGCCTAAGCTTATTGGGCACCAGTAGTTTTGCCCAAAGTGGCAAGCCGGTTTTTGTAAATAAAGTTGGGGTACAGGCTTACACCTTTCGCAGCAGTATGCCTAAAGCTACCATAGCGGTATTGGATACCATTAAAGCTATGGGGATAACCGAACTGGAAGGCCAGGAGCCCAAAGGGATGACACCTGAGGCTTTCAGAAAGCTTTGTAACGAGCGGGGGATCAGCATCCCATCGATAGGGGCAGGGTACGAGGATATAGTGAGAAGCCCGGCAGAAGTTGTTAAACAAGCCAAGCTATTGGGCGCTAGATATGTGATGGTAGCCTGGATTCCGCATGGTAAGGAGTTTACTCTGGAGGATGCCAAAAAAGCGGTTAAGGATTTTAATACCGTAGGCCAGTACCTCGCCGAGGCCGGACTTATTTTCTGCTACCACAATCATGGTTACGAGTTTGGCCCTTATGAAGACGGTACACTGTTTGACTATATCGCCAAAAATACCGACCCTAAATACGTATCCTTTGAGATTGATCTGCTTTGGTCGTTTCATGGTGGCCAGGACCCGGTTAAGCTGATAGAAAAATATCCAACCCGCATCAAACTGATGCACCTTAAAGATATCCGTAAAGGCGTGGCTAATGATTTAACCGGCGGTACAGATACTAAAAACGATGTTGCCTTAGGTACCGGGCAAATAGATATTCCGGCGGTATTAAAGGCAGCAAGGAAGGCTGGTATAAGGCATTATTTTATTGAGGACGAAAGCCCATCGTATGCCACACAGATCCCGGTTACTATAGCGTATATCAAAGGGTTAAAATATTAACATGGCGGGACACTTAAACAGGCGAGAGGCTTTAAAAACAATCGGGCTTTCGGCCGGTGCCGCTGTACTAAGCGGCCCGGTTTCGGCTGCAATTAAGGTAGAAAAAAAATCTGATAGGGGTTTTGTTTACTCGTTGAACATGAGTACTATTCGCGGCCATAATCTGGGTTTTGTGAAGGAACTGGAGGTGGCTGCCAAGGCAGGTTTTACATCGGTAGAGATCTGGCTGGATACCCTGCACACTTACCTGCAAGGCGGGGGCTCTATAACCGAAGCTAAAAAAATAGCAGATGGGCTGGGGCTTAAGATAGAAGATGCCATAGGTTTTGCCCCCTGGATAGCTGATGATGATACCATGCGCCAAAAAGCCCTGATAGATTTACAGACTGATATGGATCTGTTGGCTAAATTAGGCTGCCATCGCATAGCTGCACCACCCGCAGGTGCTACAAAGGCAGTCATCAATTTAGATAGTATTACAGAGCGTTATAACGCTCTGCTAAAAATGGGTAAGCAAAGCGGTGTAATACCTCAATTAGAAATGTGGGGTGCATCGGTAAATTTGAAGCATGTAAGCGATGTGCTTTATGTGGTTACATCCATTGGCGATGTTGATGCAAGGGTATTGTTGGATGTGTTCCACTTTTTTAAAGGCGGTTCGCCGGTAGAGAGTTTGGCTTTTGTGGGTAAACAGGCATTAGACATCATTCATGTTAACGATTATCCGGCTGGCATCACTCCCGAAAAAATATCAGAACCCGACAGAATTTATGTAGGCGATGGTATAGCACCGGTAAAGCAGATTCTGCAGCTGGCTAAACATCCCGATAAGCCATTGGTAATATCCTTTGAAGTATTTAACAAAAGCTATTATGCGCAAGATGCTTTGAAGGTGGCCAAAACGGCGCTGGAGAAGATGAAAGCGGCCACGGTAGGGATATGATGATACAGAACTAGTTTAACGAAACCCTATCCTCTATGTCGTTGCGAGCGCAGCGTGGCAATCTCGTAGCTCTACAGGGCGAATAAGTATGGCTACGAGATTGCTTCGTGTCTTATAATGATATGGTTGTAAGGTATTGATTTTCAGTATATATTTTTAAAACACAAACCCCTCACCGCCGTTATTGCGAGGCACGAAGCAATCCCCGACCTACAGAGTCGCTATGCAAATCCGCCCTGTAATTTGGGGATTGCTTCGTCGTACCTCCTCGCAAGGACGGCCTTTTTAAGATGTCATTACTGTTTTTTCCATGTTAACCCTGGTTGTCACTCAATGACATAGTTTTATATTGTCATTTTCCCTTCAGAGTCCCATGATTTTACTGGCCAGCAAAACTTGAATGGGAATACAACAACCACTAATCGCCCGCGTATTCCCAGGCGCTTTGGTAGCCGCCAAGCTTTTCGGCATAAGTCACAAAATCGGCATAAAATTGTAAGCGGGTAAGGGTGGCACTGTCGCCGATTACTATTAGTTTTTTGCGGGCGCGGGTCATGGCCACGTTCATTCGGCGGATATCCGAAAGGAAACCAATCTCGCCGTCGGCATTACTGCGTACAAGACTGATGTAAACCACATCCCGTTCTTGTCCCTGGAAACTATCGATGGTGTTTACAGATATATTATCCAAAAACGACAGCAAACCGGGGTTATTATGTAACTGATCATTCAATACCCTTATCTGTTCTTTATAGGGCGATATAATAGCAACGGAAGGGAATTTTTCGGTTGGGTCTATTTCGGTAACCAATCGGTTCAGATGTTTAAATAACAATGCTGCTTCATCTGGATTAAAAGTACTGGTACCAGCCTGCTGCTCTTCAAAGCCAGCCCCGGCGGTATCAATAAAGGTAACCGGCATATCGCCATTAAACAATAACCTGTTTGCTACAGAAGAGTGGGCTTTTAACCTATCACCATAAAACTCACGGGATGAGAAACCCATGATAGCTTCGTTCATCCGGTATTGTTCATCCAATAAAACCACCGCTTCGGGATGCAGTGCAACACATTTTTCGAGCAGGGTGGTGCTTAATCCGGCCCTTGCCGCATCGTTTGATTTAATGGTAGGGGGCAATTGCAGGTGGTCGCCGGCCAAAATTACTTTTTGGGCTTTTAGTATCGGAATCCAGCAGGCGGGTTCAAGCGCTTGTCCGGCCTCGTCAATCACCACGGTTTCAAATTTCACCTCGCGGATGGTATAGTGATTGGAGCCAACCAGCGTAGCGGTTATAACTTGTGCCTTGCTTACCAGGTCATCAATAATATGCTGCTCTGTTAAGGCAACATCCTTCATTATCTTGTGCGCCTCGTTAAACAAGGCTTTACGCTGGTCGCGCTCAGATTTGCCAAAGCTGCGTTTGTATTTATGCGCCATATCTTTATAGGCGCTGGCCTGCTTTTTGAGCGTGCGGATAAGTTTATTATCCGCATGTTCGGCCATTTTGCTATCCAGCGTTAGCGAAACCAGTTTCTCTGATACCCGGTTAGGGTTGCCTATTCTCAACACGTTCAATCCCTCATCGGCCAGTTTTTCACTTAGTAGGTCTACAGCGGTATTGCTGGGTGCTACTACCAGTATTTGTTTGCGGGTTTGTTTAGCCAATAAATTAATGGCCTGTACCAATGTTGTGGTTTTACCAGTTCCCGGCGGACCGTGCACAATAGCCAGATCTTGTGCCGTAACAATTTTAGTTACCGCTGCTAATTGTGAGGTGTTTAACCGCGAGATAACTAAAGGTTGGGTAGGCGTATTAAAAACAGGTGTGGTATTACCTGTAAGTATATTTACTATGCGGCCTTCGGTTTTTTCGCTTAATGTCGATGCCTGTTTAATGGCTTTCAGCATTTCGTCGTAGCTATTGTTATCAAACAGCAGGTCGATGCCTAATTTTCCGTCGCGTGCCCAATCGGGTAACTCATCGGTATATAAAGTGATCTTGAGCCGGTTACCGCCCTGGTAGGTGATAATACCCTCTACACGGTCTTTTTTAGGGTCGTGATTGCTGAATAACGCGGCCGGTACACCAAAGCGTAATTGATGTGACAGATCCTGATGGGTGGTGCGTTCTACCTCCACATTAATATAATCGCCTCGCCCGGGTTCTGTATTTCTGATAGCAATAGGGTACCAGCTTAAGCCCTGTGCCCGGCGGTCGGCAGCCGATGTGTTTTCGGTAAGTTTGAGGTAGGCGCTGCGGTCTTCTTCTTTTTCTTTATTCAGTAGGTCCAGCAGCTTTTTAAAATAGTCCATCGGCTGCAAAGGTAATATAAAAGCTAAAAGCTTAAGGCTGAAAGCCGAAAGCTGATTTAACGGATGGTTGGGTAAACCATAGTAATTTACCCCCTGCCAGGTATCGTCGACGCAGTAATAGTTGACAGTACCAAGTGGGCAGCTGGCACAGTTTTAAACTGCTGACTGCCAATTTCTATCCTGGTAATGTAAACCAAAACGTGCTGCCGATATCCACATAGCTTTCTACGCCTATTTGGCCATGGTGATGCTCAATAATTTCGGCTGCTGTTTGGAGGCCCGTAGGTTGGGTGTTACCCCGGGTAAATAAAGTTTTTAGTTTGCCCGATTGGATGCCCGTGCCATGATCACTCACACTTATTTTTACTTTTCCATTTTCGGAACTGGTACGCACCTCTACTTTTTTTGCCTGTGGCGAATATTTTATAGCGTTGTTTACCAAATGGGTTATAACCTGGCTAATCTGCTCTTCATCACCATTAATTAGTTTATTAGGTGGGTCGAAAAGGCAGATGATGCGGTGCTTACTCACATCATTTTGAACATCATTAATGCACTTTTTAATGCAATTGTTAATATTAAAGAAGGCTTCGCTGTGCTGAATTTCCTCGGTTTGGCTTTTAGGGGTATTAAGCATATCTAATACTGGTTTAAGTAATTTGTTGGCTTGTGTTGATACCTACATACAAGTGTTTTTTGTAGATTGTATTATAAGTGATGTTTACTGTGGTATATAACGTTGCTTATTCAAAATTAATATAAACGGCTCATTTTTAGCTGCGTATTATTACTCGATTTTGATGTATATACCACCCGATTTTAAATTATCGGGTAATTTATGTGTAGCGATGACATTTCTGGCTTTCACTTGCTTCAAATATTGATGGAGTTACTGGTATGGTTCGCCTGAAACTTATGTTGCCGGCAAGCCCCCAATTATACCTCTTCAACAAAAAACGTTTGTGTACCTTATTGAAACCATAGTGTAATTATTAGTTAAGCCGTCCGGGTAAATTTGATCTCATTATAAACCAAATTATAAATTTTATGAGAAAACAAATTAACTTTTTAATGGCCGGCAGTGCCATGCTTTTAGCCCTTGGTTTGGGTTGTGCTAAGGACGCAAATAAATCAAAAACAAATGGTGACACAACAGTGCCCCGGGCGGCAGTGCCACAAAGCGGTTTTAACCTGTGGGGAACCTGTAACGGAGCGCCTTACCTTATCTCTGGTACCAATGGCATAGCTATACCGGTGGGTAATTGCAGTACCGATATTGACGCCGCACAGCAAAGCAGCGGGCAAACAGCTACCGGAATGCAGTTTAATGGCTGTTTTAAGGGCGGTACAAGTGCCAGCAGTTCGGCGAGTGAGCAGGCGGTGTTTTTGGCCGATAACGTTACCCAGTGGAACGGTAACGAAATGGGCTTTGTAAAAACCTTGAATGATAACGCTTTAAAAGCGTACGTACAGGGCGGCGGGCAGTACTACACCCAGGTGCTTTCGGTGGGCGATAATGGCTACCACACTTTTAAATGCCAGGCGCGCTCAACCAATGTGCACCAGGTTGATTTTTATGTGGATGGCACCTACCAGTGTACCCTTACCAACAACAGCGGCCACTACTGGAACAACTTTGATTACTTTGTGGGTACCAACCATTGGTACGGCGGATCGAGCCCGGCGGGGCAGCAAATAGAGATGTATAACATGACTACCTATTAATTAAAAAGCAAACTTCTTAAATGCCGCTTTTGTTGAGGAAAAGCGCCATAGAATGCTATAAAACAGTAATTAACCAATAATAAAGCAGGAATAAATTGGAAAAAAAGTGCAAAAAAATATAATTTTTGACTGCTTTAAAAAGTTTTGAATTTTGAACTAGTAAATTTTCGCAATTTGATGTTTTAAATTACTAAATGAAAAACCCGGCAGATCTGCTAAAAAGATCGCCGGGCTTTTTTTGTGATGTCATCGCCGGAGGATTAATTATTCCGTTTAAAATCTGTTAGCCTGTGTTGGTTGCGGTACTCGATGGGTGAGCAGTTGAAGATCTTTTTAAACTCGCGGAAAAAATAGGTTTTGTTGTTGAAGCCGGTGCGGTAAAAGATCTCGGATACCGTTAGATCGGAGTTGATGAGCAGGAGTGAAGCCTTCTGCAGCCTGATGTGGCGGATCAGTTCTGTAGGCGTCATATCCGACAGGGTTTTGATTTTGCGGTAAAGCTGGATCTTGCTCATGTTCATGGCATTTTCAAGGAAAGCGCCGTCGAGCATTTCGTCAATGTTATCTTCAATAACCCGGGTAACTTTTTCTACAAAATTCCTGTCGTTTTCGTTCAGATCTTTGCTGTCCAGCTGTAGGGCCGGGTTGCCGTTGCTAAACAACTGGTGCATTTTATCGCGATACTCCAATAGTTTTTGGATGCGTACCAGCAAATGTTCTGTTTGGAATGGTTTGGGGATATAGGCATCCGCGCCGCAGCTGTAGCCCTCGGTCATGTGCTGGATAGAAGTGCGGGCCGAAAGCAGCACAAAAGGGATGTGGCAGGTTTCAGATGTGTTTTTAATGAGGTCGCAAAGTTCCAGTCCGTTCATGTCGGGCATCATAACGTCGCTTATAATCAGATCGGGCATGGCGCGGTTAATCACCTCAATAGCTTGCTTGCCGGTGGATGCTTCGTAAATGATATAGCTATCGCCCAAAATATCTTTCAGCAAAAAACGTATCAGCTGCTCATCATCAACAATTAAAATGGCTTTCTTCTCGTCCTGCTCAAAGCTTTTGATGAGCGATTTTTTGTTGTTATCGGCAACGGTGCTTGTGTTGCCATTTTTTTGCCCGGTGCTAAGGGAGTTAAAAATATAGGATGCATTATCCAGCTTTTCGCTATCGGCTACCTGTTGTTCTCTGGCAGGTACAAAGCTCAAAGGCAATATGGTTTTAAAGGCTATCCAGTTGTTTTCGCAGGTTACGGTTACCTCGCCGCCCAATACCTGGGTAAGCTGCCGGGTAAAGGCCAGACCAATGCCCGAGCTTATCTTGTTTTGCTGGCTACCATCTACTACAAAAAACCTATCAAACAACCTGCCTGTTTCCTGCGTGGTGAGTTTGCAGCCCGAGTTGGCCACCACCAGCTCCAGTTTATCGGTTTGGTTGTTGGTATGTACCGATAGAATGATGTACTGCTTCGGCTCGCAATGTTTAAAGGCGTTGGAGAGCAGGTTGAAAATTATTTTCTCTAACTTATCCTTGTCCATCCACATATTGATGCCCGGTTCTATGTGGCAGGCAAAATCAAGTTCTTTTTGCTCCACCAGGGCATTAAACAGGCTGGCACGGTTAGTTATCAGGTCTGATACGTTTAAATGGCTGTAGTGGGCCTGTAACTGCCCGGCTTCGGCTTTCCTGAACTCCAATAGCTGGTGCACCAGGTAATGCAGCCGGGAAGCCTCCTGTTTTACTATCGACAGAAAATGCCCGCCCTTTTGCTTTGTATCTGTTTCTTTGGATTTAAAAAGGTAGCGTTCCAGCGAGCCTAAGATGAGGGTAAGCGGCGTTTGAAGTTCGTGGGCAATATTGGTGAAAAAGTTTAGCTGCTCCTGGTGCAGGTTCTCGTCCTTTTGGCGCAGCATGTGTTCCATTTTCAGCTCCTGCGCCATCACAAACTTGTTTTTGCGGTTGCGCACAAACAGGTAACCCGAACCAAAAATGACGATAGCGTAACCCAGAAAGGCAAAAGGGGTAAGCCATAAATACTGTTCAACCTTAACTGTAAAAGCGGTGATACCCGGTGTCCAAACACCTTCGCCGTTGCTCCATTTTATCTTCAGGGTATAATCGCCGGGAGGTATGTTGTTGTAAATGATCTTTTCGTGCTTGCCTATAAAATGCCAGCCCTTATCAACGCCCTCCAAAAAGTACGCATACTGGCATTTTTGCGAATTGATGTAGGTGATGGGCTGTAAATTAAGCTCAAAGTAGTTATCCTGCGGCTTCAATACATAATGCTGGTTTATTACCGACCCATTACGGGTTAATACTTTTAAGCCCCGTTCTGGTACATTTTTGCCGGCAAACTGCATGTCAGATATCAGCAGATGCGGTTGCTCGGTGCTTAAGTGGATGTTTTGCGGCAAAAAGTAGTTAAAGCCGTAAATGCCGCCAAAATACAACATGCCGTTATCGTCTTTCCAAACGGCGTTGTCGCTAAATTCATCACTTTGCAGGCCGTCAGATTCTTTGTATTGCACCACCTTAAGGTTTAATGGGTTAATTCTGGCCAAACCTTTATTGGTGCTTATCCAAATATGGTTATTGTTATCGGCGCTAATGGCATGTATGGTATTATTGGGAAGGCCGTTATCTGTATTCAGTTTTTTAAACCGGGGTTGAGTGCTGTTGATGGCCTCTGTTTCGTTAATGAAATTTAAACCGAAACTGGTACCTACCCATAACCGGTTAGCTTTGTCGATAGCAAGCGACAGCACATCATTGTTAGATAAACTGCCATTGTAAGTAAACGCCTTAAACGTTCTGAATTTTTCGGTCTGCTTATCAAATACGCTCAGGCCTCCATAGCGGCAGCCTATCCACAAATGGTTGTTGTTACCCTGTGCCAGGGTGTAAATTACATCGTTCCCCGGCCCGGCAGCGGTGCCGTTGTATTGGTATTTTTTGAGGTAAATGATCTTTACCTGTCCGTTGGTGGCTTGTTCCAGTTTTAGGTGTACCATACCGCTTTCGTTAAGGCCAAGCCATACAGAGCCGTCCTTATCCACCAAAATACAGTGTACCGAACCAAAAGTAGGGTAGGCCTTACTGTTGGCTATCTGGTCCCAGTTAATGAAGCTCTTTTTGTTGAGGTCGTACAGGGTAATTCCTTGTGCATCAGAGCCTATATACGCTAAACCATTGTTGCCTTTCTGAATGGCATACACGCAGTTATCCAGCAGGTCTACATTGGTATGAAACGAGCGAATGGCCGAAAATTCGGCATTTTTACTGCCCCAGTTTTTAATGGTGATAATACCGTTTCCTTTGGTGCCAATCCATAATTCGCCGTTTATTTGGGCAAATGCCCTCACCGGGATATGGAACGATTGCCCGTTGGGCTGCTTCTGTACTATCCCAAAGTAGTTTTCTTTTTTGGCCAGTTTTAAAACCCCGTTGCCATCGGTGCCCAGCCAAAGCAGGTTGGTGGCGTCGTTCAACAATGACGTAACCCGCACGTTTTGCAGCAAGGGAATTTGCCCTGCAATGGTTGTTACAGGTTTAAACTGCTCATCATATTCGCCAACACCTTTAGACGACCATGCAAACACGTAATGCTGCTTAAAATAACTCATGGAACGTACTTCATGAGGCAGTTTCAGCAATGCATGCTGTTGGTACTGTTTGTTGATACTAATCAGGTTGCCCTGCTGGCTGGTATAAAATACCTGGTGATTGGTGATAAACACGTTATCGACCCCGGTAACAGATTTAAAACGGGATTGAGATTCAAAACCTTCCGGCGTTTTCTGGAAAGCCTCGAGGATGCCATTATCTTTTAAAAGCCACAGGTTATCATACTCATCAAACACCATTTTAAGCAACATAAAGTTGCTCAGGCCCTTAATGTATACTTTTTTAAAGCTATCAGAACCAGTGTTATAAAGTAATATTTCTGAACTTTTGGTACGGGCCGTATATACCTGCCCTTTGCTATCAATAGCGGTGGTATAGCCGCTCGAGATCACCTTTTTGCGGTCGTAAAAGTAGTTGGTAAAATCGCCGGTGTTTTTGTTGAATTTTGATAGGCCTTCCACCGTGCCAATCCATATGTTGCGGCTTTTATCGCCGGTAACCTGGTAAATTACATTGCTGGCTATAGATCGTTTATTATCAGCCCGTTCGTAATTAAAAACGTGAATGTTGTTGCCATCGTAAAAGTTAAGCCCGTCCCAGGTACCAAACCAGATGATATTGTCCGAATCCTGGTAAATGCTGTTGATGCAGCTGTTGGATAAGCCACTGCTGTTGTCTATCTGCTGCGAGGTGTATTGGGCTTTGCTTATCTGCCCATAAAATAACAAACCAAGCAAGTATATAAAAGTGTATAATTTTCTCATACAGAAAGTATTATGGTAAACAGGTGAACCCGGAAACAAACTGGCGTTGCATACAGGGGCATAATTGGCGGCTGTTTTAATAGCCTGTAACAAACTTAATAAATACCGCTAACCGGTGGTAATACTATTTTAACAATTAGCATGCTGTTTTTTAGAGTGATGTTGATATGGTGTAATTGTAATAGGTTTTTTACGTGGTGGGTATGATACAGAATTTGCATAGGCGGCATGGCGGGGGATTCCCCGGCAGCGCGTTTCTCCCATATTCCGCTGTTCGAACAGCGTAGGAGTGTGGGTAAGCAGGATTAAGCTTTCAGCTTACATAAAAGGGCAGCTGAAAGCTGCGGCCAGTTTTGCCCCACGAGCTGCAAGCTCGCGGGAGTGTTGGTGAAATTGGGGGGATGGGTTAATATATTATTTACTCGTTTTTTCTGCAAGAGCCGTTACATATAGAACATAATGGTGCGGAGGTAATCGCCAATCGCCCTGGCTACTTGCCCTATAAAAACTCTTTGTGGCTCCAACTACTTTAATATTATAGTTTATTGGCTTGTTAACAGGGCTGTTTGGAATAAATTCAATCGCTGCTACAATATCACCCTTCAAATAAATGCTATATTGTTTAAGATCAAACGTTAGCCATCCTTTTTTAATAGCGTGTGTTTGCGTTATGTTTTTATCATAAATTCTTGTTGTAGGATGCCTGCCATCATATCCATAGAAATTGATCCTGAACGTTCCGCTGTCCGCTCTCGAAGTACTGATATAGAGATTAACTGAAGTAACTTTTGAAAGCGCAGTATCCAGGTGTATTAATTGAGCTATCTCAAAAATATCTTTTTGGTTTGTACTGCCATCTGTAAACTGAATTAATGCGCGATAATTGGATTCACCTAACTTTTTTTCAATCAGCAAAGGTGATTTGATTACTATTTCGGCCAATTGTTCTGTCTTAGGTTTAAGTTTTACGTTTACATTATCCGGTAAATCCCGTATGGCCGATTTATGATCCTGATAGCCCACCATAGAGAATGTAAGCGTATCTGCATTGTTTTCGGAGGGAATTGTGAGGTTAAAACTCCCATCACGTTGCGATACCGTACCAATATTTTTATGCCTGATCCCAATATTTACAAAAGGCAGATTTTTATTGCTGGTTGAATCACTTACAATTCCATGTAAAGATACCTGGCCTTTGGCCGCAGTGAATTGTATAATGAGCAATATCACTTGAATAAGTGTTTTTCCCGTAAACTTCATAAGTCTGGTTTAGTTTTCAATAACAACAGGTTACAATCGTTAAATACCAATTCGCTATCATGCCAAACATAAATTTAATATTTTAATGTATTAATTACCAGCTTGTTAAATAGTGTTAAAGTTTCTGGGGAGTCTATCGATCTGTTTCTTCTGTGTTTGGTAATTTTATAAGGATGGTGGTCAAAGTATTAAAGAAAAATCATTGGTAACCACTGAGGAACTTACCTGCTATTCTAACACCCGCTGATGTGCTCGCCAATGGACGGGGTAATGTATAATTTTCATTACATTATAAATTAACACTCTCGTTATCAAAATATTGTAAAATAATGCCGTTTATAAGCGAAATGCTCGCTAAACTTTTGCACCTCTGCAATATCTTACCAATAAATATTGCTCAACTTTAATACTTATCACAATGAAGAAGCTACTCGTCCTGACGTTTATTATTTTCGCTAAAAGCGCCTTCGCGCAAAAAGATACTGTCGGTTTAAACGTTCCATTTGTTAATAATACCGTTGCTTATGAAAGGGTGTTCGATGTACCAAACGCACCTAAAAATCTGCTCTATAGCAATGCCGGGCTTTGGTTAGCAGAAACTCACCCTTACGTCGAAAATACCCAACTGCAATTGAACGACCCGGTTTTATCGCGGGTTGTAGGTAGGGTAAAATCTTCTACTCGTGTTGCGACCGATAAAGTTCTTTGGCAAACTTATTATGATACAATTACCTATAATTTTACGCTGCAGGTAGATTGTAAAGACAATAAATACAGGATACGCATTTATAATATCCAGTATGTGCTCGGTGCCGATTATGCATCGGTAGACGACCTGATGCTCGCGCTCATCAACTCAAAGTCGTATACTTTAACTAAAGGCGCTGTTTTGAAAACGCCGGACTTGAAGCAATGTTTCCAGGCGCTAAATATAGCTGTAGACAACGTTTTGGCCGATATCACTAAAAGCATAGTGGTAGATAACAGTTTTTAAAATGGGAGCAATTTTCGGTGCTGGACCTGCAGCTGTTCGAAGTCTCCGACTTCGAACTAATATGTCTGTAGTCTCGAGACTACGGAATTAAAAGCAAGCATACTTGTACTTTTGATTTAGGCAAAAAGGGTTACTGTAGTTGCAAACTACAGGCATAGTCGTTCGAAGCCGAAGACTTCGAACAGCGTAGCTTTTTGCCTGGCATTTGTGCGGACACCAAATGCCGACAAAAGTGTTAAAAGTATTAGATTATATAATCCAGTTTAAATAATTGAATATAAATTATTTAATTAATAATTACTTTGTTATAACGTTCATATAAAATACTCTAATTGTCATTTCGATAGCGCAGAAAAGGGGCGGGCGCAGGGGCGAAAGAGAAATCTTTTACGACATGCATCCGATGCCGGTCGCTTGTAAAAGATTCCTCCTCACTCCCCGCTCAAGTCCGTCTCGTTCGTTCGGAATCACAATCGGAGGGTATTCGTCGTGACGGACGGGTGGGGCTTCTACTCTCTACTTCCATCCCGGCATTTTATCCAGGGTAACCACGTTGCTTGCGTTATGTAAACTCGTAAGGTCGGCGTTGCTGTTTCCCTGAAATTCCAGTTCGCTCCAGCCCATAAAAAATGTCCATTTGGGTTGGGCTAAAAGGATGGCAGCGGTGGGTAGTTTTTCGCACTCGCCAATGGCTATAGGTTTGCCCGCGGCTACGGTTACCATGGTGTTGTACTTGTCGGTAGTATAGCCGCTGCCATCGTACACGTCCAGTGCGGCAACGTCCCAATAGTCGGGGCCGGGGTTGTAGGCATTTACATCATCGTGCAGGCTGCCAAAATCCTGTACATCCCAAACCCATATGAGGTTGGTAAGGCCTTTGGTTTTTACCATATAATCGTGCATCATCTGGTAAAGTTTGCGGGTACCTGTTGGGCCGGGTCTGCCCGCCCACCAAAAACTACCCTGGTTCATCTCGTGCATGGGGCGCCAAAGTACTTCTACATTCTTGTCTTTCAGTTGCTGCAGGTAAAAGCAAACTTCATCAACCATTAGTTTCCATTGCTTGTTAAGCGCGGTGCCATCGGTGGTCAACTCTGTCCATTGGTCGTTGCTAAGTTTGCTGAGTACGCCGTTAGAGTCGAAGCCGCAGGGTTCTGCCAGGGAAGGATTACAGGCATGCCACATAATATTTACAAGCGCCCCTTTCTGGTACTGGGTAATTGCTTCGTTAATCATAATCTGCCGGTTATCGATATTATCCTGCTGAAACAAAAAGTCGCCGCTCCATAAGCCGGGATATTTGCCGGTAACAGCATATACCTTTTCTGTCCATACAGCAGGTGTGGCGTTGGGTTCGCGGTTATGGATGCCCGCAACCGTTTTGGTGCCCGATAATTTATAGAGGTAATTGAGCGATTTAAATGGCGTTACAGGCGTAGTTACCACCACGGTATCTACAGGTGGCTTGGTGGTACCGCCCCCGCCTCCGGGGTTAACATCTGTTTTTTTGCCGGCACAGGCGTAAAACGCCGTAAGTGCAGTGGTAATAAGTATAAAAGGAAATTGCATTTTTTTCATGGCTATTCAATAAAAGGCATGTAAATAAAAAGGCCGGGGCGCTGTGCCCCAGCCTTTTTATTCGTTATTTTTTCTTCACATCCACCCAAAGCTTGTACGGCCTTTTTACTATTTTATCATAGTCGGAGTAGATGTGGTTATAATCGTCTGTTCCGTTTAAAGTAAACGTAAAGGCGCTATTGGTAATGGTTTTGGTAAGACCGTTGCCCAGTGCAATAGTTTGCGCACCATCAAAAGTTGCGGTAGTGGTGCTTTTATCGGCAAACGTAAACACAATGGTGTTGTTGGCGTAGTTGTGCAGCCAGGTGCCGGTGCCCTTAGGTATCTGGCGGTAAAAACTGTTTACATCTGTTGCCGGGTTTTGTGTGAAAAGAAAGTTGGCGTATAAACCATCGGCACCTGCATCGTTTACTACATTGCCATAAGTGTTGCCATCGGTAGTAACACCGGTATAGGTAAATGTTAGTGTGTTATCGTATTCGGCAGAGGGGCCTCCCGGTATCGGCCATACATTTTTGCTGGCCAGGTCAAACACGCCGCCGCCGCCATACTGGGGGCCTGTACCACCATAAACCGTAAGGTCTGATATCGAAAATGATCCCAACAAAGCTTCAGAAAATGGTTGTAATATTACCTTCCAGTCGCGCTTCTCGCCGGTTTCTGATGTTACGGTATAAGTAGCTTCATTACTGGTGTTTGCAAAGTTTACCTGGGCGCCAGATGCAGGCAGTATGTTGGATTTGTAGGATGATACCACCGTTGGTTTTACCTTGGTAAAATCATTAGTAGCCTGTACCAAAACGCGCACGGTTACGGTTGATGCGCCGCGGTCTATAACCGCCGGACCTATCTGCACCAGGCCTGCCCCAACGCTAAATGATTCGATGGCCCGCTCATGGCTTTTGATGCCACTGGCCGGATCTTTTTGGCAGGAGCAAAAAAATACTGCCAGTAAGATGATGTATGTTAACTGTTTCATTGGTTATGCTTTATGTTGATTATAAATTGGGGTTCTTATTCACTTCGGCCTGCGGAATAGGGAAATAGTATGGGTCGCCGGAGATGGTTTTGCCATAGGTATCCTTCAGCACCGATTCCATTTTGTGGCTGCGGCGCAAATCGAACAGGCGGTTGCCCTCAAAACTTAACTCCCATGAACGTTCCTGGATAACGGCATCCCTAAACTGGGTTACCGACAGGCCCGGAGGCAGGTTGCCCAAACCGGCCCTTGCACGTATGCGGTTAACAGCGGCGTAACCATCGGTTGTGGGGCCGGCGGCTTCTGCGTAAACCAGTAACACATCAGAAAAACGAAGGATAGGGGTATTTGCGCTGGTTTGCTGCCCGGTTTGCCAGCCCGAATCATTAAATTTATTGCTGAACGGACGGTAGTACGAATCTGTAATACTGAGAATTTGGGTTGGGCCTTTGTTGCCGCCTGCATCACCTACATCATAAATGATAGATATAATGAGCTGGGTTTTGCGCTTATCGGCAGCATCAAAACTATTATAAATCCCTGGCTCGGTTAAAAACTCATTAAAGCCGCCGGGTACGTACGTGCCGTTTGGTAATCTGAAGTTGAGGTTGGGCATAAAGAATAAAGGCAGTTTAGAGTACTGGCCTTCATCAACACCCAAACGATCGACCGAGGCGTCAAACAAATGTTCGGGGCCAAGCTTTTTGTTTACATCGTAAATGGCTACCAGGTTTGGGTCGAGCCCGTAAACGGTTTGCCCGTTCACAACCTTATCTGCCCAGGTTTTGGCATTGGTGTACATATCATCGGCGCTGGTTACAAAATCATAACCGGGTGATCCGCTTGCCTTTGCCGATGCCAGTGTAAGATATACTTTGGATAATAAACCCCAGGCACCCACCTGGTTTACCCGGCCCATGCGCACGGTTTGATCCATAATGCCGGTAGCTTTGGTGAGATCGGCGATGATTTGATCGTAGATATCCTTCATGGGCGATTTTTTAAGATTGGTTTGGCTGATGTCATCTACCGGGTCGGTATGTAATGGTACGGCACCAAACAAACGCACCAGGTTAAAGTAATGCAGCGCACGCAGGGTAAGTGCTTCGCCAAGTATTTCGTTCTTGCTGGCGGCAGCTATGGCGGTAATGTTGGGCACGTACTTAATTACCAGGTTTGCCCTGTTGATGCCTACGTACGGAAACTGGTATGCCGGGGCCAGGATGCCGTTGGTGGCTGTAACGCTTAATTGATCGAGTAGCATTTCATCGGCGCTTTTACCGCTGGCAGCGGCTACATCCTCGGTAGGCAGCTCGGTAAGTACGATGAAATTACGCGAGTAATAATCCAGATCGGGCAGGATAGAGTAGGCGTAGATAAGTGCCGAGTTGGCATCCGCCTCGGTTTTATAAAAGTTTGTGGTTGATAAAAAACCATAAGGTTTTTCTTCCAGCTGCTTTTTGCAACCCAGCGTAAGGGTAGTTGCCAAAGCCATGATGATATATTTATATTTCTTCATTTCTGTATCGGTAATTGGTTTTAGAAACTCGCGTTTAGGCCTAATGAGTACTGGCGCGGCTTGCGGTAATTGCCGCCAAACTGCCCGTTTTCGCCAACCTCGGGGTCGAAGCTTGGGCTAAATTTGGTAAAGGTGTACAGGTTGGTGCCCGAGAAATAGATCCTGAAATTGGAGATGCCTTTAACCAGGTTAGCTTTTAAGGTATACCCCAGGTTTACGTTTTGCAGGCGCAGGTACGATCCGCTTTGTACATACCAGTTAGAGGAGTAGTACACGCGGGTAGCGTTTACGCTTGGGTAAAGGTTGGTTGGGTTATCGGGGGTCCATGCCTGCAATTGCGCGCTTGGGGTAAATTTAGAGAAGTTGAAAATATCGTTGCCCTGTACGCCGTAAAACTGCACGTACAAATCAAATGAGCTGTATTTGAACGAGGTATTAAAACCGTAGTAAAATTTGGGGTTAGGGTTACCAATAACGTACTCGCCCTGGCCTACAGCAATTGGGCCACCCGCTACATATTTAATATCGCCCACGGTAGCAGCCGAGCCATCAACAGGGTTGGTACCGCCCGGAGTTTGTACAATACCATCAAACTTGTAGCCCAGGAAAACATTGGCTGGTTGCCCGTTAATGTAATAGTTTAACGGCGCGCGAATGGCCTCAATATCCTGTCCGTTAGCTTCTATCTGGTTGCCGCCGCCAATAGCAATTACTTTGTTGCGGTTAAACGAGATGTTGCCGCCCACATTCCACGAGAATTTGCCGGTGAGCACCTGCGCGTTGGCGGTAAGCTCCAAACCCCGGTTATCGATGGTGCCATCGTTAACCTCAATTACCGAGAAGCCCGATGAAAGGGCAATCTGGTTTTGCCTTAACAGATCTGTGGTGTGTTTGTAATAATAGTCGGCGGTTAGGGTAAAGCGCTGATTAAGCAAACCCAGGTCGAAACCAATATCAAGCTGGCGGGTGGTTTCCCATTTTAAGCTTTTGTTTTGCAGGCCGTTAAATACCTTGCTGTTTACGTTAGAGCCATCGTTGTAATACGGCGGACCGTAACCTGTTTGGAAGCCACCATCGGTAAAGTATTTGTAGCTGCCTAAAGTGGCCAATGATTGGTATGGACTAATACCCTGGTTACCGGTTAAGCCGTAGCTGCCACGGATTTTAAACTCCGATACCTGGGTAATGTTTTTCATAAAGGCCTCTTCGTTAACCTTCCAGGCTACCGCACCTGAAGGGAAGAACGCCCACTTATGGTTTTCGCCAAATACCGACGATCCGTCGGCCCTGCCGGTAAACGTAAACAGGTACCGCCCCATGAAGCTGTAATTTGCCCTGCCGATGAAGGATTGCAGTGCAGTTTTGGTTAGCCCGTTATTGATAAACTGGGTGGTTGCCGAAGCCATGTTCTCATTTTGCAAAACATCGTTCACAAAACCATGCCCCTGCAGGTCTGATGTGCGTACGGTGTTGGTTTCCTGCGTGTAACCGGCAACTACGTTAATATGGTGTTTGGTGCCAAAATCACGATCATAGGTCAGGTAGTTTTCGTTGATCAAGTGATTGCCGTTGTAGTTGTTGATATCGCCATATCCTTGAAACAGGTAGCCTGTTGACGTAGCATCGCGGGGCTGATAGTTATCATTAACCGCGTTGCCATAGGTATAGCTCAACTGGCTGCGCAGGTTTAAGCCTTTGATAATATCCCAGCTTACAAAGGCGGTTCCCAAAAAATCGATGGTTTTGCTTTTGTTTAATACTTCGTTGGCAATTTGCAGCGGGTTGCCAAAATCATTGCTGCCAATATGAAAGTAAGTACCATCGGGATTATAGGCCGGGAAGATGATGCTTCTATCGGCAGATAAACCCTGGCCGTAATTCTGGGTTTGGGTAACCGTTATATTGGTACCCAGCGTTACATTTGGTTTCAGTTTTTGCTCCAGATAAACGTGCCCGGCATATTTCTGGTAACCGTTTTTAATGGCAAGGCCCTGCTCGTTGTAGTAGTTGCCAGATATGGCGTACTTGGTTTTTTCGTTACCGCCATCGGCGCTCAGGGTATAGTTTTGGGATACAGGGTTACGGTAAACCAGTTTGGCCCAATCGGTGTTGGTTGCCCATTTGGGTTTGTTTGGGTCGATACCCCTTAACTCGGCTAATGACGGGTAGTAAGTACCACCATAATTTTGCCCAATGAATAGTGGGGCAATACCCGCGTTGATGCGGGCCTGGTTATCGATGGTAGCTGCCTCAACCGGATCATGAAAAACATCCAGCTTGTTGCCCAGGGTTGATAGGGTAGTAAGCGAGCTAAAATTGATACGTGATGTACCCAGCTTTCCTTTTTTGGTGGTAACCATAATTACCCCGTTGGCACCACGCGAACCGTAAATGGCCGCCGACGATGCATCTTTCAGTACATCTATCGATTCAATGTCGTCGGGGTTAATCTGTTTCAAATTACCCGCATCGCCCAGGGGCAAACCATCAACCACTACCAGCGGATTGGCATCGGCCCGCGACCCTAAACCACGGATGCGGATGGTTGAACCCGAACCCGGCTGCCCCGATGAGGAGATCACCTGCAACCCCGGTACCTTACCCTGTAAAAGCGCATCGACAGATGCCGCCGGGGTTTTAATAAGGTCGCTGCCCTTAATAGAGCCTACCGAGCCGGTAACATCCCGCTTTTTGGCAGTACCATAACCAACAACTACCACCTCGTTCAGATCGCGGGGCGCATTTTGCAGGGTTACCTGAATTTTGGTTTGATTGGGGCCTGCTTTAACCTCTTTGGTTTGCATCCCGATGAAGGAGAATACCAGGGTGTTTTCGCCTGCCGGTACGCTAATGGAAAATTTTCCCTGGTTATCGGTACCCGTCTGGGCGGTGCCGCCTTTAAGTTTAATGGAAACGCCGGGCAGGGTTAGGCCGTCCTGGTCGGCAACTGTGCCGGTAATTTGCCGCTGTTGTGCATAAGCTGTAATGGCGCTAAACCACAAAAGCAGTATACACATACATGTTGTGTAAAAATATTTCCTCATAAAATTTTTAATTGGTTTGTTGAGGCAATATTAGCAGGAAGGGCAGGGTACACTAATCCACTATTGTTTCATTTTAGTATAGCAAAGGTTTATTTATGCTCATTTATACCCATTTATTTAAAAGCTGCTTTATTAATGTTTTTATAATGGAAGATAATTGTAGAAAATATTACTTTTAGCGCTGTAATACGATAGCGGGTTTTAGAGGGGCAGATTTTAGCTCGCGATTTTAAAACACATTTTATTACCATATTTGTTAAAACCACTGGTTAACTAATCATCTTTAAAATATCATACCAATGCAGGACTTAGACCCCATCATTCTTCAGAAAGTAAACACCTGGCTCGAAGGAAATTACGACGCAGATGTTAAACATGAAATTCAAACACTATTAGACAATAAAGCATACACCGAGCTAACCGACTCGTTTTACCGCGACCTGGAATTTGGCACCGGCGGTTTGCGCGGCACTATGGGCCCCGGCTCAAATCGTATTAACAAGTACACTATTGGCGCAGCCACACAGGGTTTGGCCAATTACCTTAAAAAAACATACCCCGGCCAAAAAGTTAAAGTTGCCATAGCGCACGATAGCCGCAACAACGCCGATCTGTTCTCTAACATTACCGCGGAGGTGTTTTCGGCCAATGATATTCATGTGTATTTCTTTAAAGCGCTGCGCCCTACGCCCGAGCTTTCTTTTGCTGTACGCCATTTTGGCTGCAAAAGCGGGGTAATGCTTACCGCGTCGCACAACCCTAAAGAGTACAATGGTTATAAAGCTTACGGTGCCGATGGCGGCCAGTTTGTATCGCCGCATGATAAGGCCGTTATGGACGAAGTAGCCAAAGTAGCCAGTGTTGATGATATTAAGTTTACCCGTGTTGATGCCAATATTGAAGAAATAGGCGAGGAGATAGACGAACTTTATTTAAGCGAGATCACCAAGCTATCGGTATCACCGGAGGCTATCAGGCGCCAAAAAGATCTGAAAATTGTTTTCTCACCTATTCATGGTACGGGTATAACTTTGGTACCGCAGGCTTTGGAGCGTTTCGGTTTCGAGAATGTGATACTGGTTGATGAGCAAACCACTCCTGATGGTAATTTCCCTACGGTAGTATATCCAAACCCCGAAGAAAAAGAAGCTCTAACCCTGGCGTTGAAAAAGGCCCAGGAAGTTGATGCCGACCTGGTTTTAGCTACCGACCCTGATGCCGACCGTGTGGGCATCGCCGTAAAAAACACCGATAACGAGTTTATATTGCTAAACGGTAACCAAACCGGCAGTATGCTCATCAATTACCTGCTAACTGCCTGGAAAGAAAAAGGCAAACTTACCGGCAACGAGTACATTGTTAAAACCATTGTAACCTCCAACCTGATTGAAGAGATAGCCAAAGCCAAAAACGTAACTTATTACAACACCCTAACCGGCTTTAAATACATCGGCGAGCTGATGACCCGGTTTGAAGGCAAGCAAACCTTTATCGGTGGAGGCGAAGAAAGCTATGGCTATTTAATTGGCGAGCTGGTGCGTGATAAGGATGCCGTAGTATCAAGCGCCTTCATTGCCGAAATGACTGCTTATTACAAAGACAAAGGCAGCAGCCTGTTTGAAGCTTTGATAGATACATACGTTCAATACGGTTTCTACAAAGAAAAATTGATCTCTATCACCAAAAAAGGCAAAACCGGTGCCGAAGAGATCAAAGCCATGATGGAAACATTCAGGAAAAACCCGCCTGCTACTTTGGGTGGATCAAAGGTGGTTACTTTAAAGGATTACGAATACCAGGTAGAAACCGATCTGAATACCAATACTACCAAAGCAATTGAACTGCCTACATCCGATGTATTGCAGTTTATTACCGAAGATGGCAGTATAATCTCAGCCCGTCCATCGGGTACCGAGCCAAAGATCAAATTTTATTGCAGCGTAAACGGTAAACTGGCCAGCAAAGAAGCCTATGCCGAAACCGATAAGCAACTGGAAGCAAAAATTGATGCCATTATGAAAGATTTGGGCGTATAAGCCAAACGATATTTATAATCAATAACCATCCCGGGCAACTCAGTCCGGGATTTTTTTGTAACAGGTACGCACAATAGCTGTACGTTTTCGTACGTTTGGTTATTGTGTTTGTTTTATAAGGTGTTGAATTTTAATTATTTGCGTGTTTGGCACGAACTTTTAAGAGATCTTTTTAAGCTTACAACTACCATGATCAAAAATTATTTCAAAATCGCCTGGCGTAACCTTATCAATAAAAAAGGTTTTTCGTTTATAAACATTACCGGCCTCGCTGTTGGTATGGCGGGTGCCATCCTTATTTGGGCCTGGGTACAAAACGAGTATAGTTTTGAAGATTTTCAAAAAAATAAAAATACGCTTTACAAAGTTTGGAACCGCGGAACCGATGGAACCAACGTGTATGTGTTTGAGGTTACCCCATCGCCCATGGGCAAAACCATGAAACAGGAGTTTCCGGAGGTTAAAAATTATGCAAGGCAATACTGGAGTATCGACCGACTTTTTAACTTCGGCGATAACTCTGTAAAAGCCAAAGGAAATGATGTGGACAAAGGTTTTTTAACCATGTTCAGCTTCGAATTTTTGCAGGGCAACCCCGAGCATGCGTTAGATGGTGTTGCCGATATTGTGATTACCAAACACCTGGCCGATAAAGTTTTCGGGAATACCGATCCGATGAATAAACTCATCAAATTGGAGAATAAAACAAATTACAGGGTAACCGGGGTATTAAAAGACCTGCCCAATAATACCACTTTCGACTTTGAGTACCTGGTATCGCTGGCCGCAAATGAAAACAATTACACCAATGGTTCCTGGGGCGATAATAGCTACAATACCTACTTACAGCTGCAGCCTAATGTTGATATTAACAAGTTTGCTGATAAAATAAAAAACATAGCCAAAGCACATGACCCCAAGTCGTCGCTTGAAGTTTTTTTACATCCCATGACCCAATGGCGCTTATATTCAACTTTTGAGAACGGAAAAGTAGTAGGAGGGCGTATCGAGATAGTTCACCTGTTGTTAGGTATAGCAGGCATACTGCTGTTAATAGCCTGCATCAATTTCATGAACTTAAGCACTGCCCAAAGCCAGAAAAGAGCGCGCGAAGTGGGCGTACGCAAGGTAATAGGTGCTGGCAGGTTAAATCTTATCGCTCAGTTTTTAAGCGAATCTATATTGATAGCTTTTATAGCCGGGGTGGTATCGTTATTGTTGGTAAAGTTGTGTTTGCCCGCGTTTAACCAGCTTACCGGCAAAGCATTGGTTATTAATTATATCGATCCGGGATTTTTGGCTGCCTTCTTTGGCTTTATTATAGTAACCGGTTTGCTTGCCGGCAGCTATCCTGCATTTTTTCTTTCGGGTTTTAAGCCGGTTAAAGTTTTAAAAGGTGCTTTTAAGGATTCACAAAAATGGTTCAGCCCGCGCAAGGTGCTGGTTGTGCTTCAATTTACGGTAGCTATTGTGTTGGTTGTAGCAACCATAGTTGTTTACAGGCAAATTAAGTTTGCCCAAAGTCGCGACATTGGGTACAATGATGGTAATTTGGTAGAGGTGCCCATGGAGGGTGATATCAACAAAAACTACGATCTGATAAAAAACGACCTTATCAATAACGGTGCTGTTACCGCTATGAGTAAAACGGGGTATGGCATAACTATGGAAGGCAGCCGCACCGATGGCTTTAAATGGGATGGTACCGATGCCAACCAGGATAAATTGGGATTTTCGCGACTGGGCACCGCCGGCGACTTTGTAAAAACAATGGGGCTAAAACTTACAGCAGGCAGGGATGTTGATTTTAATGCCTTCCCCGGCGATAGCTCTTCTGTTTTGCTGAATGAAACCGCGGTTAAAAAGATGAAGCTAAAAGACCCCATTGGTAAATTTATGACCAGGGGTAACGAGCGGTTGCAGATTGTGGGGGTGTTTAAAGATTTTATTATCAGATCGCCTTATTCCAGCATAGATCCGATGGTTGTTTTTGCATCCAAAACCTGGACATATAATACAATTATCCGCCTTAGTGCCCAAAATAGCACAGCCAAAAATTTAGAGCTTATGGAGCAGGTATTTAAAAAGTATAACCCTGCATATCCGTTCAGTTATCAGTTTGTAGATCAGGAGTACGGTAAAAAGTTCAACGATCAGCAGCAAACAGGTACACTTTCGTTTGTTTTTGCGGGCTTAACCATTTTTATATCGTGCCTTGGCTTGTTTGGACTGGCGGCATACATGGCCGAAAACCGGGCAAAGGAAATAGGCATCAGAAAGGTATTGGGTGCAAGCGTTGCCGGCATAGCGCAAATGTTAACCCGCGAATTTGTGGTACTGGTAATTATCTCCATTGTTATCGCTACGCCATTTGCTTATTACTTTATGAATAAATGGCTTCAGGATTTTACTTATCGCATAGATATTGGCTGGGTAACTTTTGTACTGGCAGGTTTGGTAGCCATAACTATAGCCGTACTTACGGTAAGTTTTCAAGCTATAAAGGCCGCATTAGCCAACCCTGTTAAAAGTATCCAGGCGGAGTAATGTTAAGTAGTTAGTACTAAATTATCAGCTGAATTTGTTCTTTTCTTTGACTTGGAAGCTGTCTGAAAACAAATAACCAGACCGTCATCGCGAGTGACAACTAGGGTTAACCTGGAAAAAACAGTTGTGAGATGGTTGCAAATGGGCGGTTGTGGACTAAATAATAACGGGGGCCTCTTTAAAAAAGTGGCGGGAATGTGTGATTCCCCTCTCGAGAGGGGCGGAGGGGTGTGTTTATGCAGGCGAAAGAACGCAGTAGAACACACCCCTGCCACCGCACTTCCCATCCCGCCCCCTCTCGAGAGGGGAGAAAAATGATGAAGGCACCTCATTGTATCTTGGGCATTAGAAACTTGAAAAAATATACTGATAATCAATATCTTAAAAGTATGTCATTATAAGGCACGAAGCAATGACGCTTGGATAGCTGTTTCATTAGAACTATAAAAGCAAGCTAACATCGGCATAAAGTATGCTGGTGTTTTATAAAGATCCTCCAAACCTGAGAAATTTGGATTTAGTTGATTAATACAGATCGTTCCGGGATGAGATCCGGAACGATTTTTTTTATTTATTAGGTCAGCGGTTGCTGGTTCACTGGTTCATTAGTTCAGTGGTTCATTGGTCTTGTCGGTGTATTTGTTTATTGTTAAGACTGGCTTTTTTCGGGGACAACAACAATATCTATTTCGCTGATTTTTTTCACATAAAGCTCATCAACCAAAATCATTACAATTGACAATAGCGGTACGGCCAGTATAATACCTAATACGCCCGATAACGTACCCATTAGCACCTGTGCCAAAATGGTTAGTGCAGGTGGCAGGTTTATCATTTTATTTTGGATAATAGGCGTAACAATATTACTTACCACGGTTTGGGTTACAATATATATTAATGCCACTATAATGGCCGTATTGGTGCTGATGGTTAAAGCAAGCAGCACCCCCGGTATCATAGCGGCAAGCGAACCAAAGTTGGGGATAAGTTTAAGTAAACCGGTAAGCAAGGCCAGTACCAATGCTACCGGGATGCTCATAATGCCTAAGCCGATAGAAAGTAAGATAAACACCAGCACCATTGATAGCATCATACCCTTTAACCAGCCTTTAAGCGCATGGCTTATGCGGTCTATAACTTGTTGGGCCAGTGGTTTCCGGCTTTCGGGTACCAGTTTAATTATTCCGTCTTTATATAAATTGGGGTCGCTGGTAAAAAATATAGCCAGGAACAGGATGATGTAAATATTACCCAAAACACCAAAGCTGGTATTAAAAAAAGTTTTGGCAGTGGTCATTAAGGTATCCGAATTATCGTTGGATAAATAATCCAGGATCTTTTGGCCAATGGGCGACTCGGCCAGTTTTGCCTTGGCTGTATTGATAGTATGGGGCAGGGTATCGCTTAAAACACCTATCTGTTTAGATATTTTGGCACCCATAAACCAAAAAAGCACTGCCAGTATCACAAAGGTGCCTCCTACAGAGATGGTCATGCAAAGCCGCCGCTTCCATTTGGTTTTACGCTCAATCATATCGCCCAGGCCATGAAAGTAAACCGAGATAAGCACTCCGGCCAGTACCATCAGCAATACGTTAAAGGCAACGCGGGCAATCAGTATTACTACCACCAGCAGGGCAACAATGGCTACCGTATGCCATACTTTTTGAATATAGGTGAGTTCTTCCGGGGCAATTTTAGCTGCAGGCTGATTGTTTTCAGAGTTCATATTGTCCTGATTTTAAAAATAGATTTAAGTAGGGGACAATAAATAGAGGCAAAAGTTTTAACAATATGATAATACCGGGTTAATGAGCCAGGGGGAATTGCTTTTAAACTTAAAAAGGAGTAGAGGGCACTTACGGGAGCAAACTTTGGGGTTTTCCTGACGGATTTTTTTTTGTTACTACCCATGAGACGTTGTAGATCACACCTTGGCGCAAGTCTTGTGCCGTAGCTGGCGGGCTGACGACTTGTGACTTCTTTAGAATAAAGTTTTCGACCATCCCAATGTCAATCCGATCACAAGTCACCCTGCCCACATACTTACAACAAGACTTGCGCTAAGGGGGGCCAGTTGGGGATGCGAAGTAAAATATTAGTTAGCTTTTTGCTTATTGGTAAATTACAAACCTTTACAGTATTTTTGTATTATGGAAACGCTAATTGTACAACCCAAAACCAAAGAGCAACTAACTGCTTTGAAGGCTTTTATTAAGGCGATGAAGATCGACTTTAAATCTGCAAAAGTTCCATATGATCCTGAATTTGTTGAGAAAATTCTTCAGGGCAGGGAGGATATTAAAAATGGTAAAGGAGTTAAAATCGCCATTGAAGATCTATGGAAGTAGTTTTTAGTCCAAGAGCGATTGAAGATTTAAAATATTGGAAAAGATCAGGCAATAAAATTATTCAAAAGAAGATAGAAAAACTACTTATTGCTATTTAGGAAAGCCCATACGATGGTATAGGAAAGCCGGAACCATTGAAACATAACTTATCAGGAGCATGGTCTCGTAGAATAACCCAGGAACACCGCATTGTATACGAGATTATGACCTAAATGAGATAGTAATTTTGGATGTACTTTCTGTAAGAGGTCATTATTAATCCATCTACTTCACTTTCTCCCCCTTAATAAAAGCCATCACTTTTTTTGTTTCCCCGGGATATATAGCTATATGGTGGGTACGCACCTCATAAGGCGGATTCATTTTACCGTTAAAGGCTGTTAAACTAATTACATGCGATGCCTTTTGCGGCATGTGGCAGTTAATACAATAGGTGTTAATTGCAGTGCCCAGTTTGGGTGCAAGCGTGCAAAAATTGTGTTGGGCTTCGCTATGGCAGCTAAGGCATTTTTGGGTAAACAGGGCTATATTTTGCTCCTGCTTAACATGTGGGTTGTGGCAGGTACCGCAGTCCATATTAGTCATTATATAGCATTTGCTTGATGATAGCAGCGCGTTTTGATTGCCATGCACATCAAGCGTGGGTGGTGTGGCGGCACCTGCAAATGCATCGGGGCCTACAAATCTGTTCAGCGTATCGCCCATCTGAAAATCAAATGTCGATTTTTGTGGTACCATTTTATTGCCCGAGTGGCAAACTGCGCAGGCATCCATTTTTTGCGACCGGGTGAGCGATTTATAGGTAGTTATATATTTAGGTTTCTTCTCGTCGGGGTTATCGGTATGGAAATTTACGTGGTTGGCGGCTGGGCCATGGCAACGTTCGCAATCAATACCCATAATCAGCGAAGCTTTTTCAAAGCCCAGTTCTTTACCATCCGGTGGCAGCTCGCTGATGTACGATGTATGGCACTCCAGGCATTTTCTTAATATAGGGCGGTTAAAATTTACCCTATCCGGAATATACCCCGGACTGTTTGCCCAGCTGTGTATAGTGCTAAAATAAGATACCGGCAACTCGTATAATTGCTTGCCTTTCCAATATAAATAGGTTTCGGCCTTAACGCCGCCAATAGAAATATCAAATGGCGCTACCCCGGTTTGTTTACCGTTTTGGTAGGCTGCCTGGTAAAGGCTATCGCCTCGGTTTTCCATAACAACCTTTAAGCCGTAGCCGTAATCTAAACTGTTTAAGCCTTTTGCAAAGCTGCCGCTAATGGTATGCGGCGATGCCTGGCGCGATGTTGTATAATGCGCGGTTTGGATATAAGAATCGTATTGGGCCTTGTGGCATTTTTGACAGCTTGCCGAACCGGCGTATACCTCGCCGCGTGGATCGGGGGGCGCGCCGTTAAAGCACTGTGTTAAAATAAAAGTTAGGGGTACAAGAGCAATCAGAATTAAAAAAAGGTTCCTTTTTTTAAGCATAGGTTTAATAATAGCAATGTTGGTTTAAACTTGGTCTACTTTTAAAATCGGCCACAATTTACCTCAATAATTAAACAAAGCAAATGAAATATAGAAGCGGAGAGGTAATGTAGGGCAATTGTTTTAATGTGGAATGCAAAAAAAATGCCGTGGCCTTTATAATCAGGTACAATCTCCATAATTTTAGTGCGCTGTTATTACATGTTGTAAGATTTTTGCAAAAGAAGGCAGTATGCCGATTGGGTTGTTATTTGCAATGATGAGGAGTAAAATCCGGGGAGGCTGAAGGGGTGGCGATATCGTATGTCGGAGAAGACTCACCCCGACGAGGCTGCGCCCGTCTGCCCCTCTCTCCAACTTCGTTGCATAGAGGGACGAAAAAAGAGAAAAAAAAGGTTTTACCCTCTATGCGGCGTAAGCCGGAGAGAGGGTCGACCGGCGTAGCCTCGTCGGGGTGAGTTTTCGCCAGTGTACAGAACCAGCTACAGGTCTGCGTTAACACATCGTAACCCTTAAGCTAAGTAACCCAGTAAATTAACACTGATGACAGCTATTGATTTTATGAAAAAACATTAGTATTATACAGCATATTGCCTACCAGGCTTAAATGATAATAATGATTTAAACCTTATGAAAATAAAAGATAAGCCCGCCGCCGATACTAAGATACATTCTGCCCAAAACGAGGAGGCAGAAATAGCTAAGAACAAAGACCGGCCCGATAAAGGTATTGAAACCATGTTCAGGATTACCTCCAGCAACAACCAGCGTTTAAGTGATATGGCCGATAAAAAGGCTCATATTTTAATTACGGTAAACTCCATCATCTTATCTGCCATTATAAGTTTGGTGTTACGCAAGCTGGATGAACATAGTTTTTTAATGTACCCAACATTTATTTTACTAGCAGTGTGCCTGGCATCAATAGTGGTATCAATTCTGGCAACAAGGCCTGCTATCCCTAACGGAACTTTTACACAAAATGATTTGGATACTAAAGGCGTAAACCTGCTTTTTTTTGGTAATTTTTATAAAATGAGCCTGGATGATTATGCATCGGGTATGTTTAGGGTGATGGACGATAAAGATTTTCTTTATCAAACCCTTATAAGAGATGTGTATGGCCAGGGTACGGTACTTGGTAAAAAATATCGGTTTTTGAGGTTGGCCTACAGTATATTTATGTTTGGGCTTATTGTGGCAGTTGTGGCGTTTATTATAGTATCTATGTTTCACCAAACGCCGGTGCTGCCTGCTATAAAGAAACACTGATTTGAGTTAAAAGCTTTATCCTTTATTACAAGGATAGCCTTATCCACAGGCTTTAAAGGCCTGCAAAACTTATAAATACTACTGCCGTGATCAAAAAAATTACCCCATTGCTCCTTTTATTTTACCAGGTTGGTGTAGCCAGCGCGCAAAGCAATAGTACACCAGCCGCCAATTTGAAGGATAGCGTTATAGTTACCGTTCATGCTTCTTATGATAACGTAAGTGGTTTTCATCGCACTTTATTTGGCGAAAATTTTCGTAAAGAATGGGCTATGCCGGTAAAGCTGCCGGTGATAAAGTTATCTGAGATATATGGTGGTTTAAGTCCGGTGAAAGAGGGCGGGGGCATGGAGTCTAAATCGTTACGGTTACAGGATAAAACGGGTAAGGAATGGGTATTGCGCAGCGTGGAGAAGATACCCGATAAGTTATTACCCGAAAACTTACGCGGCACATTTGCGGTTGATTGGGTGGGCGATGAGTTTAGCGGCCAGCATCCGTATTCGGCATTGATAGTTCCGCCTTTGGCAGATGCCGCCGGTGTGCCGCATGCCAATCCTGTTATTGGCGTTGTAGCCGCCGACCCGGCTTTGGGCCAGTACAGTAAAACCTTTACCAACCTGGTTTGCCTGCTGGAAGAGCGCGAACCTGCCGGCAACTCTGATAATACCCTTAAAATGGAACGCGAGCTTGTTAAAAGCTACGATAACCGTTTTGATGGCCTTGTTTTTTTGCGCGCCCGGATGCTCGATCTGCTTATTGGCGATTGGGACAGGCACGAAGACCAATGGCGCTGGGCGGTAACCAAAGATGGGAAAGCTAAAATGTACACCTCCGTTCCGCGCGACCGCGACCAGGTGTTTCACGTTAACCAGGGTGTGTTTCCGTCGATAGCCGCTTTGCCATGGATAGATCCCGTTTTAGAGAATTTTACGGGCGATATCCCGAACATCAAATACTCTATATTTAAAACCCGCTTTCTAAAACAGTATCCCGATGCGCAAATAAGCTACGATGATTGGATGAAAGCGGCTAATGATTTTGTAAAAGCCGAAACTGACCAGGTATTGGAAGCCGGATTAAGGCGGTTGCCAAAAGAAAATTACAATTTTAGGCATGCCCAACTACTGGCAAAGCTTAAAAAGCGGCGGGATAATATCCCAGCGGCCATGTCTGCGTATTATTACTTTATTAACCGGATAGTTGATTTGCATACTACAGATAAAGACGAGCAGTTTACCATAACCGGTACAGCCGATAAAGGTATGCGGATTATGGTTGAAAAACTTAATAAAGACGGGCAGGTAAAAGGTACGCTAATGGATATAACTTACCGGCCGGATATTACCAAAGAAATAAGATTGTATACGGCGGCCGGCAACGATAAAATAATTATTGATAATGGTACATCGCCCATAAAGTTGCGTATTGTTGACAGTACCGGCACTAAGGCTTATACTGTAAAACAAGCTATTAATAAAGTGCAGGTTTATGGCCCCAAGGATGGCAGCAGTTTTACCGATAAAGATGGCCGGTTAAATAAGCATCTCTCAAACGATAGCACTAACAACCGCACCGTTTCAACTAATCTTTACAACGTTTGGCAGCCCCTGGCTACCGGTGCTATAAACGCCGATGACGGTTTTTTACTGGGGCTTGGCTTTAAGTATAAAGGTGTAGATGGTTTCAGAAAAGGGGCTTACTCAACCATTCAGCAGGTAATGATCAGTCACTCATTTGCTACCGAGGCATTCCGCATCAGGTACAATGCCGAATGGATAGCTGCATTAGGCAAGGCCGATATTACCATAGCTGCCCTTTTTGATGCGCCAGACAATACCATGAACTTTTTTGGGCGGGGTAATGAAACCGTTCTTCATAAAACAGAAGGCTACCGCAGGTTTTACCGGGCCCGTTTTGATAAGTACGAAGTTAACCCCGCCTTGCGCTGGCATACAGGCAAAGGCAGTACGGTAAGTATCGGACCATCGGTACAGTATTACCGCCTTAATCCCGAAGATAATGTTGGGCGTTTTATAAATCAACCCGCTTTAATAAACTCGTACGATAGTACAACCGTAAACAAGGATAAGGCCCATTTAGGCATCTTAGCCGATTATATAAGCAATAAGCGGAACAATGATCTTTTTCCATCAACGGGGTATTATTTAAACATAAACGCCAAAGGGTACAAGGGACTAAATAATTACTCGCGCTCTTTTGTGCAAATAAAAACGGAGTTTACCTATTATTTAAGGGCAGATTCAAGTGCAAACGTAGTTTTTTCTGACAGGATAGGCGGCGGTGTTAGTTTTGGCAGTCCGGCGTTTTACCAATCGTTATTTTTAGGTGGGCAGGGCAACTTATTAGGTTACCTGCAAAACAGGTTTGCCGGGCAGGATATGATCTATAATAACTTTCAGGCGCGGGTAAAACTAGCCAATATTCCGGGTTATATTTTGCCGGGGCAATTGGGTTTATCGGGGTTTTATGATGTAGGCCGTGTATGGATAAGCGGTGAGCATTCTGATACACTGCATCAGGGTGTAGGTGGCGGCCTTTATTTTGCACCGGCCAGCTTAACGGTGCTACAGGTTTTAGCTGCTCATTCTGATGAAGGCTGGTATCCATATATTGCGTTTAACTTTAGGTTTTAAAGCCTGGTATTTTGTTAACGATAAATTTTGTCCCCTCAGGGTCTCTCGGAGAGGACCCTGAGGATCTGTAGTTCGCATAAAACGCTATGGCTTGGCCTTTTGTCCCCTCAGGGTCTCTCGGAGAGGACCCTGAGGATCTGCAGTTTTTCGTATAAAACGCTATGGCTTGACCTTATTACCGAATACAAATAGCTCAATAATTTTAAAACCCCGGCTACCTTATAACCGTATAAGTTCCGAATAGAACCAGACCTACAATTTGTATGCACTTTCCGGATAATATTTTCGCCATAATACTGCTCATAACCGGTATGTTTAGCCTGTGGGTGGGCCTGGCGGTTTTTTACAAGTTAAGTTTGGCGGTGCGATGGTTTGGTGCAATTATACTGGCAACCGCTGTATGGGCAATAACCTACGGGTTAGAACTAAGCAGCGTTGATTTAAGCACCATGCTGTTTTGGACCGATATTGAATACCTGGGTGTTGCTACGCTACCTGCCTTGTGGATAGTTTTTGTAATGCGGTTTACCGGGAAAGAAGCCTGGTTAAGCAAATGGAATTTATCGTTTATTTTTCTGATACCCGGTTTAACCCTATTTTTTAAATGGACCGGCGTTTTTGGTTTGCAATACGCACACATCAGCGTATCAAAAAATACACCCTTTCCGCTGTTAAATATAACGCCTGGCATTTGGTATCAGATACATACCGTTTTCTTTTACATGATGCTGGCCTGGGGTATAGGGCTAATTGTTACCAAATTTAAAAAGGCCGAAGGCATACTAAAGCGGCAGAACCGGCTTATTTTGGTAGGGGCGATGATCCCCTGGGCGGTTAACCTCATTTACCTGTTACACATTCGCCCGTTTAAGTATATCGATCTTACTCCTTTTGCCTTTATATCCACATCGTTGGTTATTGGGATAGGTTTGTTACGATTCAGGTTGTTTGATATAATGCCGGTAGCCCGCGAAAAAATTATTGAGGCCCTGCACGAGGGTATATTGGTTGCAGATCAGCAGGGGCGGGCTGTTGATCTGAACCCTCAAATGAAAAAAATATTGGGCAACCAAAAAAGATCATATATAGGTGATACCCTTAATATGCTATTTACCGAGATAGATCTGTTAAAGGAAGCCGAAAATCAGCCCGAACATGGCCAGTTAGAGGTAAGCAGAAAAGAGAATGGCCAAACCCGTTTTTACGCGGTAACCATTACACCATTGCCAGAGCAGAAAACTATCCATAGTGGTAATGTGTTTTTATTCAGGGATATTACAGATCGTAAACAAAACGAGCAAAAGCTGGAAGAACTAAATCAGCTTAAAGACAGGTTGTTTTCTATCATAGCGCATGATCTGCGCAGCCCGCTGATAGGTTTGGCAGATATGATAAGATTGGCTGAAGAGGGTGATTTAAACAGCGAAGAATTTATCTCTCTGTTACCAGAGCTTTCCAAAAATATTGGTTACACATCGGGCCTGGTCGAAAACCTGTTGTACTGGGCAAAAAGCCAGTTAAGCGGGGCTACGGTAAACCCTGTTTTATTTGATCTTCAACCGGTAACAGCACCCTTGCTGGGGCTTTTTCAGCATAATGCCGATGAAAAGGGTGTTAAAATACATAACCAGATAAGGGAGGCCACTTTTGTTTACGCCGATCCGGACATGATACAGGCCGTGCTGCGCAACCTGGTAGCAAATGCCATTAAATTTTGCCGGCAAGACGACTTTGTGTTTATTAACGCCTCTTCATCTGGCGAGCAGGTAACCATTAGTGTAGAAGATACCGGTGTTGGTATTAATAAAGAAAATTTATCGCGGTTGTTTGCGCAGGAAAATTTTACCACGCGGGGCACGGTAAATGAGCAGGGCACAGGTTTGGGTCTGATGCTGTGCCAGGAGTTTATCGAAAAAAACAATGGCACAATAAGTGTCGACAGTGTTTTGGGAAAGGGAAGCCGGTTTAGTTTTAGCTTGCCATGCGTGGCACATGAACTGGTTGATATGCACTAATTTTGCATGGTAAACATCCGCAGGTTCAGTTTAAAATTCCATCATTTATATATGTCATATTATTGCTTTAATTTGTAGCCATCAATTACCCTGGATATTATGAGCAAAATCTGCCTTGTTGAAGATGAAGAAAAAGTGGCGGCCTTTATTTCAAAAGGATTGCAGGAGCACGACTTTGAGGTAAGCCATGCCAATGACGGCTTTTCGGCAATTGATCTGATAGCTGCGCAAACATTCGATCTTATCATTCTTGACCTGATGCTGCCCGATATTAATGGGGTAGACCTTTGTCGCCGCATTCGCAAAGAAAACAGCCAGGTGCCCATACTGATGCTCACCGCGCTTGATAGGGTTGATGATAAGGTAAACGGATTACAAGCCGGGGCCGATGATTACCTGGTAAAACCCTTTCACTTTAATGAATTACTGGCCCGCATAAGCGCCTTATTGAGGCGTTACAGGCCCGAAAACAACAAAGAAGATGGCTTGCTTACTTTTAGCGATCTGAAGCTGAACACCTTTACCAAAGCCGCCGAACGTGCCAATGCCGAAATAGGCCTTACCACTAAAGAGTACCATCTGCTTGAGCTATTTATGCGTAACCCCAATAAAACCCTTTCCAGAGATTATATTGCCGAGAAGGTTTGGGATATTCAGTTTGATACAGGTACCAATTTTATTGATGTTTATGTAAACTATCTGCGTAAAAAGATAGAAAAGGGAGCGCAAGCCAAGCTTATTCATACCGTAATAGGGATGGGGTATATTTTAAAAGAAAAATAAGGCTGTATGAAAATAAAAAACCGGCTGGCCCTTAATTTTACCCTGCTTAGCTCTGCACTGCTGCTGGTTATTATGGGTATTATGTACCTGGCCTTTGCCGATTTTTTCAGGACAGATTTTTATGGGCATTTAAAAGACAGGGCCAAAGTGGCAGCCCAGCTATACCTTGAGGCCGACGAGATCTCGTCAGACTCATTAAACCATGTACGCGAACGTATGCTGGAGAAATTACCCAGCGAAGTGATCCGGGTTTATAACGCATCAAACACCGCATCGTTTATTAAAGATAGACAGCAATATTGGAGTATTAATACCATTGAGGAGGTGCGCGCCAACAAGTACATCAGCTTTAGGGAGGGTGAGCGGCAAACCGTAGGTATTTACTATCCCGATAATCAGGGCAACTTTGTTATCCTCGCATCGGCCTATGATGAGCAGGCCGAGGTGCGTTTATCGGGCATTATCCGTATCATGATCATTATTTTTATTGTAGTAAACAGTGTTTTGTTTTTTATAGGGCGATGGTTTGCACAACGCTCATTAATGCCTATTGATGGCCTTATTAAACAAATGAAGCAAATTAATGCCAGTAGTCTGCATGTACGCGTTGATGAAGGTAAAGGAAAGGATGAGATAAGCGCCCTCGCCTTAAATTTTAACCGCTTGCTTAGTCATTTACAAAATTCGTTTGAGCTACAGCAAACTTTTGTTGCCAATGCATCGCATGAATTGCGCACACCAGTAACCAGTATCATTGGCGAAATTGAAGTAGCTTTAAACAAGCAGCGGGGCATTGCAGACTATGAGCAGCTTTTAAATTCGGTATTAATTGATGCCGGCCGGCTGGGCGAAACCATTAGCAGCCTGATGGAGCTTGCCCAAACAGATATGGAATATACCCGTGCCCGGCTAGAACCTATCCAGATAGACGAACAGATATGGGATATTCAGCATCATTGGGCCATGTCGCCGGGGCATCCGCAGTTACAGGTACAAATAGATCATTTGCCCGAGGATCAGCAGGCGCTTTTCATCAACGCTAATCCAACTTTATTAAAGATAGCCCTTAACAATATCATCGGTAATGGCTTCAAATTTTCGCGCAACCAGCCGGTAACCTGCAGTTTATATGCCGATGGCAAAAGCATAGTGATCACTATCAAAGATAAAGGAATAGGCATCCCTGTTGACGACCAGGAAAAAGTATTTATCCCGTTTTACCGCAGCGCCAATGGGCGTGTTTTTGATGGTAATGGTGTAGGGCTATATGTGGCATTTAAAATTATACAGCTGTTTAACGGCACTATCAACATGCATTCGTCAGTGGGGCAGGGTACAACTTTTACCATTAGCTTTGTGCCGGTTTTCTAATCTCTTTCTAATCTTTATTTAATGTATCTTTAATGTGGTTAGTATAGCTTTGTCCCAAACAAATAAAATATGCTCCCAAAATTTGTTATCGTTCTTCTTTCAATTCAACTATTATGGTGTGTAGCTACTGTGGGGCCGGCTTTTGGGCAAACCTCTGGCAGTGATACCCTGAAGATAACTTTGAAAGAGGCAGAAACACAATTCTTAAAAAATAATCTCGATCTAATTGTTCAGCACTACAGTGTTGACCAGGCACAGGCGCAAATAATTACCGCCCGCTTGTTTAATAATCCCGATTTTAGTTTTGCCAACGTTTTGTACAACCCGCAAACCAAGCGTTTTTTTGATACCAGCCACGATGGCGGCGAATATTCGGCTGAGTTATCGCAATTGATACAAACCGCTGGCAAGCGCAATAAAAACATCCAGCTGGCGCAAATAAGTATGCAGCAGGCCCAATATCAGCTGTTTGATTTGTTGCGCACGCTGCGATATACCCTGCGTAATGATTTTTATAAGATCTATTTCCAGGAACAATCGGCCCAGGTTTACCAGGAAGAGATCAATTCATTGGCCAAAACGCTTAAAGTTTTCAAAGAACAATACACCAAGGGTAATATTGCTCAAAAAGAGGTGCTGCGTATTCAATCACAGCTTTACTCGCTACAATCAGAGCTTAACGATCTGATGGATGGTATTGATGATACCCAAAGCGAACTTAAAGTGATGATACGTGCAAAACCATCCAGCTATGTACTACCACAGGTTGATATTAACCTGGAAGAGAAAAACATAGTATCTGAAGTGCCATACCAGCATTTGGTAGATTCGGCGTACGCCAACCGCTACGATCTTAAAGTTGCCCGCTCTGTTGTTGATTATAATAACATCAACTTAAAACTGCAAAAAGCAACCGCTATACCAGATCTTACTTTTTCACTGGCTTATGATAAGCAGGGGAGTTACGTTCGCGATTATTCAAGTGCGGGCATAGCGTTTTCGCTGCCGTTTTTTAACCGTAACCAGGGGGGGATTAAGCAGGCCCGCATAGCGGTTGATGCCAGTAAGGTGCAGTTGCTAAGTCAGCAGGATCAGCTGGAAAGTGATCTGGCAAACAACTATAAAGGGGCATTACGCCTCGAAAACCTGTACAACAGTTTCGATCCTAAGTTTAAAGAGGATTTTAATCACCTGATACAGGAAGTATTTAAAAATTACCAGAAGCATAATATCAGCCTGTTGGAGTTTCTGGATTTTTACGACTCATACAAAACTAATACACTGCAGCTAAATAACCTGCAACTTAACCGCATCAGTTCGCTCGAACAATTGAATTTTGCTACCGGCACACCTTTTTTTAATAAATAACTACACAGATCATGCATCGCCCATATAAAATAATTGCTTTCAGTATCATTCCGGCCGTAATGTTATCCGTATCGGCCTGCACTCATCACCAGGATGAGGCAGCAAAGGATACCCGTTTCGAGGTAACCGATACCCTATTACGTAGCTTGGTAATTGATACAGTTAAGGCCGAAAACGCGCTATCAGAAATTACACTTACAGGCAGCGTAGCGCCCGACGAAAGTAAAATGGTTAAAATTTTCCCGATGGTGAGCGGTATAGCACAGTCTGTACACGTACAACTGGGTGATGTGGTTAAAAAAGGCCAGGTGCTTACCACCATGAAAAGCGCCGAAATTGCCGGCTTTAGCCGCGACCTGATCTCGGCCCAGGCCGATCTGCGTAACACCAAACGTCAGTTGGAAACCACGCAGGATCTGTATAAAAGCGGCTTGGCGTCAGAAAAAGATCTGGAACAGGCCAAATCAGACTATCAGAAAGCATCTGCCGAAAATAGCCGTGCAGGTTCTATTATGTCTATAAACAAAAGCAACGGTAAAGGTTATGAGATACAATCGCCGCTGAGTGGTTATGTTATTGAAAAGAACGTAACCGACGATATGCAGGTACGGGCGGATAACAACCAAAATCTGTTCACCATAGCCGATCTTTCATCGGTATTTGTGTTGATCAACATGTACGAGTCTGATATTGCCAGCGTAAAGGTTGGCGATGCCGTACAGATCACTACGCTTGCCTACCCGGATAGAGTATTTACCGGTAAAATTGATAAGCTTTTTGACGTACTCGACCCGGATAACAAAGTGATGCGTGCCAGGGTAATGATCAAAAATCCGGATAATATGCTTAAACCGGGCATGTTTACCAATGTAAAGATCCAGGCAAAATCGGGTATGAACTTGCCGGCTATAAACACTAATTCTATTGTGTTTGATAATGATAAAAACTACGTGGTTGTGGTTGACGGTGCTGCTAAGGTACATATACAGCCTATTGAAATAGCCAAACGTGTAGAGGATGTAGCTTATATAAGCAAAGGATTAAAACCGGGGCAGCGTGTGGTTGCTTCGAGGCAAGTTTACCTGTACGAGTCGTTAAAAGACTAATGCGTTTCGGGCCTCCACTTTGCCCTCTCCGAAAGAGAAGGTTCTGATGGGCATGGGTAAACTCGGCTTGGAAAATAAAAATAAAACACGCAAATCAAAAGTTCTCTCCTTTGAAGAGGATTTAGGTGAGGCTTTATAAAACGAACAGATGAATAAGTTCATAAAAGGAGTGCTGTCTTTTGCACTTAAGAATAAGATTTTTATATTTTTTGTTACCCTGCTTATGGCGGTTGCTGGTTATATCAGCTTTAAAACCATTGCCATAGATGCTTTTCCGGATGTAACCAATACATCGGTAACTATTATTACCCAGTGGCCAGGCCGTAGTGCCGAGGAGGTGGAAAAGTTTGTTACCCGCCCAATAGAGCTGGCCATGAACCCGGCAGAGAAAAAAACAAGCGTGCGTTCATCGTCGCTGTTTGGCTTATCGGTAGTTAAGATAACCTTTGATGATGATGTAGACTATGCTTTTGCCCGTTTACAGATCAATAATCACCTTGATGAGGCTAATTTGCCCGATGGCATTACACCAGAGATTGAGCCTCCTTACGGCCCTACAGGCGAAATTTACCGCTATACACTTACCAGTAACAAGCGCTCGGTACGCGAGTTAAAAACCATACAGGATTGGGTTGTAAGCAGGGAAATAAGGGCTGTACCCGGCGTTGCCGATGTAAACAGCTTTGGTGGCGAGGTGAAAACCTACCAGATAACCATTAACCCTCAGAAAGCTGTTCAGTACGATATTACGCCACTGCAATTGTTTGATGCCGTATCAAAAAGCAACGTAAACGTTGGCGGCGATGTAATACAACAAAGCGGCCAGGCTTACGTGGTACGTGGTATTGGTTTGCTAAACAATATCAGCGAGATAAAAAATATTGTTGTTAATAATATAAAAGGCACGCCTATTTATGTAAAAACAATTGCCGAAGTAACTGAGTCGTCTTTACCACGCTTAGGGCAGGTAGGCCGCGATGTTGACCCCGATGTGGTTGAAGGTATTGTGGTAATGCGCAAAGGCGAAAATCCGAGCGTGGTAATTGCCGGCCTTAAGGATAAGATAAAAGAATTGAATGGCAGCATACTGCCCGAAGATGTAAAGATAAATACCTTTTACGACCGCGAAAACCTGGTTGATTTTGCTACACACACCGTGTTGCACAACATGGCCGAAGGGATAATTTTTGTAACGGTAATTGTATTACTGTTTATGGCCGACTGGCGCACAACGGTAATTGTGGCTATCATTATTCCGCTGGCATTGCTGTTTGCTTTCCTGTGCCTTAAGTTAAAGGGCATGTCGGCCAACTTACTCTCCATGGGTGCTATCGATTTTGGTATCATCATAGATGGGGCCGTGGTAATGGTAGAGGGGATATTTGTGTTACTCGACCATAAGGCCAAAGAGGTTGGAATGGAGAACTTTAATAAACTGAGTAAACTCGGATTAATTCGTGAGGCCAGTTTAGTAAACGGTAAAGGTATCTTTTTTGCAAAAGCAATTATCATTACCGGTTTGCTGCCTATCTTCAGTTTTCAGAAAGTAGAAGGCAAAATGTTTTCGCCCCTGGCCTGGACATTGAGCTTCGCCCTTTTAGGAGCCTTGTTATTAACCTTTACCCTGGTACCCGCGCTATGCAGCATCTTGCTAAATAAAAATGTAAAAGAGCGCCACAATGTGTTTGTAGAGTTTATTACTAAAAACGCGCTTCGTTTCTATAGCGTTTGCTTTAAAGGCCGCAAAATTGTTTTTCCTATAGCGGTTGTTGCTTTAGTGATCAGTTTAGGATGTTTTACGTTGTTGGGAACCGAGTTTTTGCCCGAGCTTAATGAAGGGTCGATATATGTGAGGGCCACCGGTCCGCTAAGTACATCGCTCGAAGAATCGGTAAAACTATCAAACGAGATGCGCCGCATTTTTCTGAGCTTTGATGAAGTTAAGCAGGTAATATCGCAAACCGGCAGGCCAAATGATGGTACCGATGCAACCGGTTTTTACAATATAGAGTTTCACGTTGATATATATCCGCAGGATGAGTGGAAACGAAAGGAAACCAAAGAAGCGTTGATTGCCAGGATGCAGGATAAACTGAAATTTTATCCCGGCGTTGATCTTAACTTTTCGCAACCAATATCTGATAACGTGGAAGAGGCGGTATCTGGTGTAAAGGGCTCTATCGTTGTTAAAATGTTTGGTGATAATTACCCTTACATCGAAAAACGTGAGGAAGAGATCTACAAAATATTAAAAGGCGTACGTGGTATTGAAGACCTGGGTATTTTACGTAACATGGGCCAGCCCGAGTTACAGATAAACCTTAACCAGGATAAAATGGCCCAGTATGGTGTTACCGCTGCCGATGCCAACGCGGTAATAGAAACCGCTATTGGTGGCCGCGCTGCAACGCAGATATACGAAGGTGAAAAGAAATTTGACCTGAGGATACGTTATCCCGAAGACTTTAGAAACAACGCCACTGCCATAGGCGATTTACGTGTACCTACCTTAAATGGCGGCCGGGTACCGTTAAGGGAGATTGCTGATATTGGTAAAATAACCGGTATAAGTATGATATACCGCGATAAAAACAGCCGTTACGGTGCCATTAAATTCTCTATCCGTGGCCGCGATATGGGTAGTACCATTGGCGAGGCACAGGCAAAAGTAAATGCACAGGTTAAACTGCCTAAAGATTACCGTTTAGAGTGGGCCGGCGATTTTGAAAATCAGCAACGGGCTACCCAAAGGCTATCGCAGGCAGTGCCGGTTAGTTTGCTCATTATATTCTTTATCCTGTTTATATTGTTCGGTAATTTCCGCGATTCGCTGCTGGTGTTAAACAACGTGCCGTTTGCCATTATGGGGGGTATCCTGGCATTATTGATCACTGGGGTTAACTTTAACATTTCGGCAGGTATTGGTTTTATAGCCTTGTTTGGTATTTGCGTACAAAACGGGGTAATCCTTATCTCTAAGTTTAAATCAAACATTAAAGACTTGCGCCATGGTCTGTTCGGGAGTTTTCCCGATGCGATAAAGAATGGTGTGGCAGATAGAATGCGCCCGGTTATTATGACGGCTATGATGGCAGCGATAGGCTTATTACCGGCAGCATTGTCAGCAGGTATAGGCTCCGAAGCATCTAAACCATTGGCTATAGTAGTTATTGGTGGCTTAATAACCAATACCATCTTTAACCTGTTTGTATTCCCTATTGTATTTTACTGGACTTACCGCAAACGTGTAGAGAGCGGAGATACCGGAAGACTATAAAAATCTAATAATCCCTAATTAAACTGTTGAGGCTCCTGCTATTATAGCGGGAGCTTTTTCATTGTTTCAACACCGGTTGCCTTACCAATATCCAATAGGAGGCCTGAGTTAAGGGTTCTGTGAACGATGCCACGCTTTGGTACCCCAGTCTATTATAAAAAGGGATGTTTCGTGGCGTAAAGGTTTCCAGGTATGTTGGTAAGCTTAGTTTATCAATATCAATAAGTACTTCATTTATTAATCCGGCACCCAATCCTTTGCCCTGAAACACGGGCTTAATCCCAACTATAGATAAATACCAGGCATCGGCGGCAATTAGTCCATCAAGTTTAGCAGCCATAAAATTGGTCATTTCGAGGTAAGCATCAAGCACCGGTTGCCCTAAAGTTTGCTTCAAAAAATCCTTTTTTTGCTGATGCTTTACAGCTTCGGTTGCCGCATCCAGCGGTTTACTCCATATAGATACACCATAACCGTGTTCCGGCGGAATAAACAGGCGGCCATATTTTTCGGCTTCTGTTATGGAATAATCCAGGTACATCATTAGCGCTTGTTTCCGGGCTTCATCTCCACCGGGTACAGCGCGAAGCAGCTCGATATAAAAAGGATCGGCGAGTAAGGCTTCGTAAAGCGCCAGGGCAAAGTCTTCGTATTTGAGAGTGTACATTGTTGTTTAAAGATGAAGGATTAAATATTCACCGTTATTGAGGGTGAGAACCAGGGTAAATCGAAAAAAAAAGTAATGACATCCTAAAAAAAATCGTCATTGCGAGTGACAACCGGGGGTAACCCAGAAAAAACAGTAATGACATCTTAAAAAAAGACCGTCCTTGCGAGGAGGTACGACGAAGCAATCCCCTACTTACAGGGCGGATTTGCACAGCGACTCTGTAATTCGGGGATTGCTTCGTGCCTCGCAACGACGGTGGTGAAGGTGTTGTATGTGAAAAATGTACTGATAACCAATTTTCTAAAATTATGTCGTCGCTTAGTCCATTGCAATAACAGGCTATTTTCGGATCACCCTACCACCATTTTAAAGGGAACGAGATCTTATCTACCGAACTGGCTATCATATCGGGTTTAAAGGCATAGTTGCTCAACGTATCCTTGCTGGCTATGCCCGATAGTACTAAAATGGTTTTGTAACCCATTTGCACGCCGCCCTGTATATCGGTTTCCATGGTATCGCCAATAACCGTGGTTTCGGCAGTTTCCAACCCCAGAAATTTGCGGGCCGATCGCATCATTACCGGGCTTGGTTTACCGGTTACAAACGCTTTACGACCAGTGGCCTCTTCTATCATGGCGGTGGTTGCCGCAATACCCAGGTTATTCCATCCCGGTTTTTTTGGTGATGGGTCGCGGTTGGTGGTGATAAATTTTGCGCCGGCCAATATCATATCTACAGCCCGCTGTACCATTTCAAGCGTAAAATTGCGACCCTCGCCTAAAACAACAAATTCGGGGTCCGAGTCTACCAGCGTAATGCCGTTTTCGTGCAGGCTGGTTAGCAAACCGCCTTCGCCCAAAACATAAGCAGTGCCGTTGGGGCTTTGGTCGCCCAGGAACTTGCCGGTTGCCATAGCGCTGGTGTATACGTGTTTGGTTTCTACAGTTATGCTCAGTCGTTTTAATTTTCGTACAACCTCCAGGCTGGTGCGTTGGCTGTTGTTGGTCATAAAGGCAAAGGGTATATCTTTATCGATAAGATTTTTTATAAAATTATCAGCGCCATTAATTAGTTCTTCGCCGCTGTATATCACGCCGTCCATATCAATCAAAAGTCCTTGTTTCATGTGGTTTTGGTTAGTAAATAATGTGTTGCAAGGTAGTGGTGTAAATCAATATCATCAACTGCTAATTGAAAATAGGCCCGGATAACGGTAGTTGCCTTATTGATACTACTTTTGCTATAAGCCTGATTATTTCCTTACATTTACCCTGCCAATCGGGTATTTTACATGGATCGGTTTTTTAATTGGCTGTAACCTTGAATATACAGGAGCTTGTACATTTAATCCAGTTTAATGATGATGAGCTTGCATTTAATGAGCTATACCGGCAACAGGTAAATAAGCTTTATCAATTTGCTTATTCGTTTTTGGGCGATAAAGAACCCGCCGAAGAGATAGTTAACGATATATTTCTGAAGATCTGGTTAAACCGTTCGGGCCTGGATGGTATCCGCAACGTTCGGGTGTATATGTATGTGACCGTTAAAAACGCTTGTTTAAATTACATCAGGGGTACATCTTCCAAACAGCTTAAAGAACTAAATATTGCCGAATCGTATTATTTTCACCTATCTGTTGATCCTGCACAGCTGCTGATCAGTAAACAATTACAGGCCGATATTTTAATTGCTATTGATGGCCTGCCACCTCGCTGCAAACTTATTTTTAAAATGGTTAAGCAGGATGGTCTCTCCTGTAAAGAAGTGGCCGCTATTCTTAATCTCTCCGATAAAACGGTATTTGCCCAGTTAGCCATCGCGCTCAAAAAGCTGGAAAGTATAATTCAATAATTCCTACGCGCTGTTCGAAGACTCGAACAGCGCGTATTGGGTGTGCAAAGAGTGTGTCATCAGGTGGCTTTTTGTCAATTTTGGCGGTAAACTTCTTCTTTGTTTGCGTGTTTATATGTAATATTGTGATATAAAATCTTTTGTTATGGAACTCGTAATTGATTTTGATAAAATAAAAGACCCTTCTAAAAGAGAATGGTTAATTAATTCGTTGAAACTAATGCATATCAGTTTTCAAACAACAGAAAAGCCACAAACACTTGCCCAATATAACCATGACCTTGAAAAAGGGGATGCAGAGATTGACCGCGGTGAATTTACTACCGCTGCTGATTTAAAGGCTGAAGCTGGTAAATGGTAGTAGTTTGGAGTAATAGTGCAAAGACTGAGTTGAGAAAAGCCTATCAATATATTGCTTTAGATTCATTGCAAAATGCAATAATGGTTAGGGATACACTAATTGATTCAACCATCGAATTGTCTAAAAATCCCGGCAAGCATCCTGCTGATAAGTTCAAAAAGGATAATGATGGAACCTGGAGGGCTTTTGAAAAACATCATTACCGTATTTCTTATCGTATCTTAAAAGATCAGATCCGTATAGTTCGTATGAGACATACCAGTAGGTCGCCTCTGAATTATTGAAAAAATTGCTGCCGAACATCGTTATTAATACCTGCTACTAAAAATTAATGAAGAGCCATTGCGCTTGAAAGTTTACAGCCTTTCGGCACACGCAAAAATTTATTTTAAATTCTTTTAAGAAAATCCCGGAGTTGAGGTGTCCTTACATCAGATCGACTAACATTATGGGAAAATCAAGGTTTATTGAGCTGATGGCTAAAAGTATGGACGGATCGGCCAGTAAGGAAGAATTGGATGAGCTCGAACTGTTTTTAAATCAATACCCCGGATATAAAAAGATTCACAATGTAACCGATGCCCTCACCGGTACATTGAAAAAAGAAGATGCCGTTTTACCCGACAGTACTATAAACAACAACCTTGATGAGTTATGGGTGAAGATAAAAAGTTCGGAAGTAATAGAATCCAATCCGTTAAATGATAACGTAAGGCAGCTTAATTATTGGAAATGGGCCGGAGTTGCCGCTGCCGTTGCCGCAGTTACTTTATTGGGATTTTTGTTTTACAGCAGGCAGGCCAACCAACAATTTAATGCTGCGGTTATAAAAAAGATTGATGTGCCTTTCGGTAAAATGATGCAGGTTACCCTATCAGATGGAACCAAAGTTAAACTGAATGCAGGCAGCCATTTTACATACCCTTCTGTTTTTGCCGGCAACCAACGGGAAGTGAATTTAGAGGGCGAAGGTTTTTTTGAAGTAACCAAAAACCCAAAGCGGCCTTTTTTAGTACATACTACCGGTTTTACAGTAAAGGTTTTAGGTACGATATTTAACGTAAAAGCTTACCGCGATGATAAATCGACAGAAACAACACTGTTAAAAGGTAAGGTACAGGTAGAACTGGCCGATGACCCTGATAAAAAAATCATTTTATCTCCCCATGAAAAACTGACTATCAACAGTCCGTCTGTGGTTACCGATCAACCTGCTAAGACAGCGATTGCCAAGATAAAATATGAGGTGGCTACGCTGCCCAATATCAGTACCGATACCTATCCTGAAAACGCCTGGATCGACAACAAAATTGTATTTGCCAACAGCGAATTTGAAGATGTAGCCCGGCAGATGGAGCGGAAATACGATGTGCAGATAGTATTTAAAGATGATGCCCTTAAAAAGGAGCAGATAAGCGGCGTGCTCGAAAATGAAAGCCTGGATACCGCGCTTAACTTCTTGAGGCAGATTGTGCCCTTGCAATCAAAAGTAGAGGGCAGCACGGTTTACTTATCTTACAAAACCAAAAAATAACAAACAAACAAACTAATATTAACTTAATTGTAGCACATGAAGAGAAACATTTACTTATCAGATTCCTGAAAAACCTATAGATAAGCAAGGGAAGAGGTGCAACTCTTCCCCGCAAAAATCTGGGATTTATTATTAAGAGTAAGCATGTTATGACGCCGCTTACTCTATCCATTAATTTTCAAAACAAATGTAATGAAAAAAACAAGAAGGGCATTTGCAATTCCTGGTGCCCCCGTATGCCTTAAAGTTATCTTGCTAATGAAAGCAGTTTTCTTTCTAATTCTGGTTACCTGTATGCAGGTTTCGGCCGATGTGTATTCGCAACAGAAATTTACACTCAACATTAAGCAAACAGATGTAAGTACTATACTTACCAAAATTCAAAAACAAAGTGATTATCGCTTTTTTTACAACTATGCTGCCCTAAAAAAATTGGGCAAGGTTGATCTGGATGTAACAAATGCCTCTATCGAGCAGGTATTGAGTTCACTAATGGATAATAAGCTGCCCTACAAAATGGCAGATGATCATGTGGTGATCATTTCAACGCCAGAAAATGCCAATAGCCAGCTGTTGGTAAAAGGTAAAGTTGTTGATGCCAAAGGAGAAGCACTTATTGGTGTAAACATCAGGCTTCAGGGTACCAACTTGGGCGTAACAACCGATATCAATGGTAACTTTGCTATTAACGCACCTGTTAATGGCGTGTTGGAGTTTAGCTACATAGGTTTCGAGAAAAAGGTGGTTACCGTAACCGGCGATCAGCCTTTAGCTATTACCCTTGTGGCCCTGCCATCGGCTTTAACCGAGGTTGTGGTTGTAGGTTATGGTACCAGCAAAAAAATAGATGTAACAGGCGCTGTGGCCAGTGTTAAAGGTGCGGATATTCAAAACCTGCCCGTGGCATCTGCCGCGCAGGCCCTGGATGGCCGTGCAAGCGGTGTTAACATTGTACGTAATGACGGTTCGCCGGGGGCGGCGCCAAGTATCAGGATTCGCGGTACAGGTACAGTTAATAACGCCGACCCGCTGATAGTAATTGACGGGGTGCCAACCAGCGATCCGAATGCCTTGAGCGATATCAACCCTAATGATATTGCCTCTGTCGACATCTTAAAAGATGCATCATCAAGTGCTATATACGGTACCCGTGCTGCAAATGGCGTAGTGTTGGTAACCACCAAAAGGGGTACTTATAACCAAAAGCTGGCTACCTCAGTTAACTTTTACAACGGTTTTTCAAACACAACCAAATACATCGATGTATTAACCGCGCCCGATTTGTATAAATTAAAAAGGGAGCGATATATTAATGATGGTCGCCCTATTGATTCGCTCTGGAATAATACTTACTACGCTACCCAAAGAACAGATTGGCAACGCGCCATTATGGGTACCGGACATGTAACTAATGGCGATGTAAGCATACAGGGAGGTAACGAGCAATCAAACTATTATTTCTCAAGCTCAATTTATAACGAGGATGGGATTATTGATAAAAGTAACTTTAAACGTTATAGCACCCGCATTAACTCGGAGCATAAAATTACGCCCTGGTTAAAACTTGGCGAAAATATCCAGTTAACATACGGTAATCAAAACGGATTTAATAATAACGATTCGCAAACCGGTTTAATATTTTCGGCTTTGCGTTTTAATCCAGCTATCCCTTTGGTTAATCCCGATGGTACTTATGGAACAGCAAAGGCTAATTCGCAATTAGGTGATATCAACAGCCCGTACGCTACTATACAGGAAACGGACAAATACACCAAAAAATACCGTGCACTTGCCAGCGCCTTTGCCGAAATTTCGTTTTTAAAAGAATTGAAATTGCGTGTAAACTATGCTTTTGATGGTTCGTTGATCCGCAATTATAATTTTAGCATTGCCGATGTTAACCAGATAAGGCCAAATCCAGTATCAACTTTAACGCAATCAGAAGAGGAGTTATCGTCACAACTGTTGGAGTCTTTCCTTACCTATGATAAAGTGTTTGGCAAAAGCCATGTAACCTTTACCGGTGGTTACTCATACCAAAGCTTTAATGATTTTGGATTTAACGCATCACGTATAGGGTATAACGACACCGCCGACGATCAAAGGGTGCTTAATACCGGCACCCTGCAGTATAACAGCAATATATTGGTTCAGCCAAGTTCACTTCAATCGGGTTTTGCAAGGTTGTTTTATGATTTCGACAGCCGGTTTTTAGCTACGCTTACCTTTCGTGCAGATGGTTCGTCAAAATTCCTTCCCGGCAAACAATGGGGCTACTTTCCTGCATTTTCTGTAGGTTGGAGATTATCTAACGAGGAGTTTATCAAAAATATTAGTTGGATAAGCAATCTTAAACTAACCGGTGGTTATGGCGAATTGGGAAACCAGAATGTTAATCCTTATCAGTACCTAAGCCAAATATTAATAGGCAGCACTTATGAAAATAATGGTTATGTATTTGGTGGTACAGGAGTAAGCGGTTCTGCTGTTGCCACGATAGCAAACCAGAATATTACCTGGGAACGTGCTGCCATGACCAACATTACCCTTGATGCCGGCTTTTTAAATAACCAGTTAAGTACAACTATCACCTGGTTTAATAAAAACACCAAGGATATGTTAATCTCGCCTCCAGTGGTAAGCACCGTAGGCTCTGTAGCTATCCCCAATCAAAATATAGGCACCATGAATAACAAAGGTGTTGAACTTGATGTAAATTACCAGGGTGGCGATAAAGTGAAATACTCTATTGGAGCAAATGCATCGTTCATTAAAAATAAAGTAACCCAGCTTAACGGTGCAGGTACTTTCATCCAATCCACATTTTACGGTCGCTCCAACCAGGAAATTTCAAGAACCTATCAGGGCCAGCCAATTGCTTCTTTCTACGGATGGAAAACTAATGGATTGTATCAAACCCAGGCAGATATTGACAATGATCCAGGATTGAAAAACGACCCGAACAAAGCTAACATTCGGCCCGGCGATGTCCGTTTCCGCGATTTGAATGGTGATGGGGTGATTGATGGTAATGACCGTACTACATTGGGTAATCCTAACCCTAACGTTACCGCAGGTTTACAAGGAAGTATATCATACAAAGGCTTTGATCTTGCCTTGAGTTTTACCGGTGTATTTGGTGTAAGCCTTTATAATGCCGATAGGATGCAAGGTTTAGACCCAACCTATCCGTTTAACCTTTATGCCGAAGACTTAAAACGTTGGACAGGTCCGGGTACAAGCAACTCTATCCCAAGGTTATCTCTTGATGCTACAAACAATAACTACCGCACATCAGACCTGTTTGTGGAAAGCGGTAATTATGTGAGCCTCAAAAATGCCACTTTAGGTTATACTTTACCTGTAACATGGACTAAAAAGGCAGCGCTTAAAGGTGTAAGGTTATATGCATCGGGCCAAAATTTATTTTATATAACCAAATACAAAGGCTACACGCCAGAGCTTGGTTATACCAATGGCAACCTGCAAAGAGGAGTTGATGTGGCCCAGTACCCATCTGTAAGGACAATCACATTTGGTTTAACTGTTAAACTGTAAAATCATGAAATCGAAAATATCATTATATATAAGTATAGGGCTGGTGTTGTGTGGCAGTGCCTGTAAAAAAGCGCTCGATTTAAAGCAGCAGGGCGTTTATACACCCGATAACTATTTCCGTAACGAAACCGACGCTGTAACAGCTGTAAACGGTATTTATAGTCTGTTAGAAGAAGAGGACTACATTGGGCATGCCGAGTGTACCTTTGATACACCATCTGACGATTACTGGCGCTCTGGCGACCACGGCGAGGATGAGGCTATTGAAAATTTAACTTACGATGCGTCGAACGCGGCTATCAGGTACCCATACAAATGGCGGTACGAAGAAATTAACCGTTCAACCAACTGTATCGTCAATATCCCTAAAATAACCTCTATATCTACGGATATTAAAAACCGCAGTATGGGCGAGGCTTATTTTTTAAGGGCTTTTGGATACTGGCGTACGATGCTTATTCATGGCGATGCCCCCATTATTACTGACGATGATTATGCTAAACAATTATTTAACGTACCAAAATCGCCTATTGAAGATGTACGTAAACAAATCGAGTCGGACTTATTGAAAGCGGTTGACCTGCTACCCGAAAGCTATACTTCGGCAGATCGTGGCCGCGTAAGCAAAGGTACAGCCCTGGGCTTATTAACCAAGCTTTACATGTATTGGGAAAAACTGCCCGAAGCCATTGCAACCGGGCAAAAGGTAATTTCAAATGCGCACTATGCGCTGGCTGCCAATTACCAGGATAATTTTACCCGTGCTAATGAAAATAGCACCGAACTACTTTTCTCTATTCAGGCACTACAGAGTGTTGTACAAAATGATTTTACGGTTTACTATATTCCAAGGCCGTGGGGCGGATATGGGTTTAGTCAGCCTTTACAAGGGCTTGCCAACGAATTTGAGGCTAAAGATCCACGTAAAAAAGCCACCTTATTAGCGGTTGGCGATACCATTGATATTGGTTTGGTAGCCACGCGCAAATCAATATTTACGGCGGATCTTTCGGCAACTGGTTTTGCTTTTCGTAAATATGCCGTATTTAATCCCCCAAATGGCACCCTGGATGGCGGCGTAGATCATACTTTTGCGGTGCCATTAATGCGTTCGGCCGATATTTATCTGTTAGTAGCCGAGGCTCTTATCCGCACACAAGGTGCCGGTGCCGGCGACGTATTAATTAACCAGATAAGAAGGAGAGCATCAGCATCGTTGCCCCCGGTTTCCGGCGCAGGTATGAAGGAATTGATCCACGAACGCCGTGTAGAACTTTCTGGCGAGGGCGAGCGTCACCAGGATTTGATGCGTTGGGATAAGGATAAAATTGTTGATATAGCTGCTATATATGCTTTGCCAGTTTCAAAGGCCCCTATAGATCAGTCTAAAACGGTAACCTTTATTCGGCCTAAAAACTATTATTTCCCACTACCACAGGTAGAAATTGATAAAAGTAAAGGCGTATTGGTACAAAACCCTAATTTTTAATTTATAAAAAGATAATTTGCCGGCATCCAGATAACCCCTATTAAAAAATAGCTTATTTGGGTTGCCGGCTTTTTATTGTCGAAAAGTTTAAAAACATAGTTTAGCAGATTACATTGATGAGAAAGTGGTTGTTTATTTTTATGGCGGCTGCATTTGGGTTAAAAGCAAATGCACAGGTTGACAGGCAGGCCTCAGTTAGTTTTATAAACCGGGTGATCCCTGGCAAGGCCGATGCCTTTTTAATTGAGGAGATACCGCAGCAAAATGGTAAAGATGTTTTTGAGCTGCAAAGCAGGGATGGTAAAATCGTCCTCCGTGGTAATAATGGCTTGTCAATAGCGTCGGCTTTAAATTACTACCTTAAAAACTACTGCTTTTGCGATATCGGCTGGAATGGTACCAATATTAATTTACCGGCAACCTTGCCTGCCGTTACAGGTACAATCCATAAAACAACGCCTTATCAATACCGCTACTACCTCAATTATTGCACATTTAATTATACTATGGCCTGGTGGGATTGGGACCGCTGGCAAAAAGAGATTGACTGGATGGCCTTAAACGGCATCAACATGCCGCTGGCTATTACCGGCGAAGAAGCCGTTTGGCAGGATGTATACAAAGGCATGGGCTTTACCGATAAGGAGCTCGACGCGTTTTTTTGCGGCCCTGCTTATTTCTCGTGGTTTTGGATGGGCAACATTGATGCCTGGGGCGGCCCGCTGCCGCAGCATTGGATGGATAGCCACAAGGCATTACAAAAAAAGATATTAGAGCGCGAACGGATGTTTGGGATGAAACCTGTACTGTCGTCATTTACCGGCCACGTGCCGCTGTCGTTTAAAGACAGGTTTCCGAAAGCTAAGGTTAAAAAGACCAACTGGGATGCCGGTTTCCCGGATGTATATATCCTCGACCCCGACGATGAATTATTTGAAACCATTGGCAAAAAGTATATAGAGGCACAAACAAAAGAGTTTGGTACCGATCACCTGTACTCGGCCGATACCTTTAATGAAAATGTACCGCCTACCAACGATTCTACCTACCTGGATGGGATGAGTAAAAAAGTTTTCCGCTCCATGACAGCTGCCGACCCTAAAGCGGTTTGGGTAATGCAGGGATGGATGTTTCATTACAACAACAAATTTTGGCAGCCCCAGCAGATAAAAGCTTTGCTTAACGCGGTGCCGAATGACCAGATGATTGTGCTCGATCTGTATAGCGATGCTCACCCGGTATGGAACCGTACCGAAGCTTACTACGGTAAACCCTGGATATGGAGTATGCTGCAAAATTTTGGCGGCAACATCAGCCTGTTTGGCCGCATGCGCCATGTAGCTGCCGACCCAGCCATTGCCCTGCACGATCCCGAGTCGAAAAATATGGTGGGGATAGGGGTAACTCCCGAGGGTATTGAGCAAAACCCGGCATTGTTTGCCCTGATGCTCGAAAACGTTTGGCGCGATACTCCTATTGATGCCGATGCCTGGGTAAGCAATTACGCCCAAAGGCGATATGGGCAAGTTAACGCGAATGCCGCCGAAGCCTGGCATATATTATTAAACACCGTTTATAGCGGAGGTTTAACAGAGGGGGGGCCGGAGTCGATCATAGTAGCCCGGCCAACTATGCAAAAAACTATCGACAGGGTGTTAACCAAACTCGATTACGATCCAAAAAAGTTGGCTAAAGCATGGACATTACTCATCAACGCGGCAGATAGCTTAAAACAAAGCGATGGTTTTCAGTACGATTTGATTGACGTAACCCGCCAGGTATTGGCTAATTATGCATCACCATTACAGCAAAAAATGGCATTGGCCTATAAAAACGGCGATAAGGAAGCATTTAAGCAATATAGCACAGCGTTTTTGCAACTTATGGACGATATGGATGCCTTACTAAGTACCCGTAAAGATTTTTTATTGGGTAAATGGATAAACGAGGCAAGGGCAAATGGCATCACCGAAAAAGAAAAGAACCTATACGAACTGAATGCCCGCGATCTGGTTACCCTTTGGGGCGATAAAGAAAGCGGCCTGCGCGAATACTCCAACAGGCAATGGGCCGGCTTAATAAAAGGCTACTACAAACCCCGTTGGGAATTTTACTTTACGCAATTAAATAAAGCAATGGCCGCAGGTACCAAGTTTGATGCCAACGCCTTTGATGCCCAGGTAAAAAACTGGGAGTGGCAATGGGTAAACAAGCACGACAATGCTTACCCTGATGTTGCCAAAGGCGATGGTGTAGAGAAAGCAAAGGCTTTGTTTGCAAAGTATAACACGCTGGTTTTGCAGGCGGAATAATTGGGGTGAGTTCTTTGCCAGCGTTTAAAGCTGATGCGATCTGAATAATGAATTGCAATCCGGCGAAAGACTTATGAAGTTTTAAAAACTTCGTAAGTCTGGACTTTTTAACCGATGGCTGTGTCCTCACAGGCATCTTCCGGATATAACGATGGTTGAAACTGCAGCATTCGGAATAGCGTTCTGTGAGGACACAGACCGCGGGTGGAAGATCTTCATTGCGAGGAGGTCCGACGAAGCAATGACGGTGGCGAGGGTGTTATGTGTGAAAATATATACTGGTAGTCAGTTATTTACAGTCATGTCGTTGTGAAATCTAGTCACCACCAAAACAACAAACAAATTGAACTTCAAACAGATGATCAATAAGATATACCTATTTTTAACAGCCACATTATTGGTGGCTTGCAGTACAACGGCGCGCAGCCAAACAGCTAATGATCATATTTTCCCTCCATCATCAGCTGCCAAACCCTACATCGATTTTGATAGTAAAGGATTTTTAATAGATGGTAAAAGAACTTTTATAGTTTCTGCCGGATTGGAATATGCCCGTATTCCGCATCAGCTTTGGCACGACAGACTGTTGCGTATTAAGCGCGCGGGCTTTAACTGCATTGAGATCTACACCATCTGGAATTTTCATGAGCCGCAGGAAGGCAAGTTTGATTTTACCGGTGACCATGACCTTGACAGGTTTTTAAAGGAAGTAAGAGAATTGGGCATGTATGCTATAGTACGGGTTGGCCCGTATTACTGTGCCGAATGGGATAATGGCGGCTACCCTATATGGCTCAAATTTAAAAAAGGGCTTAAAGTACGCGAGCATAACGAAGCGTTTGAAAAATACGTCGACAGATTTTTTGATAAACTTTTACCAATTGTGATGAGCAACCAGGTAAATAAAGGCGGCGCGGTTGTATTGGTGCAGTTAGAGAATGAGCACCCTAAAGGCTGGGGTACCATAATGCCAGATGATTATTTTAAGCATTTACAAACCAAAGCGCTAAGCATGGGTTTACAGGTGCCTTACTTTTTTAGCGGCTTGCACCACGATAGTGACCCGGCAGGTAACGGTAAACTGGATGATGCCACGAGGCTAAATCCATGGTTCTCTACCGAGTTTTGGAGCGTATGGTATTCGCAATATGGCGCTAAACCTGGCGATGCCCAGCTTTACGACAGGCGTACCTGGAAAATTATTGCTAACGGCGGTAACGGATATAACTACTACATGGTACACGGAGGATCGAACTTTGGTTATACCAATAATGATGAAGATGCGGCTTCTTATGATTATGGCGCGGCTATTGGTCAAACCGGTGATTTAAGGCCCATATATTATGCCTTTAAGCGCGCGGCCTGGTTTACCCGCAGTTTTGAGGATGTATTGGAGAATAGTTTAAACGACTCTGCCGCATATGGTAAAATAGTTGCGGAACCGGGTTTAAAAATAAGCGCCCGTAAAAGCCCCGCTGGCGAGATCGTTTTTCTGGATAATATGGGCAAAGAAACCATAACTGCTCAACTGCATATAAATGACGAAATTACAGGTAATAAAGTAACGGTTTTACCCGGCGAGATCTACCCGTTGATACATGATCACAAGATAAATAGCGAGGTTACACTCAATTGGGCTTTAACCCGGGTATTTGCTATTGTAAAGCAGGATAATACCACCACTATTATTACCGATGCCGAAGATGGTTCACCATTATCCTTATATTTTAAAACAAGAGGCAAGGCATTATCAGAAAATCCATCTGTAAAAATTAATGGCGAAAACGTAAGCATCAACCAAACGATGCATGCCGTTGATAAACCTTTGGAATATACCTTTAAAACAGGTACGCAAACCATCCGGGTGTTGGCCATGAACAGGCAGCAGACAGATAAAACGTATATTGATAACATAAACGGTAAAAACTACATTGTTGGCGGTACAGCTTATTTAGGCGAAGCTGATGTAAAAGGCGCGCAATTTATTGCCGAAACGGAGCGGCCATTACTGGCTGATAAAAAAGAACAGCTTTGGATCTATACAGATCAAAGTTCAGTCCCTTTAACTGCGACTGAATCAACGGACCCCAAACTACCTTTACCTGTTGCATTAAATAATTGGCAGTTTAAAAAGGCTTCGGATTTTGCTGCTGTAAATTATAATGCCGGTAAATGGCTATCATCAAAAGATCCGGTACCTATGGGCGCCGATGGCGATGTTACCGCCGATGCTTGGTATCGTACTACGCTTACAATACCGGTTGCAGGCAAATATACGCTACAGGTAAAAGGTGGCGGCAGGGGGCAGGCTTTTATTGATGGTAAACCCGCAGCCAAATGGAAACTAAACGACGGTGAATTAACGCTTAACCTTAAAAGAGGTAAACATACCCTGGCCATTTTTGCGGCACATGATGGCCGCGATAAGCTGGCGGCCTACCTTGGTCCTATAGATGAGGTTGATAGTAAAGGTGTTTTTGGAAAAGCGCTGATAAAAAAGGGAGGACCGTTTATCAGTGAGTTAAGTAACTGGTACTTTGCTAAAGCCAATAAAATAACCGATGTTAAACAAGGGCCACCTGCGTTTGATACAACAGTATTTAAGCCATATAAAATAGGTGCTGATGTTTTTAATTTAAAAGAAGGCTTTGCCTGGTTTACAGCAAATATACTGCAGCAACCTGTCGGCACATCTAAAATCATCATATCATTTAAAAGTGTTGACGAGAATGCTACCATATTTATAAACGGCAAACAGGTATTTAAGCACGATGGCTGGAACCAACCCTTTGAAGTTGATATTACCGATGCCGCCACGCTTAAGGCACCAATTGCCCTTGGTGTATTTATTGAGAACTACTCAAACGAAGGGGGTATCGATCAGCCTGTGAAAGTTAATGCTATTGGTAATGCACAGGCAGTAACCAATTGGCAGATGAAAGGAGGGCCGGGTGATGCCTTGGCAGTAAAAGGCTGGCAAAAAATGATAACTGAAAGCAAAAGACAGGGCCCCATTTTTTACCGTTCGTCGTTTAGCGTTCCGCAGGTACAGGGAAAAACGTTTATATGGCGTTTTGAGCCCAAGGGGTTAGGTCATGGCTCGGTATGGGTAAACGGGCATAATATTGGGCGCTACCCCGAAAAAATAGCCATCACCAGTTTATACATTCCGGAGTGCTGGTTAAATGCAGGGCAAAATCAATTGGTAATCTATGATGAGGATGGTAAACTTCCAAATCAAACAACCATTGTGGCCGAGCCGGAAGCTGGTCGTACTGTAACACAATTCAACGCAGATCTTAAATAATCAATAAATGGCTATAGCTACAGAACGATTTACAGCACTCGATATTTTTAGGGGGATGACCATCTGTTTCATGATCATCGTTAATGCGCCCGGCTCGGGAGCTGATGTTTGGACACCGCTCGACCATGCTCCATGGATAGGTTTTACACCAACAGACCTGGTTTTTCCGTCGTTCCTTTTCGCGGTAGGCAACGCTTTAAGCTTCTCCAAAAAGAAGTTTGAATCTGATACCGCCTTTATAGGTAAAATATTTAAACGCACGGTTATCATATTTTTACTGGGCTATCTCATGTACTGGTTCCCGTTCTTTCACCGGGTAAGCGATGGTTGGGCATTTAACCCGCTAAGCCATACCCGTATTATGGGCGTATTACAGCGTATTGCATTGTGTTACTTTTTTGGAGCGCTCATAGTTCATTACTGCTCGCAAAAGGCGGCCGTAGTTATATCTGTCTTATTATTAGTAGGCTATTGGCTGTTTTTGATGTTGTTTGGCGAGGCTGGTAAAGAGTATACTATGTTGGGCAATGCCGGTACACGCCTGGATATTGTGCTATTAGGCAACAATCATTTATACCACGATAAAGGCGGCCCTGTAGCTTTCGATCCCGAGGGCTTGTTAAGCACTTTAACTGGCATTGTAAATGTTATTGGAGGCTTTTTGGCAGGTGCATTTATACAGCGCAAGGGCAAAAACTACGAAACCGTTGCCAAACTGTTGATGTACGGAGGTTTATTAGTTATATCTGCGTTGTTTCTTGGTCAGTTTTTTCCAATTGCTAAAAAATTATGGACAAGCACTTTTTCCCTGCTTACCATTGGTATAGACCTGGCCATACTAGGATTGTTGATATTTGTTATCGAGATAGAAAAAGTAAAACGTGGCACTAATTTCTTCCTTATCCTGGGCAAAAATTCGCTGGCTATCTACCTGCTGTCAGAATTATTGCTCACCGTTTTGCAAACCGTATGGGTAGGCCCCAAACTCAGTTTCTACGACTGGATAAACCAGGTTTTCTACCAGCGCTTATTCCCCGGCGCATTTGGCACGCTTGTATTTGCTATCTGCTATATGATGTTTTGCTGGCTGGTAGCTTATGTATTGGATAAGAGAAAGATATACATTAAAATATAGCCGAAGCCCGGACTCATTTGTTGATTTATTAATGATTTGGATTTGAAAATAACTTATAAGCTTGCCTGCGTTGTCATTTTAAGCCTCGCAGTAAACTATAGCGCTAACGCGCAACAGGCTAACCACCTGCAATACGTAAACCCATTTATAGGCACAGCGCAAAGCAATGTACTAACCAAGTGGGGCAGCGAGGGTGGTACTTATCCCGGTGCGGTTGCCCCGTCGGGGTTTATACAGCTGAGTCCAGAAACACGGTTTGTGAAAGGATATAACTATGGGGATAGTGCTATTTACTATTTCAGCTGCATGAGGCATATGAGTGGCTTTCCGGAGGGTTCTTCGGGGAGTTTTTATGTGATGCCTGTTAACGCCGGTTCGAGGTTTGAAGCAGGCAGGCACGGCAGGAAATTTTCGCACACCAATGAAACAGCAAGTCCTGGCTATTATAAGGTGATTTTTGATGATGATCATACCATTGCCGAAGCAACAACAACAGCAAGAACAGGGTTATTCCGTTTCACATTTGCAGTTGGTTCAGCGCCACAGGTATTTATTGGCGATGCGGGGGAGATAAGCGCAGTATCTAAAAAAACAATACAGGCATCTAACGGTAACACTGTTATTAATTTTACCGAGGCCTATACTGATAAAAAGCAGGTTAAAAATGGCTGGGTTTTTAGTTTTGCGTCAGCCATCGCAGGCAAAAAAGTTATAGAACTTAAGTTGAGTGCTTCCCCGGTTGGTTATGCAAGTGCTCAAAAAAACATTGATAAAGAGATCGGAACCTTACCTTTTGAGCAGGTTAGAAAACTTACAGGCAACCAATGGCTCAAAAAACTGGCAGTAGTTGATTTAACCGACGGTAACGAACAAAATAAAACGATTTTTTATACAGCCCTATATCATTCGCTTTTAATCCCTTGGGTTATTGATGATGCAGATGGCAGATATAAGGGAGCCGATGGTAAAACTCACCAGAGAACGGGTACAAATCAATACGGTGCTTTTTCTCCCTGGGATACCTTCCGTTCGCTGCATCCTTTGCTTACCCTGCTTTACCCGGATAAACAAAAAGATGTGCTTTTATCCATGCTGGATATCTACAAGCAAACGGGGCACCTGCCAACCGAATCGATGACGGGTAATCACGCTATTCCTATTATTGTAGATAGCTACCTGAAAGGTATTACCGGCTTTGATAAGCAATTGTTATATACTGCCATGAAAAAGAGCGTTATGGAACCGCCGTTTATTCAACCCGATATGGAGGTGTTTAACCAGATGGGATATATTCCATTTACCCGTTCAGAATCGGTTACGCGTACGGTAGAATATGCCTATGATGATTGGGCCTTATCGCAATTCGCAAAAAAAGTTATCGGTAATAATAAAGATTATCAACTGTTAGCAAACCGGGGCAATAATTACCGAAACCTGTTGAATAACGATGAACTGTTGCTATTACCCCGAGACAATAACGAGTTTAAACTCCAGCCAGGCATGTCGGGCTATAAAGAAGGGGATAAGTGGGTATATTCCTACTTCGCTCCACAAAACGCGAAGGATCTGATTAACCGTACAGGCGGCAACCAACAATTCGCAAACCGGCTCGATTCGGCACTTACTAATGATGTTATTCTTTTTGATAACGAAACGGTATTTCACCTGCCTTACCTGTTTAACCAGGCCGGGCAGCCTGCGTTAACGCAAAAATGGGTAAGACAAATTGTGCTTAACCGTTTTAGCAATACCCCCGGTGGTTTACCCGGTAATGACGACCTGGGCTCAACATCCAGCTGGTATGTGTTTAGTGCCATGGGTATTTATCCGGTTTGTCCCGGCAGGCCGGTTTATGCTATTGGGGCACCGTTGTTTAGTAAAGTGGTATTGCATTTGCCTAATGGTAAGGTATTTAATATAAGTAACAACAATGCATCAACAGCCAATAATTATGTACAGGCGTTAACTGTTAATGGCCGCGCCTGGCAGCAGTTAACAGTACCTCATTCTGTATTGATGCAAGGTGGCGGGATGGTATTTACCATGGGAAACAGGGAAAGTAACTGGCCGGTTGATAAAGATCCGGTAATACTGTCTGAAACAAAGAGAAAACCCGATTTTAAGATCCTGAATTATTCGGTGTCAAAAAATACAGTAGTTCCCAATCAGCCACTTACCATACATTTTTCTATTGCCAATACGGGCGCTACTGGTGTTAAAATTGTAACACTACTGGTAAATGGAAAACCATACGGTTATAAAAACTGCCTGGTACCTTCAGCAACTGTTAAAAATGACTCATTGCTTTGCCGCCTTTACCCGATAGGTAAAATGGAGCTTATGTTGGAGGGGCAAGCCCCAATTATGGTAAATGTACAATTGCCTCTAAAGCCAGCCACCCATCAATTTAAAATTACCGAGCTGGCTGCCCGCGCAATGATAAAGCTAAATGAGCAGCAACAACTAACCTATACCATCCAAAATATAGATGGACTAAAGCGAACTTTTAATATCCCGGTAACAAAAAATGACTCCTTAATTTTTACCGATACCATTTTGCTTGAACCCGGTGAAAAAAAGGTGATCAAACATATACTGGCAAGTGCGTCAATAGGATTCCAAACGGTATCCGCAGGTGATCAAAAGGTTGTTTATAAGATTTACAAGAATAACGTTGAGTCGCTTTTACTTGATCTATCGCCGGTAAATTATTCGGCAACTAATTTCGTAAAAGATAACTCCGGGTTTAAAAACGACGGCCACATAATTGTTTCTGAAAAGACCAAAACCGGCGAACGGCTGGCTTTTGATGAGCACACTTTTGTAGAAGTACCTAATGCCCCCGATCTGGATAATATGGGCGAAACCATCACTATGATGGGCTGGATATACCCCACCGGAAACGAACAGGGATTGGTGGATATGATAACCAAAGGCGATAGTCATGTTTTACAGGTAACTGATCATAAAACGCTTACCTTTTTTGCCGGAGGATGGGGCAGGGGAGATTGCACCGTAAACCTGCCCGCAGGCTGGAATAATAAATGGCATCATATAGCCGGAGTATGTACAGGTAAAACACTTTACCTGTATATTGATGGTGTGCTGGCATGTACAACGATAATGGAAACCAGTGCAAACCTATCTGTAAATAATAAATGGACTTTGGGCCGTAATGAAGAGTTTCCGTCAGAGCGTATTTATCATGGCCTTATGGATAAAGTTAAAATATTTAAGGCGCCGTTAACAGCCGAAGAAATTAATACTATTTTTAATGCAGAGCATCCGGGTTTTTAAATCGAGGAAGCCAATGTTAAATTTTTATTTTCAAATACTTTCCAAAGCGTTAATATATACTTAAATTTAACTTAACACCATTAGCGTTATTTTGCCTCTATAAAACAAGGTTTGTGAAACAATATTCGGATGCTCAACTTTTACTGGAACTACAAGGTGGTGATCATCGGGCATTCAAAGAAATTTATGAGCGCTATGCCGATAAGCTGATTGCTTTTGCCCTAAAAAAAACACAGAATGAGGATGAGGCTACCGATATGGTACAAGAGCTATTCCTCTCCGTTTGGAAAAACAGGTATACCATTCAAATAAACGGAGCAATTGAAGCTTACCTTATGGTATCCATCAACTACATGGCTTATAAATGGTATAGAAAGCGAAGCACCAGGCCCCAATCCTTAAATGATTTTGCAGAATTACCCGAAGTTGCCGAAGATAGCACTGCTCAAAAATTATCTTTTACAGAGCTCAACTTTTTAATAAACCAGGAAATTGCCGATATGCCCGAAAAAATGCGGCAGGTTTATTTATATAGTCGTGAACATGATATGAATGGGCAGCAAATAGCCACAGAATTAGGTATCTCTCATCAAACTGTGCGCAACCAGATAAGCAGCGCGCTTGCCCGCTTAAAAAAAATAGTGAATCAGTACAATAACGTTATCCCGCTCAACAACGTACGCGAATTTTTACTGCTAATATTTTTTTTCAATCTCTTATAGTACAAACCTCACCCAGCTGTCACTTAGTAAGTATAAAGGCTTTTAAGTGAAAGAAAAGGAAATAAAAAAACTACTTGATAAATTTAACGCAGGCAAATGCTCTGAAGAAGAACTGGCATTGCTGCAAACCCTGATGCATGAACTTCATCATGATAAGGAAATTCCACAATCGGTAAGTGGCTTAAAACAATCGTTGTGGCAACAAATAGAAAACCAAACTATTAACCAGCCGCAGGTTAGAAAATTAAATACTGCCTGGATAAAAGTGGCGGCCATTATATTGATTGCGCTATTCGCCGGCATATTTGGCGTCCGGTTATTTACCGTGCCCAGAGCCGGCAATACTATAGCTTACCAGGTTATTACTGCTCCTAAAGGCAGTATGAAACAGGTGTTACTGCCAGATAATACACTTGTACAACTAAACGCCGGTAGCTCAATTCGCTGCCCGGTTAAATTCGGCGATACCAAAAGAGAAATAACCTTGCTTAGTGGCGAAGCTTTTTTTGACGTTAAACACGATGCAACAAAACCTTTCCTGGTACATACCGGTGGGCTTACCACCCAAGTATTGGGTACCTCATTTAATATTAAGTTTTATAAAGAATTACCTACCATACAGGTGTTTGTAAACAGTGGCAAGGTTGAGGTGCACGATCAGAAACATACTTTAGGCATGTACACCCCGCGGCAGCAGTTAACCTACAACAAACAAACCCAAAACTTTTCAAGGCAAACCCTAACCGGCGATCATTCGCTGAGCTGGATGCACGACGATTTGATTTTGGATAATGTAGAATTTAAGGAGGTGGCTGTTTACCTGCAAAACAGGTATAACGTAAACTTTAACTACATAGGTAAAAAGCAAAAGCAACAACATTACTCGGTTGGGTTTTCAAACAAGCTAACTATTAAACAGGTGCTGGATATACTGCAGTTTATTGATGGCCGCAAATACAGGCTAAACGGAGATACGGTAAATATTAAATAATATATAGAAGAGAAACCAATGCCTGCTACTAACAAGCACTGGCTAATTAAGTGTAACTGCCGAAACTAAAAGCAAACAGGCGGTTACTAATCACTTTAAAAACAAATGTATGGAAAAATCTTTAACCCAGATTTCAAGAAAGTTAATGACCGCAATTTTATTGCTCTTAACAATTTTCACAGCCCTGGTACCCCAGCAGGCCCGGGCCGAGCGAAAGTTATCATTGATTGACCAGCCGGTAACCGTAAAGTTTGCCGACGAGACGATGGATGCTTCGCTCGAAAAACTTAAAAAAGCGATGACCGCTGTAGCCTTCAACTACAAACTGGATGATGTGGCATCCGTAAAAGTAAAAGCCGGAAACTTTATCGGCAAGCCATTAAAAGATGTGCTGAACGCTTTAACCAACAACACCCAGTTGGAGTATCGCGAAAAATATAATACCATTATTATTTCCCGTAAAAAGGTTGTGCGCGTTCCTGCCAAAATAGTGGTAACGGGCAATGTGTCTGATAAAGATGGGCCGCTTGCTGGCGTTGCTATCCGCAGCAAAACAACACAGGCAGGTACCTCAACAGATGTTAACGGCGATTTTAAAATATCGGTTGAGCAGGGTGAGGTATTGGTGTTTGCCTTTATTGGCTACAGAAGCCAGGAGGTTATTGCCGATCATTCACCCCTGAATGTAACTTTAACTGCCGATGTAACCGGGCTAAACGCCGTTGTGGTAGTAGGTTACGGTACACAAAAAAAATCAGACGTAACGGGTGCTGTAGGTTCTTTGAAAGTATCAAACGTTAAAGACCGTTCTGTAGGTTCGGTTACCGAAATGCTGCAAGGGCAAATAGCGGGTGTTACTGTTTTAAATGAAGGTGGCGACCCTACCTCGGGGCCAAGTATCAGGTTACGTGGGCAAAGCTCTTTCAATACCGAAGGTCCCTTAACTGTAGTTGACGGAACCATTTACAATGGCGGTCCAATTGACCCAAACGATATCGAATCTATCGACGTACTGAAAGATTCTTATGCCGCTATTTACGGTGCTAAAGCAGCAGGCGGTGTAATATTAATAACCACCAAACGCGGTAAGCAAGGTAAAACCAATCTGGATATTTCTGTAAAAGGTGGCGAGCAAAACGCTTTGAAAATATTACAGGCCTTAAATGCTGCCGATTATGCCGATGCTATTAATACGGCCTATGATAATGCGGGTAAACCTCGTATCCCGGCTTTTGACGCTACCGTAAACCCCGATTCGCGTATCACCAGAACTAACTGGACCGATGCTTTGTTCAGGACAGGTCATGTGCAGGATTATAGTCTTAATATTAGCGGAGGTAACGATAAATCAACATTTTATGTGTCGGGCGGCTATCGTAAAAACGATGCTATTTTGTTAAACACCAATGCGCTTCGTTATAACTTCAGGGTAAACTCTGATCATCAGATAAAAGACTGGCTAAAAATGGGCGAGAGCATGTCTTTTTCCTATAACAATGGTCAGGGTGCCAATACTACCAGTGCTTATACCGGTGCAATTTTATCGGCCATATTTTATCCACCCAATGCTTCAATTTACAATGCCGATGGCAGTTTTGGCGGTGTGCCAGCCCAATATGCTGGCTCATATGGCGATGTTATAAACCCGGTTGCCTATTTAAAACGCCTGGATAACAGCGATGCGGTTACCAGCTTTACTATAAACCCCTATGTAGAGGTTAGTTTATTTAAAGGTTTAAAATTCCGCTCCAATTTGGGTATCACCAAAAACCTGGAGACCATCAAAAACTTTAGCACCAGGATATTAGAGCCGGGTAAAAAGTTTTTTGATAACACCCTTTTTCAGGAGCAGAACAACTCCAGAACAATACTTGCCGAACAAACTTTAAATTACGACAGGGTATTTGGTCACGATCATCACGTAACAGTATTGGCCGGTTATACTTACCAGGACGATACCCAGGAGTTTTTTAGTGTAAATACAGATAATTACCTGAGCGAAGATCCGGCATATCGCTACATTATCAACGGTACTTTAAATCCAACAGGTGTTCCGTTGCAAGGCAATAAAAACGAATCGGCACTGATATCTTACTTAGGCAGGGTGGGTTACGATTACCAGGGAAAATATTTCATTAACGGTATTATCCGCAGGGATGCTACCTCATTATTAAGCAGCAAAAACCGTACTGAGGTTTATCCGGGTGTATCTGCCGGTTGGTTAATCAGCAAGGAATCATTTTTTCCTTCAGACGGCATTGTATCTTTTGCTAAGTTGAGGGCCAGTTATGGTCAGTCTGGTAACCTTGCCGGTTTACCAAATTTTCCAACTTCGGTATCATTAACTAAAACAGCTGGTTATTTAGGTAGCCCTGCTACAGCTATCACAGGCTCGGCTATTGATGGTTTGGCCAATCAGGATCTGCGTTGGGAAAAAGCAACGCAAACAGATATCGGTTTCGATCTGGGCTTGCTAAATGGGCAGCTTAACGTTACCGGCGATGTGTTTATGAAAAAGAATACCCGCTTTTTGTTTCAGCCACCTGTAGCGGCGGTTTACGGGGTATCAAACCCTCCATTTGTAAATGGCGGCGAAATTCAGAACAAGGGTATCGAGCTTGCTGTTAAATATCAGAACAGCATAGGCCAGTTACACTACAATTTTGCGGCAAACGGCTCATTTATCAAAAACAAGATCCTTGATATTTTACCGGGGCAGCAACAAATTTTATCAAATCCTACTGTGAGGGACAACCTGGTGCCGGTTCAATTACAACAGGGCTATTCGTTATATTCTTTCTTCGGATACAAAACAGCGGGTTTATTCCAAACTCAGGATGAGATAAATAACTATAAAAGTGCATCTGGCGCGCTTATTCAGCCAAATGCCAAACCGGGCGATATTAAATTTCTTGATCTTAATGGCGATGGTAAACTTACCGATGCCGATAAAACATATTTAGGTACGCCGTTCCCTAAATTTAACTACGGCTTTACAGCTAATTTTAGCTACGGCAACTTTGATCTGAGCATATTTTTACAAGGTATAGCCGGTAACAAAATATTCAACGCGGTTAAATACACCGGCTTAAATGCATCTATCCAAAATTACAACCTGTTGGCCGATGCTAAAAACGCCTGGACACCTACACATACCAATACCAACATTCCAAGACTTTCGGCAAGCGATGCTAACGGCAACTTTGGTAACGTATCTGATTTTTATGTAGAAAACGGTTCTTACATGCGCATTAAAAACGTAACACTTGGTTACACCTTGCCTAAAACACTACTTACCAAAATTGGTGTGCGCAGCGCAAGGGTATTTGCCAACGCACAAAACCTGGCCACATTTACCAAATACTCGGGCCTTGATCCGGAGGTTGGTATTAACCAAAACGGGGTCGATTTAGGTTTATACCCACAATCGCGAATTATTTTAATAGGTGTTAACGTAGGCTTATAATCAGATACAAACAAGAATTTAAGGAGATAATAAGATGAAAATCAAAAATATATTAGCAACGGGCTTGGCGGGTGTTATGATTATTGCACTTGCACAAAGCTGTAACAAAAGTACTTTAGATAATATTAAACCAACAGGTACGCCTACCAGTACTAATTTCTGGAAAACTGCCGATGATGCACAGGCTGCTGCCAATGGCTTATATGAGAAACAGAGCAACAGCGAAGATCTGTACGGTCGTGGTTTCTTTTGGTTCATAAATGCCAGCGATGATATGGTGGTTGGCCGTACATCTGCCGATAGGGAGAATATCAAAAACTTTATTTGTACCGGTAACGAAAGCAGTATTTACGCGCCATGGTCGTTGCACTTTGTGGTAATGAAACGCGCCAATGATGTTATTGCCAATGTGCCTGCTATCAGCATGGATCAGGCTACTAAAAACTTCATATTAGGCCAGGCTTATTTTATTCACGCGGTGATGCACCTGGAGATTGCCGATCTTTACGGAACAGATAAACAGGGTGCTCCTTTGCAAAGCCGTACCAATTCGCTGGCATTTCCGGCTCAACTGGCATCTGTAAAAGATAACTACGCCTACATCGAGGCCGATTTAAAGAAAGCAGCATCATTACTGCCATATTTTGATAAGCTTGCAAGTACAGATTATGGCCGCGCGCATAAAACAGCCGCATGGGCATACCTGGCTAAAACTTATTTACATGCTAAAGATTATGCCAATGCCGAAAAGTACGCCGATTCGGTTATTTTGAGTGGTAAACATGCTTTGTTAACCAACTATGCCGATGTGTTTAAAATAGCCAATAACTACAGTTCAGAATACATTTGGTCTGTTGCCAGTAACTTAAACGGACAAAGCATTTTGCCGGGCGCTATGTTGGAAAACAAAGGCTGGGGCTTATACAATGGCTTCGGTTATTATCAGCCTACTAAAGAGCTGGTTGATGAGTTTGAAACCGGCGACAAGAGGCTGGCTACAACTATCCTTAAAAATGGCGATATTTTTCAATACTTTGGGCAAACGTACAGCTACCCAATTGGCGGCAAAAGCAACAGCTTAACAGGTTACCAGTTTAATAAATATATGGAACCATTTAGCTATGCCAATGGCATACATATAAGCCCTAACGGCGATGAACCATCTACCGATTTAAATGTACCTTTATTACGTTATGCCGAAATTTTGCTGATAAAAGCAGAAGCGCAAATTATGCAGGGCAAAAATGGTGATGCAGCTTTAAATCAGGTGCGTTTACGTGCCGGCTTAACAGCTAAATCGGGTGTAACAATGGCCGACCTGAAACACGAACGTCGTGTAGAGCTTGCAGGAGAATGGAGCGATCGTAACTTCGACCTTGTACGCTGGGGCGATGCACAGGTAACTTATGCTAAACCATTACACGGTGCGGATGGCTCGATTGTATGGAAAGCACGTAACTTTGATCCGGCAAGGGATAATGTTTGGCCAATTCCGCCAAAAGATATCCAGATAAGCCAGGGCCAGCTGAAACAAAATGCCGGCTGGTAATTGACAATAGCATCTATTATATCTTAAAAGCCGGGCATTGCCCGGTTTTTATATTAAAACCAAAATATGAAAAAGAGTACTAAAATTATTACCCTTGTTGGCTTACTGCTAAGTAGTTGTGCAGCTGTAAACGCCCAGATTAAAACCTATACGGTGGCCGATGCGCACTCGCACAACGATTATAAAAATAACATCCCCTTTTACCGGGCCTACGAAAAAGGTTTTGGATCGATAGAGGCCGATGTGTACGCCGTTAAAGGGCAGTTGATGGTAGCGCATGATAAAAAGGAGATCAGCGCCAAACGGTCGTTAAAGATTCTGTATATCGATCCGTTGATAGAGAAGCTTAGCCACGATCCTCAAAGGCATTTGAGGTTACTTATCGAAATAAAAGAAGATTATAAAGCGGTGCTTCCGTTGGTGATAAACGAGCTTAAACCGCTCGAAAAATATTTTGCGTACGATGGGCACCCCGGCCGGTTATCTATTGTGATGACAGGGGCTGTGCCACCCGCAGCAGTAATGCCCAACTACCCCGATTGGATATCTTTTGATGTTGACCATTTAGATGGTTTTAGAGCAACACAATGGAAAAAAATTGGATTGGTAAGTTTTCCGCTAAGCAAATATGTGCATTGGAATGGTAAAGGTGTGTTTAATGGCGAAGAAATTAAAAGACTAAAAGACGGCATAGACAGCGTACATAATGCCGGGAAAAAAGTGCGTTTTTTTGAAACTCCCGATACCAAAAGCAGCTGGTTGGCCATGTTGCGTTTAGGGGTTGATGTTATAGGTACCGATGACATTGAAGGACTTGGCAACTTTCTGAACAGGAAAGAAAAAACCGAATATACAGCACCCGGGTCTTACGCCATCTATCACCCAACCTATAAATCAGATGGTGAGGTTAAAAAAGTAAAGAACATTATTTTATGTATTGGCGATGGTATGGGCCTTTCACAAATTTATGCTACTTACACCGCCAACAGGGGGCAGCTGAATATATTCCAGATGCTTAATATTGGCTTTTCGGTAACGTACTCTGCCGATGCTTATATCACAGACTCGGCCGCCGGGGCCACCGCTTTTGCATCTGGCCAAAAAACTAACGACAGGGCAGTTGGGGTTGATGCATTTGGCAAACCGCTAAAATCACTGGCCGATTACAGCGCCGAGGCTGGCAAAAAGACTGCCGATATTGTGGTATGCGAACTAACAGATGCTACGCCAGCGGCTTTTTACGCGCACAACTCCGAAAGAAGTAATGCTACCGATATTGCCAGTCAAATAGTAACGTCTCCGGTTGATATCTTTTTAGGTTCGGCCTATAAAGATTTTACGGTGCCGGTAAATGGCGAAACTGCTGTTGATAAAATGAAGCAAAGGGGGTATACTGTTGTTCGTAACTTTAACGATTTTTTAACCACACCGGCAACCAAAATATTGGGTTTAATGGATGATAGCGTTACCCGCCCTAAAATGGACGGCAGAGGCAACTATTTACCGCTGGCATTTAACAAGGTTACCCAAACCTTTAAAAACGCGCCAAACGGTTTTTTTATGATGATTGAAGGTTCGCAGATTGACCACGGAGGCCACAGCAATAACCTTAAGCAGGTAATAACCGAAAATAGCGATTTTGACCGCGTAGTGGGCGATGCCCTGCGCTTTGCCGATGAAGATGGCGAAACGTTGGTTATTGTAACTGCCGATCATGAAACCGGTGGCCTAACCTTGTTAGATGGTAATATTGGTAAAGGCTACGTTTGGGGCGATTTTAGTACCAACGACCATACTGGAACCCCGGTGCCTATATTTAGTTATGGGCCACACTCGCTTGATTTTAGAGGGGTGTTTAACAATACGGAGATCTTTAATAAGATAAAAGCATTGCTGAAGTAAAGGAGTGTTTATATATCAAAGTGGCAAAAAAATCATGAAGTTTTTAAAACTTCGTGATTTTTTTGCCGCTTTGATTTTTATGCAGAGGCGCATAATTGCGTCTCCCGCATGCAAATCGAATATGCAAATCGGTTACACATATTAGATGCCCTGTATAGCGTCAGACGCAATTATGCGTCTCTACATTGGGAGAAATATCTTTATTTATTTTACAGCTGCAATTTTCAACCCTTTTCCTTCGCGCAACAATTCCTGGGTAATGGCGCGGGTATAGGTTTTTATCTCTTCCTGAAAATCGCTAACCGATGCGCCTGTTCTGATCTCCTCTAAGCGTTTTTCCCAATTTCCGGTTAGCTCTGCCTGTGCTATCTGTTGATTTTTAACCACATGGAAAACCGCGAGCCCGGTTTCTGTAGGTACCAGGTTTTTCTTTTCGCGGGTAATGTAGTTTCGTTTTAGCAAAGTTTCTATGATTGATGCCCTTGTTGCGGGAGTACCAAGGCCGCTTTCTTTCATGGCATAACGTAGCTCTTCATCATCAATTTCCTTGCCTGCGGTTTCCAGTGCTTTTAGTAAGCTGGCTTCATTATAAAGTGGCTTGGGCTTGGTTTGCTTCTCTAACAGGGCCTTATCCGTAACTGGTAGGTTTTCGCCCTGTTGCACTTTTGGCAATGTAGGGTTTTCTTCATCCTTCTTTTCGTCATCGGTATCATTGAATACGGCCCGCCATCCCGGTGTTTGTATCACGGTTCCGCTGGCCATAAATTTAGTGCCCGATTGAACGGTTATCTTCGTTATCTCCTTAATGCAATCCTGGTGAAAGGCTTCCAGCATCCGGCCTGCTACCATATCGTAAATGGCCTGTTTATCTGGCGAAAGCTGGTATGGTGTTTCGCCGGTTGTTAATACAGCATGGTGATCGGTTACCTTTTTTGCATTTACACTCCGTTTGCTCAGTTTAGCGCCTGAAAGTGCTGTAGCCTGTTTGCCAAAATCGGGATGATCTTTAAGTTTATCTATTAAATTGGGTACCTCTGCAAAAACGTCGTCGCCAATATACCGGCTCCCGGTACGGGGGTAGGTAACCAGCTTACTTTCGTAAAGGTTTTGCAACAGGGTAAGGGTTTGGTCGGCTGTAAAGCCTTTGCGTTTATTGGCTTCCTGTTGCAGGCTGCTCAAATCGTGTAGTAACGGTGGTGGTTCCTTGCGGGGTTTTGCTTCAACATTAAGTATATGGCCGCCTTCGGGAAAATTATTGGCTACATCCTGCACCTGGTCAAAAACTACCTGGGCTTCTTCTTTGGTTTTAAAGTTATCTACAGATATAGCTTTAAAAACCTGCCCGTCTTTATCCGGCTGAATGCTTACCTGGTAATAGAGTTGCGGAACAAAGTTTTTGTTTTCGAGATAGCGCGAGCAGATCATGGCCAGGGTAGGGGTTTGCACCCGCCCTAATGAAAGTACTGCCCGGTTGCCCGACGAAAGACTGAGCGCCTGCGTTGCATTCATGCCAACCAACCAATCAGACTGAGACCGGCAATGTGCCGAATTAAACAGCGTATCGTAATCACTGCCCGGTTTCAGATTCCTGAACCCCTCTTTAATAGCCTCGTCTGTTTGCGACGAGATCCACAGGCGTTTAAATGGCTTTTTACATTTAAGGTAATAGTATATATAGCGAAAGATGAGTTCGCCTTCGCGCCCGGCATCCGTAGCAACAATAATTTCGGTAGCCTCATCAAACAAGCCTTTAATAATATCCAGCTGTTTTTTAACCGATGGGTCATCTACCATACCATCCTTGGTTTTTACCTTGCGGATAGAGAGTTTAAACTTGGCCGGCAGCATGGGCAGGTTTTGAATGTTCCAGCCGTAGTAGCCATATTCTTGCGGTGCCGCCAGTTGCAATAGGTGGCCAAAGGCCCAGGTAAATGTATAGCCCTTGCCCTCCATATATCCATCTTTTTTTGTTGTAGCGCCAAATACTTTGGCGATTTCGCGGGCAACAGATGGTTTTTCGGCTATAATAACTTTCATAAAGAGCTTGTGTTTAGTAAAGTAACTTTGGCAAGGCCTGTTATTTATACATGCCCGAAAGTATATAATTACTAATAGCCTTGCAATGCCTGTTGATAACTGTATGAAATGACAGATTTTGTACAAAAATGCTAGCTAATAATTGTGATACGGAGATATATTCGGATTATATTTGAAAATATTGCAAACTTATTAGCGATAAAAATGTTTAAACGTTCAACCAATAAAAGGTTATCTTAGTACATGAATACGGAACAAGAAAAAACGCGATACAGCGAAAACGAACTACAGGAATTTAAAGCGCTTATACAAGGTAAAATAAAATCGGCCAGGGAAGAACTGCTGGATTTGACTTCATCTATCAGCAGACCAAACTCTAACGGAACAGATGATACGGCCAGTTCTCACAATACTTTAGAGGATGGTTCGGCAACATTAGAGAAAGAATCCATTAATCAACTGGCATCCCGTCAGAAAAAATTTATAGATCAGCTGGAGGCTGCCCTGATACGGATAGAAAATAAAACTTATGGCATTTGCCGCGAAACAGGTAAACTTATCCAAAAAGAACGTTTAATGGCGGTACCGCATACCACCATGAGCATGGCGGCCAAGCTAAAACAGTAAAAAGGAGGGCCAACAAAGTTTTTTTTTGTAATCGTGAAATGTTTTTTAATAATGATCGTCTATAGGTGTAGATGAACTGGTGTATTATCTTTGGCCAAAATTCCAAAGGATGCCCGGGGATCTAAACTTTTGGGGCCGTCCCTGTTTAAAACATTTTAAATGACCAAATCACTACTATCCGTCTTCCTGTTTTCTTTAATTACGTTGTCGGCCTTTGCGCAAAAGCGGCACATCATTAGCGGTACTATTAAGGATGCCTCCACCGGCGAAACATTGATCGGTGCTACCATTAGAGTTAAAGAGCTTTCGTCTGTAGGTACTGCAACCAACAATTATGGTTTCTATTCCTTATCGGTACCCGATGGTAATTACACACTGCTGTTTACCTACATCGGGTACGAAACTATTTCGCGCCCGGTCTCTATTCAACACGATCAGGCTATCAATCTCGCCTTATCGTCTAAAAGCGATCTGCAAGAGGTTGTCATCAGCGCCAACAGGCCCAATAACGACCAGATAGCTTCGCCTCAAATGGGCGTGGAGCGGTTAAATATGACCCAGATTAACCAGGTACCAGTGGTGCTTGGCGAAAAGGATATATTAAAAACCATCACCCTAATGCCGGGCGTAAAATCTGGTGGCGAGGGTAACTCAGGTTTTTATGTACGTGGCGGCGCCTCAGATCAAAATCTTATTATGCTGGATGAGGCTACGGTATATAATGCATCGCATTTATTTGGCTTTTTCTCCACTTTTAACTCTGATGCTATAAAAGATGTGAGTCTTTATAAAGGCGGTATGCCGGCCGAATATGGTGGTCGCCTGTCGTCGGTATTGGATATTAAGATGAATGATGGTAATAATAAAGATTTTACCGTACAGGGAGGCCTGGGATTGATCGCATCCCGACTTAAGGTAGAAGGGCCGTTGGTAAAAGATAAAGGGTCATTTATGATCAGCGCCAGGCGTACTTATATCGATTTCTTTTTGAAAGCCTCTAAAGATTCGACAATAAAGGGCAGCAAACTTTACTTTTATGACGTTAATGCCAAGGCTAATTACCATTTCGATGATCATAACGCCATCTTCCTGTCGGGATATTTTGGCAAGGATGTGTTAGGGTTAAAAAATCTGTTTGGTACCAACTGGGGTAACTCTACGGGCACGGTAAGGTTTAATCATATTTTTAGCAGCAAGTTGTTTTCAAATACCTCCGTAGTTTTTAGTAATTACAATTACGCTATACAAAGTTTTTTGAGCGACAACAGCTTTAAAGCCACATCGCAGATCACCGATTTTAACTTGAAGGAAGATTTGCAGTATACGGTGGGTAACAATCACCGCCTCAAATTTGGTGTCAACATATTGCACCACAGTATAGCGCCGGGTAATATTACCACCGATGCTTCATCAAGCTTTAATGCCAAAAGCATAGAGAAAAGATATGGTTACGAAAACGCCGCTTATGTAAGCGATGATTGGAAAGTGAGCGATAAATTAACCATACTTTATGGTTTAAGGCTGAGCGCTTTTTCGCTGATTGGTCCGGGTACATTCAAAACCTACGATGCTGCGGGTAAAGTAGCAGATTCTGCAAGTTACGCTTCTGGCGCATCGGTAAAAAGCTATTTTAATCTGGAACCACGTTTTTCTGCCGGTTATCAGCTTAATGATGCCAGTTCGGTTAAAGTATCTTACAACCGTAACACGCAAAATATTCACCTGCTTACCAACTCTACTACCAGTTCGCCAACCGATTTGTATGTGATGAGCAGTAATAACATCAAGCCTGAAATTGCCGACCAGGTATCTGCCGGTTGGTTCCGCAACTTTAAGGATAATCTGTTTGAGTTTTCGGCCGAACTTTATTACAAATGGCTCCAAAACCAGATAGACTATAAAGATGGCGCGCAACTGATTGCCAACCAGGATGTAGAATCGCAGCTTACTTATGGTTCGGGCAGGGCTTATGGGCTCGAACTATTTTTGAAGAAGAAATATGGCAGGTTTAATGGCTGGATAGGTTATACCTTATCACGCACCGAAAATAAATTTGCGGCCATTAATGAGGGAAAGTATTACCCGGCAAGGCAAGATCGTACGCATGATCTTTCGGTAGTTGGTATCTACCAGCTTACCAAGCGCTGGTCGTTCTCTGGCTCCTTTATTTACCAAACCGGGAGCGCCGTTACTTATCCAACAGGTAAATACAATGTTGGCGGGTTAACCACTTTTTCTTATTCAGAACGTAACGGTTACCGTAAACCGGCCAACAACAGGTTGGATATAGGGGCTACACTGGAAGGCAAACAGCATAAGAGATATCACTCCAGCTGGACGTTTAGCATCTACAATGTTTACGCGCACAGAGATCCGTACAGTATTACTTTCCGCGACAGCAAAACAATCCCTAATACAACAGAGGCTGCCGAGACCAGTATTTTTGCCACCCAGATACCATCTATTACCTGGAACTTTAAATTTTAACCCTCTATGAAGACATTTAAATCATATATCATACTCTTATTTTTGTTGCCTGTTATTTGTTCGTGCACCAAAGTGGTAAACCTTAACCTGGGGAATAATACCGGCAAACTGGTTATTGAAGGCAACCTTACCAATGTTTTTGGGGCGCAAGTTGTAAAGCTGAGCGAGAATGTGCCGTTTTCTAATACCAACACCTATCCACCTGTAACAGGTGCTTCGGTAATGGTGGCCGACGCTGCGGGTATTAGCTATCCTTTTACAGAAACTACTCCGGGAACATACACCGCTAATCCGCTTGCTGGAATATCGGGAGGTAAATATACCATGACCGTTGTTACCGGCTCTAAAACTTACACAGCAAGTTCGGTAATGCAGGCCGTAATTGCCCTGGATTCGTTATCGTCAAGAGATGACGATTTTAATACCAGTAAGCACAAAAAGTTAGTCACGGTTCATTACCAGGACCCGGCCGGAGTAGTTAACCAGTATCGTTTTGTAATGTTTGTAAATAAAGTGCAGGTTAAAAGTATCTACGCTTTTAATGATGATTTTAACGACGGCCGCGCAGTAGCCATCGATCTGAGAGTAAACGATAGCGGCGACCGCGACTTTGGTATTTACGCAGGTGATACCGTAACCGTAGAAATGCAATGCATCGATAAACCCATTTATACTTATTGGTATACCTTGATGCAACAGGGAGATAATGGTCCGGGTGGCGGTGTAACACCGGCAGATCCGCCAACAAATATTACCCCCACATCTTTAGGATACTTTAGCGCGCATACCACGCAGAGCAGAACAATAGTTGTTAAGTAGCCTGGTTTTAAGAGGTAACGGATATTTGGGGCTGATAGCCGGCCCCAAAGGCGTTAACGATGGAGCGGGGAGTTAATACCGTGAGTATATCACCATCTGGCAATAGCTCCCCGGCGCTGTAGCCAGATGGTGACCATTGGTAAAGGCGATGATGATTTAACAGGTATGGTTTATCATTTAGCTGGATAAATACGCCGTTGGGCAAATCGTTAACTGTTGCCTCAAATGTTACTTTTTGCCCTTGCGCATCAATTCTTTCCTGCTGAAGTATTTTGTCTATTTCCCCAATGCTTGTTTTTATATTAAAGCTATATTGAGGGTTGCCTGCCAGCCATGCTTGTTTAAAACGTGTGGCATCTTCACGGCGGCATTCAAAGCAGGGGCGGTGCCCGGCTGAAAATGCTGTGGCCTCATCTAAAAAGAAAAGTTCTGTCCACAGCCCCGGCGACATGATCGCCCGTTGGCGGCCTTTAAATTGGAGCAAACAAATGATCCAGGCCTGGTGCTTAAATGGTCTTAAAATTGTTTTGCCATTATTATGCAATTGCCCCCTGTTACCAAGCCAGGCACCACGCGCCGGGGTTTTAATGATATTGCCACATGGATCAACCCGGTTCTGAAGCATTTTAAGTGAGAATCAAATCTCTTTTAGTTCTTTCTTATTCTTAATAAGCCGTTTGCTGTGGTTACCCACAAAACGCCTTTGGAGTCTTGTGCCAGCTGAGATATGTTGAAGCCGGGCATCTGTGAATTATTATTGTGGTAGTTTTCCCAACCATTATTTAGGTTAAACCTCACCAGACCCGATTTTTCGGTACCCATCCATAAAACACGTTCAAACTTATCGTACAACATGCTATTAATATGGTTTGATGGCAGGCCCGAATTTTTATCGTTATAATGTGTCCAGCTGCCATCTAGCCTTAGCACAGCCAGGCCTTCGTTATCATCATCTGGGGCTCCTTTATCAATACTTACCAACGAGAAATAGATGTTGCCATTTTCATCTTCTGTAGCGCCCGATATACACTCGTTTTTTAAAGGGGTACCAAAAGTATTAAATGTAGTTGGCAGCGTATCGCCATCAATCATAATGCTGCCCTTGGAGGTGCCAATCCATATCCGTTTACGGCTATCAACAAATGCATAGTAGATATTGCTCGACGGCAGCAAAGGCATCGATTTTTTGTTTATTACCACAACTTTATCCTTACGTACCACTACTAAACCACTTTTAGTGGTAAAAAGTAACTCTCCGTTTTTACTGGTTAAAATATGGCTTACCCCGGCGGCTAAAAATTTCTTAAAATCATATATCTGCCAGCCGGCATCTGTGTTTTTATATATCGTATTATCAATACAAACCCATTTGCTGTTTTCTTTATCTATCATGATATCCCTAACTGCGGTTTCGGCATTAAAAGGCGAATTGTACTCGTTTACCGGATCGAAGGTTTTACCATCAAAACGGGTTAAGCCTTTGGCTGTTGCATACCATAATACATCGGCTTTATCTACCGCGCAGGCTTGGCCAATATTATCCGGGAGCGGAGAGTTATATTTGGTCCACGTTGTAAACTCGTAGTTTTTTAAAGATGGATTGTTGTAAACCGCATTCTTGTTATAAATTGTAGGGTTGCCGGGTGGTTTTAACTCAGAGAGGTCCATTCGCTGCATCTCGCCGGTTATTCGGGCATTGCCTATCTTAAAGTTTATGTTTACCGATGCAGAAACGGGTTTGCCATTTACCTTAGCCGGTTTCCAAATGCAGCCATTAAGCAATCTTATCAGATCGGCAGTTAGGGGGCTGTTAGTAATATCCGTATAACTAAGCACACAGGGGAAACCAGACGGCTCAACCAATACCTGGAAGGTAAGTGATCCGCGTGCTTCTGTAAGCATATATTTACGGTTTATTTTATCGCATAGCTGGTCGATAGTAAACTGGGCACAGGTAGCTCTGGGGCTTCCGCAGTCCATACAAAAACTCGCGGTATCACATATATCTATTTTTTCGAGAAAGAGATTTTGGGCGCGAAGCACCACCGGCGAAAAGAAAATAAAGAGGCCAACAAGCAACAATAGCTTACCGGTTTTGGTTGGATATAACAATACTGACATTACTTTCATAAAATAAAGAAAGCAAATTCAAACCACCAAACTTATAATAGTTAAATTTGGTTAAATCGCTATTCCGGCATCAAAGTTCATCAAAAAATCATAATATTCAGGGTTTTCGGTAGGCAGGTTAGCGTTAAACCGTAAAAATAACTACAGCCGCAATTATAGGGGAAGGCATCTTAATTAAGGTTAAATAACATACAGTAGGTTTTGTGAACTATAAGCTATTTACGCTGTCAATTGATGTTGTTTATAGCTCGCTGTTAAAATATCTTAATAGGTAGGTAATAAATTAAAGCATACCATTGCTCAAATGCTGTTAATTTGAAAAATCAATTATTGCTTAGAATATTTGCTAAAAGGTACTTACATGCCCAAAATAACTTCACGCTCAACAATAAAAATAAATTTACCATCGGTTGTTTTTGGCACCAGTAGTTTAGGTAACCTTTACGTGGCTCTTTCTGATGAGATTAAACTTAACATAGTTAAGGAATGTATCTCGCATACAAACGGCCAGGTTGTTTTTGATTCGGCTGGTAAATATGGTGCCGGGTTGGCGTTAGAGTCATTAGGGAAATGTTTAACAGCGTTGGATGTTGATCAGAAAGATGTACTGATCAGTAATAAATTAGGGTGGTTGCGCACTGCATTAACAACTCCCGAACCTACTTTTGAGCCCGGTGTTTGGAAAGAGCTGAAGTACGATGCAGTACAATGCATTAATTACGATGGCATAATGCAATGCTTTGAACAAGGCAATCAACTGTTAAAAAACTATATACCCCAACTTGTATCAGTACATGATCCCGACGAATACCTGGCCAAAGCTCATAGTGAGGTAGAAAAGAAGAAATTATATGATGATATATTAGATGCCTACCGTGCGCTTGCCGATTTAAAGGCAAGCGGCCAGGTAAAGGCAATAGGCATTGGCTCAAAAGATTGGCGGGTTATTGAAATGATAGCCGGTGATGTTAAATTAGATTGGGTAATGTTTGCTAATAGCATGACCATTAAAAGTCATCCTGGCGAATTGCTGACTTTTATGAAAAAACTTAATAAGGATGGCGTGCAGATCATTAATTCGGCGGTATTTCATTCGGGGTTTCTAATTGGGGGCGATTTTTATGATTATAAGAAGGTTTGCGCAGGTACAGCAAAAGATGACGAGCTGCTACAATGGCGTGATGATTTTTTTAAACTATGTAGTAAATATCAAATAAAGCCTGCCGAAGCATGTGTTCAATTCGCTTTAAAAGCGCCCGGTGTTGAAAGTATAGCATTAAATACATCTAACCCCAATAGGGTTGAGGATAACGTAAAAATGGCGAATGCCCTTATTCCGGTTGAGTTTTGGGACGAAATGGTACTGAAAGGGATGATAGATAAATTGTTTTTTGAAGAGTTTATTTGCTAAAATAAATTGATTGTAACACATATAAACATATAACAGACTAATTTAGAGTTGCGGGTTTCCTGCTAATTCAAAAACTTATATAACCAGGATAATGAAAGTACTTACTTGTACTAAACCCGGATTGCTAACCTATTCGGAGCAATATATGCCGGTTTCAAAAAAAGATCATGCTATTATAAAAATTAAACGCATTGGAATTTGCGGTACCGATTTGCATGCCTTTGGAGGTAACCAACCTTATTTTAATTATCCGCGTGTACTTGGGCACGAGTTGGCCGGTGAGTTAATAGATGCCGATAACGCACCCGGTTTTCAGGTAGGAGAAGCGGTAACCATAATTCCTTATTTTAACTGCGGGCATTGCCTTCCCTGCAGAAACGGGAAACCTAATCATTGTGTTAACATACAGGTATGTGGGGTACATATTGATGGTGGTATGGTGCAATATCTATCGGTACCATCACATGCGCTTGTACATGGCCGAAATTTGAGTTTAGATCATTTGGCACTGGTAGAGCCCCTGGCCATTGGCGCACACGGAATAAACAGAGCAGCAGTACAGAAAAATGAATGGGTATTGGTAATGGGAGCGGGCCCTATCGGCCTTGGTACCATGGAGTTTGCCCGCATTGCCGGCGCTAAAGTTATAGCTATGGATATAAGCGATTCTAAGTTGCAGTTTTGTAAGGATTACCTGCAGGTAAATCATGTGGTTAATGCAACTTCGGCAGATGTGGTTGGGCAGTTACAGCACATCACCAATGGAGATATGCCTACGGTGGTAATTGATGCCACCGGAAATCTTTCGGCAATTGATAACGGGTTTAAATATATGTCGCATGGGGCAAGGTATGTGCTTATTGGTTTACAAAAGGGGGATATTAACTTTAGTCACCCCGAGTTTCACAAGCGCGAAGGCACCTTAATGAGCAGTCGCAACGCGCTGCGGTCTGATTTTGATCATGTGATGAATGCCCTTGAGCTTGGTTTGGTAGATCCGCTTACCTATATTACGCATCGCGTAAAGTTTAATGAGGTAAAAGATGCCTTTGAAAGTTGGACGAAGCCCGAAACCGGCGTAATAAAGGCGATGGTTACGGTAGATTAATCATCCTATAAATTATTAAAACAAGCAATTTGTTGCAATTGATGAACGGAGTATAAAATGAAGCTATCCAAAGAAAATCTAAAAGAAATAAACACTGAAATTGTACAGGTACCAAACGGGAAATTGTTTGATTTGCCCGTAAAAGTACTACAATTTGGCACCGGAGTTTTGTTGCGTGGCCTGCCCGATTACCTGATAGATAAAGCTAACAAACAGGGCGTTTTTAATGGGAGGGTTGTAGTTGTTAAATCAACAAGTGGTGGCGACGAGCAGCCGTTTGAAACCCAGGATGGCCTGTATACACTATTGGTAAGAGGTATAGAAAATGGCAGCAAAATAGAGGAGAACATTATAAGTGCTGCGATAAGTGAAGTTTTAACCGCGAGCAGGCAGTGGGACGAGATACTGGTCCTGGCAGCTAATCCGCATCTGAAAGTTATCATTTCTAATACAACCGAGGTTGGCATCAGGCTTACCGAAGAAAGTATTGAATTAAGGCCGCCAGTATCATTCCCTGGTAAGTTGCTGGCATTTTTGCATAAACGCTACCAGGCGTTTAACGGTGATGATACAAAAGGCTTGGTAATTATTCCCACAGAGCTGTTGCCCAATAATGGTCGTATCCTAAGAGATATCGTACTTAAATTAGCAGCTTATAACAAACTGGAAGATAGGTTTGTAGAATGGCTTAGCCAGGCAAATTTTTTTTGCAATTCGTTAGTAGACAGGATTGTGCCGGGTAAGCCTGGCGCTGCCGATAAATTGGCATTTGAAAAACTGGCCGGGTATGAAGACGAACTAATGGTAACGGCCGAGGCTTACCGTTTGTGGGCAATTGAAGGTGATGAGCATATTAAAAACATTTTAAGCTTTGAACAGATTGATGCCGGAGTTATAGTAACACCGGATATTGATCTTTTTAGAGAACTGAAACTCCGCTTACTCAACGGAACGCATACTTTATGCTGTGGAGTAGCCTTTAGTTTAGGTTTCGATACAGTTAAGGATGCCATAGAGGATGCTGCGTTTTTAAAATACATTAAACAGTTAATGGCCGAGATTGCCGTTGCCATCCCGTACGAGGTGGCGCAATCTGAAGCACAAGAGTTTGCTACTAAAGTGCTCGACAGGTTCAGAAACCCGCAGATAGCGCATAAATGGATCAATATCTCGCAACAATACACAGCCAAAGTTAAAATGAGGGTGGTGCCCTTGTTATTAACTTATCACGAGCGCTTTCAGAAAGTTCCGGATATTATGGCTATCGGCTTTGCTGCCTACCTGGTATTTATGCGGGCAGTAAGTTCAACCGAAGGTTATTCTGGAAATATCAATGGTACAACTTATGTGGTTGCCGATGAAAGCGCTGAGCGACTATCGTACATCTGGCAAACCGCAAACCCTACAGCAGTTGCAGTTGAAGCCTTGCAGGATAGCACGCTTTGGGGAACCGATTTGACGAAGATTGCCGCTTTTGCTGCAACCGTACAGCATTATATCAACATCATATTATCTGGCGACTTGCAAAAAACAATTACCAGCTAAATATTAGGTTATCCAGTGTATTTCGGCTTCAAGCAGAGTGGTGTCAAATTCATAAACAGGGTATTTGCTTTCAATTAATTGAATAAGCATGCCGGTAGCTACCTGTCCCATTTCAAAGGCCCGCTGGCGCACGTAAGAGATTCGGGGCGACAGCAGATCGATCACATCGGAGTTTGAAAAGCCAATGATAGGTATTTGTTGTACCCCGGGTATTTTATTTAATGCCCTTAAACTTGTGGTGCTTATTAGGTCGCTGGCAATAAACAGGGCATCCGGTTTTATTGCATCACTCATTACATAAAATATAGCTTCCTCTACTTCAGTAATATTTCTGCCGCCTTCATGGCAGTATTTTACAATGTCGGCATCAAAATTAATATGGTGTTTAGCTAAAGCCGCTTTATAGCCATTAACCCTTTCTGCAGTAATAGATAGCTGAGGCGCATTGCCCAGGTGGGCAATTTTTTGGTAACCTTTGTTAATCAGCAGTTCTGTAGCTTCAAAGGCCGCTTTAAAATTATCGGTAGTAACTTTATAGGTGTCAATTTGGTCAATAATACGGTCGAAAAAAACGATAGGCAAGCCCTGGTCATGTAACTTGCTGATGTGGGCGTAATCAATAGTTTGGGCCGACATGGATATCAGCAACCCATCAACAGACCGGTTAGCCAAATGTTCAATATTTATCACCTCTCTATCGTACGAATCGTGGCTTTGCGTAATAATTACATTATACCCTTTTTCATAGGCAACAGACTCTATCCCGTTAATGGTTTGCGAAAAAAAGCTGTTGGCTACATCTGCAACCATTATACCAATGGTGTAACTTTTCCGGCTTCTTAAACTGGCTGCTATGGGGTTATGCTGATAATTTATCTGGCGGGCATAGTCCAAAACCTTCTTTTTGGTTTTAGGGCTTATCTCGTAACTATCGCTTAAAGCCCGCGATACCGTAGATGTTGATATGGATAACGCTTTCGCTATATCTTTAATAGTGGCTGCTTTAAACATCATTAATTTAAATTTGGTAATTTGTTGGTGGTCATATAATTAAAGAGATTGAAAAGGGTATTATATCAGCAAATCCAACCCTATTTATATTCCAGTTGATAAGCCTGCGGGGTTTTGCCAGTTATTTTTTTAAAATATTGGTGAAAGCACGAAAAATTATTGAAGCCGCTTTCAAAGCATATTTGTTTGATGTTGGTTTTGTTGGCTATCAATAGCTTACAGGCGTAGCCAACCCGTATATCCATCACAAAATCGGAGTAGGTTTTACCTGTATAATGTTTAAAATATCTGCAAAAGGAGTTTGGGGTCATGCCTGCAATTTCGGCTACATCGCTCAATTTAATTTTTTTATTGAAGTTGTTTAACGAATGGTTATAAATGGCATTTATTCGTTTGTTTTCCGATTCGGGGAAGTCGTACTTAAAACCTAATGACGATAAGGGAGTTATGTTTTTGCAGTTTGCAAATTCGGATATGCATTCAATTAACGCGATTATTTTATTGATACCTTCCGAGTTATGGATCTTTTCGATAAGGTTGCCTATGTTTTTTGAATCACTTCCCCTTAACACTATACCTCGCTTTGCTTTTTCCAACAGCATTTTAACATGCCTTGTTTCGGGTAAATGCAAAAAGCGTTCGCCCATAAAATTCTCAAAAAAATGGATAACCGTAGAATAGGGATTGGTATCGGCAGGTAGCTCAAAGTTTGCTTCATCATACTTCCAAAAGTGAGGTAGGTTACTGCCAACCAAAACAATATCGCCCGGCTCAAATTGCGAAATATGGTCGCCTATAAATTGTGTCCCAAACCCGTTGTGAAAATGGATCAACTCAATCTCCGGATGATAGTGCCAACGGTTATTGATGTTGGGTGACATCTCCTTCCGTACACCAAAGGAGTGGTCGGGCCCATAAGGAACCTTAAGTAATTGCGGTTTCATAATTATTCATAAAACTATTAAAAAAATGAATATTGTGGTAAAATAACTTAGTAAAGGGGCTTTGGTAATATATCTTATTAGAAAGATAATTTTTTTGGGGTACTTGTTGGTCAATTGCCTTAATTTGATTGATCAATTTTAGCTTCACGCCCAACAAACCGTTTCTACCACAAATTTATTTACATGAAATATAATACTACAGTAAAAAAAGCCACATTCTTCGCGCTCATAATCTTTCAATTTACAGGGCTAACCGTAAGTGCTCAAAACAATACGTTATGGTATAAAAAACCTGCCGGGCAATGGACAGAGGCACTGCCATTGGGGAATGGACGCCTGGGTGCTATGGTTTTTGGTAATGTGGAGGATGAGTTAATTCAACTTAATGAGGCCACATTATGGTCTGGCGGCCCTGTTAGGCAAAATGTAAACCCTGATGCTTATCAAAACCTGGAAAAGGTACGGGCCGCGCTTTTTAAAGGAGATTTTCAATTAGCTCATGATCTTGTAAAAAAGATGCAGGGGCTGTATTCCGAAAGTTATTTACCATTGGCAGATCTGCATATTAAACAAAATTTTAACGGTTTAAAGCCTACCGCTTATTATCGCGATCTGGATATAGGCAACGCCGTAGCTACTACCCGCTACACTGTTAATGGCGTTTTATATAAAAGAGAAATTTTTGCATCTGCACCAGACCAGGTTATTGTGATAAAAATATCTGCAAGCAGGCCGGGGCAATTAAATTTAGCCATTAATACCAGCAGCCAGCTGCACTTTAGCAAGCAATTAACCGGCAGCAAAATCTTGGTATTAAAGGGGAAAGCCCCGGTACACGTAGAACCCAGTTATGTGGAAGGTAAAAAAGAGCCAATTGTTTACCGCGATAGTGACACCTGCAGAGGTATGCGTTATGAGTTATTAGCTAAAGCAATAAGTAACGATGGAAAGATAACGGCAGATACAAGCGGTATAACTATTAAAGGTGCTTCTTCGGTTACACTTTTTCTATCGGCTGCAACAAGCTTTAACGGGTACAACAAATGTCCCGATAAAAACCAACATGCTATTGCTTTAAATTATTTGAATAAGGCAGCAACAAAGCCGTATAAACAACTGCTTGCTGCTCATCTTGCCGATTTTCATAAATATTTTAATCGTGTTTCATTAACGCTAAATAACAACGCAGGCAGTAAAGTTAATTTACCTACCGATGAAAGACTTGCTGCCTATGCCAAAAGCGGAACAGACCCCGGTATAGAAGCATTGTATTTTAAATACGGACGCTATTTGCTTATTGGCAGTTCGCGCACCCATGGAGTACCCGCCAATCTTCAGGGTATCTGGAATAAAGAATTGCGCGCACCCTGGAGTTCTAATTACACCAGTAATATTAATGTGCAAATGAATTACTGGATGGCAGAAGACTGTAACCTGTCTGAAATGCACCAACCACTGTTTGATCTTATTAAGGCTTTATCGGTAACGGGTACCGGCGTTGCCAAAGATTTTTATCATGCCGATGGTTGGGTTACCCACCACAACACAGATATCTGGGCACTGGCTAACCCTGTTGGTGATTTGGGAAATGGCGACCCTAAATGGGCCAACTGGCCAATGGGAGGCGATTGGTTAACCCGGCACCTTTGGGAACATTATTTGTTTACCGGTGATAAACAGTTTTTAAAAGATACCGCGTATCCTTTAATGAAAGGCGCTGCAAGGTTTACACTTAACTGGCTGGTGCCCGATAGCAGTGGTCACCTGGTAACAGCGCCCTCTATGTCGCCCGAGAATGATTTTATATATGCTCCTGGCAAAGTTGCAGATGTATCGGTGTCTACCACAATGGATATGGGTATCATCCGCGATTTGTTTGATAATTTAATAGAAGCCGGTAAAACGCTGGGGATAGATGCAGGTTTTAGGGATACACTAATAGCCGTTAAAGCCAAACTAATTCCCTATCAGATAGGAAGCAAAGGCCAGTTACAGGAGTGGTTTAAAGATTTCGAATCGCCAGATCCCCATCACCGCCATGTATCGCATTTGTATTCGGTTTATCCGGCAAATGAAATATCGGTATCAAAAACGCCGGAGCTTGCCGCCGCAGCCAAAAGGTCGTTGGAGCTTAGGGGAGATGAAAGTACCGGCTGGAGCCTGGCTTGGAAAGTAAATTTATGGGCCAGGTTGTTAGATGGTAACCATGCTTATAAACTATATCAGGATCTGTTAAGGCTCACCGGCGAAAGCGGTTATAATTATGAAGAAGGGGGTGGCTTATACCCCAATATGTTTGACGCCCACCCTCCATTTCAGATAGACGGTAACTTTGGTGGCGCATCTGGCCTGGCCGAAATGCTGTTGCAGAGCCAGGATGGTGCTGTGCATTTGCTACCTGCCATCCCCGATGCCTGGAGCGCAGGTGATGTAAAAGGACTGGTTGCAAGAGGAGGCTTTGTGGTGAATATAAACTGGCAAAACAAGGAGGTAAATACCGCCGGTATATTTTCAAAAAACGGCGGCGATTGCCACGTTATGTCAAAAACGCCTTTAAAGCTGGGTGTATCCAATGTCCGGTCTAAAAAAGTAACAGATGGTTATGAATTGATCATTAAAACGATTAAAGGGAAATGGTATCAATTAACTAAAGTTTAATTCATTTGGTAAGCTGGTTTTAAATAGGTTTTATTCTCGAAATAAGGAATGATTCAGATATCATGATAAAATATCTTATAGAAAAGATAATTTTTTATTAATTGCCTTTCCCAAATAGCCTTTATTTGAATTACCAATTATTTATAAGGCCAGCTTTATTACAAGCCGGTTTTAAATTTATCACTATAGCTATTTATACAGTTTTAACCACATAAACTTAACCTGATGAGTAAACAAATGTTTAGAAAGATGGCCATTGCTGCCACCGTAACTATGGGCTTTGCGATAGGCCTTAGCGCTCAGGAGCTCCCTGTTAACAGTGGCCCTTTCAAACCAACCGACGAATCTTTAAAGCAATACCAGTACCCGGAGTGGTTTAGGGATGCAAAATTTGGTATCTGGGCACATTGGGGGCCGCAGGCCGTACCGCGCCATGGCGATTGGTATGCCAGGGAAATGTATGAAGAAGGCAGCGACGATTATAAAGATCATTTGGCCCGTTACGGTCATCCGTCGAAATCTGGCTATAAAGATATCATCCCCCTTTGGAAGGCCGAGCGTTGGGACCCTGAGAAATTGATGGCATTGTACAAGAAAACGGGTGCCAAATATTTTGTGAGCATGGGCAGCCATCACGATAATTTTTTCTTGTGGAAATCGAAGATCCACAAATGGAATGCGGTAAATATGGGCCCGCATAAAGATGTGGTTGGTATATGGCAGCAGGCCGCCAAAAAAAATGGATTGTATTTTGGTGTATCAGAGCATTTGGCAGCCAGCTATACCTGGTTCCAGGCCGCTCATCGGGCCGATACTGCGGGTGGGTTTAAAGGCGTAAAATATGATGGTTACAATGCCCAATACCAGGATTTATACCACACCCAGGCCGCTCCCGGCGACAATGGCTGGTTAACCACCAATCCCGAATGGATGAAAGAGTGGTATGCCGATGTTAAAGAACTGGTAGATACTTACCATCCCGATTTGCTTTATTCTGATAGTAAGCTTCCCTTTGATGAGGTAGGCCGCAAAATGCTGGCTAATTTTTACAACGGTAACTTATCATACAACAAGGGCAAAGCAACCGCTGTTTACAATTGTAAAGAGCCATCAAACGGTAAATGGGCCGAAGATCTGGAACGCGGCGTTCAGGACAGTATCAGCCCATATCCATGGCAAACAGATACTTCCATTGGCGATTGGTTTTACCGCACCGGGCAAAAATATAAATCATCAACAGATATTTTACAGATGCTGGTTGATATTGTAAGCAAAAACGGTAATCTGCTCATCAACATTGTACAAACACCGGAAGGCGACCTCGAACCCGATATGCTTAAAACACTGGATGAGATAGGCAATTGGATGGCCGCGAATGGCCAGGGTATTTATGGTACCCGCCCGTGGAAGATATTTGGAGAAAAACCGGCCAGTGCTGCCGATGTTAAAGCCGGTAATTTTAACGAGGGAAGAATTAAGTACAGCGATAAAGACATCAGATTTACTACCAAAGACAATACCCTTTATGCCTTTTGTTTAAATGTGCCCGATGGCGATGTGGTGATTAAATCGTTAGGAAAAGACTCAAAACTAAACGATAAAAAAATTGCGTCGATAAAAATGCTGGGTAGCACTGATCAAATTAGCTGGCAACAAAATGGTGATGCCCTGGTAATTAAAAAACCTGCGCATTTACCGGATTGGAAAGTTTTAGGTTTTGAGGTGGAGTTGAAGTAGTTGTATACTTACGGGATAAATAGTTATCCGCTAACTGAAAAATGAAATAATTTAGTGCTTTGTAGCCAAAGGATATGAGTCAAAGTTTTAGAAGCGTTTTTATAGTTTGTTTACTGCTATCTGCGTCGGCAAAAATATCGGCGCAGATAGCAGTTTCGTCATTACGTTGCGAATATAGGGATGCCCCAATTGGTGTTACAGCATTACATCCACAGTTAAGTTGGATGTTGTACTCAAAGCATCGTAATGTAAAACAAACAGCTTACCGCATATTGGTTGCCGACGATTTGCAGGCATTGCAAAAAAACGAAAGCAATATCTGGGATTCAAAGAAAATAAGGTCTGACAGATCTATCCAGGTAACTATCCAGGGCAAAAAATTAATGCCGGCAAAGATTTATTACTGGAAACTGATGGTTTGGGATGATCACGGCAATGCATCGGCCTGGAGTAAAGTTTCTAAATGGCAAATGGGCCTTTTATCTGCCGATGATTGGAAAGGTGCTAAATGGATTGCCTATGAGCAAATGCCCGACTCCTTACGCATAGTGCCGGCTATTGCCAACCCCGACGACAGCCGTTGGACAAAAGGAAAAGATATTTTACCCTTAATACGCAAGGAGTTTAAGGTAACCAGGCAAATTAAAAAAGCAACCATATTTATTACCGGCCTTGGGCAGTTTGATTTAAGCATTAATGGGAAAAAGGTAGGCGATCACTTTTTAGATCCCGGTTGGACGCAGTATGATAAACATGCCTTATATGTTTCTTTCGATATTACTAATAACCTTGTGCAGGGCAGCAATGTGTTTGGCGTAATGCTGGGTAATGGATTTTATTATGTTCCCGGCGAGCGTTATCATAAACTGCGGGGTGCTTATGGTTATCCCAAAATGATTTGCCGTACGCTAATAGAGTATAAGGATGGTACAACCCAAAACATAATTAGCGACCAAAGCTGGAAATCAGCTCCCGGCCCGGTTACTTTTTCGAGCATTTACGGAGGCGAGGATTATGATGCTACTTTAAGTCAGAATGGTTGGAATAAACCCGGTTTTAACGATGTGCTGTTTAAAAACGCTGTTGTGGTAACCGGCCCTTCGTTGCTTGAAGCCCAGGCCGAAGAACCGTTGAAGATCTTCGATAAGTTCACTGTTAAAAAAATAACACAGCCAAAGCCGGGTGTTTGGGTATATGATATGGGCCAAAACGCATCGGCCATACCTCAAATAACGGTAAAGGGCAAACGGGGTACCGTTGTGAAAATTACCCCTGCCGAATTGCTGGACGATAATGGGCTGGTATTACAAGCCCCGGTTGGTACGCCCGTTTACTTTAATTATACGCTTAAAGGCGAAGGTACAGAAATCTGGCACCCGCAATTTATGTACTACGGTTTCAGATATATTCAGATAGAGGGGGCAGTACCTCAAAAGGAGCCTGCCAGCAACCGGCTGCCCAAAATTGTAGATATCAAAAGCCTGCACACCCGCAACAGCGCCGCCACGGTGGGCTCATTTACATGCTCCAATAAGTTGTTTAACAAGATATTTACGCTGATTGACTGGGCGGTACAAAGCAATACGGCAAGCATTTTTACCGACTGCCCGCACCGCGAAAAATTGGGCTGGCTGGAGGAAGCCCACCTGGTTGGCAGTTCTATACATTATAACTATGATATAGCTACGCTTTGCCGTAAAGTAGTGCGGGATATGATGAATGCTCAAACCAAAGATGGCTTAATACCCGATATTGCACCCGAATTTGTTGAGTTTGATGGCGGCTTTCGCGATTCGCCGGAATGGGGGAGTAATGGTATAATCTTGCCTTATTATGTTTATCAATGGTATGGCGATAAACAGGTATTGGAAGAAAGTTATGATATGATGACGCGGTATGTTGCGTACCTCGAAAAAAAGTCGGAGAACCATATATTATACTTTGGCCTTGGCGATTGGTATGACATAGGCCCCGGTGCTTTGGGTGCTTCGCAATTAACGCCACGCGGAATAACAGGTACCGCCATATATTATTATGATTTAACACTGCTATCAAAAATTGCACGGATAGTTAACAAACCTGCAGACGAAGAAAAATATATCAACCTGGCCGCCAAAGTAAAAGCGGTTTATAACAATACGTTTTTTAACACGCAAACCAGCCAATATGGTACCGGCAGCCAGGCAGCCAATGCCATGTCGGTTTACATGGGGTTGGTAGATACCCAATATAAAAGCAAAGTGGTGGCTAATATTGTACAGGATATTCATAACCATAATAATGGGATCACTGCCGGCGATATAGGGTACCGTTATTTATTAAGGGTGTTAGATGATGCGGGCAGGTCTGATGTGATATTTGATATGAACAACCGTTCTGATGTGCCGGGTTACGGCTACCAGCTTGCACAAGGGGCAACAGCGCTTACAGAATCGTGGCAGGGTAATAGGATATCGAGCAATAATCACTTTATGCTGGGCCACTTAATGGAATGGTTTTATAGCGGCCTTGGAGGTATCAGATCAGATACGGTATCAACAGGTTTTCGCCAGATCATTATCCGTCCGGAGCCGGTAGGGGACGTAAACCATGTTAAAGTAACTTACCAATCTCCATACGGCAATATTAGCAACGAGTGGAAGAAAATTGGCGGTATTTTTTTTATGAATACTATAATTCCTGTTAATACCACCGCCGTTATTTACCTGCCGGCTAAAAAAAGTAGTGTAATTACCGAAGGAGATAAAAAAATAACAACCAGCAACAGTTTAAAATTTATAGGATTCGAAAACGGAAAGGCGGTAATTAAAGGCGGCTCGGGTAAATATTCATTCAAAGTAGTTGATAAATAACGTAGTCGATTTTGCCTTTTGCGATTTTTGTTACCTTGTGTTTTTTTGTTGCTGAAGATGCGGCTATATACAATCAATAATTATTTTAGCGTTATGTTAAAGAAAGGCATTCTCATTTTTTTATTATCGGTTGCCGTATTGGCAAATGCCCAGGTTAAAAGTGAAAAGGAGGTATACCTGTTTGCCTATTTTAAAGATAACGGGCAGGATGGTTTGCATTTAGCCTATAGCGATGATGGCTTTAAATGGAGCGCCCTTAAAAACGACAGCTCTTTTTTAACGCCCATGGTATCAAATGATAAGCTCATGCGCGATCCTTGTATTATCAAAGGTGCCGATGGCTTGTTTCACATGGTGTGGACAGATAGCTGGAAAGATAAGGGGATAGGATACGCCACTTCGCCGGATCTGGTACATTGGTCTGCACAACAGCAATTACCCGTTATGGAGCAGCAGGCGGGTGCCCGTAACTGTTGGGCGCCAGAGATAACTTACGATGCTGCTAATAAGCAATATATGATCTATTGGGCAACATCTGTTGATGGCTTGTTCCCGGTAACAGATAGCCTTGCAGAGAGTAAGTACAATCATCGTATTTATTACATCACCACCAAAGATTTTAAAACATATACGCCCGCTAAAATGCTTTTCGATTTTGGTTTCAGCAGTATCGATGCAACCATTGTTCCAGATGGTAAAAGATTTGTAATGGTTTTTAAAGATGAAACATTGCACCCTGTTCAAAAAAATATCAAAATCAGCTACGCTAAAAACTTAACCGGGCCGTATTCAAAACCCGAAGGGCCAATTACGGGTAAATATTGGGCCGAGGGGCCAACTACGCTGCGTATCGGCAATAAATGGATGGTTTATTTTGATAAATATATGGATCATAAATACGGTGCCATCACTTCAACCGATCTGAAAAACTGGACGGATATTTCGGATCAGATCAGCCTGCCAATAGGTATCAGGCATGGTACTATTCTTAAAATAACTCCGGCCGAATTAGCTAAATTGAAATAGATATAACAAGAAAATGGCATATAGATCAACCCTAAAAGCCGGTTGATTCCCTTTTTATAATTACCGATTTAAGTACCAGTGTTTCATTAGGCTCAAAATACTTTTTATTCAATATTTTAAAAAGAATGCTGGCCGCCTCTTTTCCCATTTCAAAAGCGGGCTGCGTAATGGTGCTGAGCGATGGATTTAAAAGCGGCGCGGTTTTTAGGTTAGAGAAGCTTATGAGTTTTACATCGCGGGGAATATTGAGCTTAAGGTCTCTGCAGGCATAATAGCAGGGCAGCGCCAAGTTTTCAATTGATGTAATAATACCATCGGGTTTTTCATCAAGCAATAGCTTTTTGATGTGCGTGTAGTTGTCGTCGTCGTTATTGCTATCGGGTATTATTAAAGCCTCATTTTCGGTAACGTTATTATCCTTCATCGCAGCCAGGTATCCTGCAAAACGTTTTTTGCCGGTGCTAAGGTTATTAAGCGCCATTAGGTAGGCAATTTTACGGCAGCCGCATTCAATTAAATGCGTGGTAGCTTTATAGGTGCTTTCGTAATCGTCGGTGGTTACTTTTACAGCGTCAATATTTTCGTTAACCCTGTCGAAAAAAACAACCGGCAATTCGTTTAAGATATCTTTAAAATCCTGATCGTCGTTTGTTTCGCTTGCTACCGAAATCAGGATGCCATCAACCCGGCCGCTTAATAAGCGGCGCATAAAAGCTATTTCCAGTTCGCTGTTTTCGTGGGTTTGATAAATTAGAACGTGATAATCGTGCTGGCGGGCTATTTCTTCAATACCATTAATAGCCTGCGAAAAAAAGTTGTTGGTTACTTCGGGTATTATTACCGCTATGGTCTTACTTTTTTGGCTCCGCAAGTTGCTGGCCGAAGGATTGGGTTCGTAATTTAATTTTTTTGCGAGTTCTAAAACCTTCTTCTTAGTTTCGGTGCTTATTTCATGACTATCCCTAAGCGCCCTTGATACAGTGGCGGTTGACAGGTTTAGTGCCAATGCAAGTTCTTTTAAGTTAATGTTACCCATTGCGGATACCGGAGTTTATAACGTATAGTTTTACTAATATAGCGGCTTTTATGCAAACGTTTACGTAAATAAATGTACGCCACTGCCGCAAACTAAGTTAAAAGTTTAACAATTTAGATGTTTAATGTAAAAAATAAAAACCTTCGTGTACAACATGCACCGGAGGCGATAAGCCTGCTTGATTTTTTTTCCTTAATAATAGTTTATAATGAAAATTCTTCCTTTTTTGGCATTGCTTGCAATGCCCTTTGCCGGTTATACGCAGCAAAAAGTATTTAACATTACCGCTTATGGTGCCAAAGCCGATGGTATTACCAATAACGCTATCAGTATTCAAAAAGCTATTGATGATGCTAACGCGCAGGGCGGCGGTACAGTATATATACCAGCCGGGAAGTTTTTGACGGGTGTTATCAGCTTAAGATCAAATGTTACGCTAAACCTGGCTGCAAACGCGGTGTTGCTGGGCAGCGCAAAAAGAATTGATTATGGCGAGGGCCATGCATCGCCATTAATAGTGGCCAAAGATGTACAGCATATAGGCATTACAGGTAAGGGAACAATTGATGGTAATGGTGACGAATTGCTGAAAGATGTTTTCGCCATGCTGAAGGCCGGTAAATTAAGAGACTCGTTGTGGCAAAAAGAAAATCCGTGGGGGCAAACTCAGCCCGAGGAACCAAACCGGCCTAAACTTATTGGTTTTTTTAATTGTGCTGGTATTGTGATAAAAGGTGTAACCATGAAAAACGGCCTGGTGTGGGTGCAGGATTACAGGCAATGCAGAGATATGGTTATTGACAGTATAAAAGTAGAAAGCAACACTTACTGGAATAACGACGGTATAGACCTGGTTGATTGTAAAAACGTAAAACTTACCAACAGCTTTTTTAATGCCGATGATGACGGGATCTGCCTGAAATCGAGCGATAGGAATAGCAGCTGCGAAAATATTTATGTGGCAAACTGCACCATCAGATCAAGTGCCAGCGGTATTAAACTGGGCACGGCCTCGTGGGGAGGTTTTAAAAAAATAACCATAAAGGATGTTAAAATTTACGATACCTACCGCTCGGCTATTGCATTAGAGTGTGTTGATGGGGGAGTGATGGAAGATATTGATATCAGTAATATCCAGGCCGTAAATACAGGTAATGCCATTTTTATCCGCCTTGGCCATCGCAATAAAGATGCCGTTGTAAGCAGCATCAATGGCGTCCGCATTAGCAATGTAACGGTAGATGTACCCAAAGGCAAACCCGATAAGGGTTACCCGATGGAAGGGCCCGAAGTTAAAGGAAATCATAACATCTTCCCTTCATCCATTGCTGGGCTGCCAGGGCATCCGGTAAAAAACGTAACCCTCCAAAATATTAAAATAGTGTACCATGGCGATGCCAGTAAAACGGTAGCCCATGTTAGCCTCGATTCGTTAGCCTCGATACCCGAAAACCCGCATGACTACCCCGAGTTTTCGATGTTTGGCGAATTGCCGGCCTGGGGCTTTTACGCCCGCCATGTGGTAGGGGTAACGTTTAAAAATGTAACCTTAAGCTGCCCTGGTACTGATTTTAGGGCTGCCTGCGTGTTTCATGATGTAGATGGATTAACTGTCGACGGTCTTAAAATACCGCAGGTTAAATCGCTCCCGGTAGTTGTGTTGCATGGCATAACGCGGTTATCGCTCAAAAACATTCAGATCCCCGGAAAAAGTAAAAATAAAATACGTACGAGATAGCGAAATACGTAATCGTTTACGTAAATAAATACACTGGTTAATGCAAATGGCTCGTTTTTTTTAGTCAATTTTAAATCATTATAAAGCTAAACTGTGTGTTTAAGCACAGCTCAATTTAAAAACTTATTTGCCGCGTTGCGCTATTGTTAATGCTTGTTGTAAGGTTGCATGGTAACAATAAAGGTCAATTAAACGGCGCTTATTATTTAATATAAGGTTTTCGATATGGAAAAGTTAACTGAAAAAGAGATGTCGCCATTGTCAAGTCTTGACGTATGGGAAGATGATGTATTAAACCGGTACCCCGAACCAGGTACCGCCAAAGCCAAAGATGATTTTAGGGTTTATAACGATGCCGAAGACAACCCGGTAAGGGAGTTTTACAGGCTTAACCATACCTACCAAACCTATGGTAATGTATTGGCAAAAAAGGCCAATTTTTTGCAGTTCGATAAAATGGAAATGCCGTGGTGGGGAGCAATGGAGTATTTAAATACATTGGTTGATGAATCTGATCCGGATATTTCTCTCGATCAATTGCAGCATTTATTACAAACTTCCGAAGCTATCCGCGCCGATGGGCATCCGGATTGGTTTGTACTAACCGGTTTTATTCACGATCTAGGTAAGGTACTGTGCCTGTTTGGCGAGCCGCAGTGGAACGTAGTAGGCGATTCTTTCCCCGTGGGATGTAAGTTTTCTGATAAAATAGTTTACCAGGAGTTTTTTGCAGCCAACCCCGATAATGATGATGAGCGCTACAATACCAAATATGGCGTTTATACTCACCAGTGCGGGTTAGATAACATACATATGTCATGGGGGCACGATGAGTACCTGTACCACATCACAAAAGATTACCTGCCCGAGGAAGCTTTATATATGATCCGTTACCACTCGTTTTACTCACAGCATCGTGAAAAAGCGTACGATCACTTATTGAACGCGCATGATCAGGAGATGTTTAAATGGGTTGATAAATTTAATCCGTATGATCTGTACTCCAAAAGCCCAAAACCACCCGTAATATCGGAGTTAAAGCCATATTACGAAGACCTGATAGCCAAATATCTGCCAGTTACAGTTAAATTGTAATTTGATGCCACTTTATAAAAAGTTTTGATTATTGATTTATTTGATTTTACTATGCCATGCTTTTTTGCTAAAAAGCGTGGCTTTTTTAACCCCTCAATTAAAATGGGGGATACCAATTATAAAAGCTTTAATTAGCTATCCTAAATTTTACCGGTAATTGCAACGCTATAAACTGCCGATTGTTTAAAGTTTCAATAAGCTGGCTTTAAGAAGGATATTTAGCAATAAATAAATAGTTGTATTTTACACAATAAATAACTGCAGGTTGTTAACTATTAAATAATTGATATTTAATATTTTAGTTTAATGAGTGAAGATAACGATTTAGTGTTTGGTTTACATGCTGATGATATCGGTGCATTTGATTCGATTTATCAAAAGTATCATCATGCCATTTATCGTAACATTTTTAAGCTTACCAAAGATGATGATGTATCCCGGGATATTTTGCAGGATATTTTTATTGCCTTATGGGAAAAACGTGCCGAAATTAAGGCGGAGCAATCTGTAAGCGGATGGTTGTTTGTACTGAGTTTTAATAAATCGATCTCTCATTTGCGTAAAAAATTAAGAGAAGCCGTAGTGGTTAATACTATGCCCTTTGCCGAAATGGAACAGGAGGACAGCCATCTGCAACAAATGGATGATCAGTATTATTTACTACATCAGGCTATTAACCAGCTATCGCCTCAACGTAAAAAAGTATTTACCCTTTGCAAGTTAGAAGGTAAAACTTATGAGGAAGCCGCCGAAAAGTTAAACCTCTCCAAACATACTGTTAAAGAGTACCTGGGGCACGCGGTTGTATCCGTTAAAAACCATATTCACGAACACCAGGCCGAGTGGAAGACCGCCGGCGTTCTGTTGGTATGCTGTTGGATAGGCATCGATCAGTAAGATAGATATATGTAGATAAAAAAGCGCAATAGATTTAACGATCTATTGCGCTTTTTTATATTTTAATATATTGATTATTAGCTACTTATGTCTATTTTGTCGATTACTCAGCCTTTTTTTGAAAATAATTGTAAAACCATCCCCCCGTTTTTAAACTCCCGGCGTATTTATATAAAAATTACCTGTGGAAACTGTTGTTGAACGCTTAGAAAGGCTTTATAAAACTGAAAACTTAACCCCCAATGACAGGAGCTGGCTTGCCGATTACCTTAAGGGCGACATTTCAGAATTATACCTTATTGCGCTTGAAGGATTTAGTAAAGATGTACTCGAAAAAAAGATCATGCTCAATGAGTATGCATCTGGCGAGATGCTTAAAAATATTCATGAGCGTATAACCAAAACGCCCCAACAGGTATTTCCAATGCGTAAGCTATTACTAAAAATGGCATTAGCTGCTTCTGTTGCCGCTGTTTTTTGCACTGGCTACGTTTTTAGAAAGCAGTTGGATAACTGGATAGATCCTGTTACCTACCAGGAAACGGTAGCGTTGAATGGCGAGCTTAAAATGATAAGTTTATCTGACGGTACCACCATTTGCCTTAATGCAGGCAGCCGTTTAAGCTATCCTGATAAATTTAAGCAAAATACAAGGGAAGTTACCCTCACAGGCGAAGCCTTTTTTAAAGTAGCGCACAATAGCAGCAAACCCTTTATTATTCACTCGGGCAAAATTAATACTACGGTATTGGGTACCAGCTTTAATGTTAAGGCTTATGAAGAAGATAAGGCCATTAAAGTAACGGTAGTAAGCGGTAAGGTGGGGGTGATAGCTAAGGGCGTTACTGTAAAACATCCACCGGTTTTGCTTACACCCAATATGCAGTTGGTGTACACCAAAACCAACGAAACACTGGTGGCCCAGAAAATTGATGATGCTTCATTGGTTATAAGCTGGCAGCAAGGTAAACTGCAATACCATAATACACCTTTATCTGATGTTTTGGCCGATGTTCAGCGCAAATACAATGTGGTTATTAAGGCCGATAAAAATCTACTTAACTGTACTTTATATGCCGATTTTAATAATATGCCACTACAAAAAGTATTAAAGCTGATGGCGGCACTTATAAATGCGCATGTGCAAAAGGAAGATAGCTTTTATACCTTAAAAGGTAAGGGATGTAATTAATATACCAATTATTATAGACACATAAATGTTTGACACCTAAATTATAACTGCTATGAATTAAACCCCAGTGGAAAGAAAAATGATCCTCCAAAATGGCCGGGCCAGTTTTGGAGGAAATAAAATGCAAAGATTTATAAATGGAGCATGCAGGAGGCCTCACGAACCATAGCACGTTCCAGCTTGACCTATAACACTTTAATATAGCAAAAATATGAAAAAAACCATACTTGAAAGATTCTTTCGAGCCATAACATACGTTATGAAGATTAATGCGATTATTTTATTAGTTGTCTGTTCGCTATCGTCCATTGCCATGGCCGATAACTCATACGGGCAAAGTGTACTGGAAAAACCAGTTACCCTTAAATTGAAAAAAATGCCACTTTCTGATGCGCTGGAGCGTATTGCAGAAAATACAGGTGTACGGATAATGTATACCGGCAATAATATTGATAACGATGTTAAAGTAACCCTAACCGCCCGAAAGGAAAAGCTTGAAGAGGTTTTAAGAAAGGTATTACTGAACAACCAGTTTACCTATACCGAAGTTGAAGGAAGCTTGTTGGTTAAACCTGCACCAAAGCCAGTGGCAGAAAAAAAGGTAGAGCTGCCGCCGCCCACAATTATTACAGGTACGGTAGTTGACGATAAAGGCCTGCCGTTAATAGGTGTTTCTGTTAAAATAGCAGGCCTTGCAACTGGCGCGGTAACAGATATTGATGGTAAGTTTAAAGTACAGGTTACCAGCGAGAGCGCTGTACTGGTTTTCTCTTACATTGGTTTTGATACCCAAAAAATAACTGTGGGTAAGCAAACAGTTGTAAAAGTTACCTTATTGCCATCTGCCAATTCATTATCAACAGTAGTGGTAATAGGCTACGGTACTACTACCAAAAAAGAATTAACTAGCTCCATTGCTACCGTTAAGGCCGAACAATTTAACGCGGGTGTGGTATCAACCCCTGCCGATCTATTGGAAGGTAAAGTAGCGGGTTTAAATATCACTAACGATGGTAATCCTAATGGTAAAGCCTCTGTTACACTTCGTGGCCCGTCATCAATAAGGGCAGGCGCGGCCTCAGTTCCATTTTATGTGATAGATGGCGTTCCCGGTGCCGACTTTAATTTGATAGCACCATCGGATATTGCTTCGATAGATGTATTGAAAGATGCTTCTGCCGCTGCAATTTATGGCACCCGGGCTACAAACGGTGTAATTATTGTTACTACTAAAAAAGCAAAAGCAGGTCAGTTAAGGATGACTTATAATGGATATGCATCCATAGAAAAGGTATCAAACCAGTTTCAGGTTGCCACTGCGGATCAGCTTAGAGCTTATGTAAAAGCCAATGGGCAAAGTTTTACCCCCGCAAATGATAACGGTGGTAATACCGACTGGCAAAAGGCAGTTGAGCGTAATACAGGCGTTTCTCAAAACCATAATCTTTCTTTTGGCGGAGGGAGCGATAAAACAACCTATAACGGAAGTTTAAACTACCTGGATAACCAGGGTATAGTTAAAAGCAGCGATTTAAAGCGTGTTATTGGGCGACTTAGCATCTCACAAAAGGCCCTTAACGATAAACTGAAGCTTGATTTCTCATTAAGTAATTCAGTTACTAATTCAAACTTACTGGTTAATGATATTCCGCTATCAACCGCTAACGGACAAAGCCCTGGATTGTTTAAATCAATTGTACAGTATTTACCTACCCGTACCATTTATAATGCCGATGGCACATTTTACAACGACCCTACTTTAAAATTGGGTTACAACCCGGTAGGGCTTATCACCAACGATACCTATAAGCAAAAAATTAACCTGCTGCTGGGGAATGTAAGGGGCGAGTTGATATTACCTGCCGGCCTGCTTTACAATTTTAACGTAGCCTACCAGGAAACCAATACCGATAACAATACCTATTACGATTCGGCATCAGAACTTGCGCCAGGCCTTGGTGGTAAAGCTGTTCGGTCAACTTATGAGGATACCAAAAAGTTATTTGAAAACTATTTAACCTACTCGCATAAATGGAATGATAAGCATGACTTTAAAGCTTTGTTTGGCTATTCTATTGACCAAACTACCACAGGTAATGGTTTTCAGGCGGCAGCGCAAAATTTTCCTTCCGATGCTACCGGATCAAATAACCTTGCCCTGGGTTATCAAACAGGGCTTCGCAGTGATTTTGGGTCGGTTCAGGTCGAAACCTTACGTTTAATATCATTTTATTCGCGGTTAAATTACAGCTACCTGGGTAAATACCTTTTACAAGCCTCGTTACGCCGCGATGGCTCAAATGCTTTTGGTACTAACAATCGCTGGGGCTATTTTCCGGCCGCATCAGCCGCCTGGCGCATTATCGATGAGGATTTTATGAAATCCCAATCATTATTCGATGATTTAAAATTGCGGGTAGGTTACGGAAAAACCGGTAATTCGCTGGGCTTTTCGTCATACACGCCATTAACGATTTATGGTACTACAGGTAGTTTTTATTATAATGGTGCTTATATTGGCGCAGTAGGTGTTACACAAAACCCTAACCCAGATTTGAAATGGGAAAGTACTGCTACACTTAATGGAGGTATAGATTTTTCGCTAATTCAAGGGCGTCTTGGTGGTTCGGTTGATGTTTACAACAAAAAAACAACCAATATGATAACGACTGTACCTGTATCGTTAATTAACAACTTTGTAGGTACCACAGTGAAAAATGTTGGCAGTATGACCAATAAAGGTGTCGAGATTGCGCTTAACGGAACCCCAATAAAATCCGGAGATTTTACCTGGAGCAGCTACGGCAACATTTCGTTTAATAAAAACAAAATTACAGCCCTTGCGCCAAATCTGTCTAAAATATACGCCGGCGACCCTGAAGGGCCGGGCCAAAGCGGTATAAAGGTTTCTATTATTGAAGCCGGTTATCCGCTGGGTGAGTTTTACACATTAAAATATCTGGGCCGTACAAATGGTGTATCTACGTTTTTAGGTGCTGATGGTAAACCAACTACAACTCCGCAAAGTACAGATCAAACATACGCTGGTAATGCACAGCCAACATACACCTTTGGTTTTGGTAACGATTTTACTTATAAAAAATTCAGTCTTAATTTCTTTTTCAGAGGTCAGGGTGGTAACAAGATCATGAACGCCTCATTAGCCAGCTTTAACCAGCCAACCCAGGCTTCAGCGCATGGTGTACCTACTTTAACGTTAAGCGAGCCGGGTAATGATGTTAATGCCAATTTATATTCAACACGGTACCTGGAGAGTGGAGCATTTATAAGGTTAAGTAATGCAACGCTGGCATATAAAATAACGGTTCCGGGCAATTATGTACATGGTATACGCTTATATGTTACCGGTACCAACTTATTTATTATCACCAAATACAAAGGGGTTGATCCCGAGTTGAATTTGAACATCGATAACCAGGCCAGCGGCCAGTTTATTGGGGTGGATAGTAATAATTTTTATCCAAAAACAAGGAGTTTCCTTGCAGGTGTACAAGTTGATTTATAATAACCATTAACCTAACTGACATGAATAATTTAAAAAGATATATAAAACCTGGTCTTTTTGCCATGGTGATAGGGGCAGTTTACTTTTCTGGCTGTACCAAATTAGATATTACACCTAAGTCGGCGCTTACACCGGCTAACTTCCCAACTACACCCGCGCAATATGTGGCAGCTACGGGGCCTATTTATACCTCGTTTCGCGGAGCTCCATCCAGGCAGTATTGGTTACTGCAAAATTTAAGCACCGACGAAAACGTGTTGGTAGCGCGCGGCGGTAACTGGCTCGACGGGGGTACGTATTCAACCGTGAATTTGCATACCGTAACACCCGATAACAGCATGATAGAAACCTGCTGGTCGGGTGGGTACGGAACCATCAGTTTATGCAACCAGGTGTTATCATTATTTAATGCTACACCAGCGAGTGATGCCAAAAAGCAAACTGTTGCAGAGATTAAAACCATGCGGGCGTTATCATACTTTTACCTGATGGACCTTTTTGGTAATGTACCCATCAGCAAAACTTTTGGCGATACTACCAATTTGGGTACACAGCCCAGGGCAACAGTGTTTGCATTTATTGAAAGCGAATTGCTGGCACAAATTCCTGATCTGAGCGGAACTTCAGGCGTTACCACTTACGGCAGGCCAACTAAAGGATTGGCTTATGCCATACTGGCAAAAATGTATCTGAACGCGCAGTACTACATTGGCACGCCAAGATACCAGGATGCGGTTACCATGTGCGATAATATTATAAAAAGCGCTCAATATGGTTTGGATGCCGATTATTTGGGCATGTTTAAGCCTAATAACGGGCCCGATATTAAAGATTTTATTTTTGCAATACCTTTTGATGCTGTACAGGCACAGGGACAGTATTACTCCCGGTGGACGCTTAATCCCAATTTAAAGGATAAATATAAAATGCCTTACACGCCGGATGGCCCTATGTATACCTACAAAGAATACTATGCTTTGTTTAATGACCCCAATGATATCCGTAAAAAGCAATATTTGACCGGAAAGCAGTATAATAATGATGGTACACCAATAAACATTACAACTACCAATATTGGGTTAGATGCAAGTTACAGCGGCCCTTATCCCACGGCTGTTGTGGTACATCAATTGGAGTTTACGCCGGATATTGTATGGAAAAACAATGCTACTTTTGATATCGGCAATGATGAGCTGGCCAACGAAGAAGGTTACCGAAACAACAAATTTTATCCGGATAGCTTAAGTATCGATCGTAACCAGGGTAATGATGTACCTATGTTTAGATATGCCGATGTGTTGTTAGAAAAAGCCGAAGCTATTTTACGTGGTGCAACCGCAACCAACGGCGATTCGCCTTTATCATTGGTTAACCAGGTGAGGGCGCGTGCCAAAGCTGCTGCCTTAAGCGCTGTAACGTTATCAGATGTTTTAGATGAGCGCGGCCGCGAGCTGTCTGTTGAAATGTGGCGCCGTAACGATTTGATCCGCTATGGTCAGTTCGAAAAACCTTGGGGCATAAAAACAGATGCTGATCCCAACAAACGCATTTTTCCTATTCCAAGACCAGAAATGCAGTTAAACCCAAAACTGGTACAAAACCCAGGTTATTAATTGCTATTGTTTAATAAATACAGGCCGTTGTACGGCCTGTATTTGTTTTTTACCGTTTTTTGTTTTCTAATGTAATTACTTTATATGCTACTAAATAGATTGCTTGCCCGGCGATTTTTTGCGCTGCTTGTTATTTTACCTTTTACCTGCCAGCTTGTAAGTGCCCAGGTAAACCAGGCTGCATCATACGCGTTAATAGGCCGTGTAGTACCCGAAATATCCATGCATTTTAAGGTAGAAGAAATCGCCGCCATAAATGGTAAAGATGTTTTTGAAATAGAGAGCGTTAACAATAAAATTGTGTTAAGGGGCAACAATGGCGTAGCTGTAGCATCGGCATTATATTATTATTTAACCCAATATTGCCATTGCCAGGTAACCTGGAACGGTACCAATTTAAATTTGCCGGTAAAACTGCCTCTGGTAAGTGCAAAGGTGCGTAAAAACACACCCTATCAATATCGCTATTACCTTAATTATTGTACCTACAACTACAGCATGAGCTGGTGGGATTGGAAACGATGGGAAAAAGAAATTGACTGGATGGCTTTGCACGGCATTGATATGCCGCTTGCTTTAACAGGGCAGGAGTACACCTGGTACGAGGTTTATAAAAATATGGGCTTTACAGATGATGATCTGAAGTCGTTTTTTTGTGGTCCGGCTTATTTTTCATGGTTTTGGATGGGTAACCTGGATGGCTGGGGCGGGCCACTACCTGTTAGCTGGATAACAAGTCACCGCGATTTACAGCAAAAGATACTGCAACGTGAAAGGGCGCTTGGTATGAAACCCGTTTTACAATCATTTACCGGCCATGTGCCGGCCGCGTTTAGTACACGCTTCCCAAAATCGAAATTAAAAAAGACCAACTGGAACAATGGTTTTGGTGATACTTATATACTGGATACCGAGGACCCGTTGTTTAACCAAATTGGGCGTAAGTTTTTAGAAACCCAAACCCGTTTATATGGTACAGATCATCTATACTCGGCCGATACCTTTAACGAAAATGAACCGCCTACCGATGATCCTGCTTATTTATCGGCATTGGGTTCGCGGGTTTACCAGGCTATGAGCAATGCCGACCCTAAAGCTATATGGGTAATGCAGGGCTGGCTTTTTTACAGCGACCGCAAATTTTGGAAAACCCCTCAAATAAAAGCCTTATTGCAAGCTGTGCCTAATGATCACATGATTATGCTTGACCTGGCCACAGAAATAGAACCCGTTTGGAAACGTACCCAGGCTTATTACGGTAAACCATGGATCTGGAATATGCTGCACAATTTTGGCGGTAACATTGGCATGTTCGGAAGGATGGAAGGCGTAGCGGAAGGCCCGGCACTTGCACTTAAAGATACTGCCGCCGGCAAACTGGAAGGTATTGGCCTTACTATGGAAGGGATTGAACAAAATCCGGTTTTATATGAGTTGATGGCCGATAATACCTGGCGTAATGAGCCAATTGAATTAGATAGCTGGCTCAAATCGTACATTTTAAATCGCTATGGCAGCGTAAACGAACATACGGTTAAAGCATGGCAGGTATTAAAGCAAACGGCTTACAACGGTAAGGATATTCGCGATGCATCAGAGTCGATTATAACCGGTAGGCCAACCTTTGATTCGGTAGCCGTATGGACAAGAACCAAATTAAACTATCAACGTAAAGACCTGCTACCCGCCTGGGATGAAATGATAGAGGCAATACCCACTTGTACTAAAAGCGATGGCTTTCAATACGATCTGGTAGATGTTTCACGGCAGGTACTGGCAAACTATGCCGGTCCGCTGCAACAAAAATGGGTAAAGGCCTACCAGGATAAAAACATTACCGACTTTGATAAATACAGTACTCAATATCTGCAATTGATAAGTGATATGGATGCGCTTTTGGCAACCCGAAAAGATTTTTTACTGGGCCGATGGCTTGCCGATGCCCGTAATTGTGGCACAACACCGGCCGAAAAGGCAATTTATGAACGTAACGCCAGAAATTTGATCACCCTTTGGGGCGATGAAAAAAGCCCGCTGCATGAATACTCCTGCCGCCAATGGAGCGGTTTATTAAATGATTTTTATAAGGTGCGATGGCAGAAGTTTTTCGTTGAAGCAAAATCAGCTTTAAAAAACGGGAAACCGATGGATGCCGCAGCTTTTGATAAATCAATAAGCGATTGGGAGTGGGCATGGGTAAATACGCAAAAGCAGTTTCCAACTATTACCAATGGCGGCAGTATATTGTTGGCAAAGCAATTTTATAAAAAGTACAGGGCCACTATTGGCAACGATGTAAATTAATTTTTAGGTATATGCCCAATAAATCAGAAGTGCCCAGTCCGCTTGTAAATACCGATAATGAGAAAAGTAAGGCAGCTAAATTACCAAGGCTGCTTTCGTTAGATGCATTACGTGGGTTTGATATGTTTTGGATAATGAGTGGCGAAGGGGTAGTGCATGCACTTGCAAGGGCCACCAACTGGCCGGTTTTACTATGGATGTCGGGCCAGTTGCACCATACTGATTGGAACGGTATTACATTTTATGATATGATCTTCCCGCTGTTTTTATTTATAGCCGGAGTATCTATGCCTTACTCCATGCACAATAAAATGATAAAGGCCAATGTAAACGATGCACAGTTTTTACCAAAGGCCGATAAACGGACGATCTACCTTGCTATGCTTCGCCGTACCTTGATATTGCTTTTTCTGGGGATGGTTGTTAACGGCCTTTTTAAATGGAACGGTTACGAGCAAACCCGTTTTGCAAGTGTGCTGGGGCGTATAGGTTTAGCATGGTTTTTTGCGGGGCTCATTTATTTAAATTTTTCGGTAAGGCAACAGCTTGTTTGGTTTGCCGCGTTGTTATTAGGTTATTGGGCAGCTATGATGCTTATTCCGGTACCGGGTTATGGTTCAGGTGTTTTAACCATGCATGGTAGTCTTGAATCATATGTCGATAGATTACTGCTTCCCGGCAGGCTGCACGATAAAATTCACGATCCCGAGGGAGTATTATCAACTATCCCCGCCATTGGTACAGCAATGTTGGGCATATTTACAGGTCAGTTTTTAAAGTACCAATCAATAAAATGGCCCATGTGGGAAAAGGGAGTCGCCTTATTTATAGCAGGTTTACTGTTGATTGCAGTGGGGGCTCTCTGGGATTTAACATTTCCTATTAATAAACGGTTATGGACCAGCTCCTTTGTTTTGTTTGTTGGTGGTTGGAGTTTGATTTTCCTGTCGGTATTTTACCTGGTTATTGATGTAGCTGGTTATCGTAAGTGGGCTTTCCCGTTTGTGATTATCGGCGTAAATTCTATCCTCATTTATCTTGCATCCGAAGGAATGATTGATTTTCAACATACCGCTCATTATTTTTTTTGGGGCCTTATTCAATATGTATCCCCGGTTTGGCAGGCAGTGTGGCAGGCTATAGCCATAGTTGCTATCCAACTTGCTTTACTGTACTTTTTATATCGAAACAAGATATTTCTAAAAATTTAGTGACATAGCAAGCCTTGGCCTTTATCGGGGTAAACAGAAATTAAAAATCAAAATTTCCAACATCAAATAATAAAAATGATGCTTTCAAAAGCTATTTATAAATGCCTTCCGCAATACTTCACGCTGGTGCTGTCAATTGTTTCTACATCAGTATTCGCCCAGGATGTGGTTAAATATGTGCAACCATTGGCGGGTACTGCTGTTGCTACAACAGCCTCGGCATTAAAACATGGTTCGGGCTATGCGGCCTCACAGGCTAATACCATACCCGCAGTAACCACGCCATTTGCCATGACGCAATGGACACCAGAAACACAGGCAACCGAAAACAAGTGCGTACCCCCGTATTTATACAAGGATAGCCTGTTTTATGGCTTGCGTGGCTCGCATTGGTTAAGCGGTTCATGTACACAGGATTATGGCAGCTTTACCATTATGCCCATAACAGGTAAATTAAAAACAACCGGTTATCAAACCTCATTTAAACATACAGATGAACTGCTTACGCCTTACTTATACCAGGTTAATTTAGCTAAATATCAAATACAAGCCGCTGTAACAGCCACCCCGCGCTGTGGTATAATGCAGTTTACCATGGATAGGGCTGATAGCCTGTATTTGCTGGTTAAGCCCAATAGCGATTACCACGAGGGTTATATTAAAGTTGATGCGCAGCACGGTGAAATTTATGGGTACAATCCGGCTCATCGTATATACCAGGGCTGGGGCAAAAGCGCCGGTTTTAACGGCTTTTTTGTTATCCGGTTTCAAAAGGCAGCAGGCCGTGCAGGTGTTTTTATAAATGATAAAATTTTAACCACCGCAACTGTAAAAAATCTCCCGGGTATAGGTGCCTACATGGGCTTTAAAATGGACAAAGGCGAAAAGTTGGTTATTAGCATAGGCACATCATTTACAAGTTTGGAGGGGGCGCGTAGAAACTTAAACGCCGAAATGCCTGTTTTTGATTTTGATAGAACCGTTGCTTCCTGTAAGGCAGCATGGCAGAAAGCTTTAGGGCAAATTAATGTAACTACCAATAATGTTAAGGATAAGCGCATATTTTATACAGCCTATTACCACACCATGCAGCAACCTCGCTTGTTTAATGATGTGGATGGCAGTTACCCCATGTTTGCCACGGCTTATAAAACCGCGAAATTGAAGAAAGGGAATTATTATGATGATTTTTCGATGTGGGATATTTACCGGGCCGAAATCCCTTTATATGAAATACTGAAGCCAAGTTTTGTAAATGACCTGGTAAGTTCGCTCATCATCAAAGGCAGGCAGGGGGGATGGATGCCAATTTTTCCCTGTTGGAACAACTATACTTCCGAAATGATCGGCGACCACACGGCATCGGTGATCAGTTCTGCTTATCTAAAAGGTATCCGGGACTATGATGTAAATGAAGCCTTTACTTTGCTTCAGCATAATGCTTTTGATACGCCGGTAAGCAAAAGTGATTACGTAGAGGGCAAAGGCCGCAGAGCCCTGTATAGCTATTTAAAATACCACTACATACCACTTGAAGACAGCGTACCCGATGCTTTTCATAAAAAAGAGCAGGTAAGCCGCACCATGGAGTATGCTTATGACGATTACGCTGTGGCGCAATTTGCCAAAAAACTAAACAAAAAAGCAGATTACAACGCATTGATAAAGCGTGCGGGATATTACAAAAATGTATTCGATCCTGCTGCCGGTATGGCGCGTGGCCGCTACAAAAATGGAAGTTGGATAGCTGCTTATGATGCCGATAAAAAGGAGAGCTATATTACCGAGGGCACACCCCGCCAATATACATTTTATGTGCCGCAGGATATACCGGGCCTGGCGCAATTAATGGGTGGTACTAACAAGCTGGAATCTGAATTGGATAGCTTGTTTCTGAAAAAGGAATACTGGCATGGTAACGAGCCTGGGCATCAGATTCCATTTATGTACAACTACACCCCATCGCCCTGGAAAACACAACAACAGGTACGTGAAATACTGGCAACCGAATACAGTGATGGTCCGGGCGGTTTGGGTGGGAACGACGATGCCGGGCAAATGTCGGCCTGGTATATGTTCGCATCTATGGGCTTTTATCCGGTTAACCCTATTTCCGGGGAGTTTTTGTTGTGTTCGCCGGTTTTTGATAAAATAGTGCTGAAGTTACCTCATGGAAAAGTATTGACTATCAGTTGTCATAAAAAAACTAAATCCTCGGCGTATATATACCAGGTTAAGCGTAACGGGCTGCTGAACCCCAATAACTACATCAGCTATAACGAAATTATGGAGGGGGGAAGGATTGAGTTTTTTATGCAGGATAAGCCAGACGTAAATTGGGCCACACAAGCTAAATATCAACCATCCGGAATGGTACGTTGATTTAGGTATATAAATAAAATAAACATAACGTTGGCATCAAACCGAAAAACCTGTTATGTTTAAGGTAAATAAGATACAGCCCTATGAAGGATAACAGAAGAAGCTTTATAAAGAAGATCACATTAGCGGGTGCAGCCGCTTTAACCGTACCTCAGATGGTTTCGGCAGCAGATATGCAAGAAGAGCTGAATACTGATGATGCAACTTCAAAAACTATTCTTTTTCAGGGCGATTCGATAACCGACGGCGGCCGGAGTACCGATACCGATTGGAACCATGTGTACGGGCAGGATTATGATTACCTGATAACCGCCCGAATGAATTACGACTACCCCGAACGGGACTTCAAGTTTTTTAACCGGGGCATAAGCGGTAATACCGTGGGCGACCTTGCTGCCAGATGGCAAAAGGATACGTTGGATATAAAGCCCGATCTGTTAAGCATATTAATAGGTGTTAACGATGTATACGGTGTAATAGTTAAAGGCGGGAAAGCCACCGCCGAAGATTTTGGAAACACCTACGATGGGCTTTTAGCACAAACCAAAAAGGCGTTACCCAATGTTCAGCTGGTGCTTTGCGAGCCTTTTATTTTAAATGTTGGCATGGTAAGCAAAGATCCCGAAACCTGGACCCGCGAAGTGCAAAAACGGCAGCCTATTGTAAAACAGCTGGCTATCAAATACAATGCCTTATATGTGCCGTTTCAGCAAGCTTTTGATAAGGCTCTACTAAAAGCACCCGCCACGCATTGGATCTGGGATGGTGTACACCCGATGCCGGCCGGGCACGAATTGATGGCCAGAGAATGGCTTAAAGTTGTAAAAAGGCATCTCTAAACCTGCTGCATTTTACGTGCTTGCCGCTATACGTTGCAAAAAAAGATAAATAATAAATATAATTCCTATAGAATTAGTAGTTTATAAAATTTATTCTATATTTGCGATGTAAAAATACCACCATGAATACTTTTTTAAATCCTGCAACAGGGTTAAATAAATTTTCTTCTGCTGTTCTCCTACAGCCTATGTGTTGTTACTGCTGTTGTTGCTAACACAACACATCCCGATACTTTTTTTTGATGCTTGCTTGTTTCCCTTTGGGGAGAGGTGTGTAGTATTCAAAACAAACATCAAAATACTCATTTCGCAACATGCTTTAATCCCCTTAAAAAGATGAAATAAGATTTACTCAATCCTTTAAATGACACCGGCAAGGGAGCCTTGCCGGTGATCTGGATGGCAGATCAGCCCGTAACGCCAATCACTAACTGATCGTCATCTCCCGTTTTACTAACAACTAAATATTAACATAAAACATTTAAATATATGGAAATATCTCTCCATGCAAAGTTTTTATATCTTTTTCGTACCTATAAAGTATTTAAACAAGCAGCCATTTTACTGCTGATACTTGTGCCATTTGCTTCATTTTCGCAAACAAGCAGTCCGTCGGTTATCAACTCCAAGCTGTATGGTAAAGTGGTGGATGCCACTAATAAACAGCCCATTCCGGGTGTTGTTGTGCGTATTAAAGGTACCACCCACGCGGTTGCCACCAATACCGATGGTGAGTTTAATTTTGTTACCGGCCAAAAATTTCCTTACACCTTACTGGTAAGCTTTATTGGTTACGATAAGGTAGAACTTAGCGTAAATGGCAGCCCGGTACAAATAGAGTTAAAGCCCGCCGTAAACCAACTTACCGATGTAGTGGTTGTAGGTTACGGTACGCAAAAGAAAAGCGATATTACCGGGGCCATCTCCTCGGTACCTAAAGAAAACCTTAACCAGGTATCCTCATCGGTTGATAATTTGCTGCGCGGTTCGGCGCCAGGGGTTAACGTAACCCAAAGCTCGGGCCAGCCGGGTGCTTCTGCCAGTATCCGTATCAGGGGCGGTAATTCTATTACCGGTGGTAACGAACCCTTGTACGTTATCGATGGCTTTCCGGTATATAACGATAATGCGGCAGTTGCAACGGGTTCCGGTTCGGGCGCGGGTGTAAATGCACTGTCGACCATAAACCCTTCGGATATCGAATCGATCGAAATTTTGAAAGATGCATCGGCAACCGCCATATATGGTTCAAGGGGCGCCAACGGCGTTATCCTCATCAGTACCAAAAAGGGCAGGAAGGGTACCAGCGATGTATCTTACGGCGCTTACTACGGTCAGCAAAGGATTACCAAAACCCTGCCGCTGTTGGATGCAACCCAATGGGCTAACCTGCGAAACGATATACTGGCCAGCACCGGCCAGGCACCATCCTTTACCGCCGACCAGATTGCCGCCCTGGGCAAAGGGAGCGATTGGCAGGATGCCGCTTTTCGCCGCGCGCCCGTTCAAAATCATGAACTGAGCTTTACCGGCGGCGATGAACGTTCACGGTTTGCCATATCGGGTAACTATTTTAACCAGGATGGTATTGTGCTCAACACCAATTTTAAACGCTACTCGCTCAGGGCTAATTACGAGCGGGATATATCATCTAAATTTAAGATCGGATTAAACTCTACCACCAGCTATTCTACATCTACCGGAGCCGCAAGCAATACAGGCTCGGCAAGTTTAAGTAGCCCTAACCTCATCACCAATATTATAACTACATCGCCGGTGGTGCCTATAAAAGATCAGAGTGGCAATTATAACCTCATTAATCCATACACCAGTGTGCCATCTAACCCGATAAGTGATCTGCTGAGCGTTATCAATAAAACAAATATCAACCGCTCGCTGGGTAACTTCTACGGCGAATACACCGTACTGCCCGGTCTAAAGGCTAAAGTTAGCCTTGGTGCCGATTTGCTGAGCACCAAGCAAAACTATTTTGCCGGGCCAAATACGGCCAATGGCTATGCTGTTGTAGGGATTGCAAGTGTAGGTAACGCAACGGTAAATACCTGGCTTAACGAAAACACGCTTACCTACGATAAGGTGATAGATAATAAACACTTTATCAATATACTGGCCGGGTATACCACTCAAACATCTACCGGCGAAGCAGCAACCGCCGGTTCTAAAAACTTTGTGAGCAGTGCAACAACTTATAACAGCCTGCAAAGTGGCTCGCAAACCTCTACGCCAACGTCAAGTGCGTACAGCTGGGCGCTTAACTCATACCTGGCCCGTATCAATTACTCTTATCTGCATAAATACAACTTTACAGTTTCTGGCAGAGCCGATGGTTCATCGCGGTTTGGGGCGGGTAATAAATGGGGCTACTTCCCATCGGCAGGTTTTTCATGGAACGCGGCCGACGAGGATTTTATCAAAAATATTAAATCAGTCAGCAGCCTTAAATTGCGCTTAAGCGCGGGCGAAACCGGTAACCAGGAGATAGGGCAATACCAGTCGCTGGCTACCTTATCGCCGGTTAATTACGACTTTAATAGTGTGCTGATAACTGGTTTTGCTGCCAACAGGCTATCCAACCCAAATCTGAAATGGGAAAAAACAAAGCAGTATGATGCCGGTGTTGACCTGGGTTTATTAGACAACCGTATTAACCTTACGTTGGATGCTTATTACAAAAGAACCAATGATCTGCTGCTCAGTATCCCAATTCCATTATCAACAGGTTATTCAACCTCGCTGCAAAATATAGGTAGCGTACAAAACAAAGGCCTGGAAGTAGGCATCAATACAGAAAACATCAGCAGCGGCGCCTTTACCTGGAAAACATCATTGGTATATGCTTTAAATCGTAACAAGGTATTGAGTTTGGGCGCGTCACAAACCTCGTTTTTTCCAGCTGTGCCCAATAGCACCCTGGGGCTTTTACAACCGGTTAACATAAAGGTAGGTTTACCTTTGGGTACTTTCTGGGGCTATAAAACTGCCGGCATCTTCCAGTCGGCGGCAGAAATTGCCAGTTCGCCAACATTGGATACCAAAGCCAACACCAAACCAGGCGACCGCAAATATGTAGATGTTAATGGCGACGGCCTGATAACTGCCGCCGATAAAACAAACTTAGGTAGCTCGCAGCCTAAATTTACCGGTAGTTTTACCAACACTTTCTCCTATCGCCATGTAGATCTGTTGGTGTTTTTACAGGGTTCTTATGGCAACAAAATTTATAATGCCCTACGCCAGCAGTTGGAAATCACTAACCTATCTACAAATGCTTACGGCAGTGTGGCCGACAGGTGGACACCTACCAACCCTACAAACGACGTAACCCGTGCAACAAATTCGCCGGTGGCGCAAATGTCTGACAGGTATATAGAGAACGGATCGTACCTGCGCCTTAAAAATGTGGTGCTGGGTTACACATTTAATGGGGAGTTACTGAACAAACTCCGCGCTAAACAGCTGCGCATCTATGTATCGGCACAAAACCTGGCTACCGTAACCAAATACAAAGGCTACGACCCCGAGGTAAACTCTTTTGAACAAAATAACACCTCGCAAGGGATAGACTTTGGTGCTTATCCAAATTACAAAACATTTTTAGTGGGTTTAAATGTCACTTTCTAACCTAATAATCAAACACAAATGAAAAAGATATATATACTGATAGGCGTGGCAAGTATCCTTTTTTCCTGCAATAAGCTGGACGAAAAGCCCACCGCTGTGATTGTAAAAGAACAGTTTTTTCAAACGCAGGCCGATGCCGTTGCCGGGGTAACCGCCGTTTATGGCGAGTTGGTGAGCGATGGAACCGAGCAGCCACTTTATGGCAGGGAGATCAACTTCCTTACAGATATGACCACTGACGATCTTTCTGCGGGGCCATCGGCAATTAACCCCAATGTGAGGGCGCTTAGCTCTATTACTTATACCACCACCAATGATAGGGTGCAGGTTTTATGGCGACAACTGTATACTGGTATCAGCAGGGCAAATGTGGCTATTGATCAAATCTCGGCCATGTCTTTCGACCAGACAACCCGCACACGATTGGTATTGGAAGCCAAGTTTTTACGCGCCCTGTTTTATTTCGACCTGGTGCGTTTATGGGGCGATGTGCCAATAGTGTTACATGATCCCACATCTACCGACCTTAACAGCTTAAAAACTAATAGAAGTCCGGCTGCCGATGTGTACAAACAAATAATAGCCGATTTAACCGATGCGCAAAGCTTACCGGCAACCTATACCGGTGCAGATATTGGCCGCGCTACAGCCGGTGCCGCAAAAACGCTGTTATTGAAGGTTTATCTCACTCAAAAAGACTGGACCGATGCAGTAGCTAAAGCAAAAGAGATCATTAATGGCCCATATGGTTACGGGTTGGTTACCAATTATGGCGATTTGTTTAACAAGGCCACCAAAAACGGCAAGGAACATATCTTTTCGGCACAGTTTGACTCAAATGGCGGCCTGGGTAATACCAGCACCCTGATGGGGGCGGCGTTTACCGGTTTTGGTGTGAGTGTACCTGCCGATATCCCGGCCGACAGTTCGGTGTACAAACAGTTTAGCGCTAATGATACCCGTAGGGCAGTTACATTTTATACATCACTTACAAATCCGTCAACCGGGGTTGTTAAAGTTTATCCTACCTTTTATTTCGGTAAATATGTTGATAGAACAGTACTGTTAACATCTAACCAAAGTGGTATCAACTTCCCGGTATTAAGGTATGCCGATGTGCTGCTGATGTATTCTGAAGCTTTGAACGAACTGGGTGGTGCAACAGCCGATGCTTATAACGGCATTAACCAGGTAAGGAATCGCGCTAACACCGGCGATCTTACACCCGGACTTTCGCAAGCAGCCTTCCGCGATTCACTTTATGCCGAGCGGAGGCGCGAGTTTGTACAGGAAGCCCAGCGCTGGTTTGACCTGGCACGTACAGGTAAACTGGTTGAAGCGGTTTCTAAAGTTGCCACAAAAACCAACGTAAGCGCTAAAAACTACCTGTTCCCTATTCCGCAAAGCGAAATAAGCATTAACGCGGGCTTAACGCAAAATGCAGGGTATACCAACTAATTAATAACTAAGGCTGTCGTTGACTTTGATGGCAGCTTTAAAATTAAATTGTATGAAAAAATATCTTAAGGTGATTTCCGTATTGGCATTTAGCGGCCTGCTCACTTCAAATGTAAACGCTTTTGCCAACCACTGGGTTACTATTGGTAATGTTGCTGTTAATGATAGTGTAAAGCTTAATAAGGCAGCAATATTAAAACTGGCGGCATCGGCATATATTTATGGCCTGCCGGCTGTATTTACCGATTTTACCCGCCAGGCCAGCGGCGCACCAAATAATATTTACGCGCACGGGCATAAGTTTCCAGATCATACTTCGCGGTTGGTGGTGGCACCCAACAACGATACCAATTACTCCAGCGCGTTTTTAGACCTGGGCGACGATGCCGTTATTTTAACCCTACCCGATACGCACGACAGGTATTATGTTGTGCCGTTGATGGATGCCTGGACAAACGTTTTTGCCACTTTTGGTAAAAGAACTACCGGTACCGGGCCGCAAACCTATGTTATTACCGGCCCGCATTGGAAAGGTACGCTCCCCGACGGATTAAAACAGGTAAAAGCACCTACGGATCTGGTTTGGATCATTGGCCGCATCCAGGTGAACAGCCCCGACGATCAGGCAAATTTTGTGAGCAAGATACAGGATCAGTTTAAGATCACTTTATTAAGTAACTGGGGCAAAGCAGATGCCATCACCTCTAAAAAGATCACTACCTATGATGTAGAGCTACCGCAGCTTAAAGCGGCGCAGGCACACCAGTTAAACGTGGTACAGGCCATTAAGCAATTGCCTATCGAAGATTACTTTAATTACCTGAATGCATTATTAGTTAAAAATCCGGGTTTAGCGGCAGATTCTGCCACCCTTAAAGCTTTTGCAGTTATTGGTATTGGTGCAGGTAAAAAGTTTAAGTTAGATGGTTTTGATGCAGAAACACAGGCCGCATTAAAGACTGTATCGGCAAAAATATATGATGCATTTGATGCTCAGAAACGGAATGATTTTAAACCTACGAACGGCACCAAATTGGGTGATTATAAAACAGATTATCTTACACGTGCCGTTGTGGCCTATAAAGGCCTGGGCGCGCTAACGCCCGAAGAAGCCACCTATATTGCTTATGCCGAAGACGCAGATAAGGTGCCACTGGCAGGTACCCGTAAATATGTAATACATTTTGAGCCTAATAAGTTGCCGCCGGCAAAAGCCTTCTGGTCGCTTACTATGTACGATAAGGACAGGTACCTTACCGATAATCCCATAAAACGTTATGCTATTGGCGACAGAAATCCGCTAAAGTTTAATGCCGATGGATCGCTGGATATTTATGTACAACATGAAAGTCCGGGTACGGCAAAAGAAGCCAACTGGCTGCCTGCCCCGGCAGATTCATTTAATGTTATCCTGCGCATATATATCCCAACGGATAGTTACCTGGCCGATAAAGCTACCTGGGTAAATCCACCCTTAAAAAAACAGAAATAATAAACCATTAAAACTTAGGCATATGACAGTAGACGATTTTTTAATACTTGGCAAAAAAGTACTTATAGGTCTTTTAATAGGCATTATTCCGCTGGCGCTGGTTACGGGCGGTTTGTGGCTTATCACTGCATTGTTAAAATAGCACTATCAAAAAAATAAAGCGTATGAAAACAGACCCGAAAACCCAAAAAAGTATCCTCAGAAATGCATTGCTGAGTGTATTTATTTACCTGTTGCCTATTTTGCTCATGTTTGGCTCTTTTTATATCACGGGTAAACGCCCGTGGAAACAACAGCAAGGTACCTTATCTATTAACAAAACCATTAACCCAATAAATAAAAAGCCATGATCAAGTTTTTAGAAACCATATCGCAAAGCTTAAACGGCCTGGGCTTCCCGGCGCTAATATTGTTGCTCGGCATCCTGGAGTTTTCGCTCGGATTGTACGGAAAACACTGGACAAAAAACGAGCGGATACTGGATATTGCTAGTTTCATCTTTCCGCCATTGGTGCTGGCACCGGTACTGGCCTTTTTCGGGCTTAAATTTTTACCGCATGTAATACCACAATACCATAATGTACTTTCGTGGGTGCCTTTTATATGGGGCTTTTTTATCATCGCTATTGCCGACGATCTTACCCAGTACTGGTATCACCGGTTGCACCACCAGATTCCGTTTTTGTGGCGCTTTCACCGCACACACCATTCGGCACCTTATATGGGTATGGCAATGGCAAGCAGGCAAAATATCATCTATACATTTTTATTTTCGCAAATATACCTCACCATTGTGCTGGTATACGTTGGCCTGGGTTACCCCGCCTTATTTGTAAGGGCGTTAAAAACATTGATTGTAACCTTTGCCCATTCGAGCATTAAGTGGGACAAGCCGTTTTATAAATACAAAGTGCTACACCCGGTTGCCTGGGTATTGGAACGGCTGATATCAACCCCGGCCACCCACCATGCACACCACTCCAACTCCACAGATGATGGGGTAGGGTATTACAAAGGCAATTTTGGTAATATGTTTTTCCTTTGGGATGTCATCTTTGGTACGGCGCACATCTCCAGGCAATACCCGAAAGCCTATGGCATATCCCATTATGAGGGCGACGAATGGTATGCGCAACTGTTGTGGCCTATCCTTAAATCAAAAAAAGAAGGCAGCGAACTATCGCGCAGGGGGCCTGTAGTAAGGGCAGATATTGTTACCGAACCGGTTTTAATTCCTATACAGCCGGATAAGGCTGCTTCTGTTAAATCCTTAAATACTGTATCAACTATAAACTAACTTTTAACCTAAATACATGAAAACACAAATTAAATCTATTAACCGGTTATCAAAGATCACTTTGTTATCCGGGGCATTGGTTATGTCGGCTATGGCATCAGCTTTTGCTCAAAATAGTCAGGCTACGGCTTACCAGGGTAAGGTTGGCAAAACACTAGCCGACTCAAAAGAATGGTGGCCCGCCCCGGTAAAAGCGCCAAAAGGCGCGCCAAACGTGATCTGGATTTTGCTGGATGATGTTGGCTTTGGTGCAACCAGCGCTTTTGGAGGCGTAATTAGTACCCCAACTTATGATAGCCTGGCCAACAATGGCCTGCGCTATACTAATTTCCATACGGCTGCTATTTGCGCGCCAACAAGGGCCGCGTTGCTTACCGGACGTAATCACCACTATGTACACATGGGCGGTTTTGCGCATACCATATTATCGGCCGGGTTTCCGGGTTACGATGGTCGCATTCCGGCAGATAAAGGCACCATTGCCGAGATATTGCGCGAGAGCGGTTACAATACCTTTGCAGTTGGCAAGTACGGCTTAACACCCGATGAGGACGCTACCGATGCCGGTCCGTTTGATAGGTGGCCAAGCGGCAAGGGCTTCGATCATTTTTTCGGCTTTCTTGGCTCGCAAACAGACCAGTATAAACCCGATCTGGTTGAAGATAACGCGCATGTAAAGCCCGATGGAAGGCACCTGAGCGAGCAGATCACAGATAAAGCTATCAGCTATATTACCCGCCAGCAAAAGGTAGCGCCCAATAAACCATTTTTCCTGTACTACGCACCCGGCGCTACACATGCCCCTCACCAGGTTGCCAAAGAGTGGAGCGACCTATATAAAGGGAAGTTTGACGAAGGATGGGATGTTTTCCGTGAAAAAGTATTTGCCGAACAAAAGCGTAAAGGGATCATTCCCCAAAACGCAGTATTGCCGCCACGTAATGCAGGTATAAAAGCATGGAACACCTTACCGGCAGATGAGAAAAGATTGTATGCCCGCTTTATGGAAGTTTACGCTGGGTATCTTACCTATACCGATCATGAAACAGAGCGTTTAATAAGCTATCTGAAACAAAGCGGTCAGCTTGATAATACCCTGATATTTGTAGTGCTTGGCGATAACGGTGCCAGTAAAGAAGGTTCGCAAAACGGCGATATTGATCGTTCTATATTAGCTAACAACCAATCGGAAGCAGAAACTATCAAATACAATCTTAACAAGATTGATGAGATAGGCACACCAGAAGGTACCGAAGCCAATTATCCCTTAGGTTGGGCACAGGCTGCCAATACGCCGTTTAAATACTGGAAACAGGATGCCAATTCTGAAGGGGGCACCCGTAACCCGCTTATTGTATTTTATCCTAAAGGTATTAAAGATAAAGGAGGCATCCGCACGCAATACAGCCATGTTAATGATTTATTGCCTACTACGCTGGAGTACCTGGGCATCAAAGCGCCCGAATATATTAAGGGTATAAAACAGGATACACTACAGGGAACATCATTGGTTTATTCGTTTGATAATGCCACTGCGCCAACCAGGCATAACCTGCAGTACTATTATATTTTTGGTTCGCGCTCTATTTATCACAACGGATGGAAGGCCGAAGCTTTACATAATACCGCGTTTTTCAATCCTTCACGCAACATTGCCGATACGGCCAGGAGCTATGAAAAAGACAAGTGGGAACTATATAACCTGGATAAGGATTTTAACGAACGGATAGACCTTGCTGCAAAATATCCCGAAAAACTAAAAGAGTTACAAGCTTTGTTTGATGAGCAGGCCAAGACGAATAACATTTATCCTTTTATTGATTGGGATGATGTGTTTAAACAAAGGATTCACAAAAAATCAAGCGTAGCGCAGTCAACCCAACAGTCAATGATCGGTACGCCATCAAATCAAACAAATAAATGAAAAAATTAAGTATTGCTTTTATAGCGTTTTTTACAGCCGGCTTAAGCTTTCAGCAGGTGCAGGCTCAGCAAAAAAAGCCAAACATCATCCTCATTGTGGTTGATGATATGGGGTATGCCGATCTGGGTAGCTATGGTTCCGAGATCCATACCCCTAATTTAGATAAACTGGCACAGCAGGGTTTGCGTTTAAAGGAGTTTTATAACAACGCCATCTGCGCGCCAACCCGTGCATCTATTTTAACCGGGCAGGATCAGCATAAGGCGGGCATCGGTTATTTCGACCAAAATTTGGGCTTGCCGGCCTATCAGGGGTACCTTAATAAGGAGTCGTTAACCTTGGCCGAGGTGTTAAAGCAAAATGGTTATAGCACGCTAATGTCTGGTAAATGGCATGTTGGTAACGATAGTACCAGCTGGCCAAATCAGCGCGGGTTCGATCATTTCTTTGGCATTATAGGTGGCGCGGCTAATTATTTTAATACCGGTTATATGCCGCTTGCCGGTGCCAAATACCCGGTTATTATTGAAGAAGATAACAAACGCTGGCGCAAGCCCGATGATAGTTATTATATGACAGATGAGATTGGCGACCATGCCACCAAATTTTTGGATGAGCAAAGCAAAACCAGTAAGCCATTCTTTTTATACCTAACCTTTAATGCGCCGCACTGGCCATTACAGGCATTGCCAGAGGATATTGCCAAATACAAAGGCCGGTACAATATTGGTTGGGACTCGCTGCGTAAAGAGCGCCTGGCCCGGCAGGTACAATTAGGCTTGCGCGACCCAGGTCAGCCTATCGCCGTGCGGGATGCCGAGGTGCCTAACTGGGATAATCTTACCTATGATGAGCAGCAATTATGGAAAGCCAAAATGGAAGTTTACGCAGCCATGGTTGATAGGATGGATCAGAACGTTGGTAAAGTACTTGATAAGTTAAAAGAACTTAAAAAGGACGATAATACACTCATTGTATTTATATCAGACAATGGCGCGCCGGCCGAGGATGTAGCGCACGGTAAGGTACACGCGGCCCGTAACGTTGGGCCGGTTGGTACATCCGGTTCGTTTGAATCGCAGGGTAAAAACTGGTCGTTTGTTTCTAACTCGCCGTTACGGTCTTTTAAAGGCGCGTTGTATGAAGGCGGCATGAGTTCGCCGCTGATTGCCTGGTTCCCCGGTAAAATAAAAGCCAATACTATTGAAAGAGGTACTGCCCACCTGGTAGATCTTGCTCCCACATTTTATGATGTGGCAGGGGCTAAATACCCTACAGCTTATAACGGTACTAAAACTAACCCGTTGATTGGCAAAAGCCTAACCGGTTTGTTTTTTAGAGGTGAAGAACTTAACCGCGATAAACCTTTATTTTGGGAATTATGGGGCAACCGTGCTATTCGCGAGGGTAAGTGGAAACTGGTGTCGGTATTCCCTGTAAACCAGTGGGAATTGTATGATATTGATAACGATAGGGGAGAAACCAATAACTTAGCGGCAAAAAATCCCGACGTGGTGCGCAAGCTTTCGTTAGAATACCTGCAATGGGTAAACGCAAATAATGTAGTTTTGGATTTTAATTTAATAAAGCCAAAAGCTATACTGGATATTAAAGCAAATTAAGGTGGATAAAAAGGTTGAGCCGGTAATGAAGGCGTTAATAATAAGAAGAAGGCAATTGTATAGCATCGGTTTGGGGTTGATGATAGCGGGTATTGGCTTGTCGGTTTCATCGTGCAAACCTAAGCCGGCTGCTGCAAGTGTTGTTGTTAAGCCTGTGTTACCGGCCAAAAAAGCTATCTGCTGCGAATCGAATATCCCGGCACGTTTTCCTTCGCTGGCAGGGCATCAGGCTGTATTGTTAGATAGGGCGAGCGCTGCCACAGCCGGCCATGAAGGAATGGTGTTTATAAAAGCGGGTACTTTTCAAATGGGGGGCGATAATAAACAGGCATCGCCCGATGAATATCCAAAACACCAGGTAAGTGTAAACGGCTTTTGGATTGATGTAACCGAGGTAACCAATGCCGCATTCAGCAAGTTTGTAAATGCCACGCACTATGTTACCACAGCCGAGAAAAAGCCTGATTGGAACGAATTGAAAAAACAATTGCCTCCCGGAACCCAAAAACCGGCCGATAGTTTGATGGTAGCAGCATCGCTGGTGTTTAGCGCGCCAACTCATCCTGTTGATTTGAATGATTACAGCCAATGGTGGGTTTGGAAAAAAGGTGCCGACTGGAAACATCCGCATGGCCCCAAAAGCAGCATTAAAGGAAAAGAAAACTACCCGGTGGTACACATATCCTGGTTTGATGCTGTGGCTTATTGTAAATGGGCCGGCAAACGTTTACCTACAGAAGCCGAGTGGGAGTGGGCTGCCCGTGGCGGCCTGCAAAACAAGGTTTATCCCTGGGGTAACCAACCTGTTGACGATGGCAAAGCCAAGGCCAATACCTGGCAGGGCCATTTCCCGGATAACAACACCATTAAAGATAAATTTTACGGTATAGCGCCGGTTTCTAGCTTTGCACCCAATGGTTACGGCCTGTATGATATGGCAGGTAACGTATGGGAGTGGTGCGCCGACTATTACAACAACGATTATTACAAAACTATTAACAGGCCCGAAGGAGTTAAAAATCCATATGGCCCCGCCAAAAGTTTCGACCCTGATGAGCCCTATGCTGTAAAAAGGGTGATCCGTGGAGGCTCGTTTTTATGTAATGACAGTTACTGCTCGGGCTACCGTGTTGCCCGCCGGATGAAAAGTACCGAAGATAGTGGTATGGAACATTTAGGGTTTAGATGTGTTGCTGATAAATAGGCGATTTACACAAACGAGACACCAGGCAGGATACCTGGTATGCTGCCCGGTGTTTTTTTAATAAAATAGGAAAGGCCCTTGATCATCATCAGGGGCTCTTTCTATTTCTGGCAGGCTGGGAGGGATCTCTGTAAATTATGCTGTTATGTGGGCGTCTTATATTTATTGCGAAGGCCTGAAAAATTCTTACATTATCTCCATATTTGTTGTGGATATTGACATTGATCTTAAGATGGCTTCATCACTATCTGTCAATAATATTTGCAGTAACAGCTCATCCAAACACCAATTACTAAACAAATGACCAGGCAACAGCAAAGCTTTTTAGGTATGGTAAGCCCCTTCTTTAAAGGTATTGGGCAAATTATGTTACAGGACAGTGTATGGACAGGCTTGTTTTTTTTGGTTGGAATATGCTGCGGTTCGTTAATGATGGGGCTTGCTGCAACGGTAGCTGTAACTATTGGGACGTTTACCGCGATGCTGCTGAAATATAATAAAGATGAGATAAATAACGGACTATATGGATTTAGTGCAACGTTGGTAGGGGTAGCCCTCATTTGTTTTTTTCAACCGACTATTATAATCTGGGTCGCTGTTGTTATCGGCTCGGCGCTGGCAACTATTATACAGCATTTGTTTATTGTAAAGAAAATACCAGCGTTTACTTTTCCATTCATTTTGGTTACGTGGGTGTTTTTGTATGTTTTTCACTGTTTTCCGGTTTTAATACCGTCGCAGCCTGCATCAACCGGCAGTTACGTAAATAATTATCCTGCATTATTTTCTCACGGTATTGGGCAGGTAATTTTTCAGGATAATATTTGGGCAGGGGTGCTATTTAGCATTGGTGTTTTTATTAGTCGCCCAATTGCTGCCATCTATGCTATAATGAGTATCGCGTTAAGCAGTATAATGGCTTACCACTTAAAGGAACCGGTAAGTGACATTTACCTGGGACTACTGAGCTATAACGCGGTGCTTTGTGCCATTACTTTCGCGGGGAACAAAGCGGAGGATTTTATAACGGCACTTATTGCTGTTGTACTATCTGTTCTGATCATGATTCTGATGAGGTATATGAACATGCCTGCATTAACATTCCCTTTTTTATTGGCTACATGGTTCTCGATACTTATAAAAATGGCGAAACAAACGGTTCAATTAAAATTAAAGTAGTAAAGATAGTTATGTCAAATATCAATCTGGTTATTGAAGAAAGAGCTGCCAGTATAGGCAACTTTATGGTTGGCCGCTTATTGCCATTCAGGGAAAAAAGGATGGTTGGCCCCTTTATTTTTATTGATCACATGGGGCCGGTAAAATTAAGTGAACGTCAAAGCTTTGATGTATTGCCACATCCGCATATCGGTCTTTCAACCCTTACCTTTTTGTTTGAAGGCAGCATTATGCACCGGGATACTTTGGGTAATGTTGTGGAGGTAAAGCCGGGTGCAGTAAATTGGATGACTGCCGGGAAAGGGATAGTTCATTCGGAGCGGATACCCGAGTATATGCATCATGAAGATCAAACTATGCATGGCTTACAGATTTGGGTGGCATTGCCCGAAGAGTTGGAACAAATGGTGCCCGAATTTTTCCATATAGACGGGGCGCAACTACCAACATGGGCAGACGGCGATCTGCAATTTAAATTAGTGGCCGGCGAAGCATTTGGCCGCAAATCTGCCGTGCCCGTATACAGCAAACTTTTTATGATAGAAATAAAGAGTAGCAGCAGGCAAACCGTAAATATTGGTCATGGGCTTTATGGGGAAGCTGGTTTATATATACTTGAAGGCAATATTGAAAGTGAGGGCAATATTTATCATCCTAAACAACTATTGGTAGCCAAAGAAAGCGCCTTATGCAAATTTACTATAGAAGCTAATAGTACGATTTACCTGTTTGGCGGCGAGCCCTTTGCTGAAGAGCGATTTATAGATTGGAACTTTGTTGCTTCGGACAAAGAACTTATAAATTCAGCTAAACAAAAATGGATAGCGCAAACATTTGACAAAATAAAAGGTGACGAAACAGAGTTTGTACCTTACCCATCATTCAACAAAAAATAAGATCATGGCAAAAATTAAAGCAAGTATTGGCAATGAGCCATACAAGATCGAGATTACATCGCCAACAGGCAACGTAGTTATCGCCGATGAACCGGTTGAAAAAGGCGGAAAAGATAAAGGATTTTCGCCCAAAGAGTTGCTGGCCTCGGCCCTGGGAGCGTGTACCTGCGCCACCGTGCGTATGTATGCCGACCGTAAAGCCTGGGACCTTGAAAATGTAGAAGCAACGATTGAGCTTATTGACGAAACAGGACAAACAAAACTTATCCGGAAGCTGCAGTTTACGGGCAATCTTGACGAGGAACAGCGTGCCCGGTTGTTAGCTGTTGCTAATGCCTGCCCTATTCATAAAATATTAACTCATCCTATTGTTATTGAAACGCTACTGGTTTAAGGCATTTTACCGGTGGTAGCCTATGGGTTTTGGTCGAAAGTTGCTCTTTATCAGTAATATAAAAATATCTTAAGTAAAAAGGCAGGGAAACTTATTGTTTACCCGCCTTTTTATCTTCTTAATTTCCAAAATATTTATTCTAAAACGCCAAATTTACCCATCTGGAAATCTTTGATCGCTTCATGTATTTCTTCCTGGGTATTCATTACAAACGGGCCATAACTCACTATGGGCTCGTTAATGGGTTCTCCGCTTAATAAAAGCAATACAGCATTATCATTTGCTTTTAGTGCAATGTTATCGCCCGTGTTCCCAAACAAAACAAAGCTATGTTCGGCCGCTTTTTGGTCATTTACTTCCACGCTCCCGTTAATTACCAGCATAGCGGTATTATGGTTTGCCGGAATAGCAAAGTTAACCTCAGCCCCTTTGTTAAGTTTAATGTCAAAAAGATTTACCGGCGAATAAGTATTTGCCGGACCTTTGGTTTCATTAAATACCCCGGCAATAACATTTATCAACCCGGAATTGTTGGGGAGTTTTACTTTTCCCATTTGATTGGCAGTAATAGCCTGATAGTGCGCCGGTGTAGCTTTATCTTTCTTCGGCAGGTTTACCCAAAGCTGCACCATTTCAAACGGACCGCCTGTTTTAGAAAACTCCTTTTCATGATATTCTTTATGCAGTATGCCCGCGCCTGCCGTCATCCATTGAACATCGCCTGCATTAATTACGCCACTATTGCCGGTGCTGTCATGATGCGCTACACTACCTTTGTAAGCAATGGTTACCGTTTCAAAGCCTTTATGCGGGTGTACATCTACTCCGCGGATATGATCGGACGGACCAAAATCAAACTCGGCATTAAAATCGAGCAGCAGAAAAGGACTGATCCGTTGTTGCGAAATACCTCCGCCCGGTATCATATTATATACTCTAAATCCATCGCCCACCATACCTGGCCTGGCGGGCCGGGGTATTACTTTTTCAATCAACTTTTTCATATCGTTAGCTTTTACTTTTAATAATTGGCAATCTCTTTTAATAAAATATTAGAAAACCATATAAGCTATCAAATTACATCCAAAAGATGTTTATAGTTGGATCTGATGGTATCCATTACCTCATCCATCCGGCCGCCCAATATTAATTTACCCAATGCATTGGCATAACCTTTTGCCTGGTCCCATTCTATCTTAGGTGGCATTGCCAATGCATTGGGGTTAGTTAGTATATTCAAAAGCACCGGCCCGTCTTCTTTTATGGCTTCTTCCATAGCACCTTTAACATCTTCATGATAATGAACGGTTATGCCTTTAAACCCCATCGCCTGCGCAACAAGGGCGAAATCGGGGTTAATCATATCTGTTTCATTATCAGGTAATCCATCTACTTCCATTTCTAGTTTTACCATGCCAAGGGCACGGTTATTAAATACAATTAGCTTAATAGGTAAGTTGTATTGCTTAATAGTAGCCAGGTCTCCAAGTAGCATAGAGAGACCGCCGTCGCCACACAGGGCAAACACCTGCCTGCCCGGATAACATAATGCTGCGCCAATGGCCATAGGCATGGCGTTGGCCATTGAGCCGTGATTAAATGACCCGAGGAATTTTCGCTGCCCTGTTGCGTTTATATATCTGGCGCCCCATACGCAACTCATGCCCGTATCCAAGGTAAAGATGGCATCTTTTGCTGCCATCTCATTTATTGTGGATGCAACATATTCGGGTTGTATAAGGTCTTTCTCGCCAACATTATTCACATAGGTTTGCAGGTGGTCTTTTACCTTATCATACAGGTTCAGCTGCGTTTTCAAAAAGCTATCGTCTTCCTTTTTTGTGATCAACGGCAGTAGTGCCTCAACCGTGTCTTTGATATTGCCGCACAATCCCAGCTCCAGTTTTGCCCGCCTGCCCAGTTTTTCGGGTTTTTCATCAATTTGTATTATCTTGTTGTTAACCGGCATAAAAGGCGCATAAGGGAAATCTGTTCCCAACAATAACACAACGTCGGCTTCGTGCATGCTATGGTATGCTGAGGGTAATCCCAACAAGCCGGTCATGCCCACTTCGTACGGGTTATCATATTGCATACCCATTTTGCCCCGAAAAGAATAACCTATTGGTGCTTGCAGCGCGGCGGCAAGCTGTACTACTTCATCGTGTGCCTCACGCGCTCCATATCCGCAAAATATGGTAACCTTTGGATATTTATTGAGTATATCGGCCAGGCCTTGCAATTCATGGTTGGCAGGCCGTAAAACGATGTCACATCTGAAATTTTGCCGTGACGCGATACTTTCTTCTGCCGGCATGGAAGAGACATCTCCGGGTAAGCCAAACACGGCTACGCCTTTATGATGAATGGCATGTTGAATAGCAGTCTGGAACATGCGCGGGGCCTGCGCCGCAGTTGTTGCCACCTGGTTGTAGCAACTGCAATCATCAAACAGTTTTATGGTATTGGTACCCTGAAAATAATCTGTACCAAATTCGGGCGTATTAATGGTAGAGGCAATAGCAATAACAGGTACACCGGTACGGTGCGCGTCGTAAAGGCCGTTGATGAGATGGATATGCCCCGGGCCGCAGCTTCCTGCGCAGCAGGCAAGCCCTTCCAGTTCTGCTTCGGCGGCAGCTGCATAGGCACCAACCTCTTCGTGCCTTACATGTATCCATTTTATTTGGCCATTTCGTCTTACCGCATCATTTAGATGATTTAAGCTATCTCCGGTAACGGCATAGATTCTTTTTACCCCATTTTCTACCAGCATTTCTACCAGTTGATCTGCTACTTGTTTGCTCATGGTTTATAATTTTAGATTATACAATTGGATCTGAAATCTGTTTTTTAGTTTTTTATTACCACACACATTGGCTATGATTAGTAACAATTGCAGCCTCTTTAATGATGAGTCTTAGTCCGCAGTGCAATGCAGGTAAAATTCTATTGGCATGCGATATAAATTGCCTTTTACCTACACGTTTTTTTGCTGGCTGGTATCTGGTTTTCATATATAACGGGCAATAGATCAATGTAGTAATGGAAGTTAGTTAAATTTACATTCATAGCTAAATAAAAAAATAGCAGCCTTTGTGCGTTTTTTATGTTTCATCCTGGGCGAAAAATTCTAATCCCTTTTTAATACGGTATTGTGTACATTTAAATATTATATCCTTTCAAATACCCGGAATTATGAAAACAAAAATTAGCTCGCTTACCGATCTGACGGCTGCATTGGATACTAATATTCCACAAAACTTAGAATTACAAACTTCCATCCTTTGTCCGTATGCCATTGTATTGCCGGTTGGTTTCAGCTTAACAGGTGTAAACAAAGAAAGCTGCATCATCAGCTTTAATAATAGCGATGGTATAGGACTAACGGCCAATAACGAAGTTGCAGATCTTACTATTCAAACTAATCCAAATAACAGGGCCATTTATATTTTAAGCAATCATGCTGATTTAGGGACGTTATCTTTAAAAAACCTGACCGTTACCGGGCAGGTGCAAATATTAACAAGGGCTGGTACCAGCAAAACAAAACTGATAGCTGATAATGTGGATGTTGTGGCCTGCGATGCGCGCAGGTATTCGGAGCAACCGCAAAAATATGGTGTTAATGTTTACCAGGGAGCTTTTACAGTTTACAATTTTAACAGTGATACTGATAGTGTGATCAACGCTACATTAACAAACATAAGCTTAGGGCGAAAGGGTGCACCTGTGATTGGTGCCGGGCTGTTTATTTGTGGTTTTGGCGACAATGGTGGCTGGGTAATAGCAGATACGATAACAACAGGCGATATTTATTCGAACGGGATGCTGCCTTTTGGGCAACCGGATATGATTACCGCCGGCGTTTTTATTGTGAATGGAACCAAAGTGAAAAACTTAATACATTACGGTTCGGTAACTACTTACGGCGTAAACGATATGGTATTAGATACCTGGGGGCACGTGGAGAAATGGGTGGCCGAAAAACCAATTACTTCTTATGGGCCAAGTGGCATTGGTTTTGTAAACTTTGGTACGGTTGATGAGTTTGAAGCCAAAGATAAAATTGAAACTTTTGGTTCGGGTGCAAGAGGTTTTAATCAGTATGATGGTACGGTGAAGAAGGCCGTTTTCAATTCTATAATTACGCACGGAAACGGTTCTATCGGTATGCAGTTTAGTAAAGCTGTTGGTAGTATAGAAGTAAAAAATGGAGTTGTAACTAATGGGTCGGTAGGGCAGTCGTTGGTTAAAGGTGTAATTATGACCCTTCCTGCAGATGCGATCAGCGTTAAGCCGGGCGGAGAGATTAGCGTATTAACAATTTCGGGAAGTATCACAACTTATGGCGACAATGTATATGCTTACCATGTAGAAGGAGGTGTAGTGCACGAATTAAACGTGAATGGGGATATAATTGCCAATGGTGCTAACTCAATTGCTATAGCAGTTACCAACAACGGGGAAACTCCACTAATAAATATTTCAGCAATTTCTAAACAAGGAGTAGCTGTGCAAATAGCCAATGGGAAGGTAACAGACCGTACAGGACTTACTGCCAAAGGCGCCAAAGGAGATGTTGTAGAAGTAATTGAGAAATAAATAAATGTGGCTTTCTGGGGAGGATAATATAATGCCAGAAGCAAAAGTAAAAATGATTAAGAGGGTTGAATGGCAATTCGTAGCGTCTTTTTTATTTTTAGTTCGATTTTAAAAGGGCGCTACGAACGACGCAGTAGAGTTTTAAAGTGCATTATAAAAGAAAAATCCCCCTAATCGATGATTGAGGAGATTTTTCTTTTATGTTAATGTAATCAGCGGAGAGCTAGGGATTCGTTTTAACCCTGATTTTCTGCACTTATTTGATATCTTGAATGGTTTTCAATTGCGTACTCACCGAATTACTCACTACTTTTTATTTATGCTGATGTAGTAGCTGCAAATGCTATATTTAAATATACAAAAAAAAGGGGAAATAATTCTTTTTTATTCATGAAAACGTCTATTCGAATTGAAAGGATTTACTTTAAGACCCTCTAGCCATAGGCAATCAATAATAGATTGGCTTCCGTCGTTAAATCAGTTAATTGTCTTTTGTAGATTGGATATTTCGGCCCCATTGATCACCGCATTCCGGAAACAAATTCAGGGCGTTCCGTTACACTTTGACCATGCTAACTTACTGTTTTAAAAGTCTGAAATTATTATTCGACAACACAACTCATTGATCTAATGCGCACGGGATAGCATGGTCAAGCATATCGTAATATCCACCATGGGTTCCGACGCTTTATGCTCCGCGGTAATGAAAAAGTTGCAGTTGAATGGGGTTTGCTTTCAATCGCACAAAATCTAAGAAAAAAAGCAGCTTGAAAGCGGCTTTTTGACCCGTTTCTCTTCTGAAATTACTCCTTGCTGAAAAATCCAACGAAAACATACAAACATGGAGCCAATAGGCTGCAAACATAGAGGCCGCATCATTTGAATTATGATACGGCCTCTTTACTTTTATTTACTGATTTGCCATGTGCTATCAATATTTAATAGCGGACAACAAAAACTCAGGCCGAAATTTTCATAAATAATTGCAAATCTCTTTAATTACCTATTATTTTAGCACGAATTATAAATTACTTCCGACTTTTACCGTTCAATCCTGCAAATTAGGTAAGCAAACCTTAACAAGGTAATAACCTCAATTTGTTTGATAACTAATGTATGCACTTATTGGATATGTATGTAATATGTGGCTGATTTAGATGTGATGAAGAAACTTTATTTGCTGTTATTATTACTGTTGTTTATTTCCTTTTGTTACGGGCAGGCCCCCGTGAAAAATAAAGTGATTAAGTATTCGTTAAAAGATGGCCTTTCGTTTGGTATAGTGAACAGCATTACCCAGGACGAAAATGGTTTTATGTGGTTTGCAACCAGCGATGGTTTAAACCGTTTTGATGGATCGGCTTTTAAGGTATTTAAAGCCGTACAGGCCGACTCAACCGGCCTGTCGGGTAATTTTGTTCAAAAAATATTGGGCGATCATTCGGGTAATATCTGGGTATCATCAAGAACCGGGTTGAGTAAATTAGATACCCGCACCGAAAAATTTACCCATTACCGACTTGGTAATAATCACCTTATAAAAAACGATGTAGACAATATTGTAAAAAGTAAAAACGGTAATTTTTGGATAGCATCGTACGGCTTGGGCTTTTCATATTTTAACACTAAAAACGCCGGTTTTATCAGCTACAACCAGAAAAATTTGCCGCAATTATCAAGTGATAAAATAGTTTCGCTTTTTGAAGATTCACAAGGGTTATTGTGGATTGGTACCCCCGATGCCGGCATCAATATTTTTCATCAAATAAACGGGCGGATAACCGACAAAGCCAACACCTTATTAAAGCTCGATGATACAACCATAGGACGGGTTAATGAGATCTTTGAAGATCATCTTCACAACATTTGGATAGCAACGGGCAATGGCTTGCTTTACTATGATAGGCAGCTTAACCGTTTCTCCCGCTTTAAAACGCAACAAACAGAAATAAAAAGCAATAACTACCTAGCTCTGAATGAGGATAGTGGGCATAACCTGCTCATTGGCTTGCAGGATGGTGGTTTATACAAGCTTAACCTAAAAGCATTTAACCCCGACCCGCGCAGTTTTACCCTGATCCCCGTAGTGGGCGATAATGGTTATAACATGACCCAGCGATCTGTTCAAACCATTTACCTGGATAGGCACCAAAATATTTGGATAGGTACTTACGGCGAAGGAGTATACATGATTAGTAGTATCAGAGAAAAATTTACCCTGATCCAGAAAACCCATGAAGATGCTTCAGGCAAAAGCATGATGAGGTTTTACGGCATGTGCCAAGATAAAACAGGCGCGTTATGGTTTGGCACCGATGGTGACGGCCTTTTTAAAACCGCGCCCGACGGAACTATCCTTAAACATTACTACACCGATGGTCGGCCTGGCAGTTTAACAAATAACGCTATACTATCTGGCTATTGCGATAGCGATAATAACCTGTGGTTTGGAACCTATGCCAAAGGATTGTTCAGATACGATAGCCGCTTGGATTTGTTTATTAGTTACAGCCATAAACCTGGCGACAATAAAAGCCTGGGAGGAAACGATGTAAGGGTAATTTACCAGGACAAACGTAAAAAATTATGGATAGGTACTAATGGCGGCGGCCTTAGCCTTTTTGATCCGGTAAGCCAAACCTTCACCAACTATAATCCCGCAACCAGCGCAATCAATTCTGATGATGTAAGGGCTATAACAGAAGATAAAAACGGGAATCTTTTTATAGGAACTTATGGCGGTGGATTGAATTATTTCAACGTAGAAGACAAACAGTTTACGCGATTTTTTGACGCTGCCCAGCAAAAACGGTTTATGCCCGGGCAGGTGGTTTTTGCTGTTTATTTAGATGACCGTAATAAGCTTTGGTTAGGTACCGAGGGGGATGGCTTAATTGTTTATGACCGCGATAAACAAACCTTCCAGTATTTTAACGAAAGGAACAAGCTGGCAAATAATACCATTTATACCATTCAAAGCGCCGATAATAAGTCGGTTTGGATGAGCACCAATAAAGGTTTGTCAAACATCGATTTGGATAAAAACACGGTATCCAATTTCGATCAGTCGGATGGGTTGCAGGCCGGGCAGTTTAACGTAGGCTCGGTTATTTACGATAAGCAAAATCACGCCATGTATTTTGGTGGTACCGAAGGGCTTAACGTTTTTAATCCCGATGGGGTAAATAAAAGCTACTTTAAGCCCAAGGTTATTATAACAGGTTTACAGATATTTGGCAACCAGGCTGATGAGGGTGATGATAAGCTTAATGTACCTGTATTATCGCAGGCCTTAAACCAAACCAAGCAGTTGATACTACAGCCAGATCAGGCTGTATTTTCTATCCAATATACGTCTTTAAACTACGCTTATCCGCAAAAAGGCGAATTTGCCTATAAACTGGATGGGCTGGATAAAACCTGGAACTTTGTAGGTACCCAGCGCTCGGCCACGTACAGGTACCTTGCCCCCGGCGATTATACCTTTAGGGTTAAATGCTCAAACCAGGATGGTGTTTGGTTTAATGACTATGCCACGCTGCAAATTAAAATACTGCCGCCATGGTACAAAACCTGGTGGGCCTACTTTTGCTACATAGCCGCTGGTGCGCTGCTTGTTTATTATTACCTGCAGTACAGGACAAACCAGGCGCAGTTAAAGTACGAGATTAAATTAACCCAGCTTTCGGCCGAAAAAGATAAAGAACTGAACGAGCGGAAACTATCGTTTTTTACCAATGTTTCGCATGAGTTTCGCACCCCGTTAACATTAATTATCAACCCTATTAAAGAGTTGTTATATCACGAGCGGGAGGTTGATACCAGCAGCCTTCATATTGTGTACCGCAATGCCAAACGCCTGTTAAGCTTGGTTGATCAGTTATTGTTGTTTCGCAAGGCCGATTCGGACGCGGGTGTGTTAACCATTTTCAGGCTCAATTTGGTGGAGCTTTGTAAAGAGGTTTTCCTGTGTTTTACTTACCAGGCCAAAGCCAAAGGCCTTGATTTTGAATTTATTTGTGCCGATCAGCACATTGAAGTATTTGCGGATAGGGAAAAAATAGAGATCGTGCTTTTTAATTTGCTGTCAAACGCTATTAAATTTACGCCGGTTGGCGGGAAGATAACCGTAGTGATCAGTCAACAGGCTCAATTTATAAACCTGGAAGTACATGATACAGGCCCAGGTATTAAGGCCGAAACACAAGACAAGCTCTACTCGCAGTTTTATCAGCAGGAAAACAGCAAAGGGCCCTCAACCGGTGGGTTTGGAATTGGCCTGTTCCTGGTAAAAAAGTTTATTGAAAGCCATTCGGGTTCCATCCGTCATGAAAACAATGCAGGCGGTGGTACAAGATTCATCGTTACCTTACTAAAAGGTACAGACCATTTAAAGAAAAACGTTATCCATGAGGACGGCGCAACAAGTTCGGTGATATTGCTGGAATTGATTGAAAATGAGATGCCGATAAACGCCGAAGAGGAACAGGAGCATTTACTTTTAGACGACCCGGACGCAACTGCCGACCTTAAATCTATCCTGATCATTGATGACAATGACGATCTGCGTGAATATCTTAAACTGCTTTTTAAAGCCGACTATAAGGTTTACTCGGCAAATAATGGCAGCGATGGTTTATCCATCATTAAAGATGTGCTACCCGATATTGTGATAAGCGATGTAATGATGGATGGGATGACAGGGATTGAACTTTGTACCGCCATTCGTGAGGATATCAGCATTAGTCATGTACCCGTGATTTTACTTACCTCCAGCGCTTCGCCCGAAATTAAGCTGAAGGGCATTGAAGGCGGGGCCGACGATTACATCAGCAAGCCCTTTGATAAAGAAATTCTGAAAGCCCGTGTAGCCGGCATTTTACGCAACAAAAATAATTTACAGAAGTATTTTTATAACGAGATTACCTTAAACGCTACCAATCAGAAAATACCTGCCGAGTACAAAACATTCCTGGATAATTGTATTAAAATTGTGGAGAAACACTTGATGGATGCCGATTTTAATATCCAGATCCTGGCAGGCGAATTGGGGATCTCGCACTCATCACTGTATAAAAAAATCAAGTTTATTTCGGGCCAATCGGCCAGCGGTTTTATCCGGTTTATCAGGCTGCGTAAAGCTGCCGAGATGCTGATCAACACACGCCATAATGTTTTTGAAACATCGGGGCTGGTTGGTATTAATGATATTAAGTATTTCAGGGAGCAATTTAAAAAGGTATTTGGCATTAACCCTTCGCAGTACATGAAAAAGTACCGCAAAAATCTGGCAGAAGATATGGTGGGCAATGAGTTTACGGGCAAAAGTAAGGTTTAGTACCTGGTAAACCGCTTACCGTATTTACCCCCTTTTTATAATGACTCCGCAGCCGATGTAAACGGCGATGGTTACTTTTTTGATGGTTACCTTGATCTGCTGCTGGTGAATCAATTGATGAAGTGATAAAAAATTTCCGATTATTGGCTTTACATCGATAAGCCTCCATATCAATTACAGGTCGGCAACCGACTGCTTGTTGAGTTCAATCGCCCTAAATCCTGATTCTTTTTGCGCGGACTACAACTTTTTTTGAATTGTTGTTGGTGCTGGAAAAGCCGGGATATCGCTTTTTGTTTGAAATTCACCGAAAGATATTTTTAATAGAAATTATTAAAAATATTACTACCACACTACATTAATTAAAAAATCGCCCTTTTTACCCGTTTTATAAGGAAAAATACCTTTTTACCCCTTTTTATATGAGGATTAACCACCCTTCATATGAACAGTTTTCCTCGACATTAGCCTTCGTAAACCAAAGTATCTGCGCTCTATTTATTGCTACTGTAACCAATCTGCAGATTATTTCTGTGGCAATGGCTTGCGCCGATATAACCAATTATTAACCGAAAAACTCAAAAACATGAGAAAAAATTTACTGAAAGAATTTTCACCGCATGGCAGCGCTAAAATGGCGCTCATTATGCTGCTTGTTGCTGTAATTCCGCTGGCCTCGCCCGCAATGGCCAAAACGATAAACCATAGCATCATCGTAAAAAGCACAAAAAACGCCGATCAAACAGTAACCGGTGTTATTACCGACGAAAAGGGACAACCTTTACCGGGTGTAACCGTTACCGTAAAAGGCAGTACCCAAGGGACCATATCTGATGTTAACGGTAAATACTCCATTACCGTAAAAGATCAAAGCGCTTACCTGGTATTCACTTTTATTGGGTATACCTCGCAGGAAGTAGCCGTAAACGGAAAATCTACCATCAATGTACAGTTAAGCGCAGATGCTAAATCATTGAACGAAGTGGTGGTAGTAGGTTACGGCACACAAAAGAAAGCTACCTTAACCGGCTCTATTTCCGTTCTAAAAGGAGCCGAGCTGGTTAAAAGTCCTCAACCTAACATTTCAAGTTCATTTGCGGGCCGGGTGTCTGGCGTTATAGCCAACAATGGATCTGGGGAACCAGGTTATGATGGTTCAAATATTTCCATTAGGGGGTTGGCAACAACCGGCAACAACTCGGTGTTGGTGGTTGTTGATGGTGTCCCTGGCCAGATCGGTGGCCTGGAGCGTCTTGACCCTAACGATATCGAAAGCTTTTCGGTATTAAAAGATGCATCTGCTGCTGTTTATGGTAACCGTGCGGCAAACGGGGTTATTTTAGTAACTACTAAACATGGTAAAACAGGTAAAGCTGCCGTTTCTTATAGTTTTAATGAAGGGTTTAACTCCCCAACACGTTTGCCTAAATTGGCTGATGCGCCAACCTATGCACAGATCATGAATGATATCAGCTATTATGATAATCCAGCGGGCGGCTTTAACCAGGTTTATAGTAATGATCAGATAGCGAAATTCAGAAATGGATCTGACCCGCTTAATTATCCAAACACAAACTGGGAAAAAATAACCTTAAAGAATTTCGCGTTGCAGAACCAACAGAACGTAACTGTGGCAGGTGGCTCTGATGATGTTAAATATTACAATTCTGTTGGTATCACCTCACAGGATGGTCTTTATAAAAACGGTGCCGCAAAATACAATCAATATAACTTCAGGTCGAATATTGACGCTACGCTTGCAAAAGGATTTAAAATAGGGCTGTCGTTACAAGGCAGGGAGGAAGACCGGAAATCTCCGACTACTTCAGCCGCCAATAATTTTCGGGGTATTTACAGAGGGTACCCCACCACAGCTGCTTATTATCCCAATGGCCTGCCTACTTCCGGGTTCGATAATACCAACCCAGCCCTTACCCCAACAAGTATTGGCGGTACCACCAGTAACCCTACACAAACTTTTAACGGTATATTAAGAGCAAGTTATGATATTCCAGGTATAAGCGGCCTTTCGCTCGATGGTTTCTTTGCAGCAGATAAAACAGGCGTATTTAACAAAACATTTAATACTCCTTATACAGTTTACACCTATAACAGTACTACCAACCTTTACACACCAAGTACACAGGGCGGCTCAAACGGGCTTCCTTATTTGTATGAATCGCAGCTTAACCAGTCGCTCATTACATCCAATATTAAACTAAACTTTGTAAGGCAGTTAGGCAAAAACAATATCAATGCCTTTGTAGCGTACGAACAAAGCCAAAATACTTATAATTTCTTCTGGGCCCAACGGAATAATTTTCCAACAGCTACTACACCAGAGCTTTCACAGGGCGGTAGCGCTCCCAGCGATGCTACCAATGGTGGAAGCAGCAGTGATAACAATGGCAACTACAATTATAACCGCCGTAGTGTGATTAGCAGGCTGGCTTATAATTATGATGAGAAATATTTATTAGAGGCCCAGTTTCGTGCGGATGGCTCATCTCTATTTGCTCCCGGCCACCAGTGGGGGTATTTTCCGTCCATATCGGCAGGTTATCGCATATCCAAAGAGAGCTGGTTTCAAGATAAAGTTAAATTTATTGACGACCTGAAGATCAGAGCTTCTTACGGTGTGCTGGGAGATGATAATATCGCTCCTTACCAGTATATTAATAACTATGCTTTTAATAATTCTGTAGTGCTGGATAATGGTTCAGGTGCCACACCTCAGGCAGGCATCGATCAAACTAAGCTTGCAAACCCCAATATTACCTGGGAAACGGCTAAAAAGACAGATATTGGTATTAATGCGGTATTCTTAAAAAACTTTACATTAGAAGCTATCTATTTCAGCCAGGTGCGGTCAAATATCCTGGCATATCGTACTTCTCTTCCTGGTACTTCCGGGATAGTGAATCCTTCTGATGGTAATCCATTAGTGCCTGCAGAAAATATTGGCAAGGTTAACAGTGCCGGTTTCGAGGCAACACTGGGTTATAACCATCCCGGTACATTCTCCTGGGGCGTATCAGGCAATTTTACTTATGCCAAAAGTAAAATCATTTATATTGATGAGGCTGCCGGTATACTACCCTACCAGCGTCAAACAGGTAATCCTTTAAACACCTATTTATTATATCAATCTACGGGTATTTTCAGAAGCCAGGCGCAATTAGATAATACTCCACATGTTGCCGGTGCACAAGTTGGGGACCTTATCTATGCTGATGTTAACCATGATGGGCAAATAACAGCGGCCGATCAGGAACGGTCAAAATATGGTAATATCCCGCAAATAACTTATGGTTTAAACCTTACTGCCGGATACAAAAATTTCGACTTGTCGGTTTTATTTGCCGGTCAGGCCGAAGTAAGCCAGTATGTATTGCCCGAATCTGGAGTTATCGGTAATTTTTACAGTTCATGGGCAAATAATGCCTGGAGCCCAACCAATCCAAACGGATCATATCCAAGAGTATCAGACAGGGCTTCAAGCGCGGTAAGCGGTGGCTTATATAATAGTACCTTCTGGCTTAACAATGCTTCATTTGTGAGGCTGAAAAATGTTCAATTGGGCTATTCGCTATCGCCACAAGCTTTATCAAAGCTTCATATCAAGGGAGTTAGAGTTTTCGTAAGTGGTTTCAACCTGTTAACGTTTACTAAAGTGAAAGATTACGATCCGGAGGGAACCAACGGCAGTGGTCAATATGGCGGCGCTCAATACGGAAGTGGCCAGTTCTATCCGCAACAAAAAATAATTAACCTGGGCGCAAACATCAAATTTTAATATCCAGCAATATGAAAACTATAAAATATATAACAGGTTGCTTGGCGCTTTGCGTTATATTCATGACATCCTGTAAAAAAGATTTCCTGTCATTAACGTCTACCGACAAAATAAGTAACGCCACTATTTTATCCGATACCTCACTTTTTGAAGCTTATGTTATCAACAGGTATATCGGTGTTAAATTACAGGATAAAGAAGATGACAATACGGGTTTTGGCAGAGGATTTCAATGGGCATTATGGAGTTCATTGACAGACGAATCTATATACAACAACAATGATAACACCTGGGTGATACAGCAAGGGCAGTTAGCTCCTAACAATCTTGGCGACGCAGGGACTGTTTGGGCACGCAGTTACCGTGGCATCCGTGAGTGCAATTATGCTTTAAGCGTAATAAATGGTTTACCATTAAGCGCAGGGCATAAAAATAAATTAATTGGCGAGCTTGAATTTATCAGGGCGTTTAGATATCAGGACCTTATTCGTAACTATGGCGGCATCGTATTAATGGGCGATAAGGTAACCGAGCTAACCGATAACCTGCAGGACCCAAGCCTTTTCAATCGCGCTACCATCACTGAGTCTATTACTTATGCCAGTTCTCAATTGGATGACGCTGCCTCAAAACTCCCGGTTGATAATGGCTCAACATGGGCCTTAGGCAGGGCAACCAAAGGAGCTGCGCTGGCATTAAAATCAAGATTATTGCTATATGCGGCGAGCCCCTTGTATAACGCCGGAACCTGGCAGGCCGCAGCTGCAGCCGCTAAGGCAGTTATGGATCTTGGTAAATACAGTTTATTCCAGGGTGGTTATGGCCAATTATTTTTGACGCCTAATAGTAACGAAATTATATTTGAAAGATTATTTTATCCGGTTACAGCTGCCCACCTCCCTGTAGAGCTGGATAATGGGCCTAACAGCTATGGCGGTTATGGCGGTAATGTACCGCTGCAAAATATAGTGGATGCCTATGAAATGAGTAATGGCAAAGCTATTACAGATCCTGCATCGGGCTACGATTCACAAAACCCATACGTGAACCGCGATCCGCGGTTTTATGCAACTATTCTTTACAACGGGGCACCATACAGAGACAATGTTGTTCAGGTCTTTTTACCTGGTGGTAAAGACAGTAACCAGGGGCCTAACCCTCAAAACGCGAGTAAAACCGGCTATTATCTAAGAAAATTTGCAAATGATAATTATTCGATTACCAATTCAAGCGCGGCGGGTGCACAGCCATGGATCTATTTCAGGTATGCAGAAATTTTGCTTAATTATGCCGAAGCACAAAATGAAGCAGTAGGGCCTGATGCAAGTGTTTATCAAGCCATTAATACAATCAGGCAACGTGCATCTGTAAACATGCCTGTCCTGGCTGGGTTGTCACAAAATGATATGCGCATCGCTATCAGAAATGAAAGACAAGTTGAACTTGCTTTTGAGGAACACCGCTTTTATGATGTGCGCAGATGGAAAATTGCAGACCAAACTGAAAATGTTCCGGCTTACGGTGTTGCAGTAGGTATAAATGCTGCCAGCCCTTCTGGTTACAGTTATTCACAAAAGATTGCGCTTACCGGCCGGGCTTTTCTGTCACAGCATTATTGGTTGCCAATACCATTATCTGAAATTCTGACTTCAAACGGACAGTTAAAACAAAACCCAGGTTATACTAATCAATAGAAATTTCTCAAATATCTGTATCAATAAAGAAGTCTCTGCGGGGCCTTCTTTTAAACCTCATATAAACTTAAAAACCATACAATTATGAAAACTAAAATGTTTGTTCTTCTCCTTTGTTTTTCTTCGTTTTTCTTTTCTCAGTCTATGACAATTGAAAAACATGCAGTGGCCCGCCCATTCACTATTGGTGTCAATTACTATAATACAACGTCTTACACGTGTACTATAGAATTGAGTGGTCCTACAACCCATACTATTACTGTTGCGCCCGGAACCACTGGTAGCTACGGCCCGATAACTCCAGGCCAATATACAGTAGGTATTTATACTACCGGTCCTGGTACTTACAATTATCATTTAGATGGCGGCAGCAACTCTCCAACATTTATCAACAATGATAACGGTCACGGAGCTTTATATTCTATAAATGCCCAAACCAACCTTACGGTAAGTATTACCAATTAATAGCAAGGCGCATATAGTGCAGCGTAGTTAAGTTAACACTATTGTTAAAATTTGACTACCATTTAACAGCAATCCAGGCATGGAGAGTTAGTTACAACAGAAAGAGGCTATTAATAATATTATACAGGGGGAGAAACAGGTTTTCATCCCCCTTTTTTTAACCTTATACTAACCGTACCAATTATGAAAAAGAACCGAATTTTATTATTAGTGGTGTGTTGCCTTGCGGCGGGGTGTAAGAAAGGTGGGATAGTAACCAAGCAAGCCACAACTCAAACCGAAGCACAAACAGGGAATACCAATATTAAATTGGATTCGACACCGGCAAGCGCGCTGAAAGGCGTGAACTGGGCAGCCGATGGCGATAATTTTAGTGATAGCATTTTAGTATTGAGTGGCTTAAGCTCGACAGACAGTTATGCAACCGTATCGGCAAAGGCCGATGCTGTGTTAAGTGGCATTCAAACCAATACAGGGGCAAACACGGTAAGGATTCCTGTAAATTATTCAACCGTATCACAAGCGTGGTGGAACTCTTATACCGGTGTTATTGATAAGGCGGTGAGCAAAGGAATGAATGTAATTTTGGGCTGCTGGGAAGGCAGTTCATCTGAAGATGGCAAAATTGATAATACTACACAGTTTTGGTCAATGTGGCAAACCATTGTTACCAAGTATGGCAGCAATACACACGTGTACTTCGAAATTTTTAACGAACCTCATGGCTATTCATTAACCGACTGGACAACCATTTGCGCCCAATGGCTCAGCAATTACCCATCTGTGCCGCAGGGAAGGATATTAATTAGCGGTACATCTTATTCACAGGATATTACCGGCGTAGGCGCAGATAGCCGTTTTTCGGGCTGTTTGTTATCTATACATGATTATACTTTTTTTAGTGACGGCACCAATACCACTGCCGCTAAATGGGAAAGCAGGCTAAGGGGTAATATTGGCAGCTATAGCAGCCGCGCAGTATTAACCGAGTTTGGCGTACCCATGAATGGCGGTAAAAATTATACCGGCGCCATAGGTGGCGACCAAGAGATTGCCTACTTACAAGGCTTAACCAACCAGGTACGTTCTTTTGGTATGGGGGCAGTTTACTGGCCCGGCATCCGCACCGGCGATAGTTATGCTATGGAAATATTGGGTGGTTCAGGTACAAGCCTCACCGTATCAAACACCAACACAAGCGGTTTAAGCCGGCTTAAATATGGTTGGGGCGTAGGTACCGGCGGTACAGATGTATTTTATACCGGCGCTTACTACCGCTTACTCAATTTAAACAGTGGGCAGGCGCTTGATGTTAACGCGGCCTCAACCGCCAATGGCGCGGGCATTATACAATGGCCACAAAACGGCGGTAATAACCAGCAATGGGTAATAACAGATAATGGTGGAGGGTATTACAAAATTACCAACCGCAACAGCGGGGAGGCGCTTGATGTTAACGCGGCTTCAACCGCTAATGGAGCAGGTATTATACAATGGCCATGGAATGGCGGTAACAATCAGCAATGGGCGCTTACTTCAACCACCACCGGCGTTTATAAAGCTATTAACCGCAACAGCGGGCTTGCGCTTGATGTTAATGGTGCATCTACAACCAATGGCGCAGGCATTATTCAGTGGCCGTATAGTGGTGCCAATAACCAGCAATGGCAAATTGTACAACAATAAACTATTGTAGAAGAACGGTGCTGTAAAGCGTCGTTCTTCTACTAATTATACATGATGATAAAACGATATACTATAACAAAAAATACATTGGTGGTTATGCTTGCCCTGGCGCTTGAAAGTCTGGTAGCCAATGGTCAAACTAAACAAGTTACTATCGATATTAACTTTTCTAAAACCTACCAAACCATCAGTAATTTTGCTGCATCGGATGCGTGGGCATGCCAGTTTGTAGGCAACTGGCCCGATGCAAAGCGGGACAAAATTGCCGATCTGCTTTTTAGCCTCGATAACGGCGCCGATGGATCTCCTAAAGGGATCGGCCTCTCTTTATGGCGATTTAATGTTGGTGCGGGCAGCACCCAGCAGGGTGCCGAAAGCGGCATTAAAGATGAATGGCGCAGGGTCGAATCATTTACAAATAATGACGGAAGTTATAACTGGCAAAACCAGGCAGGGCAGGTGTGGTTTTTAAAAGCGGCCAAACAGCGCGGTGTAAAACAGTTTTTAGGATTTTTTAATAGTCCGCCGGTACAGTTTACGCTTAACGGAAAAGCTTTTGCCAATGGTGGTAAAGTAAATATCGGCCCCGATAAGTATGATGCCTTTGCAAAGTACATTTATGATGTTGTAAACGGCGTGCAAAAAGTAAGTAAAGTAAAGTTTGATTATATAAGTCCCATCAATGAACCTCAATGGGACTGGAGCGATGGCGGGCAGGAAGGCAACCCATATACCAATACCCAGGTTGCAGGCGTGGTACGGTCAATTAACAAAGAGTTTGTAGCTAATAAGCTGGATTCAAAGATCCTGGTAGGCGAGGCTGGAAGTATCAATTACCTGTTTACTCCCGGGGATAAATCGGGCAAAGGCAACCAGGTAAATGATTTTTTCAGGCCGGGATCTGCCAATTATATTGGGGATTTGCCTGCCGTAAGCAAAACGATAGCGGCCCATAGCTATTTCACTACATCGCCAATGGCTTCGGCCGTTAAAGCCCGCAAGGCCCTGGCCGATACCGTGACAGGTATCAAAGGGTTAAACTTTTGGCAATCTGAATATTGCATTTTAGGCAATAATGCCGGCGAAATAGATGGCAACCACCGCGATTTGGGTATCAACGCGGCGCTATATTTAGCATCCGTTATCCAAACCGATCTGACTGCCGCCAACGCATCGGCTTGGCAATGGTGGACGGCGATATCAGCCTATGATTATAAAGATGGGTTGATCTATATTGATAAAAACAAAACCGACGGCAATTTTTACGCCAGTAAAATGCTTTGGGCATTGGGCAATTACAGCCGCTTCATCAGGCCGGGCGCGGTAAGGGTTGATGCCGTATCATTATCAATCCAAAAACAATCATTGTTAGTTTCGGCTTATCAAAGCGGAAAGAATGTAACGGTGGTTATCATCAATCCTAATCCCGAAAACATTACGGCATCATTCAATACCGGTAAATCAAAAGTGCAGTTCACAACATCGTACCTTACATCGGCAGATGCTGAACTGAAGCCTGCTAAAATAACGGGCGGCAGTAACGTTGTACCGGCGCGGTCGGTTATTACGCTTACCGGTGTTATCAAATAATCTTACACATCTATCATGAAAAATAAAGTGTACCCCCTTTTTTTCGCCCTTGTGCTCCTCCTTTCACCCTGTGTGTTAAAGGCGCAAACGGGCACACCTCAATTATTTAATTCGGCCTGGAATTTCCACAAAGGCAACATCGCCAACGGTATCACCGGTGTGAAAACAGAAACCCAATGGAAAACCGTCGACCTGCCACATGACTGGAGTATTGAAGGCCCCTTTAGTGATGAATGGGCAAGTGCCACCGGCTACCTGCCCGGCGGCATTGGCTGGTATACCAAAAGCTTTGCTGGTAACAGCAGCTGGCAGGGTAAACAGGTATATGTTTACTTTGATGGCGTATATAAAAACAGCGAAGTATGGCTTAACGGGCATTTGTTAGGCAAGCGCCCTAATGGATTTATTTCATTTCAGTATGAGTTAAGTCCGTATTTGAATTTAAAGGGTATAAACACTATTGTGGTTAAAGTCGACCATAGTGAATTTGCCGATTCGCGCTGGTATACAGGTTCGGGCATTTACCGTAATGTTTACCTTATTGTAAAAGATCCTGTGCATATTGGTCCGTGGGATGTGGCATTCACTACGCCCGAGGTATCGGCACAGAAAGCGCTTGTGAAAGTTAAGGTAACGGTAACCAACAGCACTAAAGTTACGGCATTGGTCACCGCAAAAATTAACCTGCTTGATGCCAATGCTAAAGTGGTTTTAGCGCTTCAAAAACAGGTAAGCTTAAAGCCGGGTAAGCAGGATGTTGAATTTGAGCAGGCTTTAACATCGCCTAAATTATGGGATACAGAAACGCCCACCCTGTATCAACTACAGGTATCTATAAACCGCAACGGCAAACTGGCCGACCTGGTTACACAACCGGTAGGCATCCGCAGTATCCGTTTTGATAAGGATAAAGGGTTCTTTTTAAACGATAAAAGTACCAAGCTAAAAGGTGTATGTATCCATGACGATGCAGGTGCGCTGGGTGTTGCCGTTCCGGAGGAAGTTTGGGTGCGCAGGCTGAAGATATTGAAAGATGCAGGCGTAAATTCATTAAGGCTGAGCCATAACCCGCATGCCGATTATTTATATAACCTGTGCGATCAGATGGGCTTTTTAGTAATGGATGAAGCTTTTGATGAGTGGGAAGTTGGCAAAAATAAATGGGTTGCCGGCTGGAATGTAGGTACACCATCAAAAAACGGCTATCATGAATATTTTAAAGAGTGGGCCGATAGGGACGTGAGCGATATGGTGTTGCGGGCCCGCAACCACCCGTCTATTATAATGTGGAGCATAGGTAACGAAATTGATTACCCTAATGACCCGTACACCCACGAAGTTTTAAATACCGGCCGCAACCCGCAGATCTACGGCAAAGGCTACCTGCCCGATCATCCGGCAGCCAGCGGACTTACACCGATAGCTCATCAATTAGTAAAGGCCGTAAAAGCGGTTGATACTACCCGCCCTGTAACAGCGGCATTGGCAGGCGTGGTGATGTCGAACGAAGTAGGCTATCCCGAAGAGCTGGATGTAGTAGGCTATAATTACCAGGAATACCGCTACCCCGATGATCATAAAAAATACCCTAACCGTATTATTTATGGCAGCGAAAACGGGATGGCCCAGCAAGCCTGGAACGCGGTTGACAGTAACGAATACATTTCGGCCCAATACCTGTGGACGGGCATCGACTACGTGGGCGAGGCAGGTAAATGGCCGCAGCGCAGTAATGGTGCCGGCTTGATCGATTTAGCAGGCTTTAAAAAGCCCGAATATTTTTACAGGCAAAGCTTATGGGCATCAAAACCAATGGTGTACATAGGTGCCCGTGAAATTACCAGTGCCGATGATAAAGGCATCTGGAGCCACCGTACTGCCGAACCTGTTTGGAACTGGCAAGCAGGCAGCAAAGTAAAAGTGGATTGCTTTACCAATTGCCAGGAAACAGAACTGTTCCTGAATGGCAAATCGCTTGGCCGCCAATCACGAGGCGCGGCAAAAGGCCATGTACCCACATGGGAAGTCGACTACCAGCCCGGAGAACTTGTAGTTAAATGCTATAACAACGGCCTGGAGGCCTGTAGCAGTACTATAAAAACAGCCGGCGATGCTTATCAGTTGAGTACTGTAACAGATCATGCTGTATTTGGTGGTAAAACAAAAGGCCTAAGCCAGGTTGAGGTATATATCACCGATAAAAATGGCAACCCGGTGTTTACTGCCGATGATGAAATTACGGTAGCCATTAGCGGCCCGGCCCGGCTGTTGGGCTTGGAAAGCGGCAGCAACAGTAGTCATGAAAGCTACCAGGCCAATCAGCGTAAAGCTTTGCATGGGCGTTTAATAGCGTACGTGCAAACAACCGGCAAGCCTGGCACTGTAACATTGCAGTTTAGCGCCGGTAGGCTCAAATCATCAACCGTAACATTAACTATAAAAGAATAATTCCCTGATTACTGTAAACTATATCCTGTATTTTTTAATTTATGAAACTGATAAAATTATTGTTCCTGTTTGTTATCCTGTTCAAATCGGCAGGGTTGCAAGCTCAAAATGCTAAACACACCTTCGCCCTTGGCGATAGCACCTTTTTGCTTGATGGCAAACCTTTGCAAATCATTTCGGGCGAAATGCATTACGCCCGTGTACCCCGCGAAGCATGGCGGCAGCGCATGCGCATGGCCAAAGCCATGGGCTTGAATACTATTGGCACTTACGTTTTTTGGAACGTGCATGAACCACAAAAAGGCCATTACGATTTTACCGGCAACAACGATATCGCCGCCTTTGTAAAAACCGCGCAGGAAGAAGGCCTTTGGGTAATACTAAGACCAAGCCCTTACGTTTGCGCCGAATGGGAGTTTGGTGGCTATCCTTACTGGTTGGAAAAAGAAAAAGGCCTGGTAGTGCGCAGCAAAGAGTCTAAATATCTGGAGGCCTATAAAAAATATCTTACCCAGGTAGGTAAACAATTATCGCCATTACTGGTAAACCACGGCGGTAATATTTTAATGGTGCAAATTGAAAACGAGTATGGCTCATATGGCAGCGATAAAGAGTACCTGGCGCTCAACCAAAAGATGTTCATTGATGCCGGCTTTGACGGCCAGCTGTATACCTGCGACCCGGAAGCAGCGATTAAAGACGGCCACTTGCCGGGCTTGCTGCCTGCTATTAATGGCGTGGATGATGTAGCCAAAGTAAAAAGGCTGATAGGCGAAAACCACCGTGGTAAAGGCCCTTACTTTATAGCAGAGTGGTACCCGGCATGGTTTGATTGGTGGGGAACCAAACACCACACCGTACCGGCCGAAAAATACCTGGCGCCGCTGGATGCCGTATTAGGCGCAGGCCTTTCCATCAACATGTATATGTTTCATGGCGGTACTACCCGCGGTTTTATGAACGGTGCTAATTATAACGACAAAGAGCCGTACGAGCCGCAGATCAGCAGCTACGATTACGATGCCCCTCTTGACGAAGCCGGCAACGCTACGGATAAGTATATGAAATTTCGCGCGGTAATAGCTAAGCATCTACCTGCCGGTCAAACCCTGCCCGCGGTGCCACAGGCTAAGCCGTCAATGAACTTGCCGGTTGTTAAGCTTACCCAATCGGCAAGCGTCTTTAGCCTGTTGCCTGCTCCTAAATTAAATGCTACACCACTAACTTTTGAAGATATTAACCAGGCATATGGCTTTGTATTGTATCGTACAACACTTAATGGCAATACATCAGGTACACTTAAAATTAATGGCCTGCGCGATTACGGATTGGTATATGTAAACGGCAAACGCGTAGCGATATTGGACAGGCGTAGTAAGTTGGATAGCGCATCGCTTACCCTGCCCAAAGGCAAAGTGGTACTTGATATACTGGTTGAAAACCTTGGCCGTATCAATTTTGGTCCGTATCTACTCAAAAACACTAAGGGCATTACAGAAAGTGTGGTATTTGCGGGAAAGGAGCTTAAAAACTGGAAAATGTATGGCTTGCCTTTTGACAATATTACTAAAGTCGGTTTAAAAACAGCTTCAAAAATTGCAGGCCAACCCTCGCTGAAAAAAGGAACGTTTAGCCTTAACAAGGTTGCAGATACTTACCTGGATATGAGCAAATGGGGTAAGGGAATCGTTTGGATAAACGGGCATAACCTTGGGCGGTATTGGTATGTTGGTCCGCAGCAAACATTATACGTACCTGCCGAATGGTTGAAAAAGGGTAATAATGAAATTGCCGTACTTGAGCTTATTAAACCTGATCAGAATGAAATAAACGCGATTGATCATCCCATACTGGATGCTATCAACAACAATTAAGAAGAGGAGGCTGTATCATAAATCATGATGCAGCCTCTTTTTTATTATTAAGGGATTGTTGCTATAAATTCAAATAACTATCCATTGTTTTAATGATATGATTTTCATATACTATAAGGTATAGGTATATGAGATATGGCAATTAGGAAACCTGTTTTCAAACACCATGATCAGCAGCAAATATTAGCTATTCCGCCCACCTTGGAGGAGTTAACAAGCCATTCGTAGCGTCTTTTAGTTTTTTAGTGCGATTTTGAAAAGACGCTACGAATGACGCAATAGAGTTTTGCGATTATTTGCGAGTTTTGGTAGGTAGTGTAAAAGGAAAAGCCCCTTAATTTGCAATTAAGGGGCTTTTGACACTTTTGTTAATGTAATCAGCGGAGAGCTAGGGATTCGAACCCCAGGAACCTTTCACAGTTCAACAGTTTTCAAGACTGCCGCAATCGACCACTCTGCCAGCTCTCCGGGGACAAAAGTACAAATCCCGGGCGGATTGGCAAGTATAGAAATGCTTTTTTTTATTTTTTTTAATATTGATATTTAAGTTTTTGAGAAACAGGTAATTAGTTTTTAAAATGCTCTGTTTTTTTCTTCCTAAAGCTGTTATAACGTGGTTTTACCACCCTTAAACTGCGTTTTGAAAGCTCAACCGACGCATTTAATTCGAACCCGATGAGTAAAATTAGCGAGTTTAAGTACATCCAGAGCATGGCAACTATCACCGTTCCTAATGATCCGTACACTTTGTTGTACGATGCAAAATTGTTGATATAGTAAGAAAAACCGAGTGAGGTAAGCACCGCCAGCCCTGTTGCCAAAACCGAACCCGGATTTACAAATTTCCAGCGTTTTTTATGCGCCGGGGCATACCGGTAAAGAGATGATATAGTGACAAAGAATATCACAATAATCATTAACCAGCGAAACAGCATAATGGGGTAAATCCAGAAGTGGCTTGCGCTCTCCACATGTTTTTGTATAAAGCTTATCACCGCCTGCCCTGCAATCATGATAGCCACGGCCACAAAAAATGCCATGCAAATAGATACCGTGATGCCAACGGCAACCATGCGCCGTTTTATCCAGCTGCGCCTGTCAATAATTAATGATGATTTGTTAAATGCCTTCATTAAATTAATAACCCCGTTAGTGGCAAAATAAATGGTTAGTAAAAAGCCAAAAGATAGCAATTTGCCATTCTGGTTCTTAATAATATCGATAATAGTGCCCCTGAACGCTAAATAAGCATTTGTAGGCATTATTGATGCTAAAACGCTAAGTAGATTGCCCTGGAAGTGAGTTATGGGTATATAGGGTATTAGCGTGCATAAAAAGATAGTGGCCGGAAAAATGGCCATCATAAAACTATACGCCAGAGAATACGCCCGGTTTATGAGCGAACTTTTGGAGATCTCGGTAATAAAGAAGTCAATTACGGTATATAGGGGTAGCGGACGAAAACCGGGGATAATGATAAACTTTGTCCACTCTATAATATATTGGTAAAACTTAAAGCGCAGCAAAAAGTGGTGTAGCCATCTCATTTAACCAAACTTACTCAAAAAAAAGTAATAATTTATCTATAAAATCCTGCGCTGGCATGCAGGGGCGGTTTGTTTTCATGTTGATGAATACCAGCAGTGTTTCGCCGGTGTTAATCAATTCGCCCTTTGGGTTGCTCAGCTCGTACCTGAAATGGATACGGATGCCTGGCATTTTATCCATAATAACCTTTACGCTTATTTCTTCATCGTACAAAGCCGGCTTCAGATACTTGCATTTAAGCTCTAATACAGGCATCATAATGCCAGATTGCTCCATGCCGCTGTACGTTAAGCCAAGGCTGCGCAGCATTTCTACGCGACCAACTTCGTAAAACTCGGCATAGTTACCGTAGTACATGTAGCCCATTTGGTCTGTTTCGCCATAACGTACCCTTATTTTGCTGGTATGCTCAAACATTATCTTTTAATGTTGCGTTCATCAAGCGCTTTCTGAAAAGCATGGGCGTTAATTAAATGATCGGCCATGTTGGTAGCAAAGGCATGACGGCCAGAGAAATCGGCTTTAGCACACATATAAATATAATCATTGTTTTGATGATCGAGCACCGAGTTTACGGCGTTAACGGATGGCATCATTACCGGGCCCGGAGGCAATCCTTTGTACAGGTAAGTATTGTAAGGCGAATTATAAGAAAGGTACCTTTTTAGCACCCGTTTTATGGTAAAATCGTTAAGCGCGTAAATTACGGTAGGGTCGGCTTCCAGTTTCATGCCCTTTTTTAGGCGGTTAAGGTATAAACCTGCAATAGCCGGCATTTCATCGTCATATGATGCTTCGGCATCTACAATGGATGCTAAAACGGATACTTCTTGCTGCGAAAGGTTAAGGGCAGTGGCTTTTTGTTTCCGCTCCGGGGTCCAAAATTTTTCGTAGTTGGCGTACATCTTTTTAAAGAATTTATCCGGCGATGTATTCCAGTACATTTGGTAGGAGTTGGGCATAAACATGGTGTACACGTTATCGGTAGTAAAGCCGTATTTGGCCACATAGCTCGATGAATCGAGCAGGTTGATGATAGATGCCGAATCTGGTTCGATCTTTTTCGATACAAAGCCCGCAAACTGTTCTTTTTGCCTTAAGCCATGAAATTCCAGCTTTACAGACTCCTGCGAACCTGACGCCAGCATGTTAATGAATTTACGGTTGCTCATACCCGCGTGCAGGTGGTACCTGCCGGGTTTTACACGGTGTGTGTAGTTCATTTTGGTAGCTGCCCAGTTAAAGGTTACGCTATCTTTAACTATGCCCTGGTCTTGTATGGTTTTTATTACATCGGCATAGGTTGCGCCGGTGTGTATGTATAAATATTCTTGCTTGCCGGTTACGTTGGGGCCAAAGTATTTATAGTAGTAGTTTACGCCAACACCTGCAAGTATTACAATAACCACAAGTACAAAGGCGATAATGAATTTTTTTGTTGATCCTGATGTTGACTTCTGTTCAGTCATGATGAGTAGATATAATGGTAAATTATTTTAGTTTTTGAATGGCTATCAATCCGCCGTTTAAGTTTTTAACGTTTTGATAACCGTTTTGCAGTAATAGTGTTTGTGCGGTTTCGCTGCGCAAACCAACTTTGCAAATAACGATTAACTCGTCGGTTTTGTTGTAATTCCAATCGTTTAACCTGCCGGCAAGCGTACTAAGCGGAATGTTGATGCCACCTATATTAAATGTATGGTATTCAATAGCTTCGCGCACATCTATTATATTAAGTACTTCGCCGTTGCGGAGGCGGTTAAGTAGTTCGTTTGCGTTAATTTGCTGGCGTTGCATTTGTTTTTGCACCTTGTGAAACGGTAAGGTTAATGCGCGTGCCAATGCTGGTTTTGCTTAGCGAGTCGGTCTTCATAGGGTATTGCGCGGTAACTACTACATTGGTAGAATCGGTTATTGCCCCAGAGTAGGTAATAGTGCCAATAGTTAAACCTGCACCTTTAACAGCAAAACGTGCGGCATCCAGATCAAGGTTTATCAGTTCTGGAATCGCTACTTCGCTGGCTCCTTCGCCATCACCTAAAACCAAATCTACTTTAGAGCCCTTAGGAAGTTTGTACCCTGTTTTAATGATCACACCGCCAAAACGAATTTCAAGAATACGGTCGCGCGCAATATCAGAGCGATACGTGGTATCGCCAATTTTTAAGCCATAGTTTGATAGGGTAGCGGTGGCTTCGCGATAGCTGGCCTGTTCCAGATCGGGCAGGGCTACGTTAGGGGCCTGCAGGGTAACCATAGTAAGGTATATTACCCGACCTTCTTTTACGTTGGTGCCTGCATCGGGATCTTGCTCCACAATTGTGCCCGGCTCAACATCCTGTACATAAACCGAATCTATCTTATAACCAAAGCCCTGCTCTTTTAACAGCGACATAGCTTTATCAATTTTTTCGCCTTTTAATTTAGGTACTGGAATGCCAGAGCCATGGTTGGTATAAGATCCCAGACTGTAAAAGGCAATTAAAACAACAACTACTACAGTAGCAATTGCACCTAAAAGATTGTAACGGAATGATTTTGTTTTTAAGTAAAGCCCAAATTTGCTCATTGGTATATATAGGGATAATTACAGTCAAATAAGTATCAAACATAGTGATAATTTTGGATTTCGGATTTGGGATGTTCGATTTCGGATTTAAGAATTTGGAATTTCTTATTTCAATTCGGAATATTTAAGACTATTATTCTAATTTCGAAATCGAAAATAAAAGCTCGTTGTCGGGTAAATTCAAAATAAAAAACAAATCCCAAATCGAACATCCGAAATCCGAAATCAAATGAAGAACATAGCCCTTTTGGCCGGTGGTTTTACCGGTGAATATGAAGTATCTGTAAACAGCGCGAAAAACATAGCATTCAGTTTAGATACCTCAAAATATAACGTTTACACCATTTATGTAAACCGCGACAGGTGGTTTCATGAAACTGCCGATGGTGATGTTGAGTTAGATAAAAACGATTTTAGTATTACTGTAGGCGGCAACAAAATAAAGTTTGATTTTGCTTTTATCACCATACATGGCACACCTGGCGAAGACGGTAAAATACAAGGCTACCTGGATATGCTGGGCATTCCGTACAATACCTGCGATGCCACAACATCGGCCATCACCATGAACAAGGCTTATACCAAAGCCCTTGTAAACGGCATTCACGGTTTATATACCGCCCACTCTATGCGCTTGTTTGAAAAGGATATGCACGATGTGGCTATTATCGCTGCCACGCTTAAATTCCCGCTGTTTATTAAACCCAACAATGGCGGCAGCAGTGTAGGTATGAGCAAGGTTTATAACGTAGCCGGTTTGCCGGATGCGTTGAAAAAAGCTTTCCATGAAGATGAGCAAATATTGGTAGAAGAGTTTATTAAAGGCCGGGAGTTTAGTATCGGTATTGCCAGGCTGCACGGCAAAATAACCGTACTCCCCGCAACTGAAATATTAACCACCAAAGATTTTTTTGATTACGAAGCCAAATACACATCGGGCGTAACCAAAGAGATAACTCCTGCCGACCTGCCCGCTGTGCAAAATGAGCTGATAGCCGATATTGTGACAGAAGTTTACATTCGCCTTAATTGTAAAGGTATGGTTCGGGTAGATTTTATTTTATTGGAAGGAAGTAACGATTTTTACTTCATAGAGATAAATACTACACCAGGTCAATCGGCCAACAGCCTAATTCCTCAACAGGTAAGGGCCGCTGGTATGGATCTGGGCGAATTTTATGGAACGCTTATAGAGGGAGCCATTTAGGGATTTCGATTTCGGATTTTTCTATTGTAGAGACGCATCACATGCGTCTTTTTTGTTTCGGATGTAACAAAAGAGATCGTTTTACCATCAAACCATCAATGCTGCAATTTATAAAATTCAAAAAGCTGTACGGTGGTTTTCCTGCGCTTAGGGTAGATGAACTCACTATCAATCCGGGTATCTATTGGATAAAGGGTGTTAATGGCTCTGGTAAAAGTACCTTGCTAAAGGCCATAGCCGGGATATTATCTTTTGATGGGGATATTGTTTTGGATAATAACATCAGTATTAAAAAACAACCTGTGGCTTACCGTAAGCTGGTAAACTTTGCAGAAGCCGAGCCCGTATTTCCTGAATTTTTAACCGGGAAGGAAATGATAGCTTTATTTGCCCAGGCCAAAGATGCACCGACAGGGCAGGAACAGCATTACATTGAAACCATGCAGATGCAAAGTTACGTTGGTCAGCCGGTGGGTACGTACTCTAGCGGGATGCTCAAAAAACTATCGCTGGTGCTGGCTTTTATGGGAGATCCAAAGCTTATTCTGCTTGATGAGCCGCTGATAACTATTGATACAGCATCTTTAAAGATCCTCAATAGCTGGATAGCCGAACGCCATAATCAACAAGGCACAAGTTTCCTGCTCTCCTCGCATCAAACGTTGGAGTTAAAGGAGCTGCCAACAGCCGGTGAGTTATTGGTTGAAGAGCAAACTTTAAAGTTTATAGTATGATGAGGCGGCCATTAACTAATGTGCTGCTTAAAGTATTTGCTTTTGGTTTTTACCAGGTACATGCCCCTATCTTATTTTTTGTGTTTTTTATTTTGGTTGGATGTGTGCCGGGCAATATGCTTATCAGTTATCACGAATCGTTAATGACGGCCATGTGCAGCAGCCCTGCTATGTTGATGATGGTTATTGGTGGCTGGCTATTGTACATTTTTAAAAGCTGGCATTATGTTTCGGTACAGTTACTTGCACCAGAAAAACAGTTTTTATTTTATAGCAGCAATGCGCTTAATAGTAAAGAGCAGTTGATAAGTTGGTGCTATATGCAAGCCATTATCTTAAGCCCTATCATTATTTATGCGCTGATGGCCATATCAGTGGGCGTAGCGCATTACTACTACGTGCTCCCCGCTATCATATTGTTGTTTTTGGCGGGTATGGTTTGGTGCAGTGCTTTAATATATACCCGGATAATAAACCGTTTGGTTGATGGTGGCAGGCAATCTTTTATGCTAAAGCTGAGCCGTAAATGGCGTAAGCCATACTTTAGTTTATACATTTACCATGTGTTTGATAAACTCAAAGTACAGTATTTTATTACCAAAGGTTTATCGTGGTTAATTATAACCGGCGTGTTTTATTTGTTCGCCGATGTGAAGAGTGATATCCGTGTTGCTGGCATAGCTATCCTGGCTGTAATAACCGCCCACGTAGTTTTAATATTTGAGGCGAGAAGATTTGAAGAAACGCGTTTGAGTTTTTCGCGCAATTTACCCTACAGCAGGTTGGGGCTGTTTTTGAATTTTGGTGGAGTGTACTTCTTTTTGCTGCTGCCCGAATGTGTTTGGCTGTTTAGTCGCTTTAATCCGTTTATGGCTGTTGAACTGTTGTTGGCCGGGTTAAGTATCGCTATGCTTTTTCATAGCCTGCTTTACTGGTTTGGGTTAAATATGGATAAGTACATCCAATGGATGCTGGGCTTGTTTATTGTATTGTTTTGGGTTATCATGTTTCACCTGCTTTGGGCGTTGATACCGTTGAATTTAGGTGTGGCTTACTTGTTTTTTTACTTTAACTATTACGTTTGTGAAGGGATGGTAAAGAAAAATGAATAGCATTGAATGGAGTTAATTTTTAAAGGCTACAAATTCGTCTGGATTCGATTTAGCATATTTCTCAATTAAATGCATCGTTTTATCATGCAGTAAAAAGTAAGTGTCATCAATCTCTGAAAATACTGTTAGTTTGTCATAAATAGGAATTTGGTCACCTTTTATGATCTTCTGGTTGAAAAATGATTGGTTTATTAAGTATTCGTTATCAGCTTTAATAACAAGGTCTAAAAGATCAGTGTCGCTTATTAATTTTAACCCTTCTTTAATAGTGGGTAAGTACTTTCTGTATTCGTTAAAATAAAATTGTATAAAGCCGCCATTTGTAACCTGCGCGTCTAAATACCAAAAAAAGTAAAGCGCTTTTTGGCCAGGAGAGAATCTTTTAGAAAGTTCTTCGTCTTCGTCTCTTGATTCAGCAACATTAATTGTTTCTAAAATTTCCCAACCAAAATCCCAACCTTTAAGCGTATAAAATTCGTTTTTTTTTAAAGCTGGCCTAAGGTGATTTTCTTTTTCAAATAAATCAAATACCTTCATATAATTAATTCTTAAAACGATTTCATCTTCTTCATATCCCGTAATGCGCAATCACATCTTCTGGGATCTTAGCGCCCCTACCAGTTGCCATATCAATCATTACGTAATCGAAATAACCATCGCAGCATACTTTGCCGGTGGCTTTATTGTTTAGACTGAATTTTACACGGCAGCCTTTTTCATCGATACTCTCGATACCTGTTTTTACAATGAAGTAATCACCCATGGTGAGGGCACGCTTATAATCTACATGGGCAACACGAACAACCCAACCAAAGCCGCGCTCCATAAATTTTTCCATGGCCATACCATAACAGCGCTCCATCTGATCGTACCGGGCGGCAAGCACATAATCGAAATATTTGCTGTTGTGTACATGCTGAAACATATCGATATCATCGGGACGTACACGAAATTCCGATTCGAAAGTGGAATAGACAGGGATGTTCATGGGGGCAAATATAGTGAGTGGTTGGTTAACTTAGATCATTTAGATAGTGTGCCCCTCAGAATGCAATAGGGGTGATTTCTCACCCCCGAAAACTTTCGCAAGTATGGAAACTCTTGCGAGAGTTTTTTAACTGCATTTACTCAATAACCCATCTCTCAAAATTTATATCGTTACAACCAGTCGTTGGCCGTTGGGCACATCACGATTCCAAAGGGTTGCTATATCTTCTAACTTTACTTCGATGGTTTCTACTTTTAATTTACCATCTGCCGCCAACTGAAACATCTCGGGCAATATTTCTGAGAAAAGGGTACGTACTTCATCTTTGCTCCAACTGCCCAGGCCAGAGCCTGTTAGCTGTAAATCAACGCTTCGCATGTTGGCTGCCGATAGCTGGATCAGATCGCCAGACATGCTGCCTACAGAAACAAACCTGGTTTTGTGGGTAAACGAGCCTTTGCCCATCAGGCTTGCCAATATCATTTCGGCAGTATGCCCCCACAGGTAATCAATAATAATATCAATAGGGGATGCAGCCTGTATGTCTTTTAATTGTGCTGCAAAATTTTCATCACTCTGTTCAATAGTAATGATCTCATCGGCGCCAAGGGTCAACGTGTCCAGTAACGATTGCTGGTTTCGGCCGGTAGCAATCACCTTTTTAGCACCGTAATGTTTGGCAATTTGCACAGCTACCCGCCCGGTAAAGCCCGTTGCACCATTTATGAGTACCACATCGCCCGGTTTAATATTAGCTTTAAACCTTAAACCCATAGCGGCCCCAATTACAGCGTTTGCCAGGGCTGCTGCGGTTGCATCGCTTATACCGGCCGGTAGTTTTACTATCCGGTGTTTTTCAATTGTGGCCCGCTGCGCCAGCATGCCACTTATGCCCATGCCGTAAACTCTTGTTCCGTTGGCAAGCAGGCATACACCATCGCCGCCAATTACCCGACCGCTTTCTTTTGGGGCATCACTTGAATAATGTTTACCGGTGGCCCTGCCTTTATCAAAATGTTTCAAGGCTACGGCCTTTACGGTTACTAATATTTCATCATTGTTTTGAGCCACAGGCTCGGGGAAATCTACATATTGAGGCAGTTCGCCTTTTTGATACATCACAGCTGCTTTCATCTTTTTTGTTTTTGTTAAAGCAAAATTACAGCGAGCCTAAAGGTGGCGACGATAACATATGTTACCGAATGTTTGCCGGTTACTTCTTTTTGGCGAGAGCGCTCTTTATCCTGCTTAAATGAACCCGGCTAATACCCAGGTACGATGCAATGTAGTGCTGTGGTATTCGCTGAATGATGTGAGGCCTGGTATTTAACAGGTTTTGATAGCGCTGCTCCGGTGTGTCTCTTATAAAAGAAACAAACTCGTGCATGTAATGTAATTGCCTTTCGGCCGAAACCTCCAATATCAGGTTGGTAAAGCCGGGATCATGGCTCAATTCGGCCATTAAATTGTTTACGTGTATTTTTGGGAGCAAATAAACTACCGATGGTTCAATAGTTTCTATGGTAAACAGGCTTGGGGTATTTTTCAAAAAGCTTTCAAACGAGGTTAATCCTTCGTTTTCAAAGAAAAACTGAACGGTTTTGTCGATTCCATTATTGTTAAAACCCATGCGGACACAGCCTTTTTCTATAAAAATATAATGCCCGGATACTTTACCCTCTTCCAGTAAAACAGTTTTCGCCCCAACTTCAACCCGTTTCTGAAATTCCCGGTACTTATCCCAATAAGGTGTTAACTGCGGAAATTTATCTTTGAAATGGAAAAGCATAAATTAGAGGATTATATGATTTGCTAAGTTAGATTAGTTAGGGGGAACGCTCAATACAATATGCCAATTATTCTTTTAGTTTGGTTATTGTCTGATCTGTAAAGTCAACAATTAAAAAGGTAATTACGAGTTGCCTGTTTGTTTTTAAATTAGTTGGCAGTTATCGGTTTGCGAGATTTTGCCTGAACCAGGATTGATCAGATTATCAGGATTTTGATTTGTGGCATAAGTAACCAACCACTCACTTAATCAACCATTCACCACTCACCAATCGTTTTGAATTTTTACTTTTGAAATTTCACTTAAAATGCTATCTTTGCACCCACAATTAACAAAAGTATTTAACGCTTTAATATTATTCAAGTAATGTATTTAGGTAAAGAAGCAAAGGCAGAGATCTTTGCAAAACACGGTAAAAGCGCCGCCGACACAGGTACAACCGAAGGTCAGGTAGCATTATTCACATACCGTATCGCACATTTAACCGGTCACCTGAAAAAGAACAAACATGATTTTTCAACCCAGTTATCACTGCAAAAATTAGTAGGTAAACGCCGCGGATTGTTGGCTTACCTGTTCAAAAAAGACATTGGAAGATATCGTGCTATCATCAAAGCTTTATCGCTTAGGGATATCATTAAGTAATTCTCATACTTTTTATTTAAAAGCCATCCCAAATTTGGGGATGGCTTTTTTACTTTTGCCACAAATATTACACATACATAAAAAACCGGTGTGCTCCGAAAGATGAAAAGTGCACCACAACAAAAAGAAGATGAGTTTAAACGTAATTAAAAAAATTATCGATTTAGGTGATGGTCGTACCATTGAGATCGAAACAGGAAAACTGGCCAAACAGGCAGATGGTTCTGTAGTTATTAAAATGGGTGATACCATGTTATTGGCTACTGTAGTATCATCGCCAGATGCGAAAGAGGGAATTGATTTTTTACCTCTTTCTGTTGATTACCAGGAAAAATATGCTGCCACCGGTCGTATCCCGGGTGGTTTTTTACGCCGCGAGGCACGTTTATCAGACTATGAGGTTTTAATCTCACGTTTGGTTGACCGTGCTTTACGCCCAATGTTCCCCGAAGATTATCATGCTGATACCCAGGTGATGATTTCTTTAATTTCTGCTGATAAAGATATTATGCCTGATTGTCTTGCCGGTTTGGCAGCATCAGCAGCGTTGTCTGTATCAAATATTCCTTTTAACGGTCCTATTTCTGAAGTACGTGTTGCTAAAATTGATGGTCAGTTGGTAATTAACCCAACTTTAAGTCAATTATCAAAAGCTACTTTAGAATTTATTGTAGCCGGTACCGAGCATGACATCAACATGGTTGAAGGTGAATCGAAAGAGATCCAGGAAGCCGAATTGGTTGAAGCTATTAAATTTGCGCACACTGCCATCAAAATTCAGTGTTTAGCTCAAAAAGAATTAACTATTGAAGTTGGCAAAACCGAAAAACGTGTTTACAGCCATGAGCATAGCAACGAAGATTTGAAAAAAGCTATCTACGCTGCTACTTATGACCAGGTTTACGCTATCGCATCTTCTGCATCTGCAAAAGATGAGCGTTCTGCCAAATTTAAAGAAGTACGTGATACATACATCGCTACCTTAGGCGAGATAGATGATATCACTAAAGGTCTTGCTAAAAAATATTACCACGATGTAGAGTATGATGCTATCCGTAACCTTGTATTAGACGAAGGCAAACGTTTAGATGGTCGTGCAACTACCCAGATTCGTCCTATCTGGAGCGAAATTGGTTATTTGCCATCTGCTCACGGTTCGGCGGTATTTACCCGTGGCGAAACCCAGGCATTAACCACCGTTACTTTAGGTGCTAAGGATGATGAGCAAATGATTGATGGCGCGTTCATCAATGGTTACCAAAAATTCTTGTTGCACTATAACTTCCCAGGTTTTTCAACCGGCGAAGTTCGTCCAAACAGGGGTGCTGGTCGCCGCGAAATTGGTCACGGTAACCTGGCTATGCGTTCTTTAAGGCAGGTATTGCCTTCTGAGGATGAAAACCCATACACTATCCGTATCGTTTCCGATATTTTAGAATCAAACGGTTCGTCATCAATGGCTACGGTTTGTGCCGGTACATTGGCTTTGATGGATGCTGGTATCAAAATTAAATCGCCGGTATCTGGTATCGCAATGGGATTGATCACCAACGAAATGGGTACTAAATATGCTATCCTGTCTGATATATTAGGTGATGAAGATCACCTGGGTGATATGGACTTTAAAGTAACCGGTACTACTAACGGTATTGTTGCTGTACAAATGGACTTAAAGATCAATGGCTTATCGTACGAAGTGTTAACCAACGCTTTAAACCAGGCTAAAGATGGTCGTTTACATATCCTTGGCGAAATGGCTAAAACCATTACCGCTCCTCATGTTGATCTGAAACCACACGCTCCGCGTATTGTTACCATTAAAATTGATAAAGAATTTATTGGTGCAGTAATAGGGCCCGGTGGTAAAATTATCCAGGAAATGCAACGCGAAACCGGTGCAACTATTTCTATCGAAGAAAAAGACAATCAGGGTATCGTTCAGATATTTGCTGATAACAAAGCATCTATCGATGCAGCTGTAACGCGTATCCGCAACATCGCTTCTAAACCAGAAGTTGGCGAAATTTACGAAGGTAAGGTAAAATCAATTATGCCATTTGGTGCATTTGTTGAGATTATGCCAGGTAAAGATGGTTTGTTACACATCTCTGAGATAGACCACCGTCGTATCGAGAAAATGGACGGTATATTTGAAGTGGGTGATGAGGTAAGAGTTAAATTGCTTGATGTAGATAAACAAGGTAAACTTAAATTATCGCGTAAGGCTTTATTACCAAGACCAGAAGCTCCAAAAACGGATAATTAATTTTTGGTAATTATATATGCAAAACCCTCTTTATGAGGGTTTTGCTATTTAAGCCGTGTTTTCGGCACTTTTTTTGAAAAAAATTAAAACAAAAGTTGAATGTTTAAACTTTGTATTAGTTGATAGATAGTTGAAAAAAACATAAAGTCCGATCCTGCTTGTAAACATGACCCCTGCTACTAACGATCCTTTAGATTTTCTCAACAATAATCCGCAGGGAATACAATCTGGTGCGCAAACCGATTTGGTTCAGCTGTTGTTATATGAGATTATCCGGGTTAAAGAATTAATTTTATATTATAACTCCATTCCCAATGGAGGTGGTCAGCTTGGCTCATCTATTTTAAACGAGTTGGTATCAGAAGCCTATCAGTCGCTTGTAAACTACGATACCGTGTTGATGAAAAAGTACTACGATCTGTTGCTGAACTGTGATTGAGTAGCCCCCTAACCCCCTGAAGGGGGAATGATTATTAATATCAATTATACCGAATTTATTTCGACGCTCCACATGTCAGATAGCCATCTGCCAATCACTGTATTGTATTAACGTGAAGGAAATTCAGGACATAAACTGATAAAACTTTACATTAAATTGCCTTTTGCAGTGCGGGGGATTTATATATTTGCATATGAACCATCTGATAGCACCCTCAATTTTAGCTGCCGATTTTGCCAACCTGCAACGCGATATTGAAATGATAAATAACAGCGAAGCCGATTGGGTGCACGTTGATATTATGGATGGCATGTTTGTACCAAATATCTCTTTTGGTTTCCCGGTTGTTGCAGCTACCAAAAAGCATGCTACCAAACCACTGGATGTTCACCTGATGATAGTGGAGCCAGATCGTTATTTGAAAGCTTTTAAAGATGCAGGAGCTGATGGGATGACAGTGCATTACGAAGCTTGTCCGCACTTACATCGTACCATACAAGCCATTAAAGAACTTGGCTGCAGGGCAGGAGTGGCCCTTAACCCACATACACCAGTTGCTTTGTTAGAAGATATTATTGCCGATCTGGATATGGTGCTCATTATGTCTGTAAACCCAGGTTTTGGAGGCCAGAAGTTTATTGATAACACTTATAAAAAACTCAACGATCTTAAAGAACTGAGCAAAACTAAAAATCCCGGTTTATTGATTGAGGTTGATGGCGGTGTTGATCAGTCAAATATCGGCAAATTGCTACAGGCTGGCGCAAATGTGCTTGTAGCAGGCAGTTCTGTGTTCTCGTCGGCCAATCCGGCCGTCGCGATTTCTAATCTCAAGCACCCCTAAAAGTTATTACAATTGTAATAATTACTACCAACCTTATAGGATAAATTTAATATTTGCAATCAAAAAGGCTTTTGTTGATTAATTGTATATTTTTTCAAAAAACGTAAATTAATCCTATGAATTTTGTCAAATTGATTAACTTCGGCCCAACTAAATACAAAGTTCCTAATCAAGTATTCAGAACCTACAATTCGTTAATTATATGAAACATAATTTTGGTGCCGGACCAGGCATTTTACCTCAGGAGGTTTTAAAACAAGCTTCCGAGGCGGTTATTGATTTTAATGGTACAGGATTATCATTGCTGGAGATCTCTCACAGATCGAAAGAGTTTGAAGCAGTTTTGGATGAAGCTGTTGCATTAGTGAAAGAATTATTCAGTGTACCAGAAGGTTATTCGGTATTATTTTTACAGGGTGGTGCCAGCACACAGTTTGCTTTGGCCCCTTATAACCTGTTGCCGTCAACCGGCAAAGCAGCTTATCTGGAAACAGGTGTTTGGGCAAACAAAGCCTTAAAAGAAGCTAAATACTTTGGCGAAGTAGAAGTAATTGCATCTTCAAAAGATAGCAACTTTAGTTACATCCCTAAAGATTATACTATCCCTGCAGATGCGGCTTATTTCCACATCACTTCCAACAATACCATTTATGGTACACAGTTGCAGGAGTTTCCTAAATCACCGGTACCGGTTGTTTGCGATATGTCGTCAGATATTTTCAGTCGCAAAATTAACGTTGCCGATTTTGGTTTGATCTATGCCGGTGCACAAAAGAACATGGGCCCTGCAGGTGTTACCCTGGTAATTATTAAAGATGACCTGTTAGGCAAAGTTGACCGCAAGATCCCAGCTATGTTTAACTATCAAACACAGATAGAAGGTGGATCGATGTACAATACTCCTCCATGCTTTGCTATCTATGTATCAATGCTTACCCTGCAATGGTTAAAAGCCAAAGGCGGTGTTGACGTTATTGAGCAGGAGAACATTACCAAAGCAAGAGTTTTATATGATGAGATTGAACGCAATCCATTATTTAAGCCAGTTTGTGCTACCGAAGATCGTTCGAACATGAACGTAACTTTTGTAATGCAAAATGCAGAATTGGAAAAACCATTCCTGAAACTTTGCGACGAAAGAGGCATAGTAGGCATTAAAGGCCACAGAAGTGTTGGTGGTTTCCGTGCATCAATATACAACGCTTTGCCAATAACCAGCGTTTACGCCCTTATCGACGTAATGCAGGAATTTGCAGAAGTAGCCCCCTAACCCCCTGAAGGGGGAACAAAAAATATAATATTATTTACCTCCGGTGCGCAAGCGAGTTTAATTACTCCCCCTTTAGGGGGCCGGGGGGCTTAACTTAATCAGATTATGATCAAAATATTAGCTAATGATGGTATCGACCCAATTGGAAAACAGCTTTTAGAAGAAGCTGGTTTTATTGTTGATACCAATAATATACCACAGGATGAATTGCCTGTAAGATTACAAGAGTACGATGCCATTACTGTACGTAGCGCAACTAAGGTACGTAAAGCACTAATTGATAGCTGTCCAAATTTAAAAGTGATTGGTCGCGGTGGTGTTGGTATGGATAATATTGATGTAGAGTATGCAAGGGAAAAAGGACTAAGTGTTTATAATACTCCTGCTTCATCTTCATTATCAGTTGCCGAGTTGGTTTTTGCCAGCTTGTTTGGCAGCGTTCGTTTTTTACCAGATAGCAACCGCAAAATGCCGGTTGTAGGTGGTACTAAATTTAACGACCTGAAAAAAGCTTATGCAAAAGGTATCGAACTGCGTGGTAAAACTTTAGGTATTGTAGGTTTTGGTCGTATTGGCCGCGAAGTAGCTAAGATAGCTATCGGCGTTGGTATGGAAGTATTAGCTTACGACTTATTCCCTTTTAACCCCGAACTGGATATTGTTTTAGGTGGCGGTACAACTGTTAAAGTAAGTGTAAAAACATCAACTTTAGAAGAAGTAACCAAAGCTGCTGATTTTATTACCCTGCATACACCATTTATTGACAAAGCGCTGTTTGGCGCCGAAGAATTGGCACTAACCAAAAAAGGTGTAGGTTTTGTAAATATTTCACGCGGTGGTTTAATTGACGAGCTGGCTTTGGTCGACGCGTTAAACAGCGGTCAGGTTTCATTTGCAGCTTTAGATGTATTTGATAACGAGCCAACGCCTCGCGAAGAGATTCTGACACATCCCAAAATTTCTTTAACCCCTCACATTGGTGCAGCCACCAACGAGGCACAGGAAAGAATTGGTGTTGAATTGGCTAATCTGATCATCGATCACTTTAAAAAATAATTGAACACGAAATTTTCGAATAAAAACGAATGGCACTAATTCTTAAAGAGTTGGTGCCATTTGCTTTTATTGTCTTTTGTTAAGCCACCGCCCGCGAGGTTAGCGTAGTGTAACTCGTGGGTAATATGGTTGCAGCTTTTAGCTGCCCTTTATTGTTCTTGTACGTAAGTTGAAAGTTTACTCCATGTTTGCCCCGCGAGTTACGACCTCGCGGGAGGTAGAGTTAGTGTATCTGTCTCGGTAGGTTGGATTAGATATTTTCAACAAAAAAGTAAGGATAAACTTGTTGATTTTTAAAAACATCAACAAGTTGTGCCAATTCGATTTGTATTCATTTAAAGTGTGTACGTCACATCCCTCTCCGGTATCGTAACTGCATATCCTTCTTCCTTCAGAGACGCTGCCAATAGCTTCATGCTTTCGCCCTCGCCATGTACCAAAAAGACGTTCTTCAATTTTGCTTTATCCTGGTGTTTTACGTTATCCAACAAATCCTGATGGTCGCCATGGGCGCTTAGTACATCGGTTTGTTTAATGGTGGCGTAAACTGCCAGTTCGCGGTCTTTAATATGAACGATAGAATCGCCCCGTAATAAACGGTGGCCTAAGGTTCCCTTGGCGCAATAGCCAATGAATAGGATGGTACAATAGTAATTTTGGATATTATAAAACAAGTGATCCTGGATACGGCCACCCTCCAGCATTCCTGCCGAGGAGATGATGATGCAGGGCTCATAATAATTAGAGATCTGGCGACTGTCTTTCAGGTTTTCTACATAGGTAAGGTTGTCAAATTCAAATTCGTCGCCTTTATCCTTGTAAAAATCCTGCGCTTCCTGATTCACCAGACTATGATATTTACGAAAGATACCAGTCGCCATATTGGCCATTGGGCTATCAACAAATACTTTTACCGGCGGCAACAATCCTTCAGTGAAAATTTTATTTAAAGAATATACTAATGATTGTGTACGGCCAATACTAAATGCCGGTATAATTAAACGGCCTTGTTCGCGTACGCAGGTTTTATCAATAACCTCGATGAGGGTTTCTTCTACAGATTTGCCTTTGGTATGATAACGGCCTCCATAGGTTGATTCTGAGACCAGGAAATCAACAGGGGGCAATTGCTGCGGATCATTCAGTACAGGGTAGTTTTTCCGGCCAATATCGCCTGTAAAAGCAATTGATTTTTCTTCGCCGTTTTCCGTTACTTTTAAAACTGCCGCGGCGGCACCTAAAAGGTGACCAACCGGGATAAAGGTAACCTCAATATCACCGTTAATACGGAAAGGGCGGTTAAAGCCAATAGTAACAAACCTATCCACCGTATCCATTACATGCTTTTGCAGGTAAAGCGGTTGTGCGCCGCCACCGGAGTTGAACTTGCCTTTGCCGCGTTTACGGTTACCTTTGCCTGCTTTGTTCATAAAGATACTAACCGAATCCATCAGTAATAATTCCGTAAGATCGGCAGTGGGAGGGGTGCACAAAATTTGGCCGTTAAAGCCAAGCCTTACCAGTGTAGGCAAGTTGCCAGAGTGATCTATGTGTGCATGGGTAAGTATTACCACATCGATCTCTTCCGGCCTGAAGGGGAAGTTTTCGTTTGATTGTATGCTGCGGTCCTTCTCATAATCTAACCCGCAATCCACTAAAATTTTATATTGGCCAACCTCAAGCAAATGCATGCTGCCGGTTACCTGTTGGGCCGCCCCGTGTATGGTTAATTTCATTTTATAAGTCGATGTACTATGGTCAAATTTTCCATAGCCTCCATGTACCTTATTATAAGGCTTCGGTTAATATCCGAACTTTTATTTAAATAATGATAATCGTGATGCAGATAATCGTCAATTAACTGGTAGCCGCGTCAAACTGCAGCTGGCTTAAGTAACGGTAAAGCCCCTGTTCGTTACCAATGAGTTCCTGGTGGCTGCCACTCTCTATGATCTCGCCTTTTTCTAATACGATGATCTTATCTGCCTCACGGATAGTTGATAAACGGTGCGCAATAATGATAGATGTACGATCTTTCATCAACTCTTCTAAAGCTTCCTGCACCAGGCGTTCTGATTCAGAATCTAAAGATGAGGTAGCCTCATCCAATATCAGTATAGATGGGTTTTTTAATAATGCTCTTGCGATAGCTATGCGCTGGCGCTGACCGCCGGAAAGTTTTACACCACGCTCTCCCACAATAGTTTCATAACCTTCGGGGAACGACATGATAAATTGATGTGCGTTGGCACGTTTAGCTGCCTGAATGATGTCTTCTTTTGAAGCGTTCAACCGGCCGTAAGCGATGTTTTCCAGTATAGAGCCGCCAAACAGTAACACATCCTGCGGAACAATGGCAACCTGGTTACGGATATCGGTAATAGAATACTCACCAGCCGCACGGTCATCAAATAAAATGGTGCCGTTTTGTGGATGGTAGAACTGCAGTATCAATGAAGCCATAGTGGATTTACCCGAGCCGCTTGGCCCAACAATGGCCACTTTTTGTCCGGCCGCAGCGTCGAAAGAGATACCTTTTAAAATAGTTAGTTCAGAACGGGAAGGATAAGCAAAAACAACATTGTTGAATGACAGATCGCCTTTAATTGGCTGATCTATTTTATTATTGCTTTCAACCATCGAGATATCTTCGCCTTTTTCGGCCAGTATCTCCAGTACACGTTCGCTTGCGCCTACAGCTTTTTGCAGGTTGGCGTACAGATCAGGGAAACTGCCCATGGCTGCACCAACAAAAATGGAATACATGATAAAGGTTGTCAGGTCTCCAACCATAATCTCGCCATGGCTAACCAATACCGATCCGTACCATATAACGCCTACAAATGTGCCGAACAAACAAAATACGATGAACGAAGCAAAAATACCACGAAACTTAGCTCCCTTAACAGCTATATCAACTACGTTACGTAATATTTTATCATAACGGGTGGCTTCATAAGCCTCATTTACAAATGCCTTTACATTGGCAATACCCTGAAGCGTTTCTTCAACAATGGTGTTTGATTCGGCCAGTTTATCCTGTGCCTGGCGTGATAACTTGCGAATAAATTTTCCGAAAAATACAGCGAATGCAACCAGGAACGGTAAAACCGCAAGTAAAGCAAGTGTTAGCTTAATTGATACTACAGCAAGGAGAATAACACTACCTACCATGATCACCAATTGCCTGATGATTTCGGCAATGGTAGTAGTTAACGTATCCTGGATCTGCGAAAGATCGGCAGAAATGCGGCTATTTAATTCACCAACGCGACGGTTGGCAAAAAAGTTCATTGGCAGCGTAATCAGCTTAAAATATGTATCCCGGCGGATGTCGGCTAAAGACCGTTCTGCAACTTGTACAAACCATACTACCCTGAAAAAGGATATAAATGCCTGCCCGAATAATATGATGAATCCTGCTATAGCTATGGCGTTTAAGCTGTGAGGTAAATAGGGGTATTTGTACTTGCCTTGCGCGGCATCTATCAACGCGCCTAATATGGCTGGGAAAGCCAGGCCTACCAAACTTGATATAAATAAAAATACCATACCTGCCATAAACTTGCCCCGGTATGGTTTTATGTAAGAGAGCAGTTTGCGAATATTCTGGATGCTCTGCCTGTTTATTTTTGCTTTGGGTAGTTCGGTCTCGGTCTTAGCGCCACTGTTCAGTCTTCCTCGTGCCATTTATAGTTTTATAGTTACAGGCGCGAAAGTACGCTTAAACTTTATTTTTTTTGTAGATAAGGTACAAAATTGACGCAAGCATGAGGACAATTATAGTTATATAAACTGGTTGGAGGGTGTTTGTTTTGCCTGCATCGGCCTTAAGCTGTGCGTTTTGTTGCTTTAATTTGCTTATGGTAAGTAAAAAATTATGGTTTATTTCTTCGGCCTCTTTTGAGTGGCTTTGACTTTGCCTTTGCTGAAAAGCGCTGTACTCGAACAGTATTTTCAATTCTTTAAAAATGGCATCATCAGTTTTGGCAATATCCATCAAAATACTGTTGGATCTGCGAATGTCATCTTTGGTTTGAAAACCGAAAATGCCGGTATGCTGACTTAAACTTTGATCATACTGACCAAATTTTTCTTTACGTGCCGCAAGCATCGTGTTGATTTTTTTACGCTGCAACTGGTAGGCAGCAGAATCTGCATTATCCTGCGTTTGAGCAAATACGTTGCCCATGGTAAAAAAGCACAGCAGGCCAAGCAGTATCCATTTTTTCATATCGTATTTTACTGAAATTCAATAATTACCTTATCGTTAAGATTTAAGCCCAGCAAACCACTGGCGTTTCCCTTGTTAATGGCAATCTCTAAATGATCGCTTATACCAAACAGGCACAATTTTTCGCCCACAGGTACTTCGTTGTAATGCCAGCTTAGTTGGTTAATGGTTTCATTGCGTTTAAAATTGAGTACAAATTTGCGCCCCTGCTGTACACTGTTAAAAAACTCCTTGGTAATATTGGTTATCACATTCTGAAAAGAGTCTATATATATCACTACGCCTTTGATCAGGTTTTTTTCAATAACAGGCTGCAGATTCATTTTGTTTTCAATGTCATGTACCGGCAAGCCAATTTCGCTGAGTTTTTCTCCCCGGGCAAGGTGGCAGGCAGCCTTAACAAAAATATCCGCCAGGGGGAAGTGCAAAAACTTCAGATCCTGCATAATGTTTATCTCCACAATCTCTTCAGGGTCGGTATCAAACATTAACGAAAAAATTCCATTATCGGCCCCCACAAAATAATGTTTTTTGTACCTTACAGCCAGGTACTTTGTATGATCGTTATAAACGGTATCAATACCAATAAGGTGCACGGTATCCTCGGGGAAGTAATAAAAGCTGTTCTTTAATATAAACGCGGCCTGCTGCACATTAAAGGCCGCCACATTGTTTGTAATATCAACAATATTAACTGAAGGCAACAATTTGTAGATGCTGCCTTTTAAAGCGGCCTGGTAAATATCCTTATCGCCCAAATCAGTAGTTAATGTTATTATTGCCATTAATTTTATAATATTTATTGCTAATCTTGTAGTAGCATTTGAAGCTACAAATATTCAATTTTTAATTCATAAAAATCCGTAACTAAAAAATCAATTAGTATTGAACGAACTTAAGCTATCAATTGAAAACGTAAATCCAGCCGTATTGTGGGGGCCTAATAATGATCATTTTGAGATCATTAAGAAACAATATCCCAAACTAAAAATAGTTGCACGGGGCAGCGAAGTAAAAGTTTTGGGTGATGATCACGAACTAAATGTTTTTCAGGAAAAATTCTCTCATTTACTAAGTCACGTAGAGAAATTTGAAAACCTGAACATTACAGACCTTGAACGTATTTTAGGGTCGAAAGTTTCTGCAGCTTCATCTTCGGAGCCGGTTACTGATAAATTTGCCAGCGGCGAGGTGATCGTTTTCGGTCCTAACGGCGTTATGGTAAAGGCGCGTACAGCCAACCAGCGCAAGATGGTTGATAGCATAAACGAAAGCGATATTTTATTTGCCATTGGGCCTGCAGGTACCGGTAAAACTTATACCGCAGTTGCTTTAGCAGTACGAGCATTAAAGAATAAAGAAATTAAACGCATTATTTTAACCCGCCCGGCGGTTGAAGCTGGGGAGAACCTTGGCTTTTTACCCGGAGATTTAAAAGAGAAGATAGACCCGTACCTAAGGCCATTGTATGATGCGCTTGATGATATGATTCCGGCAGAAAAATTGAAATTTTACCTGGAGAACCGTACCATTGAGATTGCACCATTGGCATTTATGCGTGGCCGTACATTGGATAATTGCTTTGTGATATTGGATGAGGCCCAAAACGCAACCGATATGCAGTTAAAGATGTTTTTAACACGTATGGGGCCATCGGCCAAGTTTATTGTTACAGGCGATGTTACCCAGATAGATCTACCAAAAAAACAACAGTCGGGCTTGCATACAGCCTTGCGCATATTAACAGATATAAAAGGAATAGAAATAGTTTACCTAAGTGGTGAAGATGTTGTGCGTCACAAACTGGTGCGCAAAATTTTAGCAGCTTACGGAGATATACAATAGATATTAGATTTGAGATATGAGAAGCCTTTACGTTGTCTTATACTTAAATGAATATAATGGTATCAGTAGATTTGAGATATAGATTTTGATTGGTTTTTCAGTCTCAAATCTCATATCTCAAATCTCAAATCTAATTCAACAATGAACGCGATAAAAGAAACACATTTTAACTTTCCCGGCCAAACGGGCTATTATAAGGGTAAGGTACGTGATGTATATACGATAGATAATAAATACCTGGCCATGGTAGTATCCGACAGGATCTCGGCCTTTGATGTGGTATTGCCCGAAGCAATTCCTTATAAGGGACAAGTACTAAACCAGATAGCCGCCCGCTTTTTAGAGGCTACCAGTGATATTGTGCCTAATTGGGTACTATCAGTGCCCGACCCAAGTGTTACCATTGGCCGCATTTGTGAGCCTTTTAAGGTAGAGATGGTAATTCGTGGATATTTAGCGGGCCATGCCGCACGTGAATATGCCGCTGGTCGCAGGCAGGTTTGCGGCGAGGCATTGCCAGAGGGTTTAAAAGAAAACGATATTTTGCCAGAGCCAATCATTACGCCAACTACAAAAGCATCTGTAGGGCACGATGAGGATATTTCGAAAGAAGACATTCTTGCAAAGGGAATTGTAACTGCCGCTGATTACGCTCAATTAGAAACATATACCAAAGCCCTGTTTAAACGCGGTACAGAAATTGCCGCCAGGCAAGGATTAATATTGGTTGATACCAAGTACGAGTTTGGCAAGGTTGACGGTGTTATCTATCTGATAGATGAGATACATACGCCAGATTCGTCGCGCTATTTTTATAAAGAAGGTTACGAAGAACGTCAGCAAAGCGGCGAGGCTCAAAAACAACTTTCAAAGGAGTTTGTACGTAAATGGCTGATTGAAAACGGTTTCCAGGGTAAAGACGGACAGGAAGTGCCGGCAATGACACCCGAAATAGTTGAGTCTATATCTGATCGTTATATTGAACTCTATGAGCAGATTACAGGTGCGAAGTTTGAAAAGCCCGATAATCAAGATGTTATAGAAAGAGTGAAAGGGGCGATAATTCAGGAGTTAAGGCTTCCTAAGTTTAAGATACTTTTAGACGAATAACCAATAGGGTTAAGTTACCAGTAGTAAGTTGGAAGTCATAAGTTAAAAGAGAAAAACGGACTTGTGACTTCCGACTTACTACTGGTGACTTAACACCAGTAGTATTAGGGAGGCTTTGGTAAAGGGCTTGATGTAATTTTTAATTACACATAAAATAATCTTATCTTAGCATAATAATTTTTAATAAGAATGAAATTTTCTGTCGATAAACACGAGAAATACATTTTAGTGAAGCTTAACGAATCGAAACTCAATTCATTAGTTACGCCTCAATTAAAATCTGAACTGATATTGATCAATACAGAAGGCCAAAGAAACATCATTCTTGATCTTTCACAAGTGAAATTTGCCGATTCATCTGGCTTAAGCAGCTTACTGGTTGGTCACCGTTTATGCAAAAACGCGTCTGGTGTATTTATTCTTTGTGGTTTAAACGATGCGGTTGCCCGCCTGGTTACCATTTCACAACTGGATAATGTATTAACTGTTGTTCCTACTCCTGAAGAAGGTATCGACCTTATTTTCATGGAAGAGATTGAAAAAGAACTTAAAAAAGAATCAAGATAAACCCAAAATTGCTTACCCATTATGAAATTTGAGGTAACAATACTTGGAAGTAGCTCCGCAACCCCCATTTTTAACAGGAATCCTACAGCACAGGTACTCAATATTAATGAGCACTTGTACTTAATAGACTGCGGCGAAGGTACCCAGCAGCAAATGCTGCGTTTTGATATCAAAGCCAGCCGTATAGATTATATTTTTATTAGTCACTTGCATGGCGATCATTACCTTGGGTTGGTTGGCCTGCTCTCGTCTATGCACCTTAATGGGCGCAAAAAGCCATTATATCTTTTCGGTCCGCCGCATTTAATGGAGATCATAGATCTGCAATTAAAATATTCTGAAACTACGCTGCATTTTCCTTTAGAATTTACCCAAACGCATACCCAGCATCCCGAGGTAATTGTAAGTAACAATGATATTATTATTGAAACAATTCCACTAAACCACCGTATTGATACCACGGGTTTTATTTTCAGGGAGAAAAAGCGTTTGCGTAAATTACGTAAAGATGTTATTGAGCAATTGCAAATTCCGGTACCCTATTTTACCGCCCTCAAAAAGGGTTTCGATTATACATCCGAAACCGGGAACGTTTATAAAAACGAAGACCTTACTATAGATTCTGATCAACCCAAATCATACGCCTATTGCTCCGATACCCTTTATGGCGAACAATATTTTGAACAAATAGCCAATGCCACATTGTTGTACCACGAAGCCACATTTTTAAACGATATGCTGGATAGGGCCAACGATACGTATCACACCACCGCTTTACAAGCCGGTGATGCAGCTCTGAAAACCAATGCCAAACGATTGCTTATAGGCCATTTTTCGGCGAGGTATAAAACGTTGACTGAATTGCTGGACGAAGCAAAGAGTGTTTTCCCGGCCACAGAACTGGCCATTGAGGGGCGTACTTTTTATATCGAATAAATTTTGTAGATGTGCAGATTTCGGATTTCAGATGTGCAAATTTTGATAGCAAAAAGCCGAATGGATATTTTCCGTTCGGCTTTTTGCATTTTCTCTTAATTCTTGATTCCTTTCAGATTCTTTTCCCTTAGTCTTTTTTACCTCCAAAAACCGAGAAGCTTACGTAGCGTTTTGGATGGGCTTTAAGATCAATCAACAGGTTGTTTAGGCTGTTGGTGGCATTATCCATGTTGCGGTAAACCTTATCATCATTCATTAACAGGCCTAATGTGCCCTTAGTAGAGTTGATGTTGGCTATGGTAGCCTGCAGATCTGCCATGGCTTTGTTAGCGTTATCCAAAGTGTTTTTGATGTTTGAAGCAGCAATATCGGCGCTAACTTTTTCAAAGTTACTGGTAATGCCATTTACATGTACAGTACTGGTTTTTAAATTGGCCGATACTACTTCTGCATTTGATAATATGCCATCAATATGTTTGGTTTGTGAGCCCACCAGGTTATCAATTTTTTTGGTTACACCCTCTAACGTTTGTAACGAGTTGGCAATACTCATAAAGCTGCGGTCGACGTTTTTCTGAAAGTTGGGGTTTAAAATTTTATTGATAGCTGCAAGCGACGAATCTAACCTGGACATCAATTGCTCGGCCTTTTTTTGTATTGGCTGTAAGCTCTCGGCAAGGCTGCCTTGTATATCTGCTTTTAAAGTATCTTTATTTTCGGCCAGTATTTTACTGTTGCCAAGCTCAAAAACAATGGCTTTACTGCCTAAAAGATCGGTGCTTTCCAATTTAGCCAGGGTGTTATTGGGTACATCGTATTTTTCTTCTATCTTAAATTCAACAATGGTACGGCCATCTGGCTGTAGTTCCATTTTTGAGATACGGCCAATCTGGAAGCCATTTACCAATACTGGTTTTGATACACCCAAGCCTTCTACGCTGTTGTAAACAGCATAAAATTTATTGGAGCCCGAAAAAATATCATTGCCTTTTAAAAAGCTATATCCTAATACAAGTATGGTTATGGCAATTACGGTAAGTGCGCCTATTTTTGTTTCGTTTGAAATTTTCATTAAGGTAATTATGTATTATATATAATGTTTTGCAGGGAACGCCTGTACCACAGGTAATGTTTTTTTATTTTTATAAGATACGTTTAAACAGCTTATTAAGTTTGGCTGTAAACGTAGCATAGGTGTTTTTATTATTGAGATATTTGCTCTACCGAACTTTTGTAGCTTAATAAGGCACGTGTAATTGAATTTGCAACTTCATTTTGCCCTGCCTCAGAGTTCAGATATTCTTCATCCTTTGGATTGTTAATGTATCCTGTTTCTACCAAAACAGAAGGCATCGCACTATGGCATAGTACATATATACCCTGCTCTCTGATCCCTTCACTGGGTCTTCCATCGGTTTGTACAAACTCGTTGTTGATCAGGTTTGCCAGGTTTATACTTTGCTGTCTGAATTTCCTCTTGTATTCGTTTGCCAAAATGGCCGTAACCGGATCGTTCGGGTCGGCATCAACATCTGTTTCAGATTCTTCTACCTGGTTGTTCCGTATAGAGTTTTCCTGTTCTTTTAACCGCCACAAGCCATATACCAGTATTAATACGCCTTTGCCAGAGCGGTCTGGTACGTCAACCGTACGATAAACTGCTTTATGGTGCTTGGTGCCAATCTTTTCGCGTACTCTTCTGTCTGATAATGAGTTGCAGTGCAGCGAGATAAACAAATTGCCTTTGTTTTGGTTGGCAATTTCTGCACGCCTTTCCCAGGCCACATCATCTTCGGTTGTACGTGTTAAAACTACCTTTACCCCAGCCATATCTTTTTCTATCGCTTTTTGCAATTTAAAGGCAATGGCAAGCGTTACATCTCTTTCGAGCGAATAGGAGCCGGATGCACCTGGAGAAAAATGCCCCGCGCCGCCTGTATGTTTGGCCCCATGGCCCGCATCAATAATAATAGTTTTAATTTTAAAGCCACTATTAACAACCGTATCTGTTTTTATGAAACCATAAGATGAAACCGGAAAACATGAAAGGGGTAACGCTAATAAGGATAAACTGTAAATGAATCTTTTCAATGCCCTATTTTTCATTATTTTTGAACGCTGTTAACTATATCTGCAAAAATACTATTCATAATCAATTTTGAAATTCATAACTCTTTTTTTTCTACTTGCAATTATTTTAACGGTAAATGTACGCGTTGCTACCGGCAAAGGTACATATAACAGGGATAGCCGCAAGGCCGTTGCAGATACGATCATTAAACTCGATACTACTAAGGCAAGAGATAAGAAACTTCTTAAAGTTAAGAAATCTAAGCAATCTACGCCAAATCAAAATGCAGATGGCACCGGGTTAAGCAATACATATAACATTACGCCGGTTACAGATACTGTTGCCGCGGCCGATACCAGCAAAAATAAAAAGGTAGCAGTGAAGCCTTTACCTGCAAACACTAAGAAGGGGGCCTTGCCGGTAACTGATACTACAAAAAAGAAAAAAGATCAGATAGAATCTGAAGTTAAGGCAGTTGCCGAAGATTCTACGGTGGTTGATAACGTACATAATATTTTATACCTGTATGGCAGGGCACGTGTAACTTACGAGGATTTTGAGCTGGATGCCGACTATATACGGGTTGATCAAAAAAATCACCTCATTTTTGCCAGTGGCAGTATCGATCCACGAACAAAGCGATACGTGGGCAGGCCATTATCTAAATCAAAAAACGAAAAACCTATTGCTTCAGATTCGCTGCTGTTTAACTACACCACCAAAAAAGGAAAGCTTTACAATCCTGCATCCGAGCAGGAAGGTAATTTTATTTCGGGCGGGCAGGCTAAAAAACTGAACGAAACTGAAGTGGCTTATCGCAACGTAATTTTTAGTACCTGCGATCTGCCTTATCCCGATACCCACTTTGGTATTGTGATAACCAAGGGAATTGGCGAAAAAAACAGGATCATATCCGGTCCGGCTTACCTGGAGATAGAGGGGGTGCCATTACCATTGGCCATTCCTTTCGGCTTTTTTCCAAAACCCAATTCGCGAACATCCGGGGTTATACTGCCTACTTTTGGCGAAGATGCAAAACTTGGCTTTAAACTGGCTGGCTTTGGGTATTACCTGGGTTTAAGTGATTATATGGATCTAACCACAACCGGTACTATTTACTCCAAGGGATCGTATGAGATAAATTCAACCGCCCGTTACCTGGTGCGTTATAAATACACCGGTAACTTATCGTTAAGTTACGGTTCACATAATTACAATTTGCCTGGTGATCCGCCGGTAAAGGATATTCACATTGATTGGACGCACTCACAAGACCCTAATGCTAACCCCGGCTCAACGTTTAGTGCTTCGGTAAATGCAGGTACATCAGGATATTTTTCACGTAACCCGTCAACCTCAAACTATAATGTTACAACTGCTGCTCAAAGTAGCTTACGTTCAAGTATTTCGTATGGCAAAACCTGGGCCGGCACTCCATTTAACTTAAGCATAGGTATTGGGCATAGCCAGGATATAGCCAGTAAAACAATTACCCTCGAATTACCTACTGTCGCATTTGGTATGTCGTCTATAAATCCATTCGACTCTAAAGATAGGGTAGGCGAGCAAAAGTGGTATCAAAAAATCACCATAAGCTATAACCTTAATGCTACCAACAAACTGAATAATATTCCTGAGTCGGATTTATTTAAAAGTACTGTTACCAAGCGTTTACAGAACGGATTTCAACACCAGATACCAGTTAGTTTAGGCTTAAACGTACTTAAATATTTCCAGTTTAACAGCAGCATGAATTATACCGAACGCTGGTATTTTCAATCGATAAATAAAAGATTCGAACGCGGAAGTATCTCCAGTTCAGACCAATTGATAGTTGATACTGTGCAAGGCTTTAAGCGTGCAGGTAACTACAGTTTAAGCACCGGCTTATCAACCAAAGTATACGGTACCCTCAATTTTAAGCATGGTAACTTAAAGGCCATCAGGCACGTAATGACGCCTTCTATCGGCTTTGGTTATACTCCCGATTTTTCTGATCCAAGCTATGGTTATTATAAAACCGCGGTAAGCCAGGCTAGTGTGCCTTATCCTTATACCTATCAAAAATATTCTATTTTTGAAAATGGAGTTTACGGGTATCCATCAAGCGGTAAACAGGCGGGGATAAGTTTTGCGCTCGATAATACCATCGAAGCCAAATTAAAGCCGAGAAGTACCGATACCTCTGGCACGGATAGAAAGATCACTTTATTGCAGGGCCTTTCATTTTCAACGTTCTACAATTTCGCTGCCGATACTATGAAGCTGTCTAACATTCAGTTTTCTGGTCACACGGCTTTATTTAAGCAAAAAGTAAATGTTAGTTTCAGCGGTTCACTTAACCCTTACGTTGTAAGTGTACATGATTCTATAGCCAATAATACCATTGTACGTACCAGTACACTTATTAATAAGTACAGGTGGGCAAACGGTCAGTTTCCGCAGTTAAATCAGCTCAGCATCTCTTTAAGTGGCAGTTTAAACTCCACAACGGCTAAGGCGCCCGGAACCCCCAATGTTAATACATTGCAAAACATAGGGGCGCAGCAGGCACAGCGGTTAGCCCTGATAAACAGCGACCCTAACTCTTATGTGGATTTTAACGTGCCCTGGAACATATCCTTAAACTATAGTTATAGCTATAATAATTACCTTAACCAAATATCTACCAGTAATACAATGATGATAAGCGGTGACGTAAGTATTACCCAAAAGTGGAAGATCCAATATTCAACCAACTACGATTTTAAGGCTGCTAAACTGAGCAGTGCCACTTCGTTTTCTATTTATCGGGATCTGCATTGCTGGGATCTGTCGTTTCAGTGGGTGCCTTTTGGTTATTTAAAATCATATAATGTCACTTTAAGAGTGAAATCAACTATTTTGCAGGATCTGAAGTTGAGTAAACGAAACGACTACTCAAGCAACAGAACTTTTTATTAACTACTATGCTGGCAGAGATCATAACCATTGGCGACGAAATATTAATAGGACAAATTGTTGATACCAATTCGGCCTGGATGGCCAAAGAACTTAATAAAACGGGCATAAGGGTTAAACAGATCTCGTCGGTATCTGACGATAAAGACCATATTTTAAAAGCTTTGGCCGAAGCTGCCCGACGTGCAGAAGTGATTTTTATAACAGGCGGCTTAGGCCCCACAAAAGATGATATTACCAAAAAAACACTGGCCGAATATTTTGGCGTAGGGATGGTTGAAAATAAAGCCGCGTTAAAAAATGTGGAGCTTATTTTTGCCAAATACAACCGGCCCTTATTGGAAGTGAACCGGCAACAAGCTTTTGTGCCGGCAAACTGCGAGGTAATACCCAATAAAAACGGTACCGCTCCGGGTATGTGGTTTAACCATAACGGGGTTATATATGTATCGATGCCAGGGGTTCCTTTTGAGATGATGTATATGATGGAAGACGAGGTGCTTCCAAAACTAACGAGTACTTTAAAGCTCCCTTCAATTATTCATAAAACGCTTTTAACTGTAGGAGAGGGCGAATCATTTTTAGCCGAAAGAATAGCGGATATTGAAGACGCGCTACCTTCGTATATTAAACTGGCATACCTGCCAAAGTTGGGACAGGTAAGGTTACGCTTAAGTGCTTTTGGCGATGATGTAACTTTATTACAAAAGGGCGTTGATGAATTTGCCCAAAGGATAGTTGAAAGAATAGGTAAAGTATTTGTTGTGGCCGAGGATATTCCATTAGAAAAGGCTATTCTCAATAAAATGGCAGAAAGAGGCTTTACTTTATCAGTAGCAGAAAGTTGTACCGGTGGCTATCTTTCGCACCTGTTTACACAACATGCTGGCTCGTCGAAGGTGTTTTTTGGCGGTGGGATAGTATATTCGTACGAGCTGAAAGAGAAGATTCTGGGGGTAAAACCCGAAACTTTGGCCAATTTTGGGGCGGTTAGCGAGCAAACGGTAAAAGAAATGGTGGAGGGCGCGCTATTAAATTTCAAATCTGATTTTTCTATTGCCATAACCGGTATTGCCGGGCCCGATGGCGGAACCCCGGACAAACCCGTTGGTACTGTGTGGATTGCGGTTGCAGGTCGAGGTGATTTGTTAATAAAGAAATACACATTTGGTGCCAAAAGGCAGCAAAACATCGAAAGAAGTGCCGTGATGGCCTTATCAATGTTGAATACTTTACTAACAGATGTTGCAGATTAAGCGTCAAAATGTATAATTTTGATGCTTAAGTATAATCTGTAAATATGGCCCAATACCAACTGTTATTGCCAAAAATGGGGGAGAGCGTTGCAGAAGCAACCGTAATTAAATGGAACAAAAATCCAGGAGATCATGTTGATGCCGATGAAGCAGTAATGGAAATTGCGACCGATAAAGTTGACTCTGATGTACCATCGCCGGTGGCAGGTAAATTAATAAAGCAGCTTTACCAGGAGAACGACGTAGTGCAGGTAGGAGCAGTAATTGCCATTATTGAAACTGAGGAAGCAACATCAGCAGTTGAGCCGCAAATAACTCCTGCACCCGTGGTTGAAGAAACTCCCGAACCACATTATACTGCTTTTGAAGAAACCGTTCCTGTTGCGGCGGCTCCGGTAGTTGCGGAGTCTTTTGCATCCGAAAAGCAGCCGGGTATAGCTGCATCTGCAGATATTCCGGGCATTAGCCAATTGCAGGAAAAGATTGCTTCTGCCTACGACCCAACGTTTAAAGGAGAAGGTCGCTTTTACTCGCCGCTTGTACGCAACATTGCAAGCCAGGAAGGTATTAGCATAAGCGAACTGGATGGCATCCCGGGAACGGGTTCTGAAGGTCGTTTAACTAAGGACGATCTGTTAAGTTATGTTCAATATAAACATTCGCCTGCGGCTGTACAAAAAACGGCAGCTCCGGTTGTAGAGGCGCCACGTGTTAATGTCTCAGAAACAGTAGCGGCTGCAAATGTTGCAGTGCCAGACAAGGCCCCTGTAAGCGAACCTGCTATTGAGCCAATAGCAAAGCCAGAGCCTGTAATAGCTGCATCAGCACCTGCAAATACTCCAGAACCAAAGGTGGAAACGCCGGCCGTAAAAGCTGTGGAAAGTAAGCCTTCATCGCCTGTAAGCTCTGTATCGGGTACCGACGAGATCATTGAGATGGATAGAATGCGCCGCCTGATTGCCGATCATATGGTGATGAGCAAGCAAACCTCGCCACACGTTACCTCATTTGTTGAGGCAGATGTAACCAGCCTGGTATTGTGGCGCGAGAAGGTGAAAGCCGGTTTTGAAAAGCGCGAAGGAGAGAGGATAACCTTTACCCCAATATTTATTGAGGCCGTAGTTAAAGCCATCAAAGATTTTCCGATGATCAACGTAACCGTTAATGGCACGCAGATCATCAAAAAGGCGGCAATTAATATCAGTATGGCAACAGCTTTGCCAAGTGGTAATTTGATTGTACCAGTTATAAAAAAGGCAGATGAGTTAAGCCTGCTGGGCATCACCAAGGCTGTTAATGATCTGGCTAATCGCGCCCGTATAGGTAAGCTATTACCAGATGATGTACGTGAAGGTACATTTACCATCACTAACGTAGGTTCGTTTGGTAATGTAATGGGTACGCCTATCATCAACCAGCCACAGGTAGCTATACTTGCTGTTGGTGCTATCAAAAAGAAGCCAGCAGTAATAGAGACCAAGGAAGGTGACGTTATCGCTATCAGACATATGATGTTCCTGTCGCTGTCTTACGATCACCGTGTAGTCGACGGCGCATTAGGCGGCTCATTTGTTCGTCGCGTAGCAGATTACCTGGAGAAGTGGGATTCGAACAGGGTTATATAAACTCTTACACTAACTATAACGAGAAAAAGCCGGGCATGCCCGGCTTTTTCTCGTTATAGGGTGCCACTTTCTACCTTTCCAACTCAAATCCCCAATCTTTACCCTTATCAACTGCTGGTACACCTTTGGCCATCCAAACCGGCATAGGCGCGCCTTTTAAAAAGTGATCAAAATATTGCTGTTCGCGTATAGTTATATCTTTCCGGTTCTGACGTAGCACAAGGTTATGGGCCTCGCCATTGTATTGGAGCAGCCATACCGGTTTACCAAGCCGGCGCAGGGCGGTAAACATTTCTATACCCTGGTACCAGGGTACAGCTCCATCAGCATCATTGCTCATGATCATTACGGGGGTTTGCACTTTGGGTAACTGAAACAGGGGAGAGTTTTCGATGTATAATTCTGGTTTTTCCCACAAAGTTGCGCCTATCCGACTTTGTGTTTTCTCGTACTGAAATTGCCTGTTAACACCCGATTCCCAACGAATACCACCGTAAGCAGAGGTCATGTTGGCCACGGGCGCACCGGCCCAGGCGGCAGCGTACATGTTGGTTTGGGTAACAAGATACGCAACCTGGTAGCCTCCCCAACTTTGCCCCTGGATGCCTATATGAGCGGCATCAACCCACGCATTTTTCTTTAATGACTCGACGCCCGAGTTGATAAATTCTACCGCCGAAGCGCCAGGATAACCTACTTCATAGCTAATATCCGGTGCAAAAACCAAATAACCATTGCTTACAAAAAAGGATATAGGTAAACGCGATGGAGTAGGTGCGGGCGGTATGTAATTATAAAGTCCTTCAGATAGTTTTTCGTAGAAATAGACAATCATCGGATATTTTTTATTGGGGTCGAAATCTTCGGGCTTGTACAGGATGCCTGTTGATTTATATCCTTTAGGTGTTGTCCAATGTATTAACCCGGCTGTGCCCCAATTGTATTTGTCCTGCTGCGGATTAATGTCGCTCAGTTTGATCTCAGATTTAAGATCTGTAGAAACAAAAAGATCGGGAGATGATTCGTAATTGCTTTTGGTATAGATATATACAGCCGCGTTTTTAGCCCTGATTAAATCGCCATAACTAAATTTGCCCATGTTTATTTTCTCGGGAGCGTTTTTGCTCTCAGGCGTTTTTACAAAATAACCCCATTGTTTTGTTTCCTCGTCTTGTGCGGATAACCACATTACCTGTTTAGAGGGAATAAACTTTTGCTCAGCATCCGTGGCATCGTACCTGATGGTTAATTTATTTTTACGACCTATACCATTGGTAAAGTTGGTTGCTTCGCCCGTAGTGGGGTCAATGCTCCATATGTCGTAACGGTCATATATAAATACGGTTCTGTCATCTTTAGTCCAGCCGGCTAAACCATAGTCAGAAGCATAATTGGGCACATCGTTTAGCTCGTCGCCCATTTTTGTACCGATGGATTTGGTAAGGTTAGTTTTAGTGCCTGTAGCAATGGTGTAACTATACCATTGCTGATCGTTATAATCAAACCATGTTAGGTACTGGCCGCCCGGCGATATGCGATAACGGGCTTTAAGTTTTTGGCTGATGAGGCGTTTGTTGCCGCTTTTGGTGTCTATTAAAATAGCCTGCTGCTTAGTGTCGCCTTCCCACTGCGATTGAACGCGTGCACCTGTATCAGTTATTCCCAATACATAGCGTGCATCTTTGTTTTCGGCGACAAAAATTTCGGGAATAGCTTTGCTGCCCAATTGTACCTGTTTTGAGGAAGGATCTTCGGGACGGATAACGGCGAGGTAGCTGCGTTTAAGTTCTGTTTGCAGGTTTTTGAGTTGCTGAGGTTGCAGGTAATCGTCTTTATAGTTCCATATATCTAATTTGGCCACTTCAAAATCAACAATTGTTGTGTCGGTGGGCTTGGGAATGGGAGCCGTGCCGAAAAATAAATTTGTGCCGCTTTTACTGAAATATACTTTGCCATCGCCACTTACTGCCCATTTATCGGGCATGGTTTCTAATCCCTCGGCCGCCATAACGGTAGCACTATCCCTTGTTAAGTTATAATAGTACAATTTAAAGGGTTTTACCAAAGCTTTTTCTGGATTTTTCTCGGCGGTAAAAGCCACCTGTTTGCCCGCATCGTCAATGGCAATGTTATGATAGTTTCCGCGACCGGTGCTGATAGGCTTAACTACGTTTTTATCGACGTCAAATACATACAACCCAGAGGTTATCTCCTTTTGTTTTTTGGGTGCGGTAACGGCAAATGCCAATAATTTTCCATTTTTACTTAGCTGATAATCGGTTACATACTTAAACGTGCGGGTTATTTTGCCGGCCAGTTGTTTGATGGTTAAATCGGCTCCCTCATGTGCCGTCGGGGCTATAGTTTCTTTAATCGCTTTTTTAGAAGTATCAGCCGGTAAAGGTTTCTTTAGCGTGTCGCTAACAGCGAGATAGGCTATTACGTTGGCACTTTCTGCTATCTTAAAGTTTCTTACCGCAGGTATTTTTGTAATACTTTGTGTTGCCAATGTGATGAAGCCTAAAGTATCTTTCGGAAATTCTGCCGGCTTTTTCTTTTTGATTCTGGCCTGGCGCGTGTCCTTAAAAAAGGGCCTTATCTGAAATACTGCAAATTTACCGTCGCTGCTAAACCGGGCGGTATCTGCACGAGGTATCTGTATTTTATCTGTATTTTTTGAATTGGTGATCACCAGGTCGGCATCGCCCTGTTGTGGCTTTATAACATATAAAATCCATTTACCATCGTTACTGATGCGTTGCGTACTGATACTTTGCCAGCCATCAAAAACAGAATGATCTAACGGCTTTTTTGAAACTTTTTGGCCAAATGCGCTACAGCATGTAACGGATAAGAAAAGCATTAGTAAAGTTTTACGCATATCAACTATGTTAAGTGTTAAATATGCTTAAAATAGCTTAGCAATAGAAATTAGTTACGGGAAAGTTACAATTGATGAGAAGGAGGGGGGGCTTAGGGCCAAAAAGCAAAGGGTTAGGTGATTTAGTGTAAATTGTTAAAATTCAGATCGATTTTACACGTATTCTAAAAAGAAAAAAGTCTTTATGATCAGCCCCAATTGTGTAAAGGCAGATCGTAAAGACTTGTTTCAATATACTGGCTCTTGAAATTCAAGAGAGAAATAATTTCTATATCATCGCCTTATTCAAAGCCTTTATAGCCTCGGCAAAATCTTCTCTTGCAACCAAAAACTGGATGTTAACTTTGCGCAAGGCAAAGCCGCAACTTTTTATGTTTATCCCTTGTTGGGCCAACGCTGTTGCAGATTTGGCCAGTAAGCCTGGTTGATCCATGTTAGAACCTATCAGGCAAACCATCGCCATTTTTTCTACAGCTACTTTTTCGTAATCGTCCTCAAGCTCCTGTACCAGTTTTTTGTTGTAATCTTTCTCCCATATCACTATCGAGATACTATTGGCACTGGTAGCCTTAAAAGTATAGCTAACACCGTATTTATAAAACAGCTGCATAATATGAAAATCGGTGCCTACGTTGCCAACCATCGAAGGATCGTAGATGTCAATCATCAACACGTGCTCTGTACCGGTAATTACTTCAACCCGTTTTTTATCGCAAATGTATTCGCGGGTTATCAGTGTGCCGGGGTGTTCTGGCTGAAAGGTGTTTTTGATACGCAGGTCTATATCATTTATCTCCAAAGGTTTTGATGCCTTTGGATGGATAGCTTCCATGCCTACGTCTGCCAGCTGATCGGCAACATCGTAATTAGTATTACCTACGGGAAAGCAATTTTCAACGCCAACCAGTTGCGGGTCTGCCGTACATAAATGATATTCTTTATGGATGATAGCCTCTTGTGGTTTTACCTCAACGGCTATTTTACTAAAAGTAACTTCGGAGTAACCACGGTCAAATTCACGCATAATACCCTCGGTGCCTTTGGCGTAGCCCGTTACAACGGTGATGGTATTGGCAAAATCAATGTGCTGCAGATCTTTCCTGATGCGTTGATCAATGGTTAGCGATCTATGATCGTGAAAACCGCTCAAATCAACAAACGTGGCATTAATACCCATGCTTTGCAGCACGTTGGCAAACACAAATGCCGAATGACTTTCGCCTATCGATGCCAGAATTTCGCGTGCTGCTAACAAAACATCAGCCTTATTTACATAGCCCGATGCCAGGATATTGGCTATATTTTCGAGATAAGTTTGCGCATCTTTAAGGCGCTGCTCAATAAAAGTATCTGCTGCGGTAAGGTTTAACCCAAGGGGTTCATAGTTTTTATTAAGCTGCTTTAGCTTAACAATGAGTTCCTTCAGTGGTTTGTGAAAATCCTTATAAGTGGCCAGGCGATGATATACGCCCGGTGCCTTGGTCTTTTTATTCTCCAGCAGGAGGTTGGTTACCCCAGAAAATGCCGATACTACAAATATGCGATTGTATAACTGGTCGCCGCTACGTTCAAACAGGATGATGTTTTTGATCACATCGCCCAATGCGGTCATGGATGTACCGCCTATTTTTTCTACTGTTAACATTTTAAACTAAACGCTTTTTAGGCGTATGTGCCAAAACTATACCAATGTTTTTACATTGAGATAAGCACTTTTAAATAATTGTATATTAGGTTATTATAATTGGTTAGTATTTTAACAAAAGAGTATCAGATTGATAGCCTGTTTATCAAATTAATGCTCTTCTTTCTTATAAAGGTCACCGGCTTTTTCGGCAGAGAGCTTAATACCCTTTATCATGGCCGAGCTGAAACCATTGTGCTCCATTTCATTTAAGCCTGCAATTGTACATCCGCTTGGCGAGGTAACTTTATCAATCTCCTGCTCCGGATGCGATGATAATTGCAATAATAGGTCTGCCGCGCCTTTAGCGGTCTGCGCAGCCATTTTTAAGGCGTCACCGGCATGAAAACCAATTTCGGTACCACCCTGGGATGCTGCTCTTATAGAGCGGAGGAAGAAGGCGATGCCGCAAGCGCACAGTGCAGTGGCAGAGGTCATCAGTTCTTCGTTTATCTGGATGCTTACGCCAACGGTATCAAAAAGTGATTTTACCAGGTTAATATTTTTATTGGTGCCAGTATCGGTAGCAATACAGGTCATGGAGTGCCCTATAGCTATAGCTGTATTAGGCATGGCACGTATTACCTGCACGTTTAAGTCCAGTTGCTGGCGAATATCGCTACAGCTAACACCCGATATTACCGAGATCAGAAGCTGTTTTTCGGCCTTAATTGCAGGCCGTATTTCGTCTAACAGTTTATTAAGCTGTTGCGGTAACACAGCCAGAACTACAATGTCAGACTTTTTAACGGCTTTTAAATTATTATCGGTGGTGTGATAGCCTAATTCGGCATAGTCTGTTAACGCGCCTACATTTCTGCGCGTAAGCGTAATTTGCTGTGGTTTACAAATACCTGCTTTAACCAACCCTTTGGCTAATGACAGCCCGATGTTTCCCGAGCCTAAAATGGCTATTTGCTGTGATGCGTTCATGTGGTTTTACTTAAACGTGTTCCAAATGGTTTGTTATTCTTAATATTTCCCAGATCGTTGCTTTTACCAATTATTACGGCTTTTACGCCGCAGGCTATTGCAGTAAATGCATTGTCGAGTTTAGGCAGCATACCGCTGTGTATAATACCTTGTTCCTTTAACTTTTCGTAGTGTTCGGGATCAATCTCCTGTATCAGCGAGTTTTCGTCATCAATATCCTGCAATACTCCTTTTTTCTCAAAGCAGTAAATCAGTGTAGTATTGTACAGCGATGATAAATTTACCGCCAGCGCCGAAGCTATGGTATCGGCATTGGTGTTTAGCAATTGCCCTTCACCATCGTGCGTTATAGCACAAAAAACGGGGGTAAACCCTGCTTCCATTAAACGGCTTATATTGCCCGGATTGATAGAGTTTTCATCAATATCGCCTACAAAACCATAGTCGATAGTTTTTACCGGGCGTTTTTTGGCGCGGATAAAATTACCATCGGCACCGGTTAAGCCTATGGCATTATTGCCAAAACGTTGTAACTGGGCTACTATATTTTTATTAATAAGGCCGCCATAAACCATGGTAACCACCCTTAAAGTTTCAATATCGGTTATCCTCCGGCCATCAACAAGTCGCGCTTCAATTCCCAGGTCCTCAGCTACTTGTGTAGCAACTTTGCCACCACCATGTACCAATATTTTATATCCGTCAAGGGATTCAAAATCTTTTAGAAAATGATACAGGTTTTCGGAGTTATCTATTACATTTCCACCTATTTTTATAACGTGCAGACTTTCTTTTGCTGCTATTTCGGTCGATTCTATAGAAACTGTATCTGTTTTGTTCATTCTTTACAATAATTTAACAGTTGATTTGCTAATTTACTATCAATTTAAATAGAAATCTGTTAAAAATAAGAAATTATAGTCTATTTCTTACTAAAATGATTCAAAAATGATTGTTTGCTTACCGTATTGTAAGTTTACAATTTGATTATGAAATAATTAGTATACTTGAATTTAAGGCATTAAACTTGCTATAAAATTTACCTATGGATCAAAAGAAAAGCGCTAAACCCCGTGTAGTAATAATTGGCGGCGGTTTTGGCGGCCTCGAATTAGCTAAAAATCTTAAAAATGCACCGGTAGATGTATTATTGCTCGATAAACATAATTACCACACTTTTCAGCCCCTGCTTTACCAGGTGGCCGCCGGTTCAATAGCAGCCGATTCTATTGGTTTTCCTATCCGGCGGATTTTTACAAAACAGGATAATTTTCGGTTCGCGCTGGCGGAGGTTCAGCAAATTCACCCTGAAACCAATACACTTACAACTAATATTGGTACTATATATTACGATTACCTGATTATAGCTACAGGTTCAAATACCAATTTTTTTGGCAATAAAGAGATAGAGCATTTTGCTATGCCGATGAAGAACATCCCGGAGGCCTTAAACCTGCGGAGCTTGATATTGCAAAACCTGGAGATGTCATTAGTAACTGATGAGCCTCAGGAAAAAGCTGCTTTAATGACCTTTGTGGTAGTAGGCGGAGGGCCAACGGGCGTAGAGTTATCAGGGGCACTGGCAGAAATGCGTCAGCTTATATTGATGAAAGACTATCATGGCTTACGCAAACATAATATGAAAGTTTACCTTGTAGAGGGTAAAGCCGAATTGCTGGCTGCCTTTTCTGCAGGGGCATCTGCTAAAGCCAAAAAGTTTTTAGAAGATATGGATGTTACCATTCATAACAGCGCACATGTACAAAGCTATGACGGTGTACAGCTTAAAATTGATGACGGTACCACTATACTTACCCGCAATGTTTTATGGGCTGCCGGCGTAAAAGGAGAGATGCCGGAGGGATTGCCGGCAACAAATATTACCAAAGGCAACCGTATACAGGTTGATGAAATAAGCCGGGTAAATGGTTATGCTAATGTTTTTTCTATAGGCGACGTAGCGGCAATGATAACGCCCGATACCCCAAACGGGCACCCAGGGGTGGCGCCTGCCGCTATGCAACAAGGCGAGTGGTTGGCTAAAAACCTTATCCGGATTATTAATAACCAGCCTACGGTTCCGTTTAAATATAAGGATAAAGGCTCCTTAGCTACTATAGGGCGTAATAAGGCGGTTGCCGATTTGGGCAAACTTCATTTTCAGGGATTTTTTGCCTGGCTGCTATGGGGATTTGTACACCTGATGACTTTGGCCGGCTTTACCAACAAAGGAACCGTGTTTTTAAGCTGGGCAATAAATTACTTTAGCAAAAACAGCGATAACCGCTTGATAGTGCGTTATTTTGATATTAAAACCCGGATGACCGACCCCGAATCGAAATAAAAAGCACTGAAAGCTAAAACATTGCAACGTTTATTTTATTAGTTAAGGATAAACGTTTATGGATCTGTTTGTTGTAATTGCTTTATTGGTTATTATCAGCGCGTTTTTTTCGTATCTAAACGCGCGTTTCATTAAACTTCCCGGTACAATAGGGACAGTGCTGATAGCCACTATAGTTTCCATAATAATATTGGTTGTTGATAAATTAGATCCATCAACAGCCAAATACCTAACCACTCTCGCTAAAAATATCGATTTTTCGAAAGTTGTGCTCAATATTATGTTGGGCTTCCTGCTTTTTTCGAGTGCCTTTAATCTGGATGGAAAAAAGCTTAAAAAAGAGATGCGCCCGGTATTTATGCTGAGTACACTGGGCGTAATACTCTCAACTGCCATTTTTGGTTTTTTACTGTATTACGTGGCCCCTTTGTTCCACATTCACATGCCGTTAATTTATTGCCTGCTATTTGGGGCATTGGTATCTCCAACAGATCCGGTAGCGGTTTCTGCCATAGTTAAAAACTCAAAGTTGCCTGCCCACCTCGAAACTATTATCTCGGGCGAATCGTTGTTTAATGATGGGGTAGGTTTGATCTTATTTGTAATTATATTGGAGATAACCGATGTTGGCGAAAAAAATATTGAGGCATCCAAAGTACTGGTGCTTATTTTAAAAGAAGTTTTAGGCGGCATTATTACCGGGGCCATATTTGGCTACCTTGCGCAGCGGCTAATGAAATCGGTAAAAGATTTTCAGACCATCGTACTTATCTCATTGGCATTGGTAATGGGCTTATCGGTATTAGCAACCATTTTTGAGTTCTCCATACCATTGTCTGTTGTTACCGCCGGCTTATTTGCCGGTAGTCACTCCATTAATCAGGATAGTAAAGAAAGATCGCACGAAGCATTGGAGAAATTTTGGCAATTGGTTGACGAAATGCTCAACACTATTTTATTTGTGATGATAGGACTGCAACTTATTAATTTGCCTTTTGTAAATAATTACTGGGTAACGGGCAGTATCTCTATAGTGATGATACTAATTGCCCGTTGGTTAAGCATTATGCTGCCGCTTACATTTTTACGGCAATCGTTAAAAGTAAACTATAGTAACATCAACGTAATGACCTGGGCTGGTTTAAGAGGAGCTATCTCTATTGCCCTGGCCTTAACTTTACCCGATACACCATATCGGCATTTGATACTCTCAGGAAGCTATTTTATTGTGATATTTTCGGTAATAGTACAGGGACTAACTTTAAACGCGATGATAAACCGCAGCTCCCGGCATATTGAATAAGTTTATTTTAGTTTAGCCATGTAGTTGGCTATCTCCCGCTCGTTTGCATCTTCACTTTTGCCTAAAGTGTTAATGATATTTTCCTTTTCAATTGCCGATCGGTTTTGACTTAACTTTTGTTTACCCTGCAGGTCCTCAATCACTATTTCAAAAGCTACGATGCCTTTCATCATTTTCTGCCTGTAATCGGCTGTTAAGCTATTCCAGTTTTGCAGATAGTCAGTTTCATAATTATTGATCGTTTTAGCTAAAAGATTGGCTGTTTGTTCACCTTCAGTCAACAGCGTGGCTTTGCCATAGGCATGTACCGCTAAATAATTCCAGGTAGGCACATCGGTTGTTTTCTCGTAATTAGCAGGCGATATGTAGGCATGCGGCTCGGTAAAAATAACCAACACCGGCTTGCCTATTAAAGATGATGCCTGCGGATTTGCTTTAGCAAAATGCGATAACAATACCACTTTATCATCTCGCTGTTCAACCAGAAAGGGTAGGTGGGTTGCAACAGGTAAATCATTATCGGCAGTAACTATGGTTGCAAAACTATAGCGCTGCATAAAGCTTATTGCCTCTCGCTGATTTGGGAATTGATTAAACGATGGTATATACATAGGAAAAAACTAAGGATATTAGAACTCGTTTAGAAATGAAAGAAAGCATCGGGTGGTAAATTCCGAGTATTTAAAGGTGAAACTTACGAAGTGTTTAAAACTTCGTAAGTTTGGGATCTACAGTTTCTCATGAGTAGATACCTTGGAATAATGTTTCTTATGGCTACTACTTACAAACTTTCCAGCATTTGCTTTAACACCGCCTGTGCAGCCCAAACACGGTTGCCAGCTTCGTGTACCACAATACTGTTAGGCCCATCCAAAATTTCATCTGATAATTCGAGGTTACGACGAACGGGCAGGCAGTGCATCACCCTGGCATCATTGGTTGCTTTCAATTTTTGATTGGTGAGCATCCACTCTTCGTTTTTACCTAATATGTTGCCATACGGCTCGTAAGCCGACCAGTTTTTTACATAGATAAAATCGGCACCAGCCAAAGCCTCATCCTGATCATGTATGATTTTAGCCCCATTTGTAAAATCGGGGCAAAGTTCATAGCCTTTGGGCTGTACAATGGTAAAATCCACATCGGCCTTACACATCCATTCGGCAAATGAATTTGGAACAGCTTGTGGCAAAGGTTTAATATGCGGAGCCCAGGTCAATACAACTTTAGGGCGGGCAGTGTTTTTTAGTTCGGTTATGGTAACTAAATCTGCAAGGCTTTGCAAGGGGTGGCGGGTAGCAGATTCGAGGCTAACTACCGGTACCTTGCAAAACTCTACAAACTTATTAAATATCATTTCGCTATAATCCTCCTCGCGGTTCCGTAAGCCGGGGAATGAACGTACGCCAATAATATCGGCATATTGGCCCATTACACCTGCTGCCTCGCGGATGTGTTCAACTGTAGTTCCGTCCATGATCACACCATCGCGCAATTCCAATGCCCAGCCTTCTTTATCAATATTAAGCACCATCACATTCATCCCCAGGTTAAGGGCTGCTTTTTGGGTGCTCATACGGGTACGTAAACTTGGGTTTAAAAACACCAACGCCAGTGTTTTATTTTTACCCAAATCCTGGTGAGCATACGGGTTTTGCTTAAGTGCTAATGCTTCTTTTACAAGGGCATCAATATCGGTAACGTCATTTACAGAAGAAAATAATTTCATGGCCTATTTAATATCGATTTAACAAATTGACTTTTATTTAAGTCTCCCCCTTCAGGGGAGATTTAGAGGGGCTTCTGTTATTGATTTAAAACATCTACAAAGGCTTCCAAAAACCTATCGGCATGGGCCTTAGTTAAATTTAAAGCAGGTAACAGCCTTACTACGTTTGGTTTGGCCTCACCAGTAAAAATACGGTGTTTAAATAAAAGCTCTTTACGCGCGTGAGCTAATTCTTCGGGTAATTCTATACCTATCATTAAACCACGACCTCTTACTTCTTTTACTTGTTCCAGCTTTTTAAGTTCTTTAATAAGGTATTCGCCAATAGTGGCTGCGTTTTGCATCAGGTTATCCTGCTCCATTACTTCCAATACTGCCAAGCCTGCCGCACATGCCAAATGGTTACCACCAAATGTAGTACCCAACATGCCATAAGCCGGTTGTATTTTAGGAGAAATGATGATACCGCCAACAGGGAAACCATTACCCATGCCCTTGGCCATCGAATAAATATCGGCATCGATGCCCGCAAAATCCTGCGAGAAGAATTTGCCGGTACGGCCGTAACCACATTGAACGGAGTCGGCTATAAAAACTGCATTGTGCTCATCACATAATGAACGGATCTTTTGCAGGAAGCTCTCCGGAGCTACCTGGATACCGCCAACGCCCTGAATGCCTTCGATAATAACAGACGAAATTTCGTTGTCGGCAAAAGCCTGTGTTAAAGCTGCCTCATCGGCCCATGGCAAAAATATTACATTGTCAGTTTCGTTTATTGGAGCTACAATCTTCGGGTTATCTGTAACAGCAACCGCTAAAGATGTACGGCCATGAAATGCTTTTGTGAACGCTATAACTTTCTTTTTCCCGTTGTAAAATGATGCCAGTTTCAAAGCATTCTCATTTGCTTCTGCACCAGAGTTGCACATAAATAACTGGTAATCTTCTTTCCCAGATACTTTGCCTAATTTACTTGCAAGCTCTTTTTGAATAGGAATCTCGATTGAGTTAGAATAGAAGCCCAATTGGTGTAACTGATCTTCTAAACGTTTTACATAATGTGGGTGAGTATGCCCAATGGATATAACAGCGTGACCACCGTACATATCAAGATACTCGTTATCCTGGGCATCATAAACCAGGCTACCCTGGCCTCTTACTATATTTATTGGATTTATTGGATATACGTCGAACAGTTTCATTGTTAGTTAGATCTAAATTTTAATACTTAATTATAACAGGTTGCGGATGTGGCTCGCGGCTTAAAAGCCGGTCGCCTTAAGTCGTAGGCCTGTGCGCTCGTCCAGCCCGAACATTAAGTTCATGTTCTGTACTGCCTGGCCCGAGGCGCCTTTAAGTAAATTATCCATAATGCTGACAATGAATATTTTATTGTCGTGTTTTTGTACCTGTATAAAGCATTTGTTGGTATTTACAATCTGCTTTAAATCTATATTCCTGTTGGTTACGTGGGTAAATGGATGCCCCTCGTAATAGTTTTGATAAAGTGCTAAAGCCTCATCTTCGCTCAAATCACTTTCTGTATATATCGATGCGATTATACCGCGTGTAAAATCGCCGCGATATGGTACAAAGTTGATAGACCTCTCAAAATCAGGTTGTAACTGCTTTAACGATTGGCCAATCTCATTTAAATGCTGGTGATTAAATACCTTGTAAACAGATAAGTTATCATTTCTCCATGTAAAGTGTGATGTAGCAGCCAAACTCTGACCAGCCCCGGTAGAACCCGTAGTGGCAGTAATATGTACTTCGTTGTTCAATAAGCCTTTTGAGGCCAAAGGCAATAAACCTAACTGTAAACAAGTGGCAAAGCAACCGGGGTTAGCGATGTTATGGGCTGTTTTAATAGCCTCCCTGTTCAATTCTGGTAAGCCGTAAACAAAGCTTTTGCTTTTTAGTGTTGAATTTTGATTTAAACGGAAATCCTGACTTAAGTCGATGATTTTTACGCTATCTGGAATTTGGTTTGCATCCAAAAACTTTTTAGCATCGCCATGGCCAACGCAAAGAAATAATACATCTACATCCGTGGTGAATTTCGCTGCGAATTTCAGATCGGTATCTCCAAACAAGTCGGTATGTACCTCGTAAATATAGTTACCTGCATTACTGTTGCTGTGCACAAAAGCGATATCCACATTAGGATGATTGATGAGGATACGCAGCATTTCGCCGCCGGTATATCCTGCACCGCCAATGATGCCCGCTTTAATAGCCGCCCGGCCTCCGTTAGCTAACGGAGGAGTTGAACTATTTGTTATGTCTTTTATGTTCTCAGTCATAATATCAATTATTATTCCCCCTTTAGGGGGTTAGGGGGCAACATCAATCCTGTCATTGTTTGTTGATGGATACGAGTATAAAATAAACTCCAGGTCGCTCCGGTCGTGATTGCTGATGAAGTGTTTTTGACCTGGTAATATTTCGATGCCTTGCTCTGGTTTCAAAACTGTTGTTTCTCCATTGATAGAGAAAGTTGCCCGCCCTTTCAAAATAAAAAACACCTGGGTAGCTTTTTCATGATAATGCAAAGCCTCGGCAGTATCCGGTGGCATTAATTCCTGTTTTACAGATAATGCCTCGGTATCAATAAAAGTCCAGCCGTGGCAATCATCGCCCCAGTTATAGTGCTTCAGGCATTCTCCTTTTGAAAAAGCCCCCCGGCCCCCTAAAGGGGGAGTTGGAACGGCGTTTATATTGTCTTTGTCTGCCATAATTAGTTTTGAGCATTGGTTGCTCCCTCTTCAGGGGGCTGTGGGGTATTTACTTTATGATAGATCATTACTTGATTACCAAATATTTTAGAGAAACCTTTAACGTCTTCACCGCTCCAGGCATTGTTCATCTCGCCGTAGCTTCCAAATTTGTTCGACATCAGATCGTGATCCGATTCAATACCTATAACCTGGAAACGGTATGGATTTAATTGAACAAAAACTTTGCCACTTACATTTAACTGCGTATCGGTTAAAAAGGCCTCCATGTTACGCATAATAGGATCATGGAATTGACCTTCATGCAGCCAGTTGCCGTAGAAGGCAGATAACTGATCTTTCCATGATAACTGCCATTTGGTTAACACATGTTTTTCTAAGGTGTGGTGAGCTTTGATAATTACCATTGGCGCGGCAGCCTCAAAACCTACACGGCCTTTAATGCCTATAATGGTATCGCCAACATGGATATCCCTGCCGATGCCATAAGGCTGGGCAATGGCCTGTAATGCCTGGATAGCCTTGGTTGGATGATCATATCTTTCGTTATCGATGCCAACCAGTTCTCCTTTTTCAAATATCAACTCCAGGTTTTTAACTTCAGATTCGGTTACTTGTGTAGGCCATGCTTCTTCTGGCAATCCTAAGTTAGATGTTAGCGTTTCTTTACCACCTACAGATGTACCCCAGATACCCTTATTGATAGAATACTTTGCTTTCTCGAAGTTCATTTCCACACCATGATCTTTCAGGTATTGGATCTCTGCCTCACGACTTAATTTTAAATCGCGGATAGGGGTGATGATCTTTACTTCGGGAACCAAAATGTTAAAGATCATATCAAAACGCACCTGGTCGTTACCGGCGCCGGTGCTACCGTGGGCAACAAATTCGGCACCAATTTCTTTAGCGTAATTAGCAATAGCTGTAGCCTGGCTCACACGTTCGGCACTTACCGAAAGTGGATAGGTATTGTTTTTTAACACATTACCATAAATCAAAAAGCGAACGCAGGTGTTATAAAAGTTTGTAGTTTCATCAACCACGTGGTGCGATGTTACGCCCATTTGGTAAGCGCGTTCTTCAACTCCTTTTAATTCTTCGTCGCTAAAGCCACCGGTATTAACAATTACCGAATGTACTTCGTAACCAAGATCCTGTGTTAAATATATACAGCAAAATGAGGTGTCTAATCCGCCGCTGTATGCTAATACTACTTTCTTTTTCATTCTTTTTAGAGGTAAAAGGTTAAAGGCGAAAGGTTTTCGCCCCGTAATTTTTGGTAAAAGGTAAAAGGCAAAAAGTTAAAGGTTTTCGCCTCGTAAAAATTTTATAAAGCCAATTAACATGGCTTTTATTTCGTTTATTGCTGTGTTTGTTTTATGGTAAATTTCCGTTGATATAAATCCCAGGTCGTAAATCAAATAGCAGGTGTATTCCACTTCGTGAGCAGACCCCAAAGCATTGTCAAGGTAATGAACAAAATCTTTATCAGTGTTTTTTCCGCGCCCCGCCACGATATTTAAAGGAATTGAGTAGGTGGATCTGCGTAGTTGATTGGTTAACGCAAATCGTTCGTCGGCTGGCATTATGGGCAAGATATCGGCATACACTTGCTTTGTAAGCGAGTGCGATTTTTTCCAAACATCTAATTTTTTATAATCCCTCATTTTACCTTTACTTCTACCTTTTGCCTTTAACCTTTATCCTTTCACCTTCTTAATTAATCGTGGTGAATGCGTTTTTTTATGGCATTTTCTATCCGCTCAAGCAGTGTGGCTTTGTGCGTAATTCGTTTCATTTTTTCGGCATCTTGCTTTAGTTTTTCGGCAGGGTCAAAGAGCATGGCGGTGCACATGCAGTTTTTGCGGCCTTTACTCATCAGTATATCGTAGTTTACGCAGCTTTTACAGCCGGCCCAAAAGTTTTCATCCTGGGTAAGCTCAGAGTAGGTAACAGGTTCGTAACCTATTTCTGAGTTAATGCGCATTACCGCTAAACCGGTGGTTAACCCAAATATTTTAGCTTCGGGATACTTTTTACGGGATAGTTGGAAAATGGCATGTTTAATGGCTTTTGCTAAACCCACTTTACGAAAGTTTGGATTAACAATAAGGCCCGAGTTAGCTACGAAATCGCCGTGGCTCCAGGTTTCTATATAGCAGAAACCTGCCCAGGTGCCGTCTTTATGCAAGGCTATTACGGCTTTGCCTTCCAGCATTTTGTTGGCAACATATTCTGGCGAGCGTTGTGCAATACCTGTACCGCGTGCTTTTGCAGATTCGGCCATTTCATCGCAAATCATTGTGGCATAATCTACATGCTGTGCTGTAGCAACCTGAATATCAAAATCTTGTATGGTCATTTAAATAGATAATTACCGTTAAATTAATTGGCTTTTGCAGGCCTTAATAATTAGATGGCTTTTTTACAAAGAAGTTTAACAGATCTTTGTGGGGTTAGTACGGGAAATTAATTCAAACCCTTGGCATATAGGGCCTTCGTCGGGGAGGGCAGCATAAAAAAACAGTCGAACCCAAAGCAGCGGCAGCCGGAGCAAACGTTGCTCTTATTGCGGGCTTATTTAAGCTTGGTTGATTCATTTTTTTTGCGGTATTACTGTGTTTTTAATTTGGGTGCAAATTAGGCCATAAATTTTTACTTATACAAGAAAAAAGTTATATTAAAGCATTAAAATTAAGTTACTAAATGAGAATAATCTGGAATAAATAAAGAAAAAGAGGAGAAAGGTGCATAAATTAGCTTTTTAGGTATCAAAAACAGCATTTTATTATGCTAACAAAATGTTGTTATTTATCCTGCTTTTTTGCCAGTATATCATCCAAAATCATATCCGCATGGATGCGCGAATTTTCGATGAACCAAAGGTGTGTATCCATCCCGCCGCACACTACGCCGGCAAGGTAAAGGCCGGGGAGGTTGGTCTCCATGGTTTCGGGATTGTATTGCGGAACAAATTTATCTTCGGACAGGATGATGCCCAACTTTTTCAGAAAAGCAAAATTGGGTTTATAACCGGTCATGGCCATTACAAAATTATTGGGGATGGTAATTAACCCGTCCGGAGTTGCAATATCTACATCGTGCTCACGTACTGCCAGCAGGTTGGAATTGAAGTAGGCTTTAATGCTGCCCTCTTTTATCCTGTTGATAATATCCGGGCGTACCCAATATTTAACCCTGCTGCTAATCTCTGGCCCGCGCACCACAATAGTAACATCGGCGCCTTTACGATAGGTTTCCAGGGCTACATCAATGGCCGAATTACTGGAGCCTACCACCACTACCTTTTGTGAAGTATAGTAATGCGGGTCTTGGTAATAGTGTTTTACCTTCGGCAAATCTTCACCTGGAATATTGAGGTTAACGGCAATATCATAAAAGCCGGTAGATACGATTACTTTTTTTGCCTCATAACTTGTTTTGCTGGTTGTAATAGTATAGCTGCCATCTACGGCTTTTACATTGGTTACTTCCTCAAATAAGTTTAGCGGCAGGTTATTTGATAAAGCTACGCGACGGTAATACTCCAATGCATCATTACGGGTAGGTTTGTTGTGAACGGTTACAAATGGCACACCGCCAATTTCCAGTTTCTCAGATGTGGAGAAAAACGTCATGGTTGAAGGGTAGTTGTATAACGAATTAACCAGGCATCCTTTTTCTACAATAACAAAACTTAAACCTGCTTTTTGAGCGGCCAGGCCGCAAGCTAAACCAATTGGGCCGGCACCTATAATGAGTATATCGAGCATGGCGCTAAGATAGGCAGTTTTTGAGAGAGAATTGTGGACAGATTTAGGATTAACTTTGTTACGGACTTCGTTGTTTCGGAATTTCGATTTGGGATTTTCCTTTGGAATAATTTACTTTGGAGGCTTCCCTGCCCGGAAAAATATAGGCATAAAAAAAAGGGTAAGCTACTTTTATCGCGCCGCTCAACTCTCTACCCTTGCTGTGTTCCCACCCTGGGGGAGTTCAAGAGGAGCTGGCCGTAAAAGACTTACCCCGGGGCAAATATAGAAAAAGGATGCGTTTTTGGTTAATAAATTGTTAAAATAGATAAATGGCTATCTTTTAGATTATTATAATTGTTTTGCATCCAAATAAGCCAAATAATTGCTTGTGCCGCCGTTAGTTTTTGCCAGAAAATATCTTTTTATTCACTTTACAGTCGTGATATTTGGTTTCGCGCTCCTTTTCAAGTAGGGCTCTATACCATATGCTACAAACAAATCCAGGTATTCAATTTTAACAAAGCACGGCCAAAAGTGCACCTTGCTTTATTTTCTATTTGGTAAGTATCAGATCAAGTTCCTTCTTTATCAGGTCGGCGTTTTTAGGCTTTATCTCATAATCGAAATTCGCAGCTCCGGTGGTTGCAATCCGGACAATTGATATAGACTTTGTTCGTAGTGTTTCAATATCTTCCTTTTCAAGACTATAGAATACAAGGTTGATAATTCGGTTGGCTTCCGTATTATAAGTTACATGCGAATCGCCGCCAACGGTAGGTGAGAGGTTGATAACGCTGTTATCGGTAAATTTAATATTGGTAATGTTTTCTGCCCCTATAGAAAATATTCGAGGACCGTTCATATTATCTATTTTGAGCACTAAAACATAGCTTTTCCCAATTTTTTCCATGTGCGTGTAAAGTAATCGCGCGGTAACAAGGCCCAGCTGGGTGTAGATGCGTTCGTCGGATGTTTGCCAGGTGGTGTCGCCCTTGATCTTATCTATATTGGGTTTCTCCAATTTTTGGGCTGATACCGATGCGGCAATACAAGCCAGCAAAATAATAGTTAAATAAGCTTTTTTCATTGTGATTTTAAGGTTAGCAGGTGGTTGATAATTATCAGTGATAAGGTTTAGGTTTCAAAAAAGATTAATTTGATTTTGGTTAGCCGATCGGATGTGCTCTTTAATAAGTACATCCATTTGGTGCTCAAACCCCGCCGGATTTTTAAACCGGAATGTTTTAAATGGTTCCCATTTGGGCAGATAGCCAAACGTTTCGCGCTTTACAATTTTTAGCTCATTGATCCAGAAAGGTTCAACCATTCGCTTGTTTTTAAAATTTGGCCAAAGGGTGTTAAAATCCTTCTCTGGTATATCCCGGGCAATAGTGATGTGTGGAAGTAACGTTTTTTTTATTTTCAATACCGCCTTTAAATGTCTGAACCATTGGTCGACCGATGGTGTAGACCTAATATGCGCGTAAATGGTCATCCTGTTATGCAAATGAGGGAAATAATCAAACCCATCTACATGCAATAAAACGGGAGGTAAAGCCGCAAAGGCTGTTTCCATCAACAGGATGTTTTTATCTTCCATCAATGGTTTCTGGCGCTCCAGGTGCTGTATGGAGATGTGTGCCGGCGAATCCATACTTTTATAATCCCCAATCAGTTTTGCTGATGCCTTTTTGTAGCGCGCAATTTCTTGTTTCACCGTTTCGGGCGGTGATAGCAGCATCAGGTAATCTTCGTACATCCGCATAACATCATTGTTTTGTTATTTCAAAATTGCTAATAATATTAGTAAAATACCAAATTTATTTTCATATTTGTTTCATGGATCAAAAACGAACTATCGTACATATCGATCTCGATTCATTTTTTGTTTCGGTGGAGCGTAAGTTTAATCCGGCGCTTATTGGCATTCCTGTACTTATTGGCGGCTCGGCCGATAGAGGAGTGGTGGCATCATGCAGCTATGAGGCACGTAAGTTTGGTATCCACTCGGCAATGCCTATGAAACAGGCCATGAAGCTTTGCCCGCATGCAACTATTATTCGTGGTTCGCATGGCCGCTATTCGGAGGCTTCGCGCGAGGTAACAGAGATCATTGAGGATTCGGTGCCTCTTTTTCAGAAATCATCTGTTGATGAGTTTTATATCGACCTTACAGGTATGGATAGGTTTTATGATTGTTACCAGATAGCAAGCAACCTAAGGCAGCGGGTTATTAAAGAAACAGGGTTACCTATTTCTTTTGGGATGGCATCGGGCAAAACGGTGGCAAAAATGGCTACCAATGCTTCTAAGCCCAACGGCCAGCTATTTGTAAAGCACGGCCAAGAGATGCAGTTTCTGGCACCGCTCGCTATAAATAAGATCCCCGGCCTTGGCGAAAGTACAGCGCAGAAGTTGTATCAATACGGTATCGAAAAAATTGGCGATCTGCAACGTACCAATATTCGTTTTCTGGAAACGGTTTTTGGTAAAGCCGGCACATTTCTTTGGGAGCGGGCTCATGGAATAGATCATAGTGAGATAGTACCCCATTCTGACAGGAAATCTATCTCTACAGAACATACCTTTGATATAAACGTGAACGATCAGCGAACATTGGAAACTATCCTGGTATCGATGACAGAAGAGCTATCGTCCAAACTTCGCCGGGAAAATAAGCTGGCGTCCTGCCTGGCCATAAAAATCAGGTATGCCAATTTTGAAACCCACACCCAGCAGCAAAAAATAGCGCTGACGGCCGCCGAGCATATATTGTTACCAGGTGTAAAAAAACTACTAAAAAAAGCCTGGAACCAGCACCGTCCAATTAGGCTGATAGGAGTACGGTTGAGTAATTTAACCAGTGGCCGCTATCAGATAAACCTGTTTGAAGACAATGAAGAGCGTATCCGCCTTTACCAGGCCATGGATAATATCAACTTTAAGTTTGGCGATAAAACGGTTTGCAGGGCTGCAGGTATGGAGATTGGAACAAGGAATTTTAACCCGTTTTTGAAGGGGTAAAAGGCCTCACCCAACCCTCTCCAAAGGAGAGGGCTTTTGATTTGCAAATTTAACATCTATTTGTTATTTGATGTTTTCCAATATATAAAACGCCTTTAAAGTGCCTTGTCGTTACTCTTGATTCTAACCTCTTGACTCTTTTTTCAACCGTTGGTCAAAGCTTTAATACCATTGGTCAAAGTAATTTTATAGGGTAAGCCTAAGTGGGTTTCTTTGAATTAAAATTAAAGAAATGGAAACCACACAACGACAAACATACCTTGATTGGCTGAGGATCATATCCATCATAGGTGTGCTATTTTTCCACTCGGCCATGCCCTATGTTGCCGAAGATGGCTGGCACATTAAAAACGCGGAAACCAGCTATTTAATGATGGAATCAAATATGTTTCTGCACCTTTTTCGCATGCCGCTGCTCTTTTTTATTTCTGGTACCGTGAGTTATTACATGATGCAGCGGCGATCTACTTTAAACTTCATCGGCTTACGTTTCCGCAGGTTGTTTATTCCGCTTTTGGTGGGCATGTTTATCATCGTTCCGCCTCAAATTTATATGGAGCGGCTGGCACATGGTTATACAGGCAGCTTTTGGGATTGGTATCCAAGTGTATTTGACTTTGTGCCCTACCCTAAAGGTAGCTTTAGCTGGCATCACCTATGGTTTATTGCCTATTTGTTTATTTACGACCTGATATTCGCCCCCCTGTTTGCGTGGCTGATATCACCCAAAAGCGATGCCTTTAAAATAAAATTGGCTGCATTGGCTACAGGAAAATGGGTATATGTGTTGATGTTACCCGGCATTATCTGGTATGCGCTGATGAGCCGGAAATTTCCTGAAACCAATGATCTTGCACACGATGGTTGTTATTTTGTATACTGGTTATTTTTTCTGCTGGCAGGGTTTATATGTATACTGCAACCTAAATTAATGGATAGCCTGCAACGTAACCGCCGCTTTGCCTTAACTATCGGCTTTTTAGGGATATTACTCCTTGATTACTTACGATGGAATAAAATTGAACCCAACCATGAGCAATGGCATGTTCAAGCCGAATTATTTACGTATTTATTTGATGCCTTAAAGCCCATAATTGCCTGGAGCTGGGTGTTGGCTTTGGTTGGATATGGCAAACATTACCTTAACCGTAAGCATATAGTATTGAATTATTTAAACCAGGCGGTATATCCATTTTACATACTGCATCAAACAGTTATAGTGATATTGGTTTACTATTTTGTTCGGGTACCTAACGAGAGTATCTTGTCTAAATACATCTACACGGTAGGTACTACGTTTTTCATCACCGTATTAACTTACCATTTGTTTATCCGTCCGTTTGCGCTTACCCGCTTTCTATTTGGTATGAAACCAAAAGAAAAACCAAGGCAGGCAGAGATTGAGACGATAGAAATAAAGCCAGGGGTATTACATTCTTCCTTAAATTTGGAATAAAATAACATGAAATTTTTCAGGAAATATATTTCCCCCGCTTTGTACGGCCTGTTGGTATATTTTACCGTCAGGCTGCTGCATGATACCGAACATGATGAAATGTTTTGGAAAAGAGATTGGGGTTTAAATATACTTGAAATGAGCTGTAGTGTATTGGTGGGCTATTTAGGCATATATCTTTTTGAGTGGCTCTTTCGGTTTTATGACAGGCGCTGGCCGCTGCAATTTAATTACCAGGGAGTAGTAAGAGAATTAATTATACTGGTGTTTGCTAACTTAGTTTTGGTAAACCTCATATTTACTCCAATGGCTGCATTGACTGACGACGGTCTCTCCTGGGGCGATTTTGCGGACCTCACCATGATACCAACCTTATATGCCATTATTTATTACGGCATTGCGCGCAGCAGCACGTGGCTAAAGGCCTACGTGGTTAGTAAGGTTCAGTTAGAGAAACTGACTAACGATCAATTAGAAACCGAACTTAAGTTTTTGAAAGCTCAGTATCATCCCCACTTTTTGTTTAATGCTTTAAACACTATTTATTTTCAGATGGATGAGGATGTACCGGCGGCCAAGCAAAGCACCGAACTGCTATCCAGTTTGTTGCGGTACCAGCTTTACGATCAGCAGCAGCAGGTACCTATAAGCCAGGAACTGGAGTATTTGCACAACTATATCAGGTTTCAGCAAATAAGAGTGAGCGACAGGTTGCGCCTGAGTGTTTGCTTTGATAAGCTACTTGCAGAGCAGCCTATTTATCCTTTATTATTATTACCCTTAGTAGAAAATGCCTTCAAATATGCCGGTGGGGATTATGAGATCAGCATCAACGCTAAAATTACGGATGGCGTATTTAATTTTACAGTACTTAACGATGTACCCGCGCAAATACAGGCAAAAGATAATTATACAGGTATAGGCCTGGAAAACTTGAAAAGGAGATTACATTTACTATATCCCCACAAAAATAAACTGACCGTAAACCGGCATGAAAACCGGTTTACGGCCGAAATAGAATTGCAATTTTAATTAGATGGCCCCGATAACCTGTATAATTACCGACGACGAACCTTTCGCCCGTAAAGGCTTGCAGGGATATGTAGAGAAAGCGGGCTTCTTTGACTTGAAAGCCCAATGCGAGGAAGCGATGGAACTAAGCGCTGTGTTAAAACAGCAGCCGGTTGATCTGTTATTTCTCGACATACAGATGCCCCATTTAACCGGGGTGGATTTTGTAAAATCGTTACAGAATCCACCAAAGGTGATTTTTACTACCGCTTTTAAGGAGTATGCCACCGATGGTTTTGACCTTGATGTGTTGGATTACTTGCTTAAACCGATCTCTTTTGAACGTTTTATGAAAGCTGCCTTTAAAGCCAAGGATTATTTTGATCAAAACACTAATGGGAGCGAGGCCAGTTATTTATTTGTGAAAAGCGAAGGTAAATTGGAGAAAATTGTTTTTGATGAAGTATTGTTTGTGCAGGGCCTGGAAAATTATGTGGTAATACAAACAACAAGCCGCAAAATAATTACCCACAGTACTTTAAAAGCGTTTATTGATAAGCTACCGCAGCGTAAGTTTTTACAAACGCACAAATCATATATTGTAGCTTATGATAAGGTAAACTCCATTGATGGTAATATGTTGGATGTGGGCCTGCATCAAATCCCTATCAGTAGGCAGATGAGGGAGCAGGTAATGCAGTTGTTGATTAACAGGGGGAGATAGTCGCCTATATAAAATGGTTATATGATACGATAGTGCTTTTGGCTTAAATGCCCCTTTTTTTGTCGCAGATTGCCCTCACGGCGATGGACGCAGTATTTTATTTTTGACGTTTATGCAAACCAGATCAGAAAAATCGGTTATATATTGTACTTATACCTTTTGAAACCAAGTTTAACTAATTAAGAAAATACAGTACCATCAAAAAATAAATTCACACGTATTCTTAACCAGGGTATAAATAATCCAGTCAGCGTTAATTGTAGGGCGACAGTGCCAGTAATAAAACCAACGAATAAATTAAAATTATGAGCAAAATTATCTTCGACAGCGGAATATCACTTGATGGCTTTTTCGCAGGTGATAACAGGAGTCCCGACAATCCAATGGGTGGTGTCTCGAGGGAAATTCACCAATGGATGTTTAAACAAAAAGCATTTTGGAAACACATCAATATGGAAGGCGGTGAAGAGTACGGTGCCGACAGTAAATTAATTGATGATGTGTTTGCAAGAACAGGTTCTTACATTATGGGAAAACGAATGTTTGAAGAAGGCGAAGTGCATTGGGAAGAAGATTTATACAAAGCGGATGTTTATGTGCTTACACATGAAGAACGGGAGCCCTGGGTTCAAAAGGGGACAACAACATTTTATTTCATCAATGACGGAATACAAAGCGCATTAGAAAAAGCGAAACAATCAGCCAAAGGAAAGGACATAAGGATACAAGGTGGTGCTGATACTATTCAACAATATCTGAATGCGGGCCTTGTGGACGAATTTTTTATTCATATTGCTCCCGTTTTTTTAGGAAGTGGTATCCGGCTATTTGACAGCATTGACAAAGACAAATATGATATTCAAATTGTAGAAGTAATACCATCAGACCTAACAACGCACTTGAGATACAAACTGACGAAGAAATAAAAACAAAACCCTACCAAGGTATTGCCGCAATGGTGGCTGGCTGGATTAATTGAACATTGGTGCTAAATTTGGCCCAAGGTTTCCAAAATCCATCACTGCGGTAATACCACAACAGGGAGCGTTAATTAATTCATGATACAGTTAGTGAAGCCTCTTCACCATTTCCAGCTCATGTCCTTTTTTCAGTGGTTCCAAGTCATCATTCGTTAATATTATTACTTAGTCAAACTGTTCTTTCAATCTCACCAAACGGTCAATCATCAGGTTAAGTTTCTCTTCTTCGTTTTTAAACATCCTTGGTTTTAAATAAAACGTGGTGAATAAGAACCAGATGATTATGGAGCTGTAAGTTGATATTTTAAACACCAGCGATGAACTTTCCAATACCTCTATAAAGTAAAGTGCAAGGCCGGCACTGATGAGTAATATATAGATGTAATAAAACCAACCGATAATTTTAGACCGGGTTTTCTGGTACTCCTTTAAACTTTCAAGGTACTCTGCCGGGTTTATAGTTGCATCGCGTTTACTTAGTATATGGTAATGCCTTACGGTAAGCGCCAGATACATCAGCATAGTAACCAACACTATTAAAATACCCGCTGTGGTAACTCCCGACTTAAATGCCAGGAAAAATGTAACAACGGCTGCAAATGCAGTAACAGCTACCATAGCCACTATAGTCCAGTATAACTTTTGGGTTATGCTGCGGATTCCCTTCTTTACCTGCTTCAGCACCTCATCCACTGAAAGCTGATCTTGCTTTGGCTGTCCCTGCCAAACCGACATCAAATGATCAAAGTCTTTCATACTGGTTATATAATTCTGTTAACTTCTGTTTAATACGATAAATTTTCACCCTCAAATTTCCTTCCGATATACCCGAAACATCTGCTATTTCGGGGTAGGGTACTTCGTCGAGTACCAATGTTATAATAATTCTTTCTGATTCTTCCAGTTTAGATATACACTTATATAATAAAGCAACCTGCTCGTTCTTCTCCGAAAACTCCTCTCGTTTAGTTTCGGCTATCTGATCGGTAAGTTCGTCTTTTGCCTGTCGCTTTTCCGATCGCAGGTAAGTTAAACATGTATTTACGGCAATGCGATAGATCCAGGTAGAGATCATAGCCTGGTTTCTGAATTTATCCAGGTTTTGCCAAACTTTTAAAAAAGTTTCCTGCAGCAGGTCGTTCGCGGCATCATCATCGCCGGTATAACCATAGCATAAATGGAATATTTTTTTAGAATTAGCTTCATATATTTGCTTGAACGCTGCTTCTTTGTTGGCCACTGTTAATAGAATTTATATAGGTTAGATTGCCGCTGCTTAAATATGTTACAACAGGTAATCGTTCTTTTTAAACCAGTTCAATTTTTTTTCGGCATCAGTAATAAGTGCATTGTAACTCTCCGCATAATCGTATTGCAGATCTTCGTGCAGTTTACCAATTAATGTTTTTACTTTTTCTACCTGCCTGGTTAATATCAACCTAATGGGTTTGTAAGCCGTGCGCCTATCGGCGTACTCCAGGTAATTGTTGCAAAAATTGAGCAAAAACTCAATTTCTGCTTCTTTCGATCCTGTAAACTTAGTGTATTTACCCAGTAATCGTAAAATTTTACGCATGCCTTTAGCTGCATTGTAACTTAAAGCAGGGAGTTGACTAAACATAAACCCGGCTTCGGCCTTTACTTTCTCTATAAAAGCGGGTTCGTCATAGACTTCAAATAACAAATAGGCCAGTAACTCTTTATTTTCTTTTTTATAACGGGATAGGCGGAGCAGCAATTCGGATAACTGCTCATGCGGCAGGTGCTGAATTTCTTTTTTGATATGCTGTAGTCCGTAGGTAGTAACCGTCATGCGTTGTAAAGTTGGGCAAAATAGTGAATAGAATCAATAGACAAGAATTAAGAGTTAATACAGGTAAACTGTTTTTAAAGTTTTTAGACAGATAAATTATTGTTGGTGCCGAAAGCTATAGAATGAATGGGGCAAAGAAATGATTGGGCGTTTTTGCAATAAATAGATTACCTCTGCGAGAAAGTATCTTTTGCCCGGCGAACGAATGGTAGGCAGTATTATAAATTATCAAATTTTAACGGTCTTGGCTCTCGATTCTTAACTCTTGACTCTAATTTGTATTTTTGCAGCCTTATCAAAATTCATGCAAAAGAAAAGCAGGCTGACGCTATACATTTTTATCGCCCTGATTATGGGAGTTATAATGGGGTATATTTACAATACCCGGGTAATTAATACCATTAATGCTACCATCAGCGCCGCAGAAACCAATATCAAAACCATTGATAAAAACCTGCTTGCTTCGGCTGATACCACTACCGAAGGTTTTAAGACCTTAAAGTTGCAACGCAAAGCACAAGTAAAAATACAGCAGGATAACAGCACCCTGCGGGAAGATAAGCTGGAAGGTTTTAATATTTTAAGTAAGATATTTCTTAATCTGATAAAAATGATAGTGGCCCCACTGGTGTTTACCACACTGGTGGTTGGTGTTGCCAAAGTGGGGGATATTAAAGCCGTTGGCCGTATTGGTGGCAAAACAATGCTTTGGTTTGTGAGTGCCACATTGGTATCGCTATTATTGGGTATGTTACTGGTAAATTTGTTTGAACCCGGTAAAACAATGCATTTGCCGTTGCCAGATAGCCATTTGAGTACAGGGATTAAGAAATCGGCTTTATCATTAACAGAATTTATAGGGCACGTATTTCCATCAAGTTTTATAAAGGCGATGGCCGATAACGAGATATTGCAAATTGTAGTATTCTCGATGTTTTTTGGAATAGCTACTGCCGCTGTAGGCGAACAAGGCAAAATAGTTATTAAGGCCATGGATGCCATTGCCCATGTAATATTAAAGATAACCGGCTATGTAATGAAGATGGCGCCGGTAGCCGTTTTTGGTGCTATAACGGCTGTAATTGCCAAGCAAGGGTTGGGTGTATTATCCACCTATGGTATTTTTATCAGCGAGTTTTATTTTTCGCTGGTGATGCTGTGGCTAATTATAATACTGGCTGGCTTTATTGTATTGCGTAAGCCGGTTTTCAGGCTTATTAATAGTATAAAGGATGCTATGCTAATTGCATTTAGCACCTCAACAAGCGAAGCTGCCTATCCAAAAGTTTTACTTGAACTGGAGCGTTTTGGCTGTAGTAATAAAATTGTGAGTTTCGTATTACCATTAGGTTACTCTTTTAATTTGGATGGTAGCATGATGTATATGACCTTTGCGTCGTTGTTTTTGGCACAATCCTATGATATTAATTTATCGTTTGGCCATCAATTGTCTATGCTGTTGGTACTGATGCTTACCAGTAAAGGCGTTGCAGGGGTACCCAGGGCATCATTGGTTGTGATAGCGGGAACACTATCTATGTTTAATATACCCGAGGCTGGATTGTTTTTGCTGATAGGGATAGATCCACTATTAGATATGGGCAGATCGGCGACTAATGTGTTGGGCAACGCCATGGCTACGGCTGTAGTGAGTAAATGGGAAGGTGAACTTGGTAATGAGCCGGCGCAAGAAGGCTAAACGTCATTCAATACTGTTATGCTGAGTTGTAAAATTTGGGGACGCTGAAAAGAAAATGACATATGTCGGCGACGACTCACCCCGACATCGCTTCGCTTGTCTGCCCCTCTCTCCGGCTACGCCGCATAGAGGGGCGAAAAAGAAAAAATGGGCTTACCCTCTATGCGACGAAGTCGGAGAGAGGGTCGACCGGAGTAGCCTGGTCGGGGTGAGTCGTCGCCAACATACAGAGCTGGTTTAAGTCTGTGTTGGTAGGTACGTAGCTTCTGTTAGCCAACCTTACAGGGCGAATAAGCATAACTAACCCAGAAAGACAGGACGTTTTAAAATACATGGCGGCAGGAACAAAATAATGACAGTTTGAAAATAGATCAAAAATCATAAATAAAATAAAAATTCACTAACAAATACACATGTCTTCAAAAAGCAAAAAAATATTCCTCGCGTTCACTATTATTGTCCCATTTCTGTTATACTGTTTTTATTATTATGGTATGATGATAAAAAATGCGCCTTACAGGTTTGTTGATTTCAGGTCGATTTCTATTCAGTATGGCGAGACGGGCAAGATGGTTAACCAGTTTAATTCGGCTACGGGCGAGTATCAATACCTCAATAAGCGCGATTCGTTGGTGAAAATCAATATTAAGCTTACCAGCGATGATCTGCTTTATCTTCACCACAAAGCTGCCGATCTGGGTTTTTGGGATTTTCCGGCTAACGAAAGAGGGGATACCACTACAGCTGATAAACCGGTACGTTACATCATCGAGTTTAAATATAAAACCAAAACTAAAAAGGTTGTTTTTGATTCTAACTTTGGCGGCGATCCTAAATTGATAGATGCCAACAGGCAATTGATCAAAGAAATTGACCAAAGTTTAGAAACTGCCGAAAGAAGGCTGAAAAAATAAAGGCAAGGTGTGTTGTTTATTAAATATTCAATCCCTATATTTGCACCTCGAATTTTAAAACAATAATTAACAAACATGTACGCAATAGTAAGTATAGCAGGACAGCAATTTAAGGTTGCAAAAGACCAGCAGATCTTTGTACACAGGTTACAAGGTGACGAAGGCGCTAGTATTGAATTTGACAGTGTATTGTTAGCAGAAAACGAAGGTTCATTCAAATTAGGTTCTGATTTGAAAGGTGCTAAAGTTTCGGCTAAGATCTTGTCTCATTTAAAAGGTGATAAAGTAATCGTTTTCAAAAAGAAACGTAGAAAAGGTTACAAAAAGAAAAACGGTCACCGTCAGCAATTTACCAAGATCGAGATCACTGGTATCACATTATAATTTAAAGTTTTAAACCGAACCAATTAATTGGTTCATAAAAGATATAAACAATGGCACACAAAAAAGGGGCCGGTAGTTCCAGAAACGGCCGCGAGTCGCATAGCAAACGTTTAGGTATCAAAATTTTCGGTGGTCAGCCAGCAATCGCAGGTAACATCATCGTTCGTCAGCGTGGTACTAAACACAACCCAGGCGTTAACGTAGGTATCGGCAGAGATCATACTTTATTCGCTTTAGTTGAAGGTATTGTAGTTTTCCGCAAGAAAGCTGATAACCGTTCATACGTTTCAGTTGTTCCGGTTACAGAACAAGTTGCTGAAGTAGCAGCACCTGCTCCAAAAGCAAAAGCAGTTGAAGCAGCAGCTCCAGTTGCAGCAGAAGAAGCTCCAAAAGCTAAAAAAGCAGCAGCTCCAAAAGCAAAGAAAGCAGATACTGAAGAAGCAGCAGCTGAGTAATTAGCTAAAACTTTACAGATATAAAAAATCCCTGGTCGTATTGATCAGGGATTTTTTTTTGATAACTTATTGAGGGAAACTATTTGAATAGAATTAAACTCGTCCAACAGTTCTTTTAATTTCAATACCATATTTCCGTTAAGGAACCTATATTTACCAAACTAATTATTGGATGAAAATAGCCTTTTATCGTTAAGTGCTAATACTGGTAAAGCAAATAAGTGTAATCAGGGAAGTCTTATTTACTCTACAATTAGTTTTTTTAGGTAATAAGTATCGGGGTCAATAACCGGCATGGTTTTGCTGGTAACTGTAATACCTTTCTGATCGAGCGTGTATCGTTTAGTAACACCATCGGCAGTGATATCCAACGGTAGCGCCATATTGATGTTTTGAAGCTGAATAAGATATTTATCACCATGCTTTGCTGTTACGTGTACTTCCAGTTTATTAATGGAATAGATGTAGAGATCAAATAGGGGTTTCAAATTTATACCTGCCGCTTTGCTAAAGTATTCCTGCACATCGGCTGTGGTAACCAGGTTGCTGTAGGTGTATTTAGGATCGGTAACAAAGCCCTTTAAGGTAGGGAAGAAAAGTGTATCGCCCATGATATACCTCAAAGTATGCATAAAGAAAGCGCCTTTGCCATAAATATCGCCGTTATAAGCTGCTTCCTCGTCAATATCCTTACCTATAACCAGCGCGATCTTATTGCCAAATGACAACGCAGCCTGCTGAAAGTGTTTAATATAGGCCTGTTCTCCCTCTAAATCTCTGATAGGCATAGCATCCCCAAAGGTGCAGATCCCTTCGTGAATCCAGTAATCGGCCCAGTCTTTGGCGGTTACTTTATTGCCCCACCATTCGTGGCCAAATTCGTGGTGCATCAGCCAGTCAAAATCCTGTCCTGCAAGTTTTGAGTATCTGAATTTGTTGCCGTAGGCATTCATCGTTTGATGTTCCATGCCTAAATGCGGGGTTTCTACAATGCCTATTTTTTCTTTAACCCAGGGGTATTCTCCAAAATATTTCTCCTGGATGTGGATGGTGCGTTCAAAAATATCCAGGTGGCGGTTTGCTTTTGAGGCATCCTCGTTTAGTACATAAAACTGGATTGGCACTATATGCCCATCAATAGTTTTATAAGGGCGACTTACCACTTTATAATCGCCGGCATTAAATATAATGCTGTAGTTGTTGATGCTGTAATTGGTTTTCCAGTGATAGGTTGCCGTATTGTTTTGCTTTGTTACGTTTTGCAATAAACCCGGCCCGGCAACAACCAGGTTATTAGGTACGGTAATTATCATATCCACACCCTCATTTGGCTCATCAGAAGGGTGATCTTTACATGGGAAATATAGTTTACCGCCTGTTCCTTCGGAAGTAATAGCCATCCAGGCATGCCCGGTTGAATCCTTGGACCAGATAAAACCGTCATCCCAAGGCGGGCGACGGGCTACATGGGGCTTACCTCCATAAATCACTTTAACACTTGCTTTGCCAGCGGGTAGCTCTTTGGTGGTGTTTATGGTGATGAGGTTGTTTTGATAGGTAAAAGCCTCCTTTTTTCCGTTTACCAAAATGTTGCTGATTTTCAAAGAATCCAAAAGATCAAACAACAACACATGGGTTGGCTGCGCCATAATTACATCGATGGTAGTATAGCCATCAATAGTTTTTTGAACAGGATCAACCGCGAGCGAAATGGTGTAGTGCCGTACATCCATAATGGCTTGCTCTGGCTTAAGTTTCCCCCCGGAGGTGAGGGTTTGAGCGTTGGTGTATATTACTGCAAGCAACAACAGGGCAGTAAGTAATCGTATTTTCATTTTTGGTTGAATTTTAACACGTGTTATCAATTTGCCAACTCTTTAATGTCGGGAGGGCCATCAGTGATTTCTCCAAATCTAACGGCAACAGAGAATTTGGTTCTTACAATGTTTCCGTCCTTGATCCCTGGTTTCCATTTTAGACTTTTGCTAATTACCTTAATGGCAATGGCATCTGCTTCAGGATTAAAGCTCATCGTAGCCTTTGGATTCGTTAGGGCACCGTTTTTTTCAACCACAAAAGTTACTACAACCAGTCCTGCTGTAGTATCTTTCCTCTTTGCTTTTTTGAGGCTTGAATTAACATAGGTTTTAAAAGCATCTGCGCCTCCTGTAAACTCCGGAAGCTTATCAACCTCATCAAATATCCTTGATGTGTCAGCTTTCAGGTTTTGTGCTTTTACAGTAAAGCCTGTTAAAATAACAATTGCTATAAGCAGTATTTTCCTCATCCCTAAATCTAATCAATACTCCCTCACCAACAAACTATCTGCAAACTGCCTTAGGTATTGGCGACGGTCTTCAGATAAATTTATCTGATCTAACGCGTTAAAAGCCATCTCGGCATACGTTTGCATGGCTTCTTCGGCATACTGCCTTATGTTCAGGTGGTCATATATACCGGTTACCGCGGTCACTTTTTCTATGGCATCAAACTGCTTAAGTTCGAGCCAGCTATTAAGTTCTGTGGCTTGGTCGCCTGTAGCTAGTTCAAGTGCTTTGATAAGCAGGTATGTTTTTTTGTTGGATAAAATATCCCCGCCAACCTGTTTGCCAAATTTCTCCGGGTCGCCATAAACATCCAATATATCATCCTGAAGCTGGAAGGCAATACCCAGGTTTACGCCAAAGCTGTACAATAGCTGGGCATCGGCTGCAGTAGCACCGCCAATTATGGCGCCTATTTTTAAGGTGCCGCCAAGCAGTACAGCGGTTTTAAGCCGTATCATATCCAAGTATTCGTCAATTTGTACATTGTTACGCTGCTCAAAACTCATGTCAATCTGCTGACCTTCGCAAACGCCGGTGGCTGTTTCGTTAAAAACATTCATCACGCGGCGCAAAATAGCATCGTCAACCTTCATCATAAATTTGTTGGCTTCCACCATCATGGCATCGCCGGATAGTATAGCCACGTTGGCGTTCCATTTTTCGTGTACGGTAACTTTGCCACGGCGCAAGGGGGCCTTGTCCATAATGTCATCGTGCATCAACGTAAAGTTGTGGAATACCTCAATAGCCAACGCTGGTTCAATAGCGCTTTCCACCTCGCCGCCAAACAAATCGCAGGCCATTAACAGCAGGCAGGGGCGCAGCCGTTTACCGCCGAGTGCAAGTATATAGCTTATCGGTTCGTATAAATCGGCAGGGTATGCTGGAAAAGTAAGTGTATCTACGGCTTTGCTAACCAAAGCATGTAGTTCTGTAAGTTGTTTCATTGTTGTAGTTAACAGTTGATTAAGTTGATTGAGTTGGATTAAGTTGATTCGGTTCCGGTAACTCAATCAACTTAATCCAACTCAATCAACCAATCAACTCAATATCAATCCTGTACTAATGAGAAATCTATTTGTTTTTTGGTCAGATCAACGTTTTTAACCCTGATCTTTACTTCATCGCCCAGCTGATAAATTTTCTTTTTACGCTGGCCTATGATACAATAGTTTTTCTCGTCCAAAGTGTAAAAATCATCAGATATGTCGCGCAGGCGAATCATGCCTTCGCATTTATTTTCGATGATCTCTACATACATCCCCCATTCTGTAACGCCCGAAATAATGCCGGTAAACATATTGCCCACCTGGTCGCGCAGGTACTCGGCCTGTTTGTATTTAACTGATGAACGCTCGGCATCGGCGGCTTTTTTCTCCATTTGCGAGCTGTGTAGGCACAATTGCTCGTAATGCTCGGCATTGGCCGATTGGCCTCCGTTTAAATAATGGAAAAGCAAACGATGAACCATTACATCCGGGTACCGGCGTATAGGGGATGTGAAGTGGGTATAATGGTCAAACGCCAAGCCGTAGTGGCTGCTGGTTTTTGTAGTATAAATAGCCTTGGCCATAGAGCGGATAGCCAAATGGGTAAGTACATTTTGCTCTTTTTTGCCTTCCACATCCTCCATCAAAAAGTTGAGCGATTTGGCGGTTTCCTTATCCGATTTGGTGTTTATTTTATACCCAAACCTGGCTGCAAACTGGGCAAAGTTGGCCAAAGCTTCAGGCTTAGGCGAATCGTGCGCACGATAAACAAAGGTAAATTTATGTTTTCCTTTACCCATTTTGCTTACATGCTCGGCCACCTTGCGGTTAGCCAGCAACATAAAATCTTCAATAAGTTTATGGGCATCCTTGCGTTCTTTAACATATACGCCGATAGGTTTGCCGTTTTCATCAAGCTTAAACTTAACCTCTGTAGTTTCGAAGCTGATGGCGCCGTTTTTAAATTTTCTATCGCGCAGCTTATAAGCCAGCGCGTTGAGTTTTAATATCTCATCTTTAAAATCACCTTCGTGGCTTTCTATCACTTCTTGTACTTCCTCATAAGTAAAGCGTCTGTCAGAATAGATGATGGTTTTACCGTACCACTCAGTTTGGATAAACGCGTTCTCATCCAATTCAAACACTGCCGAGAAACACAGTTTTTCCTCTTTAGGCCGAAGTGAACACAATCCGTTAGAAAGGCGCTCCGGTAACATTGGGATCACCCTATCAACCAGGTAAACAGAAGTAGCCCGGTCTAAGGCTTCTTTGTCAAGCGCCGAATCCGGCACGATGTAATGGGATACATCGGCAATGTGAACGCCAACTTCGTAATTGCCATTTTCCAGTATCCTAAAAGATAAAGCATCATCAAAATCCTTGGCATCAAATGGGTCGATAGTGAAAGTGGTGATATTTCTGAAATCTCTTCTACGGGCAATCTCCGCCGGCGTAATAACATCAGAGATCTCCTCCGATTCATGCTCAACCTCTGCCGGGAAAGATAGCGGGAAGCCATATTCGGCCAGGATGGCGTTCATCTCGGTATCATTCTCGCCCTGCGCACCTAATATGTGTTTTATCCTGCCGATGGGGTTTTTAGCTTCGGCGGGCCAATCGGTAATTTCGGCAACTGCTTTTATTCCGTTTTTAGCACCATTGAGCTCGCTCATCGGGATAAAGATGTCGTGCATCATTTTACGATCATCAGGGATAAAAAAGGCAAAACGTTCGGATAGTTTTACAATTCCTGTGAACTCCATTTTGGCGCGCTGCAATATTTCAATTATCTCGCCTTCTTTACGTTTGCCCTTGCTTTTGGCATATACATAAACTTTAACCCTATCGCCATGCAGTGCATTGCGCAGCTTGCGTGGGGCAACAAATATGTCGCTTTCCAGGTCGTCGTCGGTAACAATAAATGCCGATCCATCATTGGTTAAATCAACCCTGCCTTCTATAAATGTTTTTAGTTCGAGCAGTTGAAATTTGCCCGGTGAAATTTCTTTTAGTACAGATTTAAAGGCTTCATCCTTTAAAATATCAAATATAATCTCGCGCGATTCGGGATCGCGAACGTTTAATTTAGCAGAAACCTGTTTGTAATTGAGTGGCGTATTGCCGTTTTGTTCAAATATATCCAGCACCATTTGGGTAAGTACCTGAACTATAGATGAATTATTTTTCTTTTTAGACATACAAAAGTATTTGCGCTAAGATACGGAATTTTGGTGTTTGGGTAGGGTGATAGTAAGGCTGCAAATGCAGTCTCGCTATAGACTTATACCTGATAAGGATCAATACAATGTAGCTGCGTTACTTTGTTGAAATCACTTAAGTTTCTCGTAAGCAGGGTTAAATTATTTGTTATTGCCGTTGCAGCAATTATGGCGTCGGGAAGTTTTAAGCGGTACGCTTTCCTGATCTCTATCGACTTTAATATAACACTTTCCGATAGATCAAAAACCACAGAAGCGTTTATGAAATTATTTAGAAAATTTATTTGAGTCTCTGTAGCATTCTTCCAAACTAATAGTTCCATTCTTGATATTACCGATAGTTGGATGTCGATACCATCAATTAATTGAATTGATTTTTGAGGTAGCTTATTTTCAAGGTAATCAATTATAGTATTAGTATCCGTTAAATATCGTTGTTCCATTCGTTACGGACATCTTTTAGATGATTTTGAAAATCTGTATATTGTTCATCTGTCAGGTTTAATTTTCCTCTGAAATCAGACGTTTTTTTCTTTTTTTGAGTTTCTTCTGTATTTAACTCATCAATAGCATACAACAATACCTCCATCTTGCGACCAACGTAGCTTTCCGGTATATGAATTGAGACATCCTGGTTTTCAGGTGTAATAATTGTTCGTATCATAATTACTATTTGTAATAAAAGTTACCAATAGCACTCATTTAGTTACTGTCCGAAATGAAAAGTTACTAATAGCACCTATTTGGTTACCATTTGTAACAAATTTAGACAATTAGTTTAAACAATTGTTAGATCGATCTAATAATTTACCCCTGTGGAATAGACGCTATCAATCTTTTAGTATACTCTTCCTTAGGCCGGTAGTAAATATCATCGGGGTAGCCGGTTTCAATAATCTCGCCTTTGTTCATAACCATCATACGGTCTGAGATATGTTTGATAACCGCCAGGTCATGAGATATAAAAATATAGGTAAGCTTAAACTCCTGCTGTAACTCGCGGATGAGGTTGAGCACCTGGGCCTGTACTGATACATCAAGTGCCGAAACTGATTCGTCGCAAATAATAAATTTGGGTTGAAGGGCTAAGGCTCTTGCTATTACTATTCGCTGCCTTTGTCCGCCAGAAAATTCATGCGGGTAACGATTAAAGTGTTCGGGCAGCAGGTTTACCTTTTCCAATAACTCCAGCACATGTTTTTTACGTTTGGTGTTGTTGGCATAAAACTGGTGTACCTGTAATGGCTCCATAATGGATTGGCCAACGGTAAGTTTAGGGTTTAAAGAGGAGTAAGGGTCCTGAAAAATGATCTGAATATTGCGGCGGATCTCGCGTAGATCGTTCTTTTTCAGGCTTCGTAAATCGGTGTTTTCAAAGCTGATATTACCCGAGGTAGGCTCTATTAATCTTAATATGGTACGGCCCAAGGTAGTTTTGCCACAACCAGATTCGCCCACCAGGCCAAGCGTTTCGCCGGGGTAAACATCAAAGCTTACATTATTTACAGCCTTTACTACATTTTTCGACATGCCCAGCAAACCTGTACTAACCGGGAACCAGGTAGATAGCTGATCAATCTTTAATAAAGGGGATTGTTTATACAATTCTGCTCTTCTTACTTCTATCTCATTTTGAGGATAATTATATAAAGTTCTGATATTTTCTATGGTAACCGACGATTTACCGCCGGCGTTATCTGCATCAAAAAAATCGCCCACTACAGGCAGTTTTTTTAAATGCTGATTGGGCGATGGCCTGCAAGCCAGCAATCCTTTGGTGTAGGGATGTTGAGGGTTTGCAAACAAATCTGTAACACTGGCTTGCTCCACAACTTCACCTTTATACATTACCAATACGCGGTCGGCAATCTCTTTAATAACCCCCAGATCATGCGAAATGAAAATCAGGCTCATTTGCCTTAGGGCTTTTAAGTTGAGCAATAGCTCTATGATGGTTTTTTGTACGGTTACATCCAGGGCTGTTGTAGGTTCATCTGCTATCAAAATCTCCGGGTTACAACAAAGTGCCATGGCTATCATCACTCTTTGCTTTTGTCCGCCCGAGATCTGGTGCGGGTAACTATCAAAAATTGCTTCGGGGCGGGGGAGTTGTACCTCATTAAAAAGCTCGATAGTTTTCTTTTTTGCCTCGGCTTTTGATACTCCTAAGTGTAATTGAATAGCTTCGGTAAGCTGAAAGCCACAGGTAAGCACTGGGTTTAGCGAAGTCATAGGCTCCTGGAAGATCATGGCCATCTGGTTGCCTCTTATTTGCCGCATATCGGCCTCCGGAAGTTTGCACAGGCTTACATCGTTTAAAAGTACTTCGCCCTTTATGGTAGTTTGATCGGCATTTAGCAACCGCATTAACGCAAGCGATGTTACCGATTTGCCAGAGCCCGATTCGCCCACAATACCTATGGTTTCGCCTTTTTTTAAATTGAAAGAGATGTTTTTTACAGCTCTAAATAAGCCATCTGCTGTTTTAAAACTAACCTCCAGGTTTTTTACTTTCAGCATTATTGGCCAACTATGGTTATCAATTCGTCCTTTATCAATTCTTCACCACGGTACCGCCTTATCAATTGGGCAGTGGCAACCACATCTTTTTGGCAATAAGTACTTATCCTATCCAACTGGTTGTCGTTCCAGTACACGTGCCCAACCATGCTTCCGTCAATATCATCCTTTGGTGTAGGGATATCAAAAATGGCGGTAAGCAGGTTTAATGAAGTATAGTTTTTATAATCGCCAAATTTCCAAAGCTCCATGGTATCCAGGTGTATGATCTCCCAGGGCTTCTTACCTGCCAGCTGTAACTGCGGTGGAAAGGGCAGGCCATTGATGAGCAACCTCCGGCAGATGTAGGGATAATCAAACTCCTTCCCGTTATGTGCAACAAGTATAAGATTTGCCGGCTGACTAAACAACATAGCCGAAAACCGGGTAAGTAACTCCTTTTCATCGTGCCCGGCAAATGATTTTACACGTAAGCCAATACCATCTTTTCCTTTGGTGAAAACTCCGGCAGAGATGCATACTATTTTACCAAATTCGGCCCAGATGCCTGCCCGCTGATAATAATCTTCGGGTGTATCATCCTTGCGTTGGTATTGCGTTTTTAAATTCCACAGCTTCTGAAAATGCGGAGGCATTTGCTCATGTGTGCTGTATTGCGGTACAGTTTCAATATCAATTACCAACAAGTTATGCAAATCGTAATGTTCGAGCATTCAAAACCAGATTAATGAAGCCAATATAGCGAATGGGGAGCTTATACGATATATGTTTTGAGTTATAAGGATGTAATTTTATTAAAGCAAACCTAAAGGCTGGCTATTTACTTTTAGGTTTGTTTAACTGAAAGCCAATGCTGATTTGCACCGAACCTGGATTTGTTTTATAGCTGCCAAAGCCAGATGATACCTTATAACTGCCCAGATTTTTTAAGTAAGTGGCTTCAAGGCTTAAGCGGTTATATTGTACGCTTATGCCGCCAGAGATTCCAAAATTGAGCTTCTGATCATATTTAGTACTTTTCAATTGATTGTTTACCGTTGTATAATAGGTCGAATCTGCTTTCACATTTTGGGGTGATAAAACAGTGCTGCCATTTACCTGCTTTACCGGGATATTAATAACCGGCCCTGCCTTAATACTTATAAAATCATTGACATGGTAAACTACGTGAACAGGAACGCTAACAAAATAGGCTTTACGTGAGTCGGTTACTTTTAGCATTGCGCCCGAGTCTGCCTTGACAGTATCGGCGTGTGTGTAAGAGCCACTTAAATTTTGTGATGTTAAGGCTTTTATTTGCACATTTATAGCCCATTTTTGGCTAAAATGATAAGTGCCATACAATCCAAAGTAAGGATCGATTGGCCAACTGCCATAAAAGTTGCTGTTTTGTTTTTTAGGGGTAAAGCCTCCCTGAGAATTAATTCCCACTAAAATACCCCAATCGATAGTTGAAAGCCCGCCAATTTTAATTGTTTTTGTTTTTTGTTTGCCTGCTTTTTGACTGGCTTTCAATTGGTCGGTAAAAGACTTATTTATCTTATTGGTAATGGCCGCTATACTTGCAGAGTTTTGGTTATTGTTTGCCGATGGGCTTAATGATTTAGATGATGGCTGTAAATAATTATTGACATCAGACGTGGTACCGCTAACTCTGTTTATTTGTTGCCGAAACCAGTTTGTATTTGTTGCATACTGAAGTAAAGGTATTGAGCCCTTGCCGGGTGCGCTTATACCCCAATTATTTACACTGCTTAATTGAGATCCGTACTTCCCATTTTGTGAGCCTGCTTTTTGATCATCTTTTTGCCGATGATTATTTTGGATAATAGGGTTTGTTGTTCTTCGGGAGCTTCGTCCGCTTAATGTCTGTCCGTTTTTGTATAGGTTAGCTGATGCCGGTTTATTATTATTTGTAGCCGACGGATTTTTGCTATGCTTGTTTGCAGTTATTGGGCCAGTATTAACATTTGCCGATGCATTTTTACCATTTGAGGCTCTTGTATTAATTTTATTAATTACAGAGGCAGGGCTATTATTACTGCTATCACTAATAGTACTAAGCGCCGATTTGTTATTAAAGTCAGCATTTACGTTTGTATCCCTGTGCAGCGTTATATCCGATAAGCTATCCTTTTGATTGCCGGTGACTTTTAACGAATCTGCGGTAATTGAATTTAGTAAACTGTCTTTATAAAATTCAGATTTGGGTTTATGATGATGATTTAGCGCCGGATGTTGTTTTGCTTTATTGATATATAAGCCAATGCTCACTAAGCCGGTTAGTACCGCAGCGGCAAAAAACAAATTCCAGCCTTTAAGTAGCCCCGACCCATTAAATCCATTTGGGTTTGATGGTGTATTAACGTTAACAGGATTAGGCAAATGCTGATTTAACAGGCCCTGCATCTCCATCCAATCGTTTTGCACGCTATCGCTAACCGGTAGTTCAGCGCGCTTTTGTTGCCAAAGTTTAAGGTAGTTCAATGAATTTTTCATTTTGTATTTTCACTCCTTTCTTTTGACTTTGCATTGCCTGCCGATGGTTCAAGCAGTTCTCTTAATTTTCTTTTTGCTTCGGCTAAATGCCAGCGGGATGTGCCCTCGCTTATGTTTAATTGTTCGCCTATTTCTTTATGGGTAAAGCCATCCAATACAGATAAATTAAAAACGGTTTGAGTGGCAAATGGTAACGCTCTGATCTTTTGTAGAATATCTTCAAAATATAACTTCTCTAAAACAGACGGCGCAATAAAATAATCGTCCTGATCCTGAACGTCTATATCAACAGTATTAAATTTTAGTTCTTTGCGGCAAAGGTCTATAGATGTATAGATCATGATCTTTCGTATCCAGCCTCCTAATTCGCCTTTTTCGATATCAAAGCTTTTTACAGACAAGAAAACTTTAAGAAAACCGGTATTAAAAGCTTCTTTGGCCAGCTCTTTATCGGGCAGGTAATTATAACATACCCGTAACATATCGGCGTGAAATAGCTTGTATAAAGTTTCCTGCGCCGTTCGGTCGTTATTAATACATCCTTTTACAAGTTTTTCAACCTGCTTTTTGGGTAAATTCATTCAAAAAAATCGCACTTATAGGTGCCTGTATAAGTCCTCTTCGTAGCCGGATGATGAAACGTTGGGTAAAAACAAAAATATTTTTACTTTTTTTACAGGGCTTAATATACAGGATTTTTAACGGAGATCAACCAGGGGTAACCGGTTGATCTCCGCTGATATTTACAAAGTGAATGTGTTTGAAATCCTGTTGTACGATTTAACTGACATAACCACACCTGTAGTATATTTCCAATCGAAGGTAACCAGTGTTGAAGTTATAATTACATTACCGGTGTAAGTAGTTCCGTTTAAGGTAACTGTAAGCGGATAAGTACCATTAACCAAATACCTGTTATTGAACCTCAGCGGACTTACGATCATAGGGATATCAGTAGTGCCGGTGCAAACCTTAGGCTCTTGTACATAAAGAAAATCAATATTGAAATGATAGTCGGCGCTAACACTTTTATTGTATTTAAGTAAACCGTTTGAGCAATATTTATTTTTGGTAGAAGCATTGAAATCAAACCCAACACTATCTTTTAATGGGCTGACAGATATACCCGGACTTAGGGTGATCTGGTCGCCGGCAAGTGATACAAATTTAGCGGTGTCTGATGTGGATGGAATAGAATCGGCACTTACCTTAAGCTGGATACTGGCCGGAACAGAGCCGGTTTTAAAGGCAGTAACGGTGTAAGTGCCCGATTTTGTAAAAGATACGCGTGCCAGATTTTTTTGTTTGATGAGTACTCCACTTCCCGAGGGTGTAATGCTCCATGTAACCGAATCGGTTGCGCTGGCCCCGGCAAGAGCAAGGGAATCAGCCTCATTGATCTTCAGATCGGTTTTACTGGCCACAATTTTTCCGCTATTTGCCGGATCAGTGATTTTGTTACATCCCGAAATAATGCCGATTGCCAGTAGTAAAGCAAATGCTGTGTAAATTAAGTTTTTCATCTTTTTAATTGATTAATGTTCTTTATTACATCATCGCATCAATTATGGAAAACGTTGGGTATAAGTTAATTTAAACATATTCGCAGAAATAGGCCTCGCCACTTATTTACTTAAAATCTCGAATCCAATATTAATGGTATTGCCATTGCCATCAACCAAAGTGAGGGTATGTTTGCCGGGTGGGGGATTTAAGGCCATTTGGTGAAAGTCTTTGGTTTCGCCCACGTACTCATCGTCCAGATGCCAGAATATTTTCATGCCGGGCAGGCGGTGAGCCGCGTTACAGATCATCCGGCCACGCGACCCGTCGGCTTCCAGCGGGATATATATTTTAGCACCATCTTTTGGGTATATCACTTCCATCGTGTTCCCATTTTCGGCCTGGGTACATCCATCGCGGAAAGGAGGCAGTACATGATACTGATAATTACGCGCCTTGTAATAATATTCCATAGACGGCGGTAACACAAACCACTTTTTATTCACCATATTATCCGGCGATTCGCAATTGCCGTTTACCTGGTATTTGCCATCGGCCGATAGGTGTATTAATTGATGATAGGGGCAAACCGGCGCTTTTAGTCCGCTTTTGGGTACCAGCATTTCATCCACATCATCACAATATTGCCCTGCACGGTAGCCGGTTTGGCGGCAAACGTTAATACGCACCATTTCGGCAGTAGGCATTTCAAACCAGTCGCGTGCAACAGGCAGCAGTCTAAAGATCTCGAAGAGGGCAGGTGCAGCCGTGTTGATGCCCGTTAGTCCGGGCCTTCCTTCGCCATCGGTATTGCCTACCCATACGCCAACCACGTATTTGGGGGTGATGCCAATTGCCCACCCATCCCTAAAGCCGAAGCTGGTGCCGGTTTTCCAGGCCACGCGTTGGGTAGAGCTAAATTGCTGCCAAAGCATTTCCTCGCCGGGGCGCATTACTTCCTCCATCGCCTGGAAAGTGTAGTATATAGATGCCGCATCCAATAATCCCGATTTTTCTAAAGTAGGTTCAATTGTAGGTTGTTTGCTATATACCGGACTATGAAAATCGGCCGGATTATATTTGCCATTGTATTTGCTGTAGTGGTTAAGTACCCGGGCCATATCGGCGTAAGCACCGCTTAATTCCCAAAGAGTATTCTCGCCACCACCTAATATAAGTGATAACCCGTAATGATTTGCAGGCTTAGTGAGCGTAGTAATGCCCACTTTCTGCAAAAAATCATAAAAACGCTCGTACTTAAACTGTTGCAGCAGTTTTACCGCCGGTACGTTTAGCGATCTTGACAGGGCCTTTGAGGCTGGTACGGCACCATCATATCCTAAATCAAAATTTTCGGGGTGGTAGCCGGCTATCAATGTAGGTACATCGGGCAGCAGGCTATTGGGCAATATCTGGCCACTATGCAAGGCCGAGGCATACAACAGTGGTTTTAAAGTACTGCCCGGACTACGGGGCGCGTCAATTACATCTACGTCGCTTTCCATCTGTGGGTCTTCGTGGTGGGCAATATTACCTGCATAGGCCAGTGTTTGGCCGGTTTCTACATCAAGCACAATGGCCGCTATATTATTAATGTCATTGGCCTTTAAAACCTGGTGATGCTGCTCCAATATATCGTTTACCTGTTGTTGCAAGGTTGATTTAATGCTGGTTTGTATCCTGGTGAGGTCAAGTGGTTTAGTGGTATGGTCGTTTTTAAAGCGTTGCAGCAGGTGGGGAGCAAATGATGGGAGCGGCATGGGCCTGTCTGGTACAGGTTCAAATTTGGCTAAGGCTGCTGTTGTACTATCAATAATACCTTGCTTGTAAAGCCTGTTAAGCAGCAAGTTTCGCTTTTTTAGCAGTATAAGCCTGTTTTTACCCGGATGTACCAACGATGGTGAATTTGGCAGAACCGCGATAGCGGCCATCTCTCCCCATGAAAGCTTATCTGGGCTGCGGCCAAAATAACGCCAGGCTGCGGCATCTAAACCAATAACGTTACTGCCAAATGGAGCGTTGCTGCTGTACAGGGCTAATATTTCATTCTTGCTGTGGGTGAGTTCCAGCCGCATGGCCATAAATATTTCCAGAAACTTGTTCCAAAAACTACGTTGATGCCTGGTAGCCATGCGGATAACCTGCATAGTTAAGGTACTACCGCCGCTGGTTACCTTTTTCGATAGCAGGTTTTGTTTGATGGCCCGCCCCAATGCCAATGGGTCGAAACCCGGATGATGCTCAAAGCGTTTATCTTCAAAAGCAATAATACATTTTTTAAATTTTTCGGGCACGCTATCGTTATACGGAAAGCGCCATTGACCATCGGTAGCTATAGAGGCACCCAACAACTGGCCCTGGTCATCGTCGATTACGTACGAGGTGGGGCTTTTAAATAATGGTTTGGGCAAACAAAACCAAAACAACAGGGTTAAAACAAACAAGAATACAAGCAGAAATATTACTTTTGGTTTTTGTAAGTAAGTTTTTATTGGTTTTAACACAGCTTGCACACTAATAATATTTTCAATAAAGATATAACTAAGCTTTATACTGCAATCATATCCGGTACAGGATATTGCGATAAATAAGAATAATGGCAATACAAAAACTATCAATTATTATCCCGGCTTATAACGAAGGTAACACCATACATTTAATTTTAGATAAAATTAAATCGGTAAGTCTCACCAATGATATTCAAAAGGAAGTAATTATTGTAAACGACTGCTCAAAGGATAATACCGAGTTTGCCATTAATGCATATCAGCAGGGCAATCCACAACTTGATATTCAATATTTTAAGCACGAGGTAAATAAAGGCAAAGGGGCAGCGCTGCACACCGGTATTTCTAAAGCCACCGGCGATTATCTTATTATTCAGGATGCTGATCTTGAATACGACCCGGCGGAATACAATGATTTGCTAAAGCCCGTGGTTAACGGTTTTGCCGATGTAGTTTATGGTTCGCGGTTTATGGGGAGTAATCCACACCGTATCCTGTTTTTCTGGCATACTATAGGTAACAGGTGGCTCACCTTTGCCTCAAACATGTTTAGCAACCTTAACCTTACGGATATGGAAACCTGTTACAAATTGTTTGATACTAAGCTGATCCAGTCTATTCCACTAACAGAAAAGCGTTTTGGTTTTGAGCCGGAGATAACTATCAAGATATCGAGAGTACCCAAAATAAGGATCTACGAGGTTGGAATATCTTATTATGGCCGTACTTACGAAGAGGGGAAAAAAATAGGGTGGAAGGATGGCGTACGGGCCATTTATTGTATTTTAAAATACGGGCTATTTAAAAGTAAGTAGTGTTTTATTGGTAATCAAAAAGCCGTATTGGTTTACTATCGCTTACCGATACTAAGGTAGCCCAATTTTCTTCGTCTAATTTAAAGCTGCTTACCTGCCAGTTTTTATCACTGATAAGCACGTTGTTATTTGTTAACTGCGGGCCATCCAAAGAGGGGATATATTTCAGGTTGTCATCTAAACCTTGCCCGGTTGCCTTGGTTAGCGCTTCTTTTCTGGTCCACAGTAAAAAGAAATTTTCTGCGGATTGGCCTATAAAATGTATTTCGGGTAAACTAAAATAATCATCTAATATGGTGCTGTAGTTAAACGCCGGATCGATCTTCTCCGTGTCGACCCCAATAGCTGTATTTGCAATCGCGATTAACACCCAGGTGCCCGAATGAGAAATATTGTACTTTAAATCGGCACCGTTAATATAAGGCTTTTTATTATCGCCAATAATAAACCTTACAGCCTCCGCGGGTTGACCGGTGTATTTGCCAAGTAACTGCCTTAATGCGGCACGGCTTACAATAAATCTTACCCGGTCTCTATCGTGAACGTAGCGGTTGGCTCTTGCAACTTCATCGGGTTGTAGCAGCTTTTGCAACCCGGCGATGTTGCTTTGGTTTGACGGGATATGTACACGCCAAACATCAACCCCGCTATCTAAGCCAAACGTACAGTTAGCGGCCGTATGCCATTCTACGTTATTTAAAAGCCTTATATCAACTTCAATTTGCTCCATTATTAATTATTTACCCGCGGCTTTATCAAGACAGTTTTGCAGAATACTGGCAAATGTTTTATCGTTTGGCGCTTTAAAAATAGTGTTATGCCCTCCGGGTATTTTGTGTACGTTAACCCCTTTTAAGGCATAATGCTTCCAACCCAGGTTTTCAAAATCATCTAAATAAAATGTGCGGTCTTCAGCTCTAAACACTTCAACCGCTATTTGGTAGGGTACCAGTTGGTATCTTTTTTCGGCAAGTATGTTCATCTCATCAATTTTATTTGAGTAGCCAAAAAAACCTTCCTGCTCATCGTCATTAGCGATTTTCCAAATGGCCTTTTTTAGCCGGCGTTTTAATCCCAGGCTATTATGAGCTATTGTATTTCCAACGCCGTCTTTAAACGATAGGTTATAAACCAATTTGCGCATAAAAAACTTACCTCGCTTATAATACTGTGTTGCCGGTGGATCAAAATAAGGAGAGCGATACGCGTAAGTATCAAACATGGCCAACATTTTTACCTCTTTCCCCATGGCTTCAAATTGCTTTGCCATTTCAAAAGCTATAATGCCGCCAAACGAATACCCGGCAAGCGCGTAAGGGCCTGTTGGGTTTTGCTCCATAATAGAAGCGTTGTAATGCGCGGCTATATCAACAATGTTATCCAATGGTTCGTCTGTGCCATTCAGGCCTTTTGCTTGCAGGCCATAAACGGGCTGATCGGCATCCATATTAGTGGCAAGCGCGTTAAATAATAACACATTTAAGCCTGCGCCATGTACAATATAGAGTGGCATTTTGGTGCCGGCCGGTTTTATAGGCACCAGCGAATCCCATACAATAGATTTGCCGTCCATCTCCAGCATCAGGGCCAGTTTTTCTACCGTGGAGTTTTCAAAAAGTACAGCAAGCGGCAAACGCTTGCCGGTAATTTTTTCTATCCTGGCCATTACCTGCACGGCTATCAGCGAGTGGCCGCCCAGTTCAAAAAAATTATCATAAATACCAATGTTTCTGATCTCCAAAAATTCCGACCAAATATCGGCCACCAATTTTTCTACATCAGTGCGTGGCGATACAAAAAGGTTTATGCTTTCGGCAAGCTTAATGCTTTGGTCTGCCAGCGCTTTTTTATCTGTTTTACCATTAGGTGTTAATGGCATAGCCGGGATGATGATAAAATCATCGGGCACCATGTAATCGGGTAATAAGGCCCTCAGATTTATGCGCCAGCCTTTAATTTGTGCGGCCTCATTCTCGCCCTGGAAACCGTCTTTTATTACAATGTAAGCTACCAGTTTATCTATACCGCTTTTATCAGCATGGGCAATAACAACAGCCTCCTTAACATTATATTCGTTAACCAGGTAGTGCTCAATTTCACCCGCCTCAATACGGTAACCACGAATCTTTATCTGGGTATCAATCCGGCCTAAACATTCTATTTCGCCATCTGGTTTAAAAACACCTAAATCACCTGTGCTATACATTTTCGCGCCAGATGTTTGGCTAAAAGGGTCGGCCACAAATTTCTCTGCGGTAAGTGCCGGTTGGTTTAAATAGCCTTTGGCAACCCCATCGCCACCTATGTAGATCTCGCCTGGTGTTCCGGCAGGTAGTGGATTTAAAAACTTATCTAAAATATAGATGGATGTATTATCAATAGGCCTGCCAACGGTAATGGTCTCATCGTTGGCTTTTATCTGCTTAATGGTAGACCAGATGGTGGTTTCGGTAGGGCCGTAAACGTTCCAAAGGCTTGCTGCCTGTTTAAGCATCCTGTTTGCCAGTTCTTTTGGCAAGGCCTCGCCGCCGCATAAAACCTTTAATGGCGTGGTGTTATTCCAGCCCGCTTCCAGCATAATGCGCCAGGTGTAGGGCGTGGCCTGCATAATGGTCACCTTATCAGTTCGGATGATGTCCATTAAAGCTCTGCCATCTTTGGAGGTATCGCTATCGGCAATGATAACCTGTGCGCCTGTTATCAGCGGCAAAAACAGTTCGAGGCCCGATATATCAAAGCTTACTGTAGTTACAGCTAACAGCTTATCGGCTACTGTAATACCTGGTTCTTTTTGCATGCTGTACAAAAAGTTAACCAGGCTGCTATGGGCTATTTGTACACCTTTTGGGTTACCGGTTGAGCCTGAGGTGTATAAAATATACGCCAGGTTATCGCCAGATACCTCAACGGTCGGGTTGGTTATTGGATATTGACTTAGGGTAGTCCACTCATTTTCTAATACCAATTCTTTAGCATCAGATTTATAGCGGCCTTTGTATTTTTTTGAAGAGATAAGCAAGACAGCACCCGAGTCGCTCAGCATATAATTAATACGCCCTAACGGAAATTGCGGATCAAGCGGGATGTAAGTAGCCCCGGTTTTCATGATGCCCAACATCATGGCCACCATTTCGGCCGAGCGATCCATAACAAAAGCGATCTTATCACCTTTTTTTACACCCTGGCTTAATAATAAAGCGGCAAACTGATTGGCGCTCTCATTTAGTTGCCTATAGGTTAGGGTAGTTTGATCGAATTTTATGGCGATGTTATTATTGAATTTTACCGCGCATTCGCTAATTACCTGGTGCAGTGGTTTGTTCTTGTCGTACACCACTGTAGTTTGGTTCCAGATATTTAACTGGCCGATAAGTTCGTCAGTGTTTTTAGATTTGATATTACCAATAAGGATATCCGGATCTGCAACCAACTGGCGTAGTAAAAACTCAAACTCATCCATCATATTTTTGATGGTAGATGCCTGGAAAAGCTGGGTGTTGTATGACCATTCGAGCACCAGAGATTCGTCGCGCCCGGAGGTATTAACAAATATCTCGAAGCTTTCGTATTCCCTTGGGTTGCTATGCAGGTGATGTTGCAAACCGTAAAAAGCAACATCATCATCCATTCCCATATCAATGTTAAACATTATGGGTACCAGGGGTATCCTCGACGCGTCGCGTGCAATGTTGAGCTTTTTAAGCAGGCTGCCAAAGGTATATAGCTGATGATCATAAGCATCAAGTATGGCCGATGTACGGACGTTTAAATAGGTTTTAAAAGATTGATCGCCCTTGGGGTGGCTTCTTAAGGCAAGCAGGTTAACGCAATGGCCAACCAAGCCGTAATTACCTGTAGCAGATTGGCCTGCGGCAGGTAAACCTAAAATAATCTCTTCCTGGCCGCTTATACGCTGCAAAAACACCTCAAATGCCGCCAGTAGGGTAGTAACAAAGCTTGTGCCGCTGGCCTTGCCGAGTTTTTTTAGTTCGTGCGCCAGTAAAATATCTAAATTAAAATCATCACGATGGCTTTTATAGGTACGCGTAGCCGGGCGTGGCAAGTCTGTCGGTAAATGCAAATGGTGACTGCTGCCTTTAAATTCATTGAGCCAGTATTGCTCGGTCTCTTTAAATTCCGGGCTTTTTTCAAATGCCAATTGTTCGGCAGCATATTCGCTGAAGAGGGGGGCAGGAGGTAAACTGATGCGTTCTTCTTTAACATAAGCCGAGTAAAACTTGCTCAGATCTTGCATCATTATACCTATAGACCATCCATCGCAAACAATGTGATGGGCGATAAATGTTAACAGGTGTTTTTGCTCGCTTAATTTAATCAGGCTTGTTTTAAACAAAGGGCCGGTTACCAGGTTAAAAGGTGTCAGTGCAATTTGCTTGTTAAAATTGCTGATAAATACCTGCTGTTCTGAAGCCGAATGGGCAGACTTATCAAGGTACTCTATATCTAAAGATAATTGACCATAGATGCAGATGTATTTACCATCTGCGCTAAAACATGATCTTAGCGCCTGGTGGCGGTTGCTTAAATCCTGCAATGCTGTTAACATAGCATCATGATTTAAGGCTCCGGTTAAAAGCAGCGAAAAAGATTCATTATACGCGCAGTTAGCAGCATCGCCGCCGATGAGGCACGATGTCCAGATCTCTAACTGCGATTCTGTAGCAGGAGCAACCAATTGTAGCTCGGGACCGGTAAATGGGTCAAATTCTACCGGACTGGTATCATATGTAAAAGAGGTCTCCAAAATTAGTTGCTGCTTATTTTAACCTGTAAAAATTTTCCGGGATTGTTGTTGTCGCTAATAAACCAACCTGGATTGCCCTCTTTATCCCTGCCAAGCTTTGCGCCCGGAACAGGGGGCTCTGCAAGTAGTTGTACTTGTATGGTGTTGGTAGCCTGTGGTTTTTCTGACGGCATAAAGCCAGATTCTATCATTTCGGCAATGCTTTCTTTAAATGCGGCAATGATCTGGTCTATTTCCTCGTCTGTGTGCGCGGCTGTTATAAAGCACGGGAACAGATCCCAAATATGGATGCCCTTATAACGCATCAGTGTAAACAACAACTCGCCATAGGCAAGCTCATATTTAAATTTTATCTTCCAGAGCGAGCCAAATGATGGCGAATATAAAGGGATGCCTTCTTTTTCACATATCGCGTTCAGGGCATCAGAAAGGCGTTTGGTACGGGCATTTAGTTCTTCCTGTAACGCCGGTCCTCTTTCTTTCATATAGAGCAGGGTAGCTTTTCCGGCTGCCAATGCCAGCGGATGGCGTACAAATGTGCCGGCGAAATAGGTTACACCCGCTTCGGGCTGCGAATCATCGCCATATTGCCAGGTGCCGCCATCAAGCGCATCCATATATTTGCTGATGCCCGCAATGGCGCCAATAGGCATGCCACCGCCAATGACTTTTCCGTAGGTGCCAAGGTCGGCCTTGATGCCAAACATGGCCTGTGCGCCTCCCGGGTGCATGCGGAAGCCAGAGATCACCTCGTCAAATATCAATACCGTTTCCGAACTTTGGGTTATTTCTCTAACCTTCTTCAAAAACTCAATAGGCTGAAATTCGGGGCGCCTGCTTTGTACCGGTTCAACCAGTACAGCGGCAAACTCATGGGCGCGTTCGGCTATTATTTTAAGCGTTTCTTCGGTACCATAATCTAATATCAGCATATTTTGCACCACTTCTGGCATAATACCAGGGGCGGCGGGTACCGTTTTTAGATTTTTGGTGCCGCGAACGATAACTTCGTCATTTATACCGTGATACGAGCCGCTAAATGCAACAATTGTTGAGCGGCCGGTTACGGTACGCGCTATACGCATGGCACCCAATACGGCTTCAGAACCTGTATTACAAAGTGCTGCACGATCAAAATTGGTAAACTCGCAGATCAGTTTACAAACATCCCCGGCTAACTCGTGCTGCGGACCTATCTCATAACCTTTTTCTACCTGCTCCAGCACTGCTTTTTTAAGCACATCAGCCTGGTAACCTAAAAAGTTCGAGCCGAAGCCATTCAGCGCATCTACATACTCGTTGCCATCTATATCCCAAACGTGGCTACCTTTTGATTTGTTGACAACCAAGGGGTAAACTACCTCCTTGGTCAATGGCCTAAAACCACTCACCACCCTTGGATCTGCCATGTAAGGACGATCTTTTTGAGTTTGCGCTTTACTCCCTTTGGTTTTGGCGTTGTATTTAGCAGTCAGCTCATCTAAAAATGCCGATTGTTTTTCATTTAGTTCTAATGTTTGTTTTTCGATGCGGGCTGTTGCACCAAAAGGTTTTTTGATCTCAATTTGCTCTTCGATAGTGAGCTCCAAACCCCGGTGATTTGCCTTTACCGGAGTAATTACCGGCGTTGCCGCGTTATAAACCGGGGGGGCAATAGCCAGTACACTTCCACCCTGAATGAGCGATAGTTGACTGCTTAATAGTTGAAGTTGTTGTGATATTAAATTGATGATCAGGTCATTGTTGTTTATTTCTGTACCATTGCTTGAAGGTGCCGGAGGGGCAAACCCAGGTTGCTGTACAACTGCCGGTTTCAAAATGTCGGCAGCAAGGTTAGCATCAAGATAAGATGCCAGTGATATTAAACTATTATACTCTTCAAAAAGCTTTCTGAAGGTGATAGGTACATTAAATTGTTTTTTAAGGTTGGTGGCTATCTGGGTTAGCGAAAGTGAATCGAAACCGATCTCTATAAAACTCAACCCTGTGCCCGCGCTATCGATCTCGATGCCCGAGGCATCTTCAAAAATTACTCTTAGCTTATCAATTAATATATCTTTCCTCGTATGCATAGTTTGGGTAGTAATAATTTTAGGTTGTGGTGCAAAATCTTTTGCATTGGGTTCAATACTATTGGTGATTATGGCGGGCTCCAGCCAGTAACGTTTATGATCAAAGGCGTAGGTTGGCAAGTCTACCTTGTTGCGTTTCTGCTGGTTATAAACGCCATTCCAGTTAGGTTCGATACCGTTTAGCCACAATTGCCCCAGTGCCTTTAATACGTGATAATACTCGGTATCAGTTTCATTTTTTTCAAACCCCGATATAACAGTTACATTTCTATCTCCTATATGCTGCCGGGTTAGGGTAGCCAGTATATTGCCGGGGCCTACTTCTAAATACAAGCGGCCTTCATCTTCCTGCAACGTATCCAAAGCACTGGCAAACCGCACAGTTTTACGCAGGTGCTGCGACCAATATGTTGGATCGGTAGCTTCGGCGCCGCTCATCCAGTTACCTGTTACTGTTGATACTATTGGCTTTACCGGTTGCTTAAGTTTTATTGATCTTACAACATTTTCAAATGGTTCTACAATGGCATCCATCATAGCCGAATGGAAAGCATGGCTGGTAAGTAATAACCTGCTCGGTATACCCTGTTCTGCTAATACTTCGGCAAATGAATTGATAGAAGCTGTTGGCCCGGCTACAACACAAAGCTTGCGGGTGTTAATGGCTGCTATGGATAATTTAGATGGTAAAATAGCTTCCAGCTTTTGGGCCTCCAATCTAACAGAAAGCATGTTGCCCTGCTCAACGCTGTTTACCAGGCGCGCCCGTTCCGAAATTAGTTTCAAAGCATCGGCCAAACTAAATACCCCGGCCAAATGTGCTGCAACAAATTCGCCAATACTATGGCCTGTTAATACTTCGGGCTGGATGCCATAACTCATCCATAATTTTGCCATGGCATATTCTAAAATAAAAATAGCCGGTTGCGCGTAAAGTGTTTGCTTTATTTTTTCAGATGATTGATAATCAATTATTATAGGATATAATACCTCAAGTATATGTTCATGTATTGTGCCCTTCAATAAACCTATGCATTCGTCAACGGCTGCGGTAAATACAGGTTCGGTTTGATACAGATCGAAGCCCATGCTGGCGTATTGAGAACCTTGGCCGGGAAACAGGAATACAACCCCGGCTGCTTTGGCTTTTAAAATTTTAGAAGCAGTTGGATCTGTTTCCGGTGTATTTAATTTAAGAAGCAGTTGGTCATTATTTGCGGCTATTATAAACCGTCGGAGGTTAAAATCAGCGCGTGTTGTTTGTAAAGTATAGGCAACATCGGCCAGATTAGTATCCTTATTATTGCCGATAAACCCAGCCAGTTTTGTAGCATAATTAGCCAGGCTACTTTCTGTTTTTGCCGACCAGGTAATAAGTTTTAAAGGTTTGCCTTCGGTTGCCGTAACAGGTTCGGCTGCAAATTCTTCAACTATTACGTTCACATTTGTGCCGCCCACGCCAAATGAGCTTACCCCGGCACGGCGAATGGAATCTGTTTCCCATTCACTTAAATCACTATTAACATAAAACGGGCTATCGGCGATATCAATATTGGGGTTTATCTTGTTATAAAACAGCGAGGGGGGAATTTGCTTGTTACGCAAGGCCAAGGCAGTTTTAATAAGCCCGGCAACACCAGAGGCAGCCGTTAAATGCCCCATGTTACTTTTGATAGAGCCTATGGCGCAAAACTGCTTTTTATCCTGTAAGCCAAAAGCAAGGTTAAGCCCCTCAATTTCTATTGGATCACCAAGCGGGGTGGCAGTGCCATGCGCTTCTATGTAACTTATGCTCGATGCTTCAATGCCCGCATCGTCAATAGCCATTGCAATTGCGCCGGCCTGGCCATGGGCGCTTGGGCTGCTAAAGCTGCTTTTGACAGCACCATCGTTATTAATGCCTACACCTTTTATAACGGCGTAAATGGTATCGCCATCGCGTTTGGCATTTTCTAAACATTTTAATAGCACAACGCCTGCGCCATCGCTAAATACGGTGCCGGTTGCGGCGGCATCAAATGTGCGGGTATGGCCATCTATACTCATAATGGAACCATCCTCATAAAAGTGGCCGCTATTAATGGGGGAGGTGATGGATGCTGCACCGGCAATTGCAACACTACATTGCCCGCTACGGATACTACTTACAGCTTGCGCAACAGCCAATAACGATGTTGAGCACGCGGCATAAACTGCAACTGCAGGCCCTTCCAGATTTAATTGAAAAGCGGTACGGGTTGCTATATAATCCTTTTCGTTTAAAAGCCTTACCTGGAAATGCCCGGTACGTTCAACTATTTCGGGATTGGTTAATACATTGTTATTGTAATAGGTATTGTAACCACAGCCTGCAAATACACCTACCGAACCCGTATATTTTTGAGGCAGATAGCCTGTTTTTTCTAACACTTCCCAAGCTATCTCTAAAAATACCCGGTGTTGTGGGTCCATCAGTTCGGCGTTCCTTGGGGTAAAACCAAAAAATCCCGCGTCAAATTCGTCGGCCTTATCAATTATGCCTCTTGCCTTTACATATGCAGGGTCATTTTTAACGCTGTTTGGTATCGCTTTATCTATTTCTGCTGCGGTGAAGAACCTGGTTGTTTCCCGGCCCTCCGATAACAGTTCCCAAAACTCATCAATAGTATTTGCCCCCGGAAAACGTCCTGCCATGCCAATAATGGCAATGTCCTGATTGCTATTATCAGTTTTATTTTTCCTTGGGGAGAAAAGTGGAGTTGATTGGTTGCTTCCACTTAAAAAGTTGACTAATCTACTAACAGTAGGGTATTGATATAGCTTAGTGATAGGTACATCTAAATTTAATTCCTGTTTTAGTGTGGCTACTGTTTTTAATGCCAACAAGGAGTTGCCGCCTAAGAGAAAGAAATCATCATCTATACCTATCTTATTCAGTTGAAGCAAATTTAGCCATACTGCTGTGATGCTTTTCTCAATCCGTGTTGATGGCGCTTTATATAAAACGGCAAGCTCTGGTCGTTCTAAACCGGTATCAGGGAGTGCTTTACGGTCAACCTTGCCGCTTGTTGTTTTGGGTAGTTCTTTTATCCATATATACGCCGATGGCAGCATAAAATCGGGCAGCTGTTGCTCCATGATTTTACGTATAGCCGGGGTGTTTTCTTCGTTTGTTGACGATACCAGGTAAGCTATCAGGCGTTTTTGCCCTGCCGTGTCTTCGCGGGCTATAACAACAGCCTGTTGAATGTTTTCCAGTTGATTGAGCAGTACTTCTATCTCGCCCAGTTCTACCCGGTTACCCCTGATTTTTACCTGGGTGTCTTTACGGCCCAGGTACTCAATGTTTCCATCGGGCAGGTAACGCGCCAGGTCGCCGGTGCGGTAAATGCGCACAGCCTGATTTTCCTCATCCTGTATATGGGTAAATTTTTCGGTGGTAAGATCTGGCTTGTTTAGATAACCGTTAGCGAGACTTATACCTGCTACGCAAAGTTCGCCGGTTTCGCCGCCGGTTAATGGTTTAAGGGCATCATCTAAAATGATGATATCAGTTTTGCTGATGGGAACACCAATTGAGGGCAATGGGGGCCAATGGCTTGCATCACCATCTAGTTTTAATTGCGTAACAACATGTGTTTCAGTTGGTCCGTATTGGTTATATAGAGTGGCGTGGGGGAGTGCTTTAAAAAAGGCTGTTATCTGTGGGGTTATCTTTAACTGTTCGCCGGCAGTTATTACTTCCTGTAAACAGCTTGGGATATGCTTATTGGCTATAGCTGCCTCTGTTAAGTATTGCAGCACCACAAAAGGTAAAAATATGCGATTTACAGACCGCTCCTCAATGTACTGTAAAAGTTTAACCGGGTCAACACGTAACTCGTCGGTAATAAGTACAAGGGTTCCGCCGGTACACAAGGTGGCAAAAATCTCCTGGAACGATACATCAAAACTTAATGGTGCAAATTGTAAAGTATTTATGCCAGGGGCAGATATTGAATTTTTATGCTGCCACAATAACAGGTTTACCAGTGCCGCGTGCCCCATCACCACACCTTTAGGGGTGCCTGTTGAACCGGACGTATAAAGCACATAAGCACCATCGGGGTTATTAATGGGAGACGGAGCTTCGGAATACTGATAGGTTCTATCAGAGAATAAAATACTTACGGGTAATAACTCAAATAACGCTTTTTGCGCTTCAGTCACCAGGCAGGTATCTATACCAGAGTCGGTGATGATCTGTTCGAGACGATCTTTAGGATAATCAGGATCGAGCGGTAAATATGCTTTACCTGCTTTAAGTATGGCCAGTACACTTACAATGGTCTCAACGCTTCTAAAAGTACTAACGCCTATGATCGTTGATTGGGGAGATTGTGATAAGATAGCCGCAGCAAGATTATTGGCCTGTTGATTTAACTGGCTATAGCTTAATTGCCTGTTACCGAAAATAACAGCTAAAGCATCAGGTTTTTTTTGAAGCTGTTGTTCGAATAACTGGTGTACAAATACGGTATTCTCTATACCTTCTTCAATTAATTTTCCGGTATTTATGTTCATTAAACTTGACGAGGTTAGCTATGCTCACTTGCCTGATCGTTATTTGTAACAGGGGTATTTAAAATAATGTTGCAGGTTACTTTAAAAAGCAGTTGAATATAGTGATTTTTTCCATTCTCATTGATGCTGAAATTGGTTTTGCATCAATAAAATTTATTTAAATAGTTATTAATTAATACGTAATAGTTATAGCTAAGTTGTGTTTTTATATTATATCAATAGTTAATATAGTTTTATTGTTTCCGTTGTGCTTTTTCCCAAACCGCACTTTGTGTGGTAGTAAAATACCTGACGATGCCAGCCAAAACCGCATAATTCATCACACAAAAGTAGTAGGGTATAAAAAGAATTTTAATACGCAATTGCCTCTTTTCCATTATATAACCAAAAAATGCCAGCAGGTAAAAAAGCACCTGCGCAAATAAAAGTAATTGCCAAGCTGTTGCATTGGTTTCAACTACAAGGGCAATATTTAGTACAAAAGTGAGGATGAGCAGAAAAGGGGTAACCGTCCACCTTAAAACACGGTGGCTGATGTACTGGAACGACAATATTGGATACGGAAACGGATTAAACAAGCTTTTTAATCGTAAAATAGACTGTATTCCACCGGCGGCGATGCGTATTTTGCGCTTCAATTCTTCAGATACGTTTTCGGATGCGGTCTCGGTGGCGTAGGCCTCTGGTTCATAAACAATGCGGTATCCTTTTTCGGCAATCAGCATCGAGATCATGAAATCATCCAAAACCGTATCTGCATCAACAGGAAGATAAAGCGAACGCCTGACACTAAACAATTCGCCGGCTGCACCCACCACCGAATACAATTCCGAATCCCACTTTTTAAGGGCCGATTCATATTTCCAGTAAAAACCTTCGCCCGCGGCGCTGGCATCGGCATTTTCGTCAAAGTGCACACGCTTTTCACCGGCAACTGCGCCTACGGTAAGGTCGCTGTAATGGCGACAGATTTTAATGAGCGCATCTTTATTCAAAAAGGTATTGGCATCAGTAAATACAACAGCATCGGTATCCACAAAATCCATAGCACGATGAACGGCAGCTATTTTGCCCGCACGCTGTGGTTGGTGTAAAAGCTTAATTTGAGGATAGGCTGCTATAATGCCCGGTGTATTATCTGATGATCCATCGGTAATGAAGATCATTTTTAACCTGCCTGCCGGGTAGTTTAGCAGCAGGCTATTGGCTATTTTATCCTTTATAAAAAATTCTTCGTTATAAGCGGCTACTACCAGGGTACAGGTTGGTAGGTTATCCAGATCTTCAACTATAGCTTTTTTAGGGCCTTTTACTATTCTTTTTACTTTAATAATAATGTATAGCAATATGCCATAGCCTGCAAACGTGTAAAAAACTATAATGAGGCTTAATAGTAAAATTATTTTCATGCTATGGTATTAATAGGGTAACCCAGGTTAGTACTGTTTTTAGAGTGGGTAAAGTTCCACCAAACTGCTTTAAAAAGCATAGGTATAAAATTGTAATTTTTGTTTTTGATGTATAATAGCACATTACGCGGTACCACCATTAGCAAAAAGTATAGATAAAAAAACAACTTCTTAAAAGGCGGCGCGTTGCGGCGGGTAAAAAGAATGCGGTTACGGTTCATGAAATACTCTTTCAGTTTACTTTTTTTACCTACCGATACAGATTCTTTGTGATAGATCAAGGCATCGGTATTTACCCATGCTTTGTAACCTGCCCTTAAGATCATCTCGCACCAATCAACTTCTTCATAATATAGAAAGAAGTTTTCGGCCATTAAACCGGCTTTGTCAATAGCTTCTTTTTTTATCATTATGGCTGCCCCATGGCAATAGGCGGTAGGCCCTGTAATGTTATTAAACTGCCCGTTGTCATGCTGTTTTAATCCAATGCAACTGTTGCGGCAGGTGTAATAATTCATAGGAGTATAACCGGCATATTGAATGAGTTGCTTATCGCTATAATATTTTATCATGGGCGATATCATGCCCACATTTTCATTTGTATTTAACACGGTTACCAGTTTTTCTATTAGTCCGACGGTAAATTCGGTATCATTATTTACCAAAAAAAGGTAGTCGCCGGTTGCCTCTTTAATGCCCATGTTATTACCTCCGGCAAACCCCAGGTTTAATTCGGATCGGATAAATTTAATGCCTGGATATTTTATCAACCACCCTGGTACAGGGTTTACACTACTGGCATTATCAACCACAATTATTTCGAGGTTGGTATAGGTATTTGTTTGCTCTATTGACAACAGCAGCTCTTCGGTTACAACGGGCTGGTTAAAATTTACGGTGACAATAGAAACTTTTTTCATCTACGGATATATTGTTGATGGTGTTGGTTTTACAAATTTATATTACTAAATGTTAAGCACGCGCACCAATAGGTGAACTGAATAACATCATTATTGAGCGATTTTTTGAAACCTCTTTTTTATTGTCAAAAACGGCCTCTCGTAACCATAATAAGATGCAGATGCCAAGGTAATTGTACCCGCAATTGTGGCTCCATAAATGATTATATTTTCGGTAATGAGGCTTGCTTGTATTAAATACCTTTGAACAAGGTACAACACCCCCAATAAAACAAATTTGTGCAGCAGGTATATGCCGTAAGAAATTTGCCCTATATAATTAAGGTATTTATGTTTAAGTGAAAATATGGCTGTTTCTTCGTCACAGAGATTAACAATAAGTAACGATGCCAGCAATGCGATCAAAATATCGCCGTGGTGAATCTCGTAACGCAGATAAACTACCAGGTATATTAAAAAAACAAACAACAATATAAATTGATTGCTTTTGCGGAACAATGAGTTAAATACCTTTTGAAATTTAAATTGAAACTCCATGTGTTTTTTGTTGAAATATAAAACCGCGACAACCGCGCCTATCATCATATTATCAAACCGCGAGTAATACATTACCTGGTGCAGGGCCTGATACATGGGATGCTGGCGCACCAGGTAGTCGATTGTAAACTGCAAACTCCAGATAAATATGATAAAGGCTATCAAAGCATAAAAAATATGCTCCAGTTTTTTTATTCTGAAGAAATGGGGGTGAAATATGTAAAACTGCTCTTCGGTACCTATAGACCATATAGGATCAAAAATGGCTGGAAGCATTTGCAGGCAAAACGCCAGGTTGGGTAAAAATAATACAGACAGCAAAAATGCCCGCAGAGAGCCTCCAAAAAAAGAGAAACCAACAATAACCACCAGGAAATATAAGGGCCAGATGCGTAAAAGCCTTCGCATGTAAAAGCTTTTGAAGTTGATTGCTGTAAAATTTCGTTTTTCTTCCAACAGGAGGTAGGTAATTAAAAATCCGCTTAGCGAAAAAAATATAGTAACGCCAGCTCTGCCAAAGTTTGAAAGGTTAAGTCCGGGAACGCGGCGTACATTAAAAATGATTTTGTGCAGTTCAATATGAGATACTACCACCATAAGGGCTGCCAATGCCCTCACACCGTTTAAATTGGGGAAGAAAACTTTAGCCTTATTTTTTTTTACTACCTCACTATTTGATGTGCTTAACATTGGTATTCATTTTTAGCATTGTTATGCGCATTGGTTAATCTCTATATTGATGCGGGTGAATTAGCTTTGTGATACCTTATCTAAACACTGCTGTAGTACAACAGCAAATTCTTTATCATTTGGTGGTGCAAATATGGTATTGTGCTCACCAGGGATTTCGTGCACATTAACACCTTTTACGGCAAATGGCTTCCATCCCAAAAAGCTAAAGTCGGCCATATAAAAAGTGCGTTTTTTTGCACGGAATAACTCGATAGCGATGTTTACGGGCTTTAAAACGTAATTGCGTAATGCTTTTTCGCTTGCTTCATCTATTTCGTTATCATAAGCAAAAAAGCCTTCCTTTTTTTCATCCTTGCCCGGGAATACCTTCCACATAAATTTAATGAGTTTACGTTTCAATATCAAACTCTTGTATTCAATAGTACGTTTAGGATCTTCGGCAAGCAACACAAATGTATGGCCTAATTGCTTTATGGTTAGTAAGGTTTTATTAACGACCTTTTTTAAAGCCGGATCATTAATGGTAGATATATCGGCATACGTATCAAACATAGCCAGCATCTTAACATCTTTGCCTGCCGCTATCATTTGGTTAGCCATTTCATAGGCTATTATACCTCCTAAAGAATACCCGGCAAGAGCATATGGTCCATCGGGGTTTTGGGCAACAATTTCGGCTATATAGTTGGCCGCAATTTCTTCCATTACATCCAATGGCTCATCAATTCCATTAAGTCCCTTTGCCTGCAAGCCGTACACAGGCTGATCGGCATCCATGTTCATGGCCAGGGCGTTAAATAATAACACATTTAAACCGGCACCATGTACAATATACAATGGCATTTTGCTGCCGCTTGGCTTTATATGCACTAATGATTCCCAGGTAATGGAGGCCGGGTCTATATCTAACGTTGCCGCCAGTTTTTGGATGGTGGCATGTTTAAATAGGGTGGCAAGCGGCAGGCGTTTGCCTGTTTCTTTTTCAATGCGCGCCATTATCTTCACCGCAATTAACGAGCGGCCGCCCAGTTCAAAAAAGTTATCAGTAATACTGATGCTTTTTATCTCCATGGTTTCCTGCCATATTTGGGCTACCAGTTTCTCATTAGCGGTACGCGGGGCAATAAACTCGCCGGTACGTTGTATGTTGCCGTAATCTGGTTTGGGTAATGCTTTGCGATCTATTTTGCCGTTAGGGGTGATGGGGATTGCCTCCATTAAAACAAAATCATCTGGCACCATGTACTCTGGCAGCACATCAAGTAAACCTCGTTGCCATGTTTCAAACTGGGCTTTTAAATTGGTATCGGCAACTGTTTCATCAACAATAATGTATGCTACAAGCCGTGGGTTGCCAGGAATGTCTTCGCGGGCTATTACAACGGCTTGTTTAATATTTACTTGTTTTAGCAGGTTCTGCTCAATTTCTTCCAGCTCGATGCGGTAGCCGCGTACTTTAACCTGGTGATCTATACGGCCAAGGCAAACTATTTCTCCATCTTCGCGAATTTTTCCTAAATCGCCGGTGCGGTACATTTTGCTACCGGATACACCCGAAAATATATCGTCGACAAAGCGTTCGTTGTTAAGTTCGGGCCGGTTTAAATAGCCTTTTGAGACGCCATCGCCGCCAATGTAAATTTCGCCGATTGTGCCGTCGGTAAAGTTATTCAGTTTTTCATCCAGTATATAGATCTGGGTATTATCAATTGGCCTGCCGATGGTAATATCGGTATCGTGTTTAATTAGCTTTACAGTCGAATATACCGTAGTTTCTGTAGGTCCGTACACATTCCATAACTCCAAACTGCGTGCATTAAGCTTATTGACAAGGTCTTTAGGTAAAGCCTCGCCGCCGCAAAGTATTTTTAGAGGCAGTTTTTGTTCCCAGCCGGCTTCAAGCATTACACGCCATGTGTAGGGTGTTGCCTGCATTACCGTTATGTTTTGTGCAACGCACAGATCAAGTAAAGCCCTGCCATCTTTTGCGGTAATAGCATCGGTAACTATTAGTTTTGCACCAACTAACAGCGGTAAAAATAACTCGAGACCGGCAATATCAAATGATATGGTAGTTACCGCCAATAAATTATCGGCAGGAGTAAGGCCCGGCTCTTTTTGCATGCTTAGCAAAAAGTTAACCAGGCTATGGTGCTTTATCTGTACGCCCTTGGGTTTACCGGTTGAGCCCGAAGTAAATAGTATATAGGCCAGGTTATCACCTCCAACTATGGTTTCGGGGTTTTGGGCTGGGTAGTCATCAAATTTATCAAGGGCATCTTCAATTAACACTTCTTGCGCAACTGATGTGAAATGGCCTTTAAATTTTTCTGAGGTAAGTAAGATCTTGGCCGCAGAATCTTCCATCATAAATTCAACCCGGTCTTTTGGATACTCAGGATCGAGCGGAACGTATGCTGCACCGGTTTTAAGTATAGCCAAAAGGGAGATAACCATTTCTGGAGATCTATCAAGTGCCAGGCCAATAATATCGCCGGTTTTTATATGATAAGTAAGCAGATGGTGAGCCAATTTATTAGCGGCCTCGTTTACATCTTTGAAGGTTAAATGGCGATCTTCAAACACCAATGCTGTTTTGTCTGGAATTTCAAGTGCACATTGGGCAATCAGCTGGTGCAGTGCTTTATCTTTGGGATAATCAGCCACGGTATTGTTTAATAAACTTAAGCCTTCTGTTTTTTCGTGAGCATCCATATTGGAGTATCTTATAAAATCTTATTTTTAATAATAGGGGTATTTACCCAATTTACCTGCTAAAACGGAACATATTCGCCGTTAACTTTTTAACCTCTGTACTAAACAGCGGTATGGTCGTGCGGGGTATGTATAAACTTTTTATTAGCTCCTTTTAGCTTAAATAATAGCAACAACATTGTAAAAAATATTAACGGAAGCTTAAGCGCAGCACTTAGTAGTTTACCGTTAAAATACGCTGCGGGTATAGCAACAACAATACCAACGTAACAACATAATGTTGCAGTTAACCATAAATAGCACGACGGACCTATACCTGGTGTTAAAAACGATATCAGCAGCATAAAAGGCATAATTCCCAACATCAACACTCTTGGCAATATCGACATTTGATATATTTCATTAAAATAATCAAAATTCCCGTTCATGAATAATTCTCCAAAACCGCTCACGCCATACTTGCGCAGCAAGTTAAACTGTGCCGATAACCATCTTTTACGTTGTTTTTTAAATACCTCGGGGTTGCTTACTTTTTCATCATACACCAGGGCGTTTTCGGCGTAAGCCACGCCAATTTTCTGGCGGGTAAGTATCAGGCCCATTTCTTTATCAAATCCGCCAACGGCATCAATCTGGCCCATGGTGGTCTTAAACAGGTTGTATTCTAAGGCCATTCCCGAGCCGATAATAGCTGCCGAGAGGTTAAATACCCGTTGCGACTTCCTGAAAATGTGATTGTTAATCTCTTCGCTTATGGCATCAAGTACCGCAACATTAGTGTTAGTGTTTTTGGCTATCCGGTGGCCTTGTACTACCTTTTCGCCGGCCTGCAGATAATTGTTGATCTGGTATAAATAATCTGGTGCGGCTACATTGTCAATATCATATACAATGGCGGCGTCGAAGCCGGGCATCGTATTTTCAATGGCTTTATTAAGTGCCTTCGATTTGGTACTGTTTTCAAAAAATACTTCTACAACCTGTAGTGGCATTTGTTTTAGTTTTACCAATGTTTCGGGCTTAAGCGAATCGGCTATAATACATACATGGAATTTGTCGGCAGGGTAATCGAGCGTTAAGGCGCTTGCCGCCGAATTTAATAAGATCTCATCTTCTTTATAAGCACATATATAAATTACAAATTTGCTTAAGCTGTTTGCAACAGGAGGGTATTTTATGGGAACTAATTTCCCCAATACCGAAAATATGAACAGGTACACGCAATATATTCCCAGGTATATTAAAGCTGCCCACATTATTGCCGAAGCAATAAATTTGATGATCTCCATGGTTTAGTATATTTTAATAACTTTTACTGTGTTTGTATAGCTAAAGTTGCGTTATTATTAAATTAACGCCCAGCCTTTAATTCTAAATTTAATGCCAAAAGTTTTTCAATTTCCAGTATCCGATGCTCCCACGTATTTTCAGCTGCAATGGCTAGTCTTTTTTGTTGCAATTGGGGTGTATCTTTCAGTGCTGTATTAATGGCCTCAGTAAATGCGGTAGGTGTGGCGCAGTAAGCAACCGTATCGCCGGTAAATTCTTGCAGGTCCGAATTAAAATCGGTAGAAACAACTGGTTTCCCCGAACCAAGATATTCGAACAGTTTTAGGGGGAAAATGGAATTACTTACCTCATCTTTTTTAAACGGGATAATAGCTACATCAAACCCTTTTAAAACTGCAGGCATTTGCTCATAAGGCACTGCGCCCTTTACAAATGCATTTGGCTCTTTAAATACCGGCATATCTACATAGTCAATATCAACAGGGCCAATAAACACGAAGCTCTTTTCGGGGTTTTGAACAAGCAGGTCATCAAGTAATTTATAATCTATCCGGCGTTCAATATTGCCAAAGTATCCTATTACCGGTTTATTAATGCCCGACAGGATATCAGCCACAGGTAATTGTGAATCGAGCGCTTTTTCACTGTGCGTAATATTAGCAGCATTAGGGATAAAGTGCGAGTTGCTGTTAAGCTTAAGCTTATTGTTCCGCAACTCTCTACTTGTGCAAATAACCAGGTCTACACTTTTTACAACAATATCTTCGGATATCAAACCATGTTTGGTTTGATAAACCTCAACTAATGGATCTACACAATGATATACCGTTAACACCGGTTTTATAAGGTTATGAAAATTAGGGTAGGTGTAGTTGTAGGAGTTTATATAAATGTAATCCTTAATATTTAGTTGTTTAATCACCTTTTTCAATCGTGCGGCAACAATCAATTCATTTACTCTTACTGCTATACGGTATAACTTACCTTCGGGTAGCATGTTGATTGATGGTACCGGGGGAGAAATAACAATTTTTAAATTAGGGATCTCTGTTTGGATGATGCTGTTAGCTGGTGAAAAGAAATGCGGTTTGCGGATCTTAAATTCGGGCGTGTCTTTAAATTTAATATAGTCTTTCCAGGTAAAAGGTCTGTCAATATAATACACATTATTATGCATAGCCAAATGTTTGGCCATGGTGTAGTTTGTTGATTCCAGCCGGCCATCAAACTGCATCTGCGAAAATATGATGATGTTGCGGTTCTTTAGCTCCATATTAAATTTGGTCCGTATTCCTTTTTCTTATCTTGTTATAAAGCATCCCTAAAAGCTCCGTTAACTCCAGGTATCCTAAGTAAAATATGTCTTTAATTGAAAAATCAAGATGTTTTTTAAGCGCCCAGTAACCAAATATGGCACCCGAAAAGAAAGTAAAGATTGATGCGATGGCAACCCCGTACAGGCTATGGAAAATGTATATGCCGGCAAAATCAGCAGAAACATTTACAGCCAGCATAATAAATACCTTGATCATGTTTAATTGTGGTTTGCCTATAATATCAAGCGTGATTCCAAAAAATCTGTCTATCGGCAGCAACATTACAAAGCACATAAATATGCGGAAGATGTTGCCCGCATCTGAGTGCTGGTAAGCACCGCCAAATAATAATCCAATAATTAAATCGGCGAGTAAAAAAGCGACTACTGCAACCGGTATAAGAGCAATGGTAAGCATGCCCGCATATTTTTTCATGATATAGGATACGTATTTCTTATCCTCGCGGTGCACTGCGGCCGACATTACGGGTAATGCCGTAGCTATAAAAGCCCTTAACGGGATCTCGAAGATCTCCATTAACCTTTGAGGGATATAATAAACCCCTAACAAGCTATCGGCAAACATCATTTTGATGATAATAGTATCTGAACTTCGCAACAAGTACGAGCTGATCGATGTACCCACACTAAATTTGCCAAAATGTGCCAGCTCTTTAATAGAGGCCCAACTTTTACTACCGATGGTTTTAATTTTAGACCATCCATTAAAAATGGTGACAATACTGCTGATAAGGTTGTTTAAGCAATAGCAATAAATGGCATTCTGAAAATTGGCCTGGTGCAAAATGATAAGTAACAGTATAAATGCAAAAAAGCCACCCTGGTTAATGAGTTGTAGCAGAAATAGTTTATCAAATTTAACTTCTGCCTGTAGTATCCAGGTGGCTATGGCAGTTGGTAACGAGCATAGGTAAATAACGCTAAACCATTTTAATATAATAAACATATTAATGCTGGTACCAAAATACAGGAAAAAGAAATAGGTAAGCAAATTACCCACGCCAAATGTAAACACAATGGCCAGCCCGATATACCAGGCCGAGCCGGCTACATTTGCAGCCCTTTCCGGGCTGGTACCTGCATAATATTTTATAAGCGATGTTTGCAAAAAACCTGTTCTGAAAGTATCTGCCAGGGTAAATATAACCAGGAAAAAAATGTAATCGCCAAAATCTGGTTTGCTTAAATGCCGGGCCATTAACGCCAATATGGCCATGCCTAAAACAGGCATAATAGCGCTGCTTGCCAAAGAAAGAGTGTGCTTATTAATAAGTTTTTTTAAAAACCCCATGTTTGTTTTGTTAGGCTTTTTCCCAACTGTTTGTTGTGAAATTGTACTTTTTAATAACCCTTGCAGGGTTGCCTACAGCTACCGAATACTCGGGAATACTTTTGGTAATTACGCTGCCTGCGCCAATAATGGCGTGCTTGCCAATGGTTACACCGGCGGTAACTACGCAGTTGGCGCCAATCCAAACGTTATCATTAATGGTGATTTGTTTGGTTACTACTTTTTGTACCCGAGGGGGAAGGGTTACATCTTCATAGCCGTGGTTTAAGCCGGATATTACTATGTTTTGGGCCAGCATCACATAATTGCCCATAGTAACGGGGCCGATAATTACGTTGCCGATACCAATGCCGCAGTTGTTGCCAATTATTACATCGCCTACGCCATTATTAATAGTAGCAAAATCTTCGATAATGCTTTTACTGCCCAGAGAAAACTTGTTGAAAGGAAATACATCAAGCCTGGCATTATATCTTACAATGGCACCCTTACCACGATGATGGTAAAATGGGGTAACAAACCAACGTACCCAATGCCTTGGCCGCGATTCGCCGCCTGGTATCAGCATCCAATGCACAATTTTTTTTAACCTTGGGTTTGCTTTTATTTTATCTATTGCCGCCATCTGCTTTAATTCAGTTTTGTTAATAAAACGCCATCTTTATGAGCTTCCACGGTCTGTTCTTTTTGTTTTTCGGTATCAAGCCTCATGCAGGCTACAATAATGGCTATGGCGAGATAAAACAAAATGTTTGAGGGGTATTGTACAAGGGCCTGCTGGGGGAAATTGCCTATATTAAACGCAAATATCACCAGTATCATAGCCATACAATAGTTTTTAAGCTGCGGGTCTCTTATCCTGAAGAAATAATTAATGCCGTTTTTAAGTACCACATAAAATAGTGTACAAAACAGAATTAAGCCAACCCAGCCCATCTCTACCGCTACACGTACATAACCGCTATCGGGCGGGAATTTTGCCAGCATAGAATTTGGAGAAAAACGTCTGCCCCAAACACCAACCGAACCAAGGCCGCCACCAAATGGGTGCGATAAAATAAAAGGTTTTATTTTCTTTTGATTTTCGGCACGCACATTATATGAGGGATCATCTGATGGACTAAAAGCGGTTTGGAATCTCTTTATTGCAGGATTTGATGTAGGTACAATAATCAGGAATACCAGGAATGTACCGGCTACAATAGTGGAGATAAGTACTCTTCTGTTAAAGTTAAGTACAGCCAAAATAGCTAATGAGGCCGGCACTAAAACATAGGCTGCCCTTGTGCCGGAATAGAGCATTACAAACAGAAAGAAAGCAGCCAGGCAGCCGAGCATTACTTTTTTATAGCCTTTAATGTTGCCCATAATAAGTGCAACGCACAGTAAACTGCCAATTACCATGTTATAAGAAAAAGTGACCGGGTCTGAGAAGATGCCAAACTTACGCATGTGCCCATTGATGAAAAGCAGGCCTACACGCAGCGGATCTGAGTACAACCATTTTTTTTCGAATGGTAGAAAGCCAAAGTTCTCTTGTTGAAAAGCCGAAATACCGGCAATAAAATCTAATACCAGCCAAAGCTTAAAGAGATATTTTATAAAGTCGACAGACCTGATGTGGTAAACAAAAACAAAGTACATGAGCATTATAAAACCAACCGTACGCACCGTGTATACCCAGGCCAACACCGATGCAGCTACCGGGTTAATTGCCTGAGCCAGATTGTAGCACAGCCATATGATAATTAATGTACTTATAGGGTTTTTAAAATAGCTCCAATTATTTTCGCCTTTTTGTTTAATAAAAAAGCCCAGAATTAACAGGTAGGTGATGGCGTCCAATAATGTGCCGATAGGCACTTCTTCGGGTAAAATTTCTGAAACGTAATTGATGAAGAACGATGCTAATATTAAAATTGTTATGCCAAATTGGGGATAGGCAACAATTGCGAAAACAATAGGTAAGCCTATTACTAATATTAAAATAACACCAACGCCTATGAAAGCTAATTTATAGACTACTACGCTCACAAATAGTGCTGCTACCACCAAAAAAGATAACACAAGCGGGCTGGAAAGCTTTTGGATAAGTAACCTTTTCCAAAACGATCCTCCTAACCTGGTATTATCTGTTTTATCATTTAGCATTTAACGCGTTATTGGTTTATAAAAACAAAATTTTGATAGCCCACACAAAAACACCAATAAACGATATTGTGATTGCCACCTTACGCGATCTGTTTTGAAGAGGTGTTAGATGCTCAAAGGGATCTGGTTTTACTTCAGACGGATCTATTCTCATATTGTGAAGCTCAATTAATACTTACCTCGTTATTGGAAGGGGCCAGCTTTATTTCCCTTTTTTATTATTGCTTGATTTGTTTAACACCCAGCCGGCAAATTTATCACCTAAACCTTTTAAGTAAGGCAGGTGCTGCTTTTGCGCATTGCTCAAATCTTTATTAGCTTCAAAAACGGCTATTGTTTTATTAGCAAATAGCAGCCATTCTTTTGATTTGTTTAATGAAGTTAACGGGGCGGTATCAATAATGATAACATCAAATTTTGATCTTAAATCGTTAAAGCGATTTTTTATATAAGCTTCATCGGCAATTTCCAACAATGTAACGTCCTCGCCGCGGTTACCTAATACGGTGGCTGTACCTCCGGTTATATCAATACCATACAATGGGTTATTTTTGAAATAATCTTCTAAAAATAAAGTAGGGCGTATGGCATTGGTAAGATCAGGCCTGTCAAAGTTACCATCAATCAGTAATACCTTTTTATTGATCATGGAGTAGGAGTAGGCAAGGCTTGTAGCAAACAGTGTTTTACCTTCATGAGCACCCATACTGGTTACAGCAATAATTTTTTCGCCACGCAGTTCCTGGTCAATCTCAAACCGTACAGATCGCATCAACTCTTTAAATTGTTGCATTTTATCCCGGTTCTCTACGTCCCAAAGTTTTCGCAGATCGAGGTTGGTGCCTGGTATTCTGTTAAGATAGCCCAATAACGGCAGCTGCGTTTTGTTAACAAGTTCTGAGGGATCTTTGATGGTATTATCCAGGTAAAACATCAAAAACAGCACAAACAGACATACTACAAACATTGCGATAACACTTAGTACTATCAGCAACATTTTTTTTGAAGGCTGAGGGGCTTCAGGCGCGGCAATCTCTACCTGTATCAGTTTAATGCTAAAGTTTGATTTGAGGTTTGTTTCGTTGTATTTATTTAAAACATCTAGGTACTCTTTACTGGCAATATCAATATCAAAATCATAAGTTTTTACTTTGGCATCAAAAGGTACCAGCCGGTTAAACTTGGAGTTTAAAATGGCCAGTTCGGCGTTTATAGATTGAATGCTGTATTTAGCCAGATCTCGTGATACCTCAAGCGTTAATTTTTGTTTGATCAGATCATCTTTATGTATCCGTGGATCGCTGATATACTGATCTGAAGATTGGTTGATTTCAGACGCCAATGAACGCTGAACCGAATCTAATGCAGGTTTGTATTTAGGGTCGTAATTACTGCGGATGTATTTGTTTTGGATAGTATGCAGCTCATCCTGAGTGGCGGTAATAATTTGGTTGTATTTGCTGGTGGTCGACTCGACGTACTCCCTTTCTTTAGGATCAAATTTGCCATTAATTGTTTTTATCGCACCTTCGTATGAGGCGATATCTTTCTCTGCCTCCTGCTTTTTGTCGTTATAAGCAAGTATCTGGCTAAAAATGGCTTTTGATTGTTCGTCAAGGTTTAAAATGCCGTTATCTATCTTGTATGCTTGTAATTGAGCAGTTTTATCACTCAACGCATTTCTTTTTTGAGTCAGCAGGTCAGACAAGAAAGCCACCGCGTTTGATTCGTTTTTCTTAACAGTTGAAGTATAGTAATTAATAAATTGTGTGCACAACACGTTAACCACTGTTGCAGACAACTGCGGATTATCTGAATCGTAACTTACAGATATAAAGTCACTTTCATCATCTCTAAAAATTAATAGATCCTTGCGCAAGGAGGCATCATCATATTTCATTGAGCGTAACAGATCATTCAATGCGCTCTCTTGCTTGTTATAAAGCAACAGCGCTTCCAGATGATCAAATTTATACTGAAATATTTTTAACGCTGCGTCCCGCTCGTAGGGGTGCATTTCGGCAAGTGTTTTACTGGGTTTGCTAAACGGGGTAGCCGGGTTTTTAAGATCATGTATAATAAGCGAATAAGAAACCTGGTTAACCATTTTCTTCAACTTCATGATGGCCATGAGGTTACTAAATTCACTTAATATTTGTTGCTCCTGTATGTTGGCAGTTGCATCCTTATCCAATAAGTGCCGGGAGGCATCAACAATACCGGTAGCCAGTTGCCCATGCGAAACGTAGTTATCGGGTAGTCTTTTAACCCAAAAAAATGTAGCTATACCTGTTATAAGCGGTATAAAAATAAGTATTAATCGATATTTTTTTAAAAGCTTAAAAAAATTGCCTATCTCCATTTGTTATTTTATATCTTCTAATTTAACACCTAATAGCTCTTCCAAATTAGTTTTTGCGGTCCAGGTAGCCAACTCAGCCTGCACCATAAACGAATTTTGATTATAATAACTATTCAATTGTTCATTATAGATCTGAAAAGTAGTTTCACCTTTTTGAAACGAATATTTTAATTGTTTAACTGCACTGTTGGCATCAGTTACAGCACCCGAGCGTAATCGCAACTCCGTCATCGCGGCAAGGTATGAAAAGTAAAGTTTTCGCACCTGTGCTTCAAGACTTAGCATATATTCGGCTTGCTGGTACTGGGCAATTTTATAAGTTTCGCTGGCCGCGCTGGTTACCGATGGGTTTTTAAGCAACTGACCAATGCTTAGGGTAATGGCCAATTGATAACCTTTAAATATAGTTGGCTGGGCCTGGTTAACTAAGTTTTGAGGGCTATAAATATATGATGCTGTTAATCCATCTAACCAGGCAAACTTAGTTGCGTTATAATTACTATGGGCAGCTTTAACTGCGCTCTGGCGTACTTTAACTTCCGGATAATTCTTTTTAGCGGTAGCCACAAGTTTATCCAGGTATGCCATATTAACATTATTTATAAATGTTTCCTGGGCGTGCAATTGTTTGGTAAACAGTATGGTAGTTAATAAAAAACAAACAACCTTTATATATTTATTCATTAATTTATACTTTTTCTTTTTGAAAGAGTGCAGGTACAGTTCCAATAATAATTCGTAAATCTAACCAAATAGAATACTTTTGAGCATAAAAGTTATCCAGTTTTTTTCTTTCCCTTTCAGACATATCTTCCTTGCCACGCTTGCTTATTTGCCATAAACCGGTTAAGCCTGCAGGGCCCAAAAATCTCATCGACCATTCGTTTGATGTAAGCATCTCCGCCTCATAAACAGGCAAAGGGCGATTTCCAACAACAGACATATCACCTCTGAGAATGTTAAAAAGCTGGGGAAGTTCATCCAAACTGGAATTGCGCAAAAAATTACCCAACTTGGTAATACGCGGATCGTTCTTGATTTTTACAAATGCCGCCTTGGTGGCTCCGCCTTCTGTTGCATATTGGTTATTCTCGGTTGATAATTTCGCCAACAACTGGTCCGCATCCGTGCGCATCGATCTGAATTTATAAAAATCAAATACCTTGTAGCCTGTACCAACGCGTTTACTTTTGTAGAAAACAGGCCCTTTTGAATCCATTTTTATGGCAATAGCCACAATAAGATAAAGAGGAGAGAGGAAAAACAACATTGATCCCGATATAGCCAGGTCAATTAGTCGTTTTCCAAAAGGCATTTTGTAGGTAGTATCAACTTCTTTTGAAAGTTCGAGCAGTTTTGGTTTTATCAGTTTAAAGGTTACCAAAAAATTTAATCTTTCGCGCAGGTCATCTACAGAAAAAGGCAAGCTGTAAAAATCATGCACTCTTAGTTCGAGCGCTTTTTTTATGAGGCTTTTATCGTTTTGTGCAGATAGTAGTACTATGATAACACCATGGAGTAAAAAGTTCTTTTTTAGGTCTTTAACTAAGGCGAAACATTTTCCTTCGGCATCAACCTCTATCAGTATAATATCGGGTAAGGTTAAAATAGATTGATCGCCCAGGTACTCTTCAAGTTGGGCGATCGAATCATTGTAAGCTATGTTGAAGTTGCTAAGGCCGCTTGATACCAGGTTTTTAAAACTTAACCCTGTATAGGCGATCTTGATGTGCGAACCCGAATTTTCGTTCCAATCAGACGTGCGATGATTCATAAACTTGTAAAAGTTGGTTAATTGCTGATTTTAGTTCGTTTGGTTTAAACGGCTTATGCATATAGCCATCAATTTTAAACGGCATATTACTTACCTGCTCATCCAGATCGTGGGCTGCTGATAGTAATAAAACGGGAATATCCCGATAAAAGCCACTTATTTTCACATTTTTGGCAAATGACTGACCATCAAAATACGGCATCTGAAGATCGGAAAGTATCAGATCGGGAAAATTGCCGTCTTCTAACCAGCCAAATGCATCAATTCCGTTATTTTTAACAACACAATCATAGTCTTTTGACAGAATAAAATTGAGTAATTTAAGTATGCTTAAATCGTCATCGACAATTAGTAACTTTTTCTTCATATTGTTGTTCGAGGAAGTCTTATTGTAAAAGCAGTTAAAGCACCCAAATTAATCATGATTTAAAAGCTATTTACCGATTAAATTCCTTGCAAAAAGATTGTTGTTATATTGGTGTCTAATCGTAAATCGTTTTACGTTAAAACAATGTCCAGAGTTTTGATTTTTGCAAATAATCATAAAAAATTTTAAGCCCTATCTATTCTGAGTTCAGAAATACAATTACTGTACCGAAAATATATATAAATAATGGCAATAATGGTTTTTACCAGTTTAGTGCGCTAATATACTTGTTGTACTGTTCTAGGTACGTCAATTAATAGCTCATTTGTTGGTTTTGCCTAAATTATGATGGTTAAATATATTTTAACTTTTGAGTAATGTATTTCCATTTGGGGTAGGTGGTTTTGCTGTGGGGTAAATTTTACCTATTGTGTAGCAATTGCGCAATTGGCTGATTGTATTGATCCGGATGCCGTTTTAAATGAAATGGGGGGTAATTAATAGGTACCATTAAAAAGCCCCGAAGTATTTTACAACTCCCGGGGCTTTTTGCGATCAAAATATTGGTTTAGCACTTTAACTTTTTTCTTCAATAATTGACAGGATATTACCAGCCGGGTCGCTAAACCAGGCTATTACCGGGCCGCCTGCCGTAAAAATCCCCTTTTCGTTGGTTTTAAAGTTTTCTTCATTGTAAACAATAAATTTAACACCACGCGCGGTAAGCTCATCAACCGTTTGCTCTACATCTTTAACCGGGAAGTTGAGGATGGTAAAAGTTGCCGGCACATGGTTGGGCTTTGGATATATAACAATGGCATTACCACCCGTAATTTCAAGGTGTAGTATCCCCGGCATTTGGGTGTCATCATAAATTTTAAGGCCTAAAATTTTGCCATAAAACTCTTTGGCTTTGCTTATATCATTTACCGAAAATCCGCTGAATGCTTTGCTATCTGTTAACATAATGCTCTCCTTTTTATTATAAAATTAACCAGATCGGTATTTGTTTTGATGGTGTGCCCCGCGGTTTATTTTGCGGTAAATAATGCCGCGTATTTTTCGCGCTGGGTATAGGCCAGAAACAAAATACCAATTAGTAAGGGTATTACTGTTGTAAGCCCCGACGGTGCTAAAAAAGCATTTACTGATACTATATTCACCATTATAGGGAACAAAACTACCAGGGCCAGCGCTACATATCTGCCAAATAGCAAAAGTAAGGCGCAAACAAGTTCTGTTATTTTTACAAGCATCATGAGGTAGCCCGATGCGGCAATACCTTCGTTAAATACTTTCATATTACCGGTTACAGGAGGCATAGGGAAAGCGTGGAAAAATACCATCGCAAACCAGCTTACAGATGCAAACAGGAACATTAATCCAATTAAGGTACGCACAATAATTATAGCTATTTTCATGATTAGAGGTTTAAATTTAAATGCTGATTGTTTTATTATGAACGATTTGCCGGGTGATTTACCATCCAGGAGATCCCAAATTTATCGGCAAACATACCAAAATAGTCACCCCAGGATGCGGTAGACATTGGCACCATTACATTACCTCCGGCAGATAGGCCGTTAAATATGGCATCCGCTTCTTCTTTGCTCTCCACGCTCAACGAAAGGTGAAAATTGTTACCTTGTTTATACCCCATGCCCATTTCGCCAACGGTATCTGTAGCCATTAATATATTGCCTTTGCCAATGCCTAAGGCAATATGCATCAATTTGTTTTTGTCTTCTTCTGGTATGTTGCCGGCTTCGGGCGAATCGCCAAAGCGCATTACCATTAAAAACTCGCCACCAAAAACAGATTTGTAAAAGGTGAAAGCTTCTTCGCTTGTACCGGGGAAATTTAAGTAAGGGTTAATAGTTACCATTTTAAGGGAGGTTTTTTGGTTTATAATTGTGTTGCTGATTATATAGTAAATCTACAAGGATTAAATATAATTGAAAAGGGCCAAATACGACAATTAGAGGGCATAATTAAGACAAACAGGTTATTTTTCGAGAATAAACCGGTAAACATAGGGAGCTTTATGTGCTCCTCCGGTAAATTTTTTGGCAATCCGCTCCAAAATTCCCAGGCTTAACATTTTGCGTTGAAAAGCCGCACGTATTAGCTTTTTGTTTAAGATAGTTTCGTATAAATTTTGCAGCTCGCCCATGGTAAAATCTTCGGTAAGTAAATTAAAACCGATGAGTTTCTGGTCGAGGTTAATTCGGAGGGTTTCTAATGCTTTTTGGATGATGAGTTGATGATCCTGCATCAGTACAGGTAGATCGTCAAGCGCATACCAATCGCAGCTGTCAGAAATGCTATCGGGGGTAGGGATGGCTTTCGTAAAATCAACCAATGCGTAATAGCCTACAGATACAAAGCGTTTAAGTAACCAATGGTTTTCTGGCGGCATAACACCGCGCGCGGCCATTATCGCTTTTAAAGGCGCGGCATCGTGGCGGCTCCTGTCGCCAAAAACATAAAATTGATCCAGGAAGATATTGGTAAGACCGGTACGATCAAGCAAAACCCGTCGCGCGGCTTCGTTTACATCTTCGTAATCACGAATAAAACCTCCCGGTAAAGCAAATAGTCCGGTGTTTTTGTAGGCAAGGAGTAATACCTTTAGCTGGTTGTCATGAAATCCGAAGATAACAGCATCAATAGCCAGGCCTGGCAAATAGCCATCGCCCCGGGCATCGGCCTCCTGATTTTTAAATTCGTTATTCATGTTTAGCAAATAAAAGCAGGGCAAGTAACAAAAATTTTGTTAAGCATGTAAATTTATTTATTATTGTATCATTATGTTACAATAGTAAATAATTTTATTGTTCAACACAAAACCAACCAATTATAACGCATGAAGAAATCATTTTTAGCAGTACTACTGCTGGTGCAAATTGCTACTGTAAAGGTAATTGCACAAACAAACCAGGTAACCGTAGAAAACGGCACACTGGAGGGCGTAAAAGAAGCCGGCTCGCCTGTATCTATTTTTAAGGGAATACCTTTTGCGCAGCCACCTGTTGGCGATCTGCGCTGGAAAGAGCCGCAGCCTGCAAAAAACTGGACCGGTGTGCTTAAGGCCGATCATTTTGGCAACAACCCTATGCAACGTCCAATTTTTGGCGATATGGGTTTCCGCTCTGCCGGGGCCAGCGAAGATTGCTTGTACCTTAACGTATGGACACCCGCCAAAACCATGAAGGAAAAACTACCCGTATTGGTTTATTTTTATGGTGGGGGACTTGCCGCTGGCGACGGCTCTGAGCCACGTTATGATGGTGAGAGCATGGCAAAAAAAGGTATTGTGGTGCTCACCGTAAATTACCGGTTAGGCATCTTCGGTTTTTTCTCACATCCGGAATTAACTGCCGAATCGCCTAATCATTCATCAGGTAACTATGGTTATCTCGATCAGAATGCAGCTTTGCTTTGGGTGCAAAAAAATGTGGCCAAATTTGGTGGCGACCCTAAACATGTAACCATTGCGGGTGAGTCGGCTGGTTCTATATCAGTATCGGTACAAATGGCATCACCTTTATCAAAAGACCTGATGATTGCAGCCATTGGCGAAAGCGGTGCCGGTATTAATCCAACACTTAACTCCATACCACTCGCCGATGCAGAAAAGAATGGGGTTACCTTCGCGGCCCATGTAAAAGCCGGTTCATTGGCCGAATTAAGGGCAATACCCGCAAAAGATCTGCTTGATGCTGTTTATCAGCCCGGTTCAACACCAATGACACCAACAATTGACGGCTATCTATTACCGAAATCGCTGCCTGCCATTTTTGAAGCCGGTGAACAAGCTAAAATCCCAATCCTGGTTGGGTGGAACTCGGCCGAAGTGCCTTACCAGTTTATGATGCGTGCTGACGCGCCAACGCTCGAAAATTATAAGAAAACATTGACAACTTTATATGGAGATAAAGCCGACGAAGCCATGAAGCTGTACCCGGCATCTACCGATGAGGAAGTGGTTAAATCGGCCACTGCCTTATCAAGCGATCGTTTTATTGTTTACAGCACCTGGAAATGGGCCGATCTGCAAATGCAAACCGGTGGCAAACCTGTGTATCGTTATTTGTTTTCGAGGGTACGCCCCGCAATGACCGCCCAGATGGGTAATGCTACCGCAGGCCTTGCCGGTGGCGTGGTTAAAGGTGACGCCGCCAAAGCAGCTCCTAAGCCCGCTGCTGTAGGCGCTGCACATGCTTCAGAAATTGAATATGCTATGGGTAACCTGGCCACCAATAAAGTTTACGCCTGGACACCCGATGATTATAAGGTATCGGCAACTATGGAGAATTACTTTGCCAACTTTATAAAAACGGGTAATCCAAATGGAAACGGACAGCCAAAATGGGATGCCAATACTGGTAAAGCCCCGGTTAAGTTTATGAACATAGACGTTAAGAGCGAACAACAAACCGAAGCTGATAGGGAAAGATACCTTTTCCTGGATAAGGAATATATGAAATAGAGATCGTTTACAGGTTGATTTGATTATCCCGGTTGCTGCAAGGCGGCAGGGATTTTTTTTTGGTTTTTACCTTTTTGTAAAAGCTATTTTAATACCCATCAGCACAAAAACAATAGCCGAAAACTTGTTAAGCCAAACACCAAAGGTTGGGCGTTGCTTTAATTGGGTTGATAATGAACCTGCGAAAAAAGTAAGCATCATAAACCACAATAAACTCATTAAGGCATAGGTAACACCCAGTAGCACAAAAGGCAATGCATTATGTATATAAGCCGTTTGTATAAATTGCGGAAAGAAAGCCAAAAAGAAAATAGCAACCTTTGGGTTAAGTATATTGGTGAGTACGGCAGATAAATAGGTTTTCCTTACAGGTTCTGATACTACCCGGACATCCTGGTTTGTGATAGCATCCTTCGAGAAAAATTTAGTAACGCCGAGATAAACCAGGTAAGCAGCCCCCGCATATTTCATAAAACTGAAAGCAATAGCCGACTGAGAAAGTATAAGTGATAGTCCAAATGCGGCCAGGGTTGTATGCACAAGCACACCTGTGCTAATACCTAACGTGGCGTAAATACCCGCCTTTTTGCCCTGTGCTATAGATTTGTTTAACACAAACATGGTATCGATACCCGGAGACATGATGAACAGGAGCGAGGTGATTAAAAAGGTGCTGAAGTTAATGATGCCCATAACGCAAAAGTAAGAATATATTATTTCGGCATTCATATTAACGGCAGGTTTTAAACCCGTCGTTAATGTGAATGCATTCTGCTATTTTTACCGCCACATGAGCACATTTGCCGATAGAATCATTGCCTTTAATAAACAACTGGAATACACCGGCTCGTTGCCGCCGGGCGTCAGCATTATGAATCCTTTCAGGGATAATGATTTTGCTATGGATGTTTCATCCCTGTTTTACCGTAAGTACTATAATGATAACCATCCCCGGCATTTAATATTGGGCATAAACCCCGGCAGGTTTGGCTCGGCCATGACGGGAGTTTCTTTTACCGATCCTAAGAGGATGATCAACCAATGCCATATCCCATATACAGGGCCTATCACTCATGAACCATCGTCAGAGTATGTTTACGATATGATCAATGCTTTTGGTGGGATAGCCGAATTTTATCAGCAGTTTTATATTCATTCTGTTTGCCCCCTGGGTTTTACCATAACCGGTCCGAAAGGAAAGGAAGTAAATTATAATTATTACGATACGCCGGAACTTACAAAGGCTGTGTACCCGTTTATCATAGAAAATATTGAAAAACAAATAGCCCTCGGGTTCCAAACTGATATTTGCTTTTGTTTCGGCACAGGTAAAAACGAAGCTTTTCTGCGTAAACTGAACGACGAGAAGAAATTTTTTAAAAAGGTTGTGGCTTTAGAGCATCCCCGGTTTATAATGCAATACAAATCAAAAACAAAGCAGGATTATATTGCCAAATACTTAAATGCATTTACAGAAGCAATTATTTAGTACTGATATCGCGCTGATGGTCATCAAACTCCTTGCCGGTAGCATGGTAACCTCTAATAAATTGAGCGAGTTGTTTCAATTCAAAATCAGTAAGCTCGGTACCACCAGAATAATGATAACCACTATCCACATCATCCAAAAATATAGCTCCCAAATAACCTTTATCAAAAGTCTTCGCGCTGTCTATCTCCCGGTACAATTTATAAGTGCCTGTTTTGCCTCCGGCAGCATTGTTAATATCTGCCGGATCTACAGCTATATTAATATGTGTGCCATCTTCTTTATTTATGCCGAATGTTACGCCGCTTGTTATCATAGTAATTTATTTATTACTAATCAGACAATTGGTACCTGAATTTGTTTACCCATTGGTTTAATCTATATACACTAACTGAATAGCCTATTGGTAATAAAACTTTTTTTTAATGCAGGCGTATATTCATATGAATAACGCACTTGTTAAATACCAATACCCAATAAACTCAAATTTATGCTAAGTACTTACGAAACCATCCTCCGATTATTAATTGCCGCATTGTTAGGTAGTATAATAGGCTGGGAGCGCGAACGCAGGCATTGGACAGCAGGCTTACGAACCCATATGATGGTTTCGCTTGGTGCAGCCTTAATGATGCTGGTATCGGCCTATGGTTTTGGGGATGTGGTAGGTAAACCGGGCATAGTGCTCGATCCGTCACGAGTGGCTGCGCAAGTTGTAAGCGGCATTGGCTTTTTAGGGGCAGGAACCATATTTTTTTTACGTAACGAGATAGTTAAAGGACTAACCACAGCAGCTGGCTTATGGACGGTTGCAGGTATTGGATTGGCCGTGGGCGGCGGTTTATATATAGAGGCTGTGAGTGCTACAGCCATCGCGTTAATTATATTGGCAGTATTTAAACCTTTTGAGAACCGTTTTTTTAAGAAAAATAAATACAGAAGTATCAGGATGATATTGGCTCAAAAATATGTTGATTTTGCATCTATTGAGCATGTATTGGATGAACACAATATATCTTTCAGAGAAATCAGCTTATCGGCCGGAGACGGAAATGACGAGATCAGGATAACTATTCAAAAGCAATTTGGCGAACACGAAAACACGTTAGTGGTATTGGCCGAGTTAAAAAAGATAGCAGGTGTTAGCGGAGTTGAATTTTTAAGCTGAAGAAACACTTTTATTAACTTTTGTAATAAAATTAAAAAGTTTTGATATGTTTATAAAATTATAGCAAACAACTGTGTTCACTACTCAAAAGAGCCTGTTTATTTTAACTTTGTTCTTTGAGTGTTGTGGTTGGTTGAGATTTATTTATAAACATACTATCAATGATAGCTTTCGCTAAAAAAAACATCTCTTTTAAGCTTGGTATTTTACTTATTTGCGCTGGTTTTAATGTAAACGCGCAAAATGCAGCTAAGTTTCCGTTAATACCATACCCAGCCAAATTGGTTGCCGGTACAGGTTCTTTTATCATAACACCGCAAACCGCTATTGTAACGGCCAGGGAGTTTAACAGCGAAGCTATCGAACTTAATAGCTTATTACAAAAAGGTTTAGGTAAAAAGTTAAAACTCGATAATACAGCTAAAATCCATGCTATAAAACTGGTTTACGATGCAAGTATTACCGCTCCCGAGGCCTATAGCCTCAGTATTACTACCAATCAGTTGGTTATCAGGGCAAAAGATGCCGCAGGTGTTTTTCACGCTGTGGAAACCATAAGGCAATTGCTCCCTGTTTCTGTAGAAACAAATACGGTACATAAGCAATTAACATTACCCGCGGTAAGTATAGAAGACCAGCCTGCTTACGCATGGCGCGGTATGCACCTTGATGTATCCCGTCACTTTTTTTCGGTAAGCTATCTTAAAAAGTTTATAGATAGAATGGCCCTTTATAAAATGAATAAGCTTCACCTGCATTTAACAGACGACCAGGGCTGGCGTATTGAGATAAAAAAATATCCAAAACTGACTGAAGATGGTGCATGGCGTACTTTTAACAACCAGGATTCATCATGTATTAAGCGCTCAAAGGATAACCCCGATTTTATTATCGACAAGGAGCATATCATTCAACGTAATGGTAAAACCTTGTACGGTGGTTTTTATACCCAACAAGAGATGAAAGGTGTAGTAGCTTATGCTGCTGCAAAACACATTGATATTATACCCGAAATTGATATGCCAGGCCATATGATGGCAGCCATAAACTCGTATCCGTTTTTAACCTGCAACGGCGAAAATAAATGGGGCACCCTGTTTACCCGGCCTATTTGCCCGTGTAACGAAACTACTTTTGAGTTTGCGCAAAATGTATTTACCGAGATCATGGATATCTTTCCATCCAAATACATCCACATTGGTGGCGACGAAGTTGACCGTACAGACTGGGGTAAATCTGATGCCTGTAAAGCATTAATGGAGCGCGAGGGTATTAAGGACCTACCTGCGTTACAGAGTTATTTTATTAACCGGATGGAAAAATTCTTTAATTCAAAGGGGCGTAAACTGATAGGTTGGGACGAGATCATTGAAGGGGGAATTAGCCCGACGGCTATTGTGATGTACTGGCGTACCTGGGTGCCCGATGCACCGGTAAAGGCGGTTAAAAACGGCAATACCGTTATTATGACCCCTGGCGAACCTTTATACTTTGATAATCAGCCCGATCAGTATTCCATTTACAAGGTTTATCATTTTAATCCTATTCCCAAAGTTTTAAATACCGAAGAAGCAAAATCCATCATTGGTGCCCAAGCCAACATTTGGTCGGAGCAGATCCCATCCGAACGCCGTGCAGATTATATGGCAATGCCGCGAATGACCGCCCTGGCCGAAGCGCTTTGGACAAATAAGGCCGATAAATATGATTTCTATTTGGCAAGGCTGGTAGAGCAATATAAAAGGATGGATGCCTTAAAGATAAATTATCGCCTGCCCGATCTGTCAAACCTGTTAAATGAATATGTATTTACCGATGAAGGCAGGTTGAGTATAACCCCACCGTTACCCGGCTTAACTATACATTATACTACCGATGGAACTTTACCTGATGCTAAATCGCCGGAGTTACCATCGCCGTTAATTATAAAAAAATCTGAGCTGATTAGGCTTGCACCTTTTACTGCCAGTGGTGCCCGCGGCGATGTTTACAATTTAAATTATAAACAACAGCAAATGCTGGGCGCGGTAAAAATTGCGCCACCAAAACCAGGATTGGCCTGTACCTATTATAAAGCCTACTTTAAAGAAACCGCTTTAATGAAGGATGCCAAAGTTGACAGTACTTTTACTACCGATAAAATTGAGGTGCCTGCAACGGTAAAAGCGCCATCGTTTGGTATTACTTATAAAGGCTATATAGATGTGCCTGCCGATGGTATTTACACTTTTTATTTAACTTGCGATGATGGCGGTGTGCTAAAAATAGGCCCTTCTGTTACTGTAAATAACGATGGCAATCACTCGGCCCAGGAGCGCAGCGGACAAATAGCCCTAAAAATGGGTGCCCATCCTTTCCACCTCGATTTTATTGAAGGTGGTGGCGGTTTTACCCTTAAATTAAAATATAGTGTTAACGGTTCTGAGCCGCAGGAGATACCGGCCAATTGGTTTAAAAATTAAAAATATTTTATGAATAAGTTTATTTGTGCTGCTTTATTGTTTACTGCCTTGGGCCTAAAAGGTTTTAGCCAAACTGCCCCTAAGCCTTATGGTGTATTGCCAACCAAAGGCCAGTTAAACTGGCAGCAAATGGAAATGTATTGCATTATCCACTACGGTGTTGATGTGTATACCAACAAGGAGTGGGGCTACGGCGATGAAGATCCAAAACTGATTAATCCATCGCAGTTTAGCGCTATGCAGATTGTAGCGGCCGCCAAAGCCGGTGGTTTTAAAGGTGTGGTAGTTGTGGCTAAGCACCACGATGGTTTTTGCATTTGGCCAACTAAAACTACAACGCACAATATCTCCCAAAGCCCGTATAAAAATGGCAAAGGCGATATGATGAAAGAGTACCGCGAAGCCTGCGATAAATTGGGGATGCAATTAGGTGTTTACTGCTCGCCCTGGGACAGGAACAATGCTAACTACGGTACCGACGAATACATTAAAATTTACCGTGCCCAATTAAAAGAGTTGTATACCAATTATGGTCCGCTGTTTATATCATGGCACGATGGCGCCAATGGTGGCGATGGCTATTACGGCGGCAAACGCGAAGCAAGGCATATAGACAGATCTACGTATTACGGCTGGGATACTACCTGGGCTATTACCCGCAAGCTACAGCCCAATGCGGTTATATTTGGCGATGTTGGCCCCGATGTACGCTGGGTTGGCAACGAGGAAGGCCATGCAGGCGAAACCTGCTGGGCTACTTATACGCCGCATGCACCGGTAGAGGGTAAAAAACCGGGTAATGGTTTTGTAAAAGATTATGAAGGCACAGAAGGTACCCGTAACGGCGATTACTGGATGCCTGCTGAGTGTGATGTATCATTAAGACCAGGTTGGTTTTACCACAAAACGCAGGATGATGGTGTTAAATCGCCTTATGCCTTGCTCGATCTTTATTATAAAAGTGTAGGTCGTGGTGCCGATCTTGACCTGGGTTTATCACCAGACCAGCGTGGTATTGTAAACGAGATAGATGTAAAATCACTCACCCAATTTGGTAAATTGCTAAAGCAAACATTTGCCGTAAACCTGGCAAGTGGCGCTACATTAACAGCCAGTAATGTACGTGGGGGTAACAAAGCAAAATTTGGCCCTCAGTTTTTGTTAGATAACAACAGGTATAGTTATTGGGCTACAGATGATAAAGTAACCGCACCTAGTTTAACTATCGATCTGCATACGCCAAAAACGTTCAATGTTATTCGCCTGCGCGAGAATATTAAATTAGGTCAGCGTATTGAAGCTTTTGAGGTTGATGCTTTTATTGCCGGTAAATGGCAGCAAATAGGTGGTGCTACCAGTATTGGTGGTAACAGGCTTATCCGGTTAACACAAAATATTACCGCAAGTAAATTGAGATTGAGGATCACCAAATCGCCTGTTTCAATTGCATTAAGCGATTTTGGGTTGTTTAAAGAGCCGGTACATTTAACCGCACCAAAAATTACCAGGAGTAAAGCGGGCGAAGTAAGTATTACAACCGAAGCGCCGGTAAGCGCTATCTATTATACTTTGAACGGAACGGAGCCAACGTTAAACTCAACAGTTTACCAAAAGCCATTTATGATAATGGACGGCGGTATAGTTAAGGCCCGTAGTTTTGAAGGTAAAACCCAAAAAAGCGATATTACTTTTGCCTCGTTAGGTTATGCCAAGGCAGATTGGAAGGTTGTTAACGCAACGGCCGCCAATGACAACGGTAACCGTGCCGAAAATGCGATAGATGAGCATCCCGGCACAATTTATAGCACTTTGAGTAACAACGCGGCAACCTATCCGCAGCAAATAACTGTTGATATGGGCAGCGCTCATGAAATTAAAGCTTTTGGATATTTACCAAGGCAGGATAAACAAGCGGATGGTATTGTTGACCGCTATGTTTTTTATACCAGTACCGACGGTAAAGAATGGACTAAGGCGGCATCGGGCGAGTTTTCAAACATTAAATCGAACCCGATAGAGCAGCCTGTAGTTTTAAGCAAGCCGGTGAGCGCCAGGTATTTTAAATTTGAGGCTACGCATGTTATCGCCGGTAATGGAATTACTGTTACCGAATTAAGCGTTTATTAATAAACTATTAAGTGCCGGGGTTTATGTTTGCAGGGTATTATAAACCACGTTACTATTATCTATAAATTACTAATGAAAAAACAGATCTGTTTAGCCGGGGTACTGGCGTTTTTTAGCTTAAGTTCATTTAGCCAGTCGCACAAAAAAGCGGCTGCTGCTACGCCTGTAAGTTTTACCAAATATGTTGATCCATATATTGGTACCGGCTTTCACGGGCATGTTTTTGTTGGCGCCAACGTTCCTTTTGGCGCGGTGCAGCTGGGGCCAACCAACCTGAGTGAAGGGTGGGATTGGTGCTCGGGCTATCATATTTCCGATTCAACCATTGTCGGCTTTCAGCATACCCACCTGAGTGGTACGGGTATTGGCGATTTGGGCGACATTTCTTTTATGCCCACAACCGGCCCCATAAAAACCTACAAAGGCGGATTAAAAAGCATGCAAAGTGGTTACGTATCGTTGTTTAGTCATAACGACGAAGTAGTTAAACCCGGATATTATAAAGTTAAACTTAAACGCTACGATATTGGCGTGGAGCTTACTGCCAGTACCAGGGTAGGCATGCATAAATATACTTTCCCGGCATCAAAAGATGCCCACATTGTGATAGATCTGCAAGAGGGTATAGGCTGGGATAAGGCTTATGAAACCTATATTAAACAGGAAGATAAATATACCATCAGCGGTTACCGTTTTTCAAAAGGTTGGGCTGTTGATCAGCGTATTTACTTTACCGCGGTTTTCTCGAAACCGATAAAAACTTTTACCGTTTATGATAGCACTGCTAAAGCGGGCACCCAGGTAAAAGGAGCCAAAGTAAAAGGTGTAATAAGTTTTGAAACTGCTAAAGGCGAAGTGGTATACGCCAAAGTTGGTATCTCGCCTGTAAGCTCGGCTAACGCGATGTTGAACATTAAAGCCGAAATACCGGGCTGGGATTTTAATAAAGTTGCCGCTGATGCCGACAAAGCCTGGAACACGCAACTGGGTAAAATCAGCATTAAAGCCGATTCTTTATCACAGATGAAAAAGTTTTATACTTCTTTCTATCACTCCATGATAGCGCCATCTATATTTAATGATGTAAACGGCGATTATTGGGGTACAGATAAAAAAGTGCACAAAAATGTAGGTTTTAATAACGTTACCACATTCTCGTTATGGGATACCTACAGGTCTAACAATCCCTTGTCTACCATTATCCATCCGGAGCATACCAATGATATGATTAACTCTATGCTGGCTATTTATCAGCAGCAGGGTACTTTACCAACATGGCATTTAATGGCCAACGAAACCAATTGCATGGTTGGCTATAGTGCCGTGCCGGTTGTTGCTGATGCATTGCTTAAAGGCTATAAAGGTTTTGATGCCAACCTGGCTTATGAGGCTATGAAAACAACAGCCATGCAGGATGCCCGGGGTGTTAAATACGTTAAAAAGTATGGATTTATTCCTGCCGATAGCTCCAGAGAGTCAGTTTCGATGGGATTAGAATATGCTGTTGACGACTGGTGCCTTGCACAGGTTGCCAAAAAATTAGGTAAAACGGCCGACTACGAATACTTTAGTAAGCGCGGCCAGTATTATAAAAACTATTACGATCCTAAAGCTGGCTTTATGCGTGGCCGCCTTTCAGAAACTGCCTGGCGTACGCCTTATAGTCCGTTTATTTCTATTCATGAAACCGGCGACTTTACCGAAGGCAACGGTTGGGAGTATACTTTCCTGGTTCCCCAGGATGTTGAAGGCATGATAACTATGTTGGGCGGAAAAGACAAGTTTAATATCAAACTCGATTCTTTGTTTATAGCGCAGGGCGATATGGGTGCGTTTAAATCGCCCGATGTATCTGGTTTAATAGGCCAGTACGCTCACGGTAACGAGCCGAGCCATCCGATGGCTTATTATTATAATTACTCTGGTCAGCCATGGAAAACCGCTGCCAAAGTGCGTTACATCTTAGATGATTTTTATACCGATAAGCCAGACGGTGTTATAGGCAACGAAGATGTTGGTCAAATGTCGGCCTGGTATGTATTATCGGCCCTTGGCTTTTACCCGGTTAACCCGGCCAATGGTCTGTATGTATTTGGCAGTCCGGTTATTACCGAGGCTACATTGAAATTGCAAGGCAATAAAACATTTCATATTGTTGTAAAGAACAATGGTCCTAAAAATATGTATATCAACGCCATGAAATTAAATGGTGTTAACTACACCAAAACCTATTTTGCCCACAAAACGCTGATGAACGGCGGCCAACTGGAAATTACCATGGGCGATAAGCCAGGTACAGTTTGGGGAGTAGGTGATGCCAATAAAGCGGTATCGGTGTTGAAATAACTTCAACTAATTCTCAAAGAAAAGTCATGCCGAACTTGTATCGGCATGACTTTTCTCATTTTAATACTTTCCATTACCCGATAATATCATGGAAGCCAGCTGCTCATCCCTATCGTAAATATCCTTACGAAAGTTCAGTTTGTTACTTCTATCGGTAAAAGCAGTAAAATAGGCTATAAATACCGGCACCTTTTGTTTGAGCGTTATGGTTTGTTCTTTACCCAGGTGCATGGCCTTATTGATCCTGTCGGCGGTCCAGGTGGTGTCATATTTTAATAAAAACGCGGCTAATTTTGCCGGTTCGCCAACCCGGATACAACCGTGACTAAATGCCCGCGATGATTCGCCGAATAATGATCTGGATGGGGTATCGTGTAAATAAATGCTGTAACTGTTTGGGAACAGAAATTTTACCAATCCTAACGAATTTGCCGGGCCGGGCTTTTGCTTTATTACCGGTAATCCGTTCTGTTTGCCGGTAATTATCATATTGTGCTTATTGATATAATTGGCGTTCCTGCGCATCTCTGGCAATACCTCGTTACGGATGATGCTCTCAGGCAAATTCCAAAACGGGCTGAACACTACATACTGCATCTGCCCATAAAATATAACCGTTTGATGTACCTTTTGCCCCACCACCACATTGCAGCTCCACAATAAACTATCGGCATGATAAACATGTAACTTAAACTCGGGGATATTAACGGCAAGGTAATCGGTATTTAAGCTTATCGGCAGCCACCGGCAACGTTCCATATTCACGATGATTTGGCGGATGCGGGTTTTGAGCGATACATTCATCTCGGCAATAGTACCCGGGCCGGGCAGGCCGTCGGCAGTTAAGCCAAATCGCAGCTGAAACTGTTTTAGGGCATTTTGTAATTCATCATCAAATACGTTACTAACAGTGTCGCCCTTAAAATCTTCTAACTTAAAAAGCCTGGTTTTAATGAGTGTAATTACAGCCGAAGAATCGCCGGGCTTCAATCCTTTAGCCGATGGTATAGCTGTCCACTTTTCTTTTATATCCAAGGCGCGGTACTTAGCCAGGTAGTTTTTCAGGAGATCGTACTGCCTGTAAACCGGTTCTGACAAGGTACTGCCTGTTTTGGGTTTAGTTAATAAGGTATCCAGGTAATCGTTATATGACATTTTTTTGCGGGGCAAAAACCAGTTAACGGCCTTACTTGTAGAATCGCTCATGCCCTGGAAAGCCATTTTCGAAAACACAAAGTATTGGGCGGTAAGCATCAGCTCTGTAGCAATATCCGGCTTGCTATTTTTAGCTTTTGGATGCGCATCAAACACCAGCGAATCCAAAGCCTTTGGATAGGGGATAGCTTTGTAAATTCCTTCGGTTTGTAAATTGTTCAATCTATCAGACAGGTTACCTGCCTGCTCAATCAGCTGGCCTTTATTATACCAGGCGTAAGCAAATTTACGCTTACTGTAAAACAGGTTGATATCTTTTGCATAAGGCCCAAATGCTGGGTGGTTTTTAAGGAAAGTAATAAGCAGCGTACTATCAAACGAGGCATCCGTTTGATCGCTAAAGCTGCCTGGAATGGTTTTGTTCCACTCTTTTACTGCTTTCTTTTTTAGCGAGTCGGTTTTTGATTGTTGTTTGTGCTTAACTGTACGATTGCAGCTTAAAGTTAAGAAAATGAATGATATAAGTAGTAATGAGTTATGCGGATAAGGCCACTTTAGCATAGATGTTTTTTGTTTGTAAGATAGATAAATAAGAAAAAATAAAATATTTATAAAAATGTATACTAATTATATAGACATTGTAGTATATTTGTTTCATCAAATCAAAAGCATGTTTGTAAACACAGTTAAATATACTTTAAATCAATCATTAAGTGCCAAGGCATTTAATGGTATGTTGTGTATGTGTTGTTGTTGATCTGCTTCCTCTCCAAAACCCCCGATCAATCAAAAAGTTTACCGGCCTTAATATTTAATATATATTTTATGAACGCTTATCTGAAAAATCAAATGAAAACGCCATCAACAGGTGGGCTTGCTCATTATAGTGAGGTAATATATGGGTTATGCCGTTGTTGAAGATGAGTATTGATCATCGCCCCCAACAAAAATAATTTATACACCCATTACGCTATTACAAAATGTTAACCTCCAATAATAAGTACCCGTTTTTTGATCTATCAGAAATTGTTGCCGATAATGATATTCCATTTAAACCATACCAGGCTTTAAAACCTATAAAAGCCGGTAACTATATTCCCGATCTTAAATTTTCTAATGATTATACGCGCTGGCAGTCGTTCTTTAACGGCGCGCAAACCCACGGCCCTATATCATTAAGGCAATTACTAAAAAAGCCACTGGTTATAGCCTTTTACTCGCATCATTGGAAAGAACAGGGTTTTGAACTGTTAAACCAGCTTAATAATATTCAGCAGGAAATTAAGGCTAATGGTGGCGGTTTGCTTGTCATCAGCGATGAGCGTACCGATCAGCTTGCTAAAATAGCCTGGGAAAATAGTTTCACCCTCAACTTCTATCACGATGAGGAGAAGAACATCGCCCAGATCTTCCGGATCTATTCTGAAAGTGACCCGGTTTGGAACAGGTTTTCGGGTATAGATGCGAATGTCCCTTTGTTGGCGACCTACATCATAGATGCCGGCAAGCAGGTTATATACAACCACATTGATCTTGACTTTTTAGGGACTTTCTCTGGCGAAGATATTATCTCGTCTGTGTATGAATCGGCACTGATAGCTAACAGCAGGAAATCTGCCTGATAATTTACCAAACATCAAAAAAACTAAAATCATGTCAAACGCTATAGATGAACTTGAAAAAGTAAAAACCAGGGTACATCAGCAGGTGCTTTCGGCCAATAACGAATATGTAAAGCATTTTGGCGATAAAGGTGAACTTACTATTCCGCCTGCCCGCCAGTTTGCAATACTTACCTGTATGGATGCCCGTTTAGATCCGGCTAAATATGCGGGTTTGGCAGAGGGGGATGCCCACGTTATCCGCAATGCGGGCGGTCGTGCAAGTGACGATGCTATACGGTCGTTGGTTATTTCCCATAAGCTACTGGGCACCAAAGAGTGGTTTGTGATTCATCATACAGATTGTGGCATGGGTTTGTTTACCGATGATGTTATTCGCAACCTGCTATCTAAAAGCCTGAAAACGGCCACAGTTGATGAAAACGGTTGGCGTAATACCGAAGAAAGCGGCGGATCTGATGAAGCTAATCACATCGCGTTCCTCACCTTTAAAAATCTGGAGGCGAGTGTTGTGGAAGATGTAGAACGAATCAGGAACCATCCGTTAGTTGCCGGGCATATTCCCATTTATGGTTATGTGTACGACGTAAGATCGGGCAAGTTGATTGAGGTAAAAGATGCCACACATGCCGGCGAGGTTTTAAACTAAACTATATCTAAGTAAAAGCGTTAATTTGGATACCTTAGAGGTATATAACCTCTGCACTATACATGAAGCTTGAAAAGCGCGATTACGATGCGATAATAGTAGGATCGGGGCCCAATGGGCTGGCAGCAGCCATATTTTTACAGCAGCAGGGATTATCGGTACTGCTGGTAGAAGGCAAAAACGAGATAGGAGGAGGGCTGCGTACTGCCGAACTTACCCTGCCCGGTTTTAAGCACGATATCTGCTCTGCTATTCATCCGCTTGCCGTAGGTTCGCCTTATTTTGAAACGTTGCCGCTTGCACAGCACGGCCTCGAATATATATTTCCTGAAACAGCCGCTGCCCATCCTTTTGATGATGGAACAGCGGCTGTTTTGTTAAAGTCGGTGGAGGATACTGCCCGGTTACTTGGTGCCGATGAGCAGGCCTATCTAAATTTGATGAGGCCGGTGGTTAAAAATTGGCCACTGATTGCTGCCGATGTATTGGGGCCGCTTCATTTCCCGAAGCATCCATTACTGATGGCACAGTTTGGTTTGCCGGCTATTACCCCATCTACTTTATTGGCTAAAAGGTTTAAGACAAAGAAAGCCAAAGGCTTAATTGGCGGAATGGCGGCACATTCTATTCAACCCCTAACCAATATAGCCACATCGGCAATTGCGCTGGTATTGATGGCCCAGGGGCATTTAAAAGGTTGGCCGGTACCCAAAGGCGGCTCGCAACAAATTGCTACTGCGCTGGCCTCTTATTTTACGTCAATAGGCGGTAAAATAGAAACCAATTTTTATATTCAATCATTAGATCAATTGCCATCTGCACATGCCGTGTTGTTTGATATTACCCCAAAACAGCTTTTAAAGATAGCCGGGCATAAATTCTCGTCGATATACAAATGGCAGCTGGAGCGCTATCGTTATGGCGCGGGGGTGTTTAAGGTAGACTGGGCGTTGGATGCGCCTATTCCATTTAAAGCCGAAGCCGTTAAACAGGCGGGGACTGTACACATTGGCAACACGTTTGAAGAAATTGCCGATGGCGAACAGCTCATCTGGCAGGGCGGACACCCCGATAAGCCATATGTGCTTTTAGCGCAGCAAAGTATATTTGACAGATCGCGTGCTCCTGAAGGAAAACATACCGCCTGGGGCTATTGCCACGTACCCAATGGGTCTGTTAAAGATATGACCAGCATTATTGAGCGGCAGGTAGAGCGTTTTGCCCCTGGTTTTAGGGATACCATATTAGCAAAACATACATTTAACACGGTCCAGTTAGAGGAGTACAATCCTAACTATATAGGTGGTGATATCAACGGCGGCGTAATAGATATAGGCCAGTTGTTCACCCGGCCTGTATTACGCGCTTCTCCTTACACCACATCGGCTAAAGGGCTTTACATTTGTTCTTCATCAACCCCGCCGGGCGGAGGTGTGCATGGCATGTGTGGGTACCATGCGGCTAAAAAAGCGCTGAAGGATATTTGGAACAGAAGCCCCACCCAAAGCCTCTCCGCTGATTAGCGGAAGGGCTTTGGGTGGGGCTTTTGAGTATGTTTTTTTAGGAAAGTCTCCCCTTTAGGGGAGATTTAGAGGGGCTTGGGCTTTTAATTCAACTCTAAAGTAACAACCGATTTTGCAGGCAGGGTAACTACCAGTTTATCGCCATCTTTTTTAGCACCGGTAAAGCTTACCAAATGCAGTTTGTTTGGATTGGCAAAGGTGTTGATATCAGTGATATTGGCCGATGTTAGTACCTGGCCGGTAACCGCGTTCCATTTTACATCTTTCAACTCGGTAGTTATGGTAATAGCGTTATGCAAATCAAGGTTAACCAGTGAAATATGCACTTTGCCTGCAGCATCCTGCGAAGCCGAAGCATTTACCGCCTGTGTTTTTTTCCCATCAACTTCATAGTTCGGTACATCCAGTTTAATTGGCAGGTATTTGGCATCCTGGTGAACCTTGTACATATCAAATATGTGATAGGTAGGCGTAAGCAGCATTTTTTCCTTATCAGTTAAAATAAGGGCTTGCAGTACGTTAACAGTTTGCGCCAAAGCTGCCATTCTAACACGGTCGCTGTGGTTATTGAAAATATTAAGTGTAGTTCCCGCAATTAAGGCATCGCGCAGGCTGTTTTGCTGATACAGGAAGCCTGGGTTTGTACCCGGTTCAGGATCGGTCCAAACGCCCCACTCGTCAACTACCAGAGCTACTTTCTTTTCAGGGTCATATTTATCCATAATGGCCGAGTGTTTGTTCACAAGTTCTTCCATTTTAAGGCAGTTAACCATAGTACCAAAGTATTCTTTTTCGCTAAATTCCGTAGCCGAACCTTTCTTACCCCAGTTACCTGTAGGGATGGTATAGTAATGCAGCGATAAGCCCGACATGAGGTGCAATGGAATATTTTTCATACAAACCTCGGTCCAGTTATAATCGTCGGCATTTGGTCCGCTGGCTATTTTTTTAAGGGGGGCGCCTGGATAATCTTTAGCAAAGGCGGCATAGCGTTTAAACAGATCTGCATAGTACTCCGGTGTCATATTACCACCGCAGCCCCAGCTTTCGTTACCTATACCCCAAAAAGTAACCTTGTAAGGCGCCGGATGCCCGTTTTTTGCACGCATTTGCACTATCGTGCTGGTACTGTTAGAGTTAACGTACTCGATCCATTTAGACATTTCTTCTACCGTACCACTACCTACGTTACCGGCAAAGTAGGGCTCGCATTTAAGCAGATCGCAAAGCTCCAGAAATTCGTGGGTACCAAAGCTGTTGTCTTCGGTTGTGCCGCCCCAGTTGGTATTTACCATACGCGGGCGCTGTTCTGTTGGGCCAATGCCATCGCGCCAATGGTATTCATCGGCAAAGCATCCACCTGGCCAGCGCAGGTTTGGGATCTTGATTTTTTTTAGTGCTTCAACCACATCCAAACGAATGCGGTTCTGCTTTTTTACAGGCAGGGTTTTATCAACCCAAAAACCACCATAAACGCCATGGCCCAAATGCTCGGCAAATTGCCCGTAAATGTGCTTGCTAATGGTTGTTTTAGAATCTGTACTGATGCTTAGCGTACCGGTTTGGCTGTAGCCGGTTGCCGAAATTAAACACAAGGCTGCAACGCCAAGTGATGAGAGCAAATTTCTTTTCATTGAAAACAGGTTTATGCCGTAAAGAAAAGAAAAAATAATTAATAAGTGTTGTTTTAACAATAAAAATTAATTACAGCTAAGTCCTCCCCGAAAGAGAGGGGGTGAAAATATGTTATAATGCTGGTGAAATCTGAAAATTAAAGCTCTCTCCTTTGGAGAGGGTTGGGTGAGGCTTCTTTTTCTAAAAACTCTCTAAACTTATCGGTATTGTAATCGGCAGCCCCTGTGCGTTTGTATTTTAAGGAGCCATCTTTACCAAAAATTAGGGTAGTAGGGATGCTGCCATCCAACAAAGTATCCGGAAACGCATTTACAGACGTGTACAGCGGCAGATCATAATTGTTTTTTTGGAGAAATGCATTGGCCTTTGGCGTGTTATTATCTGCATCAACCATTATAAATACTACCTGCGGATTGTTTTTAAATTTTTGGCGTAAATTATTTATCGATGGCATTTCGGCCAGGCAGGGTGGGCACCAGGTGGCCCAGTAGTTTACAAACACAACTTTGTTTTTTAAATTGGATATAGCTATGGTATCGCCATTGGTATCCCTGTAACGGTAATCGGGCAAATTAGCGAAGGCCTCATGGTGATGGGCGTACTCGGTTGGGTCGGGCTGAAACATGCCCACAGCCATCAAGCCGCGTATCAGGTAGCTTTTAGCTGTAGGGTTTACTATAGTAATTATTACCAATATCATCATTGCAATAAATATGATATTGGACTTGATGATTTTTAGAATCTTATTCATCTTTTCAACTAATTTCAATTCAATGCGGCAATTTATCGCGCAGCAAACCATAAACCCAGGTACCGGCAATGGCACTCAGCAAGGTAACGCCAATTACTAAAAATCCACCACCTATCTGTGCAAATAACGGGCCGGGGCAGGCACCGGTTATAGCCCAGCCCAAACCGAAAATTAAACCACCGTATACATTACCCCAGTTAAATTTTTTTGTCGGGATGATAACCTGCTCGCCAGATAGTGTTTTAATATTAAAGCGTTTGATAAGTAAAATAAACAGCAGGGCAACAATAATGGCGCTGCCAATTATGCCGTACATATGAAAGGCCTGTAACCTAAACATTTCCTGTATCCTAAACCACGATACTACCTGCGATTTTACCAGTACTATGCCAAAAAGTAAGCCGATGAAAAGGTATTTGATGTTTTTCATGTTATAACTGAAGTAGGTAGGGTAAAATAAACCAGGTCATCACAAAGCCACCTATCATAAAACAGCAGGTAGCCACCATAGATGGCCATTGTAGGCTTGAAATACCCATAATGGCATGCCCCGATGTACAGCCACCCGCATACCTGGTACCAAAACCTACCATAAAGCCGCCCACAACTATAAAAACAAAGCCTCTTAAAGTAAACAGTTGCTTAAAGCTAAAAATATCACTTGGCAGCAAGCCGTTAAAGTTTTTTACGCCTTGTTGTTTAAGCAAGGCCATGGTTTGCGGGTTAATATTTACAGGCTGATTGCCCGATAGATATTGTGTTGCTATAAAACCGCCTAAAATAATGCCGGCTGCAAAAAACAGGTTCCAGCTTTCGTTTTTCCAGTTGTATTTAAAAAAGGAAATATTGGCCGGCAGGCAGGCCGCGCAAATATGCCGTAATGAGGCGGATATGCCGAATGTTTTATTACCCACAAGTAGTAGCGCCGGTACTACAAGCCCAATAAGCGGCCCCGCAACGTACCATGGCCAGGGCTGTTTTAAAAAATCCATAGTTAATATTTTGTATCGGCAAATATATCTATTGTAAACAGCAAATCTACTTATCAACGCATGGGTAAAACACCCGCAGTTGCAACTTTACTTTTTATTTGTTTTAATAACATTGTAACAATATATTTACCGCCGGTTGTATCCCTAAATTACATCTCCCGGTAACTTGAAGAAAATTATTGCAATACTATTATTAAATGTACATCTGTTCAATTTGGGTGGATATCATTTTGTATTTCAATATTTTATTCACCAATCAGAAGAACAGATAGTAAAAGAGATCTACGAAAACAAGATTGATGCTACTAAACTAGTTGAGATCAAAATTCCAGTTCATTTGCCCGGTATTCACAAATGGAAAAACTATGTACATGTTAACGGTCAGTTACAGTTAAAGGGGGTTTACTATAATTATTTAAGATATAAAATGGCACCAGATACGATGTCGTTTATTTGTATTGCAAACAGTGTTAAAACACAATTGGTAACAGCTAACCTGGTAATTGCCAAAGAGTTTAATGATGTTCCGTTAAGTAAAAAAGGGCACGATTCATCGCTTAAAAAGGCGAGTTGGGGAGCCGAATATAGTTTTCAGATACCCGATTTTAAATTTGCTGCATTTTCTACCTTGCTTAAAACAAAGCTAAGCCCTATATTCTACCCTTTGAATAATCCTTACATTGAGTCGCCGGGCAAACCGCCAAACTTTAGCTGCTAAATTAAAGCGTATAAATTGTGATGTTTTAAATTGTGTTCTTTATCAATAAAGTTCAGTTCAATTACTTGTTGAATAATTAATTATTGTTAATTGTACAGTTTAAATCAGTCTCATCATTATATGCATCCCCAGTTTTAATGCTGAATAATTACTAATGGTATTTACTGAAATCCAAAGTAGTTTTTCTATTCAGCCAGTTTATTGTTAATTTATTATTGAATATCCTTACTTATATCGAATGAAACATTCATTACTGTATTTTTACAGGTGCTGTATTGTTATGGCGTGTTGCCTTACTTTGTCTCAATACGCTCAGGCCCAAACCGATGCCGATGCGATAATGATCCCTAAAAATTATCTTTGCGCCGCCGGTGTTTATACCCATAGCCAGTGGGATCATTACTGGGAAGGTACATTTAAGCGCGATGCCCCAAACCTGGGTACTGTAAGCTCCAATGCTTATATGCTGGGTTTTGTTTATGGTTTAACAAATACTATAGATGTATCCGTTTCCCTGCCTTACGTAAGCACCAATGCATCTGCCGGAACTTTAAGGGGCGAGCGCAATCTTCAGGACGTAAGTGCCTATGTAAAATGGCTGGCGCTTAAACAAGAGATAGGTAAAGGATCGCTTACTTTCCATGCTATTTTATCAGGATCTATCCCCGCAAGTAATTACGAAGCCGATTATCTGCCCTTGTCTATCGGTTTACATAGCAAAAATGTAGCGTTACGCGGTTTGGTTAATTACCAGATAAGCCAGTTTTTTGTGGCCGGGGCCTATCAGTATGTGCGCAGGAGTAATATCACCATTGATAGAAACTCTTATTATACTACCGAGATGCATTACACCAACGAGGTAGAAATGCCCAATGTATCTAACTATTTGGTAAGCGCGGGCTTCAGAAGTTTGCAATTTAATGCCGAAGCGGTTCTTACAAAGGTTAATACATTAGGAGGTTTTGATATCCGTAAAAACGATAACCCTTTTCCAAGTAATAAAATGAACTCCACATTGGCGGGTGTTATCTTCAAATACAGCTTTCAGAAAATTGCCGGTCTGGAGTTAACTGCTGGTGGTAACTATGTATTAAAAGGCAGAAACGTTGGGCAGGCCAGAACCGGTTATGCAGGTATCTATTATATTTTTAATACCAGGAAAGAGAAATAATTTAGCGATTACAAACATGAAAAGAAACTTACTTTATATAATACCATCAATGCTTTTAGGTGTAGCTGTATGCAGTTCATCGTGTAAGAAAGATATTGTAGACCGTACGCAACAGTACCCTGCTTTAAACCCATCGAGCCTGGATTTAAATGCCGATACCTGGAAGCCCGTACTACTTAGCGATTTTAGTACATTAACCGTAGTTGCACCTGATGCGGTTACTTCGCCGGCCTATCTTGCCGATATTAACGAGATCAAAGCATCTCAAAGAAACTTAACCGCTGATCAGAAAGCTTCTATTAAGTACTGGAGTGCCGGAGCAGTTTTACGGTGGAACGAAATTATGCGCGAATTGGTGGCCAAACATAACGTTGCGCCATATCAAAATATCGATGGTACTTACCCTGCGCCAAACTCTGCAAATCCGTTTAATTATCCCGAGTTTCCGTTTTCAAACCCACCGTATGCAGCACGTGCTTATGCTTACGTGAGTGCCGCGCAATATGATGCTTTACTGGCAGCATGGCATTTTAAAAATACATACAAACGTACCGCACCGTATAAAAACGATGCGGCAGTGCAGGCGCTTATTCCAACGTCAGAACTTCCGTCGTATCCAAGTGAAGATGCTGTTGTTGAAGGCGTTACTGTTGAGTTGATGAAGCTTTTATTCCCTACAGAATTGGAGTATATTAACCAAAAGGCACAAGAAGAAAAACTATACCGCATAATGGCCGGCGTTAACACCCGTGGCGAAATTACAGCAGGTGAATCATTAGGCAAGCAGGTTGCTGTACTATTTGCAGCCCGTGCCCGTGGCGACCGTGCTGGTAAAGCTATCGGCACGCCAGCTGTATGGGCCGCACTACAAACTACGGCAATTGATCCGGGTAAATTTTGGGTTAGTTTAGAAACACCTAAAAGGCCTCCGATGCTGCCATTGTTTTCAAAAGTACTGCCATTTTTGTTTGATACATTAACCGTTGTATCGTTACGCCCTGCCGCTCCTTACCTGAGCAACTCTGCCGAGTTTAAAAAAGAGGTTGATGAGGTTGCATCTTATAGTAAAAACCGTAGCCGTTCGCAAGAAGAGCAGGTTGCTTTTTGGGCCGATGGTATTGGCACTTATACGCCGGCCGGGCATTGGGATGCTATTGCTGCCGATGAGTTTGTAACGCAAAATTACAGCGAAGTACGCTGGGCTCGTAACTTTGCCTTATTAAATATGGCCGAAATGGATGCTGCTATTGTATGCTGGGATACTAAATATTTTTACTTTAACCAACGCCCGTCTCAGGCAGATCCTTTGATCAAAACGTTAACAGGTGTTCCTAATTTTCCGGCATATACCTCAGGTCACTCTAACTTTAGCGGCGCTGCTGCAACGGTATTAACCTATTTATTGCCAGATAGAGGCAGCAAGTTTACCGATCTGGCCCAGGCAGCGGCAATGTCAAGGTTGTACGGAGCCATTCACTTTCGTAGCGATGTTGAAGTTGGTTTGGTAACCGGAAACGCTGTGGGGCAATACGCCGTTAACAGAGGTAAGGCAGATGGAGCCGGGATAAAATAATACCCTGAACTAAGAATTGAAAAAATGCTACGCTTAAAATCAGATCAAAATATATACTATACGCTTCGTTTTGCATCGGCTATGTGCTTTATAGGGCATGGCGCTTTCGGTATCATTACCAAAAAAATTTGGTGCAATTACTTCGGGATATTTGGCATAGGTCACGATGCTGCTTATACTCTAATGCCTTACGTGGGTGCAATTGATATCCTGTTAGGCTTATCGCTATTGGTTTATCCTATACGTGCCGTTGCCGGTTGGCTGGTAATTTGGGGGATAGCCACCGCGAGTATGCGCCCTTTATCTGGCGAGCCATTTGCCGAATTTATTGAACGTGCCGGTAACTTTGGTGCCCCGTTTGTGCTGTTATTACTACAAGGCGGTTTTAAAATACCGTTAAAACAATGGTTTAGCCGAATGGACGACGAGGCAAGTATAAATGAAGCAACCCTTAAAACAGTTTTAAATTGCTTAAGGGTTATAGCATTCTTGCTGTTGCTTGGGCATGGATGGTTAAACCTTATTCAAAAAGGGGGCTTAATTAGTCAGTACCATGCTTTGGGCTTTAATGACCCTGGCAAAACAGCGCAGATAGTTGGTGGTTTTGAAGTTTTAGCGGCTTTTTCAATACTTATCCGTCCGTTTGCAAACGTATTGCTGGTGCTTATCATCTGGAAAATAACAAGCGAACTGTTTTATCCTAAATATGAAATATTTGAATGGATTGAACGCGGCGGTAGCTACGGTGTACTGTTGTCCCTGTGGTTCGTTGTAAAAAAGGCACCTTCTGTTTTATTAGCATGGCCATTTAAAAAAGCAGCCCATTTACGAGTTAATTAATTAACATAAAATCCTGTAAAAAATAGGTTTGAGTCGGGTTTTATTACCCGGCTTTACTATTCTATTGTTTAACCAATCACAAATACCTAAAATTATTATGAAATTTATTTTCAGGGCATTTAGCGCCTTAGCTTTTCTTATATTATTTACAAACATTAAAGTAAACGCCCAGGGCTGCGTAGCCATCAGAAGTACAGGTGGTTTATGTACCATGGACGAGCACCCCGATAGCGCAAATGCATCAGCGGGAAGCTGGCTGTTTAACAGTAACAACCGCTATTTCAGATCATATAAGCATTTTATTGGTACCCAGGAGCAAAAGCAACGCATTGCTTTAGGTACCAATGTAATAAACCACGCCTACACCCAGGATTTAACCCTTACCCGTATTTTTAACAACCGTTGGTCTTTTGCCGTTGATGTGCCCATAGTTGATAACAGCCGTTCGTCATTATATGAGCATGGTAATAAAGAACGTTTGAGCACACACTCATTTGGCCTGGGCGACATTCGTTTTACCACCTATGCCTGGTTGTTAAACCCGGCAAAAGCCCGTAAAGGAAATATCCAGGTTGGTTTGGGCTTAAAGCTGGCTACCGGGAACTACAACTACCAGGACTATTTTTACCATACCGGCGCAAATGATACGCGCACTTTAGGCCCTGTTGATCAATCTATTCAATTAGGAGATGGAGGCACCGGTATCACTACCGAAATTAATACCTACTATAATTTTACCCACAAATTTGGCCTTTATGGCAGTTTCTATTACCTCATTAGCCCTCGCGACCAAAATGGTGTTTCGACAGCGCGTGGTAGTACCCCAAATGCGAAAGCTGTAGCCAATGGCAGCGATGTTATGAGCGTGCCAGATCAGGTAATGATAAGGGGAGGAGCGAGTTATGGAATAAGCAAGTTTGATTTTTCGGCAGGTGCGCGCTACGAGTGCTTACCGGTTCATGACCTGGTTGGAGGCAGTGATGGTTTCAGAAGACCGGGTTACATTATTTCGGCCGAACCAGGTGTAACCTACCGCCTTAAGTCGCTTTCTATTTATGCATTTGTGCCTGTTGCTTTAAAACGCGACCGTACACAAAGTGTGCCTGATAAAATTACAACAAGCCTTACAGGTGTTTATACCCAGGGCGACGCGGCCTTTGCCGATTACGCCATAAATATTGGAATTACGTACAGATTTAAATAAGGTTGATTTTTATGATTTAACGAGAGGCCGGGTGAGAGATACCCGGCTTTTTTGTTTTTTATGATACTATTTTTGCTAAAAAGAGATAGTTTTACCACATGAACACTCCCGAAGAAAACTTTGCCGCGCTGGGTTTAAACCTACCGCCGGCACCAAAGCCACTTGGCGTTTATAAACCATGTTTAGTTGATGGAAAATACCTGTACCTATCTGGCCACGGCACGGTACAAGATGATGGTACACTGATAATTGGCCGCATTGGCGATACCATTAATATGGAAGATGGCAAGCTGGCCGCCCGCCAGGTTGGTTTAGCTATGCTGGCTACTATTAAAGCCAATATAGGTAGTTTAGATAAGGTGAAAAGGGTTATAAAAGTACTAGGTATGGTAAACTGTACCTCTAACTTCGAAAAGCACCCCTTCATCATAAACGGAGCCAGTGAACTTTTTGCAAAAATCTGGGGCGAAGAAAACGGCATTGGTGTGCGCAGCGCTGTAGGTATGGGGTCGTTACCAGATAATATCCCTGTTGAAATTGAGGCTTTGTTTGAATTGGTTTAAACCAAGCATCAAGAGCCAGGAATCAATACCTATAACGGGAAAAACTGAGATAGTACTTTAATCGGCTTTAGAATAAAGAATAATGACTGAAAATTGGTATATCATACATGATATTGATAAGCTGGATACCCCGGCTTTGGTGGTTTATCCCGATAGGGTAACGGCAAACATTGGTGTGCTTAAAGGCATCATCGATGATGTGGCGCGTTTGCGGCCGCATGTAAAAACCTATAAAAACAAAGAAGTTACCGGGCTACTGTTGGAGGCTGGAATCAATAAGTTTAAATGTGCTACCATTGCAGAGGCCGAACTGCTGGCTTTATGCAAAGCACCGGATGTGCTTTTGGCTTATCAACCTGTTGGGCCAAAGCTGTACCGGTTTATTAAGCTAATACATGCCTATCCTCAAACAAAGTTTTCTTGTATTGTTGATAACGATGTTGCCGCTAAAGAGATATCAGATGCAGCTAAACAATATAAGTTAACCATCGATGTATACCTCGATTTAAATGTGGGGATGAACCGAACAGGTATTGCTCCCGGTTTTGAGGCCCTGCAATTGTATATGGATTGCGCGGTACTGCCGGGTTTAAACCCGGTGGGCCTGCATGCCTATGATGGTCATATTCATGAGGTTGATTTGGATAAAAGAACCAAACTTTGCAATGCCGGTTTTGAACCGGTTTTAAAACTACAGCAGGACCTTAAAGGCAGAGGATACCCCGAACCTGTTATTGTGGCTGGGGGATCGCCAACGTTTTCTATTCATGCAAAGCGACCTGTTATAGAGTGTAGTCCCGGTACGTTTGTTTACTGGGATAGAGGTTATGAATTGGGCGTACCCGAGCAACCTTTTTTGCCCGCCATATTGGTGGTTACCAGGGTGGTTTCGTTACCCGATACTACTAAGGTTTGTTTAGATGTTGGGCATAAATCCATATCAGCCGAGAACGAGCTTGGCAAGCGCATTTATTTTTTAAACGCGCCAGAGCTGGTGCCGGTTAGCCAGAGCGAAGAGCACCTGGTAGTTGATGCCGGTAAAGGCCATCATTACCAAATAGGCGATGTGCTGTACGGTATTCCGCAGCATGTATGCCCAACTGTGGCTTTATATGAACGGGTTTTTACTATTGAAAATAAAACACTTACGGGTGAATGGTTAAACGCCGCACGCGACCGTAAGATCACTATCTGATATCTTCCAAATTATGTTTGTAATTGATGCCCATTTAGACCTCAGTATGAATGCGCTGGAGTGGAATCGCGATTTAACCCGCCCACTTGCAGAGTTAAACAGCCGCGAAGAGGGCCTTACTGATAAGCCCGACCGTGCCAGGGCTGTAGTTACCTTACCCGAACTGCGTAAAGGCAATATAGGTTTGGTTGTAGCTACGCAAATTGGCCGTTATGTGGCGCCAGGCAATCCTTTACCCGGCTGGCACTCACCAGAGCAGGCATGGGCGCAAACCCAGGGGCAGGTAGCATGGTACAAAGCCATGGAAGATGCCGGCGAAATGGTACAGGTAAACAACCTGGCATCTTTAGAAAAACATCTCACTTACTGGAACAACGGTACGTCAACAGAAAATAAAGCTATCGGTTATATACTCAGCTTAGAAGGGGCTGATTCTATTGTAACTGTTCAGCATTTGGAGCGGGCCTATAATTACGGTTTACGTGCTGTTGGCCCCGCGCATTATGGCCCGGGCAGATATGCCCAGGGTACCGATGCAACCGGTTACATGGGGCCGAAAGGACACGAACTGTTAAAGGAAATGGAACGGCTAAACATTATTTTGGATGCTACCCATTTATGCGATGATAGTTTTTGGGAAGCGCTGGATCACTTTAACGGACATGTTTGGGCCAGTCATAACAACTGCCGCGCGTTGGTTAACCACAACCGCCAGTATAGCGATGATATGATAAAGGCACTTACTGAGCGTGGTGCCGTTATTGGTGCTGCCCTGGATGCCTGGATGATGGTGCCGGGCTGGGTACGAGGTGTATCAACACCAAAAGGGATGAACTGTAATATGGAGGTAATGGTAAACCATATAGATCATATTTGCCAGATAGTCGGTAATGCCCTGCACGTGGGGATGGGTACCGATCTGGATGGCGCCTTCGGTCGTGAGCAATGCCCGTATGACCTGGAAACCATTGCCGATCTGCAAAAGGTGCCCAACTTGCTGAAAAAACGTGGCTATACAGATTTAGATATTGAAAATATGATGCACGGTAACTGGTTGCGCTTTTTGAGAAATGCCTGGGCATAACGGTATTACTATATAAAAACATTAACTTTTGCACTACCTGTATTGAAATAATTTAATGCAGGTAGTGCATTGATATTGCTTGTTTGAAGTATGAAGGGATTTTCTTCACCCTCATGTAAAACATATTCAACAATTCTGCTATTTCTTGTAAATAAACCTACTTTGCGCTAATGAATGCAGAACAATCAAGGTTAAAGGATTCGAGCTGGAAAAAATGGGGCCCTTATGTGAGCGACCGTCAATGGGGTACCGTTAGGGAAGATTACAGTGCCAACGGCGATGCCTGGAACTATATTACCCATGATATGGCCCGTAGCAAAGCCTATCGCTGGGGCGAAGAAGGCATTGCCGGTATTTGCGACAGGCAACAAAACCTCTGCTTTGCCATTGCGCTGTGGAATAAAAAAGATCCCATTATCAAAGAACGCTATTTTGGGCTCAGCAATCCCGAAGGAAACCATGGCGAGGATGTAAAGGAGCTTTACTATTACCTGGATAGTACGCCTACGCATTCGTACATGAAAACATTGTACAAATACCCGCAAAATGAGTTTCCTTACGCCTGGTTGGTCGACGAAAATAAACGCCGCACCCGTAACGACCCAGAATTTGAACTTATTGATACAGGTATATTTGATAAAGACGAATACTTTGATGTATTTACCGAATACGCAAAAAACGCACAGGATGATATTCTAATCAAAATAACTATCCACAACAGGGGAGATGCAGCTGCATTATTAAATGTAATGCCTACCCTATGGTTCCGCAATACCTGGAGTTGGGGTTATGATAATTATAAACCTATTATTGCAGGTGGCAGTAATGGTGTTACCTCAATTTTTCACGAAGACCTTGGTCAGCTTTGGCTGCATGCTGAAAGTAAATCGCAGGTGCTTTTTTGCGATAACGAGACCAATAACGGTAGGTTATATAACTTCGATAACGGTGTAAAATACCATAAGGATGGCATTAACGATCATATTGTACACGGTGCCGATACCATCAACCCTAAAAATACTGGTACTAAGGCCGCTATTAACTATGATATTAGCATTGAGGCAAAGCAAAGCCTCGTGTTACGCTTAAGGCTTTCGCCCGATGCTAATTATGGGTTCGAAGATTTTGACCACATATTTGATATTCGTGTAACCGAGGCCGACCAGTTTTACCAGGATGTTTACAGTAATAAAAACGATGCCGACAAATGTTTAATTCAACGCCAGGCTTTTGCCGGCATGTTGTGGAATAAGCAGTTTTATTATTCCGACGTACGTCAATGGCTCAATGGAGACCCTGGTCAGCCCGAGCCACCTCAACAGCGTGAAAATGCCCGTAACAGCAAATGGAAGCATTTAAATACTAAAGATATCATCTCCATGCCCGATAAATGGGAGTACCCATGGTTTGCGGCCTGGGATCTTGCTTTTCATTGCCTGCCGCTGGCTACTATTGATATGGCTTTCGCCAAAAATCAACTGGTATTGCTCACCCGCGATTGGTACATGCACCCAAACGGGCAATTGCCAGCCTATGAATGGGATTTTGGCGATGTAAATCCGCCGGTACACGCCATGGCTGTGTGGAATATTTATAAAACTGACAAGGCTGCTAACAACGGTAAAGGCGATACCTACTTTTTAGAGCGTATTTTTCATAAGCTGATGCTGAATTTTACCTGGTGGGTAAACCGTAAGGATGAAACCGGGAACAATATTTTTGAAGGTGGCTTTTTGGGGATGGATAATATCGGAGTGTTCGATAGAAATACCCGTTTGCCATCCGGCCAGCACCTGGAGCAGGCCGATGGTACCAGTTGGATGGCCATGTACTCGCTTAATTTGCTGCGCATAGCCACCGAACTTGCAGAAACAGATAAGGCCTATGAAGATATCGCCTCGAAGTTTTTTGAGCACTTTATATATATCGTAGGCGCGATGTCTAATCTTGGCGATAACAACGAGGGGCTTTGGGATGAGGAGGATGGCTTTTTTTATGATCAGTTACGCTTCCCTGATAACGGATCGGTAAAAATGAAGGTGAGAAGCATTGTTGGCTTGATACCCTTATTTGCCACCGAAGTGTTGGACGACGCCGACATAACCGATAGTCCGATATTTAAGGAGCGGATGAAATGGTTTGCCGAAATGCGGCCGGATCTGGCTTCCTTAGTTTCCCGTTGGAATGAAAGAAGCAGTACAGGCCGGCATTTGATCAGCCTGTTACGTGGCTATCGGATGAAATCGCTGCTAAAATATATGTTAGATGAAAAGGAGTTTTTAAGTGATTATGGTATCCGTTCACTATCAAAATATCACCTGGATCATCCTTATAAAGTAGATATCAACGGGATAAATTTTGGCATAGCTTACACACCGGCCGAAAGCGATAGCGGACTTTTTGGTGGCAATAGCAACTGGCGCGGCCCCATCTGGATGCCAATAAACTACCTTATTATCGATAGCTTACACAAGTTTCACCGCTACTATGGCGACGATTTTAAAGTGGAATGCCCAACAGGATCTGGCAAGTTTATGAATTTAAAAGAGGTGGCCGACGAACTGTACGGCCGGGTATCTAAAATATTTTTGAAGGATGATAAAGGTAACCGCCCACTATTTGGCAATAACCAAAAGATGCAAACCGATCCTCATTTTAAAGATCATATCCTTTTTTATGAGTTTTTTGATGGCGACAACGGCCGCGGTGCAGGTGCATCACACCAAACCGGTTGGACTGGGTTGATTGCTAATTGTTTGTATAAAAAGCAATAGTTGCCAAGCAAATAGTACTAATTGAATTGGCAAATTTGTTCTGATTTAGACAGCTTCTTAGATTATAAAAATTTAACTGTTGCGTCTGGCTTCTACAGTATAAACAAAACTTTCGGCTTTGTAATAACCCAGGTTGTATTCCATTGGTCTATCGCCCTGGTCAAAAACAAAGCGTTTCCTGAACAATACAGGGCTGCCGGGGGTAATTTCCAGCTTGCCTGCAATAAGCTTGTCGGCAGCTTTTGCGCTTATTTCTTCTTTAGATAGGTTGGCCACCACAGAGTGGTCTGTTTCGAGCAGCTCATATAATGGTCTTTTAAAGTCTTCATCGCCTGTAAGGCCTATTCGTGGGTGAAAATAGGATACAAAATAAACAAAAGCTTCATCGGTATTACCCCTTAGCCGCTCCAGTTTCATTATCTTTTTCTCGGTTTTGATATCAAAAAAGTTAGCTATATAATCGTCTGGGTATACCCAGCTTACATGTAGCTCATAGTTTTTAACAGGGATACCACGTGCCTGCATTTCTTGGGTGAAACTAAGCCAATTCATTGATTTTGAGCTCATTTTTTTATGAGCTACTTTAGTTCCGAGTCTTTTTCTACGAATCAGAAGTTCTTCATAAACCAGTTTGTTGATGGCCTGGCGAAGGGTGGTACGGGATATGGCCAATATTTTGGCCAGGTCTACCTCGTTAGGTAGCAGTTTGCCCGCTTGATATTCGGGATCTTTTATCAACTCCCTCAACAGGTTTTCTGCTTGTATATGAAGCGGCACCGCGCTTTTATGATCGATAGAAAGTTTCATATCCCGGTATTTAATAGCGTTTTATAGGCTATATGTATTACAAATTAAGTGATAAATTAATAAACATAACATGTTTATATGTATGTACCTGAAAAATGTAAAAAAAATACAAGTTTTCAATAAAAAAATGAACTCTCTTGTAAATTTTTGCTAAATAAAAGTAAAGTTTTGAATATTCATTTATGTTTGTACATAATAATTATAAATCAACATGCGGTGCTTAATTGCACCGGTGTATAAAAAGTTCTTTCAATAATAAAACCCAATTTTTAAATGAAACTATTACTGCCTGCCTTTATTTCTTTATCACTTTTTGTTGGTTTAAATGCAAATGCCCAGGTTACAGATAACGCTGCGCTGGCAAAATCTATCCTGGCCGATAGCCGTTTAGATACTATTCAATCCAGGGCCTTAAAATTACTCTCGGGCTTCTCGGCGGGCACATCCTATAACGAGGTTTGGATTCGAGATTTTAATACTTTTATTAAAGGCTCGCTTAAAGCGCATCCTAAAGAAGAAGTGAAAGCAAAACTCCTGATGTTCTTCAGGATTCAGGGCGACGGTGGCGATATAGTGGATGGCGTTGTTGATAGTACTAAGGCCAATGTAGGCTATAAATACAGGTATTCGCCTTTACTGCGCGGATGGGCGGCGCACAAAAATACGGTTGAAACAGACCAGGAATCGTCATTGGTGCAGGCTGTAAAAAAATATGTTGATGTTACCGGAGATAAAACGATCCTTACGGAGGTTATTGGAGGTAAAACAGTGCTCGAACGTATGGAAAATGCATTTAGCTATATTCAAAAAGATAGATGGGCAGCACAATATGGCCTGGTTACCGGTGCAACCACTATTGATTGGGGCGATGTGCAAGCCGAAAGCGGCTGGGGAGTGGCTATAAACGATAAAACAAAATGGTGTGTTGATATATACGATAACGCCATGTATGTGAAAGCGCTGCACGATTTTATTGCCATGAAACCAAAAAGCTACACTGCCAAACAAAACTGGGCAATTGTTGCTGCAAACGTTACCAAAAACGTGCGTAAATATCTTTGGGACAAGAAGGCGCAGAAATACATACCGCACATATATTTGAATGGCAGCCCCTTTGCGTCCGATTTTAATGAAAAAGAGATCCTGTACCTGGGTGGATCGATATGCGCTATTTTGGCTGGTTTTAATACACCTGCCGAGGTTAAAGAAATAAACCAGCAAATGGTAGCCGCGGCTGCCAAAGAAAAATATGCCACTATAGGCATTACCGTGTATCCACCATACCCAACAGAACGATATCCGAACGTGGGGGCGTATAGTTACCAAAATGGTGGCGACTGGACATGGTTTGGTGGCCGCATGATGGGAGCTTTAATTAACTACGGCTATGTAAATGATGCTTATCATGAGTTATCTCCGATGCTGGACAGGGCCATAGCCAACAAAGGTTTTTTTGAATGGTACGATGTTAGAACCGGCGCCCCAAAAGGATCTGGTGATTTTAGGGGAGAGGCGGGCGTATTATACGATGCTATAACTGCTTTAAAGCAGTGGGCCATTAAAAATAAATAGAACATTTAAAATTGTAACTCATTTATGAGTTTATTTTTTTACACACGATTGCCCATATTTGACCTTACCATATCACATAACTGTACGAAGCCCGGTTTTTTACCGGGTTTTGTTTTTGATACTATTTACATCTTTAATGTGATATAACTTTTTTATAAAACGATTTAGCAAATATGCTAACTTGCCTTTATATTTGTTGGCAAGCGTTTAAAATTAAATAGCGAATGAATGAAAAGTTAAAAGTAACATGGTACTTTTAACTTTTCAGAAAACTACACCTCCTTATTAAATTATATCATAATGTTCAAATCAATTTTAGGTACTGTGTTTGCGTTGCTGTTCGCAGTTCAGCTAAGCTTTGCCAAAGTATCGCTGCCATCGGTTTTTAGCGATAATATGGTTTTACAGCAAAAAACAAAAGCTGCTATATGGGGTAAAACCCAACCGGGTAAAAAAGTAACAATAGCCACTACCTGGTCTGGCAAAAAGTATAGTACTGTTGCCGATGCGGATGGTAACTGGAAAGTGAAGGTATCAACACCATCATACGGTGGTCCTTTTACCATTGGTATTTCTGATGGTGACATTACCGAATTAAAAAATGTAATGATAGGGGAGGTGTGGCTGTGCTCGGGCCAGTCCAATATGGAAATGCCTGTGGCCGGTTGGGGTAAAATAAAAGATTATGAAAAGGAGATGGCCGAAGCCAACTATCCCAATATTCGTTTGCTGCAGGTAGAGCACGTTACCAGTAACCTGCCGTTGGCTGATGCAAAGGTAACGCATGGTGGCTGGACCCCCTGCACGCCAGAGAACGTTGCCGAATTTTCGTCGGCTGCCTATTTTTTTGCGAGGGAACTCTATAAAAAAACAAATATACCTATCGGTTTGATCCACACCTCATGGGGCGGCACTGTTGCCGAAGCGTGGACAAGCGGCACCGCTTTAAGAATAATACCCGATTTTGTAGATCCCGTTACAACTGTTGAAACAGAAACTAAGGACGATGCCCAGAAAAACTATCTGCTTAAAACACAGCAGTGGCAAAACCTTATTGTCGAAAAAGATTCGGGATATAGCCAGGGTAAGCCGCTTTGGCTTGCCCAAGATCTGGATGTTTCGCAATGGCATGATATGGTTTTACCGTCGTTTTTAGAGAAAACACTGCCTAATTTTGATGGTGTACTGTGGCTGCATAAAAAAGTGACGGTACCGGCCGAATGGGCCGGTAAACCCCTTAAACTAAGCCTGGGCACCGTTGATGATGCGGATATTACCTGGTTTAACGGTGAAAAAGTGGGCGAAACTAATGCGTACAACGCGCTCAGAAACTATACAATTCCCGGCAATTTGGTTAAGGCCGGCGATAATGTGATAACCATAAGGGTGTTTGACAGTGGCAGCAACGGTGGTTTGTATGGCGATGCTAAATTACTGTACCTGGCTAATGAGGGTGGTACGCAAATACCGTTAAACAATGCCTGGCAATACCATGTTGGCCTTAACTTAAAAAACATGCCGCCTTATCCAACAGATCCTAGAAGCCCTAACCGGCCGTCGGTGTTGTTTAACGCGATGATAAACCCCTTTACCCAATTTGCTATAAAAGGGGTTATCTGGTACCAGGGCGAATCAAATTCGGGCAGGGCCTATCAATATAGACAACTGTTTCCAACTATGATACAGGATTGGCGCACACGGTGGAATGAGGGCAACTTTCCATTTTACTTTGTACAGCTGGCTAACTATTTTATAACAGATCCCAAACCTTCTGCATCAGACTGGGCCGAACTGCGCGAGGCACAGCTTAAAACTTTATCCCTGCCAAACACAGGTATGATTGTGGCTATTGATTTGGGCGGTTTTGATATTCATCCCAAAAACAAACAGGAGGTAGGGCGTAGGCTGGCTCTTATTGCCCTTGCCAAAACCTACGGTAGTAAAATAGATTACTCCGGCCCGGTATTTAAAAAATACAGTATCAGCGATAATAAAGTAACGCTATCATTTAACTACACATCCGGCGCACTTAAAACTCCCGATGGCCAACCACTAAAAGGGTTTTCTGTTGCCGGTGCCGATCAGAAATTTTACTGGGCCGATGCCGTTATTGCTGGCGATAAAGTGGTGGTAAGCTGCCCGCAGGTTGCCAATCCGGTGGCAGTGCGCTACGCCTGGGGAATAAACCCGGTATGTAATTTATATAACGGGGTCGATTTGCCTGCTTCGCCATTCCGTACGGATGACTGGCCTGGTGTTACTTTTAATAAAAAGTAGCTACGTTTCCTTATAATGATTTATGTTTAAGATGTTGATTATCAGTATTTATTGATTATTCACTCTCTCCGCCGTTATTGCGAGTGAGAACGAGGATTAACCTGGAAAAAACAGTTAGACGTAGTCAGAAAGCAGTGCTGTTGTTGTAGAGACACATAATTGCGTCTCCCGCAGGACATTCAGGATTTGCAAGTCCGATTTGCAAGTCCGATTTGCAAGGTTGATTCGCATGTGTGATTTGCATGCGGGAGACGCAATTATGCGTCTCTACATTGGGGATTGCTTCGTACCTTGTAATGACACAATTTCAAGGTATTGATTATCAGTATTTTTTTAAAACACAACACTCTCGCCACCGTCATTGCCTTTAGATTAGCTTCAACAAAATAATATAGGTTATTATTATTATTGTTGAAGCTTTCTTTTTGCTTCTTTTTCTTTGTTAATAAC